>CAWEHD010000001.1:0-130263 GCA_963808845.1 uncultured Rubrobacteraceae bacterium
CGCAGAGGGCCAGAACAGCCGCCCTCATAACCGGCGTCGAACCAGGCCGCAGTATGTCCGACGCCGCCGTCATCACCCGGGAACTCTGGCGCCTCGGCGTCAAAGACGTCGTCCTGGCGTCTCTCCTCACAGAATCACCGGCCCGAGTCTGGATCCCGTAGACTTCCCTGCCAACCTCGCCACCCAGACAGCAGCATGGATACAGGGAGAAGAACGCCTCCGACGGACGCTTCGCGCCGAGCCCCACTGGCCAGCTCCACCTCGGGAACCTGCGGACCGCGCTCCTGGCGTGGCTGTTCGCGCGTTCGGCCGGGGCGCGATTCCTGGTACGTGTGGAGGATCTCGACCGCTCGCGGGTACGTCCTGGCGCAGAGGAGGCACAGCTCTCCGATCTCAGGGCCCTTGGACTCGACTGGGACGGTCCTGTGGTGCGCCAGTCGGGGCGGATGGAACTGTACCTCGAGGCCATAGCCAGGCTCGATACCGACGGACTACTCTACCCTTGCTACTGTACGCGGGCGGAGATCCGGGCAGCAGCCTCTGCGCCGCACGGTATCCCGGCTTCAGACCGTTATCCCGGAACCTGCCGTGAACTGACCATGTCTCAACGCGCCGTGCGCGAGGCCTCCGGACGCCCTCCAGCGCTGCGGGTACGTTCGGACGGAGCCCGAATAGTCTTCGATGACCGGCTGCTCGGCCGTTTCGAGGAAGCGGTGGACGACTTCGTCGTGCGCCGCAACGACGGCACCCCTGCGTACCAGCTTGCCGTCGTTGTCGACGACGCCGCGCAGGGGATAGGCGAGGTGGTGAGGGGCGCGGATCTCACGGACTCGACCCCCCGTCAGATCCTGCTGGCACGACTGCTCGGCCTGCCAGAGCCCCGATACGCCCACGTCCCGCTCGTGCTCGGTCCGGACGGACAGCGTCTCGCCAAGCGTCACGGCGCCGTCACGCTCTCGGAGCGGGATGAGGGGCCCGACGAGGTGCGTGCCTGGATGGCCCGCTCGCTCGGCCTCGCCAGAGTCGGGGAGATGCCTTCAACGGACGACCTAATCGCCCGCTTCGACCCGAAACGCCTGCCACGCGAGCCGACCGTCTGGTCACCAAAGACCGCAGTCTGAGACACGCTCTATGGTACCTTTCCTTTGCACCGCCGCAGCGGTGTCAGCCCGTCAGCAAACAAAAAGCTGACCTGCTGAAATGCTGACTAGCTGACCAGCGCGGATTGGAAGGGTGAACCCTTCCAAGCCGCTATGAGAGGAGACTTTGTGGACGTGTCTCAGAGGTTCGAAGGCTTGCAGCAAGAGATCGAAGAAAATGTCGGAGAGAGGATCGTCGCACTCCGCCGCGACATTCACCGCGAGCCCGAGCTGGGTTTCGATACGGAGAAGACCGCCGAAAAGGTGCTCGCGGCCCTCGACGGTCTGCCCCTCGACTTAGAGACAGGGGTCGCGAGGAACGGGATCGTCGCCACGCTCAGGGGGGAGAGGGACGGACCGACGGTGGCGCTGCGGGCTGACATGGACGCCCTCCCGATAGAGGAGGAGACTGGCCTGCCTTTCTCCTCGGAGATAGAAGGCAGGATGCACGCCTGCGGCCACGACGGGCACACCAGCATGCTCGTCGGCGCGGCCCACACGCTTTCGGGGATGAGGGACCGCCTCGACGGCACCGTAAAGTTCGTCTTCCAGCCCGCAGAGGAGGGTGGAGGCGGAGGGAGAGTCATGGTCGACGAGGGGGTGGCAGACGATGTCTCCTCCATCTTCGCGCTGCACCTGTGGCCAGGGTTGCCGCTAGGGAAGGTGGCGACGAAGGCAGGTCCGATCATGGCCGCCGCCGACGCTTTCGAGATGGAGATCAGAGGCTCGGGAGGGCACGGTGCGATGCCCCACCTCGCAGCCGACGCCGTAGTCATCGCGGCACAGGTGGTGACGACGTTGCAGACCGTCGTCTCGCGGGAGGTAGACCCTGTCGAGCCTGCCGTCCTTACTGTGGGGGAGATAGGCGCCGGAACGGCCTTCAATATCATCCCCGAGAAGGCCCGCCTCGGGGGAACGGTCAGGACCCTGAACCAGGACCTCCGCGAGAGGATGCCGGGGCGTATAGAGGCCCTGGCCCGCGGCGTCGCGAAGGGGATGCGCGGCGACGCGAATCTGGACTACACCTTCTCGTACCCCGTCACCGTCAACGACGGAGGTGCGGCTGACCGCGCCCTGGGCGTAGCAGAGGACCTCTTCGGCGGTGAGGCCGTCCTCGAGCTGCCCAACCCTTCGATGGGCGCCGAGGACTTCGCGTACTTCCTGGAGAAGGTGCCAGGAGCATTTATCTGGCTCGGCGTCGGCGAGGACGTCTCGGGGCTGCACACGCCCCGGTTCGCCTTCGACGAGGAAGTCCTGCCGCGAGGGTCGGCGCTGCTCGCGGCGCTCGCGTTGGCCAGCATGTCAGCACGCTCCGGCTAGCGCCTCCGCTTGTCAGCACGGCGGCTCTGCCGCCTTGTCAGCCGGTCAGCCAGTGTCTGGGCATACGGAAGCTGAAATGCTGAAGTGCTGAAAGCGCCCGACAGGGCGCGTGCTGAGATGCTAGTTCAGCTCCCTGGTGGGTTTACAAGGAAGCTCGTGGCTTCGCCGGGGCCGAGCAAGGCCAGTACCGTCAGGATGACGGCCCCGAGAGGGATGAGGGTTGCGGCGGCGGCCCTGGCCCAGGTGACGTTCATGGTCTCCTTTACGGCGACGGTGGCCACAAAGGCGCCGTAGGGGACAGCGAGGAGGGGGGCGAAGGGGATCCAGAGCGCGAACCCTATCCCGCTCGCGTAGCCTAGAGAGCGGAATAGGGGGAAGAAGCTACCGCGCGAGAGCGTGCCTCCCCCGAGGATGACCATAACGAGGATCGCAAATCCCGCGATGAGCAGCGGCGCGAGCACGATGGCGACCACGAGCGCGAGGAAGGGGGTGTAGATCATGGCGTAGTTGAACTCGCGGAGCCAGAGCATCTGGAGCACCGCTTCGAGGAGCAGGTCTAGGTAGAGGACCACGGAGGCGAAGATGGCGGGCCGGATCACCCCTCCCTGCGGGTCGAGCCCCCTGAAGAAGCGGACCGGGGCGAACCAGACTCCTCGCAGGGCACCCCAGAAGTCTTCAGGCGATTCAACGCTGTATCCCACGTCTCCGCGAGGGTCCCTGCGGACCACTACGAACCTTGCTGCTTCTGTGTTTCCGAACCCTGCCCGTCGGAGTCCGGAGGCTCGCGCAAGACGCTGCCGACGCGCGTCTGGAGTATCAGGTCCCTCGTATCCTCGGGGGGAAGCCTGGCGATGATGTCCCCGGTCTCCACGGAGACCCTGCCGCCGCCGGAGAAACGCCCTGAGAGGGTGACGTCGCCGGCCTCGACGCTGGCTTCGAGGGTGCCCAGGATCATGTCTTCGAGGAAAATATCCCCCGAGGCGACCTCGAGATCCGCGCCCCCGGTATCTGTGTTGACGTCTCCGACGCTGATATCTCCTCGAGGGGCTTCGACCTTGATGTCGCCACCCACGTCCCTGACTGTCACGTCCCCGGCTTCGGCTGCGACCGTCACGTTGCCCGAGATGCCCGAGACCTCGACGTCTCCTGCCTCGGACTCGACCTCGACGGAGCCGCCGGTCGGTACCCCGAGCGTGTAGTCGGCCCCCGTATCCTCGCCTCCGTCCGTCTCGATGACGATCTTCGAATCCTCACGGGAGATGTCCACGGGCACCTCGGAGGCCCGCTGCTTGGCGGCGGCAGGGTCGGCGGCCATCGCGTATCGCGTAGCCTCATAATCTACGGACCTGGATCCCTCAATGCCCTCGACGCGCACCTGTCCTGCGGCGTTGGCGAGTCGCAAGCGCGGTTCCGGACCGGCTGAATCTATGGAATCCCTTGCGACGCTGGTGCCCGAGATGCTCTCGCCGAGGGACCTCCAGAGGAGAACCGCGGCTACCGCGAGCAGCGCCAGGAGAAGCACGGCGAGCAACAAGAGCAGCGGGGACACGCGGGAGTGCCGCCCGCGTTCCCTCTCCGCCCCGGTGGGTACCTGACCGCCGGGCTTTTGTGCGTGCCCGCCGCGTCGGGACTCCTCTTCGTCTCTGAAGCTCACCGGGGTCTACACCAGAAACGTCATTGCGGCACACGGCCGTAGACGTCATCGAGCCTGACGATGTCCTCCTCATCGAACTCCCCAAAGGAGATCTCCAGAATTCGCACCTCCTTTTCGCCGGGCGTGGAGAGCCTGTGCACCGTCCCTCGCGGGATGAACACCTTCTCCCCGGTCTCGGGCTCGAGGACCTCTTCGCCGAGCTGTACCTGGGCTCCCTCGTCCAGAACGACCCAGAGCTCGTCGCGGCGGTGGTGGTACTGGCGCGATAGAGTGCCGCCGGGAGCGACGGTGATGATCTTGACCGTACACGGCAGGTTGTGCGTGTACTGCTCGAACCTGCCCCAGGGCTTGTCTACCTTTATGGAGGGCGGACGATGATCCAAGCGTGACCCCCTTTCGTGAATCGCCAGTTTAGCCGATCCACTTACGGTTTTGGAGACGTATAACCCCGAAAGTCTGCGGCCTGGCATTCGCTCCTGGTCTGCAGGCGTGGTTAGATGCGGAAGGCGGCTACAGGAGGGAGGGCGAGTGCCCAGGATCGAGGTCGAAGACACTGGTACGTTCGACGTAGAGGAAGGAAAGCGGCTGGTCCTCGCCATAGAGGAGGAGGCGGGGGTGGATATCCTGCATCGCTGCGGCTCCTACGCCAGGTGCACGACCTGCAGGATTGAGTACCTGGAGGGCGAGCCCGAAAAGATGACGAAGGCCGAACACGATGTGCTCGAGAAGCGCAACCTCCTCGGGCAAGTCAGGCTTTCTTGCCAGGCCCTATGCGACCACGACATAAAGGTGCGCGTCCTACTGACCGTCACCTCCACCGGCCTCGACGGCCCAGGACCACACCCCGAGCCCCATATCACACCCGACCCCGAATGGGTGGACAAACCGGCCTGATCGAGCTGTTCGCGAACCGTCCCTACCCCTTCGAGAGAACGTTCCCGCCGTCGGCGTTACGTGCGAGGACGAAGAGGAGGTCGGAGAGGCGATTGACGACACGCGCGGCGTAGGGATGCTCGTCTGCGTATCCGGCGGCGACGAGGCTACGTTCTGCGCGGCGCGTAACGGAGCGGGCGACGTCGAGGAGCGCGCCGAGCCTGCTCTCTCCGGGGATGACGAATTCTTTGGGGATCTCGGTTCGGCCGCGCCACTCTTCGAGGGCGCCGTCAAGGATTTTCAGGTCATCCTCGCCGACCACGTTGTCCTCCTCGGGCATCGCCACGTCGCCCATGACGCGGTAGAGGAGACGCTGCAGCTCGATCAAGAGCTTTCCGACCTCATCATCCGCTTCGGTGCGACCCAGGCCGAGGAAGGAGCTCGCCTCGTCCACGTCGCCGAGCACGATTATCCGTAGGTCGTCCTTACCCATCCGTCCCGCCCCGAGCAGAGTCGTCGTCCCGTCGTCGCCCCTGCCGGTCGAGACCGGCGGGTTGCTCTCGTGCTCACTCAAAAGGTCTCCTGTTCTCTTCGAAGGGCACAGGAAAGTTAGCCCGGGTGGTCACGCAACGCAAGCCTGAGAGGCTACGGACCTCCTGACACGTGACGCTCCAGTCGGGTGCGGTTGAGCGCGCCGCCCGAGAACCTCGGCCTTCATCGAAGCGGGCGGAAGAAGTCCCGCACGTCGCCGGTAAGCAGGTCAGGTGCCTCCATCGCGGCGAAGTGACCGCCCCGGTCGAACTCCGACCAGTACACGATGTTGTTGCTCTGTTCCGCAAAGCGCCGGATGGCGATGTCCTCGGCGAAGACCGCGACGCCGGTGGGCACACTAGACGGCTCCGGCCAATGGCCGGAGTGTGCGCCCTCGAAGTAGAGTTGGCCGGAGGAGCCTGCGGTGCCTGTGAGCCAGTAGAGCATCACGTTGGTGAGCAGGCGATCCCGGTCGATGGCGGTCTCGGGCAACGCCGCGGAGGGGAACGTCCATTCCTTGAACTTATCCACGATCCAGGCCAGCTGGCCGGCCGGCGAATCGGTCAGCCCGTAGGCCAGGGTTTGCGGCCGGGTGGATTGGATCTGGGCGTAGCCGAAGTCCTCGGACATGAACTCGCCGATCCGCTCCACGCGGGCTTTCTCTGAGTCGGTGAGTTGGGCCAGCTCGGCGTCGTCAAGCGGCGGGAACGGCATAAAACCGATAGTGGCGGCATTGACGTGGACTCCGACAACATGGTCGGGGGCAACCCGGCCCAGGTCCGGGGAGACCCCGGCGCCGACGTCGCCGCCCTGGGCACCGTAACTCTCGTAGCCAAGCCGACGCATCAGCCCGGCGAAGGCGGCCGCGATGCGCTGCTCGGTCCACCCGGCCTCGCGGGTCGGCCCGGAGAACCCGAAGCCAGGCAGCGACGGGATCACCAAGTGAAAGGCGTCGGCCGGATCGCCGCCGTGGGCGCGAGGGTCTGTGAGTGGCCCGATGATGTCCAGAAACTCCACGACAGAGCCAGGCCAGCCGTGGGTGAGGATTAGGGGCAGAGCATCTTGCTCGTGCGATCGTACGTGCAAGAAGTGGATATTCTGTCCGTCGATCTCAGTCGTGAACTGGGGAAACTCGTTGAGCTTCGCCTCGTGTTCGCGCCAGTCGTAAACAGTGCGCCAGTACTCCGCGAGGTCCTTGAGGTAGGCGACCGGAACTCCTCTGCTCCATCCGACGCCGGGCAGCTCGTCGGGGAAGCGAGTGCGGGCCAGACGGTTATTCAGGTCGTCGAGGTCAGCTTGGGGGAATATCGATCCGAAACGGCCGGATCTCGGCATCTTTACGGTCGTTAGTCATGGTCACGGTCTCCTCTCGGTATGGTCGTGTCGTTAACAGCGGCGAACTGGAAATGAAGGGTTCAGGCGCCCTGCTGCACGGCCCAGCCGTTGCCGTCTGGATCGCTGAAAAAAACGAACGAGCCCCCGGGGAGCTCCTGAACCTCGCTGACCTCAACTCCCCGATCGACGAGCTCCTGGCGTGCGGCGTCTATGTCCGAGACGACCAGTTGCACTCCCCGGACCGAGCCAGGCTGCGACTCCACGATCCCCGTCCCTATCGCGATCGAGCAGGCCGATCCAGGTGGTGTCAACTGAACGAAGCGAAGCTCGTCGCTGACCGTATGGTCGTGGTCCGCGTTGAAGCCCGCCTTCTCGGTATAGAAGACCTTCGCGCGATCCACATCGGAGACGGGGATCGCCACCAACTCAAGCTTCCAATCCATGATGCTCCTCTCTTCGCACTTCACCTTGTTGATGTTTGCGGAACAAAACCTTCTGTTCCGCATTATACTTGAACGGACTGTTCCGTTCAAGATATGATATGTTGGAGTTATGGAAAAAGAAGTCGTAGAGAAGGAAACGACTACCGGGACCACGCCCGCCCCGATGAGCGGCCGGCGGGCTGAGGCGGCGCGCAACGACAAACTGATCCTCGAAGCTGCACGCGAGGTGTTCGTCGCCGACCCTGGGGCGCCGATCTCGGCGGTGGCCGGGCGGGCTGGTGTTGGCATCGGCGCCCTTTACAGACGCTACGGGAGCAAGCAGGATCTCCTCCGGCGGCTCTCCGCCGACGGCCTGCGAACCTACACGGCCGCCGTCGAGGACGCCCTTGCTGACGATGGCGACCCCTGGGCCGCCTTCGCGGGCTTCATGCGCCGCATCGTTGACGCCGACACCCACTCGCTGACCCTGCGATTGGCTGGCACCTTCACCCCCACGGAGGAGTTGTACCGTGACAGCGAGCGGGCGCAGGGGCTAAACGTGCGGCTTTTCGAGCGCACCAGGGCCGCTGGCGCCATCCGGGCGGACATCGAGGTCGACGACATCGCCCTGTTGCTCGAGCAACTGGCTGCCGTCCGGGTGGCGGATGAGGATCGTACCCGACAGCTTCGCCACCGGTACCTGGCACTGTTGCTGGAAGCCCTGCACGACACGTCGGGAGCCCAACTGCCAGGCCCTCCACCGAGCTGGGAAGAGATCGACCGGCGCTGGAAAACCTACAGCGATTCGTAGAAGTATTTGGCCCACCGCGAAGTGCACATTCGGCCATAAGCGGTAGGCTCTCAGCGAAAACAAAAAACTGACAAGCTGAAGTGCTGAGCATGCTGAAATGCTTGCAAAGAGGTTTAAACCTCTTTGCAATCACCGACGGGTCCGGGTGGCGTGGGTTAGAATCTGCGGGCCATGCTTGTGAGAGTCGGTTTCCCGCTGAGATCCGAAGGCCACCTCGGCCGGGCCGCGGCCCTTGCTTCCCGCCACCCCTCCTACCACGTCGATGGCGCGAACGGTACGGCGCAGGTCTGTGTGGACCTGGACCTCCCTTCCGACTGGCGGCTCCTCGACGACTTCTCCGGACTCCTGCGCGGCGAGGGTGATGCCGAGTATGCGGCCGACGGGGCCCAGCTCTCGGCGGAGGAGCTCTTCGGGGGCATGAGGTGTTTCCTGCGCAAACAGCGCTCCGGGAGGGCGGCGAGGGAGTGGTGCACGCCACTTTCCCTTGCGGACAAGCAGCTCTTCCCTTGCCGTCAGATCCGGGTCTACGACAACGACCATCTCACCGGCAACTCGTGGTACGCCTTCGGCAAGATGGGCGATGAGGCCGCATTCGAGGTGGACAAGGACGCCATTACCGAGCGCGTCCTCTCGGACCTCGGCCCGTGCGTCAGGTGCCCAATACTCGACCTCGACTCGACCGCCGAGATCGTGGCCCGCCTACCTGAGAGGATAGATCCTAACAGGGACCAGTCCTGGGGTTACAGGGAAGACGGCGAACTCTTGGGCTGGAAGGTCGTGAAGACGCGCGACGGGCGCGAAGAGGCCGCCCCGCAGGAAGACAGGGAGGGGCTCATCGAACGCCTCGCAAGGAGCGTGCGGAGTGGGGGAGCTGGGGTCGCTGCGGCGAGCGGCACGGCGCCGGGCAGCCGCAACGTGCCTGCGACCCGCTACGAGGACGTCGGTGGGATGCGCGAGACCATAGATCTGATCCGTGAGTCGGTGGAGCTGCCCATAACCCACCCTGAGATCTTCCGCAAGCTCCACATCAGGCCGCACAAGGGGATCCTATTCTACGGGCCGCCGGGGACGGGCAAGACGCTTCTGGCGAGGGCTGTGGCCCACGAGAGCGGGGCCCACTTCGTGGCCGTCTCGGGGCCCGAGATCCTCAACAAGTTCTGGGGCCAGAGCGAGGCGAAGTTGCGTTCGATCTTCAACGAGGCCCGCGCCAAAGCGCCGGCGATCATCCTCTTCGACGAGATAGACTCCTTCGCCTCATCACGCGACATGATGAGCGAGAGCTTCGAGGCTACACTGGTCTCGCAACTCCTCTCCCTCATGGACGGACTCAATAGCCTGGGAAGGGTGTGTGTCATAGCCACCACCAACAGGCCAGGCGCGCTCGACCCCGCCCTAAGGCGTCCAGGCCGCTTCGACCACGAGATCGAGATCGGGCTTCCCGACGCCGAGGCAAGGCTGCACATCTTAGGGATCCACACCCGCGAGATGCCGACGGACCCCGACCTCGACCTGGATCAGATAGCGGGCCTCACGGGCAGCTACTCGGGCGCCGACCTCGAAGCCCTCTGCCGCGAGGCCGCCCTCGTGTGCATGCGCCGCACCATAAACCTCCGCGACTTCGAGAAGCGGATAGCCTCCCACCAGCTCTCTGCCCTCTCCGTCACCACCTACGACTTCCGCACCGCCGTGAAACGCATAGGCCCAAGCATCCGGCGCTGACGCCGGTCGGGACGCAAGTTGATGGGGCTGACCGGGCGGATAACTTGAGCGTTCTGAACCTGAGGCTGATCGCGAACGCGCTGGCGGCACTCGTGGCCGCTGTAGGTGCTGTGATGCTCGTCCCTGGGGCCCACTCTCTGCTGACGGGCCCGGACGACGGCTGGACCTTCTGGCTACCGGGGACCGCGGCCCTGGCCCTTGGGGCGGCCCTCTTTTCGCTCACGCGGGCCAGGCAAAACAGGTACGTATCGAGACAGAGCATCTTCCTCATGGTGGTCGTCTGCTGGTTGGGGGTGGTGTTGGTCGGTGCTGCGCCGTTTCTCCTCGCCGGGGTCATGGGTCCGTTCGACGCCTTCTTCAACTCCATGGCCGGTTTCACGACCACAGGTGCAGCAACGGTCACTCCGGAAGAGCTCTCGCCCGCCTTGCTGCTCTGGCGCAGCCTGAGTCAGTGGATCGGGGGTATAGGCATCATCGTGCTGTTCGTGGCCATCGCGCCGGTGGCAGGGTTCGGCGCCACCCAGCTCTACTCGGCCGAGGCGGCGACGCCGGTGCAGGAGCGGATCACCCCGCGCATTCGGGACACGGTCAAGGTGCTGTCCTTCGTCTACGGCGGCCTTACGTTGGGGGGTGTCGTCGTCCTGCACCTGGTCGGGATGGGAACGTTCGACGCGGTCAACTACGCGCTAAGCACCGTCTCGACCGGCGGGTTCTCTACCGACTCCGACTCCGTGGCAGCCTTCGACTCCTGGGCAATCGAGCTGGCGATCACGGTTGGGATGGTGCTGGCCGGCACGAACTTCACCATCTACTATATAGCGGCCCGGCGCGGATTGGGACGTGCCGTCGGCAACGCCGAGCTGCTCACCTACCTCGGGGTGATCCTCGCAAGCACGATGTTGATAACCGCCGACCTTCGCGCCTCCGACCACAACGCCTCGTTGGCCATATCCTTCCGCGAAGCCCTCTTCCAGAGCGCAAGTCTTACCACAGGGACTGCCTTCAGCACGACCGACTGGAGTGTCTGGCCCCCGTTCTCCGTAGCGCTGCTGGTGCTGATCATGGCCGTAGGCGGTTGCGCGGGCTCGACGGCCGGGGGTATGAAAGCGATCCGGGTCTACCTACTTTCGCGCAACGCTGCACAGGAGATCTTTCGCCTGGTCCACCCGCGGGCCGTTACGCCCCTCGTGTTGGGCGACCGGGTGCTGCCCGAACGGATTCGGGTAGGGGTTCTCGGTTTCTTCTTCGTGTATGTGGCAACCGTGGCCGTTGGCACTCTCCTCATCGCCCTGCACCAGGTTCCCGTGGGGCAGGCTTTTGGATCTGTCTTCTCGTGCGTGAACATCACCGGCACGTTCCCCGGCGCGGCCGGAACCTCGCAGTTCTACGCGGATCTTCCCGCAACGGCCAAGACCACCCTCGCCATCTTGATGCTCCTGGGACGCCTGGAGCTCTTCACGGTTCTGGCGCTGCTCAGCCCGGCATTCTGGCGAGCCTAGAGCACCGGTCGATCACTCAGCCCGTCTAGTCTTCCCGCCGGTCACAGACGTAGTCGCAGGAGGGGTCGTAGTCCCGACCGTCCACCTCCCTCAGGGGAGGCCCGTACAGGTGCACCGAGATCGCCACGCTGTCACCAGGGTTCCCTACCCGGTGAATGCCTCCGTCGTTGGGTAGGACGCTCGAGGCTCTGTCTTCCTTGCTCCACATTAGTTGCCAGATCTTTCTCAGGTGGGCGTGATCCAGCCGGGAGCCGTCATCCAGTCGCTCGTAGCGCTCCTCGAGTACGGATCCCACGGCACAACAGTAAACTCCCCAGGAGGAATGGTCGTGGATCTTTGTCTCTGTGCCCGGCGGCCAGACAAATACCTGCAAGGAGAAGGAATGGTCCTTGCCTTCGTGCCTATGGGCTACGTACCAGTCTCCTACGGCGCCTCTCGCCTCTTCCAGGAGAGGACGGATCTCAGCCTCGAGAAAGTCGGGGTCCTCTACAAGATGGGCCAGGAAGGGAGCGGCTCGCTGTAGGGCGAGTTCCGTAGGAAGCTCGGAGAGCTCCTGCAGATCGTCCGTATCCGCCGCCTGTAATGTCATTGTGCCTGTGTTCATGAAGGCCAGTCGGCTTTGTGGAGATCCTCGTAAGACCCGACGCGCGAACGACGATGCGCTAGCCACATTGCTCTACGCCGCACAGCTGCGTGATCGGAGCAACTGCGTCCTCGACGAAGAAGGTCTCTGGATCTATGGGAAACGTAACCTCGCACTCCTTGCCAGGGTTCTGCCTCGCCACGATCTCCAGGGCTCGCTCGATGCTCTCGGCCTGTATCGCCACCCTAAAACGCGCCGCGCCGCTTCTCACCTTGATCGAGATCCTTATCATCTCACCACACCTTCTTTCCGCGTGAGATAACTATTGCTCATTACTCTTCAATTATACGTTCATGATCCTCACTGACACTAGTGAAATCTAGCCAGAACCTGAATATCAGGAGGATAAAGCCGGGTGTCTTGGGGGGGTTGGTCCTGACAAGGTACTGGGAGGGCACGGCCGGTTCGTTCTCTCCGCGCATCAGGCGTCGCCGCGCGGTCTCCCTGCCTCCGACCGCCCTGACGCGCTCTGTGGCTTTGGCGAGCCCGAACTCGGGCATGTTGGAGTAGATCGCATCGTAGTTCCCGCGCTCCACAATGAAGGTCTCGTGGAAGATCCCGACGCTCCCGTCTTTGCCGACGGTCCGGTTGAAGCGCTGCCAGGCCGGCATATGGGCATCGTCCGGGTTCCTGGCGAAGCGCTCCAGGTCCTCGAATGAGCGCCAATACTGGACCAGCGCCGGTCCCCGACCGTACAAGAAAAACTCGCCGCCCAGGTGGCGGGATTGGCTGCAGCCACTTCCATCAGTCGATCGCTAGCGAAGCTTGCCTTTGTTTCTTTCGTACTAAGAGGATCGGGGGAGGTGATCCATCGCTTGGCCCGCATCCATCTCACTCCCAGAAGGCGCGAAAGCGTAGCCCGGATGGTCTCCCCAGAGACCCGCCTCTTGGTAAGTCCCTCCTCAAAGGCAGCCTCTGCGGCCATCGCAAGCGTCCAAAGGCTACTCTCGTATCCGAACTGCCTCGGGGAGCGGTGGAGCATCTCCCCAAGGCTAAGGCGCTCCTCTCGTCGAAGGCGTCGCGGGTCCTTTCGGGGCGCGAGGACTTGGCCACGAGAGCATCCAGTCCCCTCTCGTTGAAGTCATGGATGGCGTCAGGCACCGTTTGCTGCCCGCAGCCTAAGCTCTGGGCGAACCTCGGAGCATACTCGCCCCTTGCGCTCGCTAGAAGCATCTGGCATCGGCGCAAGGTGAAAGTATTTTTCGAGCGCAGAGAGGCTTGGAGGGCCTCACGCTCCTCATCTGAGAACGAACGTACAAAGATTGGAGTTTTCATGGCGCTTACTATAACTCGCAACACGAAACCTATCTTGAAGATGCACTAGGCAATACTAACAGAGGTCGATGAATCCTCATTGAACCCCCAAAAACCGGCATGCAAGAGGCAAGGAGTTATGTCGTCATGTACCCCTAAGTGCTGGGTCGTGAAGGTCGCGATCTCGCAGTTGATGCCCTGTCTGAGGATGCCTGAGTGCACCGTCGGCCGCACCATGCTTTGGTTACGATGAATCATTTGGCAGAAGGTAGGCTCGGGGCAAGGAAACTGAGTTCTGTGTCGGTAGAAGAGAACAAGGCGCTGGTTCGTCGCTTCTTGGAGGATCTGGCCTAGGGAAACCTGGACGTGATCGACGAGCAGCTCAGCCCGGATTTGGTCGACCGCAGCCTGCTTCTCGGACAAGGTCCGACCCGCGAGGACTTAGGCGGGCGATAACTGAGATCCTCGACGCTTTCTCTATCATCAGCTTCACCATCGAGGAGCAGATCGCCGAAGGGGAGAAGGTGGCCGACCGGTTCGTGTTTTTAGGAACGCACCTGGGCGAGTTCGAGGGGGTAAACCCGACCGGCAAGCGGATCGAGTTTGTAGGCTATTCCATAGATCGGGTGGTCGAGGGCAAGATCGTGGAGAGCTGGGTGGAGGTGAACATGCTAGGCGTGATGCGGCAGCTCGGAGCGGAACCAGGGCCGGGACGATCCACTTCGCAGTGAAAGACCACAGCTTGCGCCTCTGCCTCCTCGCGGGCCCCAGACGTGCGAGAAGCTCGACGGTGGCATGTCCCGCCGAGTGTTTCGGGTTTGCTGGGTTCGCTCTGAAGTGATGAGCTGAGGCCGAAGTCTTTGGCGAGAGCCGAAGCGTCATCGTAGAGGAGTAGCTTTTCGGTGAGGATACCGCCTGGGAGAGGCTATTCTCCTCCGGGATAGAAGAACCCAGAGTGCTCCTACCAACTACAATGAAGCATTGCAGAAGACAAGGACTGCGGGGCCTTCGGCTACGAGAACCGGAAGCAGCGCCTAAAGGCTGTGTTCACAACGTTAAGTACAAAAATCACTCAAATGAGTGTTTCGGCGGTCATCAGGGTTATGCTACTCTCGACACCTAGCGGGACGAGCAAGGAGTGCCGCGCCCAAGTGGGGGAGCGAGAGGGGGGTGAGCATTTCGAGGCAGCAGAACAGCAAGGAAAGACTAATTGTGGCCCCAAACTGCGGTATTAGCGGAGGCATGACATAAGAGCAGGCAGCGCACGCAGCGGACGAACACCACGGGATGATGCCGAGGCGCGTCCCTTTCGGCGCGCCGCTGGCCTGATCCTGCTGTTCAACGGTCTGCTCGTTGCCTGGGTACTCCTCAAACCTGGCAGCGAAGCCATGCTTGCTCTCGTGGTTAACGCAGCAGAGTTTGTCGGTCCGCTGCTCGTGCTGCCCCTGTGCTTCGGTGGGCTCATGAGGCGGGTGTGGCGGCGAGGAGACAACCAAACGGATGTCGGGCCGACGGTGACGATAAACCAGCGTTGGGCTCCCGTCCTGCTGGGCATGGGTATCATTAGCTGGGTTTTGGGGCAGATGCTTTTTACGTATTACGAGTGGGCGCTGCGCCAGCCGCCGCCGCTGCCCTCCCTCGCCGATGTCGGCTATCTGAGCGTATACCCTTTCTTCCTGTTAGGTATTCTGCTTCTGCCAGCCCGCCCCGTGCCCGTTGCGTCCCGCACGCGCCTCGCCCTCGATGGCCTGATGATCATGACCGCTGCCGTCACCTTCAGCTGGTACTTCGTTCTCGGGCCGGTCATGCAGCAGGGGACCGAGACGACACTTGCTAAGGCCGTGTCCACTGCCTACCCACTGGCTGACATCGTGTTGATCGCCTGCCTGGTAATACTCGCATCGCGACCTGAGGAGCACACCCTCAAACCCGCCATACGACTGTTGGCGCTTGGCCTGACCCTCATCGTGTTAGCGGACAGTAACTTCGCGTACTGGTCGCTGCATGACGCCTATGCCACTGGTACGCTCCCCGATGTAGGCTGGTCGCTGGGATACATGCTTGTAGCGTTGGGTGCCTTCGCCGCACGGTTGGCCTCGACCGGAGAGGCGGCGACGCCAGATGAGCCGGGCGATACGCTCCGGACAGCATCCCCCCTCGCCGAGCAGCGAGTGTGGCCCTCGCTGCTGCCGTTCGTCCTCGTCCCGGCGGTAGGCATCCTCGTCGTCTATGCCTGGCGCCACTCTGCCGGGAGCGGCAGCCTGGCGACGGGGGTTTATGTCGGAGGAGCGGTACTGATCGGCCTGGTGTTGTTGCGGCAGGTCCTCACCATCGTGGAGAACGCGCGACTCTACAATCGTCTACAAGGCACCTATCTACAGATGGAAAAGAAAGAAGAAGAGGTCAGGCAGCTCAACAAGGACCTCGAAAAACGGGTTGCAGAGCGTACCGAGCAACTGAAGATCGCCATGGCCAAACAGCAGCAGGAGGCCCAGGAACGACACCGCATCGAACAGGAACTGCGCATTGCTCGTCTGATCCAGCAGACCCTCTTGCCGAAATCGGTGCCCGGGCTTCCAGGCTACGACATAGTGGCCTACTATCAGCCCGCCCGAGAGGTCGGCGGGGACTTCTATGATCTCCTCGAATTCGAAGACGGCCGGGTGGGTTTCGTTGTGGGGGACGCAACGGGTAAGGGCATGCCAGCGGCTTTAGTAGTGGCCGCCACCTGCTCTATACTGCGAGCCGTAGCCCAAGACTTGAGCTACTCGCCGGGAGAGGTGCTAGCCCGGGTTAACGAGGTTGTGATGGCTCGTATCCCGCCCAACATGTTCGTCACCTGTTTCTACGGCGTCCTCGACTCCAAGAGCGGTGCCTTTGCTTACGCCAACGCCGGCCACGACCTGCCCTATGTGCGGCGTGGTGGGGATGCCGATGAGCTGAGGGCCAGGGGGATGCCATTGGGTCTCATGCCCAGTATGTCCTACGAGGAGAAGGAGACCATACTGGAAGCCGGCGAGGCAGCACTGTTCTACAGCGACGGCCTGGTCGAGGCCCACAACCCCGAAGGTGAGATGTTCGGCTTCCCCCGTCTGCGGGCGCTCGTGGCGGAGCACGCTGAGGGCGAGGCGCTGGTGGACTTCTTGATGGAAGAACTCTACTCCTTCACCGGGGAGCGCTGGGAGCAAGAAGATGACATCACCTTGGTGACGCTACAGAGATCGACCCAGTAGGCGCCCCACCGTGCCATTACCTTCTCGGGCCTCGCAGCCCACACCAGCAAGCACACCAGCACGGGAATGGAAGTCTCCCGGGATCACCTGAGAGGGTCGCGGCAGAAGTATACCGGCGTTTGTCAAACCCATTTTCACCTGGTCTGGGGTTATGTTTCCCTAACCCGCTTGGCTGCGGCTGTGGACGCACCCGAAGGCGAGGGGCACTGTTTGCGCCGTCGACCCAGCTCTCACTCTCGCTGCGGCGGAAGCTCAGTCGCCTGCCAGCTCGTCGGTCGCGCGTCCTCCGGCGTTTGCGGTGCGGCGGAGAAAGTCAGCGAGCAGTTCGAGTTCGGTGTCCCCGTATCCGGCACAGATCTCGTCCATCGAGGCGTTCATCCCCGAGTAGAGGCGCAAAAGCTCCGCGTTCCGCTCGCGTAGCGCCTTCACGACGACAGCGCGGCGGTCGGACGGGGCGCGCTCGCGTGCCACCCAGCCGCCGCGTTCTAGTCTGTCTATGATGCCGGTCACAGTAGCGGGGTGGAGCCCGGCGCGTCGTGCGAGGGCACTCGGGCTGAGCGGACCGTGGCGGGCGATGAGGTCGAGACAATCGATGTCGACGTCCTTGAGATCGAGGTTTGCGCCGACGTGATGGTTGAGCAGGGACAGCTGGATGCTCAGCTCGCGCAGCGACTCCTTGATAGCGCGGTTCAACCGCCGCCGGCGTCGACGTGCCTCCCGATCCCTTGATGTTATCGAATTCATATGATATGATCTCCATATATTCTGAACTACGAAGTATAGTGTACACGGGGAAGCGTCACCCGTCCAGATGAAAGGATCGCCATGACCAGGGTGAATGTGGAAGATATCCTGAGCCGCCATGACCTGCTGACCATCTACGGTGATCCGGTGCAGATACCAGACCCCCACCGGCTCGTACACTTGCAGTTCCGCCGGTACGCGGGCTGCCCGGTCTGCAATCTGCACCTGCGATCCATCACCCGGCGGCATGAAGAGATCCTCGCGGCAGGGATCCGTGAGGTTGTCGTTTTCCACTCGAGTGCGGAGACGATGCTGGAGTTTCAGGGCGAGCTGCCTTTCGCGGCGATCGCGGATCCAGAGAAGAAGCTCTACGCCGAGTTCGGGGTGGAGAAGATGTCTCCCAGGGTCGCACTAATGGCTGCACTGAGTTCTCGCTCGTGGCTGGCGGCAGGCCGCGCCTTGAGGTGGGCGCCCAGACTGCGTGGAGCCGCGGGCAAGGGCGAGGAGCACCTCGGCCTCCCGGCGGACTTCCTGATCGGGCCCGCCGGATGGGTCCTCGAGGCGAAGTACGGCAAGTACGTGGATGACCACTGGTCAGTTGACGAATTGCTCGCCCTCGCCAAGAATGCCCGGCACATGACTGGAGCCAGTCCGGCCCCTACTGGTGCTACCACCACCCCGACTACGCAGAAGAGCGTCGCGCGAGCGCCAGCTAGCGTCGGCTAGCCACTGATCGGGGCAGGCCTCATATCGTGATCCACTTCGGTGGCTAGGCTAAGAAGTCAAACGTGGGTTACACTCCTTGTTGCCGTCCTGGACGCGCTGCCCTATCGCGTCTGTCTCCTCGCGGACCGCGCTCCTATGCGAGGAGCCGCATCTCCATCTCCCCTTCGGGCCCCACGCGTACCACGAACCGCAGCGCCGTTGTCGCAATCGGCGTCGACCGACACGGGGGCAGTAGCGACAACAGCCCCCGCTAACGCCGCCGCGTATCTGAGCAGTGAGGTGGGGCGGAACGTCTCGACGGGCCTCGTAAGGGTTGGAGGGGTAACAAAGCCCGGTCTGAATGCAAACAGTTTGCGCCGAATTTGTCGGCTCTCTATCTTGGTAAACGAGAGAGACGCACAAGGGAGAGCAACATGACACCACCTGCCGAGATGTCAGGGCAGCATGAAACGGCACGCCAGCAAAGCAGGGCAGCATGGGGCGCTGTGGCTTGCGGCTGGTACGCGCAGCGCGACGAACTCTGGAAGGCCTCTCATCCAGTCAGCGAGTGGATGGTCCGAAGGCTCGATCCGCAGCCGGGGGACACCGTGCTCGAACTAGCCGCAGGTCTGGCCGACACTGGGCTCATGGCGGCACGCTTGGTTGGCCAGTCAGGGCGTGTCATAGTCACGGATTTCACCCCCGAGATGGTCGCCGCGGCTCGCCGCCGGGCGGAGGAGTTGGGCGTGCAGAACGTGGAGTTTAGGGTGCTCGATGCCGAGCGGATGAACCTGGAGACGGATGGCGTCGGCGGCGTCCTCTGCCGTTGGGCCTACATGCTGATGATCGATCCCTCTGCGGCTTTCGCGGAAACCCGGCGTGTGCTGCGTCCGGGGGGTCGGCTAGCTTTCTCCGTCTGGGCCGCCCGCGAACGCAACCCGGCTCTCTCGCTCGTCGGCGGGGTACTGGAATCACAAGGACATATTCCGCCGCCCGAGCCTGAGGCCCCTAGCGCCTTCGCCATGTCCGATCCGGGGCGCATCCGAGAGCTGGTGGTGGGAGCCGGCTTCGCCGAACCCGAGATAGAGGAGGTTCCCTTTCGCTGGCCTTTCGCCGAGCAGGATGCCTATTGGCGTTATGTCACCGAGACGGCGGCGTCCGCCTCGCCCGTTCTGCGGGCCCTTTCTCAGGAAGTGCAGAACACGGTTCGGGAGCAGGTGCACGAAGCGGCTCGACCGCACCGATCAGGCGAGGGATACGACTTCCCGGCCGTATGCCTTAACGCCGTGACGTACTAATCCTGAGCCGTCTCTACAGATTCGTGTCTCGTCGTCCGTAGGTAGCCCCGCCGACGCCCCTCCGCGCACCGCAAGTTAAACTACCGGATCTCGGCTCGCCCCTTGCCAGTGAGCCGAACGTCGTCGCCTATGACCGTCATGTTCTCTTCGCGTCCGACGATCCGGCTGATACTACCCGGCATCGCACCCCCGGCCCGATAAGCACGACCCGGATCGACGAAGCCTTCGTCCACGAGATGCCCGAACAACTCGTAGGATTGGTCTTCGCTCAAGCCGATGCCCTCGCCTATGCGTGCGACCTCGGTGTCGGGGTCTACCTCGTCCCATCTGCCCTCGCGCTCGTGGATAGCCCTGAGCATGGCATTGCGCTGATCGTCAGTAGACTCATGCGGCTCCACACTGTCCTCCTCCGCTCGTACCGCTACCAACCCTGAGGCTACCAGACCGCGACACGATCCACTCCACCATATGCTGCGCGCCCGGGGTGAGTGCTACTTGTCCTCCTCGCGAGCCTATCGAGCATCCTCTCGCTACGCCCAGTGCTCGAGCCGTGCACCGGATCGGCCCGAGTGACATCATGCCTCCGGGGTAAGGTATATGATGGCAACAGGCTGGAGGGTATAGGGATGGGACGTTCGTCGCGGTCCGAGGGTTACGTCTTGCGAGGCGGTCGAGCAGGAGCGGAACGACTACGCCTACTGAACCGGGTCAAGTGGCCGACCACACAGCCGCTGCTTAGGGTGGCCGGCCTGCGGGCCGGGATGAGATGCCTGGACGTGGGATGCGGCAGCGGAGACGTGACGCTGAAGATGGCCGCCCTCGTCGGAGCCGAAGGCAATGTCGTAGGCGTCGACCGTGACCAGTCGATCCTGCAGTTTGCATGCCAGGAGGCCGAGAGGCAAGACCTGCCGGTGACCTTCCGACGATTGGATACCGAGGAGTTAGCAGAGGAGTCGGTCTACGATCTGGTGTTCGCCCGCTACCTCCTCTCGCACCTGCCGCGACCGCAGCGGGCCGTCGAGCTCATGGTGCGGGCCTTGCGGCCCGGCGGTCGCTTGGTCCTCGAGGACGTCTTCTTCCCCGGCCACATCTGCTACCCGCCCAACGCTGCTTTCAACCGCTACGTGGAGCTCTACCAGGCTGTTGCTAGTGAGAAGGAGGGAGGGGACGCGGCGATCGGGGTGCGGCTGCTGGGAATGGCGCTTGAGGCTGGGCTGGTCGAGGTGCGCGTCGGGCTCGTCGTCCCTACTTTCCGCGACGGCGAGGGCAAGCTGGTGGCGCAGGTTACGATGGAGCACATAAGGGAGGCGGTGGTTGGCGCCGAGTTGGTGTCCGGGGGCGAGGTGGATAACCTCGTCGCCGAGCTGGGCAGGCTCGCCGAGGACGACAGGACGCTGATGA
Source organism: uncultured Rubrobacteraceae bacterium (assembly GCA_963808845.1). GTDB lineage: Bacteria > Actinomycetota > Rubrobacteria > Rubrobacterales > Rubrobacteraceae > Rubrobacter_D. Next base: position 20,582 of record CAWEHD010000001.1, read on the forward strand.
GCATAGCGCCCACATTCCAGGTGTGGGGCCGTAGAGTTGGTGCGCGAGAACCCATCGGGTCGGCGGGTAGGGCGAAGTCTGCCATGGCGTGGCGCTACACCCCACGATCTGCCTCCGCCTCCTCGCGAAACTCGCGTGTCTAGAGAGTGACGCTCAATTTTGCACACTCCGCGTCTCGGATCACAGCCTGGAATCTGACCTCCGGCGTTGTCCTAACTTGCGTGGGCCCACTAGAAGGCGGTAGAACGGCCTTGCCCAAGGGGCTGAAAAGGTGACTTCTCAGAAGGACGTATGCGGTCCTCTCCTATGACCTGTTTGTAGATCTCCTCCGCGCCGAACGCCCCAAGGTCGACGCGGGGGATTCTGGTACCTAGCGGAACCTGCGGAAGAACTGGCGGATGTCGTCGAGCGAGGAGATCGGGTGCGTCGTGGGCAGCCCAGTGGCTCCCGCGGTCGTACTCCGTCCAATGCACGATGTTGGCGTGGTCGCGTTCGGCGAACCTGCGGATCGGCCGGAAGTCGTAGGCGAAGCTGGCCAGGCCGATAGGCACCGTGGTCGGCCCGCTCGGCTGTTCGGCGTGCTTGTTCTCGTAATAGAAGCGGGCCGCCGATGCCGCGGTGTTGGTGCAGCCAGTAGATCGAGGCGTTGGTCAGGATGTCATCCGGGCTGAGCGCGTCGCCGAAGAGCTGGCCGCTCCAGGCAAGCTGGCCGGCGGGCGAGTCGGCCAGCGCGTGCGCGAGGGTCTGCGGCTGGGCTCCTGCAGCCTGGTCGTGGACGACGTCTCGTCGACGAAGGCCTGCAGGAACTGCAGGTACTCCATGTCCTCCTGGGTCAGCCCCTCGAACTCGGCCGGGTCGCCGGAGGGGAAGGAGAAGATCTGGTTGACGTGCACGCCGATCACGTGATCGGGGTCGAGGCGTCCCTGGATCGGGGGCGACGATCGCGCCGGCGTCGTTGCCGTGCGCGCCGTAGCGGTCGTAGCCGAGCCGACGCATCAGCTCCGCCCACGCCCTCGCGGTGCGCTGCGCGTCCCAGCCCGCTTCGGTGGTCGGCCCGGAGAAGGCGAACCCCGGAAGCGACGGGATGACCACGTCGAACGCGTCGGCCGGGTCCCCGCCGTGGGCGTGCGGGTCGGTGAGCGGACCGATGAGGCCGAGGTACTCCACCAACGTGTTGGGCCAGCCGTGGGTGAGGATCAGCGGCGTGGCGTCGGGCTCGGGGGAGCGCACGTGCAGGAAGTGGATGTCCTGCCCGTCGATCTCGGTGGTGAACTGCGGATATTCGTTCAGCTTCGCCTCCCACTCGCGCCAGTCGTAGCCGTCGCGCCAGTACTCGACCAGCTCCTGGACGTAGGAGACCGGGACGCCGTACTCCCAGCCGGGCGGAACCGGTCCAGCCTGGCTCCCGCTGCCTCGCTCTTCGGGCGGCAACTCGTTGGCCCAGCGGGTGCGGGTGAGACGGTACCGCAGGTCGTCGAGGTCCGCCTGGGGAATCTCGATCCGGAACGGCCGGATCTCAGCGTCCGCGTGGTCTAGCTCGCTCATGCCGCATCTCCTCTCTGTCCGTCCCTACAATAACGGAATGTTACGTTCCGTTCCGTTATTGTACCTGAACAGACTGTTCCGTTCAAGATATGCTATGCTGAATTCGTGGACGATAAGACTCCCCCCGAAACGATGCCTGCACGCCTGAGCGGCCGGCAAGCCGAGGCGCGACGCAACGACCGGCTGATCCTGGAGGCCGCCCGCGAGGTGTTCGTCGAAGATCCAGATGCGCCCATCTCCATGGTGGCCGAACGCGCCGGGGTCGGGATCGGGGCCCTGTACCGTCGCTACGCGAGCAAGGAGGAGCTCCTTCGGCGGCTCTGCTCCGAGGGCCTGCGACGATACATCGCCGAGGCCGAGGCCGCACTGGCCGACGAAGGACGACCCTTGGCCCGCCTTCGCGGCCTTCATGTGCCGAATCGTGGACGCTGACACACACTCGCTGACGCTACGCTTGGCGGGAACCTTCACCCCAACGGAGGAGCTGTACCGGGACAGTCAGAAGGCGCAGGAACTCAACTTGCGGCTGTTCGAGCGAGCCAAGACGGCGGGCGCCATCCGCCACGACGTCGAGGTGGACGACCTTTCGCTGCTTTTCGAGCAAGTGGCCGCCGTCCGTATCGGAGATGAGGAGCGGACCCGCCGGCTGCGTCGCCGGTACTTGGCGCTGCTCCTGGACGCTCTTCGCGTCCCGTCGGAATCACCGCTGCCCGGCCCTCCACCTAGCTGGGAGGAGATCAGTCGGCGCTGGGAGAGCCGGCCTTCTCCGCGATCTCACGAGGCACGTGGAACGGGTTCACCGTTAAGCAGAAGACAGTAACTCAGTACCTTTCTTGGCAAGACGGGATCAGGGTCGCAGTCTCGGAGATCGTATGCTGGCGGCGAGTATGGCGGTAGGATATCTGCTTACGGCTACGGAACGGAAGCCACCGCGACCTCCACATCGCCATCCATCCCGAGCGCGCTCGGAACATCAAGGCTCCGGCGTTGTCCCAACTTACGTGGGCCCACCTAAAAGCGGTAGCATCCCGCCGGCGCCTCCGCCGCGTACCCGAAGGTGCCGAGCGATGGATGTCAGGGCGGCTGGGTACGCAGGGAAGAACCTGGTCTCTATGGAAACATGCTAGCTGTTCTCTTGCTACCTAAAATTTTGGACTATTGCCGTATGCTCTGATTAGGTGCCAGCAACCCGCGGGAGAGGGAGGACGAGAGTGCTGCTCGAGGACAAGGACGCCGTGATCTACGGGGCGGGAGGGTCGATCGGTGGCGCGGTGGCCCGCGCCTTCGCCCGCGAAGGAGCGAAGGTCCACCTTGCCGGTCGTACCCTCGAGAGCCTCGAGGAGGTTGCAGAGGAGATCCGCTCCGCTGGAGGAGTGGCCGAGACGGCGCAAGTCGATGCCATCGACGAGACGGCAGTCGACCGACACGCTGACGCCGTGGCCGCGAGCGCTGGAGGCATCGACATCTCTTTCAACCTCATCTCGGTCGGGGACGTCAGAGGACGCCGCTCGCCGAGATGCCCCTCCAAGACTTCGAGCGGCCGGTCATGACCGCTGTCAGGGCACAGTTCCTGACCTCCAGGGCGGCGGCACGGCACATGATCTCTCAGGGATCGGGGGTGATTCTCTTTTTCGGCGGCTACGGGGAGCCGGTGCCTGACTACTACATTGGAGGATTTCAAGTCGCACTCAACGCCATGGAGTCCCTGCGCCGCCAGTTGGCCTCCGAGCTCGGGGACATGGTATCCGCGCCGTGACGCTGCAGACGGGCGGGGTGCCCGAGACCATCCCGGAGAGCTTCGATGGGCGCGAGGGAATAACCGAAATGATCGCTGGCTCGACGATGCTGGGGCGGGCAGTGACACTTGACGACGTCGGCAACGTGGCAGCCTTCGCTGCCTCGGATCATGCCCGCACCATGACTGCGACGGCCCTCAACATCAGCTGTGGGGCGATCGTAGACTAGGCGGAGACGCTCCCGTCTCGATCCATGAGGAGGTATGTACTGCGTAAACTAATCGTCAGCAACACCATGTCACTGGATGGCTATTACGAGGCGCCGGGTAAGAATGTCATGGCCCTGTTCGACTATCGTTGGGACTACCCGACCGACGAGAGCTTCGATGCCTATAACGCCGAACGGCTGCGTGCGGCCGATACGCTGCTGCTTGGACGTGTTTCGTACGATGGTTTCAAGGGTTTCTGGCCGCCCGTGGCAGATGATCCCGAGCGCCACGCCCACTCCAACCGGGAGATATCACGGCTCGATAACGCCATCGAGAAAGTGGTCATATCAGACAGCCTGACCCCAGAAGAGACGGCGCCGTGGCACAACACCCGAATAATAGGCCGCGCAGATGCTCATCGGCGGATTGCCGAACTCAAGGGCCAACCCGGCAAAGACATCTTGGTTTTTGGCAGCCGCACACTCTGGAATGATCTGCTGGCGCATGATCTGGTTGACGAACTCCATCTGATGATCGGTCCTGTTGTCCTGTTGTATTAGGCGCAGGCACGCCCATCTTCGACGGCCAGGCGGCAGTTTCGCTTCGGCTCATCGACACACGCACGTGGGATGGCTCAGAGAACGTACTCCTACGGTACGAAGCCCGCCGCCAAGCGACGTAGAGCGCGAATGGAATTCAAGACAGAGATACTGGACTTACCCCGGGGTCGCAAGCCCTACCTAGACCCTTACTCTTCTTGCCTTTATGCAGCCAACGTCGGGAAGGAGGTTTCTCCGAAGTTCGCTGCTGGGGTTTGACGATTGCACATGTGGGTGATGCACCGAGTCGGGCAAAGCTTCTAGTATTCGAGGCTTTCCCTGATCTCGTAGTGTTGGGAACGCTCATCGAACCTTGCCAACACCTCCCGCGCTGCCGCGGGCACATACGCACGCGCATAATCCACCCCAGCGAACTGCTTAACCGCATCCCAGGAGTCAAACCACATGATCGTAACGAACTCTACCTCATCGTTGTCGAGCGGCCTGCGGAAGAGCTGGATTCTCTTGTATCCAGAGACCTTCTTATCAGCTATACCCGAGAAGATCTCTTCCTTGAGAAGCCACTCGTACTTGTCGGCGTTCTGGGGAGTTGTCCATCCGTGCCAGATTCTTCCAATCACGCGATCCTCCTCTGAGTGTAACCAATCATCCAGGCATACCGTAGTCTATGATGCCAAGAACCAAACGGCTGGGTCGGTTACCCTTGAGCCCTTATTTACCCGGAAGCGTGCGATGAGGGTGCTCCGAAGTCCGTATACAATATCCTGTGTAACGCTGTCCCGATAGGAGAAGCGTGCCTTCAAGATCCCCTCAGAACCGAAGCCTCAGCGCGGCTAGTGCGTAACCTCCATTACTCCATCAGCATCTAGGCTAACCGTGAAGGACGGTCCCGTTGTCGCAATCGGCGTCGACCGACACGGAGTCGGTCGCGACGACGGCGCCCGCTGATCGCTTGTCGCGAAAAGCCGAGACGGTGTGTACTCGGAAGGCTACATTAGGCATCGGCCTGCTCTGATCAGGGCTATTGGGTTGCACCCTCTCCTGCTCCGGGCGTAAACTGCACTAGTAACTAGTGTGACAGGACGGGGACACTCCGTTTCCGCCCCATTGCCGAAGGAGTACGCATATGGTCAAGAGCATGGTAAGCAAGGTTATGTGGGTGGGTAGGGCCACGGTGTTCGTGGTGGGTCTCGCCGTGATAATGGCCGTCTTGTTCGGGGTGGCTACGACGGCGTTGGGGGCCAATGGCGACTTCTTCAAGGTGGGCAAGTCCAACTTCGCATCGGCGGTGAGCGTGCTGGACAAGAGCGGCACGGGACCCGCCTTGCGCTTGAAGGTAGGCAACGGCAAACCTCTGGCGGTCGACTCTTCTGCCAAGATCGACAACCTGAACGCCGACCGGGTAGATGGCAAGGACTCGAGCGCGCTCATGCCGGCTCAGACTTACGTGGTCGAGCACGAGGAAGTCATAGAACCGCCTACGGTCGCCATTTCCAGGGCTATCCTCTGCGACGACGGAGACGTGCCGATAAGCGGTGGCTTCGGGAGCTTGGATCCCGAATCGCAGATCATCTCCTCCAGGCGCATCGTCCTCGGCGATAGGGATGCGTGGCTGGTCGCGGTGAGGTCTTCGGGGAGCGACACGTTCACGGTACAGGCGGTGTGCGCGGACTTCCTCCGATACACCAGTAGAACGCGTCACACGAGTGCGTGGAAGGGATGCTCTAAGTAGTTTGCCTAAATCGGCGCAAGCTTGACGTTGAAGCGTAATCCCGTTGTCGTAATCGGCGTTGACCGAGGCGAACGCGGTAGCGACGGTGGTCGAGTCGCTTGCCCTGAGCCGACCCGAGAAAGTAAATCCCGGACGTTCGGAGTGCCGGAGGCAGAAGACTAAGGACGCAAGACCACGCAGCTTCATCCCCGATCGTATAGCTCTTCTTCGCTCACTGGCACGTCCACATTGGTCTCTCCTCCCGCCTTCAGGCGACTCCTGGCTGAGAACATGGCTCCCCTCGCGGGCTCAGCGGGCGCGAAGTTCAGCAAGCCGAGGGGGTGCTCTGCCATATCGAGGTAGACCGCCTCCATCCCGCCACGCATGAAGTACAGTTCATGCCAGAACCCCGTACCCCCCGTGTCGCGTACAAAGCTCGCCCACCACTCCTTGTGCGGCAGCGAGCGCGCCCACCTCTCCAGGGACTCGAAGTCCTGCCAGTACTGGCGCATGCCGCCGTGGGGAGGCACTAAGGAGAAGATCATGTTCTCGTGCAAGAGCAGCCCTCGGGTTGATCTGCGACCGACTTTGAGATCTTGGGTCCAAAGCGAAGTAGCGTCTTCAGCCCTCTAGGTTTGTTTACCCGCATCCCCAGGTAGATGACTACCAGGTCCGGGAAAGCAGACAGGTCCACCGTGCGCCTGTCAGTGTTGAGCGCCATCTCTCCTCCTTGCTCTGATCTCGCTACGATGGTCTTGAGACAGTCTAATGCAGGATTGGCCAGGGCTCATTGCAGCCTCGGTCCTTCTCTCCTGCCGGGCACGATCTGGTCCATGAACACAATCTCCTAATCGAGTTGAACAGTAGGGGCGTTGTGAGGAACCTGGTAGACCTCGCCCGGATCATCCTGCGGGCGATCGCGGCAGGTCTTTGTGAAGCGGAAGCCACATCCCGATGATAAAGACCACGAACGGCTCGTCTATCCGCGCCGTGTACCTGCCGTTGACTACTTGCGCCATCCTACTCTCCTGTCCGACTCGAAAGGGTTTGATCCACTATACTCCGCGCTACGCTGTCATCGCTCAGGGCGCCTGCGACCAGGAACCCGAGTCCGGCCACGGTCAGGGCTACGCGCAGGGTGTGCAGCCTGTCCCAGCGCTTCCGCAGTTCCGCAAACTCTTCCTGGTCCCTCTCCGGGTCCATCTCGAGCACACGGTCGTTGATCGGGACGTTGCCCATCCTGGTTGAGGCGAGCATCCCAACGAAGCACACCGCCCCGAAGAGCGTGCTCCTGAACCCGGCCGACCCACGCGAGAACAGCACTACCAGAACACAGGAGACGACGGTAGAACCCATCCAGGCGGGCATTATCGCCGCGAACCGGCTCGTGATCTCCTGTTCAGCCCTGATGCGCTCAGCCGGACCTAGCTTCCCGAGCGAAGGATGAACCGCAGCCCACGTTCCGAACTCGTTGCCTGCCAGCATCCCCGCCAGCACAAGGTTCACATACCGTACTATGCCCGATACTTTCATCAGACCTCCTTCGTTTGACTTCGTGGTCTTCTGACGAGGCCGATCCCCAATACCAGCAAACCGAAGGCCAATGAGACGGCGCCGACGTATGCCAGGTAGATCATGGCGTTCGGCTCCGTAGCCTCAGGCGAGAGCACAGATAAGAAGAACGCCGCCGGCAACAGAACCGCCGCGGCAGGGATAGAATGCCTGGCCACACTCTTGAGCCATCCCGGAAGATTGGCCTCGTCCACGTAGCGCAGCGTGACCAGCGAGAGCACGAGCAGCACGCCTGCGTGCGCGTGCCCAGCCCGCCAGAGATCCTGGCGCAACTGGTTCTGCGCATAATCTGGGTCGCCTACCAACAGCGAGAGGATGCTGGTCCCACCGTAGACGACGGCAGGCATCAGGATCAAAGTAAGCCCGCTGTCAGCCGCGAATCGCGGCTCATGGCGCCACCCCGCCGCCGAGCCTGGCGAAGAGTCTATACATCGTCGTTGGATCTCTCAGTCATCCTTCCTCCTGGCCCCCCCACAACGCGTAGAAGATGGCGCCGCCTCTGGCCCTTACGTCGAGGTGGCCGTTCTCGGCCAGCTCTTTGAGCCTCCTGTCGGCCTCTGCGACAGTAAGCGAGGTCCTCGCCGCCGCTGATGCGGCCGAGATCTCACCGCTCTCCCGGATCGCCTCAAGCAACTCCCGCTCTCGCTCCTGCTCGGAGATGCTGACAGGCCTACTCTCATCCAACCCCGCTATGCCACTACTCAACAGCCCGAACGCAGGGAAAGCGACCCAGAAGTAAGTCGTGAAGATCCACCACAGAGAGGGCACGAAAGCGACCAGAAACACCCCGGAGAGCCCGACAGGCACAAGCACTGCGAGCGCAGCCGAGACCCTCGCCCCAGGACTCATCTTCTCCACCTCACGCCCCAAGAACTCGCCCTTGCCACGCTGCCGCCACGTACCATGCCTTATCCCACGCCCCACATAGGACCCACCGCACATCTCTAGCTCCCTCCTCTATCCTTTATGTAAACACTGACATATGGTACTCTACGGTCTGGTGGTTTATATGTCAAGAGTGACATAACAAAATAGTGGAGGAATATGACGACGTTAGGGTATGCGATCCTTGGTTTACTCTCGAGGGAGGATCTCAGCGGGTACGATCTGAAGCAGCGGATGGCTGGACGGGTCGGATATTTCTGGAGTGCGAGGCACAGCCAGATCTACCCTGAGCTGGCGAGGCTGGAGGATGGCGGCTACGTGAGCGCACAAGCGTGGTCGAGCAAAGAGAGAGGCCTGACAAGAAGGTGTATGAGATCACGGCCAAGGGGTTGGATGATCTCAAAGAGTGGGTGACCCAGCCGCCTGTGCCGAGGCCGACGCGGGACGAGTTGACGCTAAAGACGTACTCGGTCTGGCTGGCGGACAAAGAGGAGGCTTCGCGCCTCTTCCGTGAAGAGCAGCTCAGGCACGAGGAGCAACTCGCGCACTACGAGGAGCTAGGGGCCTGGATGGAGAGTGGGCATGGCCAGGAGTTGCTAAGCCCCGACTCTCCCTGGTTCGCCAGCTATGCGTCTCTGCGCCGGGGCATGGGGTACGAGAAGGAATACGCTGGGTGGTGCCGGTGGGTGGCCGATTCCATCGAGAGAGGCGAACCCAGGCCCCACTCTTCCGGTAGAATCCGGGCGCACTCTAGAGAGCCGGAGGATGATGGAGCTACGCAGGTACCGTGAAGGGGACATGGATGCACTGGCGCGCGTTGGGGTGGCGGCCTTCGGGGGCAGCGTCTCCGATTGGGAGAAGAACTTCGATCCGGCTCAGAACGCTCGGCTCGACCTCGAACAGATCCACGTCATCGAGGAGGACGGGGAGGTAAGGGCGAGCACCACGGTGCTGCCACTGGAGTCCTTTGTGGAGGGCGAGCCGCGCCCGATGGGTGGCATCTCCGCGGTCATGGCCCATCCCGCCTACAGGCGGCGGGGCTACGCGGGAAAGTTGATGCATGCCGTGCTGCGTGATATGCGCGAACGAGGCGTCTCGCTCTCGCTGCTTGCCCCCTTCGCCCACGCCTTCTACCGGATCTTCGGCTACGAGCTCGCCACCGAGGAGATCGAGTACAAACTCAAGCCAGCCGACCTCCCGACCAGCCAGGAACAGAGCCATCTCAGGGCCTACAGGGAGGAAGACCTTTCCGCTTTGATGGGTCTCTACACAGCGGATGCGAAGAAGCATACCCTATCTGTGCGCAGGAGCGAAGGACATTGGAAAAAGAGCCTGGCCGACAAAGACACGGACGCCGCTGTCTACGAGCGTGACGGAGAGGTGGAAGGCTACATCCTCTACAAGATATCAGGGTGGCAAGACCGCGACCCTCGGCGTACCCTCACGGTAGAGGAGGCCTTAGCCGCCACAGTGCGGGCGAGGGAAGCACTGCTCTCCTTCATGGCTGGCATGGATCCCCTGGTCTACGGGATAAAGCATTTCACCCCGCGAGGAGAGCCACTCCACCCTTACCTGAGAAGCTCGCACGTAGACGCGAAGATCGAGCCTGACCAGATGCTGCGCCTCCTCGACGTCGAAGTCGCTCTAGGGTATCTGGAACGCGTATCGGAGGCACCGCTCGTCCTCGAGGTATCAGACGACGTCATACCGGAGAACGCCGGCGAGTACACCATCGGAGACGGCAAGATCGTCCGTGGGGCCGAGGCTGGGGAGAGCGTCTCGCTCGACGTACGCCAGCTCGCCCAGCTCTACGCTGGGTACCTTCCGGCCAGGGACCTTGCCAGGCACGGGCTCGTCAGGGCGAGCTCTCCCGAGGCTCTGGATATCCTCGAAACGCTCTTCCCCCTGGGAGACCCGTGGCTCTATGGGCCGGATCATTTTTGAATAGGTTTCAGGCTACAGGCATCAGGTTTCAGGTGCGGGCGCGTAACCGTTCTCGTCGGTCGAGGACCGGCCCGTGGCGCTGCGGTTGTAAACTGTGCTCAGAGGATGGAGAGATCCTCTATCCGAGGAAAACCTGACGGCTGAAGCCTGAAATCTGTAGCCTACGAAGAGGAGGTCCCATGAAACCTACGAGCACCATCGGCTACGCGGCGATGTTCGAGCAGTTCCACCCTACGGAGCTGCTTGGGTGGTGCAAGCAGGCGGAGGAGTCGGGGTTTGGATCCGTTATGGCTTCGGACCATTTTCATCCCTGGACGCCGGATCAGGGTCAGAGCGCCTTCGTATGGTCCTGGATGGGCGCTTTGGGCGCAACGACGAACCTCCGCTTTGGTACTGGGGTCACCCCGCCGGGCTTCCGATATCATCCGGCGATAATCGCCCAGGGAGCCGCGACGCTCGAGGCGATGTACCCTGGGCGTTTCTGGCTCGGACTAGGGGCTGGCGAGGCGCTGAACGAGCACGTCGTCGGCGAGTACTGGCCCGAGGCCCCGACCAGGCTCCGCATCCTGATGGAATCCATTGAAGTCATTCGCAGGCTCTTCACGGGCAAGGTCGTAAAGTACAGCGGCGATCACATAAAGCTCGAGAGCGCGAGGCTCTACACGATGCCTGATACTCCGCCCCCGATCTACGTCGCCACCGCAGGCCCCATACAGAGCCGCAGGACGGGCGAGTTCTGCGACGGCATCATCACCGTCGGCGCGCCGGACGAGAAGATCAATAACCTCATGGAGAAGTTCGAGGAGGGGGCCCGCCGCGCCGACAAGGACCCAGCCGAGATGCCGCGCATGATACAGCTTCATGTCTCCTGGGCCGAGGACCAGGAAGAGGCCGAGCAGCAGGCTGTGAGAGAGTGGCCGAACGGGGGGATGCCGTTCCCAAAGGCAGACATAAGGAACCCCGAGGACTTCGCTGCGATGGCGAAGCAGGTTACCGTCGAGAACTTCGAGAACCGGGTCCTGATGTCGGCCGACCTCGACGAGCACTTGGAGCACGTCCAACACTACGTGGACCTTGGCTTCGACGAGGTCTACGTCCACAACGTGGGCCGCAACCAGGAAGAGTACATAAGGGCTTACGGCGAGCGCGTGATACCCAAACTCGACTGGCCGGCGAAGGGATAGCGTATGGGCTGGAGGAACGGCGGTTACGTTAGCGTCCTGCTCGTCGCCGTCGGGGCGGCGATGTGGGGTACGGACGGCATCTTGCGGGTGCCGTTGTTGGAGGTGGCGTCGCCGTCCCAGATAGTGCTGCTGGAGCACCTGGTCTTGCTTCTGTATTCGGTGCCTGCCGTGGTGTTGGGGTGGAGGTTCTTCCGCGGTTTGGGGGCGGCGCAGTGGATCGCGCTGCTCATTATCGGCTGGGGAGGCTCGGCCATCGCGACCTTGCTATTCACGATGGCCTTCGCGGTGGGCAACCCGACCGTGGCGATCCTGCTGCAGAAAACGCAGCCGCTGTTCGCCATCGCCCTTGCGGGCATCTTGCTGCGCGAGCGGCTGGGTTGGGCTTACTGGCCTTGCTTTCTGGTGGCGATGGTAGGGGCTTATTTGATCTCCTTGGGGACCTCGGTGCTTTCGCCGCACTTGGCTCCGCCGAACTCCTCACCGCTGCCTTCGCCCTGGGAGCGGCGCTCCTTTGGGGCTCCTCGACCGTGCTGGGGCGGCTCGTCCTCAAGGACATGCCGTTTTACGCCCTGACAGGGGCGCGGCTCCTCCTGGCCGTGCCCCTGCTCGCCGGCATCGTGGTCGCCCAGGGCGCCGCTGGTGGACTCGGCGCCGGGTTCGCCTCCGAGCCTGGCCGCGTTGTCCTCCTCGCCCTTATACCCGGCCTCCTGGCCCTGCTCCTCTACTACAGGGGCCTCAGCGGCACCAGGGCCTCCTACGCGACGCTCGCTGAGCTGGCCTTCCCAGCAACGGCAGTCGTCCTCAACTGGACGTTCCTCGGCGTCGGCGTGAGCCCAAATCAGATCCTTGGCTTCATCCTCCTCTGGGGAGCCGTGTTCGTGCTCGGGTATTTGAACGCGAAGGCGCCGGCGCCGGACCCGTCTGCCCCGGTGGTCGGCACCGGGTAAGCACTTCGTGCCCCGGCTGCGCGCGGATCTCGTGACCCCGCTGACGGGGAAGCTGGCCCGCTTCGGTCGGGAGAGCGCGACGGCCCTAACCCTGTGGGCCGAACACGCGGCCGAGTTGCCAGCACCGTGGACCGGCGTGGACCTAGAAGTTTGGGACGCGGCGCCCGATCCGGGCGCGGCCGTGCGCGCCGTCGCCGCCCGTCCCGACATCCTCTTCGGCCCATACGGAAGCAGCCCCACGGTTGCGGCGGCGAATGCCACCGACCGCGTCATCTGGAATCATGGCGGCGCGACCTCCGCCCTCTCCCGCCCGGACTTCCCGCACATAATCAACGTACTCTCGCCGGCTTCGTCATACTTCGAGGGTATCTTGCAAGCCATACGCGCCGCCGATCCAGACGCCTCCACCGTGAGCCTGCTCCACGGCGCGACCGGGTTCGGACGGGACGTAGCCTACGGCGCTGTGAGATCCGCCGAAGAAATGGGCTTCGAAATACAGACCTGCCCCTTCGAGCCGGGCAGCGCCGCCGGGGTGGCCGCGACGCTGCCGGACGCCGACGTCCTGCTCGTAGTAGGGAGGTTCGAGGACGAGGTCGAGGCGGCGAAGTCGCTGTTGCCGGGCGACTGGAAGGCTGCGTCGTTTGTCGGAGCCGGGGTCGAGGAGGTGCTTGCGCCGATCGGAAACCTTCGCGAAGGTCTACTCGGTTCGGCGCAGTGGATCGCGTCGGTCGCCCACGAACCGGACGAAGGACCGGACGCGACGTGGTTCGTGGAGAGGTTCCGACGCGAGTCCGGGACCGAGCCCTCCTACCCGGCGGTCCAGGCGTTCGCAAGCGGCATACTCTGCGCTCGCTGCCTCCGGGACGGCGGGGTGGACGACGAGGCGCAGCTGGCGGCGGCAAGACGGCTGGACTGCACGACGCTCTACGGCGGGTTCCGCCTCGACCCGGAGACGGGGCTTCAGGTCGGCCGCGAGATCCTCGTCGTGCAGTGGCAGGATGGCGTGCGCCGCGTGGTGTGGCCCCCGGAGCGGGCCGAAAGCTCTCTGCACTATCCCCTGCGGGGTTCTGGGGCCGCGAAGCGGCCCCGGGAGTAGGGAGGCAGACACGACCATAGTGGCACTTGCTGCTACAAGCGGCTGATGTTAGCAAGCCTTCCGGTGAAAGGGACCACTGCGGGGCATGCTCCCGTGGTTCGAGATGGGTGGAAGGCGGCACTCCCGGTCGAGGAGCGTCGAGCTTCGATGGCAAGAGCGCATTCGCCCGTGGAGGACGTGATCCGGACCAGAGTCGAGGAGCATCCCGACGCGGTCTGGCTGAAGTTCCGCGACGAGACGTACACGTGGTCCGAGGTCCTCTCCAACATCCAGCGCGCGGCCAACGGGCTGCTCGACCTCGGGGTCCGGCCCGGCGAGCGGGTCGCGATCCTGATGGGCAACCGCCCGGAGTTCATCTGGGTGCACCTCGGGATCCTGTTCATCGGCGGCCTTGAGCGTGCCCGTGAACATCTCCCAGCGCGGCGCCACTCTAGCAGCACATCCTCGCCGACTCCGACGCCGTCGCGGTGGTCTTCCAGGAGGAGCTCAGGGATGCCGTACTCGCGGTGCGGACCAGCCTCCCCAGCCTGCGACGCACCGTCGTGGCCGACGGAGCGACGGGTAACGGCGTCGATGGGACTTCGACCGGCTCATGGTCGCGCCGATGCCGAGCCCGAGGTCGAGCTCGCCGAGGAGACCTCGGTGGGCGGCGTGGGGATGATGTACACCTCGGGGACGACCGGGACCGCCGAAGGGCGTCGTCGCCACGAAGTACGACAGCAACCCGATGCAGCTGATCCTGGACGCCTCCGGCGTGAAGCCGGGGGAGACGATGTACACGTCGCTGCCGCTCTTCCACGGCAACGCGCTGCTCGTCTCCATGATCGGCTCGATGATCCTCGACGCGAAGTTCGCCCTCGGCGAACGCTTCAGCGCCTCGCGCTTCTTCGACGACTGCCGCAAGTACGACGCGGTCGAGTTCAACACCCTCGGCGGGCATGATCTCGATCCTCCTCAAGCAGCCGCCGCGCCCCGACGACGAGGACCACCCGGTGCGCGTGGTGCTGGACGCCGGTTGCCCGCCTGGCCGCTGGGAGGAGTTCCGAGGACCGCTTCGGCGTGCGCATCGTCGAGTGGTTCGGGATGGTCGACTCGCCGGGCATCCTGCTCAACGACGAGGGCAAGGTCGGCGTCGATGGGCAAGCCGGTCGCCGGCGTCGAGTTCCAGGTCGTCGACGACGAGGAGCGCCGCTCGGCCCGAACAGCCGTCGGCGAGCTCGTGTTCCGCCACCCCAAAGGACAGCTGACCTACTACCACAAGCTGCCCGGAAGCGACCGAGGAGGCGTACCGCGGGCGGCTGGTTCCACTCCGGCGACCTCGCCGAGCACGACGAGGACGGCTTCTTCTACTACCAGGGCCGCAAGAAGGAGTCCATGCGCCGCATCGGCGAGAACATCTCCGCCTGGGAGATCGAGACGGTCGTCAACGAGCCACGCCGAAGGTGCTCGAGTCGCGCGGCCCACGCCGTTCGGTCCGAGCTCGGCGAGGACGAGGTGAAGGTCGCGGTGGTCCTCCAGCCGGCGCCAGCGCTGACCCCGGAGGAACTGCTCGACTACTGCCAGGGCGCATGGCGCACTACGCCGTGCCCGCGGTACGTAGAGTTCGTCGAGGGCTCCCGAAGACCGAGACCCAGCGCAACCAGTACGCCGCGCTGCGAGCAGCGCGGCGTCACCCCGAACACGTGGGACCGCGAATCCGTCGGATACAAAGTGTCCCGTGCATGAGACGAAATGTGAAGAGCGCGGAATTACACTTGCGGAGAACGGGGGTGGAACTGGGCAAAGACCCGGCGGCGGAAGCCATGAACATGTTGGTGAAGTGAAGCTGACAAGCTGAAATGCTGACTAGCTGACAAGCTCGACCGAAGGGAGAAACGTGGAGTTCAAGCAAGTAGTCGGTAACCGGCGATCGATCCGGTACTACAAGCCGTACCAGCCGGTCGAGAAGGAGAAGATCCAGACCATCCTCGAGGCGGCGCGGTTGCAGTGCCAGCACGGCAACGCGGGCCTGGTTCGCAAGGCCGTCGTGGTCACCAAGGGCGAGACGGACGACGCCATCCGTGAGGAACTCATCGACTCCCTCTACAACCAGCCCCAGGCCGCGCAGGCACCGGTGCATATCGTCTGGGCCATAGACATGTCGGGGTGGGAGAACCTCAGGGAGAACCTCCTCGGTCTCATCGACGTCAGGGCGCTCACCTCGAGCTACGGCTGGAGCGAGACGTTCGTGGAAGAGACCGTGCTCAAGACGCCGGACTTCAACGTGCTCGCCGGCGAGGACAGGTTTGCGGAGTGGTTATCGGCCATCGAGATGGGACTGGCGATCGGCTCGGCGCTGCTCGCCGCGGTCGACCTCGGTCTCGGGACGCAGCTGCTCACCGGACGGCGGGACCAGATGCGCGAGCTGTTCGGCATGCCAGAGCACGTCACGCCAGCGCAGATCCAGATCGTCGGCTATCCGGCCGAGGACCCCAAAGGTGGAGGCCAGCGTCCGCGGCCGCCCTTTGAGGACCTGTACTTCGCCGACACGTGGGGCAACTCGATCCAGAGCGATCCCATGGTGGTCGAGGAACTAACGCAGGCGGGCATGTTCCAGGAGGCCGCGCCGGTGCCGTGGCGGGCCGCCGAGATCCGCGCGCTGGCCGCGATGTACGGGCTGCCGGAGTAAAAATCACGTGACCGACCGCGAACGCCGGGACGGTCCTTCGATTAAGGCGCCCACCGACAGCTTCCTCGAAGAGCTTTCCCGGCGTTCACTAGCCCAGAGGATGGACATGGCCGATACTTGCGACCCCGAGTTCCTCGAATACGAGACCGTGCGGCGGTACGCCGACTCGCTCGGGGACGACCTGACGGAGAAGGAGCGCGGCCAGCGGCTGGCGGTGCTAGAGGAGTTCTGAAGTACGTCGGGGACACGCCGGACGAGATGGTCGAGAAGATCTTCAACAAAGAAACCCGCAAGTACCGCAAGCGAGGCTATTACTCCGACAACGCCAAAGCCTTCGCCGCCGAGACGGACGCGCCGCAGTCCGTGCAGCTCCAGCGCAGCAACATGATCCGCGCGTTCTTCATCGCCAACGGCTACCGGCTCCCGCCGGAACGGCCGGACTGGATGTGACCGATGATCCCTTGAGCGCTTTCAGGGGCTGAGAGCCACCAGCGCATTTGCCAAAGCTCTAGCGTCGAGGAGGTCAGCCAGGATGGGTTCCAGCCCGTTCCGGCTGACCTCTTTCTCGTATCCGGCGTCCGCGTGGTCCAATAGAAAGTGCTCGACCAGTCCGGCGTAGCGGGCGGAGATCTCACCCGGTTCATCGGTGCATTCCACCGTGGCGAGGGTTCGTTGACGAGCCAGAGCGTGGTGCCGGACGCCGGGGTTATCCGACCTGACCCCAACCACCACGGGCGAGACCGCAACGCGCAAGGGCACGTTGCGCACCGCCTCTTCGATACCTTCGAGAGCCAGGATCGCACCGATGCTCGTAACCGGATTGCTCGGCCCGAGGACGCCGCCGCCGGCGCCCTCGATGGCATGAATAGCGGCCCTCGAAGCCGCCCCACCCGCCCGCCGAACCTTGCTCAGCTCGGGCCGAGCCCCTTCCCTGACGTACCATTCTTGGAATTGGAGCAACCTCCCGTCTTTGAGGAACATGCGCGTCTCGCTCGGCTCGTCGCTCGCCGGCAGGAGTTCCACATCATTGACACCCAACTGGCGCGAGAGCTCCTGCGTCGTCCGGGCCAGGCTACGCCCGGCTCGCAATTGCTCCGTCCGTAAGAGGTGCAGCGCAAGATCCCGGTCGCCGACGTTGAACCACGGTAGCTCGCGGAGTCCGGCCAGCGCGTCTCGTACCCGGAACGTTTCGTCTTCGAGCCCCCAACCGCGTTCGGAGTCCCAGAGGCCGGCCAGAGAGTAGGTCACCGAGTCGAGGTCGGGACAGACGCGCAGGCCGTGCCAGGTGAGGTCGTCGCCGACATTGGCTATGACGGTGAGCCTGCCGGGCCCCAGGGCGTCTCGCAACGACGGCGCGAGGCGGGCGCCGCCGAGGCCCCCGGTCAAGAGAACTACTTGCGACTCTGAAGCGGGCATGATCCTTTCTCGTTCGCGGGCCACGCAGTATAGCGGAGACGAGCTAGAGTAGGGCACGTTTCCTGTTAATAACCCGCTCCTGCGCTCCGCTGGCCGGAGAGGTAACTAGCTTGGCGGGGTCGGAGTTCACCCGTCCTGTTTCTGCAGGCGTTCTGGACCCAGGCCAGGTAGGCCGTCGATGCTTTGGGTGTTCTTGATCGCCCGATATTCGGCCATCTTTACCGGGCCCTTGCGTTCGGCTGAGGTCAGGAGCGTGTCGCGCGGGCCGACGAGGTCCATGCGCGGCACGCCGTACCCGCACGAGTCGGCGATCCTGCCCACGGACACGTCAATAATCGCGCGTTCGCCAGGAAGGTCGGGGAAGCGGAGGCGCAGCTCGTCGTATCCGGCGCTGCCTGACTCGCGCACCTCGCCCTGTCCGTAGAGGCGCAGGATCTTCGGCAGCCCCTCGAACGCGCAGAACATCAGCGTGATCCTGCCGTCCGCCCTCAGGTGGGCTATGGTCTCGACTCCGCTGCCCGTGAGGTCCAGCCACGCGACCCTGTTCGGTCCGAGTACCCTGAACGTGTCCAGCCCCCGGGGCGAGACGTTGACGTGCGCGTCCGGGGCGGCGGTGGCGACAAAGAACATCGGCTGCTCACCGATCCAACGTGCCTGCTCCTCGCTGATGTCGTCGTAGACTCTGCCCATCGTCCCGATCCTCTCCGTGCCGCGTTCTCGTGGATGTTCGATACGCTAGAGATTGTACGCCCAGTATGTGGCAATATGCGCCAGCTCTGTAAGTTTGAGGCGTTTCCTGAAAGCTCGACGTCGGAGGGGAGTAACTTTGGAATCTGGACCTGAAGGAACCCTGAAAGAAGGGGACGGCCCTGCTCGGCCCGGAGGCGCGTTGAACGTCGCGGTCATAGGAGCCGGTATCGTCGGCTCTTCGGTCGCCTACCGGCTCTCCGAGGGCGGGGCTGAGGTCGTCCTGATCGACGGGGCAGAACCGGGCTCAGGCACGACCTCGACCAGCTTCGCCTGGGTCAACGCCAACAACAAACTCCCCCGGGACTATTTCGAGCTGAACCTTGCAGGTATGCGCGAACACGAGCTACTCAGCGATGAGATTAGCGGCAGCTGGCTACACTCTACGGGAAACCTGATCCAGGCCACCGACGAAGAACAGGAAAACCTCGAAAAACGCGTCGAACGCCTGCGCTCCTGGTCTTACGCCGCCGAGATGCTCACTGCTTCCACGGTCAACGGGAAGCTCGAACCAGAAGCTGTTTTCCCGCACCCAGAGACCAGGGTCGCGCACTTCCCGAAAGAATTCTGGGTCGACGCCCCAGCCCTGACGAGAACGCTCGTGCAAGCCGCCAGCCACAACGGAGCCCTGACGCTAGTCGGGAATACGGTTCACGGGATCGAGGTCGGAGGCGGAGGTGCGACGCTGCGGCTGGATAACGGCGACACCATTCACGCCGACGCCGTGGTCAACGCCACCGGCGCGGGGGCCGCATCCGTGGCGGAGATGGTCGGGAGGAGGTTGCCACTAGATGTATTCCGAGGACTGCTCGTCAGGGTCGCCGTCTCAGGCGAGCCTCTGGGACGTCTCATGCACACACCGCGCATCAACGTGCGTCCCGACGGTTCCGGATACGTCTTGCTTCACCACGATTCGGTTGACGCCGAACTGACGGACGACTTCGCCGGAACGGAAGATCCGCTCTGTGTGGAGCTTCTGGAGCGGGCGCGGAGTGTACTTCGTGCACTCGAAGGAGCGGAGATCGTTGAGGCGAGGTTCGGGCTTCGACCGGTCCCGGCTGACGGACATTCTTGTGTCGGCGCTCTCTCGGGGATTCCAGGCTACTACGAGGCCGTGACGCATAGCGGTGTCACGCTCGGACCGCTCATTGGGCGGCTGCTGGCGCGTGAGATCCTGACCGGCGAGGTGGACCCTCTCATCGAGCCGTTCCGTCCGGATCGCTTCCCGGCAACGCAAACGTAGCCATCTACGTACGACCGGATAGCCCGGAGTCATACTCTCCGCGAGAAAATCCCGTACAGAGCGATGCCGAGATCCGGAGCGAGATATTCTGCAGGTCGGCCAAAGTCTCCTGCCGCCCTTGAAGATAGCCCGGATTCACGATTGACGCGAAGGCGCGGGGTGTGCGAAAGTTAGCCAACACACCGCTGCCAAGTGGAAGGAGAACACTATGAGCGGGCTTCTTTTCTCCGGCGGGACTGTCGTCTCGGCCGAGGGCAGTTACCGGGCTGACGTGCTCGTCGAGGACGATAGGATAGTCGCCGTCGCCGCGAACCTGGAGCCGGACGGTGCCGAGACGGTAGACGCCTCTGGCAAGCTCGTAATGCCTGGCTTTATAGACGCGCACACCCACATGGATATGCCCTTCGGTGGCACCGTTACGGCAGACGACTGGGCTACCGGTACCGAGGCCGCTGCGGCGGGCGGCACGACCATGATCATCGACTTCGCCCTGCAGGAGGCCGGCGGCACCCTCGCAGGCGCGTTCGACACGTGGACCGAGAAGGCCAGGGACAAAGCCGTCATAGACTACAGTTTCCACGTCGCCATAACCGACCTGCGCGACGACATAAAGGCCGAGTTGCCCGACCTCGCCGAGAAGGGAGTGGCCTCCGTCAAGATCTTCATGGCCTACAAAGGGACGCCCCTCTACACTGAGGACGAAGACCTCTTCGAGGCACTGCAGTTATCCAAACATGCAGGGGTGCTGGTCATGGTGCATGCCGAGAACGGCGACGCTATCGCCAAGCTGCAGGAGCAGGCGCTCGCGCGCGGCGATACGGCCCCCCGCTTCCACGCCCTCACCCGCCCCGAACCGGTCGAGGCCGAGGCGACGAACCGGGCCATCCGGCTCGCCGAGGTAGCAGAAGCGCCGATACTCGTCGTCCACGTCTCGTGCGCGCCGGCGCTGGAGGCGATCCATCTGGCCCACGAGCGCGGCCAGACGGTCTACGCCGAGACCTGCCCCCAGTACTTCGCTTTCGAGTACGAGGATCTCGCAAGAGAAGGGTTCGAGGGCGCCAAATACGTCTGTTCCCCACCGTTGCGCGACCCGGGGAACAGGCCTGCGCTGTGGAACGGCCTCAAGTTCGGGGACCTCCAGATCTTCGGCTCGGACCACTGCTCTTTCGACTACGAGGGACAGAAGGATCTCGGCAAGGACGATTTCACCCTGATCCCCAATGGACTTCCAGGCGTCGAAGAACGAGCCATGACACTCTGGACGCTGGGCGTCCGCGAAGGCAGGCTCTCCGAGAACCAGTTCGTCGCCGTCCTCTCCACCAACCAGGCGCGCATCTACGGCGCGTACCCGAGAAAGGGGACTCTGGCACCCGGTGCTGACGCGGACATAGTACTGTGGGACCCCGAGTTATCCACGACGGCGACGGTCGAGAACCGTCACGGCAACGTGGACTACACGCCCTACGAGGGGATGGAGTTTCACGGCGGTCCTGCGGAGGTGTACGTGCGGGGTGGGCTAGTCTACAAAGATGGCGAGGTCGTCGGCGAGCGGGGTTCTGGGAGGTTTGTCGGGCGGAGCTTCACGGCGACGGAGGGACTGGAGGTGCGGGTATGACGAACCCGGATGAGCTGTTGCGGCGGCACAAGGCGGCGCTGCCTTCGTGGACGCCGCTCTACTACGAGGAGCCGCTCGAGCTCGCGCGCGGCGAGGGCTTCAGGGTGTGGGATTCCGAGGGGAACGAGTACCTGGACTTCTTCGGCGGCATCGTCACGACCATAAGCGGGCACGCGGTACCCGAGATTACCGAGGCCATAAAGAGCCAGGTAGACAAGATCCTTCACACCTCGACGCTGTATTTGATCGAGAACCAGGTCAGGCTGGCCGAGAAGCTCATCGATCTCGCCCCTATCTCGGGCGAGAAGAAGGCTTTCTTCGTCGGTAGCGGCTCGGAGGCGAACGAGGCCGCGCTCCTTTTCGCGACGCGCTACCGCAAGTCCAGCGAGATCATCGCCCTCCGTTCTTCCTACCACGGCTCAACCTTCATGACGATGGGCATAACGGGCCAGAGTACCTGGAGCCCGACCTCGCGCTCGGCACTCGACGTGGCCTACGCCCGCAACCCTTACAGGCTCCGCTGCGCCCTGTGCCGAGATGAGGGGCGCTGCAACCTGCTTTGCGCAGACGACGTGCGCGCCGTGGTAGAGGAGGAGACCACCGGCAACGTCGCCGCGTTTATCGCAGAGCCCATCCAGGGCGTCGGGGGTTTCGTCGAGGCGCCGCCAGGCTACTTCGAGCGGGTAAAGAGCATCCTGGACGAGACGGGGATACTTTTAATCTCCGACGAGGTCCAGACGGGCTTCGGGCGTACCGGCGAGCACTTCTGGGGCATCGACGCCTTCGACGTGGAGCCAGACATGATCGTGATGGCCAAGGGCCTCGGCAACGGCCTCGCCATCGGCGCCGTCGTCGGCCGGGCCGAGATGGTCGAGTCCGTCTCGCCGAACCTCCACCTCTCCACTTTTGGGGGGAACCCGATCTCGACGGCAGGCGCACTCGCTAACATAAACTACGTCCTCGACAACGACCTGCAGACGAACGCCCACGAGGTCGGCACCCACCTCAAGGGCCGCCTCCTGAAGATGGCCGAGGACCACGCGGTCGTCGCCGAGATCCGCGGAAAGGGCCTGATGCTGGCCCTGGAGCTCGCCGGAGAGGACCTCCGGCCTGATCCGGCTGCGGCCGTCCGCTTCCTCGAGGCCTGCCGCGCCCGCGGCCTGCTAGTCGGCAAGGGCGGCCTCAAGGCGAACACCATCCGCATCTCCCCGCCGCTCGTCATCACCCGCGAAGCGGCCGACGAGGCCGCAGACATCATGGAGGAGGCCCTCGCAGAGGTCGAAGCCGGCACCAGGGAGAAGGTCGGCTAGTGCAGACCGAAGGGGTAGACGCCAGCCGCGCCGTCGATGAGCTCGAGGAGCTCGCCGCGCTCACAGGCGGCCCCGACGGTGCCCGCCGCGTCGCGTGGACGGAGGAGTGGGAGAAGGCCAGAGAGTGGTTCAGGGGCAAGCTAGAAGAGATAGAAGGCATAACCGAGGTAGAGACCGACGAGGCCGGCAACGTCTGGGCCACAGCACCCGGTGACTCTGAGCGGACAGTCCTGATCGGGGGCCACATAGACTCCGTCCCGAACGGAGGCTGGCTCGACGGCGCCCTGAACGTAGTCGGCGCCCTCGAAGTCATGCGCGCCCTCGCCCCACAACCGCGCCCCGTAACTCTGCGTCTCGTCGACTGGGCCGACGAGGAGGGCGCACGCTTCGGCCGCAGCCTCTTCGGCTCGGGCGCGGCCGCCGGCGCTCTGAAACCGGACGATGTACGCAACCTCAAAGACAGCGACGGCATCGCCCTGCCGGACGCGTTGCAGGAGCACGGCATCGACCTCGACAGCGTTAACGAGGCGGGACGGCAACTCGAGAACGCCGTCGCCTACCTCGAGTTGCACATCGAACAGGGTCCCGTCCTCGAGAGGATGGATCTGCCGCTCGGGGTGGTATTGGGCACCTTCGGCGTCGAGCGTCACGCCGTCCGCTTTACGGGCCAGCAAGCCCATTCAGGCTCCACGCCGATGGAAGTAAGGAGGGACGCTTTCATAGCCGCGGCCCGCTCTGCGATAGAGTTCCGCGACGACGCGAAGCG
This sequence comes from uncultured Rubrobacteraceae bacterium, assembly GCA_963808845.1. Classification (GTDB taxonomy): domain Bacteria; phylum Actinomycetota; class Rubrobacteria; order Rubrobacterales; family Rubrobacteraceae; genus Rubrobacter_D. The sequence goes on from CAWEHD010000001.1 coordinate 43,736, forward strand.
TCGCGACGACGTGCGGGCCACAACGGGGTTCGTCAACGTAAGTCCCGCCATCGTCACCGCGTTCAACGGATGGTGCGAGATGTCCCTCGACCACCGCGCGCTCGACCCTTCCGTGCTCGCCAGCATGCTCGACGCCGCGCAGGAGGCGACGGCCCGCATCGCCACCGAGGAAGACGTCTCTGTCGAATGGGATCGGTTGTGGCGCATAGAGCCGATACCCTTCGACGAAGAGCTGATCTCCCTGGCAGAAGAGGCGTGTAACGAGGTAGCAGGGCAATCGCACCGGCTGCCGAGCGGACCCCTGCACGACGCGGCCGAGATGGCCCGCCGCATGCCCACCGCAATGCTCTTCGTCAAGAGCCTGAAGGGCCTGAGCCACACCAAAGACGAGGACACGCCAAGAGAGGACCTCGAGCTCTCCGTCCAGGCACTACACAGACTCACGCTAAAGACGATGGACTGGGCGAAATAGGTATCAGGCTACAGGCATCAGGAAGAACGACCTGAAACCTGATGCCTGAAACCTGAAGCCTACAAGAAGGGAGCGACATGGAGCGCGAAGAGTTCAGGGAGACGGACCTGGGAGTGGCCGACGCGACTGAGCTCGCTCGGATAAGGAACGAGGTCAGCGGCTCGAGCTTGTACAACGAGGACCTGGCGCCGACCGGACCCGAAGAGCGCACCTGGACGACCTACAACATCACTGCGCTCTGGATCGGGATGGCCATAGTCATCACCACCTACACTTTAGCCTCGGGCCTGATGGCCGCCGGGATGAACTGGTGGCAGGCGCTCCTGACCATCTCGCTAGGAAACGTCATCGTCCTGATCCCGATGCTCCTCAACGCCCACGCCGGCACGAAGTATGGCGTCCCGTTCCCCGTGTTCGTGCGCGCCTCGTTCGGGGTTAGGGGGGCCAACTTCGCCGCCATAGCGAGAGCCCTCGTGGCCTGCGGCTGGTTCGGTATACAGACCTGGATCGGCGGGCTGGCGCTCAACGCGCTGCTCACGGAGTTCTGGGGCGGCTGGGCCGACATCCCAGGCGGCACCTTTATAGCCTTCTTCGTCTTCTGGGCGATACAGGTCGTGATCATCCTGACCGGCATCGAGGGCGTCAAGTGGTTCGAGTCCTACACCGCTCCGCTCCTGATCGGCGGCAGCATCGCCCTGCTGATCTGGGGCTTCACCGCCGGTGGGGGAATAGGCAACGTGTTCTCGACCTCCGCGGAGTTGCAGCGGGGCGACGCCCCGTTCTGGGTGCTCTTCTGGCCTTCGCTCGCGGCCAACGTCGGCTACTGGATCACGCTCTCTTTGAACATCCCGGACTTCACCCGCTACGCACAGAGCCAGCGCTCGCAGGTCCTCGGGCAGGCCCTCGGGCTCCCGCTCACCATGACGGCCTTCAGCTTCATCGGGATCGCGGTCACGGCGGCGACCATCGTCGTTTTCGGCGAGGCGATCTGGGACCCGGTCGTGCTCGTCACGCGGCTCGCGGCCGACCTGCCCGTGGTGCTCATCCTCGCCATGATCATCATCGTGCTGGCCCAGATCTCGACGAACATGGCCGCGAACGTGGTCTCGCCCTCGTTCGACTTCTCGAACCTGGCGCCGAAGTACATCTCGTTCCGCACTGGCGGCATGATCACCGCCCTCCTCGGCGTGGTCTCTTTCCCGTGGGTGCTCTTCAACAACGTCGGCGCCTATATCTTCACCTGGCTCGTCGGGTACGGCAGCCTCCTCGGGGCCATCGGGGCGGTCATGATCGCAGACTACTGGATCGTCCGGCGCCGCCAGCTCTCCCTTGCCGACCTCTACAAGCACGACGGCATCTACGCCTACTCCGGCGGTTGGAACTGGCGGGCGCTGACGGCGGTCTTCGTCGGCGTCGTCCCCGTGCTGCCCGGCTTCTTCAAAGCGGCGACTACCCCGGGCTTCGCCGGCGTCTTCGAGAACCCGACGTTTATCGAGAGCCTCTACAACTACGGCCTGTTCTTCACGTTCTTCGTCGCCGGCCTGGCGTACCTGCTCCTGAACGTGATCGGCGGCCTCGCGCCACAGAACCGCGCCGGGAACCCGAGGCTACGTAAGGTTCAGGCATGCCCGACGCCTCTACATACGCCCTCTTCGTCGCCGCGGCGCTCGCGCTGCTGCTCGTGCCAGGACCGGCCGTGATCTACGTCGTGGCCCGCAGTGTTAAGCGGGGGCCGCCTGACCGGGCTCGTCTCCGTCCTCGGCGTCGAGTTGGGAACCCTCATGCACGTGGCCTTCGCGGCGGCCGGGCTCTCGGCGATAGTGGCCTCTTCGGTGGTCGCGTTCGCGATCGTGAAGTGGCTCGGGGCGGCATACCTGATCTGGCTTGGCCTCAGGCAGATCCTGGGCCGCGAGTGGCGAGGCCGAAGTGGAGACGCCGTCAGGGGGCGAAGGACACCACTTTCGGGTCTTTTCGCAGAGCGTGCTCGTGCAGGTCCTCAACCCGAAGGTCGCGCTCTTCTTCCTGGCCTTCCTGCCGCAGTTCGTCGATCCTTCCAGGGGCGCGGCCTGGACCCAGGTGGTGGTCCTCGGCGCCACGCTCGCCATTCTCGGGTTGTTCACGGACGGCCTCTACGCGCTGCTCGGCGGTACGGCTGGCGACTGGGTCAGGAAGCGGAGCGTAGGCGCGGGGTTGCGGCGGGCCGGACGCTACGTCACAGGCTGTGTCTACATAGCACTCGGCGCCGTAGCCGCAGTCTCAGGCAATGATTAGGGAGGAAGGCATGGACTTCGGCGTTACGCTTCAGACGAACCCACCGGCGAGTCGGGTCATCGAGCTTACCAGGAGGGCCGAGAAACTTGGCTTCACGTACGCCTGGACCTTCGACTCGCACATCCTCTGGCAGGAGCCATACGTCATACACTCGCAGATGCTCTCCGCGACGGAGAGGATCATGGTCGGTCCCTTCGTCACCAACCCTGTCAGCCGTGACCCTTCGGTGACGGCCTCGACCTTCGCCACTCTCAACGAAACGTTCGGCAACCGCACCATCTGTGGGATCGGACGCGGAGACTCCGTGGTGCGGGTCCTCGGCCGCAAGCCGACGACGCTCAGGCAGCTAGAAGAGGCCATGCACGTCATAAAGGAGCTGGCCGAAGGACGCGAGGTCGACTACTCCGGCGTCAAGGTCCGTATCCCCTGGGTCAGCGATGGGAAGCTCGACGTGTGGATGGCTGGCTACGGTCCAAAGGCCCTTAGCCTTATCGGGCGCAAGGCCGACGGCTTCATCCTACAGCTCGCAGACCCCGTGATCCTGGAGTGGACCATGAAACACGTCCACGACGCGGCGAAAGAAGCCGGCCGCGACCCGAAAGAAGTAAAGGTCTGCGTAGCGGCACCGGCCTACATCGGAGACGACCTCGCCCACCAGCGCGACCAGTGCCGCTGGTTCGGTGGCATGGTAGGCAACCACGTGGCCGACCTCGTCGCCCGTTACGGCGAAGACAGCGAGGTGCCACACGCCTTGACCGACTACATAAGAGCCCGCCAGGGATACGACTACAGCCATCACGGCCAGGCCGGCAACCCCTCCACGGACTTCGTTTCCGACGACATCGTCGACCGCTTCTGCGTCCTCGGCACCGTCGAAGACCACGTAAAGAAGTTGAACGAGCTAAGAGATCTCGGCGCTGACCAGTTCAACATCTACCTCATGCACGACGCGATGGAAGAGACGCTCGACGCTTACGGAGAGGAGATCATACCGGCGTTAGGTTCGAGGTCCTTAAGCTGAAGATCGTTGAGCAACCTCAAGAACCGCGCCAATACCCCTTCTCGGCGTTATCCTGTTCATCTAATCGAACGACAGAAAAAGCTCTACGATCCATCTTGCGTTCCATGCAAGCAGTCTATAGTGCCACCACACCTATCACAACCACTTTATGTGGCATGCGAACATCGCAGGGGTAGCGCTGGGTACCCTAGTTGGAATATTCTTTGGCGGATGGGGAGGTGCATAGGATAGATGGAACCCGAAGTTAGTGTCAAAGGGCTGGGCTACCGTTACAGGGGGCAGCAGAAGCCCGCGCTCGATGGGGTGGACCTCGAGGTGGCCGAGGGGGAGTTCGTGGTCGTGATGGGGCCATCGGGGTCGGGGAAGAGCACGCTTTGTGTCTCTTTGAACGGTCTGATCCCCCACTTCTTCAGGGGCAAGATGGAGGGGGAGGTGCGCGTCGGGGGACGCTCCACCCGCGAAGGCAAGGTCGGGGAGTTCGCCCAGGAGGTGGGCCTCGTCTTCCAGGACTTCGAGGCCCAGCTCTTCTCGACGAACGTGGCCCTCGAGGTCGCCTTCGGGCCCGAGAACTTCGCCGTGGAACGCGAGGAGATGGTCAGGCGCGTCGAGAGGGTGCTCGGGGAGGTGAGCCTCGAAGGGTTCGAGGACCGAACGCCGGCCACCCTCTCCGGCGGCCAGAAGCAACGCCTCGCCATAGCCTCGGTGCTCGCCATTGAGCCGCGAATTCTTTGCCTGGATGAGCCGACCACGGACCTGGATCCCATCGGGAAACTGGGTATCTTCGAGATCGCCGAAGACCTCAAAGACCGCGACGACGTTACCCTCATCGTCGTCGAGCACGAGACCGAGGAGACCCTCGACGCCGACCGCATAATCGTTCTTCGGGAAGGCAAGATAGTCGCCGACAGGCCTGCCAGAGAAGTCCTGCGAGACGTAGAGCTCCTGCAGGAATCCAGCGTCATGCCGCTGCAGGTTACCCGCTTCTTTCACGAGAGGGGATTGTGGCAGGGACAGTTGCCCCTGACGCCCGAGGATGGGGTCGCCGAGTTCAAGCGGCGGGGGTGGCGGGTGAGTCCGGAGCACCACGCGGAGTTGGTGGAGGCCGACGAGAAGAGGGAAGAGGGTTACGGAGAGCCGGTGATCGAGGTCGAGGGGCTGACCCACCGCTACCCGAACGGGGTAGTCGCGCTGGAGGGGGTGGACCTCTCCGTCAGGCGGGGCGAGTTCCTGGCCGTTCTTGGCCAGAACGGTTCGGGCAAGACCACGCTCGTCAAGCACTTTAATGGTTTGCTGAAGCCAACCGAGGGTACGGCCCTGGTTGACGGGGAGGAGACCACAAAGCAGGGGTTGCGCCGGCTCGGCCAGACGGTCGGATACGTCTTCCAGAATCCCGACCACCAGATCTTCTCGGACACCGTCTTCGACGAGGTGGCGTTCGGGCCGAAGATCAGGGATATGGATGAGGGAGAGATAAAGGAGCGGGTCGAAGAGGCCCTCGCCGCAGTGAGCCTGGATGGGCGCGGGGACGAAGACCCCTTCGGGCTAACCAAGGGCGAGCGTCAGCGCGTCGCCGTGGCTTCGGTCCTGGCCGTGCGTCCTGAGGTCCTGATCCTGGACGAGCCGACCACGGGCCTGGATTACGCCGAGCAGCGCAGCATGATGGACCTGGTCAGGAGCCTGAACGAGGCGGGCTCCACGATCATCGTCGTCACCCACACCATGTGGGTCGTCGCCGAGTATGCCCACAGAGCCGTAGTAATCAGGGATGGGAGGGTCGCCATGCAGGGCACCGTCAGGGAAGTCTTCGCGGAAGAGGACGAACTGCGGGACGCAGCGCTTCGGCCTCCGCATATCGTCTCGTTCGGGAACGCGTTAGGATACCCGGTGTTGTCCGTGGAGGAGATGTTGAAGGTAACCGAGGAGGCATAGATGGACCCGTCCCTGTACCTGGACCGGGACACGTGGGTCCACCGTCTTGACCCGCGGACCAAGATGTTCCTGCTCCTGGGGATGTTCGCGCTTCCGTTCGTTTTCTTGAATCCACTCTACGTGTTGGGTGTGCTCGCGCTCGTGCTCTGCTTCGGGTATCTGGCGGAATCCCTGGTGAACCTCCGGCGCATCTGGTTCATCCTGTTTATGATTTTCGTCGTGACCCCCATCTTGTGGTCCGTCGTTGGGAGCGGACGGACGCCGCTCTTTCTCTTCGTGGAGCGGGAGGCCCTGCTCTACGGGCTTACTGCCGCGCAGCGCATAGCCATCACCGTGATCGCGGGCATGATCTTCCTCTCCACCACCCGCAACGAGGAGGTGGCACTAGGGCTGGTCCGACTCGGGATACCGTACCGGTTCGCCTTCGCCGTCTCGACGGCCCTGCGGCTGGTCCCGACGATAGTCGCGACGGGCCTGACCATCGGCCAGGCCCAGAGATCCCGCGGTCTCGACCTGGACTCCGGGAACATCATCCAGCGGATCCGCAAACACCTGCCGCTCCTGGTGCCTGTCTTCGTCACGACGGTCCGCTCTACGAATGTCTTCTCTATGGCGCTGGAGTCAAAAGGGTTCGGGGCGCGTCCCGGGCGCACGTTCTACCTCTATACCGCTATGGGACGGAGGGACGCGCTGGTTCTGATAGCGTTCCTGGTACTCCTGGCCGGGTGCATCGCATTGCGGTTGGCAGGGTACGGTGGACTGGAGGGGTTCAGTAGATAGCGTAGGCGAGTACAAGGAGGTGCGAGAATGAAAGAAGTCTTTACGATGTGGCGGCACACGCAGATGGTGGTGCTGGTGGCTTTGAGCGCGGCGATCTACGCGGCGGTCTTGATCCCGTTCAAAGGTTTCCCCATCGTTCCGGGATATATCGAGCTCCGACCGGCTAACGCGTTTCCGATCGTCTTCGGGCTCCTGTTCGGCCCGGCGGGAGCCTGGGGGGCGGCCATAGGAAACACGATCGGGGACTTCGTCGGCGGTACCCTGACAGTGGGGAGCATCGGTGGATTCGTGGGGAACTTCTTCCTGGCTCTGCTGCCTTACAAGATGTGGAGCGTCTTCTTCCGGCGCGACGAGAACATGGAGGAAAACGTGGACTCCGGCAAGAAATTCGGGGTGTTCATCCTCCTGGTCATCCTGGCCTCGGCGGTCTGCGCTGTCATAATCGCCTGGTGGGTCGACCTGCTGGCCTTCTTCCCGTTCGCTGTGTTCTTCGCCCTCATATTCTTCAACAACGCCGTAATGGGAGGCGTGCTTGGGCCCATCCTGCTACTCGCCCTCTATCCACGGGTAAAACGGTGGGGGCTACTGTGGACGGAGATAGTGGAGCCCGAGGACGCTTCGTCCTCCAGGCTACAGAGGACGGGCGCCATCCTGGTATGGGTCGGGGCCATCGGCGCGGTGGTCGTCGGCCTGATCCTCGGCCTCGCCGAGCAGGCTCCCGGCAACCTGGGCGTCGGGCTAGGGCTGATCCCGTTCCTCCTCGTCATCCTCGTCGGCAGCTTTATGCTCGGTGTGCGCGAGCAGGTAGAGGCCGTCGAGGAGTCGATGGCCGCCGAAGGAGAGGAATCGGAGGCCTGAGAGGTAGCGATATGCAGGAATCTATAGTCAGGGACCCCGCGCTAGCCCCCGACGGCCACAAAAAGATAGACTGGGCCGCCGGGCACTCGCCGGTCCTCAACGCCGTCCGCGACAAATACCTCAAGGACGGCACCTTCGAAGGTCTTGGCGTCGGCGTCGCCCTCCCTATAGAAGCCAAGACCGCCTACCTTACGGTCGTTCTCGCCGAGGCAGGGGCCGACGTCGCCGTGGCGAGCCCCGGTCCCTTCTTCGTGCAGGACGATGTGGCCGCGGCCCTGGCCGAGCGCGGCGTGACGGTCTACGCCTCCTCCGAGAACGACCCTGAAGACGCCGAAAGGGAGCTGGAGCGGGTGCTCGACCGGGCCGCGGGCGATAGGGATGCCGTCTTTATAGACGATAGGGCCGGCTTGGTGCGCCTCGCGCACACGACGCGGCGAAACCTGCTGGAGCATATCCGCGGGGCTTCGGAGGAGACGACGAGCGGGGTCGCGAAGTTCAGGGCCATGGAGCGGGAGGGAGTCCTCGAGTTCCCCGTTATCGCGGCGAACGACGCCAGGTGCAAGTATCTCTTCGATAACCGCTACGGGACGGGCCAGTCCACGCTCACGGCGATCATGCAGAGCACCAACCTGATGGTAGGCGGCAAGCGCGTCGTCGTGCTCGGCTACGGGTGGTGCGGCAAGGGCATCGCCCGCTACGCCGCTGGGCTCGGCGCCCGCGTCTCCGTCTGCGAGGTCGACCCCGTGCGCGGCCTCGAAGCCTACGCGGACGGCTTCGACGTGCTGCCTGCCCTGGACGCCGCTGAGATCGGGGAGGTCTTCATCACGGCGACAGGGAGCCGCGACGTGCTGACGGCCGCGCACTTCGAGCGGATGCGGGACGGTGCGATCCTGGCCAACGCCGGCGGGGTCGACGTGGAGATAGACGTCGACGGCCTTACGGCTACCGCGACGGGCGCGCGCGAGGTTCGCCGTAACGTCGAGGAGTTCACCACCTCTGACGGCCGTAGATTGCACCTCGTCGGGCGCGGCATGGTCGTCAACCTGACGGCGAGCGACGGACACCCCATCGAGATCATGGACCTCACCTTCGCGATCCAGGCCCTCTGCGCCTATCGCCTCGCGAACGAGTACGCCTCGATGGAGAACAGAGTACACTTCCTCCCAAGGGAGATAGACGACGAGGTGGCCGCAACGAAGCTCGACGCCGTCGGCATGGGCATCGACGCCCTGACGAAGGAGCAGAAGGGATTCCTGGCCGGCTGGCGCGAGTGAAGGCGAGTTGCGCGAGAATCGCGCAATTCAGCATTTCAGCATTTCAGCACGCTCCAGCCTGCGGCTGTCGCTTGTCAGCATGTCAGTAAACAAAAAGCTGACAAGCTGAAGTGCTGACAAGCGAAGGCGAAGCCTGAGCGTGCTGAAATGCGCGGTTTCCGGAAGTTCCCTTCCGGAAACCGCTTTCACTATACGGCTTGCGAGATGTATTAAACTATAGAAGCCAGAGAATTTGCATATACGAGGGGTGTTTTAGATGGCTCAGAGAGCATACGATGTCGTGATAATCGGCTCGGGTCCAGCGGGATACACGGCGGCCCTATACGCCGCGCGGGCGAGCCTGAACGTGCTCGTCTTCCAGGGATTCGAGAGCGGCGGGCAGCTCATGCTGACCTCCGACGTGGAGAATTATCCGGGGTACAGGAACGGCATCATGGGTCCCGAAATGATGGACGACTTCGAGGCCCAGGCTGCACGTTTCGGGGCCGAGATGCGTCCTGAGAACATCGAGAGGGTGGATTTTTCAGAGCGCCCGTTCGGGTTGTGGGCCGAAGATGAGGATGAGCCGATCCTGGCAAAGACCGTCGTGATCGCCACGGGCGCCAAGGCCAAGTGGCTGGGGCTCGAGAGCGAGCAGCAGCTGATGGGCAAGGGCGTCAGCGGCTGCGCCACCTGCGACGCCTTCTTCTACAGGGGCAAGAAGGTCGCCGTAGTCGGCGGGGGAGACACAGCGATGGAGGAGGCCGGCGTCCTCTCCAAGTTCGCCGATGAGGTCTTTTTGATCCACCGCCGCGACGAGTTCAGGGCGTCCAAGATCATGCTCGAGAGGGCGCGTAAGAACCCCAAGATCACATTCATAACAGACACGGTCGTGGAGGAGATCCTGGGCAAAGACGCCGTCGAGGGAGTGCGCCTTAGGAACACGAAGACCGGCGAGAAGCGGACCATCGAGGTTAGCGGCTTCTTCACGGCCATCGGGCACACTCCGGCAACTTCTCTCTTCGAGGGACAAGTCGAGATGAAAGAGGGCGGCTACGTCATCCAGAAGGAGAACACTATGACGAGTGTCCCCGGCGTGTTCGCCGCCGGTGATGTCTCGGACACCCGCTACCGTCAGGCCGTCACGGCCGCCGGCGACGGCTGCAGGGCCGCCATCGACAGCGAGCGCTGGCTCGAGGAGCGGGGCGAGGCGGAAGGTGCCGAAGACCCGGCGGTATGGACCGCCGAGAAGGACGTGGCGAACTTCTAGAGGCATACATTCGAGCCAGAGTGCCGGCGGGCGGCTATCCTCAGCGCAGATCGATCAGCCCCAGCTCCAAGGCCTGGACAACGGCCCGGGTCCGGTCGGAGACCCCAAGCTTCGAGATGATGTGCTCGACGTGGTTCTTGGCCGTACCGAGGCTAATTACGAGGTCCCCAGCGATCTGACGGTTGGTGCGTCCCAGCTTCATTAGCCCAAGGACCTCAAGCTCACGCGGGGTCAGGGGCTCTACCGCGTAAGCGGCGGCCTCGTGAGGGCTGCCGGTTCCTCTGTGCATCTCCCCCTCGCTGGCCAACCGGCGCAGAAGCCGGGCGGCCAACTCCGGGTCCAGCGGTGACTCCCCGTTGCGCACGCGCCGCACAGCCTCGATGATCTCCTCTCGAGGCGCGTCCTTGAGTACGTAGCCGGCGGCCCCCGCCTTCAGTGCTTCGAGCAGGTAGTCAGGGTTCTCGTGCATGGTCAGCATCATGACGCTAATCTCTGGGTATCTTTGCTTGACCTCCTTTGCGGCCGCCAGGCCGTCCATGACGGGCATCCTCACGTCCATGAGGATCAGATCCGGCCTGAAACGCGAGCACAGCAAGAGCGCTTGCCGCCCGTTGGCCGCCTCGCCAACGATGTCGATGTCGGGCTCGTCGGAGAGCATGTTTTGGAGACTCTCCCTGGCGAGCTCATGGTCGTCGACTATGGCCAAGCGCGTCCGCCCGAGTACGTCCTCTGGAGAGATCTCGGTTCCCACCTCTCTATACACCCCCGATGATCAACTGGCCGACCACTTTCACGATAGTCGTCCGATCTCCGCAGCCGCAAGGGACCCGTCAGACCGGCACGGTAGCGTCGTCATGCCGTTCGTATCACAGGGATGATCGCTGAAACAAAGGTACCGGCCTCAGGGCGGCTTTGGATCTCGAGGTCGCCACCAAGCATGCCGACCCGCTCCCTCATTGCCGCAAAACCGACCCGCTCGCCGGGCCTGCACCCCAATATTTCGAGCGCGGCCGGGTCGAACCCACGCCCGAAGTCTCGGATCGCCAGATAGACTTCTGTGTCCAGCCGCCGCAACTCGATTTTCAACCACTTGGTTTCCGCGTGCTTGCGTATGTTCGTCAACGCCTCCTGCGCGACGCGGAAGAGCACTAGCTCCATCTCTTTTGGCAGGCGCTCATCTCCAAGATGTTCCTCGCAGTCGACATGGTAGCCTTCCTCGTTCAGGCGTTCGACCTCCAGGGAGATGGCGGCCGCGAGTCCGAGTTCGTCGAGGGCCGTGGGCCTCAAGTTCGCGATGACCCGGCGAGCATCCGAGACCGTCGTCCGGACCTGCCCGAGTATCTGATCCAGTTCTCTCTTGCCTTGCTCCGTCTCTGGGGCGTAGCGCCGGGCGAAGGCCTGCAGATTCTGGTGTGCGGCCAACGCAACCTGGGCCAAACCGTCGTGAACCTCGTAGGCTACCCGGCGTCTCTCCTCTTCCTTGGCTCCCAACAACCTCTTTTCCAGGATCTGCTGCGCACGCTCCCGCTCCCGGCGCTCCTCGGCCTCACGCATAGCCCGCCGGACCGCCGGCAAGAGCCGCTCCAAACGATGCTTGAGCACGCAATCCGTGGCCCCGCTCTTTAGGGTCTCGATCGCCACCTCTTCACCGAGCGTGCCCGAGACGAAGATGAACGGCACACTGGGGCAGATCTCCTTGGCCAGGCTCAACGCCGAGAGGCCGTCGAAGCCCGGTAGCACGTAATCAGCCAGGATGAGATCGACCCCACCCTCCTCCAGCGCTGCGGCGAAGGCGTCGCGGCTCTGTACGCGGACCAGCTCGCAGCCGATCTCACCTTCGGACAGTCGGGCCCCGACGAGGTCTGCGTCGAACGGGCTATCTTCGAGGATGAGGATGCGCAGCACACGAGATCTATCGCGGTCTTGCCCTTCTGGTCTGTCCAAGACCTTCAAAGTTCCCGCTCCGCAGCCCTAGACGGCCGGTCGTCTAGGCCGAGGAGTCCCGCTTTGGGGTCATCCTCCGCCGGCGACCGGTACACGGCCCGGCGGAGGAGATAGTCTAGGGGCTCCTCCCCGTCACGCGCGATAAAGACCCCCTCGCTCGATGGGGCGAGGGTAGACTCGAGATCGTTCTGGTTGTCCTCTACCAGTAAGAGCGTGCAGCAGTAATCTCTGTCAGCCATCACTATTCTCCGTGAATCGCGGAAGCGAGAAGTAGAAGGTAGCCCCCCCTTCCTAAACAACCATCCGCTTTCGCTCGTCCCGCGTGGTGACCGAAGATGCGTCTCACGCTGGCGAGTCCGATGTCTTCGCACCCTTCCGCGTCGTGCAAAAGCTGAAATACGCCGAAGAGCTTGTCAGAGTATTGTACATCAAACCACACACCCCTATCGCGAACAAAGAAATACGACCTCACGCCCGTCGTCAGTGCTCCCGACCTGGGTCACAGCCGGGTAGTGGAAACACTCGCCCTTGCCGGCGGTGTCGAGATCGGGAAGATAGAAGCTTACTGCCTCTCACCTGAGAGGAGCGCGGCGGCGGGCCAGGGTCCGCAGACGGCGAAGGCGATGTTCTCGATCAACACAAACGAAGATAGGCCTTCTGGCACGTTCGCTAGTGGCGCCGCGGGTATAGGATGAGGCAGGCAAAGATAAAGAGACTGTCGATCCGAAAGGCACAGCTTTGAAGGTCATTACTCAGGGTAAGCTGCCGCTGCTCCGTCCCACCAAGCGGTGGTGAAGTTACCGTTGACACACCCTCGGAGAAAACAGACCTCTTGCCGACAAAGGAACAGGATCAAAGGCGACTCTCCGCTATCTGACTGCTTCTCCTTCCCGATGAGGCCGTGGCGGACAGACGCCGAATGGCTTGGTGTCCGGCGAAACGGAGCCCCTAACAGGACGTACCAGCTCTTGTGCGAGTGTAGTTACAAGGTACGCTGCGAGGTCATGCGCCACGGCGAGCGATTGGGCGAGCTGACGTTCTTCGACGATGAGGAGGAGAGCGTCACCCAAGGTGAGCGTGTCTGGTACTGTCCCGGGTGCCGCAGCCGACTGAGTCTCCTATCCGTACGATCTTGAGGCTGAACCAAGACGCATTCCCGATGTTGGTCGACTACACTGCAGATCGCTACGAAGAAAACGCGCAGCGCCAGGTCACAACTGACGGCGACTAATAAGCTCCTCTGTCGACAAAGAGGGCTGTAACGGTGCGGGCCAAAAGCACCAGATCAAGCCATACGGACCAGTCGCGCACGTAGTGGATATCCATCTCGACCCTGTCGGTGAACGAAGCGTGGTTGCGACCGGAAACCTGCCAAGGTCCGGTTACCCCTGGAGGTACGCGTAAAATCTCGTCGTGCGCGTCCCCGATATCTCCGGACTCGCGGGGTAGGTAGGGGCGAGGGCCGACCAGGCTCATCTCCCCGCGCAAGACGTTCCAAAGCTGCGGCAGCTCATCCAGGCTGGTACTGCGCAAGAATCGGCCGACGCGCGTAACACGGGGATCGGCGCGCAGCTTATGGTACTTTACGTACTCTTCTCGGAGGCCGGCGTCCTCAGCGAGCATGAGCTCCAGCACAGCCTCTGCTCCTGGTACCATAGTACGGAACTTGATGCACGGGAATGGGACACCGTTCTTGCCCATCCGCCAGTCCGTGTAGAAAATGGGCCTTCTAGACTCGGCATAGACGAGCAGGGCTACCACCAAGAGAAACGGAAGCACGAGGGCTCCGCCCACCACGGTAGCCCCAAAGTCTAGTACACGTTTCGCCCTCCGCGCCCACGGGTTGAGGAGGGTGTACTTCATCTCCACCGCCAAGGTTCCCGCGAATTCTCGGGCCGTCACAGCCGAGTTGGTTATACTGCCGAGGTTCGAGATGAGCAGGACGTGCCGGAAGCTGCGGCTAGCCCGGCTAACGAGCGGTGCCAGGTGCGAGGGCCGGATGTGAGGCGTAGCGAAGATTATGGTGTCCACGCCGCCTCTGCGAGCGAGGTTCTCGACCTGGGTCATGGCCTCTTCGTGGGAGCGGCCGTTGAGGGACTGCCCTGACAGCGTCAGGCCCCGGTCGATGAGGGTGGCGGGGGCGTATCCAAGCACCCATTCCTCTTCCAAGAGCTTGACCGTTCGGGCGCTCGTTTCTTTGTCTCCTACAACGATCACGGGCCTGCCCCAAATACCGAGCCTCCACATCCCCCACCGCGCCAAACCCTGCACCAGAGGGGACAGAAGCAAGAGGCCCACAAAGCCTAGCGCAAGTAGCAGGCGTGGGAAATTCTCGTAAAACTCAATGCGGCCAAACCTTGAGTCAACTATGTCCCCGAGGCCTAAGACTATGGCAATGGAAACGGCGGCAAAGGTGCCTACCACGGAGTATGTTTGCCGGCGAAGCCTCTCCGCCGAGCTCAGACCGTACCCCGGATAAAGCCCCATCAAAGAGCGTAACCCTATCCACACGAGCGTGGCGAAACCCCCAATCACCATAGCCGTCGGTCTGGGGTAACCCTCCCACCCCATCAAGTTCCACCGGGCCAAGATGCTCTGTAGCTCGAACGCCGCCAGCCAGACCAGCGCCGCCAGCAAGGCGTCCGACAACAACAAGACTAGGACAACCCCTGGTTGTCTCCAGGCCTGCGTCAGGCGGCGCCTTGGTGGCCGCGCGTGCTGCAATGGGGGCTCTGTTGCCGGCCGAGCAGTATTACCGATACTGGGGACTTGACTCCTCCTCATAACCCTCTCCCCCTTAACCGAGCATGATGGTGCTTTTCCGGAGTCGTTCGAGGCGCTAAAGAGCGGATTTTCCAGAGAACCAACGTAGCAATCATCCCTTTCAGACAGACATACTTCGCTTGAGTTGTCCGGCTGTCCCCCTCCTGATGTTTGGCGACGTTACTATACCAGTAAACCCGTATAGGTTCAGAACTTCCTCCTAGAGGTTCGTAACTTATATACGTGGCAGTTCTCGGAATCGTTCAATAACTTCCCTATCGTTCTTTGACACATGTGCTACTCGTCTATTAGCGGAACATCTTACTTTAGCAACACAGACCCGACGGATTCACTGATAAGGGACCAGGTTCGAGAGGCCAGAAATTAGTATCCGCATCATTCGGTAGGGCTTTACCGTGAAGGTACACGAGTGCTTGGTCGCTGCATTCTGGATATGGGAGTTTCAACCGGATACGGATCGTATTCGGGACGAGCTGAGAGTGTCTCAGGAGCAGGAGCAGGGCGAAACCGAGGGTGAGGGCGCCGCTTACCAGGAGGTTGCCGCGCACGGAGTCTCCGATCAGAAACGCCTGGTCCACTCGGAGGGTCTCTACGAGGAAACGTCCGAGGGAGTAAAGACCCACATACAGCATGAAGACGTCGCCGGCTTTCAGCCGCTCCGAGAAGCGGCGGGCCACCCAGAGCAGGACCAGGCATACAAGAACGTCCCATATAGCCTCGTAGAGGAAGGTCGGATGGAATGAGGTCGCGTCGGCGAACTGCACCGGCCGGTTCTGCGGCGCGATGTATATGGCCCACGGCAGCTCCGAGGGCCGACCGAAAAGCTCCTGATTGAAGTAGTTGCCCCACCGGCCTATCGCCTGGCCCAGGGCGAGGCCAGGGGCGGCCGCGTCGGCGAAGGTGAGCGGGCTTATGGCACGGTACCAGCTAAAGAGGAGCAAGCCCAGGAAGCCGCCCGCAATCGCGCCGTAGATCCCGAGGCCACCCGCATAGCCCTCCAGGACCTTGGGGAAGGGGTTGCGAGTGTATCGATGGTACTCGGTCACGACGTGGTAAAGGCGCGCTCCGACTATGCCTAGCGGGACCACGAAGAAGAGCGAGCCTAACGCCAGGGCGCTGTCATAGCCCCTGCGCGCGAGCTCTCGTCCAGTGAGCCAGGTGCCTACGGCTATGCCCAGCGCGAAAAGGAGGCCATGGTAGCTCAGGACGATCGGCCCGACCTCGAAGATAATCGGTGAAGGCGGGCTCGGCAGCGAAAAGAGCGCCAGGAGTGTCTGGGACAACGGGATCACCTCTCCCGCCGAGGCCCGGCGCGGCGGAGGACCCCGTGTCGGTCGTTATGCGAGCTCCGTCCGGGAACAGCTTCTCCTGGTTGCGGGGGTCGATCAGGTTGTAGTAGTAGCCACGGGTTTTGTCCGATGCCACCACCAGAAGCCCTGCGACCTCGTCGAGGTTCTGCTTCGTGGAGGTGGCGTCGCCGACGTTCGTCCCTTCAGGGCCTTGCATGAACAGGGTCCCGCGGCCTTCCTCGAAGGAGATGTCGTCCAGGTCCGTACGCTTGTAGTAGACTTTGCCACCACTGCAGGTGGGGGAGGAGGCGAACATGTAGAGTCGGCGCCGCTCTTCGTCTATGAGTGCGAGCGATCTCGTGTGGGAGTCTGCCACGGTGCCAAAGACGTGGCTGGTCCAACCCCCGTCCTGGTCACGCACCCACAGCATGCTGTACGGTGCGTCGAGATCCCGGTCTATGCGGTCGCGCCGCGTCTTTAGAGTGGCGAAGACCCGCCCCTCTGAGTCGGCCTTGAGGCTGATGTGGTCGTTGGCCATGCCCGCTCCCATAACCGGGTTGTCCGGCCGCCACCTGTCGTCGGGCTCTCCATCGTCGTGTATGGCGAAGTAGTAGCCTGAGTTGCCGGACTCGTCGTACTGGTTGCCCCACATCAGTCCGACCTTGGAGCCGAAGGCGACGATCCCCGCGACGTCGTCGGAACTCACGGTCGTGCCCCTTAGCGGCAGGACGAACGGCTTTACCCAGCTCGAGTCGCCCTTCCCTGAAGTATGGGTTACGTAGACGCGGCGCAACTCGTCGCCTTGGGCATAAGTGGCCCAGAGCTTGCCGGTGGTGTCCTTGGCTACCGTGATGGCCTCCATACCGCCCTCGGTTATGGTTACCGGAAAGCCTCTGTCAAGCGAGTAACGAGCGGTCGAGGGATCGTAACTGTAGCGCAAAAAGCGGGCGCTGTCCTTCTCCAAGCTCGCCTCAGTTCCGGCGCTGACCACGTAGAGGTGGCCGTCGTCCCATAGCGCGTCGGCCCTGGAAGTGTTGCGCGCGTCGACAAGTATGCCGGTGTCTTTCCAGGTGTCCTTTGTCAGATCGTAGCGGTAGATGTGGAACTCCTCAGAGGAACGGTTGAAAAGTATCCCCCACCAAGTTTGGTCGTTGAACCAAAGCTTGCTCTGGGTTTTGGCGGCGGTGGGACCCTGTGGGCACCTGACCTCAGGCTTGAAGGAGCGTGGCAGGCCCAAGGCCACCCCCGCTAGAAGGATGATCGCACCAAACACCACCAGAATCTGCATCCAGAGTCTGTTCCTTTGGACCACTCCTGCCATCACTTGTCGCGTCAAACCCTTTCGATTCCCCGGCGTCAGCGTGAATCACGGGGCTGGACGACAGGACATCTTCCATAGCGACCTTCGTGGATAAGTACGTAACAATAAGGATACTAGCAAAGACTGGATACTATTTGGCCCGAAACGATTCTAGTTCCACGCCGGGTCGCCCGCAGTGGCCCCTCTTCTACTCTTCTGGGGCTACCATCAGTATTTTGCGATCGTGAGACCTGCAAGATCCGTCTGCCGGTGCGGGAACGGGGCACGCAGGTAGCGGTTCGTGTCGCGTACGGTTCATGGTGCGGCTTCAGGTCCTGCATCCCAATGCGCGATGGTGTGACTCCATCGCGCATTGGGACAGGTGACGAGTAGGACCTTTTGTGAAGGCGATGGCCCTAGAGCGTGAAGCGCGCCAGGTTGGTCTGCGGTACCTCGGTGACTCCGTTGCCGGCGGGCTGCGGATTCTTGGAGTCGGAGACGCCGATGAACCCGCCGCCGACCCACAGGTAGGACTTGGTCGTGGCCAGAGCCCACGTCCCGTTGTAGGTCGGGCGCCTCGCTTGGTCGAGAGAAGGAGTCCAGCCGCAGAAGATCTTCCCGGTCGCCGGGTTCACGGAGGCAAGCCCACGTAGACGCTTGCCCTTACAAACTCTCTGGTTCGTCTCGTTGATGCCGAAGTGCCCGCCGAAAAACAGCCGCGAGCGGTCCTTCGTCAGCGCCACGGCCTGTACGTTTCCGACCGTACTAAACCGCCAGATCCGTACACCAGAGTCGCCTTTGTCGAGGCGGAACGCTGAGAGGAAATTCCGCCCGGCCCCGAAGCCACCGTAGAGCCTGGTTGGTGTTGCGGTGAGGTCCCAGGCCGTCTGTGGAGCTTTGATCTTCCCGCGTGGGATCTTCCAAGGGTGCAAATTGCCCGTGTCCGTGTAAACGCGCGCCACGCTCTGTCGCGCATCCCCTTTGCCGTTGGAGCCCGTGATGTAGCTGAACGAACCCCCCACGAAGATCGAAGACCTCCTGGAGCTGAGTTCGAGGGATCTCACCTTGTGGGAGCAGCGGGGGTCCTTACACGTTGAGGCCTCGCTAGTCTTCGGCTTCCAATTTGGAGCGAGCGCCCCGGTCTCGAGGCTGAACGCCGCCAGATTCTTGCGCGGCGCTCCGTCGACCTTAGAGAACCCTCCGCCAGCGTAGAGTTTGCTGTCGCCTGCTTCGAGCGCGAATACGTAGGAGGCGTCGCCCCCCACCTCCGGCGCGAACGGCAACAACCTGACCCCTTTGGTGTTAGCGCCGACCGCGGCCAAGTTCTTCCTCGACTTACCCTCTACGGCAGTGAAGTTCCCGCCGATGTACACTTTGCCGTCCTCGACGACGAGCGAGCGAACAACGGCGCCGTCCCCTGCCACCTTCGGACGCCACGTGCGGATGGCGGCGCCGGTCTTGACGTTGATGGCCGCCACGTTGCTTACGGTAGTGCTATTGCCCGATTTTCCGGACTTGTTCTCACTCACCCTGGTGAACTCGCCCCCAATGTAGAGGGTACTACCGTCTTTCGAGAGCGCTGTGGCATAGACTTTTCCGTTCGTCATATATGTGTCATCGGGGGTCTCAGTCAGGGCCAGGGCGGGGGAGGCGCCGAGGATGGCCTGCATCGCCATCACCGCGGCCATCACCGAAACGGCAAGGAAGAGTCGTCCGTTCAACGTCTCAGGGACCAGTATCGATCGGCTGCTCATCGTATCGCGCCCCTCCACAAACACTCGCTCGGAAATCACCGAGATAATAACAGTATGGTCTCTCGCCGTCCGGTGCGTGGGCCATCCGGCACATTTTATGGTAGTTGCCTCTTCCAGTGTCGCAAAATGCTTGGCAAAATGCTTGGGCAGCAGCTAAACTCAGAATCAACGGAAGACTGCCAGCACGCAAGTTTGTACGATCGCCTGAGGAGTGAGACGGTGTATGAGTCTGTAACAACAACAAATGGCACCCAAAAGTCAGCTGCCTTCAGCAGGGTCTCCGAAGATGAGGGACCCTTCTCCCTGAGCGACCTCACGCAAATCGTCGTAAAGCGACTTTGGGTTATTCTCCTGGTCGTCTTCGTTGTAGTCGGAGCTGCCGTAGGGGCAAGTTTTTGGCAGCAGCCGACGTACGAGGCATACACCGAAATGTGGGTCGATCAGCAGCTAGGAGATCAAGGAAAGAACCTGGCGGGAAACGTCGAGGGGCTCCAATCGCTCATGCCGACGCTGATACACGCCATCGATAGCCGCCCCGTGGCCGAAGACGCCATCGGCCGCTTGGGGTTAGAGATGACTTCAGGGGAGCTGCTGAATAACTTGACTATCGAGCAGGTCGAGGGCACCAATTTCATAAGCGTAACCTACGAAGGCACCAACCTTGCGGAAGCCACACAGATCGTCAACACCATGGCCGACGTGTCCTCCGATCGCATCTCAACAACAAGCAGGGCGGCCGGCAGCGACTTGACGGCCAACGTGTATGTGAAGGCGATAGTACCTGACAACCCGACTCCGGTAAGCCCCGACCCCTTGAGGAACGGGCTCCTGGCGGCCGTGTTTGGCCTTATGCTCGGCATAGGTCTGGCCCTTCTGATGGAGTACCTGGACCACAGTTGGCGCTCACCAGAGGAAGTGGAACAAGCCACAGGCGTACCCACTTTCGCTACCATACCGGAGTTTAGTCTTGCGAAGAGCAAAGGGAAAAGAGGACGCTAACATGACTGATCCACAGAGCAAAACCATCGCTGTCCCGTCGCCGAAGCACAGACGGCGTGACGATGCTACCCTGGATCTGGTGACCGTCTACGACCCCACCGGCGCCGCTTCCGACGCTTACCGGATGCTACGCACCAACCTCTTCTACGCCTTGATCGATTCCCCTCCCAAGATAATAGTGCTGACGAGCGTGAGCTTCGGTGACGGCAAGAGCACCACCGCCGCCAACTTGGGTGTGACGCTAGCGCAGGCGGATAAGAATGTCCTGATCCTGGACTGCGATCTTCGCAGACCTCGTCTGCATAGCATGTTCGACGTAAGCAATACAAACGGTCTGGTGGACATCCTGGCTGGCGGCAGCAGGGTGGAAGAGGTCTGGCGAGAGCCGATACCGCGATTGAAGTTGATTTGCGCCGGTCCCTCGCTGCCCAACCCGGCCGAGCTTCTGAGCTCGAGGCGTCTGGCGGAGTTTCTTGCCGAAATGCGACCGAGGTTCGACTACGTCCTGGTAGATGCACCCCCGGTAGGGGTGTCCGACTCCGTTGTGCTGGCGGCCAACGGGGACGGGGTTTTGCTGGTTTTGGATTCTCAGCGTACGCGCAAGGGACCTCTGCGACAAGCGTTGCGCAGCCTGCAAGGCGTCGGGGCGAACGTGCTGGGAACGGTTATGAACAGTTTCGAGGTTTCCAGAGGCGGAAACACCCCGTATAGCAACCTCCGCTAGAGGCGCAAAGCACATTAGCCTCGGCAGTTACTCGGACAGCTTGAAGATGAATCGCTGGGCAAGTGGCGAGGGGGCGCCGTGATATCTACTGTGGTCGATTATCTCGACTCTTCGACGTTGAGACGCCGCTTAGTCTCTGGTAGCGCATGGGCCTCCGGGGGGAGAATCGGTGGGGCCATGCTCGGTATAGTTACCAATGGCCTCCTTGCGCGCCTGCTCTCTCCACAGGAATTAGGCGCGTACTTTTTGGCGCTGAGCATAGTCTCCCTCGGCGCGGTCGTAGGGTCTATGGGGCTTCCCAAGACGGTGGTGCGCTTGGTCGCCGAGAACATGGGACTGGACCGCTCTGGGCGCACACGTCAGGCGATCCGCACGGTGCTCGGGCTCGGGGTCTTGGGGACCTTGGGCGTTAGCCTCGCTTACCTGTTGGCTCGGAGACCTCGTGGGTGAGCTATTCCAACCCCAATACTCTTCACTCCTGGTGGGGGTCACCGGGCTGATGGCCGGCTGGATAGCGATCGCGGTGGTCCAAGAGATCACGGCCGAGACCTTCCGGGGTTTCCACGACATCCGCTTGGCCACCCTGCTCGGTGGCTTGGCCACGGGTGGCAAGAGCGGTGGCGTGATAATGAGGGTCTTGTTGCTCGGCATCGTGGCCCTGCTGTGGGTGAGGAGCGCAGAGACGAGCCTAGCGACCGTTGTGTTG
Organism: uncultured Rubrobacteraceae bacterium; assembly: GCA_963808845.1. GTDB lineage: Bacteria > Actinomycetota > Rubrobacteria > Rubrobacterales > Rubrobacteraceae > Rubrobacter_D. Next base: position 65,090 of record CAWEHD010000001.1, read on the forward strand.
GTTTCCATAGGGTCGGGTTCGGTGAGCGTGGTGCTGTCGCTCTGGCTGTTGTACGGCAAGGTCTCCTCGCTCGGTTCTTCAGAAGGAACACAAGAGGAGGAGCCGGTAAGCGCCAAAGAGGTGCTAGACGACGCCATCCCGTTCTTGGCCATCGCCCTGACCTCCTTCGTCCTGCTGTCTGCGGACATCTGGATCTTAGGCGCTTTGGGCTCGGGCACGGACGTCGCGGTTTACGGTGCCGCCTCCAAGCTGGTCGCCTTCGTGGCGATGCCGCTGTTGATCGTAAACCTGGTGCTGCCGCCCATCGTCGCGGAGATGTACGCCCGAGGCCAGACTGGGAGGCTGGAGCGCACGCTGCGCTCCTTCAGCACTCTGGCAGGGGTCCCTTCCCTGCTGGTCTTGGGGGTGTTCATGCTCCTGGGCGGGCCGATATTGGGGTTGGTCTACGGCAAACCCATCTACTACAGCGACACGGCGGTGTTGGTGCTCCTGATCTTGAGCGCCGCGAAGCTCACGGCCGTCTGGTCCGGCTCGTGCGGGCTGGTGCTGCAGTTCACGGGCCACCAGACCTCGATGTTACGGGTCAGCCTACTCACCAGCCCGCTCTTCTTTGTCGTAGCTATATTGGCGACCCAACGCTACGGGTCCGTAGGGGTCGCCTGCGCAGCGGCCCTGACCACGACCTTGCAGAACGTGATAATGGTCTTGGTTGCCAAGAGGAAGACGGGGATGTGGACCCACGTGAGCCTCTCGCCATCTCGTTTGCGAAAGGGTTTATCGAAGCGATGAGCATACCATCCTATGGCACTCTCTACGAAAGGCCGTTGCCCGTCTCTTACCGCCAGGCTCCGTACTGCCTACGGGGGCCGGCAGTTTGGGTGCTGAGTGGGAACGGGAGAATATGGGAGTAATGCGATGAGGATCGTGGCCAACTCCATACCCAAGAGCGGCACTCACCTCCTCGACCGCCTACTCGTGCTGCTCGGGTTCAATTTGGTAGACCTGGGAGGGCTCAGGCCTCACCTCGCAGAGAGCGACGACCGGTTTCCCATGGTCAATGGGCGCCTTAGAAGCCTTATGGGGCTTCGCAAACCGGAGGATGTCATGGGGATAGGTCCGCACCTCGTAGAAGGCGGTCGGTTCCCCCCGGCCCGCAAGTTTGTTAGGGGACGGGGGGAGAAGGTAACCGTCGGGGTGGTCTCACCCCAGCACATAAGCCGCCGCTGGCTCGCCCGCCGCCTCTCCAGGGTCCCCGACGGCGGCTTCGTCAACGCCCACTGCATCTACACCCCCGAGCTGGCCGGGCTCTTCCATGAAGGGGGGATGAGGGTCGTGTGCATCCTGCGCGACCCACGAGACGTGGCCGTCTCCCAGATGCACTACCTCAAGCAACTGAAGAACCACTTCGCTCACGAAGGATACATGGCCTTGCCCTCGGACCACGAGCGGCTGCTTGTCTCCATCCGCGGCGGAGAGCTGGACGGGCGCAGGCTCCAGTCCCTCGCCGAGCGCTACAGGCAGTTCTTGAGTTGGGAGCACGACGGGGGAGCCGTGATGGTCAAGTTCGAGGATTTGGTGGGGACCAAGGGTGGGGGTAGCGAAGAGGCCCAGCGGCTGGCGGTGGAGCGGGTGGCCGGGCACCTTGGCGTTGCGGCGGAGGAGGGGACGCTACAGCGGGTGGAGGAGGGGCTCTTCGGGGTAGGGAGGACGTTCAGGAAGGGGCAGATCGGGGGCTGGCGGGAGGAGTTTTCGGCTGAGCACGAGGAGGCTGTGAAGGAGGTGTTGGGCTCGCTGTTAGTAGAGTTGGGATATGAGGCGGGTCCTGAGTGGTAGTGTCCTGCCCCCGATCTCCTGGACACTTACACTTCTCGGGGGGCCAACAACCGTGAGCATCAAACCTACGCCCCTGTTCCTCCTTTCGCTGCCCCGCTCCGGATCCACCCTGGCGCAACGTATACTGGCCGCCCACAAAGCGATCGCTACGGCCTCAGAGCCCTGGATCCTGTTGCCCTACCTGTATACGCTTCGCGAGCGTGGAGCCTACGCAGAGTACAATCATCGGGTTCTGGTACGGGCGGTCGAGGACTTCTGCAAGGTGCTGCCCCACGGTCGCGACGACTACGTTGCGGAGATCCGCGAGTTGGCCGTGCGCCTCTACTGCAAAGCATCACCGGACGGAACGCGCTACTTTCTGGATAAGACTCCCCGCTACCACCTAGTCTCAGACGAGATCATCGCCGCGTTTCCTGACGGCAGGTACCTTCTTCTCTGGCGAAACCCCCTCGCGGTGGTGGCGTCTCTCATAGAGACGTGGGCCGGCGGCAAGTGGAACCTCTACCGCTTCAAGGTGGATCTATTCGATGGAATCGAGAACCTGATTCAGACCTACGAGCGCCACGAGGATAAGGTTCACGCGGTGCGCTACGAGGCACTGATCACCGAGCCCGAGGAGACCTGGGGCAACGTGTTCCGGTACCTTGGTCTCCCCTTCGACAGCTCTGTCCTGGCACTTTTCGGCAATGTGGAGCTCACCGGGAGATGGGGCGATCACTCCGGCACCCAGAGGTACGCCGAGGTGAGCAGCGAACCCCTGGAGAGGTGGAAGCTGGTCTTGAACAATCCCGTCCGCAAAGCCTGGTGTCGCCGCTACCTGCGTTGGATCGGCCGGGAGCGGCTGGCAGTGATGGGATACGACATTGGCGTCCTGACCGCCGAGCTCGACGCGCTGCCGACATCCTACCGGCGGATCGGTTCCGACGTGGGGCGCGGCTGTTGGGGCCTTCTCCGCGATCTGTCGGAGCCCCACATTCTCGGGCAGAAGCTCTCCAAGCTCCCGGAATGGAACCGTATCCACGTGCACAAGTGAGGGACCAGATGAGCCGGGAGGGGGATGTTGGAGACTTGTAGGGCTAGCCCTTCGACGGTATCGAGCGGCTCTCTCAGCAATTCTCGACGAGGTACCACACGCCGCCCGGGTGTGTATAATGCGCTGCCGTACAAACGCGCTCTGCAAAGGACGGTATGGAACGGCTCCCAAAGATAATCGCCAGTACCGTGGTGCGCTCCGCCCATCAAGGCGAGAACCACGGAGGTGTCTACATAATAGACCTGCACACCGAAGCGGTCGAGCAGGTCATAGGCTACGACGAACCATCGATAAGCTGGGAAGGACGAGGCGGTCCCAGAGGACTGCGCGGCATAGCCTTCTACGAGGACGAGGTATACCTCGCAGCCAGCGACGAGATCTTCGTATACTCCAAAGACTTCCGCTTCGTGAGGTCCATTCGCAACGAATACCTCAGTCATTGCCATGAGACGCACCTGACCGACGCTGCACTCTACGTAACATCCACAGGGCGCGACTCGGTGCTCGAGTACGATCTGCGTACGCGCTCGTTCGTAAAGGGTTACCACGTGTGGTTTCGGGGTCCCAAGCGACGGCTCAAAGCGATGGGATTCCGCGTTCGGGGTCCCAAGCGACGGCTCAACATGATGGGACTCCGCGAAGCGGTAGACTTTTTGGCCCCGATGCCTCGACTGCAGGCTTTCGACCCGAACTCCGACGAAGGTCCCCCCGTCAGCAGCAACACCTGCCACCTCAATAGCGTCTCTTATGAAGGTGGGATCCTGACCGTCTCTGGGACGCGCTGCGCCCACCTTATGACCATAAACGGCTCGAAGCTAACCAGCCACACCCGCATCCCCTACGGGACGCACAACGCCCGTCCTTTCGGTGAAGGCGTGCTGCTCAACGACACGAGCAGCAACCGAGTCAGCTACCTCGGACGCGACGGAGAGTCCGTCTCTTTTCCCATCAAGCACTATGATGAGGGGCAACTCCTCAACTCACACCTTCCCCAGGATCACGCCAGGCAAGCATTTGGACGGGGTCTGTGCGTCTTGGGCGAAGGCTTGATCGCCGGCGGCTCGTCCCCCGCTACCGTCTCGGTCTACGACCTCAACAACTCCAAGACCCTCAAGACTATCAACCTGACCATGGACGTGCGCAACACCATACACGGCCTGGAAGTCTGGCCTTTCTAGCAGCCCGAGCAAACGCGTCCGCTGGCCGGCCACCACACGATGGTGACGGCCTTGCAGAGTGGCATCTCGTAGGCGATGATATGACGGTGATGACGGATCCAACCTGTATTGGTGAGCGGTGTCGATAGCGGCGAGGACCTCGGCGTTCGCGGCCTTGGCGCTTGTGGGCGGTGTTGGCACGGTCTACGCACCGGTCCCCACGTTCACCGGCGTGGCGGTTCTCTTCGCGCTTGGCTTGTGGGCGTTCGCCGGTAGCCGCCAACCGTCTCCCGCGGGTCCCAAGATCTCGGTGGGGGCGGGGATCAAGCCGCGCAGCACCCAGGTCACCAGGCTTGTCTCGGGTTACTTGCTCCTCTTCTGGATTGGGCTTATCGCCCCGCTCGCCGCCTACTCTCCACGGGCGGAGACGAGTATCGGCGGGTCCGAGGGGTCGCCGACCAACCAGGTGTTGATCTCCACCTTCGGGCTCGTCGGGGCCTTGTTCTTGCCAGCTGCTATCAGGCGCTTCAATATGGCGTTCCAGTGGCTCCTGGCCCTATGGATTCTGTACCTGGGTTGGGCGGGGGCCAGCTTGATCTGGAGCATCTCCCCTACGCTCACCGTCCGCAACTTTGTCGCTTTCGTCATGGTGTCGGTCGGCTGCTTCGGTTTGGGCGTCGGTTTCTACGGCAGCCTCCCGAACGGCAGGGACCTCTTTCTGCGCCATGTCTTCTGGGCCGGCGTCCTTTCGGCCCTTGTGATCCTGCTGCCCCTGCCTTTCCGCTTTCAACAGTACGATCTGCTCGATCCTTCGCAGCGCCTGGATATAGGCGGCAACTTCTCCGCATACGTGACGCGCCCCATAATGGACGTCCTGCTGATCCTCGCCGCGACCTCCATTCTGGGGGTTCGCCGGTGGCTGAAGCGCGACTGGTTCTGGGTTGCGGTCCTCGTTATCCCCTTGCTGGCGCTGAAGTCGCGGGGCCCTGTCCTGTGGGGGATGATAGCGCTAGGCATCTTCTACCTCTTCTACAAGACCAGCATTCGGGACAGGGTGCTGCAGGCCGGGCTGCTGTTCATGATCAGCGTCGGCACGTACATCTACTACTCCGAAAACGTCTTGGGGACCATCTTCGGCCCGCTCGTTCCATTCCTGACCCGGGGAAACGTCCAGGCCACCGAGAACTTGTCAGGGCGGATCCCGCTCTGGCAGGCTCTGGTCGATCAGGTTTGGCAACATCCATGGCTGGGTTCGGGTTTCGCGGCCTTCTGGAGCTACGAAAACATCACCCAGCTGGGATCGAGCGCCGTCTTGGGACGGGCGTCCGCCCACAATGGATATCTGGAAGAGCTGCTAAACACGGGAGTGGTGGGGCTCACCATCCTCTTGACATTCTGTCTGGGCATCTTGACGGTGGCACTGAGACGCAGTCGGAGGGGTGATCCTCTAGGATGGCTAGTCTTTTTGCTTATGGTGTTCTACCTGATGCTCAATATTACCAACGCCCTCACGCAGGAGTATTTCCAGCCTCCGTTCGTGATAATCTTGATGGCCCTCGGGTTGATGGCGAGCGGACCGGCGGGCGACCTCGCCGAAGGCGGCGGAGTCACCACCATAACAACGGCCGAACGGCCGATGAGGGAGTGACGGCACCGGAGGGAGCGAGGAGCCGTGCGGGGCGGATGTGTTTGACCGGTATGGAAGTATGAGAGATAGACGTGAAGAGGACATCATGGTACTTGCAATCTATGCCAAGACGATCGTTAGGACTATAATTGTAGTGGTGCTGTTCATCACTCTAGCAAGCCTTGCCGCTAGATTTGCTCTGTACATGTGGGGTGAAGAAGAGTTCCTGCAGCCACTTAGGATACTCGATGTTGGCGAGGAGAGGAGCATTCCTACGTGGTTTGAGTCGATCCTGTTTCTGCTGTGTTCGATTCTCCTCGCCGTAGTCGCGGTCGCCAAGAAACAGCGCGACGACCGGTATATCTTGCACTGGGGTGTTCTTTCCATCATCCTTTTGATCTTGTCTCTAGACGAAGTTGCTTCGATACACGAGGCCATAGGGGCACAACTCGAACGCTTGTTGCATAACATCACGGGCTTCAACGCCAGCGGCGCCATCTCTTTCTTTTGGGTGGTACCCGGTGCCGTCTTCGCATTTATTGTCCTGCTGGCGTATGTAAGATTTCTCGCTCATCTCCCCCAGACCACTCGCCGCTGGTTTCTCTTTGCCGGAGCCCTGTTCGTGCTTGGCGCTCTTGGTTTGGAGATGCTCACTGCACAAGTAATGTCCTCCTCCGGCGGCATAGCTGATTGGATAGTGTCCTCCACCGGCGGCATGGTCGATCAGGGGAGTGCGAGTTCCATTCCGACGATCCTCAAGGGTTTGCAAACCTCTATCGAAGAGATGTTCGAAATGTTGGGCCTCACAGCATTCGTCTACGCGCTGTTGGCCTACATAGCCTTCTACGCGGAAGACATAAACGTACAAGTTCGAATCGATAAGTCAGCTTGATTTTAGGCACCGTTTGCGGTAGTGATCCTCAGTGGCGCGGGCTCGGCGGCGTGGGAGCGAAGTGGCTAAGCGGACCGGTGGGTCCGGCAGAGTGTTAAATTGAAGGCGGCAAGACGGAGGGGCGGAATGAGGGCGATCGAAGAGCGGTTGAGGCCACACCTGGACGAGAACGTCGCCTCCCTGTGGCTCGAAAAGTGGCTCCAGATTCACGCGGGCGGCCACCCCACCGTCTTCTTTAGTCTGTATCGATTGTTGCGCACGCGTCAGGATCTCTCGCGCGCCGTGACCCCAGACAAGCAAGTGGTCATAGAAGGGTACCCGAGGTCGGGCAATTCGTTTGCCAGGAGGGCCTTCATTATGGCCCAGGATGAGACGTTCGACGTAACGAGCATCGCTCATCATCTTCACGTTCCTGCGCAGGTGGTCCGGGCGGCACAGTGGCGGATACCCACCCTGGTGCTTATACGAAGGCCCAAAGACGCCGTACTGTCCTTGGTGATAAGGGACCCGATCTCCGTCGACCAGGGCCTCAAGTACTACATATCTTTCTACGAGACTGCCGAGAAGTACCGTGATGCGTACGTCCTTGGACTCTTCGAGGAGGTGACCGCGGACTTCGGGCAGGTTACCAAACGCATTAACGACAAATTCGGGACCACGTTCTCCTTGTTCCGTCACGACGAAGAGAACGTCAGCAAACTGTTTGCCGGCATGGAGACACAGGCCAGAAAAAAGTATGGCGAGACGCTATGGGAGCGCAAGGTTCAACGCCCCGCTGCCGTTAGGGAGAAGTTCAAAGACGAAATAGAATACGACCTTGAGAATCCAAAACGAAAAAGGCTTATCGCCAGGGCCGAGGCTGTATACAATCGCTTGACAAATCCGACGCGCGAACCAGCACCGAGGGAGTAAAGACCTCTGCCCAGAGACGCTACACGCCGAATCTCCATCACGAACGTGACACGTCTGTGGCCAGCGCGAGCTTTGCTCGAGAGGCGTTCCATGTGTATTCTCTCCGGTGCGAGGTGAAAGGGTAGAGGCGTACTAGGAGACGGTTGGATGAGGATCGTGGCCAACTCCATACCCAAGAGCGGCACCCATCTCCTCGACCGCCTGCTCGTGCTGCTCGGGTTCAGGATAGTTGAGGGAGGCATAAGACCGCATCTGGTGGCGGGTCGGTTCCGGCCCGCCAGGCGGTTGCTGAGGGGTTGGGGGGAGAAGGTAACCATCGGGGTGGTCTCGCCCCAGCACATAAGCCGCCGCTGGCTTGCCCGCCGCCTCTCCAGGGTCCCCGACGGCGGCTTCGTCAACGCCCACTGCATCTACACCCCCGAGCTGGCCGATCTTTTCCGTCAGCAAGGCATGAGGGTCGTGTGCATCCTGCGCGACCCACGAGACGTGGCCGTCTCCCAGATGCACTATATCAAGGAAAGGAGGCAGCACTTCGCTCATGAGGGATACATGGCCTTGCCCTCGGACCACGAGCGGCTGCTTATCTCCATCCGCGGCGGAGAGCTGGACGGGCGCAGGCTCCAGTCCCTCGCCGAGCGCTACAGGCAGTTCTTGAGTTGGGAGCGTGACGGGGGAGCCGTGATGGTCAAGTTCGAGGATTTGGTGGGGACCAAGGGTGGGGGTAGCGAAGAGGCCCAGCGGCTGGCGGTGGAGCGGGTGGCCGGGCACCTTGGCGTTGCGGCGGAGGAGGGGACGCTACAGCGGGTGGAGGAGGGGCTCTTCGGGGTAGGGAGGACGTTCAGGAAGGGGCAGATCGGGGGCTGGCGGGATGAGTTTTCGGCTGAGCACGAGGAGGCTGTGAAGGAGGTGTTGGGCTCGCTGTTAGTAGAGTTGGGATATGAGGCGGGTCCTGAGTGGTAGTGTCCTGCGGTCGATCCCGCGGTACGCATCAGCGGGCCGCGAGATCCCACCACGTGTCCGCTTGTGTCTCTGGCTGTCTAGCTTGCAAAGAAGCCCAATCTCACTTCGGGGCACAAATCCGGGAGGGGCAAGGCTCGCCGTACCCCTCCCGCAGGTCAGCTGAGAAGGTCCTCGCCGCAACGTCTTAACGGCGCCCCATGCTTCGTCCTATAGCGAAGCCGGCGAGAGGCGCGCGTAGGAGTTCTGGGTGACCCCGCTGACCTTTTTGAACTCTCCGCCGGTGTGCAGCCTGGGCCCTTCGGCGTGCAGCTCCCACACCAGGCTGTAGCTGCCCGAGTAAAGGGGGTCCCAGTTCGGGTCGAGTCGCCCGCCTAAGGAGTAGGCAGCTATGCCCTGCCTGCGCTGGCAATCTCCGTTCGGGTCGAGCGGCTGGGAGTCCCCGGGACGCCCCGCCCCGCACTTGTCGGCTTTGTCGTCGCCGACGTAGTAGAAGTGCCCCCCGACCACCAGCTGCCCGTCATAGATCGCTACCGCCTGTGCCGAGCCCGAGGTGTCTCGCTTCCAGCCTCGGGTGCCTCCGGCCGTCTTGTCGTACTCGGCCACAAAGTCGCTGCCCCCGGCGGCTAGGAAGAGCTTCCCATTATGGTCCACAACTGATTGGCCGAACGTTCCCGTTCCTGCCTGGGTGAGCCAGGAGGCGTAATGCTTACCCTCGGTGTCGAGCTTGACCAGGGCTTTGGCGGGGTTGGCGTCCACCTTGTCGCAGATGCACGCAGCCCAAATCGTCTTGCCGTCGGCGTCGAGCTCGAGGTCGCGGTAGGCCGGCTTGCTGTCGTGGGCGCGAGCGGTGTCTACTTCGGTCTTCGCCTTGGTCCATAGCTTCTCGCCCGTGTCGAAGTCGAACGCCGTGAGGCTCCTCCCCCGCCGTAGACCCTACCGAGCTTGGGCGCGGCCAGCACCGACTTCAGCGTCGGCGCGTTGTTGTACCACCGGATCACCTGCCCAGCGTTGGGGCCGGCGCCCTCCACCAACACCAGGTTCTTCTTGGTGCTGCTAGGCCCAGAGAACTTGCCAGCGATCAGCACGTCGTCGCCGTAGATGGTCATGTCGAACACCTCGTCCCCCGTGCCCCCGAGGCTCGGCGCGATGGGCTTGTACTGTTCCGTCTGGGAGTCAAAGACCGCCAGGTTGGTCACGTTGTGGACCGTGCCGTCGGGGTTTGTGACCTTGGTGAAGCGGCCGCCAACCCAGATGTTGGTGCCTACCTGCTCGATCGCCCTGACGCGTCCGTCGACCATCGGGGTGTCGTCGGGGACTTCGGACGGCAACGCCAGGGCGCTCTCAGGTAGCGCCAGCATAATGGCCGTCAACATTAACACCGCCGCGGCGGCCACGAGCGACCTATTTGTGCCGCACTCCCATTCCTTTCCCATAATGTCCTCCCCTTCTGGCTGCCGTACGAGTACCGCTTACTCTGTGTGATCCCGCGAAATGTAGCACTTGGAAGATAAGACTGCATTCTATCACGCTCGAGTACAGTGCTAATCTTTCGCGTTACTGCTGTCTCGCTACCTGGCCCCCGTGGACACCCTGCTCGTCCATCGAAGGTTCTCGGTCCTGCCGGCTTCTAGCAGGTTACCAGTAGGCTCTTTGAGCCAACTTCAGTGCAACCCGCAGACCTTTGGCGAGGAACCCTTTCAAGCTGCGGAGCCACCGGGGTTCGTCGGGCAGATAACGGCTTCGGATCAAGAGATCCTCCTCGTTGCTCTTTGCGCGCAGACGCCGGTTCTTCTGCTCTGGGTAGAAGCGCATTCGGGACCAGGCCAGGGGGACGTGATGGATGGTTGTGTGTTCGGCGAAGCGGGACCACAGGTCGGAGTCCATGGCCAGTTCCATCCGGGCATCCAGGCCGCCCACTCTCTCATAGAAACCGCGCCGCCAGAACGTGGATGGCTGCGGTAGGTAGTCGTGGTCGTACATCCAGATAAAGCGGTAGAAGGAGATCTCCTTCTTGAAACGGATAGGACGGCTATCGGCGTCTATCCAGAAGCTGTCACCGTAGACCACCTCCCAGTCGGGATGCTCGACGAAGGTCTCGGCCACCTCTTGCAAGGTGCGGGCTTCGAACAGGTCGTCGGAGCACAGCCAGCACAGGATGTCGCCGCTCGCCCGGTCGAACCCCTTTATCAGCGCGTCGGTCTGCCCTTCGTCTGGTTCGCTCACCCAGTAAGTCAGTTGGTCCGAGTACTTCTCGAGGATCTCTACGGTGTTGTCGGTAGATCCACCGTCCATAATGATGTACTCCAGGTTGGGATAACCTTGATCTAGTACGCTCTTGATCGTCGACTCGATGTACTGACCCTGGTTGAACGAAGGCGTCACCACAGATATCTTCGGCCAATCTCCGTTATCGCCGTTCATACTACGATCCAGCTCCCATCTACGATCTCACAGTACTCCACAATATCTCGGTGGGTCCGGTAGCCCACCGTCGAATTTTCAATGATCCCACCCTAGCATACCCGTAATGGACATATGTGTCGATCACGAGCAGCAGCCCGGACTCGAGCAAGCGGTTCCGGAGCCTGTAGAATCCAACTCGGTGAATCTCAGCGAACCGCGCAATGCGCGTTTGACCTGAGCGGCGTAAGGGAGCTGTGCAAGATTATTGACAGAGCCAAGGAGGGGTGGCATCCTAGCTCGGCGGTATTCCTTGGATAGTATCGAGCTCTATGACAAAGCATTCTTGCGAGGACCAGCGGGTGAGGTAACCAGATGACGATGCCCAACTTCTTCATAGTAGGCGCGCAGAAGGCGGGGACGACCTCGCTCTACCAGTACCTCAATCAGCACCCGCAGGTATACATGAGCCCCATCAAAGAGCCTTTCTACTTCGACCACGAGATGGATTCCAAAGGCGAGGTCGTAAGGCGCGAGTTTGAGGGCCACCGCCAACCCCCGAGGTTCACCAATATCGATGAGTACAGCGCGCTGTTCGAAGGCGTTAGGGGTGAGAAGGCGATCGGTGAGGCGACCCCCCTGTACATCTACGCTCCGGGGACTGCCGAGCGCATAGAGAGATACGTACCAGGGGCAAAGTCGATCGCCCTTCTGCGCAACCCCGCCGACAGGGCGTATTCGGCTTTCCTATACGCCCTCCGTATGGGGGTAGAGCCGCTCACCGACTTCGCGCAAGCTCTTCGCGAAGAGCCATTCCGCGTACGCAACCGCTGGCACTACGTATTTCACTACCGCGGCAGGGGACTCTACTACCAGCAGTTGAAACGCTATTACGAGGTCTTCGGACGAGAGCGGCTCGGGGTGTGGCTCTACGAAGATATGAGGGAAGATCCCGCTGGAGTGGCCCAGAGTGTCTTCCGCTTCCTCGAGGTCGACGACGCCTTCGCTCCGGACGCTTCCTCGAAGTACAACCCGGCAGGCGTGCCCGCGAGCGGATCCGCCCGCGCGGCGATGAAGGCAACGAACAGGGCGGTCTGGGGCCTCCGGAAGTTTCTTCCGCCCACGTCCAGCATCCTGCCGCTCGCCTTCAAGATGCGTCGAGCGGTGCTGAGCCAGGTCCTCACCGAGCCGCCGCCGATCGATCCGGAGCTCCGCGAGGAGCTGGTCGCAGGCTACGAGGAAGACATCCTGAGGCTGCAGGAGCTCATCGGGCGGGATCTCTCGACATGGTTACGATGAAGCCAGGCTGCGAGCAAGGGGGTTTACACGCGTGACGATGCCCAACTTCTTCATAGTAGGCGCGCAGAGGGCGGGGACGACCTCGCTCTACCAGTACCTCAATCAGCACCCGCAGGTATACATGAGCCCCCGCAAGGAACCACATTTCTTCGAGGGCATGCACTCGGAATTCCGCAGGCCGGGCCGCAGGAGCGTACCCGTAAGGGACCTCGCGGAGTACCAGGCCCTTTTTGCGGGCGCCTCAGGCGAGAAAGCGATCGGCGAGGCTTCTGCCTCGTATCTTTTTAGCCCCAGAGCCCCTGGCCTGATCAAGAGCTCTGTCCCCGACGCCAAGATCATCGCGATCCTTCGCAACCCTGCCGATAGGGCGTACTCCAATTTTGTGTACTGCGTACAGGTCGGTCGCGAACCGCTCGGTAGCTTCGCTGAGGGTTTGCAAGCGGAAGAGGAGCGTACGCGGGACAAGTGGGGGCCCCTCTGGTATTACAAACAGAAGGGTTTCTACTACGCCCAGGTAAAACGGTACTTCGACACTTTCGGTCGGGACCAGGTTGGAGTCTGGTTCTACGAAGACCTGAGAAACGACACCTTCGGAATTATAGGCGAGGTCTTCCGGTTCCTGGGCATCGACGAAAGTTTCGTCCCGGACGCCACCAGCGAGTACAACCCCTCAGGCATACCGCGAGTCGGGAGATTGTACACAGGGGTGAGAAAGTTGACCGCGCGGAACCCCGCCCTCGTCGAACGGGTCCTCCCCGCCAGACTGCGCGGGTACGTCAAGCGCCGTATCTTCGTCAAGCCTCCACCGTTCCCGCCGGAGGTGCGCCGGCAGTTGACCGACTCCTACAGGGAGGACATCCTGAGGCTGCAGGAGCTCATCGGGCGGGACCTCTCGGCGTGGCTGGAGGACCCGCGAGGGTTGGGGAGTAGGGATTAGGAGAGCGAAGTGGAAGGCCAAGGCCTTCCACTAGCTGCTCTAGGCAGGCTGGGGGACCCTTCCTGCGGTCCTGAGCTCCGATTCGATCCAACGGTAGGTAGGCGTCAGACCTTCCCTCAGCGGGATCTTGGGCTCCCAACCGAGCACCTCGCGGAGCCTGCTGTTGTCGCTGTTTCGGCCCCGCACCCCTTGCGGCTTGGAGAGATCGTGGCGCTTGGTGATGCGCTTGTCGGAGATCTCGGCCACCATGTCGACCAGTTCGTTAATGGTCACCAGCTCGTCGGTACCCAGATTGAGCGGGTGGGGGTAGTCGGAGCGCATGATCCGGTAGATGCCCTCTACGCAATCGTCTACGTGCATAAAGGAGCGAGTCTGCTCGCCGTCGCCCCAGACCTCGATCTCGTCCCCGTCGGTGGCCAGGGCCACCTTGCGGCTGATGGCCGCTGGAGCCTTCTCCTTGCCACCTTCATAGGTGCCGAGAGGCCCGTAGACGTTGTGGAAGCGGACCACCCGTGTCTCGAAGTCGTAGTCCTCGTTGTAGTACTTGCAGAGCTCTTCCATAAAGAGCTTCTCGGTGCCGTATCCCTCCTCGGGTTCCGCCGGGTAGGCGTCGTCTTCCTTCAGGTTTGTAACGTCCGGGCTCTTCTGGAGATACATCGGGTAAACACAGGCCGAGGAGGAGAATAGGAATCGCTTGGCCGCGTTGATCCGGGCCGCCTCCAGCATGTGGATGTTGATCATGGCGCTGTTGCGGGAGATATCGGCGTGGAAAGCGGTGATGTAGCCGATCCCACCCATATCAGCCGCCAAGTGGTACACCTCATCGATTCCCCGGGTGGCGATCAGGCAGCTGTCGAAGCGGCGGAGATCCAGGAGCTCGAACTCGTGGCTCGGGCTCGGCTCGTACTCGGGGTGCTTGATGTCAACGCCTCGCACCCAGTAGCCCTGATCCACCAGGTGTTTCACCAAATGGTGCCCGATAAAGCCACCGGCACCAGTCACTAAAGCCCGTGTTGCCATGTATTGCCTCCCAACATAACGAAAAGGTCACATCTTGTCCTCAATATACTAGAACTCGCCGAAAAGGTCACATCTTATCCTCAATACGCTAGAATTCGCCGAAACCAATTGAAAGCGTTCACTAGCCTACCCGTTTTGTTTTCTACCGAACCGGAGAATACCTAGAAGCTCCAGTAAGAACAGCACGACGAATCTCGGGTTATGTTTGGCATAGCGCTTCCACAAACGCTTGGGATCCATCAGCAACCTGAATAGCCATTCTAAGCCCGCCACCTGGATCCAGCCCGGGGCCTGGCGCACTCGACCCGTATGGAAGTCGAACGCTGCGCCCACACCCAACATTACCGCTTGAATGCGATCCTTATGTGTCTCCATCCAGCTCTCCTGCTTGGGACATCCGATACCCACGAACAGGATGCGTGCACCCGAGGACCTTATCTCCTTCGTTACAGCTTCGTCTTCCTCGGGCGTCAGCGGACGAAACGGCGGTGCGACCTGGCACACCACCCGCACCCCGGGGTAGCGTCTTTCCAGGATGCGAACGAACGTCTCCAGCAGGTCAGGCGTGCCACCGTACAGCCCGATCGGTATGCCTTCCCGCGCGGCGCGCTCCACCACGTGCGTCGTCAGGTCAGTCCCCCGAACCTGGGTTGCGTCTCTAACCCCCAAGCTCCTCAACGCCCAAACCAGAGGTCTTCCATCAGGCGTAATCAGGTCCGCCCCGTTTACCACCCGCTGAAACGCCGAGGAGTCAAAGGCCTCCATGGTCATGTGCACGGTCGCCACGCACACGTAAGCTGAGCGCCCATCGTGCGCCCATCGTGCTACGCGCTGGGAAGCGTCCTCGTAGGAGGTGGCGTCTACCCGCATACCGAGCACGTACTGCGAAGCTAGGGTCAAGCCGGCACTTTCTTGCGCTCCAGGGCAGCCTCGTAGATCTCCATAAGCGTCCGGTAGTTGCGCTCCGCAGTGTACTTTGCCTCGAACTCGGCCCGGACCTCCTCACGCATACGTCGTAGTTCCGCCGGGTGCGATAGGGCCCACTCGACTTGGGTGACGAGATCTTCTGGGTCGCCGGGGCGGAATTTGAGTCCGGTGCGGCCGTGTTCTACGAGTTCGGCGCCCGCTCCGATGTTGGCCGCGATAACCGGAGTGCCCGCCGCGAAAGCTTCTGCCGCTACCCGGCCGAACGTCTCGTAACACTGTGAGGGGAAGACGAGCATGTCGGCTTCCCTCATCAGCGCGTGGATATCCTCCACCGGCCTGTGACCCAGCCACTCCACGTTGGACTGTCTGGCGGCGGCTTCTACGACCCGATCCCTCAATGGTCCGTCTCCCACGATCTTGAGCGGGACCCTCGTTCCGAGCTGATCCCAGGCGGCCAGCATCGTCCCCGTTCCTTTCTCTGGGGCGAGACGGCCCACGAACAAGGCGTATCCGCCTCCTCCTTGGCCCCGACCAGGATCGGGGGCAACGAAGTTGGGTTTCACCGCGATCTTCCCCGCCGGGAGGCCGCCCTCGATGAACTTACTTCGGGCAAACTCTGTAAGGGCGACGTAGACATCAACCATCTCTGTCCAGGTACGCAAAGCACGGTGGACGGTGAGCATCGTCGCTATCACCCCGCTCGCCGCCCGACTCCCTCGGTAGCATCCGTGAACAACGCCGGGCCAGGGGACCGCCTTGCCCATACAATCCTCGCACACCCGCCCATCACGGAAGAACAGGGCTACAGGACACAGCAGACGGTAGTTGTGCAGGGTCTGGATCACCGGCACACCTTCGGCCCTGGCGGCGTAGTAGCCGGCAGGGGAGACCAAGGGTAGGGTGTTGTGAAAGTGGACCACGTCGGGCCGCTCCCGGCGGATCAAGGTCCCGAGTTCACGATACGCCGAAGTGTTCCATACCGTGTCTTTCGCCAGGGTCAGACGGTTCACTTGCTCGACCTGGTCGTTGTGGACCTCGTAACGAAACACGCGGTGATCTCTGGCCTCCAAGAGAGCGGTTTCGTCCACGAAAACCTGGTCCTCGCCGCCGGGTCGCTGGTATCTGTTGTGGACCGCCAGGATCTTCATCTGGCATAAGGTACCATACCCGCATTTTCAGAGCATGATGGGAAACCCGAGCTATAGTCGCGCCCTCCCACACTGCGCCCTCGACTACAAGAACGTGTCCCCTCTCAGGGCGCTTTCGATCTGCTGCGCGAACCATCCCCACACCTTCTTCTCTCCGACGCCGGGGGCCAGGCTCTGGGCCTCGCTGTAGAGCAACCCGACGTGTGCGAGGTATGCAAGATACAAATCGGGCAGACGTTCTCGTCCTTCCGGCCACAGGTCCTCCAACAACCTCACCACGAAGCGGCGATCCCGAAGACCCCTACGCCGCCCCAGCAGGGCGGCCTGAAGGGCTTGGAAGTTGAACGCGTCGTAGAGGGGACTCATCCCTTCTGAGGCACGCTCCCAATCCAGGACGAAAAGAGATCGCGTTCCCGATCGGGTATTCCAGGGTGCGAAGTCGCCGTGAGCCAGGGACAAAGGCATACTCACCGGCCCCAACTGCTCGTGCAGCCTCTGTAGGGCCCGCCCGAGATCGGCGGGCATGGTTTCGGGTGAGCTATCCCGAAGGTGGAGCCATATTTCGGACATGCGAGTCCACATCGGACTCTCCGCAAACGTTTCCCTTACCTCGAAGGACCGAAAAAGCTGGGTGCAGAAACGCAGGTGCACGGATGACAACGCTCTGGGACCCGGACGCGGGGGGCCCATCGTCATGAGGAGTATCGTGCCCCCATGCCAGGGAAGAGAGCCCAAGACCTCTGGTACTGTGCCTTGCAGGCCCGTGCTCTCCGATAACCGCAACAGGGCACGCCTTTCAGTTTTGAGCGCTGCCTGGGCCAGTGACGAAGTGGCGATCTTGGCGTAAGCCAGCGTCTTCCCCTCGGGGGTTAGCACCTGCGCGGTGACTTTCCGGTGTGGGGATGGTACACCCATATAGAAAGCCAAGCGCACCGCCTCCACTCCCATAACGGAGGCCACCATCGTCTCCAAACGCGCTAGAGTGTCTTCCTTCAGCCATACCCTTTCACCCAGCACAGCTCCGGCGCCTATGATCGTTCGTAGTGCCCGGCCCCGCAGACTATTGGGCTGATATAACCCTCCTATGCCGGCCCGGCGCAAAGCGGGCTCCTTCGCCGGGAGCAGCCAGCGGACATTGGCGAGGTTCGGATAGGCCGTGTACATGCGTCCCGCCGTCTGCCAGGATTCAAGCCGAACTCCCAAGAGCGCGGAAGCATCGGTTTCCTGCACGTAAGGGCGCATACCTAACCTGCTTCTTGCCGGATCAGATGAGCCACGCGACCATTACAAGAGAAAGGGATTCGACCATACTTTCCTACTTTCGGCTGCAACAAACCGCAATCCTTGAGGGAGCTTCTCATTACATGTATTTAACCTCACCCAAGAGCTTGCGCCAATAGGGGGCGCAAAGGCCGCAAGCCGAAGGTTTTGGGGGCCACGAGCTGCGGCCAAGCACAGGAGATGACGAGAGCGCCAAGAGAGATTATACTCGCTATTCTAGAGTGAAAGGTGTAGTTCGAAGGACAGCTATTCGAAGCCGCCGACAAAGTAAGACGCCTTGACGCTTCGTCAAGACGAAGGTGGAGAGTGAGCCGTTTGAAACGTTTGAAACGCGGTAGCAGCCCCCAGCGGGACATCGTCTATCTCAACGTGCTACAGCGAGACAGGCGCTGCCGAGCTCCGAAGGAACTCTGACGTGGCTCTCGACCACCGCCTGGACCTAAGCCAGACCTGTACGGATGAGATGCCTTTTGGCGGACACCATCTCTGGTGTCTTGACATCCAGAATCGTCTAACCTTCGAGAATGCTCCTTCGGAGGCCCGGTACTCCGCGGAGGGATATCACCCTTTACAGAGTGAGAGAACGTGCTACACAATTGATGGTACGCACACGTGAGTTCTCGCTGGCCTCCCATACTCATGTACCATGCTGTCGCTGACCCTGCGGGTGATCCCAACATGTTGTGCACCTCGCCGGAGCGGTTTGAGGCTCAGATGCACTACCTCAAGCAGCGTAACTTACGGGGGGTTTCCATGCGGGAGTTGCTTTTTGCGATGCGCACAGGGAATGCCAGGCGGCTTGTGGGATTGACGTTCGACGACGGTTATGATGATTTCTTACACACCGCCGTGCCGATCTTGAAAGAATTTGACTTCTCTGCCACCGTGTTCGTAGTCGCAGGCATGCTGGGTAAGGAGAGCGACTGGAAACACACCCATAATCCAAGGCCGCGAATGGAACTCCTTCGGGCTCAGGATCTGACCGAGGTCATGGCGTATGGTATGGAGGTAGGCTCTCACAGCATGACTCATGCCGATCTTGCCGCTCTCGACCCGGAAATGCGTGACCAAGAAATTGCCGGCAGCCGCCAGGTGCTCAGCGAGATTTTAGGCGAAGAGGTGGAGGGATTTTGCTACCCGTACGGCAGCTTGGACAGCGCAGCGGTCGTGGCCGCACGTCGTGCCGGGTACGCTTACGCCTGCGGTTGGAGGAAGAGGCGGGGAGAGGCAGACGTTTACGATTTGCCCCGAATACCAATGTCGCATAGGGATCACCTCCTGAGGTTGGCTGCAAAACTCAAGGTGTATGGGCAATATTCACAGATGAAGCACCTGTTCCGATAAGGTCGCGCTATTTAGTCGGTGGTAGAATCTGTTATCTCCGAGCGCTGGTGGCAGTGTCACTTGTCCTCACGCCCGTTTCGAGGTTCGGTTTAGAGTCAACCAAGCAGATCATGCGCGTGCCTGGAAGGCTCGGTGTCGGTCGCGATCGACGTGGCGGTCGTGCTGCCAGCCGGGGCATGAGGTGGACCGAGGGCAGCGATAATCACTTTAAAGAGCACCCCTCGTGCGCGCCTCCACCTATCCTATTTTGGACCATGTGCCAACACACTTTAGACTGGGTCGTGTCTGACGGCTCGGTTGTAGGGCTGGTAGTCTCCGTCCGAGGTAGGCATACCGAGGAGGAGACGATGGTCGGACGCGGAGAGTTAACGGATAGCGCGTGGGAGCGGATCGCCTCGCTCCTGCCGGAAGAGGCCCGGGGGTCGGTGGAGGAGCCATCGCGTGGTTGTGAACGGCATCCTGTGGAAGCTCAGGACCGGCGCCCCTGGCGCGACCTGCTCTCCCTCTACGGGCCCTGGCAGACCTGCTACGACCGCTTCGTGCGTTGCGCAGGGACGGGACCTGGGAAAGGCTGCTCTCTGAGGCGCAGACCAAGAGCGACGCGGTGGGCGAGGTAGAGTGGTTGGTGAGCGTCGACTCCACCGTGGTTAGAGCTCACTAGCACGCCTCGGGCGCCCGGCGCAAGCCGAGCCTACACGACGAAAAGGGGGGTAGGGCACCCGCCTGAAGAGGCGATCGGGCGCACCAGAGGCAGGCTCTCGACCAAGGTGCACCTGGCCTGCGACGGCAAAGGACGGCCCCTGTCGGTGGTCCTAACCCCAGGGCAGCGCAACGACGGCACGCAGCTTGAGGCCGTGCTCGATGCCATCCGGGTACCCCGGACCGGCCGCGCAAGCGACCCGAACGGCTATTGGCCGGTCGGGGCTACGGCAAGGGTCTCTACCGGCGGATGCTCAAGGCGCGCGGCATACCCCACACCATCCCCGAGCGCTCCGATCAGCGCGAGCGGCGCGCCAAGCGGCCGGAGAGGCCCTTGGGCTTCGACGCGGATCTCTACGCGAGGCGCAACGTGGTGGAGAGGTGCGTTAATCGCCTCAAGCAGTGGCGGGGGATTGCCACGCGCTACGAGAAGCGGGCGGTCAACTACCGGGCTATGGTGGTGATCGCCTCGCTTATGATTTGGCTCACCACGTGAGTGCCGTCAGACACGCCCTAGTAGGAAGGACGAGCGTGACAGTGGCGCACACCCGTACGCTGGCACCCTGCCCCATTCGCCAGACGGAATGGGAGGTAAAATCCCCGCAGCGTTGATACTTCACATGCTAGTTGGCGCCTGTCGAGACGG
The DNA here is from genome assembly GCA_963808845.1 of uncultured Rubrobacteraceae bacterium. Lineage (GTDB taxonomy): Bacteria > Actinomycetota > Rubrobacteria > Rubrobacterales > Rubrobacteraceae > Rubrobacter_D. The sequence continues at coordinate 85,205 of CAWEHD010000001.1, forward strand.
CGATGTTGAAGGCGGCTCCCTTGGGTATCGACGCCCCATCTCGGTTGTAGACTGCCCATTTTTCCACCTGTGCATCGTATACTATATCTACGGGATGGTTGTTGTATACACCCCTGCCGCCCCCAGGATTCCAGTTCTGCGTCACCGAGAGTACGGCGTTGGGTTCGCCGTTGGTTAACTGATTATCGAGGTAGGTGTAGTTTCCAGCGGTGTTCACAAGACCTGCGTAGTGGACGAACTTCGCGGATGCTTGCGGAACCTCCACCCGGAAGGTGGCTCCTGCGGGCACCACTGCTCGATCCTGGTTGAAGATCGCCCACCTTTCGGCTCCGCCCTCGTACCAAACACCAATGTTGTGGTTGTATGAAGTGGACCCGATGTCATTCTGATCTGAGATAAGAACGATGGCGTTAGGACTCCCGTTTATGGCCGGGTCGGCGATGTAGGTGTAATCTCCGCGGCTGTTCTCATCCGTAGCACGATGGATGAACGAGGCCTTGTCGGCTGTATCGTCGGGGTCCTTGGAATCGCTGGACGACTCGATCGCCGTGTTTTCTGACGCTCTGGCAGAGCTGGTCATCTCCGATTTGCTGCCTTCGAGCGTACTGGTCCCAGCGGAGTCGGTCGCGACCCGCCCGAACTGCCAGCCGACCACGACCGCAGCCGCCGCGCCCACGCCGACCGCTACGAAGAGCACGAGGAGCGTGCCAGCGACATACATCAAGTACCTTAACGGGGGCGAAAGCGACCTTAGCCACTCGATCATCTCATCCTTCCCTCTCCGACCAGTGAGTACATCCTAGTAGCACGCTGTCGGAAAGTACATCCTCTAATTGGATTAGGGACCTGGGTGAGGATCATCCCTGGATGGGCTTCTTGCGTCCCACGAGGTGGATCAGCCGTGCTACGGACCTGTAGGGTTCTCTGCGACCGGCCTCCCACTCCAGCTCGAGCACCTCAGGCAGGTCCCATCCTGTCCCCGAGGTGCGCCACCAGCGTCGGCGATGAGGGCCGGGAAGGTGCTCGGCGAGCCGCGGTCAACGAGCTCGTGGTGGACTATCTGGCGCAGGATCTCGCCCGTTGAATTGTAGCGTTCGGCAAGGTCGTGGAAGGGGTATTGCCGGGGCAAGACTACTTCCCGTTCTTCAGGTACTTTTCGAACCCCTCGAAGGGGAGGCAGTTGATCACACTCTCCTTCTCGACCCAAGCTCGCCTCGCCTGCGAGACGCCGTACTTCACGAAGCCAAGGGCCCGCTCGTCGTGGGCATCCGTGTCGATTGTGATGCTGACACCTGCCCCCACGGCCTCGCGGACGTAGGGAACCGCGAGGTCGAGGCGGTCGACGTAGGCGTTGAGTTCGAGGGCCGTGTTCGTCGCGGCGGCTTCCCTGATCAGTCGCGTCACGTCCACCTCATAAGGTTCCCTGCGGTTCAGGATGCGGCCCGTGGGGTGGCCTATAGTCCGCACGTAGGGGTTGTTCATCGCCCGTACGATGCGCTCGGTCATGGCCTTCTCACCGACCCCGAAAGAGGTGTGCACGCTTGCCACGACGAAGTCCAGCGCGGCGAGCACTTCGTCGTCGTAGTCGAGGGAGCCGTCCCTGAGGATGTCGACCTCGGCGCCGCAAAGGAGGTGGATCTCCTCGTAGCCCTCATCGGCCTTCCTCACGGCCCTCATCTTCTCCTTCAGGCGCTCGGGCGAGAGGCCGTTCGCCACCCTGAGGCTCTGTGAGTGGTCGCAGTAGACGAGGTACTCATAGCCGAGCTCGATGGCCTCCTCGGCCATGCTCTCGATGGTGCCTTTGCCATCAGAGTAGTTGGTGTGGACGTGCAGGTCCCCGCGCACGTCTTCGACGGAGACGAGGTCGGGCAGCCTGCCTCTATCTGCGGCCTCGATCTCGCCAGTGTCCTCCCTCAGCTCCGGCGGTATGTAGGCGAGACCGAGCCGCGAGTAGAGATCCTCCTCCGTCGCGACGGGTTTATAGTCGCCGGTCCCTGCACTGGCCAGGCCGTACTCGGAGATGTTGATACCCAGCTTGACGGCCCGCTCGCGCAGCGCGATGTTGTGGGCCTGGCCCCCGGTGAAGTGGTGAAGCAAGGTGCCGTAGGACTCGGGCTCGACGATTCTAAGGTCCACCTCGGTCCCGCCGCTCGTGATAAAGACCTTCTTCGGACCGTGGGCGAGCACCTCTTCTGCGAATGGGGCCTCCGCGAATTCGTCGGCGAGTGAGGTGGGATCCTCGCTTGCGGCGACGATATCGATGTCGCCGATGGTCTCCTTCATGCGGCGCAGGGAGCCCCCAACCTCTGCCCTCTCCGTCGCGGGGTGCGAGCGAACGAACGAGAGAATTTGCTCCCCCAGGGACGTCGCTTCGTCCAGGAGCATCCGTCGTTCCGTCGCGTTGTACGTCCTGGCGGCGTTGACCATCTTCTCCGCGCTCTTCTTCCCGAAACCTTTGAGGGAGGAGATCCGCTCCGGATCAAGGGCCGCGAGCTCCTCGACATTGGTGATACCCAGCTCCTTCCACAGGCGCCCGACCGTGCGCGGGCCGACGCTAGGCAGGTGCGTTATTTCGACGAGGCCTTCGGGTATCTCGTCCGTCAGGTCGGCGAGTAGTTGGGGCGTCCTGTCTTCGGCCAGGTCCTTTATCACGCCGGCCGTCGTTGCGCCGACATGGGGCAGCGTCTTGAGGTCATCGACCTCGGTCGCCGGTCGACCGAGGGCGGCAACCGACTCGGCGGCCCGCTGGTAGCCGAGCACGCGGTAGTACGCCTCGTCTTTGATCTCCATGAGCGTCGCGATCGTCTCTAGCGCCCGGACGATGTCTTTGTTCTGCAAGGTGCTTGCTCCTCCTTCTCCGGACCGTCCGTCCGTTACAGAGATTATACGCGCCGCCCATGGTACCGAAACGGGCTAGAATCTCTCCATGCTCGAGGCCTGGAGAGAGATAGTCCGGTGGCTCGCGGACCGCCTGACGGTAGTCGCCGCAGCCTGGCTTGCGGCGGGGCTCGTGTTTTCGGCCTTCGTTATCTGGGCCTTTACCGAGCTAAGCGACGTGGTTATCGAGGGAGAAAGCCGCAGGGTTGACAGGGCCGTGCTGCTCTGGATCCACACGACTTTCCCCGGCTGGCTCGACGGTCCGATGCGTATCGTCACGGCGCTCGGTTACTATTGGGTCGTGCTGCCGCTCCTTGGCGTGGCCATAGCTCTCTTCTACCGAGAGGGTTGGAGGCTCGCCGCCACACTCCTCCTGGTCTCTACCGCCGGGAGTGTCGTGCTCACCACCGTTCTGAAAAGCGTGATCAGGCGGGCGCGTCCCGAGCTCTTCGACTCCGGCTACCACGCCTCCTTCTATTCTTTTCCGAGCGGCCACGCCACCGTCGCCGTCGGGTTCTACGGGATGCTCACGCTCGTCCTGGCTTACCGGCTGCGGGGAACTGCACGCTGGACCGTGGCCGTCTCAGGGATACTCGTTGTACTCCTGATCGGCTTTTCCAGACTCTACCTCGGGGTGCACTACCCGACAGACGTAGTGGCCGGCTACCTCGCCGCCCTCCTCTGGCTGGTCTGCGTCGGTGCCGTGTACGCGCTGTGGCTCTCTATCAAGGGCTTGAGGGCGGCCGAGTCGGGCCGCGACGAAGGATAGTATCGTCTACTGACGATAGGCGTTGTACATCCGTGTATCTAAGTGGTAGCTTCTCATCGTGCTAGAAGCGATCCTACATCCGCTCATAGAGTTCGTCACCGAGACCATCGGCAGGTACGGCGTACCTGCCGTCTTCGTGCTCATGTTGCTGGAGAGCATGGGCATCCTCATCCCTTCGGAGGCGATCTCACCGTTCGCCGGGTACCTGGTCTCGGAGGACAAGATGAGCCTCCTCGCGGCGGTGACCGCCGGGGTCCTCGGGAACCTGGTCGGCTCCTGGATCGCTTACTTCATCGGACTCTGGGGCGGGCGCGAGCTCTGGTTCCACTACGGCAAGTACGTTGGTGTCAGGGCGCATCACCTGCAGATCGCCGAGAAGTGGTTCGATAAGTACGGCGAGTTCACCGTCTTCGTCTCGCGCTGCCTGCCCGTCGTCCGCACCTTTATCTCGTTCCCCGCCGGCACCGCCAGGATGAACTTCGCCAAGTTCAGCTTCTACACCTTGCTAGGTTGCATACCCTGGGTCTTCGCTCTGACTTACTTCGGGTACGTGCTCGGCGAGAACTGGACGACGATAGGCGACTACCTGCACTACCTCGACTATGCCGTCGCGGTCGCGCTGGTGGCCGGAGCCGTGTACTTACTCTGGCGCTGGAGACGATCGGCGTCGTAGAGCATTTCAGCCACGCGGGCAGCTTGTCAGCATGCTTGTCTATGTTGAAATGCTGAAATGCTGACGAGCGAAGGCCGCTAAAGGCCTGAGCGTGCTGACAAGGCGCCAAAGGCGCCGTGCTGACAAGCGGAAACCGCAGGCTGGAGCGTGCTAGCGAAGTGGATTATCTAGAGTATCCTGTTCCTTGGAATCATAGGGGTCGTCGGGGGGATGCTCTCGGGGCTCGTCGGGGTCGGTGGCGGGATAGTCTTCGTCCCCGGTCTGTTGTACGTCGGCGGATGGCGCATTCAAGATGCCGTCGCCGCGAGCCTGGTGATCATAGTCTTCAGCTCCCTCTCCGGCACGATCCGCAACGCCAGGAGCGCGGACCCGGTGAACTGGCGGGTCGCTGGTCTTCTCTCACTCGCGGTCGCCCCTTCGTCCTTGATCGGGGTCCTCATAAGCCGCGTCTCCCCCGAGATCGTCGTGAAGATCGCATTCGCCACGCTCCTCATCGCCCTCGCCTACCCGACCGCCCGCGGCGGGGGCGATTACGACAGCGACCGCAAGGATATACCCATCCCCCTCGTATTCCTGGCGGGTATCTTTATAGGGACGCTCTCGGGGCTCGTCGGGGTCGGTGGCGGGGTAGTGATGGTCCCGCTCATGGTGCTTGGCATGGGGCTCACGACCAAGGGGGCCGTCTCTACGAGCCTCGCCGTCGTGATGTTCACGGGCCTCGTCGGGGCCGCCGGCTACGTGGCGACCGGCTTCAGGGACGTGCAGGACCTGCTCAGCCTGCCGCCCCTCATTATCGGTTCCGTAATCGGCGCCCCCCTCGGGGTACGCGTCAGAGATTGGCTGCCTGAGAGCGCGGTGAGGATCGGCTTCGGCGTGTTCATGGTGATCGTGGCCCTCCGCCTCTTCGGCGAGGCGCTCGGCGTATTTTAGGGAAAGTGGGAGTTTCTTAGGGTCATTGTAGTCAAGGTGCGTTATCCTACTATTTCATGACCGAGAAGCCATACTACCGCGACCAGCAGTTCCAGACCTCGAGCGAGGAGCGTCGGCCGGCCACCAAGAAGGGTGGAGGGGCGCTCGAATACCTGGTCATACTGCTCGTCTCCTTCGCGCTGGTCTTCGGCTTCGTCAGGCCTTTCGTCATGGAGGCCTTCTGGATCCCCTCGGGGAGCATGATCCCGACGCTCGAGATCGGCGACAGGGTGCTCGTGAACAAGTTCATCTACCGTTTCACGGATCCCGATCGCGGAGATATCATCGTCTTCCGGAGCGTCGACAACAGCGATGAAGACCTGATAAAGCGGGTCGTCGGACTGCCGGGAGATAAGATCGCCGTCAGGGGCGGCAAGCTCTTCGTGAACGGTGAGTCCCAGAAGGAGCCATTCACGAACAAGAAACTTCCCGACAGGAGCTTCTACGCCCAGACCAAGGTCCCTAAAGACCACGTCTTTGTAATGGGTGATAACCGCGCCAACTCCGCGGACTCCAGAGTCTTCGGACCACTGCCAGAGAAGAACATAGAGGGCGAAGCTTTCCTGCGCTTCTGGCCCCCCGACCGTATCGGGTTGCTTTAGAGCACTTCAGCACGCGCCTGTCGGGCGCTTGTCAGCACTTCAGCAAGTCGTCTCAGTGCCTCGCCACGAGTGTCGATCCTGACCATCGTCGGCAGCGGTCGCTTGCGCGCTGCAGAGCAAGGCCGGAACGGGAGAAGCTGAAATGCTGAGATGCTGACAAGCGAAGGCCCTAAAGGCCTGAGCGTGCTGACAGCTAGGAACGCGGGAGTTCTTCGATCTCGATCCGCTCTATCCTGTCGCCAGGCTCGCGGTCGCGCTGTGGGTCCCGCTCCCTTATGGCGCCAACGACTTCCATACCATCGACCACCTCCCCGAAGACCGCGTGCCTGTCGTCCAGCCACGGTGTCGCCACGTGCGTGATAAAGAACTGCGATCCGCCGGTATTCGGCCCGGAGTTCGCCATTGAGAGTATGCCAGGCCTGTCGTGGCGCAATTCAGGATGGAACTCGTCTGGGATCTTGTACCCAGGACCGCCTGTTCCGGTACCCGTCGGGTCCCCGCCCTGGACCATAAAGTCCACTATGACACGGTGGAAGGTCGTCCCATCGAAGAATCGATCGCGCGCCAGGAATGCGAAGTTGTTGACGGTCTCGGGCGCCTCCTCGGCGAAGAGCCTCACCTTCACAGTGCCCTTCTCGGTTACGAAGTTGGCGTAGTATTCGTAGCCCGGCGCGAGCGCCATTTCAGGCGGCCTATCGTAGGTCTTGTTTGCCATCGAGATTCCCTCCGTTGGTCTTCGCCCAAATGTCGAACGCACATGCTACCGCATCATGCGCCCCGTTTCGGCGGCGCCTACCCCGGACTCCACTCGTAGAGCCCGATCCTGCAGTATTCTTCGAAGCCTAGCCTGCGGTAGATGGGGTAGCCCATCTCCGAGGAACCAAGGACACCGACCTTGTAGCCGAGATCCCTTGCGTCGCGTAGCGCTGCGAGGGTAATTCCCGCCCCGATCCCCCGCCGCCTGGCACGCGCGACGGTGCAGACGAAGTAGATCCCCGCGACCCCGGCGCCGAAGAACGACGTGGCCGTGGCCACAGGAGCGCCGGCCAATAGCCCGACGTAGTGGCGCCAGGGGCCTTCGAACCCTAACCTGCGGTACATCTCCCCGGCCCACTCGGCCTCCACAGGTCCTGCCCCGAAGCCCGATCCTAGCGCCTCGACCCAGGCCGCGAGCCCCGCTTCGTCGTGTACGCGCTCGACTACGAAGTCAGCGGGGACCGGCACCTGTTCGGGTAACTCGAGTAGGTTCACTGCCATCCCGATGTCGTCGCCACCGTACTCGAAGCCGTGTGCGACGAGGCGTCTGCCGAGGTCGGGTGGGCGCATCGAGGGCCCGACGTGCCAGGAGCCGGGGACCCCGTGTGCCCGCATGCGTTCCAGGGAGGCTGTGATCTCCCCGTCCGCCTCTTCCTCGGTCAGGTCGGCATTTACGACGCAGTTGTGGTAGTCGATTGGGGAGTTTCCAATGACCCATCGCACCCATCCGTCATCGCGTTCCTCGGCGCCGGCCGCCCGGCCTAGCGCCAGCAGGAACTCGGCGCCGTTCTCTTCGATGGCCAGGATCATCGAGGCCACCTCGCCGGGGCTCTGTGTTAACTCTTCGTCTCGGTCCATGATGACCAGTCTTTCGTGGGGGCTTCATCCAACCTTTTCTCAGCCTTGCGGTGTTCCTTGAGGTGAGCCCTGACGTCGATGGCGGTCTTCGAGACCACCAGGAGAACGAGTGCCGCAACCGGCGTTCCGAGCATCGCCACGAGGAACCCGCCGGCCAGGATCGTCACGTGCAACACGACCACGCGGGAGTAGGGTTGACTCATCTGCTCCGACGGAGAGACGGTGAGGTATTCGCGTTTGCCCAAAAAGTTGGTGAAGAATGACACGCCGTGGCTCAGGAAGAGCGAGATCGCAGCGAGCGCCCACCACTCGGGAAGATTCATTGCAAACGGATCGCTGGTTCCCGAGAAAGGATCTTCGGAGCCTCCGAAAAGCACGAACACGAAGATCCCGTGGACCGCCCAGAACATGCCGTAGTGAAAGGCGAAGAAAACCATCAAGAACCCGCTGCCCAACAAACCCGGCAGCAGGTCGGGTCGGGCCGCGGCAGGGAAGCCGGATATAGAGTTGGGGAGCCCGCCCACCGGTGCGCTGGCCAGGACGATCTTCGGCAGGTTGAAGAGCCCGATAATGCCGTTTTCGAGCCAGTAGAGGACCATGATCGGGAACAGGCCCCACTCTAGGAACACAACACCGAACAGCGGGATCAGGTTGACCGCTACCAGGAAAGCGACGGTGAGCGAAGAAGGCACCATGCGCGGGATTATAACGAGGCGAGAACGGTGAAGCGCCTAACCGTTCTTCAGCGCCGGGGTACCCGCGCATCGCCCGGCCATACGTCGCTTCGCTATCCAGCGTTCGATGCCGGCGCGGGGCCTGCCTACAGAGCGTAGTCGGCGTCTGAGGCCTCTTCGAGGTAGCGGGCGAGGAGCGTTATGGCGGCCTCCACGTCCGTGGATGTCACCATCTCGTTCGGGGTGTGTACGTAGCGGCAGGGGATGGAGAGCGTGACGGCGGGGATGCCCCCGTGCAGGCGCTGTACCCCGCCCGCGTCGGTGCCGCCGGCGGGGAGTATCTCCATCTGGTAGGGGATACCCTCGCGCTCGGCGATGGCGCGCAGATGCTCCACCAGCTTGGGGTGGGAGATGGAGTAGCCGTCCATGATCTTGATGGCAACGCCTTTGCCGAGCTCGGATATGGTGTTCTCGTTTCCGGCACCTGGCACGTCCATCGCGAGCGTCACGTCGAGGGCGACCACGACCGTAGGCTCGAGGGCTGATCCGCTGGCCTCGGCGCCGCGCAAGCCGACCTCTTCCTGGGAGGTGGCGGCGGCGAAGATGGTCGCCTGATGATCTCCCATCGCCCTCAGTGCCTCGTACATCACGAAAACGCCGACGCGGTCGTCCATCGCCTTGCCGACGTAGGTCTCCCCGACCTTCTCCAGGGTGCGGTCCATGACCACGTAGTCACCGATGCGCACCTTCTCCTTGACCGTCTCGGCGTCCATGCCTAGGTCGACGTAGAACTCATCGGCCTTCGGCGGCTTCTGCTCCTCGCCGTGCGACAGATGAGGTGGCTTGCGCGACGGCTGGAGCGCGCCGCGGAGCGTCTCGCCATCGGCGGTCGTTACGAGAACCCTCTGGGAGACCATGTTCGCAGGGTCATGGCCGCCGAGCGTCTGGAGCCTCAAGAAACCCTTATCGTCTATGTACTTGACGAGGAAGCCGATCTCGTCGGTGTGCGCGGCGATCATCACCCGCACATCGCTATTGCCGCGCTTAGTGCCGATGACGCTGCCCATCACGTCGGTGCGTACCTCGTCCGTCAGGCTTTCGAGCTCTTCGCGTGCGATCTCACGCTGCTGCTCCTCGCGCCCCGGCACGCCGGGTGTCTCGATCAGCCGCTTCAATAGTGCCTCGTTCAGCGCCATGCTCTTCCTTTCCAAAGGGTACGCAAAGAGCCTAACAACAGCGCGAAGGCGCGTCAAAGCGTTTCAGCGAGTCAGCACGTCAGCAAAATAGCTGACAAGCTGAAGTGCTGAAATGCTGACCAGCGCGGTTAGGGAAGGGTTTCCCTTCCCTAACCGCTGTCTCAGTTGATGAGGGCCGCGACGCTGTCGGTGCCGCCGCCCGCAGACTCGAAGCCGACCAACAGGTAGCCGTTCGCGAGCAGGGCATCTCGGTCGGCTGGATCGGTCGCCAGGGTGACCCCGGTCGTGCCCGCGGACAGGGACTGGGTGGACTCACCTGACACCTTCGAGCCGGTCCAGGCGAAGAGGTGGGCGTTGCCCGGGCCTTCGGAGGTGAGATCCGCCGACACCGTGTCATCAGCGAGTGTCGGCCCTGAGGTGACTTCGACTTGGTCTTCGGATGCTGGTCCCCCCGCGACGGGGACCCCGGTCATCGCCGCCTGCAGGATGGACTGTGGGGAGTCGAGGCTCTGGGTCGCCTCGGTCGGGATGATCGGTGCTGTGGGCGTAGTGGAGCGGCCCGCCGGCGGAGTATAGCCAGGCAGGTTCGCGTGACCCCAGCGATACGGGTCTCCCTGCACGCCCCCGAACGTGGACCATCCCAGACGGGTCTGCCCGGTCTTGTCCTGGGTGTCGGAGTCGTAGATGAAGAGGTTCAGGCCCATCCGTTGTGGGTCCACGGCGGCGGGGAGCTCGGACATCGGGACTTTCGCCTCGAGGGTGTAGCCGGTGTACGGCTCCTTCAGGGTGGCGGCTACCTGCATGGTGGGCGCGGTCTCACTCGCAGGACCCTGGTGGTTGTCGGCGTCGCGGTAGGCGAAGGCCGGGTTGCCGTTCTCCGGGTCGTCCGTCGTCGGGAAGATGCCGACCTTGAACGTCGTCGAGGTGTTCGCCGAGTTGTTGCGGGGGTCTACGGCGATCTCCACCGAGTCGGTGCGCCAGTGGCGCTTGACGTCCTCCGGCGGCAGGACCGTGCCGAGCACATCGTCGGTCACGTTGACGAGGAGGTAGAGCGTGTCGTCGTTCCAGACTACCTTCGCACTACCCGAAGCGTCGGCCGCGGAGGACGGCTGCTCGCCCTCCCACCTGCGGCTGAGGTCCAGGGAGGAGCCGGCGTACTCACCGGGCGTCTCGACGCCGTCCACCGTTGGGGCGCTCGATGCCTGCTGCACGGTCGTAACGGGAACCAGGTTGAGGGCGGCCTGCTGGGAGCCGGAGCCCTTCGCGCTGGTGGTCGTCACCGAGAAGTTGTAGTCGCCGTTCACGCCGCCCTGGTTGGCGGTCGGCAGAGAGGCGTCGGTGTTGGTTACCTGGAAGGTGACTGCGCCCGTGCCGCCCGCCGGGATTCCGCTGTAGGTCTTCGTCGCGACGTCGGCGGAGAAGCCTGCGGGGAGGTCTATCGTGACGTTGCCGGCCTGGGAGCGGTTGCTGAAGTTCTTCAGGTCAACGCGTAAGGGGCGGCTCTCGCCGCTGCCGAGGGGGAGGAGAGGTTTGATCAGGCTGTCCAGCTGCTCGACGCCGGTGTCCTGAACCCACTGCCGGAACTGGGCGACCTCAGGCAAGGGCTCCACGGTGCCGCGGACCCCCGAAACCACCTGCACGGTCTCGGTAGTCTTGCCTGTGCCGGCAGTGGTCGAGAGGGTGGCTCCAAGGTTGACGCGGGTGTTCGTGGCTGCTTTGGAGGGCGGCGTCACCGTGAAGGTGGCGGTCCGTTCGTTGCCGGTGGTCAGGTCCCCAAGACGGCCTGAGCCCTTTGCGTCCCAGCCTCTCGGGAGGTTCAGTTGCGCGGAGGCGCCCTTCAGGGTGGCCGGGCTGTTGTTGAGGGCGTGCGCGGTGACGGTGAACGACTCGCCGCCCACGACGTTGAAGGTGCTTGTCGTCAGGTAGAACTCGGTGCCTAGCGGCAGTCCTCCGGCGGCGGGGACGAGCGCGCCCTCGAGCATGGCGGTTGGGCTGCTGTTGCGCGCGGTGAAGGGCACGCGGCTATCTACCTGCGTGAAGTAGTCGCATCCCAGGGCGTTCGGGTCGGTCGGGACGTCCGGGAAGACGGACCAGCCCTGCGAGGCGTACTCGCGCTGCGCCTCGCGCTCGACCGTCGCCCAACTCTTGCCGCCGTTGCGCTCGGAGGCGCGTCCACTCCACACCCCGTACCAGAGGTCCGTGGGCTCGGCGGCCTGGAGGTTGGAGGAGCACTGTGGCCCGTTCGAGGACGTGCCGGTCGCGCCGCCCCGGAAGAGCCTGGCGGCCCGGAAGGGTTGCAAGCCCTCCTGCTGTATCTGCTCCGGGTACGCGTTCGGGTTCGCCGCGGCGTAGAATCCTTCGACGGCCAGGCGGGCGGCGTACTGGTGGTTGCCGTGGTTGCCGGGGGTGGGCGAGGGGTTCATGGTGACGATCACCTCCGGACGGGTCTCGCGGATGATGCGCACGACCCTGGCCAGGGTGTCCTCGCGGCCCCAGACCTGCTCCGTGAGCGGGGAGCTGACGGTGTAGTAGAAATCCACCTTGTCCAGGTAGTAGACGTCGTCGATGCCAGCCCTGCCGACGGCGCGTCGCTCCTCGGCCTCGCGGATGAGCCCGAGCGCCGGACCCTCCTCCGGACCTACCGCGTTGCCGCCGCCCTCGCCGCGGGTGATGGTGACGACGCCGGTCTCGACTCCGTCGTACTCGTTCCACTGGCCGTAGGTGGAGAGGCCGAACGCCTCGTCGTCAGGGTGCGCCCCGACGAACAAAACGTCCAGGTCCGTCATGCCCTCCTGCGCCCCGGACTCGCGGGCCGAGGTGCCGGCTACGGCGACCAGCGCTACCACCAGCGCGGCAGCTATGCAGATAGAAAGCCGAAAGTTCAGAACACCTTGCATACGCTCCAACCCTTCCCTGGTCCGCGACCGTCCCGCCAATCTTGACATGATCGGCACAGCTCGTCAACGAGCCGCAGAAACCCGGCTTGGATCAGGGGTTCTGCACCAGCGCTCCCTCCACTAGCACCTTCGGCCACTAGTCGCGGCACGAGATCTCGTAGTGGAACGTAAGGAACCGGGCTCTCCAGAAGGCAAATGTGTGGTTGGCGTGGAGCGCGCCCCCGGAACTCACGCAGGCGTGTATGGTCTCCTCCATAGGCAAGCTCTTCACGCGCAGCGTGCCATCGTCCGCGCGATGGACCCGATAGTATCCCGCTTCCCCGAAGCGCCGGCCATCTGAGACTAGCGCAAAGGAGCCGTCCGGACGATTTTCAGGGCGGAAGAACGTCGTCGCGGACCCTCCTGGCAGCGGGTAGACGCCCTTGAAGAACCGGCCTGCCGCCCGCGGCAGTGTGCAAGTGGTGTACAGGCCGGCGAGCATGGCCTCCCCGGTGACCGCCGAGCGCCTGAGCCACCCGGTATAGGGAGTCTCGCTCGTGGCAGGATCTTGGAGGCGGATCAGCTCGTTCTCCATGGCTACGGCCGGGGCCGAGAGGGGATATCGAACTGCCCGACGTTGCGGCCGACCAGGTAGATCAAGGTCCGCGGCGGGTGCTTGAACGGGCCGCTCCAACCTATCCGAACGAACAGATCATAGCGTGCCGTCCGTTCGTAGAAGTCCCGTATCTCGGGCCGGACCAGCGAGGGATCGAACCCCTCTCCCGCCAGCGCGTCGAAATCCGGCAGGAGTCCCGCGTCCTCATCGTCCGTTACCGCATCGAGACCGATTTCTCTCGCGTAACCTGCATAGAAATCAGCACCGATGTAGTTGTTCCCGATAGGGCCCTCCAACCAGGGCGCCTCCGCGATCCGAACCTCCCTCCCTGACCATTTCACCCAGCGCTGAATCGACCATTCCAATACATCCCCGAGCGTGACCTCAATGGTGTTGGGCCACACCTTCCTGGTTCTTCGTTTCATGCTTTCATCCACTCCTACGAGTCATCTCTCGACCGGCCAGACGCGCACCCGTAAAGTCCGCCGAGCACCACGCCCGACGCTGTGCACCAGAGCACGCTTCGCCAGAACAGCCTGGCGGCACTCACTTTCGCCGCCCTTTCTCCCCTAACCATTCGCCACTAGCTTGCTCGGGGCTGCGGCTTACCGGTTCGCCAAACTCGCGCGTGTACTGTTCGGCCACCCTCCTGCCCGCCCACCAGACGGCTCCGGTGGCTACGAGCGACGGTCCGACTATCACGATCAACAGGGAGACCACATCATCGATGTCGTAGGCTGGCCCGCCCACAAACGATGTCCCACTCCTTCGAGCCGTGATCTCCAAGAAAAGCGCTATAACTATCATGCATGCCGCAGCGCAGGCTCGTCCCGCTATCCGCCGATATCGGTTGCCGGGCACACCATACCGGCGGAGGAGCAGTGCGACGCCCTAGAGGGTCGCGCCTTCCACAATTCCGAGGAGTAGTCTAGCCAACCCCCCATAAAGGGTACCCAGGAGCGGACCTATCAGGATGCCTAGAGGAACCAGAAGATAGAAAATCGTACCCACTATCAAGCCGCACGCCGCCCCCAGTCCGGCTCCGAGTCCGAGACCCAAAAGGACCGAGCGCCATAAGATGAACCAGAGCATCCCGAGCGTGCTCATCAGACTCCACCGGGCTCGTTCGCAGACGAACTCATAGCGTTCATCCCGATGTTCGCCAGGGCGCTCGCCAGCCGGGAGAGCACGCGGGACATCTGCGGGAGCCGGAGCGCGGGCCGCAGGTACCGGAGCGTCTCGCGGGCGGAGCCTACGAGATCCCGGGTGGCGCGGGCCTCGGGCGTTTTGTCGTGGAACCAGTACAGCAGGATGGCGAGATGCAGCGCGTAGAGGACATTCCCCAGCTCTCTTGCCTGCTTCTCTCCGGGAGCGTCGCTCGCGCCCCGCACAACCTCCTCGAAGACGCCGCCCATCTTCTCCCGTACCGCCGGCGGTGCCTTCGCCGAGCGCGGAGAAGCCGGGAGTTGGGGTCGAGCGCACGGACGAGGAGGGCGGCCAGGGGACCGCGATGGGGGGATACCTGGTCCAACTTGGCGAGCATCGCCCGCTCGAACCGCTCCGCCACCGTCCCCCCGGCTAGCCCATCCCGAGCCCACTCCTCAGACTCCTCAGCCAGCCGCATGTACAACGCGAGCGCGAACTCCTCCTTGGATGCGAAATACCGGTACGCGAGCCCCAAACTGGCCCCCGCCTCCCGCGCCACATCCCGCATCGTCGTCGCCTCGTAACCCTTCTCGGCGAACAACGCCAACGCCGCCTCCAGAATCCGCCCCCTCGTCCGCCGCGCCTTCGGCGTCAACCCCTGCCCCGAAGATTCCTCCATCTCATCCTCCATCATAAATGAACATGTTCATTTACGAGATAATAGGGCAGTAGCATGAGAATGTCAAGCTTGGAATCTGAGAATACAACAGCTGAAATGCTGACAAGCGAGGGCCGCAGGCCCGAAGCGTGCTGACACGCTGAAATGCTGCTCTAGGCTTCGCGCTCCTGGGTACGGCGGGCTTCTAGCAGCTTGCCTGAGAGGTAGAAGCTCAGGCCGAAGTAGTAGACGAGGTAGAGGATGGAGAAGCCCAGGATGCGGGGGTCGGGTTCTGGCATCTGCCAGAGGATCGCGGCGTAGCTTGCGAGCCAAAGGGCCGTGAGCGTGAGGGAGAGTTTGCGGAAGGCGACCGTGCGCGTCGGGTAGACGTAGCGGATCGGGACGAAGACCAGGAAAGAGCAGGCCACGAGTATGGCGGCGAGCACCAGCGGGCCTGGATGGAAGACGATGGCGTAGAAGGCGACGACGTTGAAGTAGCTGGGGAAGCCGAGGAAGTAGTGATCCTCGGTCTTGGCGTCGACGCGGCAGAACTGGTAGCTGGAGGCCAGGAGCGGCAGCGCGGCAAGGACTATCCCCGCGTTACCGTCGGGCAGGTAACCTTCGCTCCACAGCAGGACCACGGGGGCGAAGACGTAAGTCATGTAGTCGACGATGTTGTCCAGGAGCGCCCCGTCGAAGAAGGGTAGCGCCTCCCTGACCCTGAAGCGGCGGGCGAGGAGGCCGTCTGTGCTGTCGATGAGGAGCGAAGCGAGCATCAGCCACAGCGCCTTTACGGCCTCACCCTGGAAGGCGGCAACGAGCATCAGGAGCGCGAGCACGGCGCCGCTCGCCGTGTAGAGGTGTACGGCCACGGCCTTCGACCTGAACCAGGAGGGCGTATCCGTGTTGTCCACGTCGGTAGCTTCCTCTATCCAGTCTTCCTCGATCTCCACCATACTCAGTACTTAATGATACCAGCCAGAACAGGGTGGATTCTACATTCGCGGGCCGGCCCGCAGCGGGCGGATACGGTTTATGGCGGCCGCTATTTCCTGGGCGCGCGGCAGGCTCATCTCACCGGGATGTCCCTGGAAGCTACCCAGAGCGTCGAGGCCTTTCTCCGAGACGGAGGCCAGCGCCTCTCGGACAAGCTCCCCTACCGCGCGGACCTCGCCAGCGGCGACCCACTCCCCGATAATACGGGCCACCGCCTCCGTCTGTCCGGCCTCAGCGAGCTGCTCCAGGTATGAGAGGTCGACCCGCTCGCGGCCTAGCTCGATGGTGTGGAGGCCCCTGCCGCGGGCACTCTGGCGTTTGCCTCGTCTCAAGTCAATGGAGGACGCGTCGATGGTGCGTTCCTGAGGCGGACGCACGTCTGTGTCCGTGAGCGGGGCGCGGGGCGGGAACTTTCTGGTTACCTCGCTGGACCGGCGTGTTGCGTCGGAGGGCGCGTAGTCTTCGAGCAGGATCACACGGTCAGCGACGTCGAGGTAGTCTCCTACTCCTCCGACGACTACGACCGTCGAGACGCCCAGGGAGCGGCGCAAGGGACGTACAAGATCTATAAACGGCGAGATGGGCTCGCGCCTCACCAGCTCGCGCATCCTCTCGTCTCTGATCATGAAGTTCGTCGCGCTCGTGTCCTCGTCCACGAGCAGGAGCGACGTTCCTACCTCGATGGCCTCGGCGATGTTCGCGGCCTGCGAGGTCGATCCCGAGGCGTTCGGCGTCGAGAAGTCCTCGGTGGTGCGGCCGCCGGGGAGGTCCCCGATCATGGCCGAGATATCCACCCCGGAGACGCTCCTGCCGTCCTCGGCCCTGACCTTGACGGCGTCACCCCGCGCCACCACGAGCTCCCTGCCGTCCCCTGGCACGTGGTCGTAAACGCCCCACGAGAGCGCCGAGAGCAGCGTGCTCTTCCCGTGGAACCCGCCCCCGGCCACGAGCGTAACACCCTCAGGAACCCCCATGCCAGAGACGAGGCCTCGGTTGGGTAGTTCTACCTCCACCCTGTACTCCTCCGGACTCCGGAACGGTACGGCACCCTCTTCGAGTGGCCTGTCGCTCGCCCCGCTCTCCCTCGGCAACACCGCCCCGTCGGCGACGAACGCGACCAGATCCAGCCCAGGCAGGAGCCCCCGCAAGTGGTCCGCATCCTCGACCGTTTCGACGTGGAGCCTCGCTGTCTCTGCGTCTACGCCACCCTCGGGAGCAGGAACGAGTCCTCTGCGCACGACCTCGGGCAACTCTTCCAGCAGCACCGTCCGGGCCGCGCGGGCGTCCACGCTCCTGCCCCGTGCGGGGAGGCCTACGGCCATGCGGGCCTCGACGTATCCGGGCTCGACGACCATCGAGGTGCGGGGGAGGACGACCTGGGAGGTCCGCTGTATCTCGACCCGCCCGCTCCCGCCCGAGCCCCGGTTTCCGCGCACGACGCGGCGGATCTCCCGCTCGACGCTCCTGGTCAGGAAGTCTTCGAAGGCGACCCTGCGCACGGGTTTTCGAAGAGCGTGGGATCGAAAGGGTTCTCTCTGGTTCGGACCCGGATCAGGGAAGGCGGGGCGAAGGGATCCCGTTGCACCCTGTCCACGAAGAGGGTGAAAGAACCGAAGTCGTGAGAGCCGGAGAGGTCTTTGTATGCCCCGTATCCCTTGCGGTCTATGCGGTCGAGCGTCGAGCGGAGGCGTTGCATCGGGCTAGTCGAGACCCAGCCTTACCTTGGCACTCTCGAGCGTAGGCAGCGCGACTTCCTGCGCCCGCCTCGCGCCTGATTCGAGCAGGCGATCCAGCTCCGCAGGGTCGTCGAGTAGCTCGTGGGCACGGTCCCTGACGGGCGCGAGGCCGTCGACAACGACCTCGGCGAGATCCTTCTTGAGGTCACCGTAGCCCTTGCCCTCATAGTCGGCTTCGATCCGTGGTACGGGCTCGCCCGACATCGCGGAGTAGACGTCGAGCAGATTGGTTATGGCCGGCTTGTCTTCGGAGGCCAGGATCTCCGTCCCCGAGTCCGTCTTGGCGCGCCGGATCTTCTTCCTTATGGAGTCTGGGTCGTCGAGGATGGCGACGTAGCTGGCCGGCCTCGGGGAGCTCTTGCTCATCTTCTCCTCGGGCGCGTCGAGCGCCATCACCCTCGCTCCTGTAGGCGGGATCATGGCCTCAGGCACGACGAAGGTCTCCCCATAGAGGTGGTTGAACCGCCTGGCGAGGGTCCGCATGAGCTCGAGGTGCTGGCGCTGATCCTCGCCCACAGGGACCAGGTGTGCGTTGTAAAGGAGCACGTCAGCGGCCTGGAGCACGGGGTAGTCGAAGAGGCCCGCGCTCGCGGACTCGACCCCGCCTTTCCTCGTCTTGTCCTTGAACTGCGTCATGCGCGAGAGCTCGCCGAAGCGCGCCACGCTGTTGAGCAGCCAGCAAAGCTCCGCGTGCCCGCTGACCTTGCTCTGGCGGAAGATCACGCACCTCTCGGGGTCGAGGCCCGAGGCGAGGTAGATCGCCGCCACCTCCCGGATCTTCTGCCGCAATACCTCGGGTCCTGCGGCACCGTAATCGCATGCAGGTCCACGATGCAGAAATAGTTCTCGTACTCGTCCTGCATGCGCGACCCAGTTCTTGAGCGCCCCAAGATAATTGCCCACATGCAAGTTGCCAGCTCGGTTGTATCCCGCTGAATACTCGCTGTTTGCTCTCCATGAGCATCATTCTAACGGACTCGGAGGAAGTTGGGCCGGTACTGCTCTACGAGTACCGGCCCAACCTCCATTTACCCGGGTCTAGAGCATCCAGACCTATCTCAAGGGAGCGTATCCCACAAGGGGAGCGTAGCCCAGCATCCGCAACTCGTCGGCTATGACCCTGTGTCCGGTGTTGTTTGGATGAAGTCCGTCGAAACTCAGATAACCCTTGGATCTCGGATCCTCATCGCCGAGCGTCCCGTTGAAGGCCAGATACACCGGGGCGTAGGGCACGCGCTCTGTGGAAGAGGTGGTGGCGATGTGACGGTTGACCTTGTCGACATACTTCTTGAAAACCTGGAAGTCGTTCATCCCGCCGTCATTCTGCCAGGTGTCGGAGACTATGTCGCTCCTGACGTAGGGGTTGTAGATATCCATTGCTCGCACGATTGTGTCGCTGGTCGAACGCAACTCGAGAACCTCCGCCGTGATGGCGGTCCAGTTGGTCTTGAGTGTCGCCACGCTAGCCCGGAGGCAGTCCTGGTTGTCGACGCCATCGCAGGTCCCGCTCTTGTAAGAGGTACGGGCTGCCCTGAGATCGTTCCCGCCGATATTCCAGGTGACGATCTCCGCCTCGCGGATGGCGCGCCGGAACGTCGGATCGGTGCTGAGGGCAGAGAGCAGTTGTGAACTGGTCCATCCGTTCCGGCCGAGGTTTGTGCGTGTGACCGCTACACCAGTGTCGGTCTCGATGTAGGAATCGTAGCGGGGCACGTTAGCCCTTGACAAAGGTCACCGAAGCCTGTGGCCAGTAGAGTCGCCTAGTGCCACATAGTCCCACGAGGTAGGCGCTGCGAGAGTGGTTCCCTGCGAAGCACCGACGAGGAGGACCATGACAAGGATAGAGCCTCAGCAAGCGTCGTGCGCTGCCTGCCATGCCTGCTCGCTGGGCGAGGCCCGCTACTCTGTTCTCCTCCGGCATAACCCCCTCCTATGTCAGCCTATGTTCGCTATGTTGCAGTGGCACTCTACACTATCTGGGAGAATCGGTACATCCCCACATGAATCATCTTCTCGGAGACCTCCGCGATATCTGGTTCCCGATCCGACTACCAAGACGCCCATTGCGCGGCGTCACGGTGCCTGGGTAGAGCGTGCCGCACCGTCGCGCGCTTTTCTAGCGTGGTGTACGATGGCGCTGTCTTGTTGTGTGCGCGTCAACTCGCAGCCCGGCCCGAAGTCCCGTGACTGAGCTCATCCTCGGGCCGCTCCTGCGCTACGTCGGAGAAACCGACGCGACCGTCTGGGTCGAGACCGACGCCGCGTGCGAGGTCGAGGTGCTGGGCTGCTCCTCTCGCACACTTTCCGCGTCGGGGACCATCACTACGCCCTCGTCCACGTTCCGGTCTCGCGCCCGGAACGGCCCACGAGTACGAAGTCAGCGTTGGACGGAGAAGAGGTCGTGGCCCGAGCCCGGATTCTCCTTTTCCCGGAGCGTGATCCGGCCGATGAAAAACGGCGAGGCCCTGAAGCTGATCTTCGGTTCCTGCCGCATCTCGGCCCCGCACGAGCCGCCCTACACCCTGGGCCACGATGAAGACCAGCGCGGCCTCGGCGTCGATGCCCTCTACGCCACGGCGATGGACCTGAAGGATGAACCACCCGAAGAACTGCCGCACGCGCTCGTGCTGCTTGGGGACCAGATCTACGCCCACAAACCCCCTTCGATACCCTCGAGTTTATAGACGGACGCCGCGACACCACACATCCCCCAGGCGGGGTCGTCGCGGACTTCGAGGAGTACTCCAAGATCTACCGCGACACCTGGTCGGACCCGGCGATACGCTGGCTCCTCTCCACCGTCCCCTCGGCCATGATCTTCGACGACCACGAGGTCGGCGATGACTGGAACATCTCGGAGGCCTGGGTCGAGGAGATGCGCCACCAGCCGTGGTGGAACGACCAGATCATCGGCGGCTACGCTTCTTACTGGGTCTACCAGCACCTCGGTAACCTCTCCCCCGAAGTCCTGAAAGATGACAACCTCTACAAGATGGTCAAAGACGCCGACGATGCCTGGCCCGTGCTGCGCGAGTTCGCCTCCCGTACCCACCGCGTCCCCGACGGCAATCGTTGGAGCTACAGTCGGGACCTCGGCGACACGCGCCTCCTGATGATCGACTCCCGCGGCGGCAGGAGGCTATCCGAGGGTAACCGCTCCATGGTCGACGCCGAGGAGTGGGCCTGGATCTCCGACCGGGCAACCGGCGGCTTCGACCATCTCCTCATCGGCACCTCGCTCCCGCTGCTTCTCGGTCCCGCGATGCACCACCTCCAGAGCTGGAACGAGAGGTTGTGCTCCGGCGCCTGGGGAAAACGCGCCGCGCGTTGGGCAGAGAACCTCCGCCGCTCCCAGGACCTCGACCACTGGGCCTCCTTCCACGACTCTTTCACCGCGATGGTGGAACTTCTGGAGGATCTGGCAAGCGGTAAGAAAGGACATCCACCCTCGACCGTTCTGGTTCTCTCCGGCGACGTCCACCACGGGTACCTCGCCGAAGCCACGCTCGAAAACAGCGCGAAAAGCCGCATCTACCAGGCCGTCTGCTCCCCACTCCGAAACGCCCTCCCAGCAAAGAAGTCTTACCTCCAGGGCCGCGCATGGGCAGGAATCGCCCGCCTCGCTTTCCGCCTCCTCGCCCGCCTCGCAGGCGTCGCCAAAGAGCCCCTCACCTGGCGCCTAGCCCACGACGCCGCCTTCTTCGACAACCAGGTCGCTACCCTCGACTCTCGAAGACCGGCGCGCTTCGGTCATCTTCGAAAAGGCCGTCCTCGACGCCGAAAGGAACCCAGCCTGCAGAAGCTCTACGAACACCGCCTTGCGTAGAAGGCATCCGGGCGGCGATAGCTCGGTCACACGCCGCTAGTCGTCGAGATCCCTCTCTATCTCCCTCGCCGCCTCTACGACCAGGTGAGCAAGCCGCTGGCCCGGACTCTCCCCGAGGCGTGAGATCGGACCGCTGACGCTCACCGCCGCCCTGAGCCTCCCGTCCTCCCCGAATACCGGCGCGCTGACGCTCGCAACCCCGGCCTCCCTCTCGGCCACGCTCTCGGCCCAACCCCTGACCCGGATCCCCCTGAGCTCCGCCGCATCCGGCCTGTCATCGACCCCTCCTGGTGCCCAAGGCGAGCAAAATCTTGCCCGCAGACCCCCGCGAGAGCGGCATGACAGCACCAACAGGTACGGTGTCCCTCAAACCCGTCACCCGCTCCACAGCGGCCACGCATACCCTGTGCTCGCCCTCCCGCACGTAGAGCTGCGTGCTCTCCCCACTCTCGTCCCGCAACCCCTCCAGCACCGGCCGCGCCAGCTCCACGAGACCTACCCCAGCAGCCCTGTTTCCCCACCCTAGCAACCTCAGACCAAGGACGTATCGTCCATCCTGCCGCGATACGAGATGGTGCGTCTTCCAGCGCCGAGAGCAGCCTGTGCGCCGTCGGGCGGGGCAACCTAGTCCCCTCGACCACCTCAGCCAGGGACGCCGGGCTATGTCCAGAGAGGAAAGCTAGGATCGCTACCGACTTGTCCAACACCCCGACCCCACTCTTGCTCCCGGACGAGATAACTTCTATACTGTCCATATGTCGGTCATTATGTCTCACATTTTGAGATAGCACAAGAGAGGTGTGATCCTGGCTCGCGAGTGGGACGCAGTCTGAGTACGAGAAGCTCTCTGCGCCGCAGACCAGTTGGGGGGTTGGGATCCTCGAGCGTCTGGAGGCTGCGTGGGGACGAGGCTGCGATAGACGCTGGTTGTGGGACTGGCCGGGTGACGGAGTTCTTGCTCGCGAAGTTGCCCGAGGGGTCTGTGCTTGCTGTTGACGGTTCTCGGGCGATGGTCGAGGCGGCGAGGAGGCGGTTTGCCGGGGAGCCGCGGGTACGGGTGGAGCGTCAGGATTTGTTATCGCTCGAGGTTCCGAGGAGCGGGTTGATCTGATCTTCTCTACCGCAACGTTCCACTGGATAAGCGACCACGACCGCCTCTTCGGGAACCTGGCGCGGGCTCTAAAGCCGGATGGACGCCTCATAGCCCAGTGCGGCGGCGAGGGCAATATCTCCCGCGCTACGAGGGCGACGAAAGAGACGATGGAAGAAGAGATCTTCAGGGACTATTTCGTGGGCTGGAAAGACGACAAATACTACGCCGACGCCAGCACGACAACGAGGCGTCTAGAGGCAGCGGGCTTCGAGGAGGTCGAGACCTGGCTGCACGACGAGGTCGCGGCGTTCGATTCTGTGGACGAGCTCGCCCGCTTCCTCGGGACGGTCGTGCTCGGCGGACACCTGGAGAGGTTGCCTGAGGAGGAAGCGCGGTTCTTTCGCGGCGGCGGTGGCGGAGAAGGTGGCGGCGGTGGACGGCAGGCCCGCCCTCGATTACGTTCGCTTGAACATCACGGCGAGGAGGACAGCGTGACGGTCGGGGAAGCTGTTCGGGCAGGCGGCGTGGGATTACGATAGGATCCGCAGGCAACTCGTGCCCGGCTTCGACCGCTTCTACGGGGCTGTGGTGGAGAACATCCCTTTCGGAGAGGAACAGGAGATCCGGGTGCTCGACCTTGGGGCCGGGACGGGGCTCCTGAGCGCGATGGTGGCAGAGAAGTTCCCGCGGTCGCGGGTGACGCTCGTCGACCTCTCGGTGGAGATGCTCAGGATGGCGCGCCGACGCTTCGCGGGGGAACAGGGCCGTTTCGAGTTTCGGACCATGGATTACGCGCGCAAGGCTTTGCCCCGAACAGAAGGAGGTTACGACCTCGTGGTGTCGGCGCTCTCGGTCCACCATCTCACGCATGGCGACAAGAGGGAGCTGTTCGAGAAAGTCCACGATTCACTCGCCGGAGGCGGCTATTTCGTTAACGCGGATCAAGTCTCCGGCGAGACGCCCGAGGAGGAGGCGCTCTACAGGGAATGGTGGCTGCGACGGGTGCGCGAAGCGGGTGTCTCGGAGGAGGACCTGGCCGCCGCGCTCTTGCGCATGAGGGCCGACAGAAACGCGACGCTAGAGGCGCAGCTCGTCTGGCTAGGGGAGGCCGGTTTCGAGGGGATCGGGTGTAGATACAAAGATCACAGGTTCGCAGTCTACAATGGTAGAAAGGGACACGAAGACTCGGAGAACGGGAAGGACGCTGATGGATAGGCCGAAGACACTGGTAGAGAAGGTATGGGAGAAGCACGTGGTGCGGAGCGCCGAGGGTGAGCCAGACCTGATCTACGTAGATCTGCACCTGGTTCACGAGGTGACGAGCCCGCAGGCTTTCGAGGGCCTCAGGCTCGCCGGGAGGGGGGTGCGCCGTCCCGACCTGACCCTGGCGACGATGGACCACAACGTCCCGACCTCGGAGTTCGGCATGCCCATCGAAGACAAGGTTTCGGCAAAGCAGATGGAGGCCCTGAAGAACAACTGCGAGGAATTCGGCATCAAGCTGAACGAGTGGGGCTCCATCGGTCAGGGTATCGTCCACATCATCGGGCCCGAGACGGGCCTCACCCAGCCTGGGCTCGTGATCGTCTGCGGCGACTCCCACACGGCCACCCACGGCGCGTTCGGCGCGCTCGCTTTCGGTATCGGGACGAGCGAGGTCGAGCACGTCCTCGCCACCCAGACGCTTCACTCAGAGCCGGCCGAAGACCATGGCCGTCACCGTCGAGGGCGAGCTTCCTGCCGACGTCACGGCCAAGGACCTCATGCTCGGCATCCTGAACCGCATAGGGACGGGCGGCGGGGTCGGGCACGTCATCGAGTACAGGGGCGAGGCCGTCAGGCAGCTCTCCATGGAGGGCCGCATGACCGTGTGCAACATGTCCATCGAGGGAGGGGCCAGGGCAGGCCTCGTCGCGCCGGACGAGACGACCTTCGAGTACCTCGAAGGCAGAGAGTACGCTCCCAAGGGCGAGCATTGGGAAGCGGCGGTCGAGGAGTGGAAGAAGCTCTCGACCGACGAGGGCGCCGAGTTCGACAAGGAGGTCGTGATCCAGGCTGAGGACCTCGTTCCCTACGTCTCCTGGGGCACGACCCCGGCGCAGACCGTTCCGCTCGACGGCGAGGTCCCTGAGCCCGCAGAACGATGGCCACGAGAGGGCGCTCAAGTACATGGCGCTGGAGCCTGGGACCAGGATCAGAGACATAGAGGTGGACACGGTATTTCTCGGGTCTTGTACCAACGCCCGCATCGAGGACCTTCGTGCCGCCGCCGGCGTCCTCGAAGGCCACAAGGTCAAGGAAGGAATAAGGGCGATGGTCGTGCCTGGTTCGATGCGCGTAAAGAAGCAGGCCGAGGAAGAGGGACTGGCCGAGATCTTCACCGAGGCTGGATTCGACTGGCGCAACGCGGGGTGCTCGATGTGCCTCGGCATGAACCCCGACATACTGCAGCCAGGCGAGCGGTGCGCCTCGACCAGCAACCGCAACTTCGAGGGGCGCCAGGGCAAGGGCGGCAGGACGCACCTCGTCAGCCCCGTCGTGGCCGCAGCTACGGCCGTAATGGGCCGGTTCGCCTCGCCGAGCGAACTCGGCGTACCGATGGAGGTGGGTTAGATGGAGGCTGTCGAGCGCGTCTCCGGGACAGCGCTTCCGCTCGGTTACTCGGACGTCGACACCGACCAGATCGTCCCGAGCGACGCCCTCAAGCGCATCGAGCGCACCGGCTTCGGCCAGTTCCTGTTCTCCAGCTGGCGCGAGGACGAGGACTTCATAATGCACAGGGCCGAGCATAAAGACGCCGTGATCCTGATTGCGGGCGAGAACTTCGGCTCTGGTTCCAGCCGCGAGCACGCGGTCTGGGCGATACAAGGATCACGGCTTCGGCGCGGTGATCGCCCCTTCCTTCGCTGATATCTTCAAGAACAACTCGACAAAGAATGGCCTCCTCGCCATCGACCTGCCCGAGGAGACCGTCAAGAAACTTCTGGAGGCAGTCAGGGAGGATCCCAGAGACCATGATCACGATCGAACTGGACGAGCTCACCGTCACAGCCCCCAACGTCCACGAGACCTTCGAGATGGACGACTTCACCCGCCGGCGCATCATGGAGGGCCTCGACGACATAAGCCTCACGCTGACTCACGAGGAGGATCTCGAAACGTTCGAACGTTCGCGGCCAGGGCATCTACCAAGCGTTCAGGAGCGCTACTCAAACGAGGCGGGTTGAGGAAACGCCAACCCTTCCGGAGACCGCGCTGGTCAGCAAGTCAGCTCTTTGTTTGCCGTTTGCAGGGTGGCGGGACGGCCCTGGTAAGTAGATAATGGCGCGATGGCAGATCGCGCGAAGCTCATCGGGTTCAACCACGTCGCCCTCGAGGTCGGGGATATAGAGGAGGCGCTCGAGTTCTACGGACGCCTCTTCGAGATCGAGTTGCGGGGACGCGGACCCAGGATGGCGTTCATAGATGCGGGAGACCAGTTCATCGCCATCGCCGAAGGCGAGAACCCCTCCCCCGACAAACACAGGCACATCGGGATGGTGGTTGACGACAGGAGGGTGGTCAGGCGGGCGCTCAGGGAGCTGGGGGTGGAGATCCTGCCTGGCAGGGGCCTGGATTTCCTCGACCCATGGGGCAACCACTGGCAGGTCGTTGACTACTCGGAGATCCAGTTCACCAAAGCGCCCGAGATTCTCGAGGGCATGGGCCTCAGAGAGTTGAAGAAGTCAGAGAAGGCGCTGGAGGAACTGCGCAAGAAAGGCCTCGCCCCCGGGTGAGTCCGTAGAGAGGGCCCGGGTCCTTGCGCCGGCCGCAATCGAGAACCAGAATTACACATCACCCCTTGACGCTTGGGCGTTCATGCTGCTGCACCACGGTTTGAGAAAGTCTCACCAGGTCGTCGTTTCGCCAGGCGCGGGGTAACGGATATCCTGCAGTTCCGTACCTCGATGAGACCGGCGCGCTGAAACTCGCTCATCTCCTTGGAGACGGCCTCCCTGGTGGAGAAGATCATGTTCGCCAGGTCCTGGTGCGTGAGGCGCACCTTGAGGGTCGTGGCCGAGCCGTCAGGCTCTCCGAAGCGATCGCCCAGGTGCGAGAGTAACGTGGCCAGGCGTGCTGATACCTCCCTGTTCAGAAGACCTCCGATCGTCTCGTCGGACTGCCTGAAGCGCTCGGAGAAGGAAGAGAACAGCTTCAGGGCAAACTCCGGGCGGCGCTTTATGGCTTCTTTGAGGGAAGACTTCCGCACCACGGCAACCCTGGCGTCGGAGACCGCCTCGGCGAAGGCATTCTGGCGGGGCATCTCTTCGAGGCTAAGCTCGCCGAAGACGTCCCCCTCCGCCAACAGCGCGACCGTGGCCTCCTTGTAGCCGCCGTAGATCTTGTACAAGCGCACCGTGCCCTCGAGCAAGAAGTGAAGCTGGCCATCGGGATCGCCGGGGGCGTAGATGATGTCCCTGGCCCCGAAGCGCCGCTCCGCCACCCGGACGCCAACCCCCGCAAAATCCTCGAGGCAAAGATGAGGCTGCCCCGCGGCAGGCGCAGTGGCCTCGACGTAGTGGTTGAGCATTATGGGCGCTCTCCTCTCGAAACGTTGAACCTCGTATCGCACATCACGCTGGCCCTTTCGTCTTGTGACTAGAACGAGTATGGTCCTGGAGCGTCTGGGCGCCATCGGATTTTCCGACTAGCTGTGACCGGGTAATTGGGCCCAGGGTCTTCGTCCCAGTTCGTCATGGGAAGAGTAGCGTTCGCCTGGTTCGCGGCGCCGATGACGCCGCCTCTGGCGGGCGTCCGCTCCTAAGGTGTATAAAGTAGAGTAGGCAATGTACGTTGGTTTGACAGGCGACTTGTAGCGGGTGGGATCGCAGATGAGGGCAATCTATGGATGGTCCTGACAGACTGCGGTTGCTCGAAAGGGCGGTGACCGCCAGCACCAACTCCATCGTGATCTCCGACCCTAACCAGCCCGACGATCCACTCGTGTACGTAAACCCAGCCTTCGAGAGGACTACTGGCTACGTTGCCGAGGAGGTCTTGGGCCGCAATTGCCGCTTCCTGCAGGACGAAGACCGGGACCAGCCAGCGCTCGGAGAGCTCAGGACGGCTGTCCGCAAGGGGCGCCACTGCACCGTTGTGCTCAGGAACTACCGTAAGGATGGGACCCTGTTCTGGAACGAGCTTAGCATCTATCCCGTTCGTGATGAAGCGGGACGTGTGACCAGCTTCGTCGGGGTCCAGAACGACATTACCGAGCGCATCAGGGCCGAGGAAATCCTTTCGGAGATCCGCCGGGCAGAACGTCGCAGGATAGCCCGGGATTTGCACGACATAGTACTCCAGGACCTCTCGGGCGCGCTTCAGTCGTTGCGGCTTACCCACCTGCAGGCCAAGAGATCAGGGACAAGTCTCGATTTCGATGAGGAACTCAGGGCCCTCGGGCGGGCGAGCTCGGGTCTGCGCAGCGCCATCTACGACCTGAGGCGCGAGAAGGAGCGGCCGTTCTTGGAGTCGGTCGAATCGTTGGTGGAGCTGAACCAGCAGGCCACACCCGAGCGCGAGATACGATTAGTCGTCGAGGAAGGGTTTGATGTAGGTCTCTCCGGAAAGGAGAGCGTAGAGTTGTTGCGCGTACTGCAGGAGGCCCTCACAAACGTACGGCGTCACTCCGCAGCGAGGAATGTCGAGGTGAGGTTGCGGACGGAGGACGAAGCGATTCTGATAGAGGTCGCCGACGATGGTCGGGGATTCGATCCCGGGTCGGGTAGGGCAGGTGTCGGGCTCTCGGCCATGCGTGAGCGGGTCGAGGGTCTCGGAGGGGAGATCAAGGTGAGGAGCCGACCAGGCCAGGGCACTGAGGTCAAGATCAGGATTCTCCCTGGGGGCGGTACTCCAGATCCTGGACGTCTATGACGCCTTCTCTTACGGCGTAGATAACCGCCTGGGTCCTGTCGAAGATGTGCAGCTTCCTGTAGATGTTGGAGGTGTGGTTGCGTACCGTCTTCTCCGAGATACCCAAAGAGTTTGCTATCTGCCTGTCGCTCATGCCATGGGCCAGTGCCTTGATGACTTCGAGTTCCCTCTCGGTCAGCGGAGGAGCGAGATGAGTACCCCCCGCTGGCCTGTCGCCCTCGAAGGTGTTGAGCATCTTCTGGGCGAGGTCTGGGGCGACAATGGTATCCCCCGCATAGACCGTGTGGATCGCACGCGAGAGATCCTCGGGTTCTGAGTCCTTTAGCAGGTAGCCCTGCGCGCCCGCTTTTATGCCCTCGAAGACGTGCTCGTCTTCTTCGTGGCCCGTGAGGATAATTACCGCGGTCTGCGGCAGAAGATCCTTGATCTCGCGCGTGGCGCTGATGCCGTCCATCTTCGGCATGGAGATGTCCATCAGGACGACGTCAGGCTCTTCCTTGCGGCAGAGTGCGATGGCCTCCTCGCCGTTGTACGCTACGCCTACCACCTCGACGCCGGGCAACATGTCTACGAGGCCGGAGAGACCCTTGGTAAAGAGCCGCTGGTCGTCCACTATCGCCACGCGGATGATCTCTTCGCCTATTTTGTTCAACTACCTCACGCCCTTTGCCGCTTCGAATTCCGGTATGACTCTAACTGTATCCGCTGTCCACCAAGCGTGTGACAGATGAACCGGTGCAGCCCCTAAGTGCTTCGCCCCTTGAATGATCGTCAGTGCGGGCAGTGTTGTCGACGGGTTTTTGGACCACGCCAAGCTGGGTAATTCTGGGTAGGTAATCCGACCCATTGTGCCCCGCATGTACTATGAGGGTCAGAAGATGCGAATCTGCCAGCTGCTCTTTTCGGGCTGCGGCCGACAGAGAGGAGAGGCGCGATGACTCTTACTATCGGTACTGGACCGTTCGGCGATCAGGGCGACAAGACGTTCAACTTCGAGGTGCGGGCCCCCAAAGACCACGTGCTGTTCTTCGAGGACTCACCGCGCAGGGTGCGGATGATGTTCGGTGGCGAGACCGTCGCTGACAGCAGGCGTGTCAAACTGATGCACGAGAAGGGGCTCTTGCCCGTCTACTATTTCCCCGAAGAAGACGTGCGCATGGACCTCCTGGAGGAGAGCGAACACACGACGCATTGTCCCTTCAAAGGTGACGCCTCGTACTGGTCCGTGAGGGTAGGAGACAAGGTTGCCGAGAATGCCGTGTGGAGCTACCCTGACCCGATAGACTCCGCCCCACCGCTCGCTGGCTACCTGGCCTTCTATTGGCGTATGGTAGATCATTGGTACGAGGAGGATGAAGAGGTCTTCGTTCATCCTCGTGACCCTTACCATCGGGTAGACGTGCTTAAGAGCTCGCGGCATGTCAAGGTGACGGTAAACGGCGAGGTCGTGGCGGAGACGGATCGTCCCACGATCCTGTTCGAGACTGGCCTGCCGCCTCGCTACTATATTCCTCCCGAGGACGTCCGTGACGACGTTCTACTCTCTAGCGACAACGAGACTCAGTGTCCCTACAAGGGTATTGCATCCTACCACTCGGTGCAAGCTGGTGGTGAGACCAGGGAAGCAATCGTCTGGTACTACCCGAACCCAATACCCGCAGCCGCCGACATAGAAGGTCATCTGTGCTTCTTCAATGAGAAGGTAGATCTGGAAGTGGACGGCGAGGCGCAGCAGCGGCCGCAGACGCAGTGGTCGTAGCGAATTACGCCCGCAGCTAGCCCTCCTGTGCGGCAGGTGCGGGGAGCGTATACTGCTCCGTGCGGAAGCCGATGCGTCTTCATAAGAGTGTCCCATCGAGACGGAATAGGACCCTTGCGCCGTCCGTGCCGAGGGACGAGGTTGGAAGAAGATGTGATTTTCGGGGAAGGTGGAGAGAGATGCTTCGGGAGACAGGTATGGCCGGGGTCAACGGCGCGCGGATGTACTACGAGTTTGCGGGAGAAGGAGAGACGCTGGTCCTAGTGCACGCGGGCATAGCGGACAACAGGATGTGGGAAGGCCAACTTGCGGCCTTCGCCGATAGCTACCGGGTGATCCGCTACGACATGCGGGGCTTCGGAAGGACGGCGATGGTGGAAGGAACTTTCTCCCACCACGAGGATCTGCGCGCCCTGCTCGACGCTCTGGACGTCGAGCGGGCGCATCTCGTAGGCTGTTCCATGGGTGGAGGGGCGGTGCTCGACTTCGCGCTCGAGTACCCGCAGAGGGCAGGGAACCTCGTCCTGGTGGGATCCGCCGTTGGCGGGTTCGGGCCTGACTTCGATCCCCCGAAGGAGTGGGACGCGCTCGTCGCTGCCGAGGAGGCAGGGGACCTCGAACTGGTCTCCGAGCTCGAGGTCGGGATCTGGGTCGTCGGCCCCGAGAGATCCCCTGACGAAGTCGATTCCTCCGTCAGGGATCTCGTCTGGGAGATGAACCTGATCGCCCTCAGAAACGAAGCCGCCGGGCTTGGCGAAGAGTGGGAACCTGAGCCGCCCGCAGCGGACCGGCTCCCAGACGTACAAGCCCCGACGTTGCTGATAGTCGGAGACGAGGACCAGCCGAGGGTCTTCGCCGCAGCCGACCTGCTCGAGAAGGAAATACCCAACGCGCGCAAGGTCATAATGCACGCCACGGCCCACGTGCCCAATATGGAACGGCCTGAAGAGTTCAACCGGCTCGTGCTGGATTTCCTGCAAGACCACCGATAAAGTGACCCTACTCGCAGTTGCAGATCGATCCGGCTCGGCTGGCCCATAGAGGCGGAACGTCGACTTCCACGAGCTTGGTGAATAGATCTTCGTTGGGTGCATGTGAGTTGGCGAGATGAGATCATATTTGCGAGGGTTGTCCAGATTAGAGCCCTTGCCAGCCAAGGAGGATCGTGGTGGAAGAATTGAGCAAACGCTCTGCCCAAGAAGTGCTCGACGACCACCTGAACCTGGCCGAAAACTGGGGGGGCGAGGAGGGCTTCGAGAGCATCCTCGAGGAGGACATCCGTCGCAACGTCTCCGAGGATATAGTGATCCTCATAAACCGGGGTGTATTCAGAGGTTACGAGGGAGTAAGGCAACTAGCAGGGATGCTCGGTGAGGAACTGCCCGAACACCACTCCTTCGAGTACACTTACGTGGTCGTCGAGGGAAGGATGGGGTTCTTGGAGTGGGCCTACGAGGACTCAAGCGTCAGGGTAAGGGACGGCGCCGACTCCTACCTGATCGAAGACGGCAAGATCGTTGCTCAAACGATCCACTACACGGTGGAGCAGAAATAGAGCCTTGAGTCTGTTGGTGCCCGCACCGCGAAGCACGTGTGCCGAGATGGTCGTACCTCTATCGGGAGGTACATCGCCACCGCTCGGAGTTCGGAGAATCTACCTGCTCCGAGGTCCGGGTGCGCAGGACTGAGTTGGTAGTGGGGGCCATACCCGCTTGGGTTGGTGCGTGGGTTTGTAGCAAGCCTCCCTCATAAGCTACATCGAGGCGGCGTCTTCGAGGATCTCCTCAGCGTGGGTATCCGGGGTGACTTCGGGGTAGACCTTGGAGATCCTGGCTTCCGGGTCGAGCAGGAAGGTGACGCGTCTGGCCGTGCCCCGGTCACCGAGGACTCCGAGGGTCTCGGAAGCGCGGCCTCCCTCGTCTGAAAGGAGAGGGAAGTTGAGGTCGTACTTTTCGCGGAACTCGTGGTGAGATTCGGGGGAGTCCAGCGAGACGCCGTAGACTTGTATACCCGCCTTGGCGTAATCGTCCATGCGATCCCGGAAGGCGCAGGCTTCCTTTGTGCAGCCTGGGGTGTCGTCCTTGGGGTAGAAGTAGAGGACGGTCTTCTGGCCCGTTAGCTCTCCAGTCCCGAGACGTTCCCCGCTCTCCGTCGTGAGTTCCAGGTCGGGCAGTATCTCGCCTTGCTGTGGTAGGTCCGGCATCGAAACTCCTTCTTGGTGATGTCTGCCTGCAACTCTACGATGTTACCCTGGCCCGTGTAAAAGAAATCATTATGGACAGAGGAACTTCCGATGCACGGTGGACAGGCGATGGTCCGCGTTGCATAGTTACGGGGAGACAAGGTCGTCCCCGGCGGGAGAGATGTTGCGGGGTAAGGATTCGGCACAAAGACTCTCTGGTAGGAGGCTCAGACGAGCCTTCTATCTCGTGTTGCTCGCGTTAGTGATCGGACTGTGTATCTCGTACTGGTCGTGGGTGGACGCGCAGGCGCGCGCCGTCATGGTGATCTCCTCCGTTCTCGACGCGCCGGTACTGACGCCTGCGGCCGAAGCCGTGAGCGGCGAGCCCGGTTTCGAGGACGTCCCCGTGGCCGGCAACCCCACTCTCGTCGCGAGGCCTGCGGGAGAGGAACCGTGGCCGGCTATATTCCTGGTCAACGGGACCGTGCGCGAGGGAAGGAAACTGCCCGAGGTGCGGAACCTGGCCGAGGGCTTCGCGCGGGCCGGCTACCTCGTGGTCGTGCCCGACCTGCCCGGGCTGATGGAGGGTGAGATCACCCCCGAGACCGCCCGGGAGACCGTCGAGGTCGTCCGCGAGGTCTCCGCACGACCGGACGTAGAAGACGGAGGGGTGGCCCTGGTCGGGGTCTCGACCGGCGCTACGCTGGCCCTCCTCGCGGCAGAGAAGTCGAGCCTCGAAGGGCGGGTCTCGGTCGTCGCCGGCATCGCACCTTACTCGGACATCCGCACCGTCGTGAACATCGCAACGACCGGCCACTACCGCCGGTCAGACGGAGAGCTGATCCGCTACGACGCAGACTCCTTCCTCCCTTACGTCATCGCCCACTCCCTCGTCGCCGCGCTGCCGCCCGGCGAAGACCGGCGTACGCTGTCAGGCGAACTCGCGAGCATTGACCGCGAGGACCCTGACCCGCTCGATGGTCTACGCTCGCGCCGGACGGAAGACCTGGAGCCTGCGGCCGCGAGCGTAATTCGGCTGCTCGCCAACGAAGACCCGGAGCGCTTCGAGGACCTCTACGGGGAGCTGCCCGAGGGTGTGCGCGCCGATCTCAGGGAGCTCTCGCCACTCACAGGCACGGGACGGATCCACGTCCCCGTCGAGCTCGCCACCGGCCCCCACGACAAGTACTTCCCTCCCTCACAATCGTACGCACTCGAGCGCATCGCGCCCGAGCGCAGGGTCACGGTCACCGGGGCGCTCGACCATGCCAAACTCGAGGTCTCCGTGGAGGATATCCCGGCCTTCGCAAGCTTCGACGCCTTCGTTGTCCGCTCGCTTCGCACAGCCCGCAAGTAGCATTTCAGCACTTCAGCACGCTTCGGGCCTTCGGCCCTCGCTCGTCAGCATTTCAGCTTCTCCCATTCCAGCCTCGCCCAGCAGCGCTCGAGAGACTAACTGCCAGCGGCGGTCGGGTTCTACGCTCTTGGGGACGCTACAGGACGACTAGCTGAAGTGCTGACGAGCGAAGGCGCCAGCCTGAGCGTGCTGAAACGCTGCATCACAGTCGGCCCAGTGCTCCGTACAGGAGCCTGAAGAAGCCTGCGCGGTCCAGATCGACGCCGACCTCGGCGTTCGGCGTCCTGCCTGTCACGCCGTAGAAGTCGCAGACGGTCTCGCCGCGGGTGAGATCGCTCTCGCACTCGATATCGACCCGCATGGGTCGTGTCTTTAGCAGGCCGGGGTCGATCACAGCGGCGACGGCGACGGGATCGTGCAGCGGCGGGGCGTCGAAGCCGTAGACGCTCTCGTAGTTGGCGGCGAAGTAGTCCAGGAACCCGGCAACCACGCCTCCCACCCTACCTGTGGCCCGCAGCCGCTCCCTCTCGCGAGGACCGGCGCCGGCCTTGTGCGTTGCGTCGAGGCCCGCCATCGTTATGGGCAGACCGGACTCGAAGACCTCGCTGGCCGCCTCGGGGTCGACGTAGATGTTGAACTCGGCGGCCGGCGTCGTGTTGCCAAGGCCTATGCTCCCTCCCATGAGGGAGATGCGCGCTACGCGGTCCTTCAGGTCGGGATGTTCGCGCAGGAACGCGGCGATGTTGGTGAGCGGGCCGACAGGGATGAGGGTGACTGGCTCAGAAGAAAGGCGCAGGGTGGCCGCCATCAGGGCCACAGCCCCGCTTTCATCGGGCTCGAAGTCGGCGTGGGGGATCTCCTCTGGTCCGTCCAGCCCGCTCTTGCCGTGTATGTCCTCGGCCGTGTGGAGCGGCCGTTCCAGGGGTTCCGGTGCGCCCACGCCGACGGGCACATCCGTATACCCGACGAGGGAGAGTACCCGCAGGGTGTTGCGCGTGGTCTTCTCGATAGTGACGTTGCCGGCGACGGTCGTGACGGCGAGAAGGTCAAGGTCCGGGTGGCCGCAGGCGAGCATCATGGCGACGGCGTCGTCGTGGCCAGGGTCTACGTCCAGGATCACAGGCTTCGGACTCACGCTCGCTCCTCTGCACTTTGCGGTCTGCCGGAACGTTATCTGTTCTGGAGTCCTGCGTACAGCCATGATAACAACCTTATGATCCATGCCCCCGTGCACGGCGTACGACTTTGGGGCTGACGAAGCGGGGTTCTGGCCGTAGAATAGCCTTATGCTTGGACGTTACGCGGAACTGAAGGCGCAACTTCCGCCGGAGACGATCCTCTTCTACCAGGTAGGGACGTTCTTCGAGACCTTCGAGGAGGACGCGAAGAGGATCTCGCAGGCGCTCTCGATCCGGCTGACGAGCCGCGAGGCGGCCGGAGAGGGCCGCGTCCCGCTGGCCGGGGTCCCGGGACACGCGCTCCAGGAGCACCTCGCCACCCTCCTGAGAAAGGGCTACTCCGTCGCCGTCGCCGAGCAGCGCCAACACCCGACGAAACCCAAGCAGTTCACTCGTGAGGTAACCCGCACTCTGACCCCCGGCACCGTTATAGAGGACAATGTTCTCTCCGCAGGTCAGGCCAACTACCTGGCCGCATTCGTCCTCAGGGACGGCCGGGCCGGCATTGCCGTCGTCGAGGCTTCGACAGGCGAGTTCACGGGCACCGAGGTCTCTGAGGAGCAGCTCCCCGCCGAGCTGGAGCGGTGGTCGCCGCGCGAGATCGTCGTCCCCGAGCGGACAGCGGCCGAGAGACTGCCGAAGGTGCGCGCCGCCGTTAGCTCAGCCCCGCGCTGGACGTTCGAGCCTTCCGCTGGGGAGCAGGCACTGAAGAGGCACTTCGGGGTATCGGGACTCAAGGGATACGGGCTCGATGGGCGTCCGGCCCTCGCCGGCGCCGCGGGGGCTTTGATCCAGTACCTCGCTTCCATGCGAGGCGGCAGTTCGCCGGAGCAGGTGGTGACGTTCCGTCCTTACGACCCTGGCTCGGGGATGGTCCTCGACGCGACGACGAGGCGCAACCTTGGCCTGGAAGATCTGGTCGAGACCGTAGATAGGACCCGCACGCCGATGGGCCGGCGCGCGCTCAGGCGCTGGTTGGAGCGTCCTCTGCTCGAGGTCGACCGCATCAGGCAACGTCTCGGTGCCGTCGACGTGCTCGCCGGAGACTACATGTTGCGCGAAGAGGTGCGCGAACATCTGGGGCGCATCCCCGACGTGGAGCGCATCGCCACGCGCATCGTCAGGCTCTCGGCCTCGCCCAACGACCTGCTTTCGCTCAAGGGCGCGCTGGAGGAGATCGGACCTCTAAGAAAGACGCTCGATCCAGCGTCGCAGGGCTCTTCTCTGCTCACGCGGGTGTTGGGGGCGATGGAAGAGCCGCCAGGGGTGAGGGAGCTCGTCGCCGCTGCGATCTCCGAGGAGAGCGGTGAGATCATACGCCAGGGCTACTCTGGGGAGCTCGACGAGGCGCGCGAGTTCAGGGACGGCGCCCACGAGTGGCTCACGCGCTTCGAGGCCGAGGAGCGGCTCAAGTCGGGCCTGAAGACCTTGAAGGTGGGCTACAGGGACGGCGAAGGATACTTTATCGAGGTCGCTGGCAAGGAGACGAGTGCGGTCCCCGATCGCTACCAACACCGCAAGGCGCTCAAGCACAACGCCCGCTACGTAACGGTGGAGCTAAAGGAGCACGAATCGCGGATGCTCGGGGCCCGCGACGAGGTCGAGCGCATCGAGCGTGGCATCCTCGCCGAGATACGCGCAGCCGTCAAGGAGGCCGCGCCAGAACTGCAGAAGGTCTCGCGCGCCATAGCCGTCGTCGACGTGGTCGCCTCCTTCGCCGCCGCTGCGACCGAGCTGCGCTACTGCCGCCCCAAGGTCACGGAAGGTCGGGGCATCCTTATCTCCGGCGGGAGGCATCCAGTCGTCGAGCACAACCTCGAGATGCCCTTCGTCCCCAACGACTCCGAGGTGAGCGGGGACTCGCGGCTCCAGATCATCACGGGCCCCAACATGGCGGGCAAGTCCGTCTACCTCAGGCAAGTGGCCCTCATCGCCCTTCTGGCCCAGACCGGCTCCTACGTCCCCGCCGACGAGGCGTCCCTCGGCGTCATCGACCGCATCTTCACGCGGGTCGGGGCCGAGGACAGGCTCGCGAGCGGTGAGTCTACCTTCATGGTGGAGATGACGGAAGCGGCGAGTATTCTGAACAGTGCGACGGAGCGCTCGCTGGTCATCCTTGATGAGGTAGGACGTGGCACCTCGACCTACGACGGGATGAGCCTCGCCTGGGCCATCGCCGAGTACCTGCACGACGACGTGCAGGCCCTCACGCTCTTCGCCACCCACTACCACGAGCTGACGCAGCTTATGGAGATGTTGCCAGGCTGCCGAAACTACAAGGCTAGCGTCGAGGAGGTGGGGGGTGAGATCGTGTTCCTGCACAGGATAGAGGTAGGCGCGGAGTCCTCATCCTACGGCGTCCATGTGGCGAAGCTCGCCGGGCTGCCGCCCCAGGTCACGGACCGGGCCGGTGAGATTCTTACCCGCCTCGAAGCCGAAGGCGTCAAAGACTTTGCCGGGTGAGATCGGATGAAGCTCTTTCCTACGCTGGTCTCTGAAGCGGCAGCCGACTACGCCGGACGGGTCCGTGTGCTGAAACCAGAGGTGGCGCACAGGATCGCCGCCGGGGAGGTGATAGAGCGTCCGGCCTCGGCCGTCAAGGAGTTAATCGAGAACTCCCTCGACGCGGGGGCTGGCAGAGTCGAAGTCGAGATCGAGGACGGCGGGGTGGCCCTGATCCGGGTCAGCGACGACGGCTCGGGGATGTCGCCCGAGGACGCGGGACGCGCGGTCGCGGAGCACGCGACGAGCAAGATCCGGACGGCCGACGACCTCGCCAGCGTAGTCTCCTTGGGTTTCCGTGGTGAGGCCCTGCACGCCATCGGGGCCGTCTCCTCCATGTCGCTCACGACCCGCAAACGCGGCACGGAAGATTCCCTCGGCGCCCGCGTACGGGTCTTCGCCGGAGGGGTGGTCGAGTCAGCGACCGCGGCCCATCCTCCTGGCACGACGGTGGAAGTGCGCGACCTGTTCCTGAACCTGCCGGTGCGCCGCGGCTTCCTCGGCACCGTGCGGGCCGAGGCGAACGCGGTAGCAACGGTGGTCGAATCGCTCGCCTTGAGCCGTCCCGAGGTCGGGTTCTTCCTCCTCTCGGACGGGCGGCGCGTCCTCGCCTTTCCCGCGGCGGCGGATCTCAGGGAGCGTGTCAATCAAGTGCATGGCCTCTCGCTCGCCCGGAGCCTCATCGCGCTCGAGGACCCGGTAGTATGGGGCTTCGTCAGCCCACTCGCTATCAGCTTCCCGACCCGTCGCTACCTGCACGTCGCCGTAAACGGCCGGGTCGTCGAGGCCGACTCCTTCGCCCCCGCGGTCGCCAAAGCGTACGCGGATCTGCTACCAAAGGGACGGCATCCCGCGGCGTTCCTGCGGTTAGAGCTCGGACCCGGCGAGGTGGACGTGAACGTGCACCCGGCCAAGAGCGCCGTGCGCCTGCGCGGAGGACGTTCGGCCTACCCGCTCGTCGTAGGAACCATCAGGTCGGCGCTCGCCCAGGGGCGAGATGTGGGCGGCGGCGCGCCGCCCGAGGAGGGCGGCCATGAGCTGGATCTCATCGGCCAGTTCGCCGGAAGGTGCATCATCGCCCAGGAGGGCGATGAGCTGATAATCCTCGACCAGCACGGGGCGCACGAGCGCATCCTGTACGAGCGGCTCTCCGAGAGCCTGAGGGCGGAGGCGACGCCGCTCCCTAGCCCCGTCGTCGCCAGGTTGCCCGAGGATCTCGCGCCCGAGGTGTGGAACTTCGAGGTAGAGATGCAAGCTCTGGGGTTCCGGTTCGAGCTTTTCGGAGAGGGTGCGGTCCGGATCTCGGCCGTGCCCGAGACCGTTACTGACCCCGAGGCTGCGTTATTGGGGGCCCTGCACGCGCTTGCCGGCGGTGAAGACCTTGCCAAGGCACTCGCCTGCAAGGGCTCGACCAGGTTCGGGGAGAGCCTGTCCAGGGAAGAGATGGAGATGCTGTTGAGAGAATGGTCAGCGACCGAGTTCCGAGAGGTCTGCCCCCACGGACGACCAATCGTGAAACGTCTGTCCCTTGTCGATCTGCTCAGGGAGTTCGGAAGACTCTAGAGCATTTCAGCAAGTCAGCACGCCGCCCAGCTCCGCCAGGCGGCTTGTCAGCCAGTCAGCTAAAACCCGCGCACGCAGCGCTGAAGTGCTGACAAGCGGAAGCCGAACGCTGGAGCGTGCTGAAATGCTGACTTGCTGAAATGCTTGCAAAGAGGTCAAAACCTCTTTGCAAATTCTCTAGTCCTCGTCTACTAGGGTCTGACCCAGGTTCAGAATCGTCGGGGCCCAGAGGCCGACGAAGATCGCCGTCTCGCGCCTGCCTGAGAAGTACAGGGCTAGTGAGAGGATGATGGAGAGCAGTGTCCCGCCCACGTAGATTCCTTTGCCGCCGTTCATGAATTACCTCCTCTTGGTTTACTTTCGTCAATATACCCGCCGCCCCTTTATATAAACTGTAAGAGCGATCATAGGTCCCGACAGGAGGTCCGCAGCACGTGTCCAGAACAAGGGAAACCGCCACAAGGAGGCCTAATGCGGGAGGGCGCTCGACCGTATTCGGGACGAAAGGGGCGGTCGCCTGCGAGCATCCTAGCGCCACCCTGGCCGGCCTCCGCACTCTCGATGCCGGCGGAACCGCAGCCGATGCATGCGTCGCAATGGCCGCGGCGATGGTCGTCCTCTCGCCGATGCAGACGGGCATGGGTGGCGACGCATTCCTGCTGTACTACGAGGCTGAGACAGGACAGGTTACCGGCGTGAACGGCGCTGGCCGGGCTCCGGGAGCTGTCAGCGTAGAAAAACTCCTGGACCTGGGTTTGACCGAGATGTCCGAGCACGGCGGCCTCACGGTTACGGTGCCCGGTGCCGTCAGGCTCTGGGAGGATGCGGTGAACCGCTTCGGCAACCAGCCTCTGGCGCGATTGCTCGAGCCCGCCTGGGAGCTGGCGGAGAACGGCCATCCCGTCGCCGAGGTCGTCGCCCGCTACTGGAAAGAGCACGTAAGTGTACTCAGCAAGAACGAAGCCGCCAAGCGGACCTTTCTGCCGGAAGGCCGGGCTCCTGTTGCAGGGGAGATTTTCTCCCAGGTGGACCTCGCGGCCACGCTCTCGACCGTCGCGGAAGGCGGGGCGGATACCTTCTACAGGGGCGAGATAGCAGAGTGCATCGCGCGCTCCGTGCAGCAGGCGGGAGGGTATCTCACCGAAGGAGACCTCGCGGCGCACGAATCGACGTTCGTCGAGCCGATCTCGACCGACTACAGGGGCGTGGCGGTCTACGAGATCCCACCCCCGGGCCAGGGCGTCGCCGCCCTGGAGATGCTCAACATCCTCGAAGGGTTCGACTTCTCTTCCCTCGGACCTACGAGCGCGGAGCGCATCCACCTCGAGGTCGAGGCGAAGAAGCTGGCCTTCAGTGACTTGTACGATGAGATCGGAGACCCCGAGTCCTGGGGCCACGCGGAGAGCCCGACAGAACGTCTGATCTCCAAGGACTACGCCGCGAGCCTGCGCGGACGCATCTCGCTGGAACGCGCCGCAGAGTTGGGCCCTGAGCTTGCTGCTGGCGGGGACACCACGTACCTCTGCGCCGTTGACGCCGAGGGCAACGGCTGCTCGTTCATCAACAGCCTGTACAGGGGCTTCGGCAGCGGCATCGTCGCCGGGGGCACCGGTGTCTGCCTCCACAACCGCGGCAACTCGTTCAGCCTCGACCCGGACCACCCGAACGCCATCGCCCCTGGCAAACGTCCGATGCACACCATCATCCCCGGCCTCGCGACGCGAGAAGGAGCCCTGTGGGCGGTCTTCGGCGTAATGGGCGCCGCGATGCAGCCCCAGGGTCAGGCGCAGGTACTCATCAACCTTCTCGACTACGGTATGGACCCTCAAGAGGCTGTCGAGCACCCCCGCCACCGTCACGAGGACGGCGTGCTCCTCATCGAGGGTCGAGTTTCCGAGGATGAGATCGAGCGCCTGCGCAGACGAGGACATCGCATAGAAGTAAAGGAGGACTACATGATCCCCGCCGGGGGCGCCCAACTCATCCGCATCCTGGATAACGGCGTCAGGGCGTGCGGCAGCGACCCGCGCAAAGACGGCTGCGCGCTAGCACAGTAGGGGAGTGGTGGCGCAAGGACAGAGTCCGGCCCGCAGGGTCGCGATCGCAGGAGTCGTCGGGGCCCTCTACGTGGTCTTGAGCCTCGCCGTCGCGCCCTTCGCCTTCGGGCCCATACAGTTCAGGGTCGGGGAGGCCCTCAAGCCGCTCGTCATCAAGTACCCGGCGGTCATCCCAGCCTTCGGGGTGGGAACCGTGATCATCAACCTCTTCAGCCCCTTCGCAGGGCCGCTCGAACTGGCCTTCATGCCACTCGTCGACGTCACCGGCGGCGTGCTCTGCTATCTAGTGGCAAGGAGGATTGGCGGGGTGTTCGGTACTTACCTCGCCTCGCTACTCTACGCCCTCTGGACCGCAGCCGGTGTCGGCGTGGTGCTCACCGTCGTCGCGGGGGTACCTTACCTGGCCGCCTTCGCCTCGGTAGCCGTCTCTGAGATAATCCTGCTCCTCCTCGGAAACGCCCTCCTGGTGCGCCGGATCTGATAGCAGGATGGAGAAGGCCCCAGGCCTTCTCTATCCCGCGCATTTCAGCAATTCAGCACGCCGCCAGGCTTCGCCAGGCAGCTTGTCAGCATTTCAGCAAGTACCTGCCAGCGACGCTCCCATACGCAGCCAGGCACCGTGATAAACGATGTGGAGCCTTTTCCACCGCAGAGTGAGCACGACCAACCCAAGCAGCTCCCCAACAAAGCTGAATTGCTGAAATGCTGACAAGCGGAAGCCGAAGGCTGCAGCGTGCTGAATTGCTGAATTGCTTACATTAACAAAACTTAACACAACTTTAAACCTATCTTCAGGATAACAGCTGGAATCAACATCCAGGCGGGTTAGTATGTCATGCAACGTTTCCGGACCGCCTCGCTCCGGGTCTTCGACCGGAGCATGGTCTGCATCATCTCTACTGCGGCGTTCTGTCGCACCCCGTATGTTTCGAAGCAACGCGTTGTCATTGAAGGAAGAGCAAGGAGAGGTTGATCGTTATGCGAAGGTCGTCGGGCTCAATGGTAGACGTGGGCGTATCTGATGTCTGTGCAGGCATCTCGGTAGTATTCGTATACTGGTGGGTGTTCTTCACGGAGAGCCTCTCCGGTACGGGATCTGTGGTGGGAATGCCCTCCCGGCGGGTGCTAGCATGAACGACGCCGCTGACCTCTGCCTGCACGAGCTCTTCGAGGAGCAGGCGCGCCGCACGCCCGAGAACCTCGCCCTCGAAGACGCCAACATCTCCCTGACCTACCGCGAGTTGGACAGTATTGCCGACAGGCTCGCCGCGTATCTCAAGAGCAAGGGAATCGGCCAGGATGACCCTGTCGGAGTTTACATGGAGCGGCGGGCCGAGTATGTGGTCTCTTGCCTCGCCGCCATGAAGGCTGGCGGCGCCTACCTGATACTCGAGCTCGCCTACCCGCCGCC
This sequence comes from uncultured Rubrobacteraceae bacterium, assembly GCA_963808845.1. GTDB lineage: Bacteria > Actinomycetota > Rubrobacteria > Rubrobacterales > Rubrobacteraceae > Rubrobacter_D. The sequence continues at coordinate 127,448 of CAWEHD010000001.1, forward strand.
CCTGCTCGCCGATGTCGTGGCGGACGCGAGCCCGCCGATAGTCCTCACGCAGGAGCGGTACGCGGATCGCCTGCCGGAAGGGACGGAGACGTTCTTCCTCGATGAGGGCTGGGAGGAGAGCCTGGAGGACATTCCGGCGGTAGATGACAGGCCTAAGGTCGGCCAGGACGACCTGGCTTTCGTCTCGTACTCGTCTGGGACGACGGGGAAGCCGAAGGGGATAGCCAACCCCCACAGGGCGCCGGTCCTCTCTTACCTGTGGCGCTTCGGCATCAGCGACAATGCTCCTGGCGACAGGGTCGGGTGCAACGTGTTCTTTATCTGGGAGATGATGCGGCCGCTGCTCCGCGGGGCGACGACCGTCGTCATACCTGACGACGTTATCTACGACCCGAACGCCTTGATCCGTTTTCTCGAAGAGTACGAGATCACGGAGACGCTGGTCACCCCATCCCTCCTCGAGGCCGTCCTGAACTCGAGCGGGACCGAGGTGGGCGAGAGGCTCTCGAGACTAAGGACTCTGTGGCTGAACGGCGAGGTCGTGACCCGCACGCTCGCGCGGCGCGCCATGGAGTTGTTGCCCGATGCGCGAGTACTCAACGTCTACAGTTGCAGCGAGACCCACGAGGTGGCCGCCGGGGACCTGCGCGAGCTGGTCGATAACCCCGAGTCTACGTACTGCGCTGTAGGCACTCCCATGGACCAGGAGCACCTCTATCTACTCGACGCTGAAGGCGAACGCGTGCCCGAAGGCGAGGCAGGGGAGCTCTTCGTCGGCGGCGACTGCCTAGCGCGCGGCTACGTCGACCTGCCCGAGGAGACCAAGGAGACCTTCCCCGAAGACCCCTTCTCCTCGAGGAGCGGTACAAGGATGTATCGTTCGGGCGACAGGGCCCGCATCCTCTCCGACGGTAGCCTCGAGATCCTCGGCCGCGTTGACTTTATGGTCAAGATCCGGGGCTACAGCGTCGAGCTAGGCGCCGTCGAGGCCGCCATGGAGAATGGCCTCGCCGTGAGATCGTGCGTAGTGGTCTCCGAGGGCGAGGAGGGTGAGGACAAACGCCTCGTCGCCTACTTCGTGCCTGACCCCGAAGATGGCGAGCGTTACTCTGGATGGAGCCTCGACCCAAGACGGGGCGGAGCAAGGAGATAAGGAGTGTCCTGCAAGACAGCCTGCCGCACTATGCGGTACCTTCCGTCTTCGTGGAGCTCGAGTCGCTCCCGATCCAGGCCACCTCGGGCAAGATCGACCGCTCCGAACTCCCGCCTCCGCCACCCCGCCCCACTCGCTCCACCCGGGATGACGCAGGTAGCGTCGACAGACTCCCCGAAAGGGCACCCCGCTCGGAGAAAGAGGCGCTGCTCACACGGATCTGGGAGGGTGTGTTGCGCCTTGACGAGGGCGAAGTGCTGCCCGAGGACGATTTCTTCGATCTCGGCGGACACTCCCTCGCCGCCGCGCAGCTCTCCAGCCGCGTCGAGGAGGGCTTCGGCGTCCACGTCTCTATGCCGCTGTTCATGGAGGCCCCGACGCTCGCAGGCCTGTGCGACAGGATAGAGACGCTACAACGCGACGGGAATGACTTACAGGCGCAACCTTCCGAAGACCTGCGTGATGAGGCCGTCCTCGACCCCGAGATAGTCCCGCAGCCAGCCAAGGATGGCACGCGGACACTGGGGGACACCGACAACGTCTTCCTGACCGGGGCGACCGGCTTCCTCGGGGCCTTCCTGCTCGACGGGCTCCTTTCACTAACGGATGCCCGCGTACACTGTCTCGTCAGGGAGCGCGGGGACTCAGGCGGGATGGAATCCATCGAGATCAACCTGCGGCGCTACGGGCTGTGGCGGCCCGAGTGGGAGGAGCGCATCGTGCCCGTCCCAGGAGACCTCGGGAAGGCGTTGTTCGGCATGACCGGTGGAGAGTTCGACGCATTGGCACGCGGGGTGGACCTGATCTTCCACCCTGGCGCCGTCGTGAACCTCGTCTATCCTTACTCGTCGCTCGAGGCGGCCAACGTCGGCGGCACGCGCGAGGTCTTGCGCCTGGCGTGCCGCCACGGGGCGAAGCCCATGCACCACGTCTCTACGAACGGCATCTTCCCGCCACGCATGGGGCTCTGCGAGGAAGACACCGACCTTGACGATCTCGCCGAAGCCAGGGAGGACGGCTACGGCCAGTCCAAATGGGTCGCCGAGAAGCTGGTGTGGGAGGCCGCCGGGCGCGGTCTGCCCGTCTGCGTCTACCGTCCCGGCAACGTCTCGGGGCACAGCGAATCCGGTGCTTCCAACCCACGCGACCTGCTCGGCGCGGTCATCGTGGAGTCTACGCGGCTCGGATGCGCCCCCGAGATCGAGGGGTGGCGGATGGAGATGACGCCCGTCGACTTCGTGACCGCTACGATACTGCACCTGGCATCTATGTCGGAAGCGCAGGGAGGGACCTACCACCTGGCGAACCCCGACCCTCCGCCTGCGGACGAGGTTTTCGACCGGCTGGAAGAACAGGGCTACCCGCTGGAGCGCCTCCCCTACGAAGAATGGCTGCAGAAGCTGACGCCGCTCCACCCGAAGAAGGCTCCCCAGGGGAGGTAATGCGCGGGGCGTCACCCGCGGCGGAGGAGCTCTGGGAAGAGAACATCTACGAAGACAGCAACGCACGTCGCGCGCTTGGTGACGGAGGGCCCACTCGGCCCGCCATAGACGGGGATCTCATGGAGACCTACGCTAGGTACTTTGCCAGGCAGGGTTGGACGGAGGCACCTGTGGCGCTCCAGGAAACCAGGAGACCAGGGTAAATACATTGGAGTGTAACT
>CAWEHD010000002.1:0-201849 GCA_963808845.1 uncultured Rubrobacteraceae bacterium
ATAGCCAGTCCTCTATTTATTCTCCCTCACCTCGCTCCCCGTCTCTCGGTCGCTGGCTAGCCGCAATATATACCCTTTGAGACCCAGGCGAAACAGATCAGGTTACGAAAAAGCGGCGCCCCTTTCGGGACGCCGCGGGTAGAAGCTCTGCTGTGAGAGCTCCTTACATCATCCCACCCATGCCGCCTGCGGGCATAGCGGGCGCCTCATCCTCGGGCTCGGCCACGATGACATCCGTGGTCACGATGAGGCTGCCTATGGAGGCAGCGTTCTGCAGGGCGGAGCGCGAGACCATCGTCGGGTCGGTTACACCGGCCGAGACGAGGTCCTGGTACTCGCCTACGAGGGCGTTGAAGCCCATGTTGCCGCCCTCTGTGCGGACCTTGTCGACCACAATGGAGCCGTCGGCCCCTGCGTTGCGGGCGATCTGTCGGATAGGCTCCTCGAGCGCGCGGTGGATGATCCTGGCACCCGTCCGCTCGTCACCGTCGAGGGAGTCAAGCATGTCGGCCACAGGCTGCTGGGCGTGCAGGAACGCTACGCCACCGCCTGGAACGATGCCCTCCTCGAGGGCCGCACGGGTCGCCGAGAGTGCGTCCTCGACGCGGTGCTTCTTCTCCTTGAGCTCCGTCTCGGTCGCGGCGCCGACCTTGATGACAGCCACGCCACCGGCGAGCTTGGCGAGCCGCTCCTGCAGCTTCTCGCGGTCGAAGTCCGAATCGGTGGTCTCGATCTCGGAGCGGATCTGGTTGATGCGGCCCGTGATCCTCTCGGTCTCGCCGGCACCGTCGACGATGGTGGTCTCGTCCTTGGTGATGACGACCTTGCGGGCGCGCCCGAGCTGGTTGAGCTGGGTGTTCTCGAGCTTGAGACCGAGCTCCTCGGTTATGACCTCGCCGCCGGTAAGGATGGCGATGTCCTCGAGCATCCTCTTGCGCCTGTCACCGAAGCCGGGGGCCTTGACCGCGGCCGCATTGAACGTGCCGCGCAGCTTGTTGACGATCAGGGTCGCAAGTGCCTCGCCCTCGACGTCCTCCGAGAGGATGAGGAGCGGCCTGTTGGACTGCATGACCTGGTTCAAGAGCGGCAGGACGTCCTGGACGTTGCCGATCTTCTGGTTGGCGATCAGGATGTAGGGATCGTCGAGGACCGCCTCCATCCGCTCCTGGTCGGTGACGAAGTAAGGCGAGAGATAGCCCTTGTCGAACTGCATCCCCTCGGTGAACTCCAGGTCCATCCCGAAGGTCTGCGACTCCTCGACGTTGACGACTCCATCCTTGCCGACCTTGTCGATGGCGTCGGCGATGACGTTGCCGACTTCCTCCGAACGCGCTGAGATGGCCCCCACGCGCGAGATCTCTTCTTTGCCACTGATCTCGGTGGACTGGGCCTTTATAGCCTCGACCGCGCGCTATACGGCCTTGTCGACGCCGTTGCGCAAGATAACCGGGTTGGCACCGGCAGCAACATTCTTGAGGCCCTCGCGGACGATGATCTGGGCCAGAACGGTCGCCGTGGTCGTCCCGTCACCGGCCACGTCGTTGGTCTTGGTCGCGACCTCTTTGACGAGCTGGGCACCCTGGTTCTCGAAGATGTCCTCGAGCTCGATCTCCCGCGCGATCGTCACGCCATCATTCGTGATGGTCGGCGAACCGAACTTCTTGTCGAGCACCACGTACTGGCCCTTTGGACCGAGCGTGATCTTGACCGCGTCAGCGAGCTTGTTTACGCCCGCTTCAAGCGCCCGACGCGCCTCGGTATTGAACCTTAGCTCTTTGTGCGCCACTGTCTGCCTCCTCTGTTAAACTAGGACCGATTTCAACTGCCCGGCACTCTCTCGATCAGAGTGCCAATGTAGAGAGTATATGCCTGACGGGGTTACAATTCAAACGTGAGCATCCTCAGCATCTTCCACACCGACAGGATTCCGAGCCTGAGCCGTCTGCCAAAGGAGTTGGGCCGTGAGGAACGTGCATGCGTGCGCTGCGACGGGCGCACCGAGCACATCCTCTACAGAGTCCCGAAGAAAGTAGTGCTGCTCTACATTAAAGAGCATCCGGAGAATCTGCACGCGACCTGCGTGGAGTGCGCGAGGAGCACGGTACTCACAGGGGAGGAACGCGGGCGGGTACTCGCCGCGCTGCGCGATTAGAGCATTTCAGCACGCAACGCCCTTCGGGCTTCGCTTGTCAGCCAAGGCTTGCGCACGCACGAGTAAGCTGAAATGCTGACGAGCGAAGGCCTCAAAGGCCTGAGCGTGCTGACTGGCTGAAATGCGCGGTTCGCGAAGCGAACCGCCTACACGCTGCGGGCGTTGAGGGAGAGGTATTCGGGGAAGGGGACGGCGGGAGATCTCGCCGCGGCGGCCCCGATCATGGCCGCGTTATCCGTGCACAGATCTGGTGGTGGGACGACGAGGCTGGTTCCGGTCTTCGCACATTTTTCTTCGAGGGTATGGCGTAGAAGGGCGTTGGCAGCGACTCCGCCTGCCACGACTACCGTGGACGCGTCCTGAAGATCCAGGGCTCGAAGGAGCTTGCGGGAGAGAGCCTCGACTACGGCGGCCTCGTAGCCGGCGGCCAGGTGTGGCAGCTCCTCGCGGAGTCGCTCTCCGTCCATTGCCTTTAGTTTGTACAGCAGGCTCGTCTTGAGGCCTGAGAAACTGAAGTCGAGGTTGTCCTTGCCCTTCAGGCCTACGGGGAAATCGTAGCGGTCACGGTCTCCGTCGCGGGCGGCTGCAGAGATCGCGGGTCCGCCAGGGAAACCGAGGCCCAGCATCCTGGCGCCCTTGTCCAGGGCCTCGCCTGCGGCGTCGTCGAGCGTCTCGCCGAGGAGGTGCATGTTGCGGTCCCCGTCTACTGAGTAGAGAGCCGTATGCCCGCCGGAGGCGATCAGGGCGACGAAAGGAGGCTCCAGGTCGGGGTCCGTAAGGTACGCTGCGGCGATGTGGCCTTCGAGGTGGTTCACGGGGACGAGCGGGAGGGCGCGGGCGTAGGCCAGTCCCTTGGCCGCTGCGACCCCGACGAGGAGGGCCCCGATCAGACCCGGCCTCACCGTCACGGCGACGCTGCTAACCTCGTCGAGGGAGATGCCGGCTTCGGACAGCGAGATCTCCACGACCCCGTCGAGACGTTCGAGGTGGGCGCGGGAGGCGACCTCGGGGACGACGCCGCCGTAGCGCGCGTGCTCGGTCTGCGTGTGGACGACGTTCGAGAGGGCGCGCCGACCGTCAGGCTCCACGACCGCAGAGCAGGTGTCGTCGCAGGAGGTCTCTATCGCAAGGATCATGGTTTGTTTATAGCATTCGGGCGCATCTTGAATTGTGAAGTTGGAATGGTGAATTAGGAAGGGTTAGGTGAACGGACAATCCGCAACCCTAGTTCACATTGCCGACCGGATATACTTGACGTTATGCGGATCTTCTCGCTCTTATTCGCCTCCATAGCGTTGGTGATGTTGGCGGTGTTTCTCATCTACGTGTTCAGGGGGCCTGTAGACCCCCTGATCGCGGTCGGCATCTTCGTCTCTTTTCTGGCCTGCCTCATCCCGGCGCTGTTGCTGCTGAAGCCTTTCGAGCCCAGGGAGGAGCTCCGGCGCCGCAGGGAGGAAGCCCGCAAGGAGCGCGAGGAGCGGCGGCGTTCTACCGATGAACATCGTCGAGGTTCAGGGTCATGAGCAACGCGTCCTCGTCCCCGTAGTAGCGGGGCCTGCGTCCCGTCTCCCTGAAGCCGAGCGACTCGTAGAGCGCGATGGCCGCCGCGTTGGTCGGGCGCACCTCGAGGTGGACGTGGCTGGCTTTGGGATAAGCGGCGAGGGCGGCGCCGATCAGGGCGCGGGCGTGTCCGCGCCTTCGGTACTCGGGCCTTACGGCGATGGTCGTGATGTGCAATTCGCCGAGGATGTGGCGGACCCCGATGTGGCCTGTGACCTCGCCACTGTCTTCGATCACCAGGTAGAGGCCGTAGGGACTCCCGAGCTCCCCGCGCCAGATCGCCGCACTCCAGGGACGGGGGAGGGACAACGCGTCTATCTCCATAACGGAGGGGAGATCCCCGGCCTTCATCCGGCGCAGGTGCGCCCCAGCCTCGCTCAAGGACGACTCCACGGGTTGAGGTCGCGCCGAACCTCGGCGTCGGGTTCGCGGACGTAGATGGGGACGAGATCTTCGGGGTTCACGGGTGTAAGGTCGGCAGAGATGATGTGCCCGGCCGCCGTGACCTTGTGGAGCGGAGAGTCCTCGGGCGGTATGCGCCCAAGGCCGGAGAGATCCTCACGGTAACGCAAGGCACCGTCGCCCACTACGAGCGGCCCTCCCTCTACCGAAAGCTCCTCGGGACTGACGCAGTAGATGCTCGACGTCGGCCCGGCCTCCGAAAACCTGCGGGCGAAGACCTGTCCCCTCCTGGCGTCGAGAACGGCGAGCACGTCCCCCGTACATGAGAGCGCGGGGGCGGCGAGGGCGGCGAGGGTCGAGTTCTTCGACAGGGAGATGCCTGTGCCGGCGGAGAGCGCGCGGGCCGTCGCGGCCGCTATGCGGATGCCCGTAAAGGTTCCCGGTCCCACCCCGGCGAGCAGGATCTCCACGGAGCCGAGATCCTCCCCGGCGAGGTCGAGGGCGGCGTGTATGGCGGGGAGCAATGTCTCTGAGGCCCCGCGGGCTGTCACAGAGACCTCGGCAAGCACCTCGTGGCCGTTCTCGCGGGCGAGGGCGACTGTGGTCACGGGCGTCGAGGCATCGAGGGCCAGGATCAGCAAGTCGCCAGACGCTCCGCGGCAGGCCCATCGAGTCTGATGCGCCGCGTGGTCGGGGTCTCGTGGTAGATGTGGACGATCGAAGGGTTCTCGACGGCGCCGAGCGCGGGCTCTGCCCACTCGATAAACGTTACGGCATCGGGTTCTATGTAGTCGTCGAGCTCGAGTGCGTCGCGGTCTTCGATTCCCTCCAGGCGGTAGAGGTCCATGTGGTTGACGGTCACACGTCGCCCGTCCTTGAGGCCCTCGTAACCGCGGGCGAGCTGGTAGGTCGGGCTCGTCACCCTCTCCGTGACGCCGAGAGATCTGGCAGCGGCCCGCACGAAAGTGGTCTTGCCGGCGCCGACCTCGCCAGAGAGCACGACGACGTCACCGGGCCCGAGCACCCGCGCCACCCTGGATGCCAGCTCCTCGAGCATAGCCTCCTTCAGGCATTCGAGCTCCACGGGGTGATCCCTGGACTCTACCAGAGCCCCGGCTGGACCGGTTCCCGCCCGGCGTCGGGGGAGCGGGTGACATTCAGGGTCTCGTAGGTGGAGGGCCGCTCGGCCTCGAGGAGCTCGGGCAGGCGGGAAAAATCCGAGACGAGGAGCGCACGGTCTGCGGGAGTATAGAGGGCCCGCTGGAGAGAGAGCGTCGGGAAGACGTAGCGGCCGTCGAGCGGGATCGCACGTCCCCTGATACGCGAGACGGACTCTTTCCTCCCCGTTAGTACCCGGCTGGGCAGGTTTCCGAGTGCCACGACGACCTTCGGGTCGACGGCCGCGAGCTGGGAGACGAGGTAGGGTCGGCAGGAGCTCACCTCGGAGGGCTTCGGGGGCCTGGGCGGAGATCCCGGCGGGCGGCACTTGACCAGCGTGGTCAGGTAGACCTTCTCGCGCCCGAGGTCGAGTGACTCGAGCAGCCGGTCCAGGAGCATCCCCGAGGCTCCCAGAAAGGGTTTGCCACCCTCGTCCTCGTTGAAGCCTGGTGCCTCACCGACTATGAACAGCCCGGCGTTTAGCGGCCCCTCGCCGAAGACGACCTGTGTCCTCGAGTGGCACAGCCCGCACTTCGTACAGCCCAGGGCCTCCTTCTGGGCCTCCGCAAAGTCCAAAGCGCCTAGAACTCCTCGCTCTCCGGGAGAGTGAAGCCGAGCAACAAGTAGATCACGAAGGCCACCAGCGTGCTCGGACCAGGGATGATGGCGGCGATCACCACCGTAGCGAGCCGCACTACGTTGGAGTTCCAACCGTAGGTGTGGGCCAGGCCGCCGCAGACGCCACGAATCCAACGATCCTTCTTCGCCCTCTCGAAGTTCAAGACCCTACCTCCTCCGGCCCCAAGGGGCCGCTACGCTCTCGGCGCGATTCTACATTAGAGCGAGCTTAACACTTCAGCATTTCAGCACGCCGCCTTTGCTGAATGCCGGCTTGTCAGCATTTCAGCCAGTCAGGTTGCTGAATGCGGGATTGCCCCCGGTCCCTCGGGCTGCGAGGAGCCTGAGATGGCTCGCCGCGTATCCGACGTCGGCGCCCGAGCCGGAGGGGATCTTGCCTTCCAACGCTGCATAGTCGGGCATGGGGTGGGGAGCGAGCCCTCGGCTGACGCGTAAGAACCAGGTGCAGAGCTCCTCGTGGCGCCGCAGGTGCTCGGGCTTGAGGCGCGGGCCCTGGGCGGCGAGGCGGTCGGCCCAACTCAGGACGGCGAGCTCCTCACCGAAGGGTCCGGCGGCGCGGGCGAGCCTCTCCGGCGGGTAGTCTGTACGGGGGTTGCCCATAAAGCCAATCTTCAGGTGCAGTGCGGTCAGGGTCGCCGTAAGATCCGTCTCCCCCGCCGACAGGCCAAGCCTGCGGCCGATGCGCCGGACCATCCTCGCGCCGAGGGAATCGTGGGAGACGAAGAGGACCCTGCCTTCGAGCTCGCCGCGGGTAACGGGCTTGGCCACGTCGTGAAGCAGGGCGGCGAGGCGCAGGCCCTGTACACGGTCTTCCCCCACGCGGGCGCCCACCCTGCCCTCCTGTAGCTCGCACTCGACACCCCGGACGACCTCGAGGACGTGGTCCAGGGTGTCCAGGTGGTGGTACGGGCTTCCTTCCAGTTCACGGGCGAGGGAGAGCTCGGGGACGACGTCGAGGAGGCAGGCGGTATCCAGCGGGGGTTCGAGGGCCGCGCGGAGGTCCAAGGTTCTAGCGTCGGCGGCGGGTCTTCTTGCGGCTCGTGTTGGGGTTGGGACGCCCTTTGAGCGAGGAGGCCGGCGTCCTGGTCGCGCTCTTTGCCGGCCTGCTTTCCGGATTTCTTCTGTTTTCGGGCTTCGGCTATACGCCTGTTCCTACTGCGCTCCACGAGTGCGTAGACGAAGGTGAAGATGAAGAAGAATATGACCGCGTTCACGAGCAGGCTGACGATCTGACCCCGACTGTCCAGGTTGAAGCCGCTGCCTGGGAACGCGACGCTAAGTAGGTAGAGCAGGCCGAGGTAGATGGCGATGACTATCGCCGACCTCCGGGCGGCTGATTTCCAGTTAAGATCCTCGAACATCCTCGTAGCTCCTCTCGACGCGGCGGGGGTTTATCCCCGTGGTGATCTCGTAGTTTATCGTGCCTGCGCTTGAGCCGAGCTCTTCGGCGCTGATACGCGCTTCGCCCTGCGTCCCTAGCAGCACGACCTCGTTCCCGACCTCGACATCTTCGTCCACCCCGAAGACGCAGGCATCCATCGTGACCCGCCCGAGGAGCGGTCGCCTGAGGCCCCGGATCAGGGCCTCAGCCCTTCCCGAGAGCGCACGCCTGTACCCCTCCGCGTACCCAACAGGCACGGTCGCCGCGAACATCGGCGCCCGGGCCCTGTAGGTAAGCCCGTAAGACACCCCATCCCCCCTGGCGAGGTGCCGCACGCCGGCGACGTAGCTCTTGAGGGCCATCGCAGGCCTTAGACCCTCAGCCGCAGGGTCCCCCTCGTCGCCAGCAGGGTGCAGACCGTAGAGCGCCACACCGGGACGGACGCAAGCGTAATGCGAGCCGGGGTGCCAGAGCGTCGCAGCGGAGTTTGCGGCGTGTACCAGCATACCGCCGAAGGGTTGTGAGGCGAGGACGGACTCGAAGCGTCCGATCTGGCGCCTCGTCGCCCCTTCGTCGGAGTCGGCAGACGGCGAAATGCGTGTAGACGCCGGCGAGTCTCGGGCCAAGTATTTTGCGCGCCTCCCCCACCTCCGAGGGCTCGACTCCCCAGCGGTTCATCCCCGTGTTCACCTTCAGGTGGGCCTCGAGCCCGTGGTAGGCCGCGATGCGCCTCGCGCTCGGGATGGAGTGGGCCGTTACGGCCAGGCGATGCGCTTCGGCAAGCGGGAGCCTGTCAGGCAGGAGGTCGGTGAAGGCCAAGATAGGGGCTTCCAGACCAGCGCGCCGCAGCTCCACCCCTTCCTCGACAGTGACGACAGCGAGAGCGTCTGCCCCGGCCTCGATACAGACACGTGCCACCTCGACAGAGCCGTGGCCGTAAGCGTCCGCCTTGACGACAGCCATCAGGCGCGAGTTTGGGGCCCTGCGTTTGAGGGTGCCCACGTTGTGGCGCACGGCGCCAAGGTCCACCTCAGCCCAGGTACGGCTCGGGGCCCTGACTCCGGCGGACGTGCCACCCACGGTACTTCTTACCGGCGGGGGTTCAGTACGTGGAGGGTCAGGATATCCATGCGGGTGATCACACCGCGGAGGATGTCGTCTTCGGCGACGGGGAGGATCTTGACCCTCTTGTCGGCCATGATCGTGGAGGCCTCGGCGAGAGTGGCGTCGGGGGAGATCGTGATCAGCTCCCTCGTCATCACCTCGTCGACGGTAACGCCGGCGCTTTTGAGCGCTTCTTTGCGATACTCGTCCCAACTCCCCAGAGGGATGAGGCCGCCGAGGATGTCGAGGAAGCCCGGCGCTTTGACGTCGGCGTCGCGGAAGATCAGGTCCCCCTCCGTGACTATGCCGACAAGCCTCCCTTCGTCGACGACGGGAGTGCCCGAGATGCCAGACTCGGCGAAAAGCTTTATAGCACCTTCCACCGTCTCATCGGGCCCGAGCGTGGGCCATTCCTGGTGCGCGATCTCGGCCACCCTCAACTCCCGAATGTCCTGCTGCTCCATGTTCCACCCCTAAGATCGTCGTTCCCGGCCGCATCAGCGCTATTGTAAACGGCCAGGCGGTCCTCCGGTTATGGTTTCCACTCCCTGCTTACGGCTCTGATCCCGACGGCCCGAAGTGTGTCGAGGTCGAATTCGACGAGTACACCGTTGAGAACGACGGGACCGCGGGTGGCGACCGAGATCCCACGCCAATCACCCATGAACAGAGCGAGGAAATCATCCCGCTCGAAGCCGATGGTGCTCTCCCTGCAGCCGGTCATGCCGACGTCGGTCACGTATGCAGTTCCGCCAGCCAGGATCGAAAGGTCCGCCGTTGGCACGTGCGTATGGGTCCCCAATACGGCATGCGCCCTTCCGTCTAGATAATAGCCGAGTGCCTGCTTCTCGCTTGTGGCCTCGGCGTGGGAGTCGACGAGCACGAGGTCGGCGCCGCGCGCCTTCAACTCCTCGACGGCCCGGTCGGCAGCCTCGAACGGAGAAATTTTCGTCCTCTCGACGAACACGCGCCCGAGCACGTTGGTGACACCCACGGTTACACCGCCAGCCTCGAAGACCCCAAGGCCGAGCCCAGGATCCTTCTCGTCGAAGTTGGCGGGACGCACTACCCTGTCCTCCTCTTCGAGGAAATTTCTGTATCCATCGGCGTCGAAAGCGTGGTTTCCGAGGGTGAGGAAGTCGGCTACGGAGAGCAGGGCGGAGCCGCTCTCGCGGGTGATCCCACGCCCCGTCGGGGCCGAGTTCTCGGCGTTGGCGACGACGGCGTCAGGCTCCAGCTCTCGACGCAAGCGGGGTAGGAGATCCAGGACCGCCGAGCATCCTGCGGGCCCGACGATGTCCCCGATGAAGAGAAGCCTGAAGGTCAGAACAGCTCTCCCACGGCCGGCGGCAGAAATTGGAGCAGGTCGGTCGCAACGAAGCTCTCCGCGGGCCAGCCGGTCTCTTCCAGCCACAGCTCCGCCGCGCGTCCGTGCGCCCAGGCGCCGACCCTGGCCGCCTCGTAGGGATCCATCCCACGCGAGAGGAGAGCCCCGATCACACCTGCCAACACATCCCCCGTCCCCGCCGTGGCCAGCGCGACGTTCCCCGTGGTGTTGACGGCGACTCTTTCGCCCTCGACGACGAGCGTATCCGAACCCTTGAGCAACACGCAGCAACGGTGCAGTTCGGCCGCGTCGCGGGCTGAATCGAGCCTGCGCGCCGACACCGCCTTGGCCCCAGATCCAAGGAGACGCCCCAACTCCCCGGCGTGTGGCGTTACTACGGTCGGGCTCTCCCTCTGGGCAAGGACGTCCGTGCCGGCGAGGTTCGTGATGGCGTCGGCGTCGAGCAATACGGGCAGCCTGACCTCGCGCAGGATACCCTCGACGAGACGCCTGCCATCATCCCCTGTCCCCGTTCCCGGGCCAATCACTAGCGCAGAGGCTCTCCCTGCGTACTCCAGGATCTCCTCCAGCGCACCCGACCCCATGTAGCCTTCCTCGTCCTCAGCGACACCGTAGACGAGTGCTTCGGTGAGCGCGAGGTCGACGGCCGGTGCAGCCCCCCCTGAGGTGGCGAGGAAGACTATGCCGCACCCTACTCTCTGCGCGCCCCGGACGACCATAACGGGGGCTCCGGTCATGCCGCGGGAGCCGGCGACGACGAGCAGGGCTCCGGCGGAGTACTTGTGGGCCGGTTCGGCGGTGCGCGGTATCTTCCCCCGTAGAGAGGCCGCATCGGTCCAGACGAGAGAGGGGTCGACGTCTGCCTCGGTTGGGATGCCTATATCCACGGCGACGACCTCGCCGGCGTGCTCGCGGCCGGGGGAGATCACACACCCAACCTTCACGGCGTGCGCACAGACCGTAAGATCGGCAGACACGGCCACACCCTGTACCTCACCCGTAGCCCCGTCTACCCCCGATGGGACGTCGACGGCGAGTGCGGGGGCCTGGGCTGAGTTCATCTGCTCGATGATCGCGGCCTCCTTCTCGCGCACCTCCCCAGAGAAACCTGTCCCGAGCAGTGCGTCGACGACCAGGTCGGCCGCCCCGAGCTCCGCGTCGAGGTCTTCCCGGACGATAAACCGCACGTCCAGGTTCCGCAGTGCCTCCAGGTTGGTCGCAGGGTCCCCTTCGTACTCGCCCTTCGTCGCCAGAACCGCGACATCGACGCCGGAGCGGTGCAGCTCGCGGGCGATGACGAAGCCATCGCCGCCGTTGTTACCGCCGCCGCAGACGACGAGCGAGCGCCCGCGGGGAGTATCGCTCGAGGGCGATACGGGCCATGGCAACTCCCGCCCGTTCCATGAGCACGCCGCCTGGGAGGCCGAGATCCTGCGCCTTCGTGTCGGCCCGGGACATCTCCTCTGCGGTGTAGAGCTTCAACCCGAGATCCGCTCCCGGCGCACGACGCAGACGGCGACGGCGGAGAGCTCGGAGTGGGTTATGGAGATGTAGAGGTCCTCCTCGCGCACGCCGACCGCGTCGGCGAACTTCTTGATCTTGCCGAATATACGGACCGTAGGAGCGCTTCGAGGCAGGCGCACGACCTCGACGCCGTTCCACTGGATCAGGCCGCACCCGAGCGCCTTGGTAACGGCCTCTTTGGCGGCCCAGCGTCCTGCGTAGTGGCGCTCGGCGAAACGGTACTTCTCGCAGTAGGCGATCTCCGCCTCCGTAAACAGGCGCTTTCGTATCTTCGGGGTGCGCTCCAGGGCGAACTGCATCCTCTCGACGTCGACGACGTCGACCCCGATCCCTGGTACGACGAAACCTTCCACGGGGCGTATGTTACGGCAGATTCGCCCCAGGCAAAAGGGCTATAGTATAAAGATGGATACGGCCACAGACACTGTCATCATTGGAAACCCGAACTCGGGACGCGCGGGTGATGAGGATTATCTGGAGCGTTTCGCGAAGATCCTGCGCTCGGGAGGCCTGACGGTGGAGGTGCTCAATACCGAGCATCCCAACCACGCCACCGAGCTTGCTTCACTTGCGGGGGACCGTCTGATCGTGGCCGCCGGGGGTGACGGCACGGTCAACGAAGTATTGAACGGGCTCTCGCCGGAGGCCACGCTGGGCGTACTGCCGCTCGGCACCGCGAACGTGCTGGCGCGGGAGTTCGGGCTGCCGCTCGACCCGGCCGAGGCCTGCCAGCGCATACTGCAAGGCGAACGCTCGATGGTGGACTTCGGCATCGCCACAAACGATGAGGGCGCCGAGCGCCGCTTCGCCTGTATGGCCGGGATAGGCTTCGACGCGACAGTGATTGGCGCCGTGACACCGCGCCTGAAGCGGTACCTGAGGAGGTTGGCCTTCCAGGTAACCGCTTTCAAGGTGTTCTTCGGGAACAGGTTCCCCCCGCTGGAGATAATCCATGGCGACGAGGTCCACACTGCGAGGTTCGCCATAATCGCCAACGGTCAATTCTATGGCGGCGACTACAGGGTGTCAGGGCCCGGCCTGCTGACGAGCGGCGAGTTCGAGACCATCCTAGTCGAGCGCGTGAGCGACCTCCTGAGGCCCGATGTCTTCGCCGGGATCATGGTGAGGAGGCCCCTCAACCGCTCGATGATGTCTTTCACCTCGACGGAAGTCCACGCCAGGGCCCCAGGTAAAGAGGTGCCGGTACAACTCGACGGTGAGCTCTGGGGCAGGCTGCCCATGTCTTTCCGTATCGAACCAGGCGCCCTGAACGTCGTCCGATAGCTTGTAGGCGCGTAAACATCCGGCACCGCCTCTATCCCCTACTCGACGGTGACGCTCTTGGCGAGGTTGCGCGGCTTGTCGACGTCCAGGCCCCGGTCCTTCGCAACGTGGTATGCGAGGAGTTGCAGCGGCACACTATAGATGAAGGGGGCCAGGATCTCCGGCGCCTCGGGGACGGGTAGCACCAGGCGCGCCATCCTTTCTGCACCTTTGTCACCTTCACGGGCGACGGCGATCACACTCGCGCCCCTGGCAACGGTCTCCTCGACGTTCGAGAGGGTCTTCTCGCGGACGAGACCCTCTCCGATAACAGCTACGACGGGACAGTGTTCGTCGACGAGGGCTATGGGACCGTGCTTCATCTCACCCGCCGGATAGCCTTCGGAGGGTAGGTAGGTGATCTCCTTGAGCTTCAGGGCCCCCTCCAGCGCCACGGGATACGAGATACCACGCCCCAGGAAGAGCGAGCATCGCGCGTCCTCGAAGATCCCGACGGCCTCCTCGACCCGGTTCCCGAGCAACCCGAGCGTCTCCTCGACCTTCTCAGGCGCCAGCCTGAGGCTGCGTCCGATCTCCCGCAACTCTCTATCCGAGATGACCCCGCGCATGCCGGCAAGCGCAAGCGCCAGCAGTTCGAGAGCGGCGACCTGGGCGACGAAAGCTTTGGTGGAGGCCACGCAGATCTCGGGCCCAGCCCTGGTGAGCAAGACCGCGTCGGCCTCACGCGTGATGAGCGACCCCTGGGTGTTGGTAACCGCAAGCACGCTGGCCCCGAAGCCATGCGCAGCCTGAACGGCCGCAAGAGTATCTGTTGTCTCCCCACTCTGGCTTATGGCAACGACCAGCGTACGTCCGTCTCCAATAGGGTCCGCGTAACGATACTCGCTGGCGATCACGACCTCGACGGGTATCCTGGCGAGCTTCTCTATGGCGTGTTTGGCGAGCAGACCGGCGTGGTAGGCCGTGCCACAGGCGACGACCACTACCCGGTCTATCTCAGAGAGGTCGAGCCCTACCTCGGAGAGGTCGACGACGCCGCCTGTGTCGATGCGGCCGAGAAGGGTCGCGCCAAGGGCAGCAGGCTGCTCGTGGATCTCCTTGAGCATGTAGTCATCGTAGCCGCCGAGCTCGACGGCCTCGGCGTCCCAGTCGACTTCGAAGGACTCACGCTCGACAGGCTCTCCCGAAGAGGTAAACACCTCCACCGAAGAGTCGGCTATCTCGACGATCTCGCCGTTCTCCACGACGAGGAACTCGTGCGTCTCCCCGAGCAGCGCCTGCACAGCGCTCGCCAGGAAGTTCTCACCTTCCCCGAGCCCGACGACGAGCGGGCTCTGGTGGCGGGCCGCGATGACCTTACCGGGCTCATCCACGCTGACAGCGGCGACGGCAAAGGAACCCTCGAGCCTCTGCAGTACCCCGGTGAGCGCCGTGCGCAATGTCTCCCCGGCCTCGACCCTCTCGGCGATCAGATGCGCCATCACCTCCGTGTCCGTCTCAGAACGGAATGACGCGCCCCGTCCCTCCAACTCCGCCTTGAGCTCCGAGAAGTTCTCTATGATGCCGTTATGCACGACGGCGACGCTGCCTGCTCCGCCGAGATGGGGATGCGCGTTCTCCTCGCTGGGACGTCCGTGCGTCGCCCAGCGGGTGTGTCCCACACCCGTCCGCACCAGGGAGAGGTCACCGTTGCGTCCGGCGAGGGCGCGGGTGAGGTTCTCGAGGTGTCCGACTTCCCTTATCTGCTCTATCCGGCCTTCCCTTTGAAGAGCCAGCCCCGCCGAATCATAACCACGATACTCGAGGTGCCCGAGGCCCTCCATAAGCACATCGACACATCGATCTTTACCGGCGTAACCCACTATGCCGCACACAGGCTTACCTCCCTGTTTGTCCGGGGATGGGATCAGGGAGGGCAGAGAAAGGACACAGAGCCGCTCGCTCTGTGCCCGGGCTAAGACGATGCTTTGTCCCCGGCGTCACCGCCGGGATTTGTCACCGCCCTGACGACTGCCCGAAGCCGAGACGTACCCGCCGAATGCTTCGATAAACGTCTTCCTCGTCGACTCCCGCACATTTCCACGAGAGTCCTGGCGCTCTTATTTCTCTCTGTCCCGCAAGCTCAGACGATCCCATCGAGCCTACTGGTCATATACTGCGATTACGATCCTCCCCAGGCCACCTCCCGTCTTCTCCCGAACGACGCCGCTAACTGTAACAGTTGCGCCGCGAAAAAGAAACCCAGGCGGCTTGAAGCTCTACAAGAAGTTCAGGTCAACGATGCCCGATACTGCGAGCAGTGCGACGATGATGGGCTGATGGATCAAGTAGATAAACAGCGAATTCTTTCCTAGAGGAAGCAGCGGTCTCGCCAGTACCGGGGCCTTGTCCTTGAGAACCGGGGGCCTTCTGCCATCGCTATACACCACGTTCCCGAAGAACAGCCCGATAAGGACGACGCCGAACCAGGGCAGCAAAGGCCTGTAATCTGGCATTATCACGCTCTCTGGCACGACACCGAAAGGCAAGAGCCAGTAGCTCTGTGAGTAGGGGTCCTGGGCCATTATGTACTGGCCGGCGGCGAATATGAGGGTGCCGAGCACGAGGTTGGTAAACCGGAGTCCCAGGAAAGGGTAGGCGAGGATTATGGAGACCCCGATCAGGTGCAGTATGCCGAACGCGACCACGCCCATCCCGAGTACCAGGAAGACGGCGGTCAACACCACTGCGTACGCCAGGATCCTCAAGCCTCTCGCCAGATATTTACCGAAGAGCCTCCACCCCGTCATGCTGGCTCTTGTCCGGCTTATGGCGAGCGAGACGCCGACGAGGAACAGAAACAGGCCCGCCGTGACGTCGGCAAAGAGATTCCAGAGCCCCGCCGTGGACTGGATGTCATAGCCTCCGAGGGTATCCAGGTCGTAGGTGGTGTGATAGACGATCATCATGATGATGGCGACGCCTCGGGCCGCGTCTACCTCCCAAAACCTGTCCACCTTACGCTCCGTACCCGGCTCCTCTCCGGTTTTTCCGGATCATACCCCACCCCTGTCACCTGCGGACTGCGGCGCATGGGTTAGCATTGGTCTGTGAGTGTTGACTTCATCATAAGGCCGGGGCGCAGGGATGACGCGGCCGAGGCTGCAAGGCTGTGGATGCAGAGCGCAGAGGAACATACGGCCCACGACCGGGTCTACGAGACCTCACCCGGGGCCGAGAAGACGATGCGGCGCTTTCTGGCCGACGTGGCGAACAGCGGCTACTCGTTCCTATTCGTGGCTGCGGCAGGAGACCGGACGGTGGGCTTTATCTCGGGCGAGCTGCGCCAGGGCTCTCCGACCTTCCTCCCGAAGACGTGGGCCTCCGTGGATGACGTCTTCGTCGAACCCGAGCACCGTAACCGCGGTATGGGACGCGCCCTCCTCCAAAGTGTGCAGGCCTGGGCGCAGGAGAGGGGCGCAGACGGGATCTCACTCCAGGTCGCGGCCGCCAACGCGCGCGGCCGCAAGTTTTACGAAGACCTGGGATTCCGTGAGGTCTCGGTGTACGAGGTGTTCGAGTTTGACTAAAGGTTTCCGGCTGCAGATATCAGGTTTCAGGTATGGCTAGGGAGCGTGAGTGGACCCTTACAGCTGTCTCTGGCTCGTAGCCGAGGACGGCGTAGAACGCTTCGGCATCGTTATCTTCGATCTGTGCTTCAACGTAAGAGATGCCGCGCTCCGCGCAACGTTCATGCGCAGCTTCAAGAAGGGCGCGGCCGATGCCCTGGTTTCTGGTTTCCGGTCGCACGTAGAGGTCTTCGATGCTGGCGAACAGGCCTCCAGCGGAGACGTTGAGGCGGTAGGCGACGATGGCTACGCCCAGTATCTGGTCCTCCGCCCTGGCGGCCAGTACCTCTACGTCTCCGGCTTCGACGGCCCTGCCTAGGCTTTCGGCAAAGTCCGCGGGTACGGGCTCGCCGTTCCTGAGCGCTGCCTCTAGGATCACCAGAGGCTCGGCCAGGCTTGTTGCGGGGATATGGGCGACCTCGACCGGATTCAACGCTCGATGGTGCCCTCTATCTCTCTAATCCCGACGACTACCAGCTCCCGCGGGCGTAGGTGCGGTCAGGGACGGACCAGCTCTCAGGGCGCACGATGTACGCCACGCCGCCCGAGCCAGACTCGAACCACGCCCTGTTGAGCTCGTCGCGTTGGTAGATCCGTCTAACGCCCGAATTAGTACCGGCTGCGGGATCGTTGACGATCACGTTACCTGCTTCGGTGAAGCCCCGGATCACGAGTAGGTGGCCCGGGCTCGCCGGGAGGGGCGCGCCTGTCAGCCCTCCCCTCTCCCAGGAAATGCTCGCGATGACAGGCACCCCTTTCGCGATCCACCGCTCGACCTGTCCGAGCGAGGAGAAGCGGTTGACCGAGGCCTTTAGACCGCTAGAGGCAGCGTATGCTGTGTTGAAAGGCCAGTTACCGTTCCCGCGGTCGACGTAATCGTAGGTGCCACGCGCCACGGTGGGAACCTCCTGGTCGAGGCTCAGCCTGCCCGTCTTGTGCGCCCAGTAGGCCATAACCATGGAGAGAGACGTCGGGCTGCACCACACCTCGCCGCCGTTGGGGTAGATCATCTGCGACCGGGCAGGCACGGAGAGGTCGTTGCCCCACAGGCTCTCATCAGCCCCGACGAGAACCTCCCCGTTGCGGTAAGAGTCGGAGGTAGTCACGTAGATCGCCTTGACGCTCGGTGTGTGTCCCGTCCTCTTCGAAAGGAGGGTGAGACGGTACTGGTAGGCGTCAGCGAACACGGGACCGATGCTCTGGAGCGTGTCCGTCATGACCCGCCAATCTCCAGCTCTCTGGCCGTCCACGCCGTGGCGCTTTATGGTATCCGTCCCTTCGGCCCACAAGCCCATGTCCCACCAACGGGTCCAGCTCCCGCCCGAGCGCACCCTCATTTCCATACGCAACCAGGTGCCGGAAGGCGTATGCGCGTTCCAAGAAGGGATGAATGTATCCTTGTGAGCCGAGTCGTATATCCTGGAGGTCAGCGTGCCCTTAATCTTCCCGCGGGCGAGCCGCGCCGCGCCGTTGTCGAACGTAACCCCTCTCTCGGTCCCTGCCGCAAGGGCTCTTCGAGTATCGTAGGAGCCGAAGTCTATGTACGATCCATTCGCCGCTCTTGCTTCACTGGAGACACATAAGAGCAGCCAAGCGAGCACAAGCGCCGGGACGACGCGCTCTGGCAACGTTCCGGGTAGAGAGATCCTCGTCACGAAATATATGATACAGGCCTGCACGATCGAGCGCACCTCTTACTGATCTCTGCGAAAAGTCCAATGCGGTGAAGATTCATGCCGGGATCAGTAAAATCTTCCCGGACTTGCCCTATAATGGCGGCCGTAGTGACAAGGCTTTCTCTGGAGGGAAACGCTGCGCTTCGAGCTTGGGTCTCGCCGACCTTGGGTTTGACCACACAAATGGGAGGGCAGGCTCCGGTCCGAGCATAGGGGCTGGGGCGCTGCCAGGGCGCCAAGAGCGGCGCGCGAAAAACTTAGAGTTAGAGCACCGGAGACAGTGCAAATGGAGGGGTACATGCATTCTGAGGATCCGTTCACGACCATGAACCGCCGCGATTTCCTGAGATTGGGCGGAGCAGGACTTGCAGGCGCTTCCCTGCTCGGAACGGCAGGCGGCAGGGTCCTGGCGCAGACGAAATCTTCTCTGGAGGCACAGTTCGTGGCCGCCGCCAGAAGGTACAAGGTTCCGGTCGAGTTGCTCCTGGCGATAGGTTACTACAATACCCTCTGGGAGATGCCGCCGCCATCCGCCAGCGCCTACCGCAAGGGAGATCTCGAAGGCCGCGGCGACTACGGGATCATGCAGCTCACCCAAAACCCGTCTAGAAACACTCTGGGCAAGGCGGCGAAGCTGACTGGTCTCTCCGAAGCTCGACTCAAGAACGATCGCTCTGCCAACATCAAGGGCGGCGCAGCTTTCCTATCAGAACTTGTCGGAAAGCCCAAGCCGAAGAGCCTGGATGGGTGGCAGAAGGCGCTCACCAGGTACGCGGCCTCGGACCTGTACGCCAACCAGGTCTACGGTGTGCTCGAGAGCGGGGCCTCACTGACCATCTCGACCGGCGAGCGTCTTAAGCTCTCGCCACAAAACGTCGAAGTACCTCAGGTCTACACTGCCCAGAGCGGCGCGACCAACTACCCACGGGCCGTGTGGCATCCGGCTACCTCATGCAACTACACCGAGTCCGACCGGGAGACCTCCTACGACAGCAAGATCGTTATTCACGTCGCACAGGGCTCCTACTCAGGCACCATAAGCTGGTTCGAGAACTGCGCCGCCCAGGCCTCGGCGCACTACGTCGTCAGCACAAAAGGGCAGGTGGCGCAGTGTGTGCGCGACCAGGACATCGCCTGGCACGCCGGTTTGTGGGACACCAACACGTACAGCATCGGTATCGAGCACGCGGGTTACATAGACTACCCCGACTCGTTCACCGATATGATGTACCACGCTTCGGCGAGGGTCTCGGCTTGGTACTGCAAGAAGTACAAGATCCTTATAGACCGCGAGCACATTATCGGCCACGATCAAGTACCCGGCTGTCCAGGCTCCGGCGGCGGGATCAGTTGCCATACCGACCCTGGCCCCTACTGGGACTGGAAGACGTACATGCGCCTCATCCGCTACTATCGGGACCGCCTCTAGCTCTCTCGCATCGGCAAGTCCCCCCACCCACGAACGGTAAGGGTTGCAGACATTGGTCTGTGGTCAGTCGATCCGCATCAACTCGTACCTGCTGATACGCAATCCGGAAGAACGCTCTTGATTTGGGACGCGGAGCGCCTGTTGTAGTGGATTCCCACTTTCGCGGGAATGACGTGTAAGGGAGAGCCGCTGTGTAACCACAGCCCGAACGCCCACCTCTTCGAGCGGACTCGGTATCACCCCCTGATAGGTGAGATTGGCTCCGAAGCTTGAAGGCAAGCTGCAACGACTCGCTGTATCCCCTCCTCAGTCCCCAAAACGTCACTCGCGCCGAGATGCGTGCAGAAGCGTACGTAGCCGGGTCTGCCAGGTGTGGCGAGTACGCCTTCGCGGGCGAGTGCCTGCAGAAACGCGGAAGGGTCGTCGACAGCGACGAGGACGAGGTTGGTCTCCGGTTTCTGGACATCGTAGCCAGCCTCCCTCAGCCCCGAGGCTAGGTTGCGGGCGTGGTCGTGATCCTCAGCTAACCTGTCTACGTTGTGCTCGAAAGCGTAGAGGGAGGCCGCGGCGATGATGCCTGCCTGGCGCATACCACCCCCGAAGGCCTTGCGCGCCCGACGTGCCTCCATGATGGTCACCTCGTCCCCGGCGAGCAGGGACCCGACCGGTGCTCCGAGACCCTTGGAGGAGCACACGGAGACCGTGTCGGCGTGCGCGCACCATTCTCTGACCGGTATACCAGTCGCAGCTTGGGCGTTGAAGAGCCTGGCCCCGTCGAGGTGGACCTTCAGGCCGAGCTCTGTCGCCGTCGCGGCGACAGTCGCGAAGTCCTCCAGCGGGAAGACCTTGCCCCCCGAGGTGTTGTGGGTGTTCTCCAGACACAGCAGCCTCGAGCGTGGAAAGTGGACGTCCTCGGGCCTGACGGCCGCGCGTACTGTCTCAGAGTCGAGTACGCCGGCCTCCCCGGCAAGGGTGCGAAGCTGGACGCCGGAGAGCATCGCCGGGGCGCCCGCCTCGTACACGAAGATGTGGGAACCTTCGTGCAAGAGCACCTCCTCCCCCCGGTTCGTGTTCACGTGGACCCCGATCTGGTTGGTCATCGTCCCTGAAGGCGCGTAGAGCGCCGCCTCCTTGCCGAGCAGGTCAGAAACGGACTCCTCGAGCCGGTTTACCGTCGGGTCCTCACCAAACACGTCGTCCCCGACCGGCGCCTCGAGCATCGCCCGCCGCATGCCCTCCGTCGGACGGGTTACTGTGTCGCTGCGAAGATCTATCAAAGGTTACCTCCATCACCATGTTCGGCCATATCCAGCACCCGACGCGTGGTGGCGAAGTGGATCTTCGCCACCTCCGCAAGGCCCTCCTCCCCGAGTTCCCCGACCACCCGCCGACCGGCCTCCACAACGTGCGTCGCTCCGAGCGGCAAACCGAACCCGACCCGGTTCGAGAGACGGTCTATCTCCTCCAGTTGCCGCGCCCGCGCCATTATGGACGCAGCCGCCACCGCCGCGTCGTCCTCAGCCCTGGTGCGTACCTCGAGCCGCACGCTTCCGGGCACGAACGGCTCGAGATAGGAGCGGGTGGACCTGGCAAACTCGTCTACCACTACGACTTCAACCTCGCTCACAAGTTCACCCATGATCGTGGCGTCGAGCTCGCCGAGCAGCCTGTTGAGGTTTCCGGCGGCGCTTCGACGGGACTCGTACTTTCGGGGCGGGAGCGATATGACGCGGACGTTGTTCCGGCCAACGGCTTCGAGGATGCGATCTGAGATCCGGCGTATGCCCGAGACCCTGATCTCCTTTGAATCCCTGACCCCTATCTCCTGCAGCTTTCTCGCCGTATCTGCGTGTGTAATACGGACCCCGGCGACGACCAGAGGACCGAAATAGTCGCCCTTTCCAGCCTCGTCGATGCCGAGTCTCGGCGTACCGTCGAGAACGGGTTTCCCTACCATGCGGGATAGTCGCAGCCCGTGTACCATCGGCCTTCGCCTGCGACGTGCGCCAACCGTCGAGAAGGTCCCGCAACCCTGAAGCTCTACCTCCAGATGAGATCTTGCCAGTATGATAGACGTTCAGCTTCGCGGTCTCATCGTCGCGGGCCAGGTCGTACTGGGTGCCATGATCTATAGTCCTGCTACCTGCTATCTCTACGCCTTCAGTGTCGAGGAGCAGGCGCAGTTCCGCTGGGACTTCGGCTGGTGGGGCGGGGTTCAACGGACCTCGAAGCCTTCGAGGTCTCTGCTAGCACTCTCGAAGTCCGTATCCACGTTCTCGACCGAGGCTTGCTGAGGACCTTCTTCGCACCAGCGGACCATCTCCCTGACCCTCTCAGAAGGGCCTTCGAACAGGGCCTCGACCTGCCCGTCAGGCATGTTCTTCACCCATCCTGCCAGGCCGAGTTCTTCGGCCTTCTGCCGGGTCGAGTCCCGGAAGAAGACCCCCTGCACCTGTCCTGAGACCCTGACGTGCGCGCGTTCCAGATCGCTGCTTTGCACTTTACCTACCTCCGTTTGGAACCTTTACGGTCAGTTTATCCCGTATTTGGGCAGGTTCACCCGATATGCTAGCCTAGAGCGGCCATGAAAGCAGAGAAGCAAGCGGTTACCGGCGGGCCGGAGCGCGGGAGGAGCCTGGAGAAGGTGCTCCTTACCCTCGTCGTGCCGACGCGCAACGAGGTCGACAACGTCCCGAAGCTCGTGCATGAGTTGCGCGAGAGCCTTTCGGACCTGGATTACCGCGTGGTCTTCGTAGATGACTCCACGGACGAAACGCCGGAGGTAATACAGGTCCTCGCCGAGCAGGACGGACGCATCCACCTGGTGCGCCGGGAGGGAGCAGAGCGGTACGGTGGCCTCTCGACGGCCGTGACGACGGGTATGGAGCTGTTCTCGGGCGTGAGCGAGTACATCTGCGTGATGGACGCGGACTTGCAGCACCCTCCCGAGAAGGTGCGCGAGATGCTGGAGATCGCACGCCGCTCCGATGCCGACGTCGTCGTGGCGAGCCGCTACGGTCCTGGCGGCAGCTACGCAGGCCTCTCTGGCAGAACGCGGCGGTCCGTGTCCGTGGGAACCAAATACCTGGCCCGGATCCTCTTCAAGGAGGCCCGCAAGACGAGTGACCCGATGGCAGGCTTCTTCCTCATAAAGAACCAGGCGATCTCAGGCATCCAGTTCAGGCCAACGGGGTTCAAGGTGCTGCTTGAGATACTCGTTTGCGCACCCGAGCTCAAGGTACTCGAAACGTCTTTCGAGTTCCGGGCCCGCCATACTGGGGTATCCAAGGCGACAGTGCGTCAGGGCTTCGAGTACCTGACTCACATACTGAGTCTCTTCTGCTACGTGCCTTCGGCGGGGCGCTTCTGGAAGTTCGCCCTCGTCGGGGCCTCCGGTGTGCTGGTCAACATGGTTACGCTCATCGTGCTCGCCGAGTACTTCGACGCCAACAAGGTCATAGCCTGGATGTTCGCGGTCGGTCTCTCCATCCTCAGCAACTTCCTCCTCAACAACGCATTCACCTGGCGTGACATCAGGCACTCGAGCAGGATCCACTTCTTCCTGCGCGGCGTCCTGGCCTACCCGGTAGCCGTCATGGGCATAGGGGCGAACTTCGCCGTCTGGTACCCGCTCGTGAAGTATGTCTCGGACGACTTTCCGTACTACGCGCTGTTCAATCTACTCGGCATAGTGGCAGGGACCAGCGTGAACTTCATCCTCTCCTCGCAGCTCGTGTTCCGTCCATCGATGCCAAAAAACCTCGACCCCGATGCTCCACCCAAGCAGATAGCCGAGGTCATAAGGCGCGAGCTCAAGGCCGACAGGGTCGGCTTGATCAGGGTCCCTGACCTCACACCTCTCGGGGAACACCCGCACCGGGATCTCACCGCCGCAGACCGGAGCGTGATAGACCTGGTGGTCAAGACCACCCACCCTACCCTGACCGTAACCGGCCCCCGACGCTTGCCCCAGGCGCGCACGAACGCCCGCTGGACAAACTCCCTGGCGGTCCCGATCCTCCACGATGAGCACGCCCTTGGCGTCGTATACGCAACCCGAACCTCTACCGAACCTTTTACGGAAGATGACCTCCACTGGCTAACCGAATACACCAGTAGCGCCACAAAGTTGTTCGAGTGATGTCAGCAATTCAGCTAGGCAGCATTTCAGCACTTCAGCTTTATTGGGGAGCGGCCCGCGTTCGTTGGCCTAGCGGTGGATAAGGCCCCGCTTCGTCAACCACGGAGCCTTCCTGCGTGTGGGAATCTCGCTGGCCAATGCATTTGCTGAAGTGCTGACGAGCGGAAGCCGAAGGCTGGAGCGTGCTGACCAGCCGAAGTGCTGAATTGCTGACAAGCCGCCGCGGGCTGCGTGCTGAAGTGCTGATACGCACAAAAAAGGCGCCCCGGCCGCGCTGCCGGGACGCTACGATAGACTCCTCCCCATCGGGAGCCTCTAGGCGGACTTCATCACCCCTCCCCGCCGATAAAGTCCGTCGTGATCCCACACCTAGACCCAAGCTTTAAACCGAGCCCCGGGTAGGCGGGAACCATCCGGACAGAAATTAGCACCCCGCTACACGTCCCGCAACCTCCCGCAATCCCTTTACCTGAGCCGAAAAATGTATGCCATATATCATCAGGCACAATATGTTCGCGGCCAATTACATACAAACACAACATGTTGAGTCTCGACCAAAATCTTAATCTGCTCTAGAACATCAGTTAACCGTCAGTTGAGGGTTAACTAAGTTTAAGGTTGAGATGTATCCATTGGTATCGATGAGAGTCTGGTGTAGTCTCCAGCAGATTGAGCACGGGCGGCGAGGAGATCGTTGCCGCGGGCTATGCGGGTGAGCTTTATACTAATGGCATGAGGCCAGTTTGCTTTCTGTCCGACTTCGGTCTAACCGACGACTTCGCCGGTACGTGCAAGGGTGTGATGCTGAGGATCGCACCCGGTGTTTCCATCGTCGACCTGACGCACGAGGTACCTGGCTTCGGTGTCGAGACGGGGGCTGAGATCCTGCAGCACGCCACCCGCTACATGCCCGCCGACACAGTCTACCTGGCGGTGGTAGATCCAGGAGTCGGCACGAAGCGTCGGGGGCTCGCTCTACGGACGGAGAGCGGTGCCCTGCTGGTCGGTCCTGACAACGGGTTGCTCGTTTCGGCGGCTGAGTCTCTGGGCGGTATCTTGGGGGCCTGTGCGCTCACCGAAGAGCGCTTCCACCTGCATCCCGTCTCGAACACCTTTCACGGCCGCGACGTCTTCGCCCCTGTGGCGGCGCATCTTGCTGCCGGAGTCGGGCTCTCGGACGTCGGGGAGCCCGTGGACCCTTCTTCGATGATGCGTCTCAGCCCGGCGAGTGCGCTCGTAGACGAGGGAGAAAGATTAGTCGCCCACATCATCTCCATCGACCGCTTCGGAAACGCAAGGCTCTCCGTAATGCAGGAAGAGCCGGGGCTGGAGTATGGTGACGGCCTGAGAGTAGACGCCGGTGACGGCGAGATGTCAGTTCGATACGTCGAGACGTTCGGGTCGGCCAAGGCAGGAGAGTTGGTGCTCGTCCCCGACTCCCACTGGCGTCTGAGCCTCGCCATAAACAAAGGCAGTGCGGCCCACGCGCTCGCGCTCGAGGTCGGAGGAGAGGTGCGTCTGATCACCCCGACGGATCACGGTGAATGAAGGCCGTAACCCGAGGTCTGGCCCTCCGGTGAGCCGGGGGAGTATCCCCCTCTCGCCCGGTGAGCGAAACCGGATGCTTCGGTCCGCCGCGCTGCGCCCGATCAACGTTATGATCCTCGTGATCGGGGCCGGCATCTTCGTGACCACCCTGGCGTGGTGGTTGCTGCCACTGACCCTGGTAACCTACGCTTCCCTGGTCTTCCTGGCCACGAGAGACCCAATCTTCCAGCGCAAGGTCCTCGGGGGAGATACGGTTCCGAAGACATCGCCGAACGCTGTAGAGGGCAGTGACGTCTCTCCCGAACGCCGCGCCCGCTGGCTCCCACGCGGAGAGACCCGCCAGAAGGTGGAGGCGGCCCTCGATGTCTACCGCAAGGTCGTCGCCGCCATCGAGACCTCAGACGAGGTAACCAGGGCGGTCCTCGACGATGTGGTCCCAAGACTGCATGCGGCGGCGGATCGGCTCGTGGACGTGGCCCAGGGTAGGGAGCAGGCCGCCGATGTCGCACGGGACCTCAGCCGGGACACCGGCTCTGCCGCGCCGACCTCCGCAAGGCAGGAGAACCTGCGCGATCTCGAAAACAGAATCAGCGTCGCGGACACAGAGATCTCCGGTACATACCAGGAGCTTCAGGACCTCAGGGCGAAGGTCGTCAGGATCTCCATAGACAGCGAGGATCCAGGCCGGACGAACGACCTCAAAACTTCTCTCGATGGCCTGAATGCCAGGCTCGAAGCCCTGGGCGAACTTATAACCAGGCAAGAAGAGCGCTAGTCAGCATTTCAGCACTTCAGCTGGTCAGCACGCTCTAGCCTTCGGCTTTCGCTTGTCAGTACTTCAGCAAATGTAGTGGCCGGCGAGATTCCCACACGCAGCAAGGCTCCGTGGTTAACGAAGCGCGGGGCCTTATCCACCGCTAGGCCAACGAACGCGGGCCGCTCCCCAATAAAGCTGAAGTGCTGAAGTGCTGACTGGCTGAAATGCTTGCAAAGAGGTCACAGACTTCTTTGCAACCTTACGCCGAGCTCGCCTGCCATCCCTGGCCGTCGGCCTTCTCCTCGACGACCTCAGGTTGGGGCGTGGGTCTGCGCACGGGGACACCGCCCAACTCCTGCCTGGACTCCTCCACCGAGATGAGGGAGTCCTGGAACCAGTTCTCCAGCTGCCCCATGACGCGGTCACGATACACCTCGGAGCCGCCGGAGACCTCTTCGGCGTAGCGTTCAGCCCCGTCTATGATCTCTCCTGCCCGACGCTCCGTACGCCGGTGGAGCTCCGTCTCGGGGACCATCGCGTTAGCGTGATGGTGGGCTTCCTCGACTATGCGCTGGGCCTCCTCCTCGGCCGCAGCGACTGTGGCCCCGCATTCCCGGCGAAGCGACTCGGCCTCAGCCAGCTCAGGGGGCAACGATCCCCTCAACTCGTCCAGCATCACAAGCAGATCAGACCGATCTACGACAGCCCGACCCTTGCTCATCGGTACGCCGGATGCATCCTGAACGATCGCCTCCAGCTCGTTCAAAACTCCGCTTATGTACTGCATGTCTTCTCTCATGGCTCCAACCCTAGCACGCTCTCACAGGCTACGCTAGGCTTTCTGAAAGTATTTTTCGATGCTTTACCTCATTGTCAGGTTTAATTTGATCTTAGGGTCAAGTGTAACTCTGACAGAGGGTAGTAGGGCCATTTCGTGTGGATTGTGACCCGTCGTTTTTAGCTTTAGTAGTGGGGTTCTGTGAGTTATCCACAGGCGATGCATCGCCGAGGAGGCAGGTTAAACCGCTTTAGGAGGGAGAGGCGAGAGCATGGATTCTCCGGTTTCTGGCCATCACGGGCTCACAGGTACGGCGACCGCTCCGGCGAAGGTCTCTCGGTCAGCGTTTTGGTCAGGTAGAGTACGAGTCCGTCGCAGACAGTAATCTCGTCCCCCTGCCTCACGGGACGGCCGTTGCGTGTCAGGCCCTTTCCATCAGGGACGTAGCCGCGGAGTACGTAAAGGCGTTGCGCCGCTCCGTAGTCGGGCGGCATGCCAACTCCGATGCCTGCGACGCAGGAGCGTTCCGAGATCTTCTGCTCCGCCTGGTCCATCAGGCTGGTGCCGATGCCTTGCCGCCTGAAGCGCGGCAGCACGTTGAAGTCTTGTATCACCGGTATTCCTCCGGCACGGTAAGGCGGGTAGCTCGGGCTCCAGTTGATGGTCACGTACCCGGCGAAGTCTCCGCCTGACAAAGGCGACGAAGACCGTGCGGGTCCCCTTTTGTTGTTCCGAAAGGTAGCCCTCGTATTGCGAGAGGGGCTTGTTCCACCCCAGGTCGCTGAAGGCTTCGGAGATCGGTGCCACGTCGCGGCTTTCGAGCATGCGTATCGCGAGGTGTCTCATTTCGGCGGCGCGGTCATCGTCAGGATTCGAGACCGCCGAAAACACGTCGATGGCAAATAGCTGACTGCTCTAGACCCGGCGGTTTGCCACGCCGGCGGCGATTACGGCGAAGACCATCGCAATGAGGGGACGGGGGTTGATCGAGCCGGCGAGGAGATCCGGCGCCAGCAAGACCAGGAACGGTACGGCCGTGGCCAGGACGGAGATGACGATCGCCAGAGGACCACCGTTACGGCCCCCGGCGCGGTTGATCAGTGTGCCTGCCCCGTAGCCGGCTGCGGCCGAAATCAACCAGGTGAATGGGAGGAGAAAGAGGACGTACGCTATGGGGATGCCTGCGACAGCGACCCCCAAACCGGCGAGGATACTTCTTAGGACCTGATCCGTCTTCATGACGCCGGCCCGGGCTCCTCTTGGTAGCCTGGCGTCTTCGGGGCACTTTATCCCGACGTCGGTGGCCACCATACACTCGGTGCAAATTGGTCGCCCGCACGTGGCACATGAGACGCGAGTCTCCCTTTTCGGATGCCTGTAGCAGTGCATGGGCTCTGCCATCAGCGGCTCCTCCGACTGTTGCGCGCAAGCTCGCCCCTGGGCATCAAGACCAGTTCCCTCTTGTAGCTCTGGTGGACCTCGGAGATCAGGCGTCTGTGCTCCAATTCCCTCCGGTCAAGCTCCTCGCGCAGAGCACGGATCTCGTCCTCCATCCTCGCTACCTGGCGCTCGAGGTCGATAACCTTCTTCACGCCGGCGAGGTTCATCCCCATCTCCTGGGTCAGCCTCTGTATGTAGCGGCCGAGTTCAACGTCCTGCTGCGAATAGAGCCTGGTGTTCTTTATACTCTTGCGCGGCCGGAGCAGGCCCTTCTGCTCGTACATCCGCAGCGTCTGCGGATGCACCCCGATAAGCTCTGAGGCAATCCCGATCATGTAGACTGGACGATTTCTGAGACTCACGATCTCCACCTTCTTGAAGAGATCCTCTCTGACATCCTCGTCCCGCTCTTCGGCGAGGGCTTCGAGGATCTCACGCTCCCGCCGCTTGAGCTTCTTCGGCACGACCACGCCTACCCGCACGATGAGGTCACCCTTCTCCCCACCGTCACTCTTCGCCCTGGGCGCTCCCGCGCCCCGCACCCTCAACTGCTTGCCGTCCTGCGTACCGGCAGGCAACCTGACCCTCACGGTACCGCCGCCAGGCCTCGGTACCTCGATCTGCGCCCCGAGCACAGCCTCGACGAAGCTGACGGGCACCTCGACCACGAAGTCGTCGCCACGCCGCCCGAAGACGGGATGCTTCTCTACCCGCGTTACGACGTAGAGGTCTCCCGCAGGCCCACCTCTCCTGCCCGCGCTCCCCCTGCCAGGGATCCTAACCTTCATGCCTTCCCTCGCCCCGGCGGGTATCCTGACCTTGACCTGCCTGCTCTTGCGCACCCTGCCGTTGCCCCCGCAGACCTTGCAAGGCTTCTCGATGATCCTGCCCTCGCCCCCACACCCAGAACACGGCGTCGAGAGCGCGAAGAACCCCTGATCACGACTCTGTACCCCCCTGCCACCACACTCAGGGCACGTCTGCGGCGTAGTCCCAGGAGCCGCACCCGTGCCCCTGCACTCGCCACACGCCTCCTCGACAGGTACCCCGACCCGCGTCGTTACACCGTTCAAGGCATCTTTGAAACTCAACCTGACGTTTACGGTTATATTCTCGCCTTTTGCCTGGGCGCTTTGGGTAGTACTGGCCGTTCGTCCGAAGATGTCCCCGAGGTTTCCGAAGCCGCCGAGCAGATCCGAGATATCCTCGAAGTCCGCGCCACCCGGCCGTCCCTGCCCGGCACCGCGGGAGCCGAAGAAGGTGCGGGGACCTTCGTCGTACTCACGTCTTTTCTCGGGTTTCGAGAGGACCTCGTAGGCGTGCTGTATCTCTTTGAAACGCTCTTCGGCCTGCCTGTCGCCAGGGTTGGCGTCGGGATGAAACTTGCGCGCGAGCCTACGGTAGGAGCGTCGGATCTCATCCTGCGAGGCCTCTTTGGATATCTCGAGAACCTTGTAGAGATCCACCTTCTCCATACCCTATACCTGCTTCGCAACTACAACTTTCGCCGCCCGAATCGGCTTCCCGTTGAGTACGTAGCCTCTCTGGAAAGTCTGGATGATGGTACCTTCCTCGTGCTCTTCGGAGAACTGGCCCATAACGGCCTCGTGGACATTAGGGTCGAAGATCTGGCCGTCTGAGGCGACGGGCAGGAGGCCTTCGTCACCGAGTACGTCGGCGAGTTGGTCCCTGGTAGCCTGCACGCCCTCGCGGATATCTCCCCCGGCTTCGAGCGCGCGGTCCAGGTTGTCGAGAACGGGGAGGAGCTCCTGCACCAACCTCTCTGATGCCATCGAGAGTATACGGGTACGTTCCCGCTCCTGGCGCTTGCGCGAGTTCTCGAACTCGGCCTTGAGGCGACGCAGGGCGTCGAGGTACTGGTCCCGCTCCCGGCGCGTGGCCTCCAGCTCTACCGAGAGCACCGTCGCCTCATCCCACTGTAGGCCTGGCTCCTCGTCGCTGACAGATTCGACCTCGGTGTCTCCTGGCGCGCCAGGTCCCTCACTGTTTTCGAGGGAGGCGGGGTCGACCGGGGAGCCCTCGGCCTCCTCTACTGCCTCTTCCTGCCTGGCCTCGTCCCCGAGTTCGGGGTCTCGCTTGTTCTCCTCGCTACTCAATGCTCCCAAGTCCTCCTGTGGTTACCATGCGGCCGCCCTGCCCACGTTCTCGTGCGGTTACTTGCGCTCCTCGCCGTCCTCGTCTTCGTCGACGACCTCAGCGTCCTCAACCAGGTCATCATCGGTATCCGTGGCCCCGGCGGAGCTTGCCTCTTGCTCCTGGGCCGCCTGGCTGTAGAGGACCTCGGAGAGCTTGTGAGAGGCGGTGACCAGCGCTTCTTGCTTGCTCTTGATCTCCTCGACGTCGCCGCCGGCGAGCGCCTCCTTGGCCTCCTTTATGGCCTGCTCTATCTCCAGCTTGGTGTTCGGGTCGACTTTGCCGTCAACGTCCTTGAGCGAACGCTCGATGGAGTACACGAGGTTGTCCGCGTTGTTGCGGACGTCGGCCTCCTCCCGGCGACGCTTGTCCTCCTCGGCGTGCGATTCAGCATCCTCCATCATCTGCTGGATCTCCGTGTCCGAGAGGCCGCCGGAGGCCGTGATGGTGATCCTCTGCTCCTTGCCAGTCCCCAAGTCCTTGGCCCCGACGTTGACTATGCCGTTCGCGTCTATGTCGAAAGCGACCTCGATCTGGGGTACACCCCTTGGCGCGGGCGGGATGCCGACCAGCTGGAAGTTGCCGATGATCTTGTTGTAAGCCGCTATCTCGCGCTCGCCCTGGTAGACCTTGATCTCGACCGATCCCTGGTTGTCGTCCGCGGTGGTGAATACCTCACTCTTACGTGTAGGTATAGTGGTGTTCCGCTCGATGAGCTTGGTGAACACCCCGCCCTTGGTCTCTATACCGAGGGAGAGTGGCGTGACGTCGAGGAGCAGCACGTCCTTGACCTCGCCCGCCAGTACGCCGGCCTGGATGGCGGCCCCGACGGCGACTACCTCGTCAGGGTTGATGCCCTTGTGGGGCTCCTTGCCTGTGATCTCCTTGACCTGCTCCTGAACTGCGGGGATGCGGGTCGAGCCGCCGACGAGTATCACCTGGTCGACCTGGCCTGGCTGCAGGCCGGCGTCCTCCATCGCCTGGCGCACGGGACCGGCTGTCGCCTCGACGAGGTCAGCGGTCAGGTTGTTGAACTGCGCCCGGCTGAGCGTCAGGTCCATATGCTTGGGACCGTTCTGATCCGCGGTGATGAAAGGCAGGTTTATCGAGGTGCTGGTCGTCGAGGAGAGCTCCCTCTTGGCCTTCTCGGCTGCCTCGACGAGGCGCTGGGCGGCCATCTTGTCCTTCGAGAGGTCTATACCCTCTGACCTTCTGAACTCGTCGACCATCCACTCGACGACCTTGGCGTCGAAGTCGTCGCCGCCGAGGTGGTTGTTCCCGCTAGTGGCCTTGACCTCGAAGACCCCCTCGCCGAGCTCCAGGATGGAGACGTCGAACGTACCGCCACCAAGGTCGAAGACGAGAATGGTCTGGTCCTCCTCCTTGTCCATACCATAGGCCAGCGACGCCGCGGTCGGTTCGTTGATGATCCGCTTGACGTTCAACCCGGCGATCCTGCCGGCGTCCTTGGTCGCCTGGCGCTGGGCGTCCTCGAAGTACGCCGGCACCGTGATAACGGCCTCGCTGACCTCCTCGCCCAAATACTCCTCGGCATCCCTCTTGAGCTTCTGGAGGGTCATCGCGGAGATCTCCGGCGGAGAGTACTCCTTGTCGTCGACCCCTATCCTGATGTCTCCGCCAGTGCCCGACTTGACCTGGTAACCGACGCGCTCGGCCTCGACCTTCACGTCGCTGTAACGTCGCCCCATAAAGCGCTTGATCGAGTAGACGGTGCGCTCCGGGTTCGTGACCGCCTGCCTCCTCGCAAGCTGCCCCACCAACCGCTCTCCACTCCTCCTGTCGAAGGCCACGACCGAAGGCGTCGTACGCTCTCCCTCAGAGTTGGTGATCACCGTCGGTTCCCCACCCTCGAGTACCGCAACACAACTGTTGGTCGTGCCCAAATCTATTCCAATGCTCTTGACCATGCTCATACCTCCTGCAAGATAACGTTATCTAAACTGGTATCAGTATAAAATCTTAGTCTCATACTTGCAAGTTTTGCAGATTCGGTTGCCGCTACGAAGGAACCCCCGCATAGGGTAGGATACAGTGATACTGGGCATTGTGGACGCCGGTAGTAAGGCTTGCGGTTTTAGGGAGTCGGATTGGAAGAAACGATCTTGTTGGTCGATGATGACGCGGCGCTATTGGAGGTCACGTCCATTGTGTTGGCATCCGAGGGTTACCGGGTAGTAACGGCTGAGGACGGGGTCGAGGCGCTCCGGATACTCGGGCGAGAGGGTTTGGATCTCGTGATACTAGACATCATGTTACCGAAGATGAGCGGGTTCGAGGTCTTGAAGAAGATGCGCGAGCACAGTGACGTCCCCGTCGTCTTGCTCACGGCGAAGAGCCAGTCCGTGGACAAAGTAGTCGGGCTGGAGCTCGGGGCCGACGATTACATCACCAAGCCCTTCGACACCAAAGAGTTGCTGGCCAGGATCAAGGCCATCCTCAGACGTTTCGGGCGGGACGGCAGAGGCGGGGAAGGACTCTTGAGGCTAGGTCCTTTGGAGTTGGATCCGAACGGCTACACCGTCAGCCGCTCGGGGGAGACGCTGGATCTCACGCCAACGGAGTTCAAGATACTCGCGCTCCTCATGCGCCGTCCCGGCCAGGCTTTCACGCGGGCCCAGATCTCAGAGGCCGTCTCCACGGGATCGCATTACCTGGCCAGCCGCTACATAGACGTCCACATAAGCAGGCTCAGGGCCAAGGTCGAGCGCGACCCTTCGAGGCCCGAGATCGTACAGACCATCCCAAGCGTCGGCTACAGGGCCGCAAGGCCGCTCTAGGCCCAGCGACGGAGGATAGGCATAGACAAGCGAGATAACAGGAGGCTCCCGCCGGCGCTGAGTTTCAAGGCCAGGATCTTCGTAGCCCTCGTCGGGATCTCATCAGTGACGAGCCTGATCATCGGGTTGGTACTGTATTACTTCGCCCAGGACAGGCTGGTCCACGCGGAGAACACGCTGCTCAAGCAACGTTCCCAGACGGCCAACGCCGGGGCGCAGGACTTCCTGGAAGGCCTGCGCGACCCCGAGGATAAGACCCTCCCTCCCCCGCAGGACTATGCAGAGGCGCTCGTGCAGTCGGTCGCCGACCCGACGGGCCTTGAGGTGCTCTACGCTGGTCCCGACATCGAACCCCTTGCCGCCCGCGACGGCCTCGGGAGCCCTATCGATCCTGTGAAAGCCTACAAGGGGCTCGACAAAGGGGAGCTCCAAGAGACTGTCGCATCGCCACAGGGGGAGGGCAGGCTCGTGTGGAGCGAAGGGCGTTCGGGTTACGTGGCGGTGTGGCCGCTAACTGCCTCCGACGGTACCGTGAAGGGGGTGTTAGTCTACGATATTCCCCGCGACGAGCTCGGTGAGACGCTGGCTTATCTGCGCTACGGTATCCTGGGTGCCATACTTACTAGCATCCTCCTTGCCGGGGCCGCGAGTCTGCTCCTCACGCGTCGGGTTACGCGTCCCCTCTCCGAGACCAGGGATGCAGCCATAAGAGTCGCCTCAGGAGATTACGCGGCGACCGTGCCCGTCAAGAGCAGAGACGAGCTCGGCGAGGTAGCCAGGACCTTCAACTACATGGCCGAGGAGATAGAGCACTACGTCGGGGAGATCCAGGAGCAAAAGAGCCGCCTGGAGGCCGTACTCGAAGCCTCTCCCGAGGCGGTCGTCGCGACGGACCCTGGAGAGCGGATCACGATGGTCAACCCTGCGGCGGCCAGGATGCTGGGCATCGGGGCCTCGGACAGGGGACGTACGCTGGAGGAGATCGGGGCCCCGCGCGCAGTCCTGAGGTGCCTGCGCGAAGCGGCCGCTAATGGGGTTGCGGTAAGGGAGGTCGAGCTCGGAGAGAAGGCTTACTGGGCTTACGCCGCCCAGATGGGCAGTGGGCAACCAGGCGTCGCACACAACGGTGAGGGGAACCCAGGCATCATCCTGGCCGTAAGGGACATAACCGAGCACCGTTCGCTCGAGAAGGCCAAGACGGCCTTCGTCTCGGATCTCTCCCACGAACTCAGGACCCCCCTTACCACCATCCAGAGCGCGGTCGGCCTGTTGGAGCGGGCGCGCGACCGGCTCGACCCACTGGAGCACCGGGCGCTGGAGCTGGCCGATCAGGAATTGAAGCGCATAAGGGCGATGGTCGAGGAGCTGTTGACCCTCGCCCAGATGGACTCCTGGAAGTACCAGCTCGAGGTAGGGCCGACCAACCTGAGTACGGTCGTTCAGACCGCCATAGATTCGGTTGAGGCCAAGGCCGAGAGGTTCGGTATCGGGATATACTTCGATGACGCCGGCGAGCACAAGTGCATCTGCGACGTCCAGAAGATCTATCAAGTCTTCATCAACCTGCTTGACAACGCGATCAAGTACTCTGACTCAGGCGCCAGGGTAGACGTGGAGATAGATGAGGACGACTCGACGCTAACCGTGCGCATCCATGATACTGGCGTCGGCATCCCCGAAGAGGATCTGAAACAGCTCTTCGAGCGTTTCTACAGGGTGGACAAGGACCGCTCCCGCGCGAGCGGAGGAAGCGGGCTGGGACTCGCCATAAGCAAGCAAATAGTGGAGATGCACGGCGGCAGCATCTCCGTCGAGAGCGAGGTCGACGTGGGCTCTGCCTTCGAGGTCAGGCTCCCGAAGGCGTTTCTTTCCCGCTCTGTAAGTCATGCTCTTTAGGGTAGGGTCGGCAAGACGGCTCGCGTTCGTAGTCCTCTCGGCAGCGGCTGTCTTCATGGCGGGGTGCGCCCACGCCGATGAGGAAGTCTCCATCGAACCCCTCGTCCCGGCGGCGGGCAGGGTGGACCCCGGACTCGGCCCCGGGACGCGGGCTCTCAGTTCGGGACCCGGGTACAAAGGCTCACCGAGCTGGAGCCCTGGAGGCGACAGGATCGCGTTTACGGTAGACGGCTACGTGGTGGACAAGCCTACGGGCTCAGGAGACCAGAGGCGCTGGACCACCAGGGATTTCATCGCAGAAGATACAGAGTGGGAATCGGACGATACCCTGATGATACTCGGCGCGGCCCCTCCCTCGGGGGGAGAAGAGATATCGAGCTCTCTATACAGGACGCGAGCCGGGGAGGATACGCTGGAACTGGAGAGCGTCGAGAAGGAGGTCTCGGCGATCGACCCCGACAGGGAGGGCTTGATCTTCGCCTTCGGCGGTGACCCTCGTGAGAGCCGGCTCGCGCTGACGCGAGGCGGCGGGAAGATCAACAGACTCTACAGCAGGCCTATCAGAGGTCGCGTCGCGGCCCTCTCCGTCTCGCCGGACGGCGAAGAGGCAGTCCTGGCCGTGCGCCCTCCCGGGGACAGCGAGACATCGGGTTTGCACGAATTCGACCTTCGGAAGGGCAAAGGACG
This sequence comes from uncultured Rubrobacteraceae bacterium, assembly GCA_963808845.1. Lineage (GTDB taxonomy): Bacteria > Actinomycetota > Rubrobacteria > Rubrobacterales > Rubrobacteraceae > Rubrobacter_D. The sequence goes on from CAWEHD010000002.1 coordinate 35,465, forward strand.
AGAGATAACGCGGCTGGATGGCAACCAGGAGATCCTCGGCACGCCCCAGTGGACGGAGCAGGGCCTTTACTTTGTGGCCGGAAAGAAGGGTGGGTCCGTAGACAGCGCCGCCTCGGAGCCACTCTACGAGATCTATCGTGTGCCTGAGGAGGGTGGCGCCCCCGAACCCGCGCCCGGTGTGGGAGAGGACTTCGTGGCCGCGAGCATCCGTGTCTCCCCCGACGGCAAGCGGTTGGCCGTCATCGGACGCCTCGACCCGAAGTCGCCGACGAACCTGTACGTGCTTGACCCCGTCGTCGAGGACTTCACGGCCGTAACGACGAACGAAGATATGGAGATAAAGACCGGGCCCGACGACCTGGCATGGTCGCCAGGCGGCAAGAGTGTCGCCGTCATCGCCCGTGGCATCCCATCCACGGAACCCGAGGTGCGCGCGGATCCTGCCTCCAGACTCCTGAGAGACTTCTACAACCTCTACGAGATACCGGTCGGCGGCTCCGAGGAGACCCCGCGATGAGGGACATAGTATTCTGGCTCTCCGGTGCGGCCCTGGCCTTCCTGGTTACGGCGGGTGCTTTCCTGCTCCTGGCGAACCTCGCCACCGCCCCTTCCGAGAAGAGCCTGAATCCGGACAGGGCGCCGGGCGGGTCCGGAAACACCTTGGACCTGCAACTGGACAGAGAACGGCTCGCGTCTCTCGAGCCGCTACCCGATCAGCGTCTCGACCTGGCAGTAGTGAACGAGGGCGACGAGCAACTATCGCACGTGAACGTGACCCTGATCGTCTCCTCCGAGAACACAACCCTTGCGGATTCTCGCTACTACAGGCAGACGGTCGAGATGCTACCAGCTGGCGGTACCGCAAACTTACGTTTCGAGTTCGACCTCCTGGCCCCCAAGCAGCCAGTCGCGAGACCACCCGCAGCGCCCCCGGAACCATCGCGTGAGATCCTGGAGCTAAGGGCCACCACGCCAGATGGCAACTCGACGATCAGGACGGTGATCCTGCCACCTTGAGTGAGACCCTACCGGCTTCTTTGCTCGCCCGTAGAACGGGCCAGCGTACCAGGCACAGGCGATTTGAGCCCGGGCAGCTTTACCCGCCCGACCAGCGCCCGCGCCAGCTCCCCAACCTCAACCGCGCTCTTCAGGTCGAGGTGCGCGAGCGTGTAGTAGCTCATGCGGTAAGGGGCGCGGCGCAAGGGCTGCCAGCCGCTCTCCAGAAGGAACGAAGTAGGCACGTGGTTGGACACCCCACGGTCGCTGGCTATCGCCTCGACCCTCCCGACGCCCCGCTGCTTGAGATCCCTGAGCATCCTCACTAACAGCCGGCGGCGCGTGCGCACGTCTCCCCCGGCGTAAGCCAGCAGCACGGCATCCTCATCGAGGGACCCCAGAGGGTAGCGCGCAGCGCGCCCCAGACGTTCCGGCGGCCCGTAGACCACAAACCCCTGAACCTCTCCACCGCGCCGCACGGCGAAACCCGCCGTCCCCCAGGTGCCGTTCAGCCCGCGGAACCAATCTTCTGCCGAATACTCATCGCCGGTCCAGTACGAGATTACGGCCTCGAGGCCGGGCACCTCGCTGGCGTCCTCGCACGAGATCTCGGCGATCATCGGCACGAAAGACGTTGGTCTCATCGCTCCTGACCCGGGCCGTTGTCCTTCGGACCCCGCAACCGTTCCCTGGTCTCCCTCACCTTCCGACGGAGCTCCTCGGATCTCTCGGCGTCGGGACTGGCACTCTCTTCGAAGGCTTCGGACTCGACATCGCGGGACACGTCCCTGAGGTAGGGCCGCGACGTCCCCCCAGATGCCGTGTTGGGGTCTCCGAGGTCGACGACCTCGGGACGTTGGCGAGACCCTTCGCGGACCTCGGCCAGACGCTCCCTCATCTGCTCCTGCGCATCGAAATAGGTCTCACGGCTCCTCTCGCGGGCCTCCCCAGCCCTGTTGGCGAGCGAGCCCCTGAGCTCCTTGCCACTACGCGGGGCCAGGAGTATGCCCACGAGGGCCCCTACCGCGCCACCGAGCACGAAGGTTCTCAGTCGCTGCCTGTCCAGCACCTTTGTCTCCTTCTGGCCTGCAGGGTTATTCTAACCGCTTTTCGCGCGGGTGATGGGGACCCCGTGCCTGGGGGTGCCGGCGTCGAGGAGCATCGCCGAGGGCTGCCGGCCGGCCCTGTCGGCTATTCCCGAGACCCTGTTGGTCACGATCTCCACGGCCGCGTCCGAGGTGTTCTCTATGGAGAGGTTCTCGACGGCCTGCACACCTGCCCTGGCGGAACTCTCGACGATGTAGTCGTGGATCTGGCGTATCTCCCTGAAGTAGGAGATGTATTCCTCAGCCGGACGACGCATCGCCGTTCCGAGGGCCCTGATGTAGAAACGCGAGCGGTGCGCGTGCTCGTCGGAGAGGTACACCACAAGCGTGCACACGTTCGGATGGTCTCGGTAGCGGTTTAGGATGATCTCAGGCACGAGGTGAACCCCCTCGACCACGAGGTTCGTCCCCTCTTTCAGTCCCCTATCCACGATGGCCTCGACGCCGACGGCGACCTGGGAGGCCTGTTGCCTGAAGCCGTAGAGGACCATCTCGTCTTCCTCGACTGGCACCCTCAGGTCCTCGCGCTTTATATCGTAGGAACTCTTGTGGAGCAGTGGGAGCAGATCGGGGCTTACGGCGCGCCGCAGAACCTCCCTGATGGAGTCAGTACCGACCACGCTCTGGATGTTGAGGCGCCTGGCCACGTCGGCGGCGAGCGTGCTCGTCCCAACCCCCGTCGCACCGCCGATCAAGACCACAATAGGCTCGGTCGACTCCCTGAGGACGCGCCACTTGTCGAGCCTGCCTACGACGAATGCGTCTTTCTTGACCAGCTTGTTCCTGACGCGGGCAAGGACCTCCTCTTCCTCGACCGTGTAGCGCTGCTCGGCGAGGAGCTCGGCGCGCACCTCGCTCGCTATCCGGTGCGCCAGCTCGGCGCGCGCACCGGCCTGGGCCAGAGTCTGCGCCAGAATTCCCCGGGAGAACGGCGTCTCCCTGCCCCCCTTGACAATCGTGATCTCCCGCTCGTCCATTGCACCCTCCTAGAGCGCCGACGATTACTAGTCGCCAAGGATGCGGAGGCCCCCGTACTTCCTACCCCGCCGCTTCCTGATGCGGTTGAAAAAGAATAGCAGAAACCCGACGAACAAAAGCGGCAGAAACGGCAAGAAAAGCCCCACTACTCCACCAATAACCGCCACAACATCTTCCATAGCGCTCAAAAAAGCCGTCGAGACGCCGGCCGACGAACTCCTCGACGAAGGGCGCACGATAACCTCGAGCACGGCGACCAGGGCGGCGATCGCTCCACCGGCCACGAGCCCAGGGTGCTGAGCCGGCGTCGAGAAGCGCCCCAGGCTCGTACATCGCCGCAAACAGTAGAGCGCCGGCCACCATTCTGACCGGTATCATGGCGTAGCCGAACACGGGGTCCAGAGCCCGAACCTTGTCGAGCGAGATCTCTAGAACCGCAAGCGCCGAGAGCACCAACACGACGGTCCATCCGATCTGCAGTCCGAGGATGTCGGGCTCCGCGATGAATCCTAGCCGGGCGAACAGGCCGAACAGCGCGAGCGGCACGAAAGCCCTCACCCCCGCTACGGAGGCGAGACCCAAGCCCAATCCTGCCAAGAGAAGATTCTCCACGGCCAGCATTATATCGCGGCCCAGGGTAGATTTGCCCCGGCCGGTTCTCTCGAACCTGGTCCGATCCGCGGGTCTCTCTGGGCTATACTTGCATGACCCCAAGAGTTCGGAGGATCCGTGCCAGAGACCGTGACGATGGACAAGATAGTGGCCTTCTGCAAGCGAAGGGGCTTCGTGTACCAGAGCTCGGAGATCTACGGCGGAATCCGTTCCTCTTACGATTATGGGCCGCTCGGCGTCGAGATGAAGCGGAACATCAAGGAGGAGTGGTGGCGCCGCATGGTCCACATGCGCGAGGACATGGTTGGGCTCGACTCGGCCATAATCATGCACCCGAAGGTGTGGGAGGCCTCTGGGCACACGGCCACCTTCAACGACATGCTCGTCGAGAGCCGCTCGAGCAAACGCCGCTACCGCGCCGACCATCTCATCGAAGACGCCACGGGCATAGACGCCGAGGGCTTGAGCCCGGAGCAGCTCACGAAGATCATCCAGGAGGACGACCGGGTAAAGGACCCGGCTGACGGTGGCAGGGATTTCGCCCCGGTCAGGCCCTTCAACTTGATGTTCGAGACTTACATGGGGCCCGTCAAGACCCCTGAGAATCTGGCATATCTGCGGCCCGAGACGGCGCAGGGGATCTTCGTGAACTTCAAGAACGTACTGCAGACCAGCAGGGTCAAGGTGCCTTTCGGGATCGCCCAACAAGGGAAGTCTTTCCGGAACGAGATCACACCGGGTAACTTCATCTTTCGTACTCGCGAGTTCGAGCAGATGGAGATGGAGTTCTTCGTCGAGCCGGGCACGGACGAGGCCTGGCACGAGTACTGGATCGAAGAACGCTGGTACTGGTATACGAACCTTGGCCTGAAAGAGGAAAACTTACGCCGCTACGAGCACCCCAAGGAGAAGCTCTCCCACTACTCCAAGCGTACCGTTGACCTCGAATACAACTACGCCTCCGTCGGCTGGTCCGAGCTCGAAGGGATAGCCAACCGCACGGACTACGACTTGAAGCAGCACGCCGCATACTCGGGCGAGAACCTGGAGTACTTCGACCAGGCCACTGGCGAGCGCTACGTCCCTTATGTAATAGAACCCGCGGTCGGCCCTGACAGGATCATGCTCGCCTTCCTCGTCGACGCCTACACGGAGGAAGAGGTGAAAGGAGAGGGGCGGATCGTGCTCAGGCTACACCCGCGCATAGCCCCGACCAAGGCCGCCGTCTTCCCGCTCTCCAAGAAAGAGCCCGTCTCGACCATAGCAAGAGAGCTCTACGACGACCTCAAAGGCGACTACCGCATCTTCTACGACGATTCAGGCTCCATCGGCCGCCGCTACCGTCGCCAGGACGAAGCTGGCACGCCGTTCTGCGTGACGGTCGACTTCGATACCATCGAGGACAAAAAGGTGACCATCCGCGACCGCGACACCTTACAGCAGGAGCGCGTACCCATTGCCGCGGTAAGGGACAGGCTGAAGGCCCTTATCTCGGGTTAGCCCGCGGAGATTACGGCAACAGGTTAATGTGTCCCTCCGCCGCCACGACGCCGAAGTGCCTGAGGTCCAGGGTCAGCGTCCGTCCACCGTTGCGTTCGGCGCAGGAGATCACACTAGCATCCGCAAACCCTAGCGGCAGGTCTTCGTAACGCCCGACGAGCTCGCGGATGCGAGGTAGGTCTTCCTCGCCGCACTCCAGGGTCAGGCCGCCGGATTCGAGGTCCAGTATGAGACTCTCGAGCGCCCTCGCACCGAGGCGCTCCTCGACCATGTAGGCGATCTCAGCGAGTATCCCGGCCGGGACCAGGTAAGGTCCCCTATCTTCGAAAAGCGCGGCCTTGACCCGTTCGTGATCTTTATCTGCGCGGTTGAGGAGGGCGAAAAGACCCGAAGTGTCCAGCGAGATCAGGGCTTCCCCCACCCAGCGCGTAACCAGTCTTCGGACTCCGCGCCGGAGAGTTCTTCGTCTTCACCGATTCCCACGGAGCGTAGCCGGGGACGCTCCCTGCGTTCCAGATACTCCTCCAACGCCCTCCGAAGTACCTCAGCCTGAGCCTTCTTCTCTGAGCGGGCCGCCTCCTTGAGAGCCCGCTGCAGATGAGAAGGCAGATATACAGTCGTCTTCTCCACGGCGCTAAGTGTACCACCATATACCATATGTCATATATGAAGCCTCGTTGACCCGGCGGTCTACCGGGACCGGACCATCGAGGCTCCGCAAGCGGTGGTCCTACTCCTCCGGTATCTCGTCGTAGACCATGGTCAAGTCCATCCCCTGGGCGCGGCGGAGCAGGCGGAAGAACACGTAGATCCCTAGCGCAATACCGTACAGGATCAGCACGTAGATCAAGGACTGGCCGTTGTTGACGCCGTAGATGTCGTTGGAGAGCCACTGATAGATGCAGAAGATGAGGAACGCGCCGAAGGCCACGGAGACGACGGTGATCAAGGGTATCCCAAACACGTTGTAGCGGGCTATGGGGGAGGCGTTGTAGATCTCGGGCTTGCGCCACGGCAGGATCGCCGCCGAGACCGCCGATCCCAGGAACGTTATCGCGATGACGAGCATGGCGTCGAGCACGTAGGTGGCGAAGTTCTCCCCGAAGGCGTACATGTAGCTGATCGGGATGGATGGGATCAGCATGAGCAACAGCGCCGCGTAGGGGACGCCGTTGTTCGAGGTCTTCGAGACCCATTCGGGGAGCACCCGGTCGAAGGCCGTGGCGAACACAACTCTGCGTCGAAGAGAGAAACACAGACCCGCACCACCCGAAGAACCATAGCGACATCAAGGCTATAAAGAGAAACTGCAAGATGGGGTTGTCGAGGAGCATAGCCGCCAGCAACCCCGGGTATGGCCACGCGGAGACCGGGCCTTCCCCGGCCCAGAAGGCGTTGTTGGCAGCGTAGTAGAATTCCCAGCCGAAGGTCTTGGCGAAGAGGAGGAGCAGAACCACGGCCGCAACCGAAGTGAACACGAGCGCCCCTGCCATCGCGTAGATGTTCTTGCGGAAGTCAGACGCTCCACGGACCTCACCGTACAGTGTCGCCCCCCAGTTCGAGTACAGGTTGAAGAAGGCGACAAACGGGATCAGAAGCAGGGTCGGGAGAAAGGCGGAGCTGGTCTCGACGCTACCGGCCTGTATGGTCTGCTGGTAGGCGTTGCCGCTCGCGCCGAAGAGCTCCTGGGCTTCACGATTGAAGGCCGAGACGAAGGCTGACTGTGAACTGAAGAGCAAGATTACGACCATGGCCGCCAGTCCGACGAGAGCGCCGTAGAAGCAGAACTTCTGGATGCGGGCGTATGCCCTCATGCCCAGTGAGATGTACGCCGAGGCCACGATGGCGACGATCATGCAAGAGATGAACAGCCCGGGTGCATCCGGTGGGGCCTGGTTGAAAAAGGTGGCCACCCCGTCCAGGCCCAGGATCGCGGCCAGAGGCACGAAGACCTCCTTGTTCAAGAAGTCCGCGTAGATAGGCACCCAGTGCCACAGGATAAACCACCAGCCCGTCACCGCAAGCACGAAGCCGATGCCCCCGCCGAGGACGCGGCTCGTCCACACGTAGTCACCGCCGGCTCTCGGCATCACCGCGATCAGGGAAGCGTAGGTGACGGTCTGGAAGATCAGGTACAGCCCCGCCAGGATGACCGCCAGGATCAGGGAGCCTTCGGGGATGAACGGGGCGAAGGAGAAGGCGTAGAGGCCGAGCGTGATCAGGTTGATCGAGAACGCCGCGTAGATGAAGCCGTCCCACACCGACCAGCCCCGCAAGAGCCCTGTGGCCTTCCTCTGGAAGAGGTCATCGGACCCCGCTGCTGCATTGTTCGCCATCTAATTCCCTTTCTATCCGGTGGTCAACACGAACCGCTTGACTTTCTTGCCGCCGTCCAGGTTCACAACCGCGCCGAGCAACTGTCCCTGCTCGTAGGAACTGCCGGGGTTGATGCACAGCGTGCGTCCGATGCGGGTGTTGCCCTTGGCCTCGTGGATGTGCCCGTGCAGAGCCAGCGTCGGCTGACCCTCCTCTATCGCTTCCCTCACCGCCTTAGATCCGACGGGCACGATCGAACGCCCGCCGTGCTTGGGGCGCATGTTCTCGTCTATCTCGGGGGCGTCGTCGAGTCCCGAACCGTAGGGTGGACAGTGGAAGTTGTAGATGGTCCTCTCCGGCGGGGCGGTGACCTTGTCCGTCATCTTCTTCAGGCGTACCGCCAGGTCATCCTCGTCCTCCTCGCGGTAGGTGTCCCAGGGCGTGCGGTTCGACCAGCCGGTCGAGACCATCTGGAAGTCGCCGAACTCGACTACCTGGCCTTCGGCCAGCTTCACCCTCTTGGCGGAGGAGATTATCTCGTCGACCTCGAACTGGTCGTCGTTGCCGGGCGACACGAAACACTCTATATCGGTGCCATCTAGTTTCTCGTCGGCCATCTGCATCCAGCGCTCTATGGTCCCCAGCATCTCCTTGTAGAAGAGCTCATTGCGCATCTCCTCGTCCGATTCCAGCTCGCCCATCTCGTCCGGGTCGGTGCGGAACGGATAGTAGCCGCGCCTCTTTACCGAGTCCTCGAACTCCTTTACCTCGTCCTCGCTCTCGAATTCCCGCCGGTTCTCGAGTAGCGTCGCGTGCCAGCGGCCCGGTCCTTCCTCGACTATGGGGACGAGAGCTTTGCCCGTCATATCGCCACCGAGGATCATGATGTTCGCCTCGTAGTGCTTGCCCGAGTTCAAGAACTTGCGCCAGCAGGTCTCCGAGCCGTGGATGTCCGTGGCGAAGAATACCCTGGTATCGGGTTCCCGTGAAAAGAGTTTGGAGATCATGGTCCTCCGTCCACCTCCTCAGGCAGTTCGTACCAGCGTTTGCGATCGCCTATCTTCGCGCGCATCTTCCAACCGAAGGTCTTCGGCTCTTCCTCGATGCGCGCCAGCAATGCCTTGACGCGCTCGGTGATGCGCTCCTTGCTCTCGTCTTTCAGGTCGAAGCGCCCCAGGTAACCGTCCAGATGCTTCGAGGTTGGCCGTGAAGGTGCGCCACAGGCCCCAGTCTGAGGCGCACAGCTTGGCGATGCGAGCAGAGTTAATGGCGTCTCCGTCTTGTTCATCCACAGGATGGTCGTGCAAGAGGGCGAAGGCGTCGCCCACGTCCTTCTCGTTGAGCTCGACGACCTGGAGCTTGGTAAGCAGGAGCTCCGCGAGCGGGACGGTAAGCGGCTCCATTGCCATACGGTCCCCGAAAGGGATCTCGTGGCTCATCCTGAAGTTGCCGACCAAAACGTCGACCTGCCTGTCGTGCTTCTCATCGAAGTACAAGCAGCCGCTCGCGGCCGTACATCGTGTTGAAGCGCGTCTGCGGAACGTATCCGAGGGACTCGAGGAACCGCTGCGTCTGGGAGGATTTGCCCTTCGGTATGATCCAATCCAGGTCAGCGTATTCCCGCTCGAAAGCGGGCTCAAGTCCATCCTGGGAGCGTACCTTTATAGCCACCCCTCCGAGCAGGCGGAGATCCACGTCCCTGCGCTCGGCCTCCTCGGCGACCCGCACGGCCTCCTCGACCATGTCAGCCCTGATGTCGTCCGCGCTCTTCTCCTGGCTAGTCACGTCTCTCTACTCCTCCTGTGCATTCTTCGCGGCTTCGATCCAGGGCCGCACCAGCTCCCTGTTCTCTTTCGCTTCGAGCCACCGTCTGACGCCCACCTCCGGGTCTTCAGCCTTGTTTATCGTCAGCTCGAGGCTGCCTACCTGATCCTCGTCGAGCTTCATGGCGTTGATGAGTGCGTAGGCTGCGGGTTCATCCTTGGCGAGATCTTTGCGCGTGACCGAGTGAAGCGTCTGAGGGGAGTCCACCGACCCCATCGCGTTCTTCGGGTCGGACAGATAACGGAACTCGTACTCCTGGTTCATCCAATGCGGCGACCAGGCGAGGAACACGAATGGCTCTTTCATACTGTAAGCCTGCTCCAGCTCGGCGAGCATCGCCGGCGTGGTGGCCTCGACAAGGCTGGCGTTCAGATGGTACCGCGGGACCACGTCGGTCTGGATCTTCTTCATCAATACGGCACCAGGTTCTATACCCGTGATCATGTCGGTCCCCGAGGAGTCGAGATCGGAGATGGTACGCACTTCCTGCATGTAATCGGGGACGGCGATACCGTACCTGGTCGGGTCGACGTACCAAGGCTCCTTGGAGACATCGATCCGGCCCCCACCCCCCTCCACGAACTGCTCGTGGTTCGGCATCCAGGCGTCCAGGAACGCATCGGTGTTGCCTTCGATAAGGTCCTTGTAGACGGACACAACACCATCGGCGAGCTTGAGCTCGACGTTTTCGTAGCCGAGTTCCTCCTCGAGAAGCACCTTCGTCAGGTAGGAGTTGGCCACGTTCTCGTCCCAGCCCAGGTACCCGAGTGTTAGATCCCCGCCACCGCCGAACCCGCAGCCCGCGGCGAGAGCCCCTGCTACCAACAAAAGCAGCGAGGTCTTCAGCAACATCAAGAGCGGCCCGAGCTCCCCCGCTTTACTCGGCGGGTCAGTCGTTCTCGTCTGACGACTGGCTCTCCCTAAGCTGTAGTCAGCCTCCGCGGCCTCTCCTTCGGTAGCCTGCAACGTAGGATCACAAGCCCCGCCGCTTACACTTCTCCCGCGGCGAAAACAATAAATGCTTGCAACCCTTGCGCCCTGTCCACCCTACCAGGACGCGAGTTCCGCTAAATCATACGTCGTTGGCGCCCCTCATTCAACTGGAATGCACGCGTCGAAGGGGTCATCCCATCTCATGAAGTGCGTGACTCCTTCGTGCACCCCAGAGGACGGGACATCCGCTGCCAGAGTCGGCCCTCAACTCCTCTTGACAAGCGTCCCGAAGCGGCGTACTATGCCGTAGGATGATACATCGCGTGACGATGCAGCGATAGGCAGAGCGACGTAGAGGGGTGGTGTCATGGGCAGTCAGGACGTGCCGGGGGAACGCTCGAGTGATCCGGAAGACCTTCTGCCCCTGACGCCCGTCGCGTTGAACGTCCTTTTGGCGCTGGCCGACGGGGAACGCCACGGCTACGCGATCATGCTGGAGGTGAGGGAGAGGACTGGCGGGAGGGTGCGGCTAGGGCCGGGCACGCTCTACGGGGCGATCAAGCGCCTGAAGGAGGGCGGCGTGATCGAGGAGTCCGGGCAGAGGCCCGACCCCGAGGCCGACGACGAGCGGCGCCGCTATTATCGCCTCAGCGGCTTCGGCGCCGAGGTCCTTGCGGCAGAGGTCGAAAGGCTCGACGCTCTGGTGCGCGCCGCGCGCCGCAAGGGCGCCTTCCCCGCGCCAAAGCCGAGCCCTGAGGGGGCGTGATGGGCTCTTCTCCGAGGGGACCGCGGCACCAACGCGCTGTAGGGACCTCCGAGCGGGTCTACCGCTCGCTGCTGCGGGTCTACCCGCGCGAGCTTCGGGACGAGTACGGCGAGGAGATGGCCCGCTGTTTTCGGGAGCTGTGCCACGAGGAGTTGGAGGAAGGCGGCGGCTTGGGTCTGGCAGCGCTTTGGGCCCTCACCCTGCCGGAGTTGCTCTACAGCGCGCTCAAGGAGAGGAGCACTATGTTGGCCAGGAGGAACGCGTACCGAGCCGTCGTCGGCGTTGCACTCGCGACAGCATTCATATTGATGCTGCCCTTGTTGGCGATGCAGGTTACCGATGAAGTGGTCTGGGACCTGGCTGATTTCGTTATCGTCGGTGCCCTCATCTTCGGCACTGGTCTCACGTATGTGCTGGCAGCGAGGAAGGCGGGCAATATCGCGTATCGAGCCGCCGTGGGCGTTGCGCTCGCGGCAGCGCTCCTCCTCATCTGGTTGAACCTTGCCGTTGGCGTAATCGGGACTGAGAACGACCTCGCCAACTCGATGTATGTCGGGGTGCTCGGCGTCGGGATCATCGGTGCCATCATCGCGCGCTTCCGGCCACCTGGAATGGCACGCGCGCTGTTGGCTACGGCGCTGGCTCAGGCGTTGGTCGCCGTGATCGCGCTGATGTTCGGGTTGGGCTCGCGGTGGAGTCCGCCGGTAGAGATCTTGGCCCTAAACGGGTTCTTCGTCTCGGTGTTTGTCGGATCGGCGTTGTTGTTTCGGCATGCTGGGCGGGAGCAAACTCCCGCGGGCGCGGGGCAGGAGGGTTGACCTTTCGTTCGTGAGGGAGCTCGTCCGGCCCCTCTACGCAGGGGGAGGCAGGCCTTCTGTGGACCCGGTCGTCTTCTTCAAGTGTTTTTCAACAGCTGACCTCTTCCACGCACTCGGGTGAATCGCACCTTGCTCTCGATCTCGTCGCTGTCGGCTGTCTCATGGTCCAGCGGGAACAGGATGGACAACAGCGCGAACCCGGCGAGACACTCCGGCTAATTTCTTGGCCTGGCGGGCAGTCCCGCGAAGAAGAGTCGGCCAGCGCGGCGCCATCCGAGCGGGGTGGCACCGTGGGCGCGCCTGAAGGTCCTCGCGAAGTAGCCCGAGTCTCCGAAGCCGACCCTCCTGCCGACCTCCTCCACGGGGAGGTCCGTTCCGACCAGGAGGCGCCGCGCCTCGGCCATGCGGCGCTCCGTGATCCACTCCAGGACGGTCCTCCCCGTCTTGCGCCCGACGACGGTGGTGAGGTGCCCGGCCGAGAGGCCCACCGCCCTGGCCACGTCCTTGAGTGAGATCGGCTCGCCGTAACGCTCCTCGATGAAGCCGAAGACCTCCGCGAGCAGGGGCTCGTCCCTGAGCCTGAGGTCCCCCACGACATCCGCCGCGAGGCGCGACACCTCCACGAGTAGGAGCCTCAGGTGCGCCAGCGCCGCCTCCCGATAGCCGTCGCGCCTCCGGCTCATCTCCAGGTCCAAGGCAGAGAAGCGTTCGGACCACGAGTCTTGCTCCTCGAGTGGCACCTTCAGGCGCTGGGCGCCCCCCACGAAGGGGAAGAGCAGCGGGTGGGCGCGCCAGGAGAGGAAGGAGCCGGGTGCCTGATCCCCGAGGGCCTCGGGCGGGAAGAAGACCCTCCAGCCCCGCGCTCCTACCGGGCCGTCGTTATCTTCGCCGATCCCCACCACTTCGCCGGGGGCGATGATGTACGCGTCCCCGGTCTCCACGGGCCACTCCCGCTCCCCCAGGCGCAATGAGCCGCCGCCCCGCTCGAAGTAGAAGAGCAGGAGGAAGTCGTGGGAGTGGGGGCGCCGTTGGGCATGAGCGTCCCGTGGCCTGTCCGGTGTCCCGTCAGTCGATCCTTCCGGCGGCTCCCTGCCGCCCAGCCTTGCGACGCTCACGGGAGGCACGCCGGGCACCGCCTCGTAGGTGTAAACTGGCGGACTGTCCCCGCCTCTGCCCAGCATCCTCGTCGTGCCCAAAACCCGATCCTCGCCTTCCCTGTATTGCGACGCCTGCGACCGTTCGCCCATGATAAACCGAATATCGTCCCATAAAGTCCAAAGATGTGCCCTTTGAGACTCCAGACTCACCCTCGATACTGGTCTTGTATCGAAAGATAGTCTTGCACATCCGGAAAGGACGGAGATGAGCACGATCAAGGGTGACCATCGGAGGACACACGCCCCGCACGCGGGGCACAACCCGCCGCGCCGATGACACCTTCCACGGGTTGGCGAAACAAGACGCAGAGGATGAGGTCGCGGCGGCGACTGCAGTAGAGCGCGACCTAGGGAGGGCCGCCGGATGAATGCTCGTACCAACGGGGGTTTATACGACGCTCCAATGACTGATGCCGATGGTGGAGTCGGCGCCTTCGTCCGCTCGTGGTTGCCTGCCCCGCCGGCCCGGGTGCTGGAGATCGGCTGCGGGGACGGGAGGCTGGCCCTGGCGCTGGCCGAGGAAGGCTGGCTGGTGACGGCCGTGGACCCGGCCGCACCGGAAGGCGAGCCCTTTATCCGGGGCGCCATCGAGGATCTCGAGCCGTCGGAGCACGGGATCTTCGACGCGGCGGTGGCGGTGCTCTCGCTGCACCATCTCCATGATCTCGGGGTAGCGCTGGACAGGGTACGCTCGCTGCTGGGGCCCGGCGCGGTATTTATCGTCGATGAGTTCAGCAAGGAAGTGCTCGGAGACGAGGCGACGGCCGCCTACTCCTTCTACCAGCGGCTTGCCCTGCTGCATGGCGGTTATAGCTCCGTCAATCCCAGCGCCGGCGCGGTGTACGAGGAGGACTCGTTCGAGGGCTGGCGCTCAAGGTTCAGCAGGTACTGGGAACACATCCACGAGGGGCGGAAGATCCTTTCCGCTCTGGAGGCGAGGTTCGAAGGACAGGAGGTGGCATTCGGTCCCTTTCTCTTCCGTGACGGACTGGGCCCGGACCTCGAGCCGCTCGAGAGACGGCTCATAGAAGGAGGCGGGATACGCCCGGTTGGCTTTCGCTGGCTAGGCACCGCCTGAGCGGACTCGGTAGCGCCAGTCGGGGCGCCCGGGGTCATTCCGGCCGGGCCGCATGCGCCGTTGAAGCCGGCACCGGTCTGCGCTCTCGCCATGAAACTCAGCAGTAAGAGCAAGTACGCCGTAAGGGCGCTCACCGCTTTTGCTCCGAGGAAGCCTCCCGCTTTAGCGGAGAGGAGGAATCGGAGCCACACAAACGATAGTTCATGGGAAAACCTCCGTGGTTGTGTAGACTCGTCATCATGGTGACAATATGAAACTTGCAGTGCTGGTAACGCTGCTCCCTTCTAGATCCCAGCGCGGGGCTTTGCTTGCGACGCTGCGCCGCGTCAACGAGGCGTGCGATTACGCATCTGCGGTTGCCTGGGATAAGGGCACGTACGGCAACAAGTACCGGCTTCAGCAGGCAACGTACCACGACATTAAGGAGCGCTTCGGGCTTACCGCGCAGGTGGTCATACGCCTGCTCGCTAAGGTTGCCGATGCGTACAAGCTCGATAGGCGCACTAGGCGTACGTTTAGGCCGCTCGGGGCTATCGCCTACGATGATCGCATCTTGCGCTGGTACAGCGAAGCTAACGAGGTTTCGATCTGGACTACCGAGGGTCGGCAGCGCATCCCGTTTGTTTGCGATGAGCGCACTCGTGCGTTGCTCGCCTCCCGCCGCGGTGAGTCCGATCTCGTGTACCGCGCCGGCAAGTGGTACCTGCTCGCAACGGTAGAGGTTGAGGAGCCGCCGTCGGGTACGCCGGAGGATTGGCTCGGCGTAGATCTCGGTGTATCTAACATCGCCTCCGATTCGGACGGGGAGACACACACCTCCGAGCGCGTAGAAAAGTCGCGCAAGCGGTACGAGCGGATACGCGGCAAGCTGCAAAAAGCGGGCACTAAATCGGCTAAGCGCCACCTCAAAAAGCTGTCCGGCAAGGAGCGCCGCTTCAAGCGCGATACAAACCATGTACTCAGCAAACGCATCGTAAGCAAGGCTAAACAGACCGACCGGGGTATAGCCCTCGAAGATCTCAAAGGCATCCGGGAGCGCATCGGCAAGCGGCTTAGGAGATCGCAACGTGGTCGGCATAGTAAGTGGGCTTTCGGACAGCTTCGCGGCTTCCTGGAGTACAAGGCCCGACTGGCCGGGGTAGCGCTCGTGTGCGTCGATGCGGCCTATACCTCGCAAGCCTGCAACGAGTGCGGGTACTGCGATAAGGCAAACCGGCGTACGCAGAGCGAGTTCGTCTGTAAGGGGTGTGGACACGTTGCCCACGCCGATACCAACGCTGCGCTTAACATACGCAGCAGGGCATCCGTCATGGTGCCTATCGTCTCGGATACCGGCGGTGCTACTTATGCATCCTCGGGTTCGTCCAGGGACAAGCCCGCCGCTTTAGCGGTGGGTTCATGACTTTGGCTACGGAGCCGAAGGCCAGGGCGGGTATCGCCGCGGACCCAGCCGCCTGCAATGCCCTGCCCGCGACTAGTACCCAGAAGCTCGGCGCCGGAGCGCATACCAGAGGACCCGCCGCGAATACAACCAAGGCTAGCGAGAAGGTCTTCCTCATAGGGGTAAAGGACTTCGAGTACATTTTCCCTCTATGATAGGCACGCCGACGACCTCCAGTAACCTTATGTACCGTAGCTTCAAGCCGACTCTCAAGCGCTCTGGACTACCCCAAAAAGTTTCCACGATCTCAGACATACCTGTGCTACTATTCGCTTCATGAAGGGTCAGCATCCCAAACGTGTGCAGGAGCTTCTAAGCTACGTGAGCACAACCATGACCATGGACATCTACAGCCACGTGGTCCCCGGAATGGGCGACGACAAAGGCATAATGGATGATCTCTGGTGAACTACTGCTGACACGGAGGTTTGCGGAGGCAAGAATCTCGCATACCCAAGCTTAATGCGCCTGTAGCTCAGGGGATAGAGCAGCGGTTTCCTAAACCGCGAGTCGGAGGTTCGAATCCTTCCAGGCGCGCTACCAAAGTTCCTGCAAAACTCCAGAAAATAGGAATGTTCCGGTTGCACACGAGACATCTCTACAGTCCAACACGAGCAAGCGCTTATCCTCCACGCCCTCGTCGAAGACCACCGTCTCGCCTTCTTGTTCTCGCCCTCGAGGCGATCCCTGACCGCGTAGATGAGCCCCTCGCCGCTTGAGAGGCCGTGGAGCACCCGCTCGTCGATCCACCGTTTGTCAGCGGCCCGCATAAGTTCACGGGGGAATCCCCAGCTCATACCTTTCCTGCCCTTCGAGGTGTCGCCTACGAGGACGACGTTGAGCTTAAGGTGATGGAGGTCGGCTCCAACCCTGAAGTACGCCCCACGTCCGATGGCGTTGCCGAAGGCCGCGAGTAAGCTGGTGAGCATCGCCACCGGGTCAGCCTCGGTGTGAGGCTCGATCTCGGCGACGATGTCGCCAGGCAGCCCCCCAGAGCTTCCTCAGCGAGAATAGGCCAGGACGGGGGATCGGGGAGAGACGCGAGGTAAGTGTCCGGCTCGCCCTCTCGGTCGCCTACCTCGGCCACTACGGAGGCCGGGGCGCGAAGAGCATCGAAAGGTTCCATGATGCGACCATCATGCACCCACCGAGAGTTTTCCGCATCCTTTGCCACAAGCGGAGTTAAAACGCAAGCTAAGAGGTTCAGATAAACGAGAGCCCTGGCCGGCATCGTGGCCCTCGGGCGCCGGCTCAGTAGAAGCCGCTTAGGGTTGTCGTTTTTCGTGGGTGGACTTAGCAGGCTCCATACGAGCTTATAAGCCACCCCTTATCTTGCTGTCGAGCTGCTCAAGGAGCGTGTCGCGGCCCTTGGTACGCTCCTCGTAGTCGCGCACCATCCGAATCTCGTCTACCGAGAGGGAGCCCAGGCGCCCTGAAACCGCCTCCACGCTTAACTCGTCGTAACCCTCGATGGGAAAGCGGGCGGAGCGCAGACCTTCCTGGGCGTAAGAGAGTGGGATGTTGAACAGCTGCGTGTAGGTGTTGAGCACTTGCCGGGTCATCTCCTGGAACGCCTCTTGCTGCTGTTGAGCTTGCTGCTGGAAGGTCTGTTGCTGTTGGTGGACCTGTTCCATCAGCTGCTGAGCCGACTGTAGGACGGTTTGGTGCTGCTGGTCAGCCTGCCCCGCGAGGTAGGTGCCCGGGGTGCTAAGGAGCTGCATGTAGGTGTCCATCATCTCCTGGACCATCTTCTGGGAGGTCTGCTGTTCTTTCTGGATCTGCTCGGCCAGGGTCTGCAAAACACCGAGCCATTCCTCCCGGGCTCCTTCCGGAGCTCGCGCCTCCCTGCCCATGTTCCTCTCGAACAAATCCTTCTCCTCGCTAAGGCCACGTTTCTTCTATCTACGCTTCAGACTCCCGGGGTAGCTACTCGCGCAACAGCTTAAGGCCGCGCCCACCGTACGGTCGCCGACCAAAATATTCGGGCCGGTGAAGCCGCTCCTGTCAGGATTCGGCGATCGCCAGCCCGAGCAACAGACCCTGATCGTGCCACAACGCCAGTGCCTGTGGCTAGTTGTCTATCTTCCTGTACAGTGGCCCTTACCTCCTGCTAGAGGACAACGACACACCAGTATTGTAGCACACATTACTAATACCACGACCCCACTCCTCCTGGTGGCGACGCATCGCCTTCTTTTATCCTACCCTTATAGACTACGGAACCGAAAAAGCAGAGGGAGCCATGATGAGTAGGGAGAGGACCGGCGCCTCGGACTCGGAAGAGAAGATCCCAGAGGCCTGGATCGGCCAGGAGGTAATGATCGAGACCACGGAGGTCCTCTCAAGCGATCTGCGTGCTTCTGCCCCAGTGTACCTGGAGGACGTCAACGAGCGGGGCGTCGTCATGCTTGTGACGCGCCACCGCGATCAGAACCAGTTCTCCCGCTATTTCTATCCCTGGAGCGTGGTTGGCTGGATCCGCCTAGCGGAGGAGGAGCCGCGAGCTGCTGACTCCTCCTAGGCGGCGCGCTATCCAGCGAACCTCGTAGAAGGGGCTTTCTGCGAACTTCGCCATGACGGAGTTCTCAGAAGTTCTGGTCTATCCTTCGGCTGAGAATTGACCTCACAAGAGGCGGTTATGGGTCGTTGGTCCGGTGATGTCGCCCTCCTCGGGAGGTCAAGGGGGTTTTGTCTCGCTGGTCGGAGGTTCGGCATCCCTATTGTGCTCGTCCTTGAGCTTCGCGTCATTTTGTGTGTGGCGAACCATCGCCGAAGCCTTCACCGATCCCGACCGCCCTGCAACCTCGCGAATCTGACGCTTTATGAACCGTCCCTGCTCGCTGCTCTCGGGAAATTCCCCGTAAAGCCTCTGAAGGCGCTCTTGCTCGAGCGTCCAGTCCGCGAGAGAGGGAGTCGAGGCTTTCGAGCGAAGCACCCTCAAGCCCATGCTCGAACTCGCTTTCCCCCGTGTCTCTTGCCCACCCCAGCGACAGATGCACCGGACCTTGCTGCTTGGGGGGCTCCCGCGAGCCGAGTAGCTCTTCGGGTGCCACGCCCAAAGCCAAAGCCAGCTTACCGAGGGTGCCAGAGTGCGGACGCCCTGATCTTGCCGGTCTCGATGCCGGAGACCGTGGTAGGACTTAGACCAGCCTCTCGAGCCAACCTCGCCTGTGTCCACATCCGCAGCCGACGGACATTTTCCACACGCTCACCTATGTCGGTCACACTCGCACCTCGTCTCTAACGATTAACGAGAGCATACCATAAACTGTACGATAAACCTATTATTACTGTATACGTCCAGAAAATCTTCGCGAATTTTCTCGAGATAATCTGATTGAAAATTGTATTAAGAGGGTATATGATGGTTGCGCAGAAGGGAGGTCCCGGTTGAGGGGCCACGGAGAGAAGGAGGTATGAGGATCATGTTGAGGCCTTTCCGTGGGTTCTATGACGTGCAGGGCGAGGTGGATCGCCTCTTCAACGAGATGGTAGGTAGTCCGAGCCGTCGGCGGGGGCGTCAGGAAGGTCAGCAGGTCGCCCAGTGGGCGCCGGCGATGGACGTAATCACCAAGGACGGGAACTTGGTGATTCGCGCCGAGCTTCCGGGCATCAAGCTTCAGGACGTGGACATCACCCTGCAGAATGGGGTCTTGACCATCTCGGGCGAGCACAAGGCCGACCAGGAAGAGGAGCGGGGTGGTTACCATGTCAGGGAGCGCCGCTATGGTTCCTTCCGTCGCAGCATGACGCTCCCGGAGGGCACGGACGAGAGCAAGATCCACGCCCGCTTCGAGGATGGTGTGCTCGAAGTTACCGTGGAGGGAGCCGCGGTAGAGCAGGCCCCCAAGCACATCGAGATAGAGAGCTCGAGCAGCTAAAGCCTCGGCGAGAAGGCAAGGGACCGGCGGGGCCGCCATGAAGCGGTCCCGCCGTTTGCGGCTCGAAAGCCCTCGGAGGTATCCCTGTGCAATGAGGGTTGCAATGTAGCCCAGACGGCGGCTGTTGGGCCCGCGAGTCTAACGGAAGATGCGAGGCGCAAGGGGAAGAAGGTTGAGACTAAATGTCTCGACACTTGCCCTTATTCACCGGAGTGCGTGGAAGGGGACAGCGTGTTGAAAAAGTCGGCGCTGAGTTGAAAGTGACTACGAATCGGGCTCCAGAAGCTCCAAAAGCCCCAAATACGGTGTGTTTGGGGCCCGATCTGGGGTCGAAGCGGGCATAGAGGGAGTTTTTCAACAGTGCACCATGGCCCTTGTTGCAGGGCCACCCCGAAGCCATGAAAATGGATCCGTCGCCTAAAGCTGACGTCGGCCCTGACTGGTGCCCTACACATAGTCAGAGAGTGAGCCCGTTCAACAGTGTGACGCTGGAGCCTCAGGTACACCGAACTGTTGCCTTACTAGAGCACGAACACCAGACTCTTTAGAGAAGAGGCTCCTCTTGGCGACGAGAAGGGAGCACGGCACCCGACCGAAAGGAGACGGATGTGGAAAGGATCGTCGAGCGATGCGCCTTATGCTCGACGTGCACAAGAGCTCGGTCACCGCGTGCGTGAGGATCCCTGATGAGAGCGGGACCCTTCACCAGGAGATCCGAGAGTTCGCTACCACCACTCGAGGGCTCTTGCTGCTGAGGGACTGGCTGGCTTCCTTCGAGGTGGGGTTGGTGGGCATGGAAGCCACCGGGGTCTACTGGAAGCCCATCTACTACATGCTCGAAGACGACTTCGAGTTGTGGCTTCTCAACGCCCGCCACCTCAAGAACGTCCCCGGCAGGAAGACCGACGTCAAGGACGCCGAGTGGATCTGCCAGCTCGTGGAGCACGGGCTGGTGCGCCCCAGCTTCGTGCCACCGAAGGAGATCCGGGAACTTAGGAACCTCACCCGCTACCGCAAGGCACAAGAATCGAGGAGCGCACAAGGGAGGTCCAACGTCTTGAGAAGGTGCTCCAAGATGCCGGGATAAAGCTCTCTTCTGTGGCCACCCGCGTGCTTGGTGCCTCAGGAAGAGCGATGCTCGATGCGCTGGTTGGCGGGACAACCGACCCGGAGGTACTGGCGGAGTTGGCCCGGGGCCGCCTTCGCTCCAAGCTGCCCGCGCTGAGGGATGCTCTGGAGGGAAGCTTCTCCTCCCATCATGCCCTCATGGTGGGCAAGATAGTGGCCCACATCGACTACCTCGATGAGTCAATAGGTGATCTTAGCGTAGAGATCGAGCGGGTGAACTTCGCCCCTTTCTCAGAGGAGGTCGAACTCCTCGACACTATCCCGGGCGTCAACCGCAGGACGGCTGAGACCCTGATCGCGGAGATCGGGGTGGACATGAGCCAGTTTCCTACCCATCGCCACCTGGCCTCGTGGGCTGGGATGTGCCCCGGCAACGAGGAGTCGGCGGGCAAACGTCGCTCGGGCAAGACCCGTAAGGGCTCGAAGTGGCTCAGGAGCGCGCTGACCGAGTCGGCTCGCGCCGCGGCACGCTCCAAAGGGACCTACCTTGCGGCGCACTACGCCCGCCTCAGAGGCCGGCGTGGTTCCAAGAAAGCTGCCGTTGCGGTGGGGCACTCGATCCTGGTGATCTGCTACCACGTGCTGGAGCGGCACAGTGCCCTATGAGGAGCTCGGCGAGGATTACTTCGACCGGCAACGATCCAGCGAGGCGTACACGAAGCGGTTGGTCCGTCAGCTGGAGCGACTCGGTCACAAGGTAGCGCTCGAACCCTTACCCCAATCCGCATAGGAGGCCGCCTACTCGACCGGATTTTCACACCAGGCTGGGGAATTCTGCGAACTTCGGGGAGTGACACGCAGCGAATCTAGTAAATGGCTCGCTCTCTTGCATGTTTGCGCGGTCTCCGGGCGCGGGTATGACACGAAGGTCCACAGTGCGCAAGCGAGGAGTACGAAAGCATGAACAAGAAGCAGCTGATCGAACAGATGGTCGAGCACACCGACTCACCCAAGAGCGAAGCCGAGAAGCACTTGGAGGCTTTCACGTCGACCATATCCGCGGCGCTCAAGGCGGGCGAGGAGGTCCAGATTCCGGGCTTTGGGAAATTCTACGTCCGCGATCAGAAGGCTAGGGAAGGCAGGAATCCGCAGAGCGGGGAGAAGATGAAGATTGCGGCCTCCAAGGTTCCGGCCTTCAAGGCGGGCAAGTCTTTTAAGGATTCGATCTAGTAGCGCACTGGGCGGCCGGAGTCCTAAGTCGGCTCCGGCCGATCGACATTCTTCACTCACCTTACGCACGGACTTGAGATAGCCGCAGATCCTGTAACTCTTGAAAAGCTGCTTGAACGGCTTTGACACACAACCGAGAACGAAGGGCGAAGTGGTTCATCTCCGTGGTGAGCTTCATCCGTTCAAACTTCACGAACGCCCAGATCGAGGCGAAGACGTGATTGCCCTGCGTTCTGATGGTCTTGGTCGGCGACCTGGCGAGTGCGGCATTTACCTTCAACGACTTATGATACTCCTCCACTTTCCACCGTCCTTGGTAGATCGTGCTCATTCGCTCGTAATCGAGGGTCAGGTCGCTGCCAACCAGATACACAACGCCTTCGCTTCCGTCCTCGTTCTTGAAGACTCGCTTGCATAGGAGCAGCGCGAAGCCCACTTGCTCCAGATAGACCTTCATCACCGTGTTCGGCTCCAGTTCCAGAGATCCGACTCGCTCGTAGGCTCCCTGCTTCTTGTACTCTAAGCTCAGAGCCACCTTGCGGTTACTCTTTACTGGCATGATGAACTCTTTTTCAAACTCCTCCTTTATGTAGCTCATGTTCTCCGAGGCCGAATACCAGACATCCGAGAGGACGTAGCGGAATTTCAGCCGGTTGTTCTGGCAAGCTGAAAGCATCCTTCTATACATCTCGTTGTTGGTCTGATGTGAGGGCTCTTCCTTTGCCACTTCTTTCGTTTGTCGTTGAAGATCCACTCGCTCTTTTTGACCAACTCGAAGGCCACCGGGAGGGAGGTCTCCCCCGCCTGGTAGAGTGCGCTAATGAGGTTAATGCCCTTGACGGATCGACCTTTTGAGTGATCGTAGTGCCAACAGAGGAGCTCGCTTTCGTCGGTGTAGGGCTTCTCCTCGATGGTGTCGTCGATGATCAGCACGCCGCTCTGTTCGCTCTCGTCTTCTAGCTGACGCACCATCGGCTTCACCAGCTGCCACAACGCGGCTGAACCGAACTCCTCGGAGGCGAGGAAGCGGGTGATCCTGTCGTGGGATACGGCTCCAGAGGTCATCGCCGAGAGGCCGGTGGCGGTGGTGTGGGAAAAGGCGCTCAACAGGTAGTCGGAGTACAGTTCGAGAAGCTCTCTGTTCATCATGCTCCAACTCTACACTCTGGCTCCTGCGTAAGGTGAGTTAGGTAAGCGGGTTTCTAACTCCGGCTAACCCCGGAAAACACCACGGTTCGGTTTCCTAAACCGCGAGTCGGAGGTTCGAATCCTTCCAGGCGCGCTTTCGAAAGTGCTGCAAACAGTGGGAAAATGAGCGAGCCTCGGTCCAGCGCCGGGGCTCGACTACACCACCTACTACACCAACGCAGCTACCCGAGCGCGGCGTCCATCGCGCCGGCGGCGTCTCCCATGTCGGGGAGTATGTGCGAGTAGACGTTTAGAGTAAGGCTTATGTCCGCGTGGCCTAGAAGTTCCTGGACGTTGCGTCCCTTACCGGACTTGGGAGCCTCGAAGATCCAGCCGCCCTTCGGCTCGGAGAGCATGCGGCGTACCTGTAGCGTCTCGGCTTCGAGGTCCAGGTCATCCCATTTGAGCCCTTGTAACTCGCTACGTCTGAGCCCGGCGGCGAGACTAATCGCACGGCTCGCCCTCGGCTTCTTTGTGGGAGCGGCCCTTGCATTTCTTGCCCTGAAGTACCTGTAGGATAGGGACACAGTGGGGGCTTTCGGGCTCCTGCCCAGATCGTGGTATAGTAATGATGCAGTTAGAGATGTGGGTTTTATGGTGACCGAAGCGCCGCCCTCAACGAGAGGAGCGGTTTTTTTATTGCGGTGGAGCCCCCAAGAGAGAAAGGTGGGCTCCAGATATGGCCCAAGGAACGGTAAAGTGGTTCAGCGACGACAAAGGCTACGGCTTCATCACCCCCGACGAGGGTGGCGAGGACCTTTTCGTGCACCATTCGGGTATTGTAGGCAACGGCTTCAAGAGCCTTGATGAGGGCGCCAAGGTCTCCTACGAGGCGAGCCAAGGCCAGAAGGGCATGCAGGCGGACAACGTCTCCGCCGTTTAGCCAGCCGGGCTATCGACGGGTAACCGCATCGATGGTTGGGTGCATACTCCGATAGGTGAAGTCGCGAATAGATACACACCTCAGAGAAGGGTGATCAATATGGCCGACGTAGGCAAGAAGGTCAAAGAGGCGGCGACGAAAGCCGCCAAAGACAAGGTGTCCGGTGACAAGAAAGGCAAGGGCACCAAAGGCTCAGAAAGCGGCGTGGACAAGGCCAAGAGAACCCTCAAGAACCGCGTCTGAGGTAGAAGAGCCTGATTATTGGGCCGGAGTCCTACGGGGCTTCGGCTCTTCATTTTGCAAGCGCGGGCCCAGGTTTCCCGACTCCCCAGTTACTTATTGCTGTGCGGTTAACGGGGTGTACACATGAGTCGCTGAGTTCAGCGTAAGTGGCCGAAGCGCTCTGTGAGCCCGGCATGCAGGCGAGCGGTACCGATGCGGGACGAGATGCGATCGCTGTCGGTCGCCAACTCGGGGTAGTGCTCCTCGAGCATGTCCAGCCTCTGGGTGGTCCTCTCTATGGCATCGTACGCCCGGCGCAGCTTGTCCTCCCACTCCCTACTTGCGAGGGTGCCAGGACCAGCCTCGTCCTCGTCGCGCATCCCGTGGATCCGCTCGGCGAGCCGCACGTATCCTTCGTAGTGCTCGAGGTATCTGTCGTAGCACTTCTGGAAGAATCTGGCCGGGGAGTTGTTCCAGCCGCGTCGAGGCACGTCGTCGTCAGGGTGCGGCACCTGGACTCCAAGTAGCGGTGCACCCTCTTTGGGCCGCAACGCCGTTTCCTTCGCCTTTGGTGTCCTCTCCCGCTCTTGTACTCTGTGTTCGGCAGGGGGCTCGTGAACATCGGGTGCCTCTCGCACCTGCCGATCCAACCCTTCAGTCCACCGGCTTCCGGGGGACTCTTCGCCCTGCTCCCGTCCGAGAGGATACCCGACCATCTCGGGGACCCACTCGTGTCGCTGTGCTTCTCGCTCCCGGCTCTCCTCTAAGGCACGGCCCTGTCGCTGCACGACCTTCAGCAGGAACGCTTCCCCTTCGCGCATTAGCTCCAGGCGTTTCTCGGCCAGATCGACGTAGCGGCGCGCTGTCTGTAAGAAAAGGATGGCAACAGCAAAGATCCCCACGCCCGTAGCCAGTCCAGCCCCGATGCCAACATAGACCAACGTCGTGCTCATCCCTCTCGTCTCCCTCTCAACGCCACCTTATCCACGTTCGAGGCACCTGCTACAGGGCATTAAATCGTACGAGCGATAGGATAGCAAACCGCACTCCCTGGTACGCCTTGTTTGGAAGGTTCTTGCCGCGCAGCCAGAAACGCGCCAGGGCACGTTCTTCGATCGCGTGCCGGAAGTTCGAACCCTTCCAGGCGCATGATATCTGGGCGCGGACTCTCGCCTTGCCCGGCACAGAGCACGGTGGCCCGGTCCGTGCTCGCGAATGCAGGTACTATGTCTCCATGTGACACTAAGAGAGAGGATCGGCCATGGCCTACTTCGAAGGACAACTCAAGCGCGCGACCACAGAAGCCGGAGAGGATCATACGGGCTACGTTCTTGAGACGGAGATCGACATGTCTGCTATCGAGGATGCTGGCGAGCTTGTAGGGGACCAGATCGCCGTGACCGGGGACGTGGAGATCGTGGATTTCCCCGAGCGCGGTAAGATACTGGTCTTCAGGGTTACCTCGGTGGCCGTCCTGGAAGAGGAAGAAGACGAGGAGATTTCCACCGCCTAGTCGCCACGGGCCAGATCAGCCAGGCCGAACGCCATGGCTCCCGGCCTAATCTCGTTCGATGCGCGGCAGGAGTCGTCCCGTGCGTTCTATATAGGCGCGGTACTCGTCTCCGAACCTCTCGATCAGCTTCTCCTCCTCTTTGGGTAGCCGGATCAGAAGCATCACCAATACCACAAGGCTTGCCAGCCCTATAAACCAGTTCGCCGCCACGACGCCAAGCGACATGAAGAACGAGGTTCCGACCGTGTAGAGCGGATGTCTCACCCAGCGGTAAGGGCCGCTGGTAACGAGCTCGTGCTCTTCCCTGGTCTCGACCGTGGAGGTTATGTTCTTGCCAATAGTGCGAAAGATCCACAGCGCGAAGGCCAGGGACACAGCTCCGAGCCCGGCACCCGACCAGCGTAGAGCAGCCGACAGATCCAGGCCGGACCACCTCATCCAGCGCGGGTTGATCAGGTAAGCCACAACTGAAAGCATCAACACGAGCCCGGAAGACCTGAGCGCCACAGCGGTCGGCAATCCCTCTTCTTGCAATGAGATCCCTTCTCCGCCGGCCTGCTCGGCTCTGTGACGATGATAGCCTGAGATTGCGGCAGCCGTGACGAGAAGCACGGCGGTGATGCTCCTGAAGACCGATTCTCTTTTCATATTTATTCCTGCATAGCCTCGCGCCGACGGTAGGGATTATGCACCAAAGGGAGAGCCGGGACTTTCAGGAGACCATGACCTGTCTCACTCGAACCTTCCGCTCAAGTAGTACCTGGGTCAAACGGGCCTCTTACTTCGTCTCCGTGGCTGAGGTGCTCGAGCTCACCCTCCAACACCTCTACCGTCCCGAATGGAGTGGCGAGCAAAAGGGCACCCTCCTGGCTCAGGTCCACGGCATGGCCTTCGAGAATCTCGCCGAAGCGCTGCACGCGTACTTTCTGTCCCAGGGTACAGTTCAAGCTTCGCCAATCTTCGAGGACGGCTCCGAAGTCCTCGATCCGTCCAAGCTCGGCGTCGAGGTTCGAGAGCAGAGCGTGGAGCAGGTCCAGTAGATTCACGTCATGCCCCAGCTCGGAACGGATCGTAGTCACCTCGCGATCCGGGACTCCGAGGTCGGCCGGGTCGAGGTTGGCGTTCATCCCCATCCCGAGGATGGCGTAGTCGAGGCGTCTCCCATTCGACGGCCCGGTAGCGTTCTCCGCGCTCGATTCGGCGAGGATGCCGCAGATCTTCTTCCTCCCGGCGAGCAGGTCGTTGGGCCACTTGATGCTGGTCTCGACCCCGATCTCCCAGAGCGCCTTCGCAACCCCGACCGCCGCCGTCTGGGTGATGCGGGAAGCGAGGCTCGCGTCGAACCGGGGACGCAGCACGAGCGACATCCAGAGCCCACCCTTCGGAGACCCCCACGACCGCCCGAGCCGTCCCCGTCCTCCGGTCTGGACCTCCGCCATGACGAGCGTCCCATGAGGCGCCCCAGCATGGGCAAGCTCGCGGGCGCGCTTCTGGGTCGAACCCAACGCCCCGTGTACCTCCACGACACTGGCCAGTGGGCCGTGCATGGCCTGAATAGTCTCCGGCGAGAGACCGTTCACCCGAATCCCATCTCCTTCAACGTCGCCATCTGCGCGAGCGTCCTGGCCGCTGCCTGCACGAGCGGTACGGCGAGTAGGCCTCCTGTCCCTTCACCGAGTCGCATGTCAAGATCCAGAAGCGGTTCCAGTTCCAGATGTTCCAGAGCAATTCGAGACCCCGGCTCGGCGGAGCGGTGGCCAGCGATGACATATTCTGCCGAATGCGACGCGAGGGCGCGGGCTACGAGCGCCGCGGAGTTGGAGACGACGCCGTCGAGGACGACAGGCACGCCGTAGACGGCGCCGGTCAGTATCACTCCGACTATAGCTGCGTGCTCCAATCCTCCTATCTCTGCCAGAACTCCGAGCGCGTCTTCTGGGTCAGGCGCGTGCAGTTCTAATGCCTGCTCCACTACATTAACCTTGAGCTTCAGAGTCTCGTCGTCGATGCCCGTACCGCGGCCCGTTGTCTCCTTGGGCGGGCTACCTGTGAAGACTGAGATCAGACAGGCTGCCGGCGTGGTGTTGCCGATGCCCATGTCCCCCGTAACCAGGAGGTCCACCCCTCCGCTCTCGACGAGTTCCTCCGCGAGTCCTGCCCCCGCCATCACTGCCCGCGCGGCCTCCTCACGCTTCATGGCAGGCCCGCGACTCAGGTCATCGGTACCGCGTCGCACTTTTGCGGCCCGCAGCAGCGGGTGCCTCCCTAGCTCGCTGGCGACGCCGACATCGAGAATGCTTACCCTCGCCCCCACCGTCTTCGCGATGACGTTCACCGCCGCCCCTCCTCTGCAGAAGTTACTCACCATCGCCGCCGTCACCGCCTGAGGCCACGGTGAGACGCCGCGTTCGAGGACGCCGTGGTCCCCAGCGCAGACCACCACGGCGGGGCTCTCAGGGACAGGAGGCGGGCACACACCTGCCATCCCCGCGAGCCGTGCACCGAGATCCTCCAACCGTCCCAGGCTAAAGGGCGGTTTGGCGAGGCCGAGGTGTCGTCTTCGCGCTTCTTCGGCGGCGGCTTCGTCAGACGGAGGTATCTCCGCCACAAGCTCGCTTACCCGGTCTTCGAGGGCCACGGCTAGTGGTGGTGGCTGTGCAGGTGGTGCCCCGGCTCGTCAGGATGGTGATGGGGCGTGGCCGGGGCGCCGACCTTCTCCTCGAAGCCGGGCAGGGCGACGCGGTGGACGCAAACGTCGCAGTTCATGCGGATGTCTCCTTCGATGGCCTCCGTATAACGCTCGACTACAAGGTCAGCCACCCTTTCGTCCGGCCCGAAGTAACCCGCGTAGCGCACCTCGACGCCGGGGTGTGCTTCAGCGAATGCTCGACTCTGCTCGCGGATACGCTCCTCCAGGATGCCGGTAAAGAGGAAGTAGGAGAAGATGACTATGCGCTTCGCGCCGAGTCTGAAGCAGCGATCCAACCCTTCCTCGACGTCGGGCGGCGTCATGCTGACGTAGGCACTCTCGACTACGGGGTAAGGGCGTCCTTCGTAAAACAGGCGGGCTATCTTGGAGAGGTCCGAGTTGGCGTCGGGGTCGGAGGATCCGCGCCCGACTACCAGGACGGCGGTCTCCTCCTTCTCCACTTCCGTGGACGACGGCGGAGATCCTCTCTTCCATCAGCTCGAGAAGCTCGGGCCTTATGCCGAGGGCGCGCCCGTAGCCGAAGCTCATACTGGGGTGGCCCATCTTCTCGCGCACCAGGGTCGCAGGGATATCGTCCTTGGCGTGGCCAGCGGCAAGGAGCATCAGAGGAACGGCGGCAACGTTTGACACTCCGCCCTCGGCGAGCCTGTCCACGCACTCCGAGATGGGCGGGCTGGAGAGCTCGATAAAGCCTCCCTCGACCGTCATGTACGGGTTTCTTCGGCGCACGAGGCCGACCAGGTCGTGGAACTCTCGTACCCCGCTAGCGTCGCGGCTGCCGTGGCCCACGATCAGGAGAGCAGGGTCGGGCTCGTGTCCGTAAGCCCCATTCTTGTCCGAGAATCTCACCGGTTGCCTCACGTCATTCCTCCTCGTAGTAGATTAGGGCGTTCAGGGCCGCCGCGGCGACAGCGGAACCGCCTTTCGGTCCCCGATTCGCGACAGCAGACAGGCCGCTGGCTACGAGCGCGGCTTTCGATTCGGCGGCCCCGACAAAGCCGACGGGAAGACCGATCACGAGCGAGGGCGCAACGTCGAGCCCGAGCAGTTCGAAGAGCGCTGTCGGCGCGTTCCCGACGACCCAGACGGCCCCTCCACCAACCTCTTCTGCGGCGATCCTGAAGCCTGCCGCAGAGCGCGTGATGCCGAGTCGTTCCGACAACGTGCGGGTGCTGGGGTCGGAGACGAAGCATCGAGTATTGTGACCAGTGATCCCGGCCGCAACCATCCCCACGTCGGTAATGACTGGTTTGCCACGCCTCAGGGCTGAGATCCCATTCTCCAGAGCCCCTTCGTCGAGGATGAGGCTCTCGGCGTAGTCCGGATCCGCCGAGGCGTGGATGATTCGTTCCGCAACGGCGCGGGAGAGCGGCCCGAGGTGAGAGAGGTCAACCATCCCGCGCAGGATGCGATAGCTCTCCGTCTCTATGGGATGGACGCGCCTCATTCGTCCTCCAGCAGTACCTCGACGCAAGCCGAGACCGGGCAGACCTCGGCGCACTCGGCGCATCCCGAACAGCGGTCTTCGAGGACGAGGAGGGGCGCGCCGTAGTCCCTGGGAGCCGGGCGGATCGCCTTCTCTGGGCAGGTCTTTATGCAAGCGCCACAGCCGGCGCAGGCGTCCGTAACAGCGAAGACCGCCTTCACGACAGGTATCCCCTTGGGGTAACCATGCGGCCTGCCACGACCCTGGTCTGGGAGCTTCCGACGACGATGATCGTCAGCATGTCCACTTCTTCCGGTCGCAAGGTAGCGAGATCGGTGAGGATGATCTGCTGCGTCGGGCGGTAGGCGTCCTTCACCAAGCCGACAGGAGTGTCCGGCGGACGGTGCCCGAGCAGGATCTCCTGCACCTTTCCGAGCTGCCAGTCGCGACCTTTCGAGCGCGGGTTGTAGAGCGAGACTACGAAGTCTCCCTCGGCAGCGGCCATGATTCTGGATTGGATCACCGCCCACGGCGTCAGCAAGTCGGAGAGGCTAACCGAACAATGGTCGTGCCCGAGCGGAGACCCGAGCAACGAAGCCGCCGCCTGCGCGGCCGTAACTCCGGGGACGACCATAACGTCCACGTCATCGCCAGCCAGCTCGAGCACCGGCGACGCCATCGCATAAATACCCACGTCACCGCTCGACACCAGCGCCGCGCTTCCGCCCGCGCGGGCCTCGGCGAGCGCGAGCTCCGCGCGCTCCACCTCGTTGCCGAGCGGAGGTGTGAGCACCCGCGTCCCAGGTCGCAGCAAATGCGTGATGCGGTCAACGTACTGGTCCAACCCGACCACGAGCTCCGAGGCCGCGAGCGCCTCACGGGCGAGCGGGGGAACGAGGGTATCCTCACCAGGCCCCAGGCTCACCAGCGCGAGCCTCCCCCGTACCGGTAAACGCCCGACCGCCACCGTTGCGTTCGCTGACTTTCGTTTCTCCATCACTAACTCCGCGCCCGAGGAGATCACCGCAGCCTCGGCGACGCTCGGCGTCCCGACCGCCTCTCGTACTACCTCCGACGGGTTGGGCGATTCCACCGCACTGAGGGCTTCCGCGCGGTGGAAGCGTATCGGAACGTCCAGCTTCTGCGCGGCTTCGAGCAACCCCGCTTCGTCGCGTTTCACGTCGATGCTGGCCAGGGCTGCGACGCTCTTCTCTGTCAATCCAGCTTCCGCCAGGGCAGCGACGGAGCAAGTCGAGTATCTCATGAGCACCCGCTCCTCTGCTGCAACCGACGCCGGCGACGAGCGAGGGTGGGCGGTAGATGACGGCAGGACGCGGTGTCTCCGCGAGCCGGTCGGAGATTAGGATCAGGGGCGCCTCCCATTCGTCCGTAGGGACGACGTTTTCGGGTAGCGGTCCGAGCGGCCAGCGTCGCGTCTGTGACGAGGCCAACTTTCTCGCCGGAGACGAGCGCGGCCCCGACCGCCGCGAGGTCCGAGCCTCTCTCCAACCGGAGACCGAGCTTCTCGCCGAGAGAGTCGAGGGCGGGGAAGCCAACAGAGTCGCTTGCGGTGGTGATCACCGGCGTCCCGCCCAGGGTGTCAGCGACCCTTGCGGCGAGCGCGTTGGCCCCGCCTTCGTGCCCGCCGCAGAGGGCGACGGCGAAGTTCCCGGCGTCGTCGACGGTGACTACGCCGGGATCTCGATGCTTGCCTTCGAGCAGGGGAGCGACGAGGCGCACAGCGGCACCGGTTGCGAGGAAGAGCACGATACCATCACACTCTTCCCAGGCCCGGTGGAGCGCTTACTCTCGCCTTGCCCTCATAGAGACGCGCATCGGGCCAGGTGTCGGCGAGGTGTCTGGCGTTACGGCGCCCGTTCGCGGTGGCGGCTACGAGCCCGATCAAGGCCTGCTCCCCGAGACGACGAACACGGCGCTCTCTGCGGCCAGGCGATGCAGATCACCGACGCCCTTCATCCTGGACGTCTGCAGAAAGGTGGTCTCTACCTCGAGGCCGCAATCTTCGAGAAGCTTTGCGGCAGGGACGACCCGTTCGAGGGTGACGAGCGCCAGCACGATCGTCCTGCGCGCCCTGACGGCGGAGAGCTTGACGATCTCCTCGAAAGCTCCGCCGGTCCCGCCGACGAAGACGGCGTCGGGTTCTGGCAGGTCGTGCAGGGCCACAGGGGCCGTGACCTTCCACGAGCTGTAGGTGGGCGTTGTGGCGTCTCGGCGTTGCGGCGGATACGGGCGCAGCTCTCGGGGTCGCGCTCGATAGCGATGGCGGCGGCGCCTAGTCGGGCGCACTCGATGGCTACGGAGCCGCTGCCGGCTCCCACGTCCCAGATCAGGTCCCCGGTCGGGGACCGAGGCGCGAGAGTACGAAGGCGCGGGTCGCTGACTTCGTGATCATGCCAGACCGGTGCTCGAACTCATCTTCGGGAAGCGCCCACCGCCCCCGATCCTGGATGCCGGATGAGATCCAACCTCTGGCCCCCGACATCCTCTCTTCGTCCAGAACCAGCACCACGTTAGGGTCTTCCCACTCCATACCAGCGACAGTCCCTGCGTCGCCGTGAAAGACCCTCTCGCCAGGCTCGCCGAGCTTCTCGGCGACAACAAAGGTACGCTCCATCCTGACCAGCGCCTCGGCGAGTTCGGCTGGTCCGAAGTCGGGGGAGGTGAGGACGGCGACCTTAGGGTTGGCGCGGCAGACGTTGACGGCGCGGCGGGGATCGCGGCCGTGGGCGCTGACCGTGACCGCGTCGTCCCACGAGAGCCCGACGCGGGCGAAAGCCAGCGCGACCGAGGAGAGGCCCGGCAAGACACGCAGGTTCTCCCTCCCGAACCGCCCGCCGAGAAGGCGCGCGATCCCGAAGAAACCAGGGTCCCCAGACGCGAGCACGACCACGGGACCCTCTGTGCCTTCGATCCGAGCAAGCGCCTCAGAGAGGTCCCCCTCAAATACTACGGCGCTCCCACGCTCCACGCCGAGAATCTCCAGGTGCCTTCTGCCGCCGGCGACGAGATCTGCATCCCGAGCAACCGTTCGGTCTCATCGTCGAGAGGCCTTCCATCGAGGCCAACGACGGTAATGCGCTCCCGGCTCACGCGCGGCCCTTCGCCGTCAACGCCAGGGCGCCGGGACTGGCTCCCGCGGGTTCGAGGGTGTCGAAGTCGACGAGGATGACATGAACCTCGAGTTTACCTTCAGCGTACTCGGCGAGGTTCTCTGCAGCCTGTTTGCAGAGGAGGTCAGCGGCACGGTCGAGGCGCGCCGACCGCCAGAGCTCGTATGCGTGACGGGCCGTATTGGCGCCTTTGACCTCTTCGATGAGCGCGGTAGAGCCACCCGCTTCTGTAGTTACCTCTGCAAGCAGATCGTTGTCCACTTTCGAGCGGGTCCAGTGGGTCATCATGACCCCGGCGGCGAGCTTGGAGATCTTACCCGCCATCCCGACGAAGAAGCAGTGCTCCAGCCCGTTCTCCACGGCCCTCTTTATAGCCTGGCCTGTAAAGTCTCCGACTTCTACGAAGTTCACCTCTTCGAGGTCTGGCAGCAGGCGCATCGCGGCCTTCTCGGTGAGGCCACCGGTCGAGAGGACGAAGGTCTTGTGGCCCTGCGCTCCCATCACGTTGACGGCCTGAACGACGCTCGCGGCCCAGGCGGCCGTCGAGAAGGGACGAACGATGCCCGTGGTGCCGAGGATCGAGATGCCGCCTACGATACCGAGACGGGCGTTGGTCGTCTTCTCGGCCATCTTCTCGCCGCCAGGGACGCTTATGACGACGCGGACACCGATCTCGTCAGGGTCGAGGACCTCCTCTACGGAGTAGGAGATCATACGCCGCGGCACGGCGTTTATGGCCGGCCCTCCGACAGGGAGTCCGAGGCCAGGTCTGGTGACGACGCCGACGCCATCACCCCGGTCCAGTTCGAGCCCCTGCCCGTCCCGCCACGAGACGCGGGCGATGAGATGGGCGCCGTCGGTGACGTCGGGGTCGTCGCCCGCATCCTTGACGACGACGGCCTCGGCCCATGTATCTCCCAACTCACACCTCTCCACATCGAACTCGACGCGTCGCTCGCTGCCTTTACCTGGCAGCTTTACGTCGACGCTGGCCTGCGGCTCGCCGCTCACGAGCGCGCGGGCCGCGGCCTTGGCTGCGGCGGCGGCGCAGGTGCCGGTGGTCCAGCCCTTCCTGAGGTTCTGGCCCTTGACCTTCTCCATGCTCGGGGGCATGGAAGGCTCGCGGAGCTTACGTGGCGGCATCTGCTCCCTTCTCCGCAGGCTTCGCCCGGCGGAACATGTGCGAGAACGCGGGGCTGTAGAGGTGGGACCTCGTCCCACCGGCCCCTAGACCAGGGCCGACCAGTATGAGCGCCTGCCTGGTGAAGCCGGCCTCCCGCACCTGGTCGGCGAGGTCTTCGAGGCTGCACTCTATGACCTGTTCGTCGGGCCAGCTCGCCTTGTAGACTACAGCACAAGGGGTCTCGGGAGCGTAGCCGCCTTCCAGAAGCTCCTCCTGAAGGGCACGCGGCTTGGCAGCGGAGAGGAAGATCGCCATGGTCGTCCCGTGCTCAGCGAAACTCTTTATGTCCTCGCCCTCAGGCATCGGGGTGCGGCTCGCGCGGCGCGTCAGGATCACGGACTGCGAGACCTCGGGCACGGTCAGCTCACGCCCGATGGCCGCAGCGGCGGCGCCAAGAGAGGAGACGCCGGGGATTATCTCCCAATCGAGGCCCAGCTCGTCGCAAAGCTCGATCTGCTCCATCACAGCCCCGTACAGGCTGGGGTCGCCCGAATGCACCCTGGCTACTTTCAGGTCCTCATCCACCGCCCGCTCGTAGAGCCCGCGCACGCCTTCGAGCGGTATGGTCGTCGACTCGACGATCTGGGCTCCGGGACCAGCGTATTCGAGGACGCCTTCGTGGACGAGACTCCTGGCCCAGACCACCACGTCGGCCTCGCCGATGAGCCTGGCTCCCCTGACCGTCAGCAGGTCAGGCGCCCCCGGTCCAGCCCCTATAAACCACACCTTACTCACGTGTCGCCCCCCTCCTGGTAAAGATGACGGTCGACAGGTACGTCCCCTCCCGCCCTACCATATCCGGCGCGGGCACCACTTCCTCACCCTCGATCCCGAGCCTCGCCCCGTATACAGCCTCCTCCAGCCGCCCAGCCCCCTCCGCGACCAGAAGGACTTCCCCGAGACGGCTCCCGCCTTTGTAGCAGACTACGGTCTCGAACCCGGCGAGCGCTTCCCTCAGGGGCTCCTCCCCCGCCGTGAAAGGCAGGAGCGCCAGCCTTTCGTCGCCCTCGAGGAGTACCGTCCCACTCCGCGAAGCAAGGTCCTGAAGGGCCGTGATCCCTGGCACAGTCTCTACCTCTACGTCAGGTTCGATTTCCCGAACGGTGCGTGCCAGGTATGTGAAGGTCGAATAGACGTTTGGGTCTCCGATGGTGGCGAACGCGCACGTCTTGCCGCTTTGCAGGTGCTCCGAGACTTCTTGCGCGGCGTTAGTCCAGTTACGCTCCCTTGCCTCCGTATCGTCCGAGAGGGCGAAGAGGAGGCGTTTGATCCTGCCTTCTTCCAGATACTCGCGCACGGTGGCCTCGGCCCGCCCGACCTCGCCTGTGTCGGCCACGGGCACGAAGACCTCGTCGGCCTCACGCAGCACGCGCAGCCCCTTGACCGTCAACAACTCAGGGTCTCCAGGCCCTACGCCCACCCCGACGAGCCGCCCGCTCATACCCCGATCTCCGTCGATCTTCGTGACGCCTCCAGCACCAGCCTGCGCGGCAGTTCCGGCGTCGCGGCCCAGTGGGTGTGCAGGTAGCTCGCGTGCACGCCACCGGCTACGAAGCCTTCTGGACCGCGGCCGATTGATGCTCCAGGCCGGCCACTCCCCGGCTCCAGGCTCGACGGCAGAGTAGTGGAACTCGTGCCCGCGAACGTCTGGGCCCTGCTCGATCAGCGGCGAGTCCGTTAGCGCGCGGGCTTCCCTGTAACCGAGCGTGAGCCTGTCCAGTCATGGTGGCCTTTGCGTCCAGCACACCGCACATCGGTCGTCCGTCCAGCTCGCGCACCAGGTACAACAACCCCCCGC
The DNA here is from genome assembly GCA_963808845.1 of uncultured Rubrobacteraceae bacterium. Classification (GTDB taxonomy): domain Bacteria; phylum Actinomycetota; class Rubrobacteria; order Rubrobacterales; family Rubrobacteraceae; genus Rubrobacter_D. The sequence continues at coordinate 71,223 of CAWEHD010000002.1, forward strand.
ACTCGGCGACGACGGGTCGCCCGCTTGCGGCGAAATCTCGGACATTATCGTGCATCCGGCCGTTCTCGGACAGCGCCTCGGAGTAGGTCTCCGGGAACCCTCCACCGAGGTAGAGAACGTCCGTTCCGGCGGGCAGCTCCTCCTCTGTGGTCGGGTCGAAGGTGAAGACCTCAGCACCGGCGCCCCGCAGTAGCTCCAGGTTCTCGCGGTACAGAAAGCTGAACGATGGTCCTGCCGCGACAGCCACGCGGACACCCTCCGACGGATCCAGGTCCGGAGACTCAGGACTCCAGCGCTCGACCTCTAGAGGTCCAGCGGAGCGGGCAAGTCTCACTATGTCATCGAGGTTTAGAGAACGGGACATCACCGTTCCAAGGGCATCGAGCGAGCGGGCAGCCTCCGCACGGCGTTCGGCGACGGGGACGAGGCCGAGGTGCCTGTCCGGCGTCACTATATCCTCATTGCGGGGCAGGACGCCGAGGATGGGGATGCCGAGTGGTCTGAGGGCTTCGCGGAGCATCTTCTCGTGGGACGCTGAGCCGACACGGTTGAGAACGATACCAGCGACTCTCGACTTCGGGTCGAATGTCGAGTATCCGTGGACCAGCGCGGCCACGGAGCGGGACATCGCCCTGGCGTCGACGACGAGAACTACTGGCGCTTGGAGCAGTTTGGCGACGTGGGCTGTGGAGGCGAGATCCCCGCCTCCCTTGCCGTCGAAGAGGCCCATGACGCCTTCGATCACGGCTATATCGGCACCCTGTGCGCCGTGGGCGAAGAGCGGACCGATAAGGTCGGGTCCAGAGAGGAAGGCATCGAGGTTGCGTCCGGGCCGGCCGGCGGCGAGGGTGTGGTACGAGGGGTCTATAAAGTCGGGGCCGACCTTGAATGGGGCGACCTTGTATCCCTCTGACGAGAGCGCGGCCATAAGTCCCGAGGCAATAGTCGTCTTGCCGACCCCTGAGTGGGTGCCGGCGACCACTATGCGTGGGGTGTCTACCACTCGATACCCTTCTGCCCTCTGTAGCCCTCATCGAAGGGGTGTTTGACCTTTTTTACCTCGCTTACGAGGTCGGAGATCTCCACCAGTTCCGGCGGGGCGTCGCGGCCCGTGATGATGACGTGCTGGAAGCCTGGACGATTCTGGAGAACCTCGACGACCTCGTTCGTATCCACCCAGCCGAACTTCATGGGGTAGGTGAACTCGTCGAGGAGCAGCATATCGTAGGTCTCGTCCGCCAGACGACGCTTGACCTCTTCCCAGCCCTCGCGGGCGAGGTCGGCGGAGTGCTCGAGGTCCTTTACGGTCCACGTCCATCCGTCGCCCTGTTTGAACCAGTCGATGTTGCCCAAGGCCTCGGCGGCCTTCTGTTCGCCGACGTTCCACTTGCCGCTCTTGACGAACTGGTAGACCCCTATGCGGTAGCCGCGCGCCCAGCCCCTGAGCATGACCCCGAAGGAGGCCGTGGACTTGCCTTTGCCGTGGCCCGTGTTGACGATGAGGAGAGGCCTCTCCCTGTTCGACCTCCTCTTCAGCCGCTGCTCTCTAGGTTCCCTCGTCTCGCTCATGCCACCCTTCTCCTCTCGACGAGCTCGACCAGCGACTCGGCCCGCAGTCCCTCGAGGCGCAAGCACCGCGCCCCCATCGCCCCGGCCAGCCCTTCCGCCATCCCGAGCCGGACGTACCCTTCCTCGGTGTCGACCACGAACGAAGTTGCCCCGAGGGAGCGCAGTCTCGCAGCGGCCTTCAGCGGGTCCGGCCCCGCCGTCGCCCTCCCATCGGTCAGCAGGACCAGCAGGGGTCTACGTTCCCTGTCGCGCAGTTCCTCTCCTTTTAGCACCTCGGCCGACTTCTCGAGGCCGGCCGCGAGGGGCGTGCGGCCTCCGGTAGGGAGCTCTTCCAGTCGCGGGGCAGCCAGTTCCACGCTCGAGGTCGGGGGCAGGAGTATCCTGGCTTCCTCCTTGCGGAAGGAGATCAAGGCTACCTTATCCCGGCGCTGGTAGGCGTCCTTCAGCAGCGAGAGGACGGCGCCTTTTACGGCGGACATGCGTTTGCGCGCAGCCATAGAGCCGCTCGCGTCGACGAGGAAGAGGATCAGGTTCCCTTCCCTCCCCTCCCTGACGTTCTCCCGAAGGTCGGCGGGGCGCACCACGAGGTTAGTCCCATCCCATCCGCGAGCCCTCTGGTGCGGCGCGGAGGCCCTGATCGTCGCCGCCAGCGCCACGTCCCTCGGTCTCCCTCCGTTCTCCCGATCCGCAACAGGATGCCCGCTCTCACCCGAGACCCGGCTCCTGCGGCCGAGCGGCCCGCCCTTGCCTTTCTCGGGGGCCTCGAGCCGCACGGGATCGAACGGATCCGCCGCAGCATGACTCCGCTCTCCTGCACCGGTCCGCGCTTCGGAGGGCTCTGGCTCCCGTGCGCCGAGAGACCCCTCGCCCCTATCCTCGCTCGTGGAAGGCGGGATCGCACCACCATCGGGCCCGTCCGGTGGATCGGGGTCCTCGGAGAGTGCGTTCTCGAGTTCCTCGGGGTCCATGCCGGGCTGCTCGAAGGGGCCGCGTCTGCGGCGGTGCGAGAGGGCCAACAGGGCGGCCCGCTTCACGTCGTCGAGGAGCACCTCGTTCCTGGCGTCCCAGGCGGCGAGCGTGCGCGCGGTCTTCGCCGTTACGAGGTCGCCGCGCAGGCCGTCGACGCCGAGTTCCGCGCAGAGGCTCGAGATCCTGAACAGGATGTCCTCGTCTAGCCCCACCTCAGGAAGGCGCATGCGGGCCGATACGACAGATGCGGCGAGCTCCTCGTCCGCGGCCGACCATTCTGCGGTGAACAATTCCGGATCGTCCTCGTAGCGCAGGCGGCGGCGTACGACCTCGACCCTATCCGCGGGCTCAGGGCTGCCGGAGACCTCGACGGTGACGCCGAAGCGGTCGAGGAGCTGGGGGCGGAGATCCCCCTCCTCAGGGTTCATCGTGCCGACCAGGATAAAACGCGAAGGATGCCGCACGCTGACCCCCTCGCGCTCGACGTGGTTCACGCCCATCGCCGCAACGTCCAGAAGCAGGTCGACGAGGTGGTCCGAGAGAAGGTTCACCTCGTCCACGTACAGGATGCCCCTGTGAGCAGCCGCCAGCAACCCCGGCTCGAACGCCTTCCTCCCCTCCGAGAGCGCCTTCTCGATGTCCAGAGTCCCGGCGAGACGGTCCGTGCTCGCCCCCACAGGCAATTCCACCAGCCTGACCGGCCTCGTCCCGGTGGGCGCGTCGGGGTGATGCGGTCCTGCCGGACACTCGGGATTCGGGGCTTCCGGGTCGCATGAGTAGGGACAGCCGGTGACGACCCGGATACTTGGTAGTAGCCCCGCCAGCGCCCGCACCGCCGTGGACTTCGCCGTCCCCTTCTCGCCGCGCACCAGCACGCCCCCGACCTCGGGGGAGACGGCGTTGACCAGGAGCGCCAGTTTCAAATCTTCCTGGCCCACGATGGCCGAGAAAGGATAGGGATGCCCGTACGCGTTCACGAGATACCTTCCTCCAGCATCCCCTCGTTCTCCAGATAAACCAGTTTCAGAGCTTCGAGGTCTTTCGAGTCCGGCTCGGACCACAGACCGCGTTGCGCCGCCTCGAGCAGCCGCTCCGAGATGGCGCGCAGGGCCCAGGGGTTGGACTGCTGCATGAAGTCCCTTACGCTCTCGTCGAGGACGTACTTCCTGGTTACGTCCCGGTACATCCAGTCTTCGACGACTCCGGCGGTCGCGTCATAGCCGAATAGGTAGTCCACGGTGGCCGAGAGCTCGAAAGCGCCCTTGTAGCCGTGGCGCTGCATGGCGTCGATCCACTTCGGGTTGGCGACGCGGCTACGGAAGACGCGGCGGGCTTCTTCGGAGAGGTCCCTCGTCTTCACCCTCGATGGGTCTGCGGAGTCGCCGATGTACGCCTTCGGGTCGCGGCCCGTCAGGGCGCGGACGGCGGCGATCATGCCTCCGTGGTATTGGAAGTAGTCGTCGGAGTCGAAGAGGTCGTGCTCACGGTTGTCTATATTCTTTACGGCAACCTCCGTCCTGCGCAGGTTGGACTCCATCGCCTCCCGCGCCTCGACGCCGTCTAACCCTCTACCATAGGCATACCCTCCCCAGACGGCGTAGACCTCGGCCAGATCCTCGTCCGTACGCCAGTTGCGGGCGTCCATCAGGGGGAGCAGACCGGCGCCATAAGCGCCCGGTTTGGACCCGAAGATGCGCGTGGTAGAGCGGCGTTCGTCGGCGCCCTTGCTCTTCTCCTCGTCGGCGTGCTTATTGACGAAGTTCATTTCAGCTGGCTCTTCGAGCGCTGGCGACTGTGGTGAAGGCTTCGTCGAGGAGGGAGATCAGGTTCGGAAAAGCGTCCCTGAAGAAGCCGCTGATCCTGACGGTAACATCCACGCGGGGCCGCCCCAACTCCTGGAGCGGAATCACCTCGAGTCCGACGACCCGCCGCGACTCCTCGTTCCACACGGGCCGCACGCCGAGCAGGGCCAGGATCTCCGAGATGTCGTCGCCCTGGGTTCTCATGGCCGCCGTCCCCCACACCACGATGCCGACCGTCTCCGGATAGCGGCCCTCTTCTTCCAGATAGCGCCGCAGCAATCCGTCCGCGAGCCCCTGTCCAACCTCCCATGAGAGGGCGCTAGGCAGCGCCTTCGGGTCTACTGAGTAGAAATTGCGCCCCGTCGGGAGCACGTTCACCAGCCCGCGCGTAGGAGAGCCCGACGGCCCCGCGGGCACGTATCCGCCCCCGAGGCCGGAGAGGAGGTTCCCCATCTCCTCCGGCGTACGCATCAGGCGCGGAACGACCTCATCGGCCGCGAAGCGCAATGACCGCTCCACGCCGGCGTCGGCGATGCCGAGCGTCTCTTCGCATACCGTGCCCGCAGAGTCTGCGTCCCAGCCACGCTTTTCGAGCGCGAGAAGCAGGGCCTGCTGCGCCTCCTCCAGCCTATCCAGGAGATCCGAGGCCGTTACCACTGTTGCGGGGAAGCGTTCGGCGAGAACGGGCGGGGCCTCGACCTTCGTGCCGCCGTGCTCCGCAAGGAGCTTCTCGTCGAGGTCGAAGGCGGCGCCGACGGCGCGACGCAATCCAGGGACCTCACCGGCGCCGAGGCGTAGTATGGAGGCGAGGAGGTGGCGTAGGGGCTCGTCCTCGGGCGTCTCGCCGAGGATGTGGAGGCCTCCGCGGATGGGGAGGTCCTTTATCTCGCAGAGGTATCCGTCGACGTGGGTGAGGAAGTCCGAGAACTCCTCGGGCTGCTCCTCGACGCCGAGGTCGCGGTGGAGCTCCGCATTGCGCAGGGTCTCCCAGATCCTGACCCTTATCGCTGGTAGCTTCGAGGGGTCGAGCGTCTCTACCTGGTAGTACTCGTCGAGGAGTTGCTCCAACTTCGCCAGATCGTCGTAAGTCTCGGCGCGGGTCATCGGTGGGATCAGGTGGTCGATGACGGTCGCGTGCGCCCTCCTTTTGGCCTGCGTCCCCTCGCCAGGGTCGTTGACGACGAAGGGATAGAACAGAGGCACGTCGCGCAGGGCGGCATCGGGGGCGCACGAGGGTGAGAGACCCAGAGATTTGCCGGGTAGCCACTCCAGAGTACCATGCTTGCCGAGGTGGACTATCGCGTCTGCACCCAACTCCTCGATGATCCACCAGTAGGCGGCGAGGTAGTGGTGCGTCGGCGGGAGGTCGGGGTCGTGGTAGATCGCGATCGGGTTCTCCCCGAATCCCCGCGGCGGCTGGATGCCCACGAAGACGTTCCCGAACGAGAGTCCAGCCACCACAAAGTCTCCATCGTCCACGTACAGATCACCCGGCGGCGCTCCCCAGTGCTCTTCGACCTTGCCTCGCAGATCCTCGGGAAGCCGGCCGAACCATTCTGCGTAGCGTTGCGCATCCAGGCGTCCGGCGGCTTCCCCGAGCTGGTCCGCGGTGAGGAACTCCAGATCATGGCCCCCAGCAGCGATAAGAGAGTGGATGAGATCATCCCCGTCTTCAGGGGCGCCTTCGACCGCGTAGCCGGCCCGGCGCAGCGCGTCGAGCAACCTGATGGCGCTCGCCGGGGTATCCAGCCCCACGGCGTTCCCTACCCGAGAGTGTTTGGTCGGATAGTTGGAGAGCAAGATGGCGACCTTATTCTCCTTGTTCGGGGAGTGCCCGAGGCCGGCGAAGCGCGCCGCGAGCCCGGCGAGCCGGGAGGTGCGTTCGGGGTCGGCTCTGTAGAGGGTTAGCGGTGCGCCGACAGGCGAGTCAACGCCCAGGCGTTCCTTGAACGAGAAGGGCACCCCGATGATCCGCCCGTCGAACTCGGGGATCGCCACCTGCCACGCCGTATCCAGCGGGGAGAGTCCGGCGTCGGAGGCGAGCCAGGCCTCGCGCGTCGAGGTCGTGCAGATGCCCTGTACGACCGGGACGCCCAGCTCTTCGAGGGCAGGGACGTCCCAATCCAGCCATCCCTCTGGGGAGCTGGATCTACTGGCGTCCGCAGCGTTGGACCCGCCACCAGCGAGGACGGTAGTTACAATGCAATCTATTCTGTTTTTCAGCAACTCCAGGGCCGGTACCCTTCCGTCAGGACCTGCACGCAGCGAGTAGCAGTAGACGGGTAGGGCGTCCGCCCCGGCCTCGTCCAGTGCGTCGACGAGATCGTCTACGAAGGATGTGTTCCCGCTCATCCAGTGCGCGCGGTAGAAGATCACACCTACCGTGGGCCGCGCCGGATCAAGCCGCGCAAGCAGTTCTTCGACTGAAGAGCCCTCCTCCAACCGCGGGTGGTAGACGCCGACCTCGGGCAGCGCCGACGCAGGCTCGAAGCCGTAGCCTTCCATAAGGACTGTGTCGGCCACGAAGCGGAGCAGGTTCTCCGTATTGCGGACGCCGCCGTGACGCAGGTACTCGAAAGCCTCGAGCACGGTCCCTGAGGGCACGGTCGACAACGCCAAAAGCTCCGCGTCCGGCTCGGCCTCACCGCCGAAGGCGAGCAGAGGAACTCGCAGCCTCCCACAACGCCGACGCAACTCCTCGAGTCCCTCTGGCCAGGCCCTCCGTCCACCGAGCAGCCGCACCAGCACGGCCCTGGCCTCTGGCAGTTCCTTCTCGAAGAACGCCGCAGGGTCATCCAGCGCAGCAGGGTTGGCGCACACGAGCTTCGGGAAACCTTCGGGCATGTGTTCCGAGGCCCTGGCGGCGGCCAGGATCTCGGTGTCCGCGGTGGTAGCGAAAAGCAGCTTCGATTTCGAAGCATCAGGCATCAGGCTTCAGCTTTCAGGTTTTCTGGTGTGGCCACGGGCGCACTCGCAGAATCTGTCGCCCCGACTAGCGAATCGTCGCCGTTCGACTCCGACCATTCCTGCATACCAGACGGTTCGCCTTCCTGCCCCTCCTGATGCCTGTGGCCTGTAGCCTGTAGCCTGACGACGGGAAGGCCGCGGGGAGCGCTCGAGTCGATCAACTTCAACAACGCTTCATGGTCCACATGATCGGCTACCAGATCCCCGAGCTTCTCCAGTTGCGCCTCGCGGGCGTGGGCGAAGGACGTTTCGCCAGGTCTCCAATCGAGGCCGCGTTCTCCGGCTACCCATAGCAACAGGGCACGACGGAAGCCGTCTGACTCCAGAATACCGTGCCAGGAAGTACCGAGCGTAGTCCCTGTCATACAGCCTTCTGTGTCATCGCCGGTCCTGAAGAGCGGGTCGCCCCCTTCTCGCCTGACTCTTCCGTGGTGGATCTCATACCCCGATACCCCCGCGTCTTCGAAACCGGAAGCCCGTCCGGTAGGACGCCCCAGGACCTTCTCCTCCTCGAAGAAAGTCTCGACGGGCAGGAGCCCGAGCCCGACGGCTTCTGCCTCGACGCTCTCCACGCCGTCTTCGATGCGCCCGCCGAGCATCTGGTAGCCGCCGCAGATGCCGAGCGTGGGCAGGCCATGCTTTGCTCTTTCGGAGAAGGCGTTGTCGATGCCGCGTGAGCGGAGTAGTTTCAGGTCCTCGACCGTCGCTTTCGTTCCTGGGAGGACGGCGAGGTCGGCGTCCAGTATCTCTTCCGCCGATTCCGTGAAGCGCACGGAGACGCCAGGCTCGCGGGCGAGGGCGTCGAAGTCCGTGAAGTTGCTGATGCGCCTGAGGCGGACGACGGCGATCCTTAGCACGTCGCGGTCCAGCGGAGGCTTGATCGGGCGCGGAGCATCGAGGGCCAGGGAGTCTTCCCCGTCCAGGCCGAGACCGGGGATCCAGGGCAGTGTCCCGAGGAAGGGACGGCCTGTCAGAGAGGTCATCTGTTCCAGGCCGGGGGCAAGGACCGCGGGATCCCCCCTGAACTTGTTGACGAGGAAGCCGGCGAGGAGCGACTGGTCCTCCGGCGAGAGGAGCGCGAGCGTCCCGTACAGGCTGGCGAAGAGGCCGCCGCGGTCGATGTCCCCGACGAGGAGGACAGGCAGGTCCGCGGCGCGCGCAAGGCCCATGTTCGCGAGGTCATTCTCGCGCAGGTTGATCTCCGCCGGGCTCCCAGCCCCTTCACAGACGACGACGTCGAAACGTCGCCGCAACGCTTCCAGCGACTCGAGCACCACGGGCATCAGCGTCTTCTTCATCCCACCGTAGCCTATGGCGCTCGCCTTCGCCCAGGGCTTGCCACGCACGACGACCTGCGTGGTCCGTTCGGCCGATGGCTTGAGCAGGATCGGGTTCATGGCCACCTCCGGCTCGACCATCGCGGCTGCGGCCTGGGCCGCCTGGGCGCGTCCGATCTCCGCCCCCTCCCGTGTAACAAAAGAGTTGAGAGCCATATTCTGGGCCTTGAACGGCGCGACGCTCACACCCTCGCGCGCGAGCCAGCGGCAGATGCCGGCCACGACGATGCTCTTGCCCGCGTCGGAGTGGGTCCCTGCGACGAGGAGAGCTCCGTTCAAGCCGTCACGCCCTTCCTCCTGGCACGCTCGCAGAGCACCCCGAAGAGTACTCCTAGACCGGCCCAGAAGGCCAATTGGGTACCGAATGATGAGAGCCTGAAAGCCCACAGCGTCCCTGACGGGAACCCACCAGCGGATGGCGCGGCAGGCAAGAGCAAGAACAGCACGCCAATGACGACGACCAGGCCAGCACCTACCGTTAGACGGCGTCGCGAGGCGCCGACACCGCGGGCCTCGAGCGCCCTGGCGGCGATCCAGGCGATGAGTGTGGCCAGGAGCGAGAGGGCGACGAGCGTGAAGTAGGCTGCCGTGCGCTCCCTTATGGTGGAAGGTTCGCCGACGGATGGCGGATTGGCCGGATACTTGAGGAAGGGGATCAGGAACGCACCAGCGAAAATGGCGCCGGCCAGGGAGATGCTGCGCATAAAATCGCTGCCCGCGGCCAGACGTTCGCGGAAGAAGGCGTAGACGATGCCGAACACCCCGCCCACCGTTACCCCGAAGAGTCCGGTGGCGAAAAACAGGCCGACTTTCTGGGTCGGGCGGGAAAAGGTCTCTTCACCCCCGTGAGCGTGCGCATGGGCCGATTCCTCCAGCGCTATCGCCCTGTCGAGGATGGGCTCACCGACGAAGAAGGCGAAGACACCGGCAAGGAGGCCGGCGAGCAGCCCGGCGGCCATGCCGCGGCGCAGGTAGGCCGAGACCACGAGCGACTCTAGTGGCAGGGAACGCCGAGCAGGTGCCGCCCGTCGTGGGCGAACTCGTGCAGGTAATCGAAGGGGCCCGCGGCCTGCCCCAGGAGCGGTGCGAGCAGGGCCCCGCTTGCCGAGAGGAGCATGAACAGCGCAAGGAGCAACAAAGCGATGGCGAGCAAGCTCCACAGCGGCAGGGTCGAATGGTCTCTCCGCCCGAGGGTCTTCTCCATAAATGCCTCCTTCTCGGGGTCCTCGCCCCGGTTCGGGGTTACGGGTGAAAGGCCAGTCTCCTGACTCCCGGCTCTGTGCTAACCCGGCCTTCCAGCCACTCTCGGCGGCGGTGGCGACTTCGGGTTCGCTCCCCGGTTACAGTGGCGGGACCGTGCCGGACTCACACCGGCTTCCTGGGCCCCTTCACCCCTGTTCTTCTGCGGGCAGCATAGCCGGGCAGCCGGCACACGTCAACATTGCAGCACTTCAGCAGGTCAGCACGCTCCAGCCTTCGGCTTCCGCTTGTCAGCAATTCAGCAAGTGCGTTGGCTAGCGCGGCTCCTACGCGCAACCATGCTCCGTATGAAACGGGGCCTTTTCCGCCGCAGCGGGCCGCTCCCCAATAAAGCTGAAATGCTGAAGTGCTGACCGGCTGAAATGCTGACCACGCGGGATGGGAGAGGGCACCCTCACCCATCCCGCGTGGTATAACCCGTGCGGCGCATGGAAAGCCTTCTGGACTTCATCGGATCCATCCCGAACTCTCCCAGTGGTGTACTGGGTTTCGTGACGAACCTGCTCGTAGCCCACGGCTACCTGGTCATTCTCTTCGGGGCGGCCCTGGACAACTTCGGTCTACCTGCTTCGGGAGACATCGTTCTACTGGCGGGCGGGTTGTTCGCCAACGGCGGACAGCTCGCGCTCCCGCTGGTGATGCTAAGCGGCTTCGCTGGGGCCTTTATCTCCGACAACTCCGTGTATTGGATCGGACGCATCGGCGGCAGGCCCATGATCTACCGCATCCTCAAGATGCCTTTCCTCCATTTCCTGGTCAGCGAGAAGAGCCTCGACAGGGTGGAACGCTACTTCGACGCGCACGGTGGGAAGACCGTCTTCGTCGGACGCTTCGGACCTGGCCTGCGCAGTATGACCCCACTCTTCGCCGGGGTAACCAGGATGAAATACCACAGATTTCTCCCCTACAACCTGGCAGCAGGCGTCGTGTGGGCCGTGTCCTACTCGCTGGTCGGCTACATCTTCGGCCAGTATTGGGAGGAGCTGCTCGCCATCGTGAGGTCTCTCGGCTACGGTGTCGTCGCCCTCGTGGCGCTTGCGCTACTCGCCTACCTTTTCAGGCTGTGGTGGGTCAGACACTAGCCTGAGTAGAACCGCCACGCAGTGCCCGGCAGGTCTCATGCCCTATCCTGCTGGAGGATCCCCTGGCACCTCCGCGCTGAGCGTCTCGAAGGTCGTCAGGGCGAGCAGGGCGAGGGCGGTGAGTGCCGCGAATACGAGCGGGGAAATGAAAAAGCCGAGTGGTATGACGAGGATCAGAAGCGCAGCGGTTGCGAGCCGCGCGAAGAGTGCGCGGTCGTCCAGCGAACCCCGGTTCACCCAGTGGATGAAGCTTACGACCAGCAGATAAACTGCCACGCCGCCGCCCAGGACCGCTCGGGCGCCGAGGTCTCCATGCGCCGTCGTTTCGGCGGCCCCCTCGATGGCGAGTAGGATGCCCACGCCAGAGGCGGCGATGCCGGCATAGATCGGGAGGTGCCCGTAGCCCCAGAAGAACGAGGCGCGTGGGCTGATCTGGAGTCCCGAAGACCCGACGTAGTCGAAGTAGAGCCACCAGATGCAGGCGGCGATCACGAACCCGAAGACCCCGGTCGCAACGACGGCAGGATACCATCCTGTCCCTGCCGTACCCACGGCCACGGCCAGGACCGACTCGCCGAGCACGATCAGGGTGAACAGCCCGTAGCGCTCGGGGATGTGTTCGGGATGGAAGACCCTTGGCGCGTACACCGTCCCCCGATAGGCCACGCCCACCGCCAGCATCGGGGTAACGATCTCTACGATGAGTGCCAGCGCCCAGATGCCGTACCTTCCGGGGACGGGCACGAGCAACGAAGAGAGCCAGATCGTCGCCCCGACCGCGTTCCCCAGCGCGTACATGCCGGCGAATTGACGAACGTTCGTCGCGTCGCGCCAGGCCCTGACGTAGAGACCGACGAGCAGCAGCTTCATCGCCACGTAAGCGAGCACGAAGCTCATAGTCTCTCCCTTGTAGAGGCCGTAGACGGAGGCGGCCAGCCAGAGTATGCAGAGCATCGCCGCCAGCAACGCGACCCGGTAAGCAACGTCGTCGTTGTCGAAGGCGGTCGCGTACCAGGTAAAGCCCATCCACGCCCACCACACGGGCACGAAAAAGGCTGCGAATCGCAACGCTCCACCCAACGTTGGGTCATCGTGCAGGCCCTTCGCAAGCGCCGCGACAGCGACGACGAAGCAGAGGTCGAAGAATAGCTCGAGCCAGGTCGAGGTACGGTTATCTTCAGCAGGGTCGCGCAGCATCTGTGGGCGTAGCAGGCGGGGCCGTAGACCCTCAGGCGCCCTGAGATCCTTCACGCTCCCAACCTCTAGCGGCCAGTTAGCCTGGCGACGGTCTCGCGCGCCTCCTGCAGGTGAAACTCCTCTCCGTACAACGCGCCCTCGCGGCGAGGAGGCTCCATCCACACGACGTCGCCGGTCAGGGAGCCCACGTAGACCGGGTCGAAGCCGGAATCGTCTATTAGACCGGCGACGGTGCGGTTCGCCTCTTCGTCGTCGCCCGCATAGAACATCACCACGCGATCCGACCCCACCCTTCCTGCGGCTTCGGCCTGGAAGCCGGAGGTCATCGTGTTGTACGCCTTGACGAGCCTGGCGCCCTCAGCCCGACGGGCGTTGAACGCGGCGGCGCTCAGGCTATCTGGGAGATCCAGGACGCCGAAGTTACCGGCCTCGTCTCTCCCAAACTGGTTGGTAGTGTCGATGAGGACCTTGCCCTCTAGAGATCCGGCGGCCTCGAGGGCTTCGTCTACCAAGGCCCACGGCACCGAGAGCATTACCACATCACCGAACCGGGCCGCCTCGGCTGGAGCACCAGCTCGGGCACCGTTGCCCGTCTGTGCTGCCAAAGTCTCGAGCTTCGCATCGTCTCTGGAGAAGCTGAAGAGGACCTCGTGGCCCGCGCGGGCGAAGAGTCTGCCGGCGTTGCCGCCGATCCTGCCCACCCCGATGATCCCTATTCTCACTACAATCCCTCCTTGCGATACCGAGGTTCCTTCGGTTCCCGTTTGGCCTTCTGGTTCACCGCCCCCGCAAACTCTTTGCCGAAAACCGCTGTTCCCTGAACTGCCTCTTCCAACTCGCCACACTTCCTAATACTATACAGCGTTGTCAAGTAAATGATTCTGGGAGGAGCGATGTACACTGTGTGTTATCCGTCTGAGCTGGAGTTCTGAGGTCCGTGTGCGCATGAAGCGGAAGAAGGAGCGGGGGCGGCCTCGTTCGCCCGAGGTAAACAGGAGCATCCTTCATGCCGCGATGAGGGTCATGGCGCGGAGTGGGTATGCTGGCATGTCCATCGAGGAGGTCGCCGCCGAGGCCGGGGTGAGCAGGCCGACGATCTACCTGCGCTATCCTGACAAGGCCGAGCTCGCGACAGCGGCGCTCGCGTCTCACAGAGACAGGGGGAGGCCAGCCGAGAGCGGTGACACGCACGCTGACCTCGTCGCCCGCCTGAGGCACTTCAGGCGGGGTGTGGAGCGGCCGTTCGGGATGGCCATGATCGGCAGCGTCCTCGCCGAGGAGCACGCAACGCCGGAACTTCTCATGCTCTTTCGCGAGCGCGTGGTCGAACCACGGCGCGACGAGCTACGCGAGGTGCTGGAGCACGCGCGTAAGCGCGGCGAGCTGAGAGAAGGGGTGGATGCCGAAGCCGCCGTCAACATGCTCGTCGGGTCTTACTACGCCAAGTATCTCGCAGGCGATCCCTTCCCCGACGACTGGCCCGAGGCCGCAGTTGGCACGATCCTGGAAGGTCTGAACAAGAGGAGGGCGTGATCGGATGTAGCGAAGGGGACCGTTGGCCACACCGACCAGGTTGCGTTATGCGTAGAGCCGAATGAAGAACCTGGCGTAGTATCTAGCCCAGTTGGCGCCTGGGGCTCTGAGCGGCTGCTCGTTGGCGACCAGGACGAGCATGTGGACGAGCTCGCTCTTGGTGAAGCTGGCGTCGAGGAGCGCACTGAGCCTCTCCCTCAGATAGTCCGCGTACCACAACGGCCACTCGGGGTCGGCGCCGTCCGTTTCGATGTAGGCCTGATGATGTGCTTCACCGACCTCGTGAAAGAGACCTTCGAGCTGGCGAGCAAGATCCGTCTCCATCATCTGGTCCTCCTCGGCCTTACGTAACTCGTGTAACACGCGTCATTATATTCCCCGTTTGAGAACCTCACAACTGCGCTGTAGACTTCCGGAAGAGACCTCATCGCAAACCCCGCGACCCACAGCGGGAGTTGGCTCGCAGAAATCTGCTCGTGGTTGGGTTCTCTATTGCACGGTGTCTCCCCGGATATCATGCATAGGTTCGCATCTTTATCCGACACCACAACATCTTGTGTTCGGCACGTAGCCTCACGGAGTCCAACAGCACGCCCCGCGGGTCACTCGGGCGTCGATCTATCCAAGATACTGCATGCCGACTTCCCGGAATTCACCTTCCACGCCCTCGGGTGCATAAGGGCAGTAGGAGCAAGAGCCGGGGCTGTTAGGTGCCCCGGCCCTCTCATCTAGCTCTCGAACTCTGTGTCTCGCCTATTTCACCGTATGCGCGACAACCTCACCTGCTGTGATGTGGGGTGGGTTTGGTGCCAAGGGAGTTAGATGCTGCCCCACGAACTCTCCAGCCCTCCAGTTCGACTCCTCCTCACCGGACGCGCTCTCAAAGATGCTGGTCGAAATCATCACCCCGTCTCCGCCATCGACGACGTAGTAATCAACGAACCCTTCGATTTCGCGGATCATGGGCAGAAAGTGTTCATTCACAAGCCGCGCCACTTCACTCGTGTCGGACACACCCTCGTAGCGTCGTACCGTTGCGTACATGACTTTACACTACCTCCTTTCTGACCGCCTTAGAGACACGGCGGGTTATCGCTTTCCACCACAAGCATGATCGCACTTTCCGAAGTCCGCCGCCAACTTCGCAGAAGTTGCCTGGTCCGAGGCGCTGGGCCTCTCCCTACTCATCATGGCTCCCTCTGCTTTTTCGGTTCCGTAGTCTATAAGGGTAGGATAAAAGAAGGCGATGCGTCGCCACCAGGAGGAGTGGGGTCGTGGTATTAGTAATGTGTGCTACAATACTGGTGTGTCGTTGTCCTCTAGCAGGAGGTAAGGGCCACTGTACAGGAAGATAGACAACTAGCCACAGGCACTGGCGTTGTGGCACGATCAGGGTCTGTTGCTCGGGCTGGCGATCGCCGAATCCTGACAGGAGCGGCTTCACCGGCCCGAATATTCGATCCCCACAAGGCGTCGTTAGCCGTCGCGGTGGTCGACGAAGTTGGCAAGCTCCTCGAGACTGATGGCCTTCAGCCACCCTCCTCGCCTGATGAGTCCAGGGCGAAAAGCCGTGGCTGGGGAAGCCGGAACGGCGGACGTCTCCCGACTCTCACGCTGGTAAACTCATGCACGGCTGGAGAGAGGCGAAGTTGTCTGAACCGAACACCTGGGGAGAAGAGGACCTGGAGAGGCGCAACCACGAGCTTTCGGTGCTCAACGAGATCGCCCGCGAGCTCAACCGCTCCGTCGAGCTTGGCGAGGCTCTCGGGTTCACGCTGTCGCAGGTAGCCGAGCTACTTGGCTTGCGTACGGCCTGGATCTGGCTATTGGACGATTCTTCCCCGGAGCCCTACCTGGCCGCGGCCCGCAACCTCCCTCCCGCCCTCGCGGACGACCCGCGCCGCATGAATGGCTCGGGCTACTGTTATTGCCTGGACACTTACAAGAAGGGCGACCTGGAAGGCGCTGCCAACGTGAATGTCTTGACGTGCAGCCGTCTCAAAGGCCTGGTCGACGGCACGGGTGGCCTGCGCTACCATGCCAGCATCCCCCTCTACGCCGGGGAGAAGAAGCTCGGCGTCATGAACGTCGCGAGCCCCCAGTGGCGAGGCCTATCGCCCGAAGATTTGCAGCTTCTCTCCACCATAGGCGACCTGCTCGCTATCGCCGTCGAGCGGGCCAGACTCTTCGACCGCAGCGCCAGGCTCGGCGCCGTCGAGGAACGCAACCGCCTGGCGCGTGAGATCCACGACACACTCGCCCAGGGCCTTACCGCCACGGGCCTCCAGCTCGAGTCCGCAGAAGCTCTACTCGACGAGGAGTCCGACTCGGAGCGCGCCCGCGAACCGCTGCGCCGCGCCCTCTCACTCACCCGTGCCAACCTCGATGAGGCGCGTCGTTCGGTCCTGGACCTCCGCGCCGCCCCACTCGAAGGTCGCTCGCTGCCAGAAGCGCTCAAGACCCTCG
This sequence comes from uncultured Rubrobacteraceae bacterium, assembly GCA_963808845.1. Lineage (GTDB taxonomy): Bacteria > Actinomycetota > Rubrobacteria > Rubrobacterales > Rubrobacteraceae > Rubrobacter_D. The sequence goes on from CAWEHD010000002.1 coordinate 87,405, forward strand.
TCGACCGCTGGGAAGCGGAGACGGGCGTGGCGACGAGGTTCGGGACCGTGAACGGCAGCCGCCCGCTCCCACCGCGGGTCGAGGTCGCCCTCTACCGCGTCTGCCAGGAGGCCCTCACCAACGTCGCCGGCCACGCGCGCGCAGGCCGCGTGACGGTCAGGCTCGTGGCCACACCGGCGGCGGTGCGACTAGTCGTCGGGGACGACGGCAACGGCTTCGACCCTTCTCGCGCCGCGGATGATCGGCACGGCATCGTCGGCATGAGGGAGAGGATAGAGATGCTCGGCGGCTCCCTGACGATAGAGAGTGGCCCTGACGAGGGTACGCGCGTCGAGGCCGCCGTGCCGCTCGAAGGACTCCAGGGTGGATAAGGTAAGACTACTCGTCGCCGACGACCACCCGATGCTACGCGAGGGTCTCGTCGCCGTGCTCGGTACTCAGCCTGACTTCGAGGTTGTGGGAGAAGCGGCTGACGGGGACGAGGTAGTCAGGCTCGCAGAGAGCCTGGACCCTGATGTGATACTGATGGATCTGGAAATGCCAGAGACCGACGGCGTCGAAGCCCTCGAGAGGCTCCGCGAAGCGGGTTCGCACGCACGCACAGTCGTCTTTACAGCCTACGACACGGACGAGAGGATTCTCGGCTCCCTGCGCGCGGGCGCCCGCGGCTTTCTGCTCAAGGGCGCGTCCCGAAAGGAGATTTTCGGCGCCATCCGCACCGTCCAGGCCGGAGGCTCCCTCCTCGAATCTACGGTCGCGGACCGGCTGCTGGAGCGTATAGACGGTGAGGAAAACCTCCCTTCGAACCGTCGCCTCACACCCAGGGAACTCGAGGTGCTCGCGCACGTCGCCAGCGGCCTGAAAAACTCCGAGATCGCAGAACAACTCTATATCTCCGAACGGACGGTCAAGTTCCACGTCGGCTCCATCCTCGCCAAACTCGAAGCCCAGAACCGCACCGAGGCGGCCAGGATCGCCGTTCGCCGCGGGCTCGTGGAGTCCCCCTAAAGCGGTTTGCAAGAAGGCTGCGCCTTCTGTTTGCAAACCGCAGGCATCAGGCTACAGGTTTCAGGCTTCAGGTAGGGGTCACAGAGACCCGGTGCTATGCGGATAATCCCACTCCCTCCCAACGGACGAACCGAACCCTTCACCCGGATTCGGTACAACCCAAGGACCCTGTTTACCTCAGCACCTTTCGCAGGAGCTGGGCCATGAGACGGCAGAGTAGGCGTCCTCAGCATCAGCCACGATCCTTCAAATCCTGAAACCTGAAGCCTTGCTGTACCAATGTACAGGCCGAAAACCGTCCCTCCTGACGTTTCCCGGCGCTGGTCGCGGCGATACATTGTATTCAAACAAGATCAGGAGGCATACGAGATGACCGGAGAATCATCGCATCGCACGGCGATCATCACAGGCGCGTCCCGCGGCCTCGGCCTGGCGCTCGCCCGCAGGCTGGCCGAGGATGGCTGGGCCCTGATCGTCGACGCCCGGAGTGAGGAAGCTCTCGAGAACGCACGCGCGGAGCTAGCCAGGCATACTCACGTCGTCGCCATCCCTGGCGATGTTGCCGACAGAGGGCATCGGGCTGCGATCTCGGAGGCGGCGCACGAGGCCGGCGGCGTGGACGCACTCGTCAACAACGCGAGCATCCTCGGCCCAAGCCCCCAACCGGACCTGCTCGACTACCCGCTCGACGTGCTGGAAGAGGTGTACCACACGAATGTGATCTCACCGCTCGCGCTCATCCAGGATCTCAGTGCGGAACTGAAACCACAGGCACGCATTATCAACGTCACTAGCGACGCCGCGGTCGAACCGTACGAAGGCTGGGGCGGATACGGGTCGAGCAAGGCCGCGCTGGAACAGCTCTCAAACATCCTGGCAGCCGAGAACCCTGAGCTGAGGGTCTACCGTGTAGATCCCGGCGACATGCGTACCAGGATGCACCAGCAAGCCTTCCCCGACGAGGATATCAGCGACCGCCCGCTCCCCGAAGAGAGCGTGCCAGGCTTCCTCGAGCTCCTGACGGGCAACCTGCCGAGCGGACGCTACGAGGCACGCGGGCTGGCCACAAGCGTAGGCACAACCGCCGCGGATTCCTAGAAGGAGAGGGCCAGATTGTCCAACACGATTACAGCAGCATTGGAACCTTTAGACACTTTCGCCGACTATCCCGAGGCGAGATCTCCGCTTCACTTCGAGCTGCCTCAGGAGCTGGAGGCCAGCGAGCCGCCCGAGGCGCGAGGACTGCGCCGCGACGAGGTCCGGCTGATGGTCTCCTACCTGGGCGACGACAGCGTCGTCCACTCCAGGTTTGGGGACCTCCCCGAGTTCCTCAGAGCCGGCGACACCCTCGTCGTCAACACCAGCGGCACCATGAACGCCGCGCTCTCCGCCGAGCGCGGAGACGGCACGCCCATTACCGTGCACCTCTCGACCCATCTGCCGGCGGACCTGTGGGTCGTCGAGCTGAGATCATCCTCCGGCGATGAACCTGTGCTCGACGGTGAGTCAGGAGAGGTCCTGACACTTCCGGAAGGCGGCCGAGTCGTCCTGCAAACCCCTTATCTAGCGGAGAAACGACAGCAGAGAGGTACGAATCGGCTCTGGATCTCAACCCTGAACCTACCTGTGAACTTTAATGAGTATCTCGACCGGCACGGGTCACCCATCAAATACAGTTACGTCAGGGAGAGTTGGCCGGCGAGTTATTACCAGACGGTCTACGCCACGGAGGTGGGTAGCGCCGAGATGCCTTCTGCAGGAAGGGCTTTCACACCGGAGTTGATCACCCGCCTCGTCGCTAATGGGATCAGGATCGTACCACTAATACTGCACACGGGCGTCGCCAGCCTCGAAGACGACGAGCCTCCCTACGAGGAGTTCTACCGTGTCCCTCCTGAGACTGCGGAGGCGATCAACGCTGCGCGCGCGGCGGGGCGCAGGGTGGTCGCCGTCGGGACTACCGTAGTGCGCGCGCTCGAGACGGTCACGGATAGGGACGGCCTGACCCACCCTGGCGAGGGCTGGACCGACCTCTTCATAACGCCAGAGCACGGCGTACGGTCCGTCGACGCGATGCTGACAGGACTGCACGAACCGCGCTCCACCCACCTGTCGATGCTGGAAGCACTCGCCGGACGCGGGTCGGTATGCCCCCTTGCCACCTCGAGCACGGAACATCTGGAGGTCGCCTACTCCGAGGCCCTGAAGGAAGGCTATCTCTGGCACGAGTTCGGGGACTTGCATTTGATCTTGCCTGGTTACTAAAAGGTTTCAGGCTACAGGCTTCAGGAAGTGTGGGACGTACTCCGGGGCAGCTACGGAGCCCGCTCCACACTCGAGGATAGGCATCTCTAACGGAGCCTCGCCCCTGGCGCCCTACCTGATACCTGAAGCCTGTAGCCTGATGCCTTATGTACACGCGACGACGGCTTTGCCCGGCTTCCAATTGGGTGGGTCGGTGCAGAGCCAGTCGGCGGCTTCGCGGGACGTACGGCGCTCTTCGGCGTTCATATCCATGCGCCAGGCGAAGATGCGGCGGTTCGTGCAGTTGATAGCCCCCTGGCCCGAAGCTATGCGCGCCGGTCCACCGAGGCCCGGTTCGAGATCCCTGGCGGTTCGGTTGAGAACGTAGACGAAGCCCACGTTGTCGTCTTTGCCGAGCAGACCCGTCTGCGTCAGGCTGATCTTGAGCAGCCTCAGTTGCTCTCCCTTTCTGTGTCTCTTGGCGAAGTAGCGGAGCAGCTCGCCTTGATCGTAGGTAACGAAGCTGCTCTCTAACCTGCCTCCTGTCTCGACCTCTCCTACGGTGTACCAGGACCACGGATCGTAGCCCCTCTCCGCAAAATCAGGGGGACTAGGGCCCTCGGACACGAAGAAGATGCGGGACAGCGTCGCCTGATCCCCGCTGTTGAAAGCATCGACGAAGGAGATAACGAGCCTGGCAACCTGCCCCGGGTGGCAACCGTCGGGTAGCGAGTCATCATCGCTGGTGACGATCACACGCGTAGGCTCCTGACGAACTACAGGTTCACGCTGTCTATCCCCGCCTTCAGAATGCGATTCCCCGGTATCCCGGCCTTCCTCGCACCCAACCAGGAGACAAAAGAATGCCAGCATGGGTAGGATCGCCACTCTCATAAGGGAGTCCGAGGTTGCCCTGCCTTCCTTCACCCCACATGGTCCACCCCATTCTATACCCGGAGTAGCAAACACACGTAAGCGATGGACGCTCAATGCAACTTGCGGAGGTACCGATCCTCTGCAAGTCACGCGTTCGCCTACGACCGACCGATGATCAGCGAAAGCAACAAGCTGACAAGCTGAAGTGCTGACGAGCGAAGGCGAAGCCGGAGCGTGCTGAAATGCTGATCTACAGCGAGATCAGACCGCGTCGCGCGCCCTGGCTGACGGCTTCGGCGCGGTTGCTGACCGCGAGCTTGGAGTAGAGCGAGGAGATATGGAACTTGACCGTATGTTCGCTGATGTGGAGTTCGCGTGCGATCATCTTGTTTGACAGTCCGTGCCCGAGAAGATCGAGTACCTCACTCTCACGGGCGGTCAACGGATCCGAGAGCTCTTCGACGGCTGTCGTCGCAGGCTCGTCGAGCAAGCGCTCGGCCAGGTTTTTCGGGAGCACGGTCAGACCATGGGCCACCGCGGCGACGGCGGCCCCCAGCTCCTCCGACGGTGCGTCCGGCGGCACTACGCCCCAACCTCTCAGAGAGAGGGTTCGCAACCTTGACGCCTCGCCTTCGTCTTCCGAGAGTAACAACAACGACTGCGTACCGTCTTCGGAGACGGAGAGCGCGGTTTCTTCGAGCAACTCCTCGTCTGCGACGAGCACCACGTCGGCTCCGGAGAGCGGGGGAACGGGTCCGGCGGATAGACCGGCCTCACCGACGACCAGCAAGTCGGCGGTCTCGACGGCCGCGAGCATCGAACGCAGCCCCGCCCGCATGGTGGGCGTTGGGGCCACGACGAACACCCGCGTAGGCGTCATGCGGCGCGTCCCGGCTCTTTCAGGCGCACTTCCATGACGCTGATTTTACCGCCGCGCATAACCCGCAAGGGGACAGCATCACCGGCCCGCGCTACGGCCTCCAACAGGGTCCCCGGCTCCCCGAGCGGTCTCCCGGCGGCGGCGAGCAAGACGTCGCCGACCAGCAGGTCGGCCCTCTCGGCAGCGCTACCAGCCTCAACGCTGGCGATCACGAGTCCGGCAGTGCCGGCTTCCCGCTGCAGAGATACGGGCACCTCGACGGGTAGGACACCGATCCCGAGCCTCGGGCGGCGTTCTCCGGCGATCCAGGCTTCCGCAGCGTTGCTCGGGATAGAGAGCGCCATACTGCCGAATATCATCGCGTTGATGGCGACGACCTCACCCCTGGCGTTCAGAAGCGGTCCGCCCGAGTTCCCCGGCGCGAGGGCGACGTCAGATCTCACGTAGCGCGTCGCGGAACCCCGGCCCGACCCGCGAAGCTCGCCTACACCGCCAACGATGCCGGCGCTCACGGCCCCGACACTGCCCCAGGGATGCCCGATAGCGTAGACCAGTTCGCCAACGCGCAGGGCGTCAGAGTCCCCGATTGGGGTCGCAGGCAGATCCCCGTAGTCGCCCTCCAGCCTGAGCAGCGCGAGGTCCAGGCTTCTGTCGCTCTTTACTACATGAGCGTCGAGCATCCTGCCGTCGTGGAGGGCCACCACGACGTTACTTCTCCTGCGTCGTCCTGCGATCACATGGTGGTTTGTCAGAACGAGGTCGTCGCCGGGCCAGATCACACCTGCCCCTATACCACGACCCTTACTACGTACCTGTACGACGCTCCTCTGCGCATTCTCTATCATCCGCGTGCCGGCCAGGGCGGCGGAGGAGGAGTCTGCTGATACTTCGGCCATCTCCAGAACCCCTAACCGCGCTCGCCTACGGTGATCTCGACCTCCGTGAGCGCGCCGCCGCGCACGAGCTTGACGGGTACGGGACTACCGACACGGTCTCCGGACAGCAGCACGAGCAGGTCGTCGGTGTCCTCGACCGGCTGTCCGTCCAGCGTCGCAAGGATGTCACCCACTATGAGGCCGCCGCGCCCGGCAGGGCTACCGTCCTCGACACCGACGACTAGCAGCCCGCCCCTCTGCGTGAGGCCGAGACTCTGTCCGTCGGGGAGGCGCACCGGCTGGCTCAGGATGCCGAGGTATCCGCGCTTCACGGAGCCCCGCTCCGAGAGCGTCCCCGCGGTACGCCAGGCTATGTCGGCAGGGATGGCGAATGCCGCGCCGCGTCCCCAGCCCGAGACCAGAATGCCGAGTACGTTTCCCCGCGCGTCGATCAGTGGTCCACCCGAAAACCCCGGGTATGGTGTCGCATCGGTCTGGATGAAACGTTCCAGCCTCGGTCCCCGCCTGGTGCGAACCGGGCCTCCGACGGCGCTAACCACCCCGAGGGTGGCCCTCGGTCCCTCGCCACGAGCGTGGCTGCCAACTGCCAACGAGATCTGGCCGACCCTGGCCTCACCTTCAGCGGGCATGGCTGGCTCGATGTCGAGATCCTCCACGTTCAGCACCGCGAGGTCCGAGGAATGATCCCTCCCCGCGAATCGGGCGGATAGGGTTCTTCCGTCGGCGGTCTCTACCGACAGGTCCTCCTCACGTTCGAGCACGTGGCTCGCCGTCAGCACAGTGTTCTGCGCAATGACCACGCCGCTCCCCGAACGACGCCTCCTGCCGTTTACCCGCACGACCGACGCCGCCACATTCTCTACCGCATCCGCCATGCCGTCAGACAGAGCGGCCAAAGTATCCGTGTTCTGCATAGTCCTCTCCTGATCCTCTTGGTTTACACGGATAACTCTATCCCTAGTCCCGAAGCCGGGCATCACCCGTCCGGCTAGTTTCCGCCCGGAAGAACGGCTAGTTATCAGCATTTCAGCACGCTCAGGCTTCGCCTTCGCTCGTCAGCACTTCAGCTTGGCAGGTTCTTGTTTCCACTCTTTCTCTAGCTCGCGGTCGAACGTGCGATTTGCGGTAGATGGATGCCCCTGCGAGCATCGCTTTAGATTACGAGTCTACGTCCTTCCCTGAACGCGGCACCTGATGCCGAGAGTAGAATGAAGGGGGAGCGTCTCGGGAGATCGTGTAGTCGTCTACGCGCATGGACGATTGGAGGAAGGGAGAGTATGAACCGGAAGAGGAGAGCCGAAGAGCTGCGCAGCCACCGGTGGTATGGGGTACGTGACTTGCGCTCGTTCGGCCACCGCTCGCGGACCAAGCAGATGGGTTATGCCGCGGAGGACTACAGCGGGAAGCCGGTCATCGGGATCATCAACACCTGGAGCGACATAAACCCCTGCCACTCCCACTTCAGGCAGAGGGCCGAGGAGGTCAAGCGGGGTGTCTGGCAGGCCGGTGGGTTTCCTGTCGAGATGCCGGCGATGTCGCTCTCCGAACCGTTCCAGAAACCCTCGACGATGCTGTATAGGAACTTCCTCGCCATGGAGACCGAGGAACTCTTGCGCTCTTACCCTGTGGACGGCGCGGTGTTGATGGGTGGTTGCGACAAGACCACACCGGCCCTGCTAATGGGTGCTATCACGATGGACCTGCCTGCACTCTTCGTTCCTGCCGGACCGATGCTGCGCGGCAACTGGCGCGGAAACGCACTGGGGAGCGGCAGCGACGTATGGAAGTACTGGGACGAGAAGCGCGCGGGCACCATCGGAGATCTCGAATGGGAAGAGATCGAAGACGGCATCGCCCGATCTCCAGGCCACTGCATGACAATGGGCACTGCCTCGACCATGACCGCCGTCGCCGAAGTCCTCGGCATGACCCTCCCGGGAGCCTCCTCCATACCCGCCGCCGACTCCGGCCACCCCAGGATGGCCTCGATGAGTGGGCGCAGGATCGTCGAGATGGTCTGGGATGACCTCAAGCCTTCGGACATCCTGGACGACCACTCCTACGAAGACGCCGTGACGGCCGTGATGGCCCTCGGCGGCTCTACCAATGCCGTCATTCATCTCATCGCCCTGGCCCGGCGCAGCGGAGTACCCATGGACCTCGACCGTTTTGACGAGATCTCACGCCGCGTACCCGTCCTCGCCAACATACGTCCGAGCGGCGAATACCTGATGGAGGACTTCTATTACGCCGGCGGTCTGCGGGGTCTGCTCTCCCGCCTCGGGAATATGCTCCACCTCGACCGCGCCACTGCTAGCGGTCGCGCCATGGGTGAGTCGCTCACCGGCGTCTACGACGAAGAGATCATCAGACCGCTTGACGAGCCTCTGCAGGAGGAGGGCGGACTCGCTGTGTTGCGGGGCAATCTGGCCCCCGACGGCTGCGTTATAAAGCACTCCGCCGCAGACGCGGGGTTGCTCAGGCATAAAGGACCGGCCGTGGTCTTCGACGGTTACAACGACCTCGCCAGTCGCATAGACGACCCGAACCTGAAGGTGGACGCAGATTCCGTATTAGTTCTCAGGGGCGTAGGCCCCATTGGGGCTCCTGGTATGCCGGAGTGGGGGTTGCTGCCCATACCCAAGAAGCTGCTCGAAAGGGGAGTAAGGGACATGGTGCGCATCTCCGACGCCCGCATGAGCGGCACCGCCTACGGCACCTGCGTGCTCCACGTCGCCCCAGAGTCACACATCGGAGGCCCGCTAGCCCTCGTAAGAGACGGAGACACAATCGAGCTCGACGTTCCGAATCGGCGCCTGCAACTCGAGGTAGATGAGAGAGAACTGTCCCGTCGCCGCGCCGTGTGGACCACACCTCCGACACCTTACGGTCGCGGCTACGGGGCGATATTCGCCAGGCACGCAACCCAGGCCAACGAAGGCTGCGACTTCGATTTCCTGGCACAAGGACCATCCGTCCCTGAACCCGAGATCTACTGACCCTCAGCGCGACGTGAGGACAGCTGCTCTGCGCAACGGGCTTACAACACTTCTCTCTGCCGCACGACTACCAGGGAACAGGGCGGCGGTCCTGGAAGAAGCCGCCGGTGGGTCCGTTGTTGGGGAGTGTCGCCGCCCACACGAGGGCTTCCGCTCCTTCCTCGACGGAGCGCGTGGCGCCTGAGCCACCCATGTCGGTCTGCACCCATCCGGGGTTGACCGCGTTGACGAGGATGCCGCTCCCGCGCAACTCGGAGGCGAGGATGCGCGTCAGGGCGTTGAGGGCGGTCTTGGAGACACGGTAACCTGGGGAGCCGCCACCCATGTCCTCCAGGGCCGCGAGCCCCGTCGAGACGTTGACGATGCGCCCGTAGCCGTTGCGCCGCATGAGAGGAATAGCCATCTCGCAGAGGCGCCAGGCCCCGAACAGGTTCGCCTCCAGGCTCTCCTTCACCCGGTCGAGGTCGGCGTCCACGCCGCGCTGGCCCTCGTCGTTGGAGATAGCGGCGTTGTTTACCAGGATGTCGAGCCGCCCGAACTCCTCCTCGATAGAGCGCGAGAGCCGTTCGACGCTCTCGGGATCCGCCACGTCGAGTTGCCGGACGATCACACCGCCAGAGAGTCCCGCCGCAGCAGCCCTGCCCTGCTCACCGTCGCGAGAACCCATGACCACCGTTATCCCCCGCTCCGGAAGCTGCCTGCAGACCTCCAGCCCAATCCCCCGGTTTCCTCCGCTTACAAGCGCGACCCGACTGTTCTCCATCGTTTGTCCTCCTTATCTCTTTTGTCTCCGACCTCGTAGCGCTCGCGCGCTCCTATCCGAGAAGCCCGAACGCAGCCTCGACCGCCGCATGCGGCGACGACGCCACCGTCACGTGCTCTCCGAGATCCCAGCCTTCCAGGACCACTACGGAGCCGCCCGACCTTCCTGGCGAGCCCTATCTCCGAGAGCGTCCCGTACTCGCCGCCGACGGCGATGACGACGTCTCCCGAGCACACCACGGCCAGATTTCGCGCCTGCCCCGCGCCCGTTGCCACAGAGTACGTGAGATATTCGTTCTGCCTCCTCCGGTCCTCGTCAGGCAGGATGCCTATGGCCGTGCCACCGGCCTCGGTAGCCCCGCGGGCTGCGGCCTCCATCACGCCCGAGAGTCCGCCACAGACGACGGTCGCTCCTCTCTCGGCGACGAGCCTGCCTACAGTACGCGCCTTTCTCGTAGAGTTCATCCGTGGCTACGCCCGATCCGACGACGGCGACGTACACTCTGCCGGTCATACGTAATCCGGTGGAAGGCTTGTGATCGAAAGTGAGGAAATCTTGCGGCAGTGGATTCCCGCTTTCGCGGGAATGACGGTCATGACGGTAGCGAAGGGGTAAGAGTTGCACCCACGCTCTACAGCGCGGAACAGATCATGCCGATTCCTCATCACAGGGTCGGGTAGCGGCTCGTCTGTCCGAGCAGGTACCTGAGGAGGCTCACGGCCCCTTCCTTGCTCAGGGGCTCGTTCCAGTTGCCGCACTTGGGGGACTGTATGCACGCGGGGCATCCCTTCTCGCAAGGGCAGCGGGTGATGACGCCCAGGGTGTCGCGGGCGAGCGACTCGAAGGCGTCGTAGCCGCGCCTGGAGATGCCGACTCCGCCAGGATAGCCGTCGTAGACGAAGACCGTAGGGAGACGGCTCTGGCGGTGTACAGGTGTGGAGAGCCCCCCGATATCCGCGCGGTCGCACATGGCGAACAGTGGCAGGAGTCCGATCATGCCGTGCTCCCCGGCGTGCAATGCGCCCCCGAAGCTCTCGAAGCTCGGTCTCGCTTCTCTCGGAAGCGGGGGCAGCGTGATCCAGAGCGCCTGCGTCTCCAGCATCACGTCAGGGAGATCCAAGGGTAGACCCCGACCTCCTTGTCGTCGGCCACCCTAACCTTCTTGAAGTAGGTAACGGAGTCGGTCGTCCTTACCCTGCCCCAGTGGAGCATGGCCCCGTTCGCGAGGTCCCGCTTCTCGATCTCCTCCAGGACCTCCACGTCGGTCTCGACGCGCGGCCTGGTGTAGTAACGATTCGGGACACGGCGGGCGACGGCCCGGTGGGCCGTGAGGTCCAAGCTCTCCACCTCGTATGCGGTGCCGCGGTGGAGGTAGGTCGCGCCTGGATGCAGCTCGCTCGGGGCGCGGGTGGCTTCCGCGGTCCCGATCAACTCTCCTTCACCGTCGGCTATGAGCACCGTCTCTGACGATGCCGAGCGCAGAGAGATGTTACGCGCCGGGTTGTCTCCGCCTACATAGACCAGCCGGCCCCCGCTCGAAGCCAGAGCCCTGGCCTCCATCATCGCTTTGGCCACGCTCCTGTAGGCAGGCCCGAAGTACTCCTCGTCGTCCGCGTCGAGCGGTGCCTCGTGGGCGGCGGCGAGCAGGTGCGGGCCGAGGATGTAGGGATTCTCCATCGTAACCCTGGCCGCCTCGACCCTCCTTCCCAGGACCCTCGGCGGGTTCTCGAAGAGGAACTGGTCGAGCGAGTCGCGGCCGGGGATGTACACGGCGAGGGCCGGGTCTTTGCCGCGTCCGGCGCGGCCCCACTGCTGCCAGACGGAGGCGACGCTGCCTGGGTATCCGCAGCAGACCACGGCGTCCAGCGCCCCGACGTCCACCCCGAGCTCGAGCGCGTTCGTGGAGACGACGCCGAGGAGGTCGCCGCGGAACAGGCGGCCTTCGATCTCCCTTCTCTCCCTCGGGGTGTAGCCCGCACGGTAGGGGGAGATCCTACGCGCCCCTTCGACGCCGAGCCTGTTGGCGGCGTAGCGGTAGATGAGCTCGGCGGCCTTCCTCGTCCTGGCGAAAGCTATGGTCCTGACCCCCTGCGAGACGAGGTTGGCGAAGACCAGAGCCCCCTCAGTAAGAAGGCTTCGCCTCTCCCCCTTCTCCTTGTCGAGCAGGGGAGGGTTGCGGAAGACGACCCGACGCTCGCCCGTCGAAGCACCGTCGTTGTCAACGAGGGCGAAAGGCAGGCCGGTGAGGCTCTCGGCGAGCTCCTGCGGGTTGGCTATCGTCGCGCTCGTAAGGACGAATCTCGGGTCGCCGCCGTGCAGCTTCGCAACACGTCTGAGCCGCCGCAGTACCGCGGCAACGTGCGAGCCGAAGACGCCGCGCAGGACGTGCGCCTCGTCGACGGCCACGATCTCGAGGTTGCGCAGGAAGTCGGCCCAGGCCTCGTGGTTGGGCAGGATGCCGATGTTCAGCATGTCGGGGTTGGTGAGCAGGATGTTCGCCTTGCGCCTGATGTCCGCGCGGAGGGCGTGCGGCGTGTCGCCGTCGTAGGTCGCTGGGTGGACGCCGCGCAGGCCGAAAGCCTTTATCTTGCCCAGCTGGTCCTGGGCGAGAGCCTTCGTCGGGTAGAGGAAGACCGCACGCCGGCTCGCCCTGCCGAGGGCGTTCTGGAAGGCCGGGATCTTGTAGCACAGCGATTTCCCGCTCGCCGTCGCCGTCGCCACCACCACGTTCTCACCAGCCCGAACCCGCTCGTAAGCCTCCAACTGATGCGAATACAACCTGGAAGCACCCATCTTGCGCAGCGCCTCGGAGAGCTCGGGCTCCAGATCGGGCAACTTCACGAGCGTCGCCTCCCGAGGCGGCAAGCTCGCAACAGTATCCCCGAGCGACTCCACCGCCCGACGACTCATCCCAGCCAGAGAACTTTGGTCCCGCGTCTCAGTCATGGATCTTCTGCGAAGTTATCGGCACAAACCAAAGAGGAAAGCTGAATGCTGACACCTGAAGCCGCGGTTTGCAGAATCAATTCTGCAAACCGCTACAGCTCGCGCCTTCCGGCGAAGGCCCGTCCGAGGGTCACTTCGTCGGCGTACTCGAGGTCCCCGCCGACGGGGAGGCCGCTCGCGAGGGCCGTGACCCTGACGGGCAGGTCCTTCACCTCCTGCGCGATAAACAGCGCGGTCGCCTCGCCCGTCGTGTTCGGGTTGGTCGCGATGACGAGCTCTGTGGTGCCTTCATTACGGACACGCTCGAGGAGCTCGGCTATCCGCAGGTCTTCGGGTTCGATCCCGTCCAGGGGAGAGAGGGCGCCGCCGAGGACGTGGTAGAGGCCGCGGTACTCGTTGGTCCGTTCCATAGGACCGATGTCGTAGGGGTCCTCGACCACGCAGATCACGGACCCGTCACGACGGGCGTCGCGGCAGATATCACACTCATCGGCCTCGGTCAGGTTGAAGCAGCGCCTGCACGGTTTGATCTTCTCCTTGACCTCCTGCAGCGCTTCGGCGAGCCCTACGGCATCCTCTTTCTTGCCCCTGATGACGTGGAAGGCGATGCGCTGGGCGCTCCTTGGTCCGATGGAGGGTAGCTTGGAGAGCTCTGTTATTAGCCTCTCTACCGGCCTTGCGTAGGTCGCCAAAGAATCCTTATAGCCCCGGAAGGTTCAGGCCGAGGTCCCCCAGGCCGCCGGTGATCCCACCCAGCTTCTTGTTGGCCAGCTCCTGGGAGCTCGCCATCGCCTCGTTGACGGCCGCAAGCACCATGTCCTGCAGCATCTCGACGTCTTCGGGATCTACGACCTCAGGGTCTATCTCGATCGACACAAGCTCCATCCCGCCGGTCATCGTAGCCCTCACGGCCCCACCACCGGCGCTCGCCGTTACGGTCTCCTTCGCGAGCTCCTCCTGGGCCTCCTGCATCTGCTGCTGCATCTGCTGAACTTGCTGCATCATCTTGTTTACGTTTCTGACGGGGTGACAAACTAGTTCTCCTCTCCGAATGCGCCGCGGACTCTGAGGCTCTTGTCCGGCAGTGCGTCCACACGAAGTCCGAGCATAGAGTATACCGTTCGACGCTCCTCGGGTCCGAAGCTGTTCGACGGCTCTGGAGCGATGGCGGCGTGGGACTTGCCTCGGTCTGAAGGTCGGCGCGGATTTCGTTCTCTTCTCGATCATGATCTCCGGAACAGCGACTGGGCATGGGCTCGTCTCAGGCACGATCGAGAGGCAACAGAAAGGGCCGGAGCGTTGTGCACCGACCCTCCTCCTTGCGACGCTGGCTCTCAACAGAGGACTCCCAGGTGGAAGGCTTTGTTGGTAGCGAACCCACCGCTGTCGACCGTTTGGACGAACACGCTGTTCGGGTCCCCGGCTGAGGCGACCGGAGGCTGAGTTGGATGAATTTGCCTTCCACGAACTCAGGTGAAGAGTAGGCTCTAGGGAGGCGTGCTCCCTACCCTGACCTTCGAACGGTGAGGCGGGTCTGGGCCTCAGCCCGGTTTCTTGCCCCGAGGAACTTCATCACGTTCCGCAGATGCACGCGGACGGTGCTTTGAGAGAGGGACAGACGCCCAGCGATCTCCCGGTTGGTCAGTCCCTCGGCAAGGAGCTGCAAGACCTCGCGCTCACGCAGCGTGAGGGTGACCATCGTCTCTACGGAGGTGAGGTTCTCGTCGGTTTCGCTGCGGTCCCTCACGGACGACGCCTCCAACCGCTCGGGCACCTCGAGGGAGCCGCCGGCACGCTCTACCAGCTCCTCGTAATCCTCAAACGAGAGGAACTCGAAACCCAGGACGTTGCCCTCGGCATCCACGTCCACGCCGGCCCCGAAGCCGGGCTCTACGAGGGGGATAGTCTCGTGGTACTCACCGTCCCTGACGCGGATGTAGAAGGCCCCCGATCGAGGGTCGTGCTCGAATCTGTAGGTCATTGGTCGTCTCCTTCCGAATCCGCCGGGCTAGCTTCGCTTGGGCCGGCCCAACTCCACGGTGACGATGACTCGCTCATCTCCTTCCCGCGCACTTAGATTGTAGACTACCTTCACCGCCAACCTCCTCCCTGGTAGTATCCGCTCGGCCACCATCCGCCCGCGGTTGCCAGGATACTCCAGGTCGGGAGCTTCGAGCACGGCCGCGACCTCCTCCTCGGAGATTCCACGCTCCTCCATCCTTCGCCGGGCGTGTGGAAGGTAGGTGATGTTCATCCCGCAGAGTCTACGCAGGTGTTGCCCGGCACGCCCTACCCCTTGACCTGCTCCCCGATCAGAGCCTCTACCGAACATCCAAAGGAGAGAAGCCCCGCGAACGCGGTGGACGATCCTAACGTGTTGGGCGGTGGCCCGAACTCGGGACGGATACCAGACGCACGTTCGCGGACATGCTAGCGGTAGAGCGCGCCAGCGCGTGTTTCGGCCGGCCTGCCTGTCTCTAGAGGTTCGAGTTGGTGCGAGAGCGTGAGATTCGCCCCACACTCGCACCCGAATGAGGTGCTCCCAGAGCGCCATACCGAGAGCGGACCACCGAGTACCATCCTCCCTCCACACTCTTCGCACACCAGCACAACGTTCCTAATGGAGCCTTCCATTCCACTCTCCTCTCCGTTGGCAGTGGCCGACCTTGCACACGGGCGACACCTTTATAACGTGAGACTTCTTCGACCTCGCTGGCGCCGTGCTTTAGCCGTGAGTTGTGAAGTGTGAAATTGGAGATAGTGCCGAGTTAGCAAACAATTCCAGATTCCTAACTCTTATCGAAGAGCCCGGCCTCGCGCGCTATCTCGAAGACCTCACGCTGGTCGCGGATCTTATCGTCCCCCATCGATGACGGCTCGGAACCGCTGTTCTCGGCGACCGTGCCGCCAGATCCGTTCGGACTCCCTGTCTCCGGCGGGGGCTCCTGGGATACCGGGTCCGGAGCGCGTTGCTCCATCGGGGCGGCTGGCGGGGGCGGTGCTTCTGCGATGCTCGTGGCTGGCGCTTCCCCTCCCGCAGCCCTGATGTCGAGTCGCGGTCTCGAGCCGAGTCGTTCCTCTAGGACTTCGCACAGCTTATCGAGGTGGCCGGCGTCCCTCGCCATCCCGACGTGGAAGCTATGCTCCTCGGGGTAGACGAGTTGTAGCACCTCACCGTCGAAATTCTCGACCCGGGCCTCGCCGTATACCGCGGCCGTGAGCGCCTGCCTGCGGCGCTTGAGCTCGCCCATGATTGCCTGCCACTCGGAGGCGAGGTCAACACCGGTCTCACGCTGGGCGTCAGGGTCTTCCAGATCCGAAGGTTCGTCGGAAGGCGCATCCGACTCCGCAGCTTCCTGCGCAGGCTCTTGCTCAGCAGGCGGTGGCTCCTCACGCACGGTATCAGCGGCGGCCCGCGGGGAGTTCGTGGCAGCGCCTCCGTTCTCCACGGCTTTTTCGAGCGTCTCGAGGCGGGCCAGGATGGTCGCGAGATCCGGTTCCGTGTAATCGCGGGTTAGCTTGAGGAAGACGACCTCAAGCTCCAGCTTGGGGTCTCCGCCGCGTCGCATACGGTTCAGGGCGTCGTCGAGTGCTGTGACGAGCCGCACGACCTCGGCCGTGGGAACGGCGTTCGCCTGCTCTTCGAGCGGGGGGCGTTCCTCGGCCCCGACCCCGGCGAGTGCGACCTCGGGTGCGTAAGGGAGGAGCATCAGGTTGCGAAGGTGCGCGAGGAGTTCACCGACGAACTGCGCGAGATCCTTTCCCCCGTTGGAGAGGCGGTCCACTATGCGCAAGGCGTCCGCGGCCCTGCGTTCGTGCAGGGCGTAGGTAGTCTCGATCAGCGCCTCGGGGCCGACGCCGCCGAGCAGTTCGCGCACCTTGGAGGCCGTGATCCTACCCTCAGCAAAAGACGAGAGCTGGTCCAGAAGACCCTCCGCGTCCCTGAAGGAGCCCCTTCCCTCGCGTGCGATGACGGTCAGGGCCTCAGGCTCGACCTCGATGCCCTCGGCCTCGGAGATCTCTCCGAGCTTCCCTACCAGCGTCTCGACGCTCGGCCGGCGGAAGTCGAAGCTCTGGCAGCGACTGATAATCGTCGGCAAGACCTTGTGCTTCTCGGTCGTGGCGAGCACGAAGACTACGTGCTCGGGCGGCTCTTCGAGCATCTTGAGTAGGGCGTTGAAGGCCTCGGCCGTAAGCATATGGACCTCGTCTATGATGTAGATCCTCATCCTGCCGGCGGCGGGTGCGAGGTTGACCTTGTCCCTTAGGTCCCGGATCTCATCTATCCCCCGGTTGGAGGCTGCGTCCATCTCCAGAACGTCCATCGAGGAGTTGCCCATAATAGCCCTGCAACTGTCGCAGGTACCGTCGGGCTCGGGCGTGGGCCCCTTCTCGCAGTTTAGGCCCATGGCGAGCACCTTCGCCGTGCTCGTCTTCCCCGTCCCCCTCGGGCCCGAGAAGAGGTAGGCGTGCGAGACACGGTCCGTCTCGATGGCACGCCGCAACGTGCGTACAACAGGCTCCTGCCCGACGATGCCGCCGAAACGCCGCGGCCGCCACCTACGGTAGAGCGTCGTGCGTTTCATTGGGAGTGACTTCGGACTAGAAAACTCACGTGTCTAGTATACCGGACTGCTCGGCTCGAACCATCGGGGGTGTAAGCATTTCAGCATGTCAGCACGCTCAGGCCTTCCGGCCTTCGCTTGTCAGCATTCCAGCTTTTTGTACCAGCGCGCGACTCTGCCCGCAAAAACAAACTCGGATGTCGGCGGCAGGCTGAAGAGGGGTTGGTGAGACGCAGCGAGTACCGCCGGAGCGAAAAGGGCTGAAGTGCTGACAAGCCGCCAGGCTTCGCCTGGCGGCTTGCTGAAATGCTGAAGTGCTTGTATGCCGCGCACCCCGCCGTCGACGTAACCGTGCCCGGCGAACTTCCGGCCGCAGACTCCAGTCTGGCTACCCCGGAGCACATGAGGTTACCCGCTTAGTGCTGCTACCTTCCGGTCCTGACACGGTTCACGGGGCCCCATTGCCCGGGACCAGGCCATCAACGCCGGCCGCACCGGTTTCAACCGAACCCGGTTCGCGCCTCGGGCGGGGAATTAGGCCCTGCTAGGCGATCGCAGGTACAGGGCATCGCCAGCTCCCCGCTTAGCGCGGCCCGCCGATTCTACCAGAACCATGCAGGGTGTCAGCCGGTGCCTGCCGGCGGGTCTCTCGAAGTTGCGGGTCTTACTCTCCGCCTTCCATGAGTATGTCCAGGAGCAGGGCTGCGGACCAGGAGAAAAGGATCGAGCCGAGTCCATCGCCCGTAAGGGGGTCGAAGTACTCGTGGAAGCCCTGGTCTCTGCAAAGTTCGACGATGGTCTTTCGCAGGCGCTGTGCGTGATCCTGATCACCGTAGGCTTCCAGCCCATGCATCAAGAACCAGTTTATGTTGATCCAGACCGGTCCTCGCCAGTATCTCTCTTCGGAGAACCCGAAGCCGTGCAAATCGTAGCTTGGGATTGGTGTAACGTCCTTATCAGCCAGGCCGAATCCTTCATTCTCGAGGGTATCGACTACGCGCTTTGCGCGATCTTGCTCCACGATACCGGCGTACAGCGGGCCAGCGAGGTTCGGCCCGAAGTACACGGGTATCGGCCTGCCGTCGACGAGGTCGTAGTCGAGGTATGTCCCGCGATCCTCATCCCACAGCTTCTCCTCGACGGCGCTCCTGGTCTTCTTCGCCAGTTCCTCGTGGGGCGAAGGGTCCTCACCCACAATCTGTGCTATCTCCGCGAGATCCCTGTCCGCCTTGTAGAGGAGTGAGTTGAAGAGCACGTCCTGCACCAGGAAGGGACAGTCCTGTCTTATCCTCGCCTCGTCGTAGTCACGATCGGCGAAGAATTTGACGAGGTAGGCGAAGCGGTCGTACGCATCACTGGTCGGACGGTCCGAGGCTGAGACGGTGTGTATGTCGGCGCGATGGTAGCGGGGTATCTGATCCGACCTGAGGTGCAAACGCTGCATGACCTGGTCCCAAATCGGAGAGTTGTCCATGCCGCTCTCCCAGGGGTGACGAATATACGCGAGCCCCTCATCCTCAGGGTCCCTCTCCCTGTAGAGATAATCGTGCCAGGCGCCCAATTTGGAGTAGGCGTACTCGAGGAACTCCTTCGCCTTTGCTTCGTCTTCGGCGTACCTGTAGACATAGAGGGCGGCCGTGGCGTGAATGGGGGGCTGGACCACACCCGAGGTCTCGTGGTGCACGGGAGCGTCAGGGCTTTCTTTGGCGTGCCAGAAGTTCGGTCCCGGAAAATAGTTCGTCAACCGCTCAGAGCACAAACCACCCTCTCGTGAGCTTCAAGATCCTCGTCGCGGAAAACGGTACCAGGCGAGTAGAACTGGCTAGGTCCTAGTGAAGAAGATGCGGTGCAGACCCGGTCGCCCCGATCTCCTATGAGTAGGGTCAGGAGGGCGTACGGAGGTCGTGGCGGCGGCCGTTCATGCCGGCGACCACTACGTCTACCCGGACTGCCGTCCTGAGTTCATCGAATCCTTCGACGCGATGCAGAGGAAGGCGGTCGAGGGGTTCGGGGATCCGAAGCTGCACCTGTGCACGCCGTTTGCGCACAATACCAAGGCGCAAATAGCGGAGATCGGAGCTTCCCTTGGCGTGCCTTACGAGGACACCTGGAGCTGCTATGAGGGCGGCGAGATCCACTGCGGCCTGTGTGGCACCTGCAGCGAGCGCAAGGAGGCCTTCGAGCTGGCCGGCGTGCTGGACCCCACCGTCTACCGAGACCACGAGACGACCGAGGCCAGTAGGTAGCAGCCAATGTACACAATCACCAAGCAGTTCTCCTTCTCCGCGAGCCACAACTCGACCATCTGCCGGAAGGGCACCCTTGCGCGAGGCTGCACGGGCACAACTACGTCGTGGAGTTAGTGCTGCGGAGCACCGAGCTCAACGCAGACGGGTTCGTCAGGGATTACAACGAGCTCGCCTCCTTCAAGCACTTCATCGGCGAGAAGCTGGACCACAGGCACCTCGACGATGTGATCATCGGTCCCTCGACTGCGGAGAACCTGGCGCGGTTCCTCTACGAATTGGCAAGGGGTATGTGGCCTGAGGTGGTGGCCGTGCGCGTGAGCGAGACGCCCAAGACCTGGGCTGAGTACCGACCAGGCGCGTGACGGAGAAGGCCGCGACCACGCAGCCCGCCGAGGACCGAGGCATCAGGGGAACGATCTCGATCTCAGAGATCTTCGGTCCCACTGTCCAGGGAGAGGGTGCGGTCATCGGCAAGCCGACCGTCTTCGTGAGGACCGGCGGCTGCGACTACCGCTGTTCGTGGTGCGACTCGAAGTTCGCCGTCTTGCCAGAGTTCAAGCACACCTGGTGCCGTATGTCGCCGGAAGAGGTCTTCTCCGAGGTGAGGAGGCTCTCGCCTCGGCCCATCCTCGTTACGCTCTCGGGCGGCAATCCGGCTCTACAACCGTTCGGTGGCTTGATCCGGCTCGGCAAGGCCGAGGGGTATGGCTTCACCATCGAGACGCAGGGCACGCTCGCCCGCGACTGGTTCGTTGACCTAGACTATCTTACGCTCTCGCCCAAACCACCTTCTTCAGACATGCGGACCGACTGGGGAAAACTTGCCCGCTGTGTCGAAGCCGGCGGGCCCGAGACGAAGACGATCATGAAAGTCGTGGTTTTCGACGAACTAGATTACGCGTACGCCAAGGAGGTCGCTCGCCGCTTCCCGGAGGTGCCTATGTACCTTCAGGTTGGCAACGATGATCCACCCGGCCCGGAAGCTACCGATAGGACGGAGCCCGATATAGGCAATCTAATGAAGAGATACGAGTTGCTTGCCGAGATGATCGTTGCCGACGGATGGAACGACGCCACCGTGCTGCCGCAACTGCACGTGTTGGTCTGGGGCAACAAGCGTGGGGTTTGAGTTTCGGATTGCGGCCAACCTTGCTCTATGAGCGTGCAGCGATCACTCCTGCACCGAGCTCCGTAAGGTGCGTTCCTCCGGAGTAGCGAGGAGAGAAGATGCCCAGCGAGGTAACGTTTAGCCTCGTCGATGGAAGCGTGGAGCAACTAACCGAAGTGACGCTTGAAGAGATAGGCTTGAAGGAGCGGCAGGATTTGCAGCGCTGGATCGAGTCGTATCCTGAGATCGTTGGGCCAGACCTCCTCGTGGTAACCACGGAGTTCGACAGGTTGGAGATCGGCGCCGAGCGCGTCAGGGACCGGCTCGACGTGCTGCTCCTCGACTCCGCAGGCTCGCTTGTTGTCGCCGAGCTGAAGCGAGGAGAGGCTCCGGACACCGTAGATCTCCAGGCCCTTAAGTACGCTGCCTACTGCTCACAACTCACGGTCGAGGACGTCGTAAGCGACTACGCCCGGCACCATAATCTAGATGAACAACAAGCCAGAGGAACGATTCTCGAGCACACGCCCTCCCTGGAGAAAGGCGGCACAGGTCCCGTCAAGGTGCGGCTGATCGCAGAGGCCTTCCGCCCATCGGTTACGAGCATGGTCCTCTGGTTGCGCGACTATGAGCTGGACGTAGGATGCATCGAGATATCGGCCAGGCGCCTGTCCGACGGTAATGCAGTGATCACCTCCCGCCAACTGCTCCCCTTGCCCGCCGCTGAGGACTACCTCGTCAAGAGGCGCAGGCGGGAGAGATCCGATGAGCAGCGGAAGGGCTCCGGGCGCCGCCGCAACGTCGTGACCGAGCTCCTCGAAGCCGGCGCGATCGAGCCAGGCTCACAACTCACCTTGAACCTCGACGCCTTCACGCAAGCGGAACGTGGGGTTGTCGAGCCAGAAGTTCAACGCGATCCAGACCTAGACTTTGCCGAGTGGACCGGTCTATCACTCAATAAGGCGCTCCGCTGGCACGAGGACGGAAAGACGTACTCAGCCACAGGCCTCGTTTTAGAGATCTTAGAGCGATGCGGATTCGACGTTCGCTCCGCTCCAGGACCGAGATATTGGAAGGCTTCCGACGGACGTACCCTAGTTGAGGTCGCAGATTCTCTAATTCACACGCGAACCAAAGAGCCATAGCGACGCAGTCATTCAACCAGGTGCTTTGTTAAGTTCATTCCTGGTTTCGAACCAAGGCCAGCTGATGCAGAGACAGCTGGTGCTAGTCGACTTCACGTGCCGTTAGCAAGGCCGCCCCGCGGAGCACAGCTTCGACCTTCCCGTGCGCCTCCTGCGGGATGGGCAGCGCGGGTCCGCGTACCGTCGGAGAGATGGGTACGCCAAGCTTGTTCATCGCTAGCTTTATGGCGCTAATAGGAGGGTCGCTGAACACGCCGAGGGTCACTATGGTCAGTACCCGCCGATGCAGCTCCGCAGCCCTTTCGAGGTCGCCATCTCGCGCGGAATGCACCAAATTGACAAACAGCTCCGGAGCGACGTTGGCGAAGGCGCATATGGAGCCGTCGGCTCCGGCGAGGAGGGAGGGTAGGATCAGGTCCTCCCAACCCGAGAGCACAGAGAAGTCGGGTCTCACCCGCTTGACCTCTCGCAGTACGCCTACGGTATGGAAGTACTCTGTGACGGTATCTTTCAGCCCGTTCACGTTCGGACACTCGGCAGCTATCCTCGCGATGAGGGATGGCGAGAGATCTACGCCGGTCAACATCGGGAGGTTGTATATAAAGACCGGGATATCTACGGACCCGGCCACGGTCGCGAAGTGCCGGAACAGGGCCTCCTCGCCAACCTTCCAATAGGAAGGCGAGACTACGAGCACGGCATCCGCACCCGCTTTCTCCGCGTGGCGGGCGAGCTCGACGGTCTCGCGCGTACCGCTCGTACCGACCCCGACCACGAGAGGTACACGGCCGCCGACGATCCTGACGACCTCTTCGGCGAAGCGTTTGCGCTCGTCGAAGGTCAGGTGCGTCGCCTCGCCCGTGCTCCCGAGCGGCGAGATACCGCTCACGCCTGCCTCTATGAAGCGTTCGACCACCGCCTCCGTGGCCCCGACGTCCAGCTCACCCCGCTCGTCGAAGGGCGTCACCATCGCCGGCATCAAACCAGAGAACATTAAGCTCTCCTCCCCGTTCTGATAGAAATCGCTAGCACAGACTCGGTTACTGTTCTACCGTCAAGTATCCTACAAGAATCCACTTGACTCCATTCGAGTAGCCTGTCGGGGATCCTGAGCAGGTGACGGTAGGCTAAAATATCCAACATGCAGGATAAGCTCGACGCGAAGCTGCAAGCTTCTTTTGAAACTGCTAAAGCCGACCGAAACGGGATCGAAGCGTTCAAGAAGGTGGCGAAGCGAAATCCCGCAGCAGCCACGGCGAACGTATCCAAAGGCATCCGCCTGGCTATGCAGCGCGTCCATACTCAGGCGCGTGAGTTGTATGGTGTGGACATAGCGCGCGAGGGCTGGAAGGAACAATTCAAGCAGAAGCAGCACAGCGATGTGGAAGCAGGCCTGCTTCTCATGACGGCGAACAACTATCTGGTGTACTCGCGGTGCCAGACAAAGCTCGATGCCTACAGCAGGTTGCAGCGTAGCTGACCTATAGGCGTCATGCAGGCATGAACGCATACTCCGAAGACCTCAGAAAGAAGATAGTCGAAGCGCTCGAGCGGGGGATGGGCAAGAGCGAAGCCGCCCGCACCTTCTCCGTTAGCCTCTCCTCCGTCAAACGCTACGCCAGGATGTACGAGGAGAGCCGCTCGCTCGCGCCCAAGAAGAGGACCGGCTCCAAGCCCAAGCTTGACGAGCGCTCCAGCAAGCTGCTCGAAGAGGACATAAAGGAGCACCCTTTCCTCACTCTGCAGGATAGGTGCGAGTATCTGCGGGTGGCGGCCTGTGTGGAAGTCAGTCGCTCCACTGTGTGCCGAGTCATAAAGCGGATGAACACAACCAGGAAAAAGGGGGTAGATCCGCCAGTGAACGCGACGAGTTCTTGAGGGCTGCTTGGAGGGTGATGGTTGCCGGAGCACTCGATCCAGGACGGCTTATCTTCGTCGATGAGTGTGGCACTCACACCTCTGTGGCCCCGGTGTACGGCTACTGCCCCAAAGGCGAACGGTTGCGCCTTTCGGTGCCACGCAACCGAGGTAAGAACACGACTTTGCTGGCGAGCATGACGGTTGAGGGGATGGGACCTTCGATGGCGGTGGAAGACTCGACCACCGCGGAAGTCTTCGAAGCCTATCTTGAGCATGTTCTACTTCCCGAACTGCACGAAGGGCAGGTGCTGATCATGGACAGCCTGCCAGCTCACAAGCCAAATAGGGTGAGGGAGCTGATCGAGGAGAGGGGCTTGGAGCTTTTGTACTTGCCCAGCTATTCACCGGAGTACAACCCTATCGAAGAAGCGTTCTCCAAGATCAAGGAAATCCTACGCAGGTCAGCAGCCCGTAGCCGTGAGGCCCTGGTTGAAGCGATAGGCCAGGCGCTCTCTGCGATCAGCTCCCAGGATGCCTGGAGTTTCTTCAAACACGCTGGCTATCATCCCGTAGGTCAACTACTATGAAACGTGCTGTATGGGACCCCCAAGAAGCGGAGATGGTCGAATGAACCGCTACCGCCACGGGCGCTTTAAGTTTATTTACGTCGGCATCGACTTCGCCGACAGGCACGACTTTACCGCGGTGGTGGTCGCCGAGGACCCGCTCTACTACGGCACGTCTACCCCTTACTCTGGCGCGGTGGAGGCGGAGCTAGGCAGCCCCGAAAGGGCGAAGGGATGGTATTCCCCGCTGGAGCTATCGCCGAGGACTATACTGGAGCTAGCCCAGGAGAACACCCGCTGGGGCTTTGTGGGCTGGCCCACCCTCGCGGTCAGGGAGATACGGCGCTACCGCGGCGTCGGCTACCCCCGCGTGGTGGAGGAGATAGCCAAGTTCCTGGCCACGCGTCCATTCAGGAAGAAACGCCCGATCATGGGGATCGTCGCGGACCGTGGCGGGGTCGGGCTCGGCCCCATACAGGAGCTCCACGAACGGGGCGTGGGACCCGACGCGGCAGTCTTCATTCACGGCGGGCACCAGGACAAGAGGGATCCCACGGGCCCCGGCTTTCACAACCTCGCCCAGCGCAACCTGATCGGTTGGGCGCAAGGGCTCGCGGAAAAGGGGCAGCTCAAGTTCAACCCTGCGCTGCCGCTCGCCGGCGTGGCCCAACGAGAGTTGCAGAACTTCCGGGTCAACCTGAATCCCCAGAGCGCCCACGAATCCTTCGGGGCCCCAAAGCGCGAGGGCGAGTACGACGACACCGTCTACGCGACGGCGCTCGCGTGCTGGTACCGGATGCATCACCTCATGGAGGAGGCGAGGTACCTGGAGCCACACCAGGACGAATGGCTATACAAAGACAGGGAGGCGGCGGGGGCCAAGAGGCACAATCCCTGGCACGGGCTGCACGGCAGAGCATGACGAGCACGAGTATGGTCAAGGTCTACTCAACGGTTTCCAGGCAGAGGATTAGGCTGCCGCAGATGGGATCGCAAGACCCGAAGGATGCTACCAGGGGACACAGGCCGCAACCTCTCGGGACTGGTAGGGGAGCTTGCGGCCTTGAAGGGAGACGCTAACCGCTGGCTCACCGAGCCGGAGTACGAGGTCTTGCGATACCGGCTCGAAGCCGCGCACGCGACAACTGAGGCGGCGTTGGTGGAGGCGCGCAAGCGACTGAGGCTGAACGAGAGGCAGGGCGAGTAAACGCACCCTCACGCTAGTCTGTGTGATGCTCCATACTTCCCTGTGGGGAGGAGAGCTCAGAGAGTGAGTGGCGGCGGCTATAGTGCGCGAGCTGCGAGGATCGCCTCAGCCGCTCGAGGAGGAGCCGGAGAGGGCAGAGCCCCGCCCGAGTACCCCAGGCGCTCAGGAGGACGTGCAGAGGCCCTGGTGGCAGAGGTGGTTCGGGACGTGAGACAGCAGACAATGAAGTTACTCCTCGTTGTCCTGGCAATACTCCTGCTGGCATCGCTCTGGTACGTCGTGGTGTGGCCGATAGAGCCGTCTGGACCGTTTGGGGCCGGGCCGGAACCAAGGCGTCAGATACGCGGGGGAACAGCCGTCATCGTGGGTGCCCTTGTCGGTGGTGGCAGCGCCGCCCTCGCTGCCTACCTAGCAGACATGCGCCGCTTCAAGCGTGAGGACAGGCATCGAGACCATGCCGAACGCCGCCAGTCTTACTACGAGTACTTGGCAGCCTGGGAGACCTACGAAGAAGTAAGGACACGCCTAAACCAACCCTTCACACCCAACCGCATTAGTGCCATTCCAGAGCTTCGGCAAGTGCAGTTGAAACTACTGAGCGCCTACAACGCCTTGTCCCTCCTAGCGCCCAAAGATGTACGCGAAGCTGCCCTTGGCATGCGTCAGGGTAAGAAGGACGCACCCGGCCACTTCTGGCTGGCAGCGCGAAAGGACCTGGGCATTCCTCCTGACCCTCCCGACCCTCCTGCTGAAGAACGGGACTGAGCTCTATTCACCGACCACTACCTGAACGTCGCCGAGGGGCAGACCGTATACCTTAGAGGGGTCTAGCGACTAGAGGAGGGGGCCGTGGAGCAGCGAAGCTACCACGAGAGGATCCGGGACTTCGTGAGGCACTGGCGAATCCGGTACGAGTGGAGTCCAGCACTTCGGGGGCTGGTCCTGGCGGTCGGAGTCCTGCTAGCGGTGGCGGTGGCGCTTTGGCTGGTGCTTCGACTCCGGGTGGTTCGGGTGCTGGCGGTGCCTGCGGTAATCGGGGCAATCCTGGTGGTGGTGGGGTGGCTCCTCCTCGGAACGCTGCTGACCATACCTCGCTTCGCGACCGAGGGGCCGGTGGTGCGTAACGGCGTCGCTGTCATCGTGGCCTGCGGTAAGAAGCAAGGAATGGCAGGAATGGATGCGACGATGGACCACGTACCCGAACCATGGACGGGCGGGTGGTGGCCCGAGCGAAAGGGCGATTGCACGGTCTGGTACCATCGCCCTCCCGACCCCGAACAACGCTCTAACCGCCAAGAGCGAGCGGCAAACCTGTCGGGGAGCGGCGAGATGCTCCAACCGGAGGGGGGCCGGCGTAGCGAGTCTCAATTCGAAAGGCTACCGGTGGTGGAAAAGCTCCCCGCAGACGAACGGTAAACCACCCTATTTACCCACCTTCGGAGTAGAGGCAGAGAGGAGAAGCATGAAGATGTTGTTGGTGGGGGCGGTAGGGATGCTCGCCGTTCAGGTGTTGCTGGTCTTGGGGGCGTTCATGTTGCGCATGACGCCCGAAGTCATCAACTGCGACCGGGGACGCCAGAGCGCGACGGTGCGGGTGAGCGCGACCTACCCCGACCCCGGCCCGGACATCGCCCGACGCGAGTTTCTGGGCTGCAAACTCTGGTACCACGGCGTGCGGGTAGAGGGAGGTGGCATTAGCGGGGACTGACGCCCCTATTCACCCGAGTTCGTGGAACTGGATTTCTGCGAACTTGGAGTATCCTGCAATCCTGGTCCCGTCTAGAAAGGAGAGCATGGACGAAAAGGACGAGGCGCGTGACGTTACTGTTAACATGGGTGCAGCTAAGTTGCATCTTTCTCCAGATGTGTTTCACAGATATGCAGGGCACTATTACAAGTGCAAACAAGATTTTGTGTGTCCCGATGATGGCTCCTCTCCCGTTCCTTATTTTCTGCTGTGTCGTGCAATTGAGCTTCAGATAAAGGCGAAGCTCTTGAAGCACCGGACGCAACCCGGGGTTAAAGATGAGTTTGGTCATCGTTTGTTAAAAGCTTACAAAGCTTTAGATGCACAGGAACAGATTCTCAGTCAGAGCGAAGTTGAAGTTCTCACTGCAGCAGACCAAATCTACAGAGATAAAGAGTTTGAATACTTTCGGCAGTCCGACGCGTTGTCGGGTTTTTCTCGGTTTCCCGACCTGGATATGTTGGACATCATTGCGAAGAAACTTATAAATTCAGGTTCTACAACGTCGGAATGACCCCTCTCTGACACTCTATTCACCCGAGTGCGTGGAATAGTAACTCTGCGAACTTCGCAGAACGCACCTTGTGCGAAGTTCGTCCCCAGACATAGCAACCTGCCATACAAAGATAGTCCATTTGGGGGATGCGTGTAGCACCTTATGTTTGCTACCGTAGTTGCGTTGATCAACAAGGCGGGGCTGAGGAGTCCCGTCCTCATGGAAGGAGCTAGCGCTAATGAGGCGCATACTTTTGGTGTTTGCGGCAGCGATGGTCGTGGCCCTAGTGATGGTAGCCTTGGCTCTGCCGGTGTTCGCCGGTGGCCCAGACGATGACGAAGAAAACGACAACGAGAGCGGTGGCTCTACCAGGAAGTGGTCAGATCGTCTTTCGCCGCTACTTCGATCCCTGATCAGACCAAGGGCGCGCTCTTCACGATGAACCCCGACGGAAGCCACATCCGCCAGATCACCCACCCCCCAAAGGGCTGGTACGACAACGTACCGGCATGGTCTCCTGATGGAAAGAGGATCGCCTTCGAGCGCTTCAAGAGCGACGAGAGCACGAGCCGGATCATGGTCGTAAACCCAGACACTGTCAACACGCGCGCCGTCGTGCCATGCGGGGGCCGCCGTGCGTGTATGCCATAGATCCCGAGTTCTCACCCGATAGCCATTCCATCGCATACAGTCGTTCGGTCGGCCACTTCGTCCCCAAGGGAGAGCCTCGCAGCCGGTGTGGAAGCTTTACTCGGCGATCTTTATCGTTGGGCTCGATGGGAAGAAATTCTCACCAGGTAAGCAGTACTCCGAAGCGCCAAAAAGGACAGCTGGCTACAGGGGAGGCCACTGACCCGGTAATCTCGCCCAATGGGGAAGATGCTCTCTTTCATTCGCACCAACTACCAGAAGGAGAACGAGCGTTTCGCGGTGTTCGTCCAGCCAACTCGGCTCTCCAGAGGATGCTCATCGGATCACACCCTGGAAGCTGAACAGTCAGGATCGTGCCCGGTTCTCCCCCGACGGCAAGCTTATCCTCTTCCGCAGCGAGCCTGAGGGCGAGGAGGGTCCCTCAAACCTCTACTTAGTCCACCCCGACGGCACGGGCTTACACTCAGCTAACCCACGCACCAGCAGCTAAGCAGTACCTTGGCTCAAGCTTCTCTCCTAGCTTCCATAAAGGGGAGGGCTGGATTGTGGTGGGACGCACAGGCGGCTATGGCAAGGATGGCAACGCTGACGTGTTCCGTATCCTGATTGAGGATGGCAAGGTGGTGCGCTCTGTGAACCTCCACCAAGAGCGCTACTCTGGGACAGCGCAGTTGACTGGGGCACCCACCCACCTGTTGGCTAGAGGAACGAATAGGGGATAGCTCTTAGTTGAGGGCCGGGTTCTTTAGCGAGCTCGGCCCTTCTATATGGCCCCTATTCACCGGAGTGCGTGGAATATAAATTCTGCTGAACTTCGCCTCTTGTGAATTCTGCGAACTTCGCCCTAGCGGAGTTCTCGGAAGTTCACCTTTGGAGATTCGGACTCCACAACACACTCTAGGCGGGTCCTACTCTCCCTTTATCTCCTCGCCTCTTATCAGTCGTTCGAGGCGTGCGACCTGCTCGCGGGTTCCCAAGAACGATGAGGGGGTCGCCGCCAGAGATCCGGTCCGAGGCCGAGGGGGTGGTGTCGAAGCTGCCCTCCCTGTGGTGCGTGGCGAGGATCATCGCGCCGGTTCTCTCCCCGATCCGGAGCTCGCCGATGGTGTGGTCTGCGATGAACGAGTCCTCCGGCACGCTGAACTCCTCGAGCCTGAACTCCATCCTCTCCTCGCCGCGAGTCACGATGTCGAGGAAGTCCACGACCAGGGGCTGGGTCACGAGCGAGGCGAGCCTCCTTCCGCCAACTGCGTAGGGCGAGAGGGTGCGATCGGCCCCGGCTATCTCGAGCTTGGCGGCGCTCTCGTCGGAGCTGGCCCGGGCGACGATGTGGAGCTCGGGGTTCAGCTTGCGGGCCGAGAGCACGACGAAGACGTTATCGGCGTCGGAGTCCACGGCGGCGACGAGGCCTCTGGCCCTCCGGACGCGGGCCTCTTCGAGCACGTCGTCGTCGGAGGCCTCGCCGAGCAATACGAGGTGGCCCTTCTCCACACACTCCTCGACCGTTTCGCGGTCCTGCTCGACGACAACGAAAGATACGCCGTCGAGGGCGAACTCAGCGGCCACCTGGCGCCCGACCCGACCGTAGCCGCACAGGACGTAGTGTCCGCTTAGTCTGTTGATCGCCCTCTCCATCCTCCTCCTTCCGAAATATCCCCGTATTGTTCCCTCCACCACGAGCTCCACGGAAGAGACGGCTGCGTAGAAGAGGGTGCCCACGCCCGTTATCAGGAGGGCCATGGTCCACAACTGTCCTGTGGTGTCGAGGGGTCGAACCTCCCTGTAGCCGACCGTGGTCAAGGTGATCACGGTCATGTACACGGCGTCGGCGAAGCTCCAGCCCTCGAATACCATGTATCCCAACACGCCGACGACCGTGATTATTCCGAGCGCCAAGAAGGCACTCTCGATGCGACGCGTGGCGACCCGAGGTTCGTCCACCTTCCTATCGGAGATGCCCCTGCTACTCGATCTCTTGCGCTCGTCCTCCGCCATGTGATGCAGGATTATAGAGAGTCCATCCGCTCCGCGAACCGATCTAATGAAGCCGCATATCATGACCCTCGGTCCTTTTTCTTGCCTTATTCATCGGAGTGCGTGGAAGGGAGATTCTGCGAAGCTGAACTTCGCCATTACGGAGTTCTCCGAAGTTCGCGGAGGAATCTGTAACGAAGGACTATTGGGCAGGACGTGTCTCTTTCATGAACGCCTCCAGATCCCGCACGACCTCTTCGAGGCGCTCCCAGTGCATCGCGTGGCCGGTCTCGGGGTAGGCCTTCAACGTGGCATCGGGGATCGTCCTTGCGAGTCGCTCTTCTTCCTCACGTGGGAACATGGCGTCCTGCTCCCCCCACAAGATCAACGTCGCCACGTCAATCTCGCCGAGCCGGGCCGCATGATCGGGAGTAAGGATCACCCCCTCCATATAATCGCGCCAGACGCGTGCCGGCATCTTGAGGCTCTCGGAGACTGCCGTCGCGAGAAATTCTTCCGGAACCGGATGGTAGATCGTGCTCTCCTGGAACTCCCGCGCAAACTCACGCGGGACGGGATCTTCCAGCGCACGCACCTCCTCTCCTAACCCCACCATGGCTTCGTTGTTGTGCCCCATTATCGCCGAGCCGATCAGGACGAGACGGCTAACGCGGCTTGGATAGCTGAGCGCCACCCGTGGCGCGATCAAGGTGCCTCCCGAATGACCGACGACGGTCGCTCCCTCGATGCCGACCGCGTCCATGAACGCATCCACGTCGGCAGCGAAGTCGTCAACCGTGTAGCAGCATTCGGGCTTGTCCGAATCCCCGTGCCCGCGCTGGGTGAGCGCGATGGCGTGGTAGGAGGGCGAGAGCAAGGGGAGCACCCGGCTGAAGGAGAACCACGAATCGGAGTACCCGTGGAGGAAGATGATGGCTTCCCCTTCTCGGTCACCCCGTTCGGCGTAGTGGAGCCGCACACCCGTCGAGAGGAGAGGCGTGGTGGCGAATTCGATGCTGTTGGACTGGATCATGGTGTAGCTCCTTCCTTCGTCCCGCCTTCAGAGAGGGCAACTCTCACGTACCGGCATGATGCCATGAGAGGAACCTAGACGCCTCTGCCAAAGCCTATTCACCGAAGCTCGCAGAAGGGGCTTTTCTCGGAAGTTACGAGCGCTTATACGCCTGGCGGCACGCTTGTAGCGGCCAAGTGACAGCAAGAATCACTCATTCGGGGGATGCGTCCTCCTCAAGCCGCTGCTACGATCGTGCCACGACACCGACGGCTACAAGAAAGCGAGTGAGATGAAATATCTCCTGTCGTGGTGGGAACGCCCTGGTGGCTCCTATGCTGACTACGAGGCAGCACAGAAGCGAGTTTTGGACGTTTTCCAGAAATGGGAAATACCCGAGAAGCTCACCTTTCATCAATTCCTCGTCCGTGTTGGTGAGTTTGGCGGATACGCCGTCCTGGAAACGGACGATTTGGCCGAGGTCGAGAAGGCGACCACGATTTTCGGGATCTTCTTCCAGTTCCGCCTCGAACCCGTCCTCGATGTCATGGATGCGGTGGCGGCTCAATCCGAGGGGATCGCTTGGCGCGATTCGAACGCGTCCTCCTAGGGCGTACTCGAGTGGCCGGAAGTACGCCTAAGGCCGCGCAAAGTCGCGCCGGGCTTCGAGGGCCTTAGAGGGGCCGGAGCCGCTAAGAGTCCTGGCCCTTCCTCTTGTTGCCCTTATTCACCGGAGTGCGTGGAAGATGAATTCTCAGAAGTTCGGGTCATTCCTAAAGCAGGGAAGACTCTCGACACGCGCTATTGGAAAATAAGCCAAGAGCCCTCCAGTCCCGTCTCACCTGTGGAGGCACTCTCGGGGGCGATCACCTTAACAAAACGAACACCATCCTCGCTGAGCCCCTCTAGAGCTTCCTTGGTCTCCCGGGAGTGGATGACAAACACGGCCTTCTTATCCCTGCAGATCTCCCCCACAGAGCTCCGCCGGGATTCCTCGCCCTCTATGGTCTCTACCAGAAGCCTTTCTCGCTCGGCTGCTTCGGCCCACAATCGGTCCCTATCTGCCTCTGCCTCTAGCTCGCGAGCTTGCTGGGCCTCTCGCCACAGCGCGAGGCGCTCCTCGATCCTACGGATCACGCTCTCTATGGGGTTTAGTCTTCCTTCCACGCTTCACGCTCCTGTCGATGGGCTCTGACACCA
Organism: uncultured Rubrobacteraceae bacterium; assembly: GCA_963808845.1. GTDB lineage: Bacteria > Actinomycetota > Rubrobacteria > Rubrobacterales > Rubrobacteraceae > Rubrobacter_D. Next base: position 119,797 of record CAWEHD010000002.1, read on the forward strand.
CGGTAACCGATGTGTGGTGCGCTTCGTAGTGCTCTATACGGTATTGCCCTTATCTACGAACGTAGTAGAAGGGGATTTCTGCGAACTTCGCACTAACGGAGTTCTGAGAAGCTCGCACATTCGGCCTTCTGCAAAGTCGATCAGCTTCAACGCCTGCAACTACCTCATAATCCCCGACGATATAGGCTCCCCTTCTGAGATCCCTGGCCTATCGGGGTGGGGCTATGCAGGAGTTCTTCGCCCATACATTGTAGGCCTGTTAGTATGCCTTCCGGCAAAGAGTCCCAGAGAGTTGGAGGGAGGACTCTTTGGGCGACGACACACGAGGAGGAGGAGGACCACGATGAACCGAAAAGGACTATGGGCAGGGGGTGTCGCATTGATCCTACTGGTCGTAGGGGCGGCAGCCCTACTAACTTCTGTTGGAGCGGGATATGCTAAGGATGAGAACGCCTCCAGCAGGGCGAAGTGCTCTGTGGCCACGCTCAAGGGGACGTATTTGTTCGCCCAGAATGGGGTCGAAATCAAGGGCAATGATCAGAGGCCGTTCGCCATTGCAGGCTATGATGTCTTTGACGGCAACGGTGAGGTCAAAGGCGTCGCTTCAGGTAACGTTAATGGGGAGGTTTTTCGTAAGGACCCCTTCACTGGGACGTATACGGTCAAAGCGAATTGCACAGGCACCGTCACCTTTAGGGGTGGTGCTGCCGCTACGCAGGGCGACATCTTCATCGCTCCTGATGGCTCTAAGTTCGCGTTCGTGCGTATCGACCCCGAGAGTGTGGGGGCAACGATTGACCAGCGGGTGACGGCCAAGCGTGTAGGAGAGTGAACCGCTAAGAAGGCCTGGGCGGAGGTAATGTGGGAGGCTAATCCTCCGCCCAGGCTCTCTTCTTTTCTCGTCTTTATTCACCGAAGTGCGTGGAATAGATTTTCTGCGAACTTCGCCCCAACGAAGTGCTGACAGCGGTTTTCAGTGTGGTTGGCCCACGCAACATGATGCGTACACAACCCTCGTCGGATGTGGTGTACTCAGCCGCTCGCATATGCATGGCGTGCATGGGTCAATGTCACCGCAATCTGCTGTGAGAAGTTCGCATCCATGCGGTCACATCAGGCGTCCGAGCGCAACCTCCAAGCCTTTCGCCCCTTACCTACTCACGCACCACCAGCACCGGGCAGTGGGCGTGGCGGACCACGGAATCGGAGACGCTTCCCATCAACGCCCTCCTCAAGGGCCCGAGGCCCCGGCTTCCCAAGACGATTAATCCCGCACCGAGCTCATCAGCCAGTCCCACGATCTCCGCATCGGGCTTGCCAAGCCTCGCGTGTACCTCCGCTACCTCGCCGCCGGGCTGCCCTACCCGCCGCACCTGCTCCTCGAGCATCGTTCTAGCCTCTTGCTCGGCACCCTCTTGCATCCTTCTGTGGAGATCCGGGTCAAGGGTTGTAGCGCCCGGGGACTCGTAGGATACGAGGGGCATGTGCCCCACATAGACGACGTGTAGCTCCGAGGCTGTTTTCTCGGACAAGTCGGCGGCCGAGGCGAAGGCCAGCTCCGCCTCCTCAGAGCCGTCGGTGGCCAGGAGGATCTTGGTAGGAAAGATGCTCATCGGTTCTCGCTCCCTCATTCGATGCGTTCATACCTGAAGGCGTATGATGCCAGCAGGCGAGCTTTGGCGCTCTCAGGAAAGCGTTAGCTGCCCTTATTCAGCGGAGTGCGTAGAATTGGGCCTTCTCGGAAGTTCGCCTTTACAGAGTTCTCCGAAGTTCACCTTACTCGACCCGAGAGCCTGCTACCCACTACTTTTGATGATAAGGCCGCTCTCGGCCTAACTAACGTCCCTCGCCGCCTCTATCCACGGCCTGATGACCGCGCGGTTCTCGGAAGCCCATCGCCTTGCGCCAGCCAGCGGGTCGTCCTCATCGTTGATCACGGTCTCTAGGCCGTTGATCTGCTCCTCGGTCAGCTCCAGCGCGTCAATGAACGCGTAAGCCACGGGGTCATCCTCCCGCAGGTCCCCGCGTACGATGGTCGAGCACTTGGCCGGATCGTTCGTCGTCCCCTGGGCGTCCTTAGGGTCCTTCAGGTACCTGATGTCGTACCTCTGATTCATCCAGTGCGGCGACCAGGCCAGGAAGACGAACTCATCCCTGAAGGCATATAGGCGATCGACCTCGGCGAGCATGCCCGCGGTGGGTGCCTCCACGAGCTCTTGCTCGAGGCTGTAAGCTGGCATGACCTCCTCGCCGACCTCCTGCATCATCACCGAGCTCTGCTCGATGCCGAAGATGAACTGCGCGTCGGTGCCGTTAAGCTCTTCGATGCTCCACACGTCCATGTAGGCCGGGACCGCCATGCCTTGCTTGGTCTCGCCCAGAAACCACGGGTCGAGGTGCTCTACCTCTTCGGCGACCTGTTCGAGCAAGGCCTCCTGGTTGGGCAGCCACACGTCTTGGAACGCGTCCAGTTCGCCGCTTGCCACCCTTCGGTACGTCGCATCGAGGTCCTCGTTCGTGTCGATATCGACCCCCTCGTAACCGAGCTCATCCTCGAGGAGGGCCTTCGTCAGGTTCGAGACCGCCACGTTCTCGTCCCAACCTATGTTAGCCAGCACGAGCCCGCTGTTCTGCCCGAGGCCGCCGCAGCCCGTCAGGGTGATGGCACCCATCACGAGCGCGAGGATTGCCGCCACAATTTTTCCGATCGGCTTCGTCGCCGTTCCTTCCAGCAGTTAACATGTTCATCGTAGCGCTGCCCGCTTCCTCACGCCATGCTAGTCCCCTTTGCGTTCTGGCTCCTTGTGGGCTCCGTGCTTCCCTCTTGCCCTTATTCACTCGAGTGCGTGGAATGGGGTTTCTGCGAAGTTCGCATACATGGAGTTCTCAGAAGGTTGCCCCAAGAAATGCCCACCTGGCTTGGGGTAAATAGCCACATGGCAGATGGACCTGGCGTCCGTCTGCCATCATACTTAGGGTGCTATGGCAAATAGGGGCAGGGGTCTGATCGCCTATAGCTCTCTCCCGCCCTAATCATGAGGGGTGCCGGGAATGAAGAAGATAGTTCTACCTTTGGCCTCTGTGGCCTTAGAGCTTGCGCCAATAGGTCATGGCTTTCGGGCGGGGCGGCCTTTCCAACGGTAGCGAATCCAGCCTTCCCGGATGAGCCTACGCACTATGATGATCACGTTGGAGAACGAAATCCAGAAGCCGATGACCCGATCCTCCCTCTCGGTACACCACGCCAGTTTCTTGTGGGCGTTGTGCCAGGAGTTCGTGCGTTCTACCACCCAGCGCAAACCGGCGGTGAGCGGGGCAGGTTTGCCCTTCTCGGAGATTACGCCCACCAAGCCCCGACTCTCTAGCAGCCGACGAGTGACTTCCGAGTCATAGGCCCGATCGAGATGGACGCTGGCATGCTCAGGCAACTCGATGGAAGCCTCCCTTGCAGCATCGAGGGTGGGAGCCAACAGCGGCGAATCGTGACGGTTGGCGCCTGCCGCGACGATCGCCAGAGGTATGCCGTTGGCGTCCACCATGGTCGAGCGTTTGATGCCTCGCTTCCCCCTATCCACCGGGCTTTTGCCCGCCTTCTGGCCTCCGCACGGAGCCTTCGCGATACATCCATCGACGCACACATCGGCCACCTCCAGACCGATGATCCGATCGTAGGCTTCCAAAGCGATCCGCTCCAGGGCGTCCATCACGCCGGCCTCGATCCACTCGTCGCGCCTCCGACGCAGCGTACTGGCCGAGCACCCCTCGTCGGCGATCCTCCAATAGGCGCAACCGAAGACGAGAACCTCGATGAGCTTCTTGAAGACTACGTAATCGGGAATGCGGGGACGATGACAACCCAAAGGGTGATGCACTTCTCGCTCGGGCAGCAGAGCACTGAATTGTTCCCAAATGGGCTCGATGATGTAAGGTTGGAGTGCGGGCACGGAGAGTCTCCTTCGAATCGGGAAGCTTCAGCAACTCCCCGTATGATCGAGGATCCGTGTCCGCCTTACATAAGGTCTTGCTCCCTATTGGTGCAAGCTCTTAGTTGTGCTGCTCTCTTTGGGCGTCTCGGGCAGCATGCCTACAGGTGCCCAGGCGCTCACCGCCAAGCCCAATTTCGTCTTCATCCTCGCCGACGACATGCGCAAGGACGATCTCACGTACATGCCCAAGACGCGCTCACTGCTGGCAGACAAGGGCATGAGCTTCTCAAAAGCCTTCGTCTCCAACGGCCTGTGCTGCCCCTCCAGAGCGTCTATCATGCGCGGCCAGTACCCTCACAACACAGGGGTGTGGTCCAACTTGAGTAACACTCCGGAGGGGGGATGGCAGGCGTACCTAAACAACGGCTTAGAGGAAGACAACGTGGCCACGCGCCTCGATGCGGCGGGCTACACGACTGGCCTCTTCGGCAAGTACTTCAACGGCTACCGCCAGGGCAACACCCACGTCCCCCCAGGCTGGGACCGCTGGTTCGCGGCCGGCGCCTTCCGCTATTTCGACTACGACGCCAACGACCAAGGCATCATACGCCACTTCGGCACGAGTGAGGCCGACTACCACACCGACGTGCTAAGTAGGGAGACCAACACGTTCATCAGCGACAGTGCGAAGCTAGGCACCCCGTTCTTCGCCTACGTCCATCCCATCGCCCCCCACAGTCCGGCCACACCTGCCCCGCGCGACTTAGACACCTACGATGGCGTGAAGGCACCGCGCTTGCCCTCCTTCAACGAGAAAGACGTCTCGGATAAGCCCACCTGGATACGCTCGCGGCCGAGACTCACAGCCGGTGACATCGCTGCCATAGACATCCACCACGAAGCACGAGTCGAGACCTTGCAGGCCTTGGACGATCTGGTGGCGGGGGTTGTCACGACGCTCTATAACGCTAATGTGATGAGCAATACCTACATCTTCTTCACCTCTGACAATGGCTGGTCGGAAGGCGAACACCGCAGGCCCCAAGGAAAGGCGAACTCCTACGAGGAGGACATACACATGCCGCTCTTGGTGCGCGGCCCCGACCCCGCAGTCGGGGCGGTGCCCAAAGTGCGTCCAGGTTCCACCACCAACAAGTTGGCCCTCAACAACGACTACCTGCCAACCTTCATCGACCTTGCGTGTTCCCCATCGAACCCGTGCGACTCCCAAGTCACCCAGAACTGGAGCTACGTCCCTGACGGACGCTCCCTGCGGCCCGTGCTCGAGGGCAACGCCACCTCCTGGCGAAGCGCCATATTGCTGGAGGCCCACCAGGGGCCCTGGACATATGCAGCTGCCACCTCTTCTGGCATCAGAACAGCAGGCACCTCCAAGCAGAAGTACATCGAGTACGACGAAGGCGGTGCAAGGGAATTCTACAACTTGGGGACCGACCCCTACGAACTTACCAACAAGTACCCCGCCTCCAAGCCAGCTGGTCTGGCTTCGCGTCTACAAGCGCTGAAGACGTGTAAAGCGGCCGCTTGCGTTGTGGCCGAGAACGGGCCGTAGTAGTTTACAGAAGCCCTGGGCTCGGACACGATGCGACGGAGCACGGAAGGCGTCCATCCCCCGGGCCTTTATTCAGCAGAGTGCGTGGAATAGTAATTCTGCGAACTTCGCCTCGATAGGCTTCTGCACGGTCAGGGGCTTGCCACCAAGGCAGTACGGCGAGGCGACGCTTAAGAAGGATCAACCCGCTTGTGGTGCTCGGCGATAATCTCCTTGTTGAGGATGCGTACCTCTTCCACCATCAGCAGCCGCATGTCCTCGACGACGTAGCGTGCCAACTCCTCCTCAGAGATGTCCTCGCCTTCTATGTCGAGCCTGAAATCCTGCCCCTGCAGGCCACCGCCGTTGGAGAAGTCCACCTCGAAATCGAACTTCACTCTTCTGTCCGTGGTGTGTTCGTCCATCGACCGTCTCAGTCCTCAGAGACATCCTACGATATTCACTCAACCTCGTAGGAGGGATATTCCCCGAACTTCGCCCAAACGGAGTTCTAAGAAGTTCAGATGCAGGATCCTGCATCGTCCCCACGCCAGGACGCTCTCAAGAACCAAAAATGTACGGGTATCCGATGGTGACCGCCGCCGCAATCAGCCCCACCCCAACGAGGATGATAAGCCACCGGGGTGGTGGTTCTTGAGGTCCTCGTCTCATCTCGCTATCTTACCTCCGAACACCCTACGCCACTACGGACGCTACATCCGATCCAGCAGCCTCGGCCCTTCCTTATGCCCTTATTCACTGGAGTGCGTGGAATTAATATTCTAAGCAACTCGGTGAATAGCGCCGCATGGTGTCAGCTTGGCGCCGCCTTTTCCACGGCGTAATCCCCGTGCCTGTGGACGGCCCTCCACTCGCCGTCCTCGCGCCGGAAGATCAGTGTGGCTCTCAGCATCAGCTCGGCCGGCTCGGAGCGACGCTTTAATTGCCCCCACCAGCGCTCGATGAAGACCCCATACGCCATATCGCCGTTCACCGTCAGGAAGGCGGTCTCGCTCGTGACTTCGCCCTGACCGGCCACGAACTGAGAAGCCACCCACTCCCAGCGCTCACCGACTTCGGCCCAGCCGCTTTCGACGCCTCCCCACAACCCGCACTGAATGACGTCATCGGTGTGCGAGCACAGCGCCTTCATGGGTTCGGGATCTCCGTTGGCAACAGCGGTGAGTGCTTCGTGAAGCTCCTCCAAGAACGGCCGCAGGGTTTCTGTAGCTTGCTGCTCGACCATAAACTGCTCCTTTCCTTACGTTCCCTGAGCCCTGGTGGATAGTTCATCTATATATAGTATAGTTGAACTATACAGAGGTATGGTAACATTACGCCCTGTGACCCGTCAAGTCAAGACCCAAACCCAGAAATCCCCCTTGCGCAGCGAGCACGCGGCCCTTACGCGCTCTCGTATCGTCGAGGGAGCAAAGGCCGTGTTTGAAGCGCGGGGCTACGAGGGAGCGCGCATCGAGGACATCGCCTCCGAAGCAGGAGTCGCCGTACCGACCGTCTATAAGGTGTTTGCCAACAAGCGCAACCTGCTCAAGGCGTCGGTGGAAGCGGCCATCAGGGGCGGGGAAGCGGGCGAGGTGGAGCGGCTAGCCTGGTTTCGTGAGCAGCTCGAAGAACCAACTGCCGAGGGACAGCTGCGCCTCATCGCTCGCAACGCGCGGCGTATGTACGACCGCGCAGGGCAACTACTCGAAGTCGTACGGGCTGCGGCAGCCAGCGACACTGACATAGAAGCCCTTTGGCGGGGCATCAACGACGAGCGCCTCGGCCGTGCACGCACCAGCGCAAGCAGCCTCGCGAGCAAGGCGAAGCTCAGGACGACGATTGGCGAGACGGCTCGAACGCTGTGGGTCCTAAGCGTACCGGAGCTCTACGTCCTCCAGATCCACACCGGCGGCTTGAACCCAGACGACTATGAGCGCTGGCTTGGAGACCTCCTCGTCGCCGCCCTCCTTGGAGACTGAGTCGGTTTACTCACGCGGGTGGACTGGAAGGCGACATCGTCTCCTTTATCCCACTTGATAGGCGACGAAGCATGCTGCTGGCCACAGTAGTTCTGGGGCGAACTTCCTAGAACTCGGTAATTACGGAGTTCAGTCTGCCCCATTACCCAGATCCTGAGAGCCTATCCTGTGAGGGGACATACTACGGTCGGGTATTATCAGCGTCTTATGTATGCCAAGCTATAAACCCTCGACACTCTACATAAGACAAACTGCTGTATAGGACCGGTGACATGCATAATGCTGGAGGTGAACTTCCGAGAAGACCTATTCCACGAACTCCGCTGAATAGCCTCCGGTCGATGCGCCAGACGCCTCCTGGTGGCATCATGAATGTGCCCTATGCCACAAACACGTCGGTAGGAGGTTAGCCTCCGAAGTCTTCTCTCTAGGCGTGAGAATGGAGGTTAGAGGATCGTGTTCGCCCGGATAGTAACCTATACACAAGCGGACCCCTCTCCTGGCCGGATAGAGCAGGGCATCCGCCGAACGAGGGAGCGGCTGCCCGGCCTTAGACAGCTGGACGGCAACGAGGGGGGCTATTTCTTTGTGGATCGCAATAGCGGCAAGGCCATCTTCATCTCTCTGTGGGAGAGCGAGGAAGCCATGCAAAGAAGCGACGAGGTGATGAGGCCGTTCCGGGCTGAGATGTCCGGGACTTTCGCCGCCAACAGGATAGATGTGGAGTACTACGAGGTGGGGGAGAATCTCGTGCAAGAGATACGAGAGCGCGAGTTGGTCGAACAGGAGCTTGAGCTAGCACGAAGTATCCAGCAGACCTCACTCCCCAAGGAGGTGCCCACCCTAGAAGGCTGGCAGATCGCTCCCTTCTACCAGCCCGCCCGAGAGGTAGGAGGAGACTTCTACGACTTCTTCAAACTAGATGAAGGGCGGGTGGGAGTAGTCGTGGGGGACGCCACAGGTAAAGGAGTGCCGGCGGCTTTGGTGGTAAGCGCAACCAGCTCCATGCTTAGAGCAGTAGCTCAAGTCCTGGGATCCTCCTCGCCTGGAGAGGTACTCTCTCAGGTCAACGAGACGTTGTCGGCTCGTATCCCCCAAAACATGTTCGTCACTTGCTTCTACGCCATCCTCGACCCTAAGAGCGCCGCCTTGAGCTACGCCAACGCAGGCCATGATCTCCCTTACCTGCGCCGTAGTAATGGCCATGTCGAGGAGCTAAGGGCCAGGGGGATGCCATTGGGACTTATGCCAGGGATGGGCTACGAGGAGAACGAGATTGAGCTTGGTGCTGATGAGGGGGTTCTTTTCTACAGCGACGGGCTGGTGGAGGCCCACGACCCCCAAGGCGAGATGTTCGGCTTCCCCAGGCTTAGGGCGCTCGTCGCTAAGCACAACGAGGAGGAGCCGCTAGGAGACTTGCTGCTGGAGGAGCTCTACTCCTTCGTTGGGGAGGGCTGGGAACAGGAGGATGACATCACCCTCCTTACGCTACGACGTTCCCCGTCCCTAAGCTGAACTTCCTAGAACTCCGTAAACGCGAAGTTCAGCATAGCCCCACCCCGATAGGGCCAGGACCCCGACGGGGCAGTCATATTCTGATGGGTGTTATGTTTCTTATGTATGCACCGAGCCCGCTAATCTGTACATAAGAAACACCCTGCGGCATAGGACCGGGGCAAAGCGAAGGGTCGGAGCCCCTAAGAGCCCCGGCCCGATGATTCCTACTCCTACCAGCCTTCGCCAGAGCCCTCGCAGTACCCGGCGTTTGACAACACCCACTGACGGAACGCCTCCCCTTGCTCGTTCCATAGCTCTATGTCCCTATGGACGAAGTGGATGCGTACCACATTACTCTCCTCCCTGGTTATGAACTCGATGTTGTCCAGGTTGATTACCTTGTCGCCCACCCGCAGCAACCTACTCAAGGTCCACCTCCTTCCTCCTAAGTCGAAGGCCGAGACACCTCGAAGGATACCCCGGCCCGATTACCTATCTAGCTACTTCGGCGCAGCGGCGACACGGAACGGCCTCAAAGAACTCATACCTCTTCGCCGGTACCGGGGTCCTCGACAAGATGGCCGATGTAGACGACGCCATCAGGTGCAGGCGTGGGTGCGCTCGAGGCAAGCGTAGTGCGCCTCTACAGTGTCGTCGTGATCCTCAGTGGATGGGTGCGCGTGGGGTGCGATAGACTCTGTGGTGTCCACAGTGAACCTCCAAGTTCTGTGGGCCGGGTCCCGGGGTGCTCCAATACCTGCGGGGCCACTTCTTTATCCGACACCATCATTGTACAGGCTTTGCACAATTTATGCAAATGCTTTATACTAGCTTTGTACAGATTATTGACCTGGAGGCGCACAATGAGTACACAGGTTTTGGTGAAAGTCGACGGACAGAAGCTACAGAAACTCCGCGAGCGGCGGCTGTGGTTGGTAGGCGACCTGGCTGAAAAGAGCGGCGTGCATCGAAACACGATCTCGAAGCTGGAGAATGAGAGAGGCGGCTCCTACCCGGAGACTATCCGCAAACTCGCCAAGGCACTCGACGTCGAACCTACCGAACTCCTCCAGGAGTAGCCATGCCTTCAACCAACGGCCACGGCTCGAAGAGGGCTATCCTCTACGCCCGCGTCTCCACAGACGAGCAAGCCCGCTCCGGCTACTCGCTAGCACAACAGATAGAAGCCCTGAGAGCCTACGCCGCTCGAGAGGGGTACGAGGTCCTGGAGGAGGTAGTAGACCCCGGACAGAGCGGCGCGAGCCTTGAGAGGCCAGGTATGGACCGTGTACGGGACCTGGTCGCCGCTGGCGGTGTGTCCGTGGTGCTGGCACAGGACCGGGATCGCTTCGCTCGCGAGCCTGCCTACCATTACCTGCTCAAGCGCGAGTTCGAGGAGCACGACACGACGATTCGTGCCCTTAACGATTAGGGGCGACGATTCGCCAGAGGGAGATCTCACAGACGGCATTCTCGACCAACTCGCCAAATACGAGCGGGCCAAGATGGCGGAGAGGAGTCAGCGAGGGAAGCAAAGGAAGGCCCGTGAGGGCAAGGTGATAGCGAGACGCATGGCCCGCTATGGCGCAGCCCGCTACGGCTTCGCATTAAACGATGCCCGCGATGCGCTCGTCGTGGACGAGGAGAAGATGGCGGTCGTACGGCTAATCTTTCGCATGGTCGGCGTCGAGGGACAACCTATCAACGCGGCGAAGCGGACGCTTGACGCGTCGGGCGTCCCCACGCCCACGGGGAAGCCAAGATGGTCCGTGTCTACGCTCCGCGACATCATCTTCAACGATGTCTACCGACCGCACTCGTTCGAGGATGTTAGGCCCCTCGTCTCCCCCGAGGTCGCCGCGCAACTCGACTCACAACAGAACTACGGGCTTTGGAAGTGGGGCACCACTCGACACATCCGCTCTCAAGTTTCAGAGGTTGGCCCCAACGGCACGCGTGTCTACAGGAAGCAACACAAGAGTGTGGCGCGGCCCAAGGAAGAGTGGGTGTATGTGCCCGTGCCGGGCTCAGGCGTCCCGCGCGAGTGGGTTGACGCCGCACGTGATGCGATAAGGGATAATCGCAAGCACTCCAACGCTGGGCGACGCTTCTGGGAGCTCTCCGGCGGACTACTGCGATGTGGTGAATGCAGCCGGTCTATGCACCCCCATACGACGGTAAGGACCAACAAGCGCTTCTTCTACTACTGCTGCAAGGCCAAGTACAAGAAGGGCGTAGACTACTGCATGGCTAGCCGGACCCACCGTGCCGAGACACTAGAGGCCCAGGTATGGGGTGAGGTTCGCAGATACCTCGAAGAGCCGGAGAGGCTGCGGGCGGATTTGGACCGCAAGATAGAGCTAGAAAGAAGTGGCGCCCGTGGGGAGCCGGATCGGGAGATGAAGTTGTGGGCCGAGAAGCTCGCAGAAGCGGATGTCAAGCGCGCTAGGTTCCAGCACGCCTACGCCGAAGGGATCATCGGTCTCGACGACCTCAAGGGTAGGCTCGCAGAGCTAGATGAGGGGTGGTCATAAATAGAAAGGCCGCGTTTGGGCTTGACCCGACGCGGCCACCGCCACATCATCGTGGTTACCACACCAAAACGACACATGTGGAGGTAGCCGCGATGATAGGCCAACACGGTTTGCTTGTCACCCTCGTCGAACTCGTGGACCGCCTGCCTACACCCCAAGCGCCCGAAATACGCCGCCCCGGCCGACCACGCGTGTACACCGACCGGCTCTTCCTCAAAGCCTTGGTCATCATGATCGTGCGACACCTGCACACCGTAACCGAGTTGCTTAGCGTGCTGGCCCAACCGACCCCCGAGATGCGAGCGCTTCGCCTCCTGCTCCAAGAGGATGGTAAGTCTCCTTCGCGCCGAACGTTCGAGAGGCGCCTCAAGGAGCTGCCCGACGCTTTGCCCGCCCAGATAGGGTGCCTGGGCAGGCACCTGGTCGCGCTCATAAGGCCGTGGGCCTCTAGCGGGCGGGCCGTGGCCCTCGACTCCACGGTGCTTAGGGCGCGTGGCGGGGTGTGGCACAAGAAAGATCGCGAGGCCGGAGTCGTTCCCCACACCTCCATAGATACGGAGGCGCATTGGACCAAGTCCGGTTGGCACGGGTGGGTTTACGGGTGGAAGCTGCACCTGGCAACCACCGTGGCCGGCGTGTGGATACCGCTGGCCGCCCACCTCACCCCCGCCAACGAGGCGGATGGTCCCCTGGCCCCGCTGCTGCTGCAGGAGTTGCCCGAGGAGGCCCGCTTCGTGTTGGGCGACACCCACTACAACGCTCCCGAGGTGCGCGAGTCGTGCGAGAGCCAGGAACGCATCCTGGTGGCCTCGGGGAACAGGGGGGCGTACCCGCACACCGATGCGGGGGTGGGGGTCAGGCGCATCTTCCACGAACTGAGATCGAGGGCTATAGAGAACTTCAACGGGCAGTTCAAGAGCATCTTCGACGGGGGAGGGCAGGTGCCCACCAAGGGGCTCACCAACACCGCCCGGTTCGCGCTGGGAGCCGTGCTGGTATACCAGATAGCCTTGCTCCACCAGTACGAGCATGGCCGAGATCTCAGGGTCGGGCTCAAAGCCTTCCTCAAAGCGGCGTGAGAATTATGACCGGGCCTCAGCTAGATGACGCCCGCACCACTGCTGAGCAAGAGATCGCGATCCTCGAAGGACGCCTTAAGCACGTCCAGTCGCTGGAGCAAGACCGAGACACCGTGCTCGCCTATCTTGAGGCTATGGCACCGAAGGTTCTGGACTGCCTCGACCCAGAGGAACGCCACCGCTTCTACAAGTTGCTCCGGCTCAGGGTGAGACTCTGGCCCGACCGCTCCATGGAGATCACCGGCGCCTTCCCGGAGCCACTCAAGGTGGGAGCAGAATTTTGTACCTCGAACGGATCACGTTCGTGTACTGGGGGTTGAAAACGAGTTGGGGCAAGAGGCCGTTCTTCCACTGGGCTTCGAAGAGATGCCTGAGTTCCCTCGTGGCGCGGTCCTGATCGTAGCGGCAGTAGCCGATGGCGGTGAACGCAGAGTCCCACGACCATTGGTGCGGGTAGAGTCTTGGACCCGGCATCGTGTACTCACCGGTCCAGTTGAAGTCGAGCACCGCCCTGGCCTGACGAACGAGCATGTCTTCTTTCATCCGTTGGGCCATGCTTTTGTCCTCCCTTGATCTGGTGTTTGCCGTCCTCGAGCGGCTGGCGGTCGACTAGCAGTATAATGCCGCCATGTCTTCACAGGGGAACAACGCGGATGTCCTGATTCTTTCGAGCGCCATAGGAAGCGGCCACATGCGGGCCAGCGCGGCCGTGGTTCGTGGCGTGACGCTCTTCGACCCCGGAGAGGGCCTGCTCGATCGTGGACTTCCCCCACGAAGTATCTCCGGGCGTCGAGCGCCTGTTGCGCGACGCGTATCTGGAGTCTCTCAAGCTGTGGCCGACGGCGTACGGGAGGCTCTATCAGTCTTCTGGTACAAGCCGGCAGGGCTCTTACGTGCACTACATTCAGACGGCCGGCCTCAGGACCCTGGAGCGGCTGGTGTCGAGCACCGGTGCAAAGGCTCTCGTTGCGCCACACTTCTACGGAGCCGGGGTTCTCGAGGCCTACAAGAAGCAGAACCCAGAGATGTTCAGCGCCGTGGTGCTGACAGACTACGTGCCGCATCCCATCGGGGTACCTTTGAACCTGGATCTCTACATCGTCGCCGACGATGCGGCGGCCGAAGTCGTGGCGAAGCTCGGCGTTCCCGAAGAGCGCATCCATCCGACGGGCATCCCCATAGATCCCATCTTCGAGGAGCCGGTCGACCCTGGTCCGGCTCGCAAAGAGATACTGAATCTGGGCGATGATGACCTCCCCATAGTGCTCGTTATGGGCGGGGGGCTTGGCGGAGGGGAGTTGGAAGAGGCTGTGTCGTTGCTGCTGGGGGCCAGCGAGGCCATGCACCTCGTCGTGCTCTGCGGCTCGAACGAACGCACCCGCACGCGGCTGGAGCTCCTCGCGGAGCGGGGAGGGCACGAGGCTACCTTCCTCGCGTTCACGGACCGTGTGAGGGAACTCATGGCGGCGGGATCGGCGCTCGTCACCAAACCAGGCGGCATGAGTTGCACGGAGGCCCTGGCTTCGAGGTTGCCCCAGGTTCTGTACCATCCCATCCCAGGCCAGGAAGAGGACAACGCGGCGGCGATCGTCCGCTACGGCGCCGGGGTCATGGTCCGTGAGACACCACAGATCCTAGGCCAGACGCTAAAGATCCTGACCAGCGCGGATCACAGACGCAAGATGGTCGAGGCGGCGAACGCCGCCCACAGGCCCCACTCGGCGCGTTCGGCCGCCTCCCTCATACTGGCCGGCCTACCATGAAGCACCCCCGCGCCCACGTCTGGAAAGCCGCGGCCGCCACCGCCGTCGGCGGTGTGGCCGTGGCGGGTCTTCGTACCGCCACGGGCCGCCCGGTACGTTCGGCACCGACCCTGGCCGCAGCCGGAGCCGGGATGGCGGCCGGCGGGCTCATGGCCTACGAATGGCTGACGCCCCGCTCCTGGCTCTACGGCCCTGTCTTCTGGCACGCTCGTACCGGCAAGCGGGTGGTCGCCCTGACCTTCGACGACGGCCCTTGCCATCCCTACACGGGGCAACTGCTCGAAATCCTGGACCGCGAAGGCATCAGGGCCACCTTCTTCCAGGTGGGCAACAACGTCATGCGCGAGCCTAACCTCGCCGCCGAGGTCGCTTCCCAGCACGAGGTCGGCAACCACACGTTCACCCACCCACACCTCACGTGGAGCCGGCCTGGCACGGTAAGGGAAGAGTTGCTCAGGGGCCAGGAGGCCATCCACGAAGCCACGGGCACCCTACCGCGGCTCTTCCGCGTACCCCACGGATGGTATGGTCCACAGGTGATCTCGGTGGCCGGAGACCTCGGGATGAGGTGCGTGGGCTGGTCGGTAATGGCCTGGGAATGGAACCTTCCTCCCTCGGATGTCATCCAACGCCGGATATTGCACGGCGTCAGCCCAGGCGGTGTTACTTTGCTACACGACGGTCAGGACACGGAGGCTTTCCCCAAGGCCGACCGCTCCCACACCATAGCGGCCGTCTCCGACATCATCAGCAGCCTCAAGGCGAGCGGGTACGGCTTTCTCACCCTCCCCGAGCTGATGGATCTCGATGCGCGCGAGAGCCAGCCTAAGCTGACGAGGAACTCGTACTCGTTGGAGTGTGGTCTCTCTTCACCGGAAGAGTCTTATCCTGAGTACGGCTGGTCCCGGAGCAGGGAGTGTGGCCACGGCTTCCCCGATCCTCACCACGCAGTCCTTCGGTACGCTCGTCTCTCCTCCGCCACGGGCCGCTGGGGAATCTCCGACGAGCAGTTCCCAGTCCCAACTTACCCTGGTCCAGCTCACGTAAGAGGTCGTTGATGATGAAAAGAGACAGCGAGATCTTTCGCCGACCCCGTAGCGCTCCTTCGGGTACTCGGCACAGATCAAGACCGGACTCATCGCCACCAGGAGCGTTTCGTAGGCCTTCTTCGGCCTGCGACGCCAGTCGACGACGGACCAGGACACTGCTGGTGCCGGATCGTTTAGCATGAAGGCGAAGGTTCCGCCCGTCGGCCTGTACTTGCGCCGCCGGAATAGCTCCGTGGCGTGTTTCAGAACCTCGGCCTGGTAGCGCTGCGTCTCGCCTAAGATAAGCCGCCCGGTCTCCCCTCCACGTGACGTAGCGGGCCATACGCTGGACCTGGAGGCGATAGTTCAGCGTGAGGTCGCTCCAGTCGGGCGGCGTTCCTGAAGGCCAGATCTCCTGAAGCGATTCGGGATCCGGCAGCGCCTGTGCCCCATACTCCGTCGGCAGCCGCGAGAGTCCGGGAAAGACCTTCACGACCCACTCCAGGTCCCTGAATCTTCCGTAGTACCAGCCGAAGTAGAGGTGGTTCGTCGTCAAGGGGTGGCCCGCCGCATCTATTACGGGCCTTGTGTCGTCCTCCTCCGCGATAGCACGCACCACCGCAGGATCGAGGACCCGACGCTGCCAGAGCATCCATCGCGGGGAGGCCACCTCAGCTACAGTGCGCAGAAGCCCTAAGGGGCTCCACTTCTCGGGGGGCGCCACAAAGAAAGGTTCGTCGTGCGCCAGGTAGATACCCACGCAAGGATTGCCGCGCAGGATGCGCGCCATCTCCCCGGCCTGGGCGACGGCTGGCCCGAGGATGCTCCGCCTGTGGGTCCACTGCAGTGGGAAATCCTGCAGCACGAGAAGCCCGAGCTCGTCACAGGCCTCGTAGAACTCTCTGTCCGCCACGTGGGCGTGGACCCTGACGGAGTTCATGCCGGCCTCACGCACCAGGGAGGCGTCCGCCCGAAGTAGCTTCTTCGTTGCCCTGGCAGGGTAGGCGTCGGAGGGCAGGTAGTTGATCCCGCGCAGGAACATACGCTCGCCGTTGAGGTAGACCTTCCAGTCCCTGAGCTCCACAGTACTGGCGCCGAAACGTGTTCGTTGTTGTGCCCCTTCACAAGACAAGCGCAGCTCGTACAGCGGCTGCTCGCCCCTGTCCCACGTCGACCAGACCCGCACGTCAGGAACGCAGAAGCCGATCTCGAAGCGGTTTTCTCCCTCCTCGAACTGGACCTCCCTCTCGAATTCGACGCCCTGAGCCTCGAAGCCCAGCGGACTTACCCTCCCGACCAGCCTGGCGCGCGTGCTATACCTGGAGTAGAGGTCTACATGCGCCACGCCACGGCCGGTGTGGTCGGCCGTGGCCGCGAGGGAGCGGATGCGCACCCCTCCATCTAGCACGAGGCTAACCTCTTTGAAGATGCCGCCGGGATTTATGTGGGGGGCCATGCCGTCCCACATGGCCCATACGCCCCCGATGGTCTTGCGGTCGTTCTCCTCTGCTTCTTCGGGACTGGAAACCTCTACGAGCAGCTCGTTCTCACCATCGGTGAAGACTATGTCAGTAACGTCGAACTCGAAAGCGGAGAAGTATCCCTCGTGGTCGCCCAGGTAGACGCCGTTGAGCCAGACCCGCGCCGCGTAGTAAACGCCATCGAACCTGAGAGAAAGTATCGTCCCCTCAGGAGGTCTTTGCTGCACAAACCGGCACCGGTACAATACGATTCCCTCATAGGCCGCGAAGGCATCTTCTAGCTGCCAATGCCAGGGAACGCGGATCGGGGTCCAGGCACGTCTTATTCTTGCTGCTTCGCCCGCCTCTTCGAGCGGGACCGCGATCGGTACCGCTTCCCAATTTTCCAGGGCTCGCGAACTCGCCGGTCGCATCAGAACAGCGTACCATCAAGCATTTCAGCACGCTCCGGCTTCGCCTCCGCTTGTCAGCTTGTCAGCTCATTCCCCTCTCGATGCGGTCTAGCGTCTCTCCCTTTGCAGATGACTGGTCTGGTGTTGGCAGGCCCACTTCCGGTGGAAGCTCGAGCCTGAGGTCCCCTTCATGGTCGATGTAAAGCTCGCCACGAGCCAGTTTGCATCCGAGCACGTGACCGCCGGCGCTCCTGTCCGCGGTGATGAAGTGGAAGTGGTAGCCGGAGACGTTCAGACCCTGCGCGTAGTCGGGAAATCGGAAGCCGACGAGACTGCCCGAGACGTCGCGAAGCTCGAAGGTGGGCTGGTCCTTGACCACCTCTACGAGGGGAGGGTAGGGCTTGTGTTGGCGGGGCACGCTGCGCGTCTTGACGCACTCGAAGCGCCCATCCACCCGGATAGCGGCGCAAACGGCTCCTCCACCGATAACCCCGTCCAGATGGTCACATAGAGCCTCGAAGTCCATCGGCATGGAGAGCGTCTGGCAGGTGTCTGGCTCGAAGAGGGTCACCACGGCGAAGGGAGTCCTGGCCTTTCCGTCGACGGCATAGGCCAGCCCGTCGGCCTTTACCTGGTAGAAGTCGCCATCCAGGCAGATCATCTCTCCGTCGAGGGCGTCGAACGTGCCCAGTCCGAAGTCTCCGCGAGCCCCGAGTTCTGCGAAGCTGACGTCGCCCTCGTACTTTCCCTCCAACAGGGCATCGACGGTCGAAGTCTGAAACAGCGTATGGTGGAGGTGCTCGTCCCCTCCGAGATCCTGCTCCCTCAGATACTCGACGTGCAGCGCACCAACCAACGCAGTATCGATAGGCATCAGGCTAATCTCGCTTTCGTAACGATCAATCCCATTCTCCACCTGCGACTCGAAGTTCCGTTCAGGGTCGTGCAGCCAACGCAACATCAGCAAGCGAGGCCTGGATGTAGGTTCTATTGTGACCTCTACCCCGTTGATCTCGGAGGAGTATAGCCCACCCTGCAAATAGCTGAGTTGCCAAGAGATGGATGCTGTACGGGCGAACTCGTTTGCCCCGTTTGCACCGAGACGACCAGTGTGGTTTCGTTGCCCGGATGGCCCAACAGTGGTGAGGAGCGAGATGATGAGGGAAGGTCCCGATCCGGTATCGCGCGAAGCGTACGACAAGCTGGCAAGCTCCTACTCGGCCCGCGCCCCCACCAAGCCCCACAACGCCTACTACGAGCGTCCCGCCACCCTCTCGTTGCTCGGGGACGTCCGAGGGAGGCGGGTACTCGATGCTGCCTGCGGCCCCGGCATCTACGCCGAGATACTGGCCGACCGCGGCGCCGAGGTGGTCGGCTTCGACGCGAGCGAGAAGATGGTCGCGCTCGCCAGGGAAAGGCTCCGTGGCAGGGCGGAGGTTCGCCACGCGAACCTGGAGAAGCCCCTCGAATGGTTGGAGGACGACTCTTTCGACATCGTTATGAGCGCCCTGGCCATGGACTACGTAGAGGATTGGGGCGTCCCGCTCTCGGAGTTCTACAGGGTGCTGAAACCCACCGGGAAGCTGGTTTTCTCGGTGGAGCACCCCACCTTCAAGTTCGTCGAGCACGTTTACCAGGGAGAGGGCAGCTACTTCGAGACCGAACTGGTGGGCATGGAGTGGAGGGGGTTCGCGGAAAGCGTGTGGATGCCGTCCTACCGGAGACCGTTGGGTGCCATGGTCGACGCCATCCTGGGCAGCGGCTTCGTCTTTGCAGGCATGCTCGAGCCCCAGCCGGACGAGCGCTTCCGGGAGGGCGATCCGGAAGAGTACGAGAGACTCTCCCGGATGCCCGGGTTCCTGTGCTTCTTGGGACGCAAGCCCGGAGCCCCGTGAGCGCGTGTTGCTCCTGCCGCGAACCGGCCATCGAGAACGTTCGTTGGACTTGATCGCAGTAACGCCGTAGCATCGGTTCGAAGATGTCGATGACAGTAGGAGATGAGGATGGATCTGGGCGTAGGCTTTTGGGACGTCTCCAGGGAGGGAATAGAGAAAGGGTAAACAGAACATGGACGCAGCAGGTACGAAAGGGAGAGGAAGTCATCCGCTGCGGAGGAGGTTTGGCGGGCGATGACCAAGAAGAAGCGAGAGAGAAAAGAGCGTAAGGCACGCGAAGCGAAGCTGGATTCTGCGAAGAGGAGAGAATCCAAGGAGGTTCACGACCTCTCTGCACTTCCAGACCCCAGGGCGCTGAAGATCTCCGGAGATTGCGCCGACGCCTACGCCGGCGGACTGGGAGACCGCCGATACAATGGGACTACCCAGCCGGTCCTCTACGGCCGCACGCACACGCCCCGGAACTTCCGACCACTCGAACCGGAGTCCAGCCGCGTCCGGAGGCCTGGACGTTGTCACCCCGGTCTACGCCTCCGGTCGGGTCCCTCGCAACTCACTGCTACGCGCCTAGAGTTCTTCGGTTACTGCGACGCCGGTATCGCTTTAGTCTGGTAGACCTTTTCGCAGGTATCGCTGAAGCTGTCGGTCACGCCATTGATGAGGTCGACTACACACACGTCCCTAGTGCCGTTGCCACCACTGACGAAGTCGTTGGTATCGTTATCAACGACGCTGACCCAGTCGCCATTGCCATCATAGCCGCGCGCCACGTTATTGCCGTCGCCGCCTTCCACGTGGTCGCTGCCAGCACCACCGGTGAGCGTGTCATTGCCGCCGTCCCCAAAGATCCTGTCGGGGCCACCGTTGCCATTTACAACGTCGCGGTTGGCGCTAGCGGCTATATTGTCCGCGTTGTTGGTGCCGGTGATGTTGTTTGGGCCCTTGGTGCCGGTGATGGCCAGCGCAAAGGCTACCCCAGCGACCAAGAACACCAGCAGCCCCACCGTGCCAACCACGAGCGCTATACGCTTCTTCATCCTTGGTCCTTTCCTTACAGAGAGATCATTCCTATAAACGTCACTATGACACATTTCCTAGGCACAACCTCAATTCTCCAAGGTGCGGAACTCCTCAACCTCGCCGAGTTGCACAACCAGACCATTGTTCTTGGCGAACTTGTTAGAAACCCCCTTCCCAGAGGTTCGGCCGAGATGTACATGAATGGGGTTCACTCGGTTTTGCCTGGCGGCTTTCCACTTGGGTCAAGGACCTCCATCAAAAACACCAGTCCAAAGCCGAGCATGGTGCCCATCACGGCCGCCAGGATGCCGTTCCTCAAGGGGTCGGGATCCTCCGGCGTGCTGGGTTTCGTCGCAGCCTCTACCACAGTGGCCTTTATATCGTAACCGCTCATCGGTTGAGCAGAGATCCGCTCCGAAGCCACCTCGTCCACGGCGTTGACAACCCGTTTGGCCCTCCTCGCATCGGCATCGGTGTAGGTTAGTTCTATCAACTGGCCGCTTTCGGTGGGCTCGGCGGTCAGGTTCTCGAGCACAGCGTCAGGGTCCATCGATAGTCCCAACCCTGAGGTGGCTGCTTCGGCTACCTGGCGGGTGGTGATGATTTCCACCGCCGATAGGGTAAGTGCTTGAAGTTCCTCGACCCTCGCCGGGCTCTCGCCCTGCCCCTGCTCTTGGCCCACCAACGTTATCGCGGAAGCCTCGTAAACGGGTGCTCGTAACAAACTAACCGCTACGGTGACGCCTGATACAACGAGCGGCACCAAAACTATTACAGCAGGTTTCAGTGGACATGACCCGCATTCGCATGATGCACATGTGCGGTCTCGATGAAGGGCCTGCCTGATCGGCCTAAGGTGCGTCGATCCGTGGGCAGGTCAGTAGCGATGCAACCCGCTGTATCCACAGCCGCCTTCGGAAGACTCTTGCAACGTCCCCAATAGAAACAAATTGCTGATCTGCTGGGAGCCCAGCGTCGTGTGGCGTGTTATACATCTCCCCTCCTCGATCGTGGATTTAGGCGACGACCGCACCATGAGCCCCGGGTCCCGCGAGGGCGTCAGGAGACCCCTTATCGTTCTGTAAGGTCAAGAAGAAGGGCCACTCCGGCGAAGGAGACACCCTCACCAACGCGAGGGGCGGGGGCCTCGCCTTGGAGTCCCCCGCCCCTCGTCTAAGGTAACGACCCTGCCGCCCGGCTTACCGCTCGGCAGCTTCCAAGGACGCGAAGGGTAGCGTCATATACGCCTTACTCCTCCTCCATGCTCGGTGGCCGCTCTAGACGTTCTCCTTAACGACGAAGCCTGGGCCCTCGAAGACGTCCAAGGTCGGATCCACGCCGTTGCACGACGTGAACGTCTCCTCGCCCGGCGAGAAGTTGGCCTTGTCACCGGCAGTGGCGTTGTCCAGAACGCCTATCCGCACGAATTGGTCCTTCTCGAAAGTGCCGTCGTCGGCCTTCGGCCCGCTCGCCGACTTGATCTGACCGACCAGCTGAGCCTTGTTGCCGTCGGTAACGGCCAAGCAAAGGATGGTCCCCCCGACCTGGGTGTTGTCGCGCGCAACTTCCGGCATGCCAGGATACATTATGGAGAACGTACCCTGCACATCGTCGGCGCTCGTCCCCGTGGACTTGGCGTTTACCCGCAACCACGGAGAACCGACCCCCGGTCCGAGCTCTCCGTTTCCGGAGACCTCTCCCACGACAGGGTTGGGCCCTGGGCCGCCACCGGCGCCGAAGACGTGTTCGCAGTCGTCGTTGACGCGGTCGAGCCTGTCTACGTAGGCCGTGTCGGTGCCAATGCCGCAGTTGATGCCGTCCTCGTAACCGTCCTGGGAGTTCATCGTGTCGTTGCCGCCGCCGCCGTAGAGTGTGTCTCGGCCCCGGCCGCTGAACACGCGGTCCCTGCCGTTGCCGGCGCGCACCTCGTCTCGGCCCCAGCCGCCGTAGAGATCATCGGCCCTTGGCTTACCGGCGATGTAGTCTGGGCCACGGAGACCGCGGATCTCGTTCTTGGTGTCGGTGCCTCTGAGCCTATCCGGCCCGTTGGTTCCCACGCAGGGGTTGGCGGAGCAGGTCTTGGTCACGGCCAGCGCCGCTCCGCTAAGCACCATCACCCCCAGCAACGTCGTCGCCAAGATCAGTAGTACACGTAGCCTCATGGAGACACTCCTCCCTTTCATCCCTAGTCCTTTCCTTACAGAAAGAGTTCGTTCCTATAATAACATCATGATGCGTTTTCCATGCACAACCTCCTTTACCTAAAGACAGAGCTCGCGCACGCGAGAATGCCAAACCCCTTATAGGAAACTCTGAGCGGGAACGTCGCGCTCCCAAATAGCCAACAGTAGCCTGCCGTGCTCGACTTTGACTATCCCCCTCAGCACGTAGCTCGACAGGCGGCCCGGCAGCGCGGCTGCCGCTATCCCCAACAGCAGGAGCCCTTTCGGTAAGCGCGGGTCTGCTCATCACTCTCTTCGCCGGCGGGTGGCATACTATCCGGTATTACGCAGGGGAGCCCCTGAACATTCACCATGGCGCGCACCACGCAACGTTCTTAACAATTCCTCATACCAGGGTACCGTTTTGGGCTTCTGTATCTCCCAACCGTACGAGTTGGGGCTCGTCGGAGAGCCCGGAGAGGCCGATACGCAAACTTTGATAAACACCGTCCACGCCTACCTGCCCAACAAGGTGGTCGCCGGTTGCGCCCCGGACGGCGAGGAGGACGCGGGCCCATACCCCTTCTGGCAGATCGCCCCACGCGCGATGGCAGGGCGACAGCCCATGTCTGTGAAGGCTACGCCTGCCAGAACCCGACGACCGACCCGGAGAGGCTGGCGCGGCTGCTCGCGGTTGAGCTTAGTACTGGCCGTCTGCCGGCGATCCCCCATAGGGACTACGAAGGGGTTCGCGTTCTTCCGACGCTGCCCCAGGCGATGCTACTCCAGGCGACGCTGCCCCAGGCTTCTCGCCGCCAGGGGATGACCTCTTGGGGTCGCTCGCGGGCGGGCTCCCCTTGTGGGGTGTCCCGCTCCCAGTGCCGACGGCCTTTGGTTTCTTCTGCGTATCAGGGAGAGCAGCCGGATCTTCGGCGATCGGTCCCTCCGTACCCTCGGAACCGCTCGATCCCATGGTTTCGTTCCGGAGGTCCGGGTCCGCCCACGGCAAGATACCGAACAGCGGCCAGTCGCGGACCGTGTCCCGGGGCTCTTCGGGAAGTTTGGCGAAGAACACCGGCTCGCCACCAGGTGTGCGGACCTCCAGCCTATCCGCCTCCTCGCGCAACAGCGCGGCGTTGAACGTGCCTCTCACGGGCTTATCCCCAATGCCGATGAAGGTGCCGGAGTCAACCCGTTCTCCGTCCTCGCTTACGAGCGTGACCCTGTAAGTCTGGCCGTCCCGCAACCCGGAGGCGACGAGCCTGATCTCGGTGCCCGAGGCATGCTCGATCAGGTGACCCTCAACCTCCACGTCGTGCGCTACGGAGAACGAGAGCGGCTCCAGAGCGACTGCGGGCGCCAGATGCCAAGTGAACCCGGCGAGGCCTATTACGACGACGCAGATCGCCGCCGCGGCTAGCGCCGACCCTTGGAGGCGCCCTCTGCGACGCCGTGCACGATAAATCTCTCCTAGGATCGGCGCGAGGGTCTGCTCTTCGAGATCCTCGGGGGGCTCCGGGGGCTCCTCGGTCCGGCCTAGGGTAGCATCCGCGAGGGCCGCGACCACGGGTTTCAGCTCCCCCACCTCCGCCTGGCAGACGGGGCAGCTATTTAGGTGCGCCTGCAAGGCTGCCCGCTCTCCCCCATCGAGCTTGCCGAGCAGGAACGCGCCGATCTGTTCCTGGTAACGATGGCGTTCTTCGGGTGCAGTCATCCGGTCCACTCCCTCTTCTCCAGCACCAAGCGCAGCGCCTTCAGACCATAGTAGAGGCGGCTACGCATGGTGCCAACCGGGACGCCGGCCTCGGCGGCGACCTCCGCGCAGGGCCTGTCACGATAGTAAGTCTCCACTATCGCGTGACGGTGATGTGGACCTATGTGCCGCAGCGCCTCCTCCATCTCCCACGAGCGAAGCGACTCCTCAGTGGTGTCTTTCGACTCTTGCTTATGCTCCATCTCCGACCCTGTCCGCTCCGGGCGCGCCGAACGTGCCCGGGCCAAATCTATCGTGACGTTGCGGGCTATAGTGAACATCCAGGTCCGTAGAGAGCTTCTCTTCGGGTCGTAGCGGTCGGAGGCGCGCCACGCCCGCAGGAAGGTCTCCTGCACCGCCTCTTCTGCCAGACCATCATCGTTCAATGCTCTGTAGGTCATCCTGTAGAGTTCGCTGCCGAACGCGTGGTAGGCAGCCCGCAGTCCCGCTTCGCTGTCCAGCGAAGGTGTATCTGTCCGCCTTCCTATGCCGCCTGGGTTGCTCAGTTGGTCGGTACGCCCCCCCTGTCAAGAGCCGCTTCATTTTACGCCGCGTTACCGTCTACCACCGCCGTAGCTACCGCCATCATAGCCACCGCGGTAGTCATGGCCGCCGCTCTCAAAGCAGAAGTTGCCGCCGCCAACCCGGACGCGGAAGTTGGCGCTCGCTCCGCCGTCCTGTCGCGGTCGGCCTGCGGCTCCACGGGCCGGATCCGCTTCCTCAGCGTTCATTTTTCTTCCGGTGAGCGCGGGTCTGCTCATCGCTCTCTTGGTCGGTTGGTGTCATGCTATCCGGTATTACGCGGGGGAGCCCCCGAACATTCACCATGGCGCGCACCACGCGACGCTCTTAACAATTCTTCATACTAGCAGCGGTTTTCAGTGTGGTTGGCCCACGCAGCCCTAGAAGCTTAGCGGCTGCAGACCACCAAGCTCCCGACCGGAGTTAAACAAGTCGGAAGTTTGCGCTTCAAGGATATGATGATAGGGTGCCGGTCAAATCAAAGAAGGGGGCGCTTGGCTCAGCGGCGAGAAGGCCCGCGCTTGGGTTAGAGCCTCGCTTCTACACAGGCTGACTAGGGGGATACACCTCTTCGTCGCAAACACTCAGGACGACGTTTTCGCTGTTCACCACGACGTCAAGCTCATTTTGGGTGTAACAATCGACGTAGCACACTCATGACCCTCGCTAGGGGGATACACCTCTTCGTCGCAAACACTCGGGACGACGTTTTCACAGTTAACCACGAATCAGGTCTTTCTTCGGTCAGCCCGACGTACCCCGGTCGGTACCATCGCCGCAGTCGATGTAATCCTGCCAACCCGGGCTGAATTCGTCCACAGCTATGATCGTGTCGTTGCCATTGTTACCGTAGAGGGTGTCAGAATCTGAGTGCTTGCCACCTAATATAGTGTCGGGTCCGCGCCCGCCGCGCACTTCGTCGTTGTCACGCTGGCCCTCGAGCTGATCAGCGGCTCCCTTACCAGCGATATAGTCTTCGCCCGGTTTCCCCTCGATCTTGTTCTTACTTGCGTTGCCAAGGAGTGTGTCGGAAAATCTGGTGCCCTCACAGGTGGTGGTGCAGGTCATCGTTATGGCCAGCGCCACCCCGCTCAGCAGCATCGCTCCCAGCGACATCATAGTAGCCAAGATCAGTCCCGTCGGTCGTAACATGGGGAACCTGCCACCTCTACTCCTTCTAGTGGGGCGAGAAAGAAGGGTCGTGGTTTGCCCCGTTTAGTTAACAAGAGAACTCTACACCATCAGGAAGGGAGGATGCACCCCTCAAAGGGGGATTACTTGCGCATCTAGCCATTAGTAGTGGGGTACCGAATGCCTGCAGAGATAGGCTCATTCACCCGAGTGCCTGGAAGGGCAATTCTGCGAAGTTCGCCTTGACAGAATGTGCTTTCTCATGGAAGTTTGCCTCCCCTAGCACCCCACCAAACAGCAAAGTAGTCATTTTGAGCTAGAGAAAAAGGGTGCATTTGAGTGATACGCTCAGCCCTCTCACAGGAGTAACCTGCAGACGTTACGTGGCAAGAGGACGCCACGTGAAGGGCAGGACCCCTACCTGCCCTCCTAGCACGCGAAGAGAGGGAGGTAATGCGTGTCGAAGACGCACTCTAGGTGACCCGCTTGGCAATGTGAACACTGGGGATTCAGCAAGGGTTAGCGTGTTGGGGTGAAGAGGCTACTCCTATCTCAGCCCGCTTTAACAAAGGAGGAACGTTGTGGGAAGGCTAAGCAAGGTACTAGTGTTCGTGGTGGTGTTGGCGGTCGCCGCTGCGGGTGTTGCGCTGGCGGCCAACAGGATCGGCGATAACAACGCCAATACGCTCACAGGCACCGCTAACCCCGACGCTATCTACGGTCTGGGCATGGCGGATACTCTGAATGGCCTTGGCGGCAACGACGAACTCTCCGGCAATAGCGGGGCGGACACGATAAACGGCGGTGATGGCAACGACATAATCGTCGGCGGGCCCTCAGTAGACAAGATCAATGCTGGCAACAACACGGACGACCCCAACTCGGCCGACGTTGTCGACTCGTTTGATGGAAGGGTAGAGACTGTGTGCCTCGGGCACTGGAAACAATTGGTATACTTTGAGTGACTTCTCCGACACGATCGTTGGCCCCCCGAATTGCTCGACGGTGATCATTCCCCAAGGGCAACGGCGGCCGAAACAGTGTCGCGGACGAAAGGGGAATGGACCGCTACCAAGGGCGACTACGCTGAGTGAAAGGGCTGAGGAAACGCTGGGCCGGGGCAGCAAGAGCCCCGGCCCCTTGGTGCGCATAGGGGCGGGGGGCTATCGCCTTTCTCTCCCGCCTCGCTACAGAAAGGTTTGGGGGATGAGAAGAACCGTTCTACTGCTTGCGGTGGCCATGGCGATGTCGCTGTTTTGCGCTGGCGTGGTGCTGGCCCAACAAGAAATGGGCACCACCATGCCAGGGCAAGGCCAAGGACCCCCGGAGGGCGCCATCCCGGGCCGCTACATCGTCGTGTACGACAGGGGGAGGTCCAGAGACCCGGCAGTGCCGAGCAGGTCCTGCTCCACGGCGCCACCTACATGACGGTACGCCATGGGGCTCGCTGCCCGTCTGCCTGAGCCCCGCCTCGATGAGGTGCGCCCCGAGGGCGGGTTGCCCACCTCGAGCCCGACAGACGGTACGCCGGGGCCCGGACGCGCCGAGTGGCTCGACAGGATCGATGGTACCGCAGTCTCGACGAAGGCAGGTAACGGCTCTGGGGCCCTCTCCGGCGTCAACGCCTACGTGATAGACACCGGCATCTACCGTCACACTGACCTTAACCGAGTAAAGCACGTCAACTTCGTGGGGGACGGCAGGAACACCGACTGCCACGGCCACGGCACCCACGTGGCGGGCACGGTGGCGGCCAAGGACAACACAAGCGACGTGGTGGGGGTCGCTCCCGGCGCCCCGCTCACCGGGGTCAAGGTGCTTGGGTGCAACGGATCGGGAGCTATCTCCGGGGTGATCAAGGGCGTGGACGGGGTGACGGCTAACGCTAGGAAGCCTGTCATCGCAACATGAGTCTGGGCGGCGGCCTCACCCAGGGTACGATGCGGGGAAGAGGTCGGCTGCCGGGGGCGTCTTCTACTCGATCGCGGCCGGCAACAACAGCGCCGACGCCTGCCTTGACTCCCCTGCCAGGGCGGGGGCCGGTACCGACAACGGCATCGCCACCGTGGCGGCGACTACCAGCTCCGACGGGGAAACCTCCTGGAGCAACACGGCCCTTGCGTGGACGTCTGGGCGCCCGGGGCGAGTATCCTCTCGACCAAGAAGGGAGGCGGCACCACAACGATGAGCGGCACCTCGATGGCCGCCCCGCACGTCGGTGGTGGAGCAGCCCTCTACCTCTCGAAGAACACGGCCGCGAGCCCTACGACGGTGGAAGGCGCGCTCACCTCGGGCGCGACGATCACCTCCAACACCAGCAAGGACGGCGCCACGATCATGCGCGAGTACGTCAGGGGGTTCTAGGATTGTTGATAGTTCGAGTAAGCGTTTAGGAGGACCCGGGCGTCATACCGCGCATCGATCAGAACTTCGTACTTCCCCAGATGCGTGATTGCAGGGGTAGTACGACGCCTGCGCGTCGGCGCTCACGTCTACACCGGGGCCTATGGTCCTGCTAGGCATCTCCTTTACGCCTTCCGGATTGCGCAGCACGTAGTGATATCCACCGCCGCCTGTGGCGTGCAGCCTGGTGGGCGGGAGGAGCCCGTGTTCGGCCTGCAATCGCCGCAGGGTTTCCATCCCACCGTCACGAGGATCCACGTCGATAACTACCATGCCGGAGACTCTGCCAGTCCTGTGCCCGACGCTCGCGCCTGGCCGACGGGAGAACATCTCAAAGGCGCGATTGGGGTCCGAGGATGCGTCGTTAAATCCGTGGGGCGTTGCAGGGTGCTACCCGGATATGGACATGCAGTTCCCTTTGGGCAGGTGCACGTGCCTTCGTCGTCCACGGTGTAGATTGGATAGAGTTGCCAACCCACCTCGCTGATAGACCACGCTCTATGTAAGGTTTGGTGTTCAGCATCATCTTGTATCCGCCCAAGGCGGCCTAGCGTATGGCTAATCAGACCAGCGCCACCTCGACCTCTGCTTCGTGGCCCGCCGTGGCCGACAACCGGAGCCCCGGGGGCGTTGTATTTCAGACGGTCATCGTCGTAGACGCGCCGCCGGGGGGCGGCCCGAAGCTGCACAGGCACCCCTACGAGGAGGTCTTCGTGGTGCAGGAGGGTAGCGCGACCTTCACCGCTGGGGACGACGTTATCGAGGCGAGAGGCGGCCAGGTCATTGTGGTGCCTGCCGGCGTGGCACACAAGTTCGTCAACTCCGGCGCCGGGCGGCTGCGGCAGGTCGACATACACGCCAGCGACCACTTCGTTACCGAGTGGCTCGAATGACCGAGGCGGGTCAATCCGGACGATCCACCCGCCCCAGCCCAAACGCATGGGGACGATCACCCCGCTACCCCCTCCCTGAGGAGAGACGGAACGTAGCCGTACTCTCGGGACCGTCTGCGTCCCCAGAGGCCGCGACCAGCGTGGAGCGACACGAGAAAGGAAGCGAACGTGAGGTACGGGTAAACCTAGCAGCAGACAGAGGGGGGTAGCGTCCTGCCGCTAGGCTGCGGACTCCGGAAGCTGTGAGAGAATGACTGCAGTACTCCCAGGCCCACCGACAGACTACACCCTCCCCCACGGCTCGGTGTTAAACAGACGCTAACCCTCGGTTAAAGATGGATAAAACAAATCTAGTGTCGTGGCAATGCGAACTTCGGCGAATCTACTTTCCAGAAACCGTCTGATGAATCAAAGTGGGACATCAAGAGTTGGTCAGGGCGGCCTGAGGACGCGCAATATCGTCGTTCTAAGCCGCCGGAACGAATGACCGGGGTGTCTTTCGCCTATTTATCAGACACTTTCTCGATGTGGGATTCGACGAAGTTCGCTGCCTGCAAGCCACGCCCAAGTAACCGCAAATATCATCCTTTTGGGGGATGCGCCAGCACATCCAGCCTGTCATACTTGGCCCCGTTGTGCAACGAACGTGGCGGGGCTGACGAGTCCCGCCCCTCCTTAGGGAGGAAGCAGAGGAGGCAACTATGCGGTTGATCGTGCTGACAGTGATGGGCCTTATCGCCGGTTTAGGCTTAGCGGCGGCCATCGTGTCCGTCCCCGTGAATGCGGACAAGGGTCCCCTACGCACCACCCTCGTGGCTCATCTTGCGGGTGCGCAGGAGGTGACGGGAGGGGGCGATCCCGACGGCCAGGGGCGCGCCGTGGTCAAGGTGTTTGGAGATCAGCTTTGTGCCAGGGTCAAAACTGGCGGTATAGAGACCTTGTCGAAAGCCACCATCCACCTGGGGATGAGCGGGGAGAATGGGCCGGTAGTGGCGAACCTCGAGGAGCGAGCGGCGACCCCCACGACGGGCACAACCACGGGCACCACAGGTACCACGGGTACAACCGCGGGTACTACGACGCCAACCACCGGCACGACTACTGCCACCACGGGCACGACGGGTGCGCAAACAGGATGACCACCACCGGCGATACCACATTGCCGCAGGCTACTACTCCGCAGACCACCACGATGGGCCAGACCAGCCCCTCCCAGTCCACCGCCGCCCCGACGGCTAGCGCATCGGCGGCTAGCGTATCGGCGGCTAGCGTATCGGCGGCTAGCGCGTCCGCAGATAGCGCGTCCGCGGATGGCGCGTCGGCGGCTACTATCCTCGAACACACCGGCGTCTGCGTGGCGGCGCCTGAGGCACTAAGCCTGCAGCTCCGTGAACACCCTCCTCGGTTCTACGTCAACGTCACCAACGGGCAGTATCCCGAAGGGGCCATAAGGGGCCAACTCCACCGCAGTGGCGCTGATGGCAACGATGATCGTGATGGCAACGGCAAGGGCGATGATCGTGATGGCAACGGCAAGGGCGATGACCATGATGGCAACGGCAAGGGCGACGACAATAATGGCAACGAACGGTAACGGCGCCGCAGCCACCATTGACGGTTAGGCATAGTACCCTAAGGCGTTCTGTGGCTCAACGCCCCGCCAAAGTCGTCTAGAGAGCGACCCGCATGAGGGTTCCAAACTGTTTCTCCACGAACCCGGGTAAATAGGGGTAAGAAGAGGAATGGTGCATCCTAGCAAGGGCGGGGCACGCCCCCCTTGGCCGGAGGTCGTGAGCTACCAGATCGGGCACAAGGACATGGAGGTGCGCGTCTCCGGGTCCTCGGCCAGGAAGCACGGGGAGTTTGCTGGATCCTTCCCGGCACTTCGGTGAATAAGAGCATAACAAACAGCGAATTTGGGGATGCGTCGGGCCCCAGATGCTGCTAATAATATGCGCGGCGGTAACACCGAGAGGGGGGCAAGCGCTGATACTGTCCCCTTCTCTTGAGAGAAGGAGGAAGAAGTGCGCACCAAGATAGCGATGATGATAGCCATGGCGGTGGTGCTCGTGGCGCTGGTGGGCAGCGGCACGGCCATGGCCCAAGTGATCGGAGGGGCGATACAGTGCCAGACCGATCCCTGCGTCGCCACCGGAGACCACCAGGTGCTCTTCGAGCGGGTCGGCGACGGGGTACGCGACAGGATGATCGCCCAGGGCGGCCATGACCATCTCGACGCCCGAAGCTACACCAACGACCGCGACGTGACCAAGGGTGGCGGCGGCCACGACTTGCTTCGCGTCAACGACGGCGACGCCAGGGACGGGGCCATAGGCGGATCGGGCTACGACACATGCGTGGTGGACGCCGCCATAGAAGCGGCTGACACCTGCGAGACGGTAGTCTATCGCTAGGGACGCAAGAAGGAGCAACTGTTCGCAGTGGTAGGCAGCTCCGAAGGGAGCAGGTGATAAGGCCGGGGCCACAACACTCCCCGGCCTTTTTACTTACAGCGGGTTAAGGAAGGGTTGACCCTTCCTTAACCCGCGCTTGTCAGCATTTCAGCCAGTCAGTTTGTCAGCTTCTTGTTCGCTGAAGAGCTTGCAAAGAAGGTGAACCTCTTTGCAAGCTGCTTTAAATGTACAAATGATCCCTCTTTGAGGGGTGCATCGTCCCTTCATGATGGTGTAGAGTTCTGTTGTTGGATAAGCGGGGCAGGCACATAAAGGGTATTGGCCGCCCCACTACAAGATAGGGGGGTATTGCTCATGCTACGAAGGGTGGTTCTACTTGGGGGATTGCTGTTGGTAGGAGTGATCGTGCTCGGCGGGGTTGCGCTGGCCAAAGACATAAGGGGCACTTTCGGCTCCGATAACCTCCAAGGCACCGGTCAGCTGGACCGCATCTACGGGCTCGGTGCCGCAGACACGATCAGCGCTCTGGCGGGCAACGACGATTGCTACGGCGGCAGTGGTAACGACGAGATACGTTGCGGAGAGGGTAACGACCGAGTAGATGGCGGTTTCGGTCAGGACGACTTGTTCGGCGGCCCCGCCAATGACACGATCCTCGCTGCCGACGGTCAAGTGGATTACGTTAACTGCGGACTTGGTGACAACGACACGGCCTACGTCGATGTAAAAGATGAGGTTGACCCTGCACAGGCAGCGAGCTGCGAAAACATCTTCGAGGCCAAGCCTCTTTAACGAGGTCCCAGCCCGGGTTCTGTGTAGAGCCTAGCAGGAAGTAGAGAAGAGCAACTGTAAGGCCCCGGGACGCGCTAGCCCGATCCTGGGGCCTCCGTCTCTTACCTTCGCCTCTGTGCCAATCGCGCAGCACTAGCGAGCATACTGTCATCGAGGCGGGGCCTTCTCATTCTGGATCTCGGCCCCCATATCCTTGGAGCTCGAACTTTCGAGAACGCATCTGCCACGCACTCGGGTGGAGAGGAGAGTGGAGTAGGTTATGTTATCGGCCCTCTTGCTGTCTCTCCTCGGCTATCCTGTGGCAGTAGTGGGCCTCGGCCCCCAGTCAGGCGACTCGTTGTACTTGGGGTCGTTACTGACGTTCTTCGGCCTACCCGAGCCGTCGGCGTTCTTCTTGAAGATCTCGACGTTCTCAGGGAGGGCTTTGCTGTAGGCTATCCTGGTACCGCTAGGCGACCAGACGCAGTCCTCCTCAGCGACGTAGCGACTGTCGGTTACGTTGGTCAATGCACTGCCGTCGAGGTTCATGGTGTAGATGTCTGTCTTTTGGTACTGGCCCTTGCTCGCGAAGGCCAGCTTCTTGCCATCGGGGGAGAAGTCGGGGTCGTACTCGCCCTCGTTCGGCGTATTGGTGAGGTTGCGCCGCCCGGAGCCATCGGGTTTGACCGTCCAGATGTCACCGCTATCGACGAAGGCTATCTCGGTGCCGTCCGGGGACCAGGTCGGGCTGGACTCGTGGTCGAAGTCGCCGGTGAGCTTCTTCTGTCCTGAGCCGTCAGCGTTCATCACCCAGACGTCGGCACGCCATTCGTCAGCGGCGGGAGCACTCTGCTCCCTCTTGAACGCTATCTTGGTGCCGTCCGGGGACCAGGCGGGGCTGGTCTCGGAGAGGCTGTTGTCTGTGAGGGCCTTCTTGGTCTTGGCGTTGCCGGACCGGCTCATCACCCAGATATCGCTGTTGCGTACCCACGCTATCTTCATTCCGTCGGGCGAGAAAGTTGGGTCGCCGGAGCCGCCCGAGGCGCTGGTGAGCTGCTTCTGTCCCGTGCCGTCTGGGGACACAGTGATGATCTCTGAGGCAGAGTCACCCGTGCCCGTTTCGCGGAAGCCCTGGAAGGCTATCCTGCCGTCTTTGCCCGGGAAGGCCGCCTCAGCCTTCTCCAAACCCGCAGATAAAGCCACCGAGCATGCCACCGCCACTGCGATCATCACTACTAGATAGGACGTACGTCTTGCCATGTGGGTCCCCCCTTTTTCGCGGGGCAAGGAGGGTATCAACACTCCCACCCGCGTCTCAGCTAACGATGGCAGTATAACTCTGAGGACGGGGTAGCGCACGAGGCCGAACGACCCATCTCGGTCCATGCGAATTTCCGCGAACCCCGTCAATGCAAAGTTCGCAAACAGGGCCCTACGGCGAGACAAGCGCACCCCGCTCGCCCATCCGCCGAAGAGAGTGAAGATGCGCCTGGTGAAGGACCAGTAATTCTCTCAGTAGCTCCGGCCCAGTAGTGTGCTCGTGATCTCAGCTAGTCTTTGTATGATCTAGCTCCACAAGGCACCGGGCTCTGGCCTCTAGAAGCTCTAAGAGCCCAAGGCCAGCCCGGTGAGCTGCCTATCCTCCTCAAGCGGTTTACCCTACAGAGCGCACCCCCTGCGGAATTGGTGCCCTTGCGGGAGAACCACTCGGGGAGGATGGACGTTGTTAGCGGGTAGGACTCTTCCAGTAGTAGAACCACTCCCAATAGTGGTTGCCGGTGGGCTCATAGGTGACCCAGACCTTGAAAGAGGGCCTCTTGGCTAGCGGGTCATCGTACTTGTGGTACTGGCAGTAATACCAGTGGTCCCAATTGTGTGTGTTGCCGTCCGGGGTCTTCCACTTGTAGTAGACATGGACGTAGTACCACTTCTTGCCGTGGAACGTCTTCTTCTGGTATTCCTTATAGTAGTTGTCACACCAAGATTTCTTAGAGGCCTTATTCAAGCCGTAATACTTGGCGCCATCCGGTTCACAGTACTTGAAGTAACTATTGGGGTAGTAGTTCTTGGAGTACTTGTTGCCCTCATTGGGTCCAGGCTTCCAAACAAAGGCCGAGACCGGAGAAGCCACGAGCATCATCGCCGCCAACACCGCCAAAAGCAGCATCAATCTTCTCAACTCTTATCTCCTTCCCAAAGAAAGTCCCTACTATTCCCCGACGGTTAGAGCCAAAAAACCTCCTTTCCACAAGGGCGGCACCCGCGGGGAAGCCCCGCCACAGTTGTTTCACACCTGGGTAAATTATGCTAGATTGCAAGAACTGGCGCAACCTCCGAGAATCTTCTCCGACCTTAGGTGAATAGGGCAAGAAGCATGGCCGGTGCGCGAATACCCCTAGCTTTGCTACCATGGACCACTTCGGTTCTCGTTCACCGTTGCTATGAGTACCAGGCGGAGCCCGTTTGGGTTGTGCCCGGGCTGATTAGAAGACCCTACAGGCGAAGTTAGCGGAGCGGGTGCTGAGCATGACGGGGCGTATGGGCGTATCCTGTGGTACGACAAGCGAGTGCGGGAGGTGAGGGTTTTGGCAAGCGAGTCCCCAGAAATGTTGGAACGGCTGCGCGAGCGTTTTCTACGAGCGCTGAGCGAACTGAGCGGCGGGGCCGGCGAAGGGAAGCCGGCGATGGTCTCGGAGGTCGCCCAGGGGGCGGGCCTGGACCCGGAGAGGGACCCTGACGAGAAAGCCCTGAGCGAGAGGCTGGCCGCCGAGCTAGTTGAGGTGGGGTACGCCTCGGCGGAAGCGGGCTCGAGCGGCTTCTTGGTCATAACGGCCGAAGGGGAGCGGGCAGTCGGGGGTGGGCAAAGCCCTTCGGCAACCAGCTGAGACGGGGCGGCGTCGCAGGCGCACTTCCGGCAATCCTCTAGAGCGGGAGTACAACTTCGTAGAAGGCCCCGACGCAGAAGACACGGCATCCTACTCATAGAGTCCTGCTTGCACTCTACCGGTAGAGATCGGCCTTGCGGGTGGAGAAATCGTTCCAGTGTGCTGCCTCCTTTTGTATTCACTCTCCTGGCTGCTCTGTTGCGACTCTTCCTCCAGGCTCCGAAGGACCTCATCGTATTGGACGTTGAAGGCCTCGACTTCGAGCTCCGGATGGGGTTGGATCGCGATCTTAGAGCGCGTCGCAGCCCAGGGCCGTCTCACTGGAAAGAGATACCGCTAACTGAGAGAGTATGACCAGTGACAGGGACGACACGGAGGTTCGCAGCATGGCGAAGACACACTGTTTTCCAGAAGTTCAGGTCCACTACGTCTGGGACAACGAGCAGGACCCGGCGCTAACGGTCGAGCCTGGCGACACGGTCGTCTACCGCACCCGCGAGGTCTCGGACGGACAGATAGGGCCAGACTCCGACGTGGGCGCCCTCGATAACCTCGACTGGGACCGCCTCTACCCGCTCGCCGGCCCCGTCGCGATGACGGCCGCAGAGCCGGGAGACATACTGACGGTCGAGCTCCTGGATATCCATACGGAAGGCTGGGGCTGGGCCGCCGTCTTGCCTGGCTTCGGGCTGCTTCCCGAGGATTTCCCTGAAGCCTACCTCAAGATCTTCGACCTCACCAACGGTGACTACACGCTTTTCAAGGACGACATCGCCATCCCCATAGAGCCTTTCTTCGGGACCATGGGCGTGAGCCCGTCCGGCCCCGAGAAGCCCGTCATCATGCCGCCGGGACCGTTCGGCGGCAACATGGACACGCGTCACATCACCAAGGGCTCCGTCCTATACCTGCCCGTGCAGCACGCGGGCGCGCTCTTCTCCTGCGGAGACGCCCACGCAGCCCAGGGCGACGGCGAGGTCTGCGTCACGGGCATCGAGAGCCCCATGTACGCCGCTTTACGCTTCGACCTGATCAAAGGCAGGAGCATACCGGCGCCCCAGTTCCAGACTCCCGGACCGCTGACACCGTCGGTCGAGAAGGCTGGTTGGTACGCCACGATGGGCGTGAACGAGGACCTCATGCAGGCCGCGAAAGACTCCTTGAGGGCGATGGTCGAACACATAAGCACGACCTACGGGCTCGAGCCCGTCGAGGCTTACGTGCTGGCGAGCCTCGTGGTAGACCTCAAGATCTCCGAGATCGTGGACCAGCCAAACTGGATCGTCTCTTCCTACCTGCCGCTGGCCATATTCGGGTAGCCCTGGCCACGATATTATCGGGAGAGATTCTCGCCGGTCGCACCAGTGAGCAGACGGAGCTCTCCGGCCTCCTCGTGAGTACCATACCTGTTATGGGATGCCTTTGTCAGGCGCCTAGCTGGCGCGAGAGCTCCTCGGGGTCTGTAGTCGGGGTCTGGCAGGCGTATTGGACGCAGACGTAAGCTGTGGCTCTGCCCTCGCGGGCGGGGCGTTGGGCGAGGAGTGGGATCAGGCCTCCAGCCTCGTCGTCGTCGGGGCTGCGGCCCGCTACGACCTTGTTGGGGAGATATGCGGAGTAGACCGTCTCCAACAGTGCTCTTGTATCCGGCGCGCTCTGGTCCCCGACTACGGCCACCTCGCGGGGCTCTGAAACCGAGAAGTCGAGGGCGCAGAGTAGGCGTCCGAAGCCGCCGGGAACTTTTTCCATTCCTCCGGCGAGCTCTCCGAGGACGTCCTCGGCGCGCTGGCGGTAGTCGGCACGATTGAGGAAGAGGGCGAGTTTGAGGAGGACTTCGGTGGCGACGGAGTTTCCTGAGGGCGTCGCGTTGTCGTAGACGTCGCGCGGGCGGGTGACGAGCTTCTCGTGGTCGGCCGGGGTGTCGTAGAAGGCACGCTTCTCCTCGTCCCAGAAGAGCTCGGAGACGGCGTCGAGGAGGGCGTCGGCCTCCACGAGCCAGCGCGTCTCGAAGGTGGCCTCGTAGAGGGCAACGAGCCCGTCCGCGACCATCGCGTAGTCCTCCAGGTAGCCGTTGAATCTCGCCCGGCCGTCCTTGTAGGAGCGGTGGATGCGGCCGCCTTCCTTTAGTTTCTCCACGATAAAGGCCGCGTTCTTCACGGCGGCCCCGCGGTAGTCCTCGCGGCCCGTGACGCTCGCGGCGAGCGCGAAGGAGCGGAGCATGAGGCCGTTCCAGGCGGCCAGGACCTTCTCGTCGCGCCCAGGCCTGACACGTTCCTCGCGCACGGCGAAGAGCTTCGCCCGAATCCTGCTGATGCTGGCCCACAGTTCATCCGGTGAGAGCCCGAACTCGTCAGCGACGGCCTCGGGCGGGCGGGCGACGTGCAGGATGTTCCTGCCCTCGAAGTTACCCCGTTCGGTCACGTCCCAGTAGCGCGCCGCGAGACTAGCCTCGTCAGGGTCCAGGGCGGCCTCCAGCTCGTCGGGCGTCCAGACGTAGAACTTTCCCTCCTCGCCCTCGGAGTCCGCGTCCTCGGCGGAGTAGAAACCCCCTTCCTCGCTCGTCATGTCGCGCAGGACGTAGTCGAGCGTCTCCTCGGCGATGCGGCGGTAGAAGGCGTCTCCCGTAGCCTGGTACGTCTCGAGGTAAAGCCTGGAGAGGAGGGCGTTATCGTAGAGCATCTTCTCGAAGTGCGGGACGAGCCAGTATTCGTCCACGGAGTAACGGGAGAATCCGCCGCCGAGCTGGTCGTAGATACCCCCTTGCGCCATCTGCCGGCACGTGAGCTCCACGCCGTCGAGCGCTGACCTCTCACCCATGCGGTAGTGGTGACGGAGCAAGACCTCCAAGTTCATCGCCTGGGGGAACTTGGGGGAGCCGCCGAAGCCGCCGAAGCGCCTGTCGAGCTGGGAGAGGAGGGCGTCGGCAGCGCGGTCGAGTAGATCAGTGCCCGCGGCATCAGCCTCTGGCATGACGGCCGCGGTCGAGGCCTGGAGGAACTCGCGGACGGACTCGGCGCTCTGCAGGATCTCTTCACGACGGTTCTCGTAGGCATCGGCGATGCTGAGGAGGAGCTGCTGGAAGGAGGGCATGCCGCGCGAAGGGATAGGTGGGAAGTAAGTGCCGCCGTAAAAAGGTGCCCCGTCGGGGGTGAGGAAGACGGTCATCGGCCAGCCGCCGTGACGGGTGAGGGCCTGGACGGCGGCCATGTAGATCGAGTCGATGTCGGGTCTTTCCTCGCGGTCTACCTTTACGTTCACGAAGTGCTCGTTCATCATGCGCGCGGTCTCATCATCCTCGAAGGACTCGCGCTCCATGACGTGGCACCAGTGGCACGCGCTGTAGCCGACGGACAGGAGGACGGGTTTGTCTTCGTCACGCGCCCTCTTCAATGCCTCCTCGCCCCACGGGTACCAGTCCACGGGGTTATCCTTGTGCTGGAGCAGGTACGGGCTCGTCTCATTCGCCAGCCTGTTGGCCACGGTCTCTCGCCTCCCGAAACGGCGTTTAGCTACAAACTCTAACGTATCATGGATCGGGCTTCGGTATTTTTGCTGGTCACCATTTCAGCAAGTCAGCACTGCAGCTTGTCAGCTCTTTGTTCGCTGAAGATTGATCGCGTGGCTGTCGGGTCGGCCGATGTTTAGCCCGCCGGGATGCGGGTAGACAGAATTATGGATAGGGAAACGTTAGTAAGGAGGCAGCGGCCATGTGCTACTCCTACAGGGACCGCCGGATGGAAGAAGAGGCCCGCAAGGAGATGTGGGTGAGAGAAGAACGCAAGCGCCGCCAGCGGCAGAAGGACAAGAAGGGGCGTCCGGCGGAGAAGGATCGCGAGCTGGTAAGGGCCTAGAGAGAAGGGCCATCAAAATTCCATGATCACGGGCCCCGGACCGCGGTCCGGGGCCTCTGTCGTAAGGTCCTACGGAAGGAGATCGGCGATGGACGTTAGTAAGCTCGAAGAGACGGCCCGTGAGCTCGTAGCTCCCGGGCAAGGCATACTCGCCGCAGACGAGAGCTTCGGCACCATAGGCAAACGGTTCGAAGCCTTCGGTATAGAGTCGAACCAAGAGAGCCGTCGGGCCTATAGGGAGATGCTCTTCACGACCGAAGGCATCGGGGAGTTTCTCTCGGGTGTGATCCTCTTCGACGAGACCTTCCGCCAGGGGACCTCGGACGGCATCCCGATGCCCGAGGTGCTCGAAAACGCCGGCGTCATCCCAGGCATAAAGGTGGACAAGAGCACCGTCGATCTGCCCCTCTCAGAAGGCGAGAAGTTCACCCAGGGCCTCGACGGCCTCGGCGACAGGCTTGCCGAATACAGTGAGTTTGGGGCGCGCTTCACCAAGTGGCGGGCTGTTATCACAATTGGAGATGGCATCCCCACCGAGAGCTGCGTAGAGGCCAATGCGGAGGCACTCGCCCTGTATGCGGCGTTCGCCCAGGAGCACGACCTCGTCCCCATAGTCGAGCCCGAGGTCCTTATAGACGGAGATCACTCCATCGAGCAATGCTACGACGCCACGGAGTGGATGCTGAATCGAACCTTCGGGGAACTCTACGAACACGGCGTCGAACTCTCTGGAATACTCCTGAAGCCCAACATGGTCATCTCGGGCAAGGACGCGCCACACCAGGCCAATGTCGAAGAGGTAGCGCAGGCGACGGTGGAGTGCCTGCTCAGGACCGTGCCTGCCGCGGTGCCTGGCATAGTCTTCCTTTCCGGCGGCCAGACCGACCTGCAGGCGACAGCCCACCTCAACGCCATGAACTCCATGTACGGGGGTCTGCCGTGGGAGCTCTCGTTCTCCTACGCGCGGGCGCTGCAGGGACAACCGATGGAGATCTGGGGCGGAGACGTAGATAAGGTCCAGGCGGCCCAGAAGGCCTTCTACCACAGGGCGAAGATGAACGGCGCAGCACGCTCAGGCGACTACTCGGAGGAGATGGAAGAACAGGCAGCATAAAAGCTGGTCAGCCAGTCAGCACGCTCCAGCCTTCGGCTTTCGCTTGTCAGCACGCCGCCTGACGGCGGCTTGTCAGCCGCCGGCCAGCATTTCAGCTTTGTCTGCCCGAGGCGCCTCGCCCCATCGCGCGGTAGAACCTCAGAGGGATGTACTCCCGAGCCTCGGGTGAGAGGCTTACCACCTGGCTGAATTGCTGAGAGCCGCCCATAGGGCGGCGTGCTGAAATGCTCTATATTCGTTCGGCGCGGACGATCAAGCGCTTGTGGAAGGCCGGGATCGGGGTGCATGTCTGTAGGGTGAGCAGGTCTCTACCCCTTACCCTACCAGTTACCCAATCATCCTCCGGTCCTACGGTGAAGTTATCTATAACCCTGTAGTCGTATCGTATGCCCCGGCGGTCCCTCAGGGTGACCCTCTCCCCACCACGCAGCTGGTTGAGACGGTAGAACACGAGGTGGCTTCCTGTACCCGGCCATCCCAGCCTGTGTCCAGCCAGGTAGACGTTCCGCTCTGGGGTGTCTGACCAGGGAAACGAGGTGTCGGGGAGGTGGACGACACCCATGTCCAGGGCCCTCCTCGTGTCCGAGTTCAGGACGGGGACGTTGTTGAGGCCCATGGACCTTACAGAGAGGGACATAATGGCGCCTGGGGGCAGGTGGTAGTGTCTTGGGTTGTTTGCGGCCTGTATTTGATCTTCTGTTGGGAGCGGGAAGTCGACTTCCTGACGTGGGCCGGTCTGGCGGTTTTGATCCGGGAATGCCCAGGGGCGGGTCCCGGACTCCGCCTCTGACCGTCTGCCTGGCATCGCGGTGGATACAGACTGAGAGTCGACGGTAGATCCCTGGGGCGAGGATGGTCTGCGTGTTGACGCCGGCCTGGGCGGAGGTATGTCCCTCTCTACCCACGGGTCAACTCCGGGATCGGAGCGGACGAGTGACTCGGTGGCGGACTTCACCTCAGGTTTCGCGGCCGCAGGCTCTATCGGCCGTTCGAGAGTGGCGGCGACGGCTACCACGGTAGCGAACCCGAGCGCGAGTATCATCGCGCCCACCCCGACCCCAAAGAGCGGGCCTCTCCCAAACCCGTGGGTTAGATACCGGAGCCGCAAGGCAGCCTCACGCTAAGTTGCCGAGTGAGGCGTTCGCCTGCGGCTGGTTCATTCCGAACTTCCGGGCTATCGCGACGAATCCCCTATTGCACATGTTACTCCCCCATCCCCTCCCGCCGTGCTCTGAGACCAACCGGCGAGGCTGTACTCAGGAACCTCCAGAGCGATGCAGTGTGCACCGCATCATATACCGCTTGGGTTTTCCGTTCTACATCCTCGAGGATAAATCTTCGAGAGAACGTAAGGGATCCCACCGCTAACAGCACTTCAGCTAGTCAGTAATTCAGCACGCTTCGGGCCTGCGGCCCCCGCTTTCAGCATTGACCGCCCCGTAGGCGGGTTCACGACTCAGACATGGGCCCCATGCTACAAAAACAAGTGCACGAGGAGCATAGCAAGGATGCGTCAGCAGGAGGGTGCAGGATCTTCTAGCGGGGGCACCTGCGGCAGCGGGATAGGCTGACTAGCTGACAAGCGGAGGCGAAGCCGGAGCGTGCTGACTGGCTGACATGCTGGAGCGACCGAAGGGAGCGACTATGAAACGGTCTAAGAGCGCGGACCCGGCCCACGACGTTCTGGGTTACGAACAGCAGCAGTTGGACACCATCTTCAGACCCGAGACGGTTGCTGTGATCGGGGCGACCGAGCGGCCAGGGAGCGTGGGACGCACGATCATGTGGAACCTCGTGAGCAGCCCGTTCGGCGGGACGGTCTTCCCGGTGAACTCGCACAGGCCGAACGTACTCGGCATAAAAGCCTACCCTTCCGTCTCCGAAGTGCCTGCGAGGGTTGACCTCGCGGTCATCGTCGCCCCTGCGCAGGCGGTTCCAGGGATCATCCGCGATTGCGTGGAGGCTGGTGTCGAGGGCGCCGTGATCATCTCCGCCGGTTTCAGGGAGACGGGGCCAGATGGTGTAGAGCTCGAGCGTCAGGTCCTCGAAGAGGCCAGGCGGGGCAGGATGAGGATCATCGGGCCCAACTGCCTCGGCGTGATGAAGCCGCCCACGGGCTTCAACGCCACCTTCGCCGGCGCCATCGCCCGTCCCGGAAACGTGGCCCTTCTGAGCCAGAGTGGTGCCTTGCTGACGGCCATCCTGGACCAGAGCTTTATGGAGAACGTCGGATTCTCGGCGCTCGTCAGCGTGGGCTCCATGATGGACGTAGGCTGGGGAGACCTGATCCACTACCTAGGTGACGACCCCTTTACGAAGAGCATCGTCATCTACATGGAGTCGGTCGGCGACGCCCGCTCTTTCCTCTCGGCGGCCCGCGAGGTCGCCCTTACCAAGCCGATAATAGTGATCAAAGCCGGACGCACCGAGGCCGCAGGAAAAGCGGCGGCCTCCCATACAGGCTCCCTGACCGGCTCGGACGAGGTGCTCGACGCGGCGTTTTCGCGTAGCGGCGTGCTTCGCGTAGACGAGATCTCCGAGCTTTTCGGGATGGCAGAGGTGCTTGGCAAGCAGCCGCGTCCCAAGGGACCACGCCTGACGATCCTGACGAACGCCGGCGGTCCAGCAGTACTCGCAACGGACGCCCTGATCGGCAACGGCGGTGAGCTCGCGGAGATATCCGGGGAGACTATGGACGCCCTGAACGGTTTGCTTCCCACCCCCTGGAGCCACGGCAACCCCGTAGACGTGCTGGGCGATGCCGACCCAGAACGCTACGCGAAGACGCTGGAGACGGCGGCAAGCGACCCTCAGAGCGACGGGCTGCTCGTCATCCTTACGCCGCAGGACATGACCGACTCGGCGGCAACGGCGGAACGGCTCGTGCCCTACGCCAGTAAGACTAGCAAGCCTGTGCTCGCAAGCTGGATGGGTGGGCCGGCCGTCGCGGCAGGGGAGTCGATCCTGAACGGTGCTGGTATCCCTACCTTCGACTACCCAGATACGGCGGCCCGCGCTTTCACGAATATGTGGCAGTACACCTACAACCTGCGCAGCATCTACGAAACCCCCGAGCCCGCCGAAGACGAAGGCGCGGACCGCAGGCAGGTAGAGGAGATCATCGAGCATGTCCGCGACTCTGGCCGCACTATCCTTACCGAGTTCGAGGCGAAGCAGGTCCTCGCCGCCTACGGTATCCCGACCGTCCAGACTGAGGTGGCGCGCAGCCCTGGTGAAGCCGTGGAAGTGGCAGACCGCCTCGGGTACCCCGTAGTCCTCAAGCTCGACTCCAAGACCATAACCCACAAGACCGACGTCGGCGGTGTGCGCCTGAACCTGCAGAGCGCCGACGAGGTCAGGCAGTCCTATGAAGAGATGGAGTCCTCCATAAGGGAGAACTACGGACCCGAAGACTTCGGCGGCGCCGCCGTCCAGAGGATGGTCAGCCTGGAGGGTTACGAGCTGATCGTCGGCAGCAGCCTGGACCCGCAGTTCGGTCCCGTCCTGCTTTTCGGGTCTGGCGGCTCGCTGGTCGAGGTGTACAGGGACCGGGCCCTCGCCCTCCCGCCGCTAACCACCACGCTCGCGCGTCGGATGATGGAACAGACCAGCATCTTCGAGGCGCTGGGTGGCGTCAGGGGTAGGGCGCCTGTCGACATTGGCTCCCTGGAGAGGCTGCTCGTGCGCACGAGCCAGCTCGTCGTCGAACAGCCCTGGATCAAGGAGCTCGACATCAACCCGCTCCTGGCCTCGCCTGAGCGCCTGATAGCCCTCGACGCCCGCATCGTTCTGCACGACCCCGAGATGAAGGAAGAAGACCTCCCCCACACCGCGATCCGTCCTTACCCCAAACAGTATGTCTCCCACGAACAGTTGCGCGACGGTACTCCCGTGACGATACGCCCGATCCGGCCCGAAGACGAACCCCTGATGGTGAGGTTCCACGAGACCCTCTCGGAAGAGAGCGTCTACATGCGCTACTTCCACATGATGAACCTCGACCAGCGCACGGCCCACGAGCGCCTGACGCGCATCTGCTTTATAGACTACGACCGCGAGATGGCGCTCGTCGCCGAGCTAACCGACCCCGAGACGGGGGAGCGGGAGATCATGGGCGTAGCCCGCCTGAGCCGCCGCGGCGCCGTCCTCGACGAGGCGGAGTTCTCGGTCCTCGTCAGCGACCGCTTTCAGCGCAGGGGCGTCGGCACCCTGCTCCTGAACCGTCTCCTCGAAGTCGGCCGCGCCGAAGATCTGAAGCGTATCACCGCACAAATCCTCTTCGACAACCGCCCCATGCAACGCATCTCGAAAAAGCTCGGCTTCCACCTCCGCCGAGACGCCGAAGAGATGGTCATGAAGGCAGACCTCGACCTCTGTATGACTGCCTGAGGCAGTCATAGCTCTTCAGCACTTTAGCTTGTCAGCTCTTTGTATTTCGCTGAAACCTGATGCCTGTAGCCGCGCCTTTCAGGAGGCACAACCTCTCCGCAAACCGATCTATCGCAAATGATTCCCATTAACCAATAACAAGAATCGTTATTGAGTTTTGGCTGAGGGTGGTTAGAATTATGGGGCGAGTCGGATGTCGTGTATTCGGGAGGCAGCTTTTTGGCGGCATGGCTAGAGCGATTGGGGCTTGGGG
The DNA here is from genome assembly GCA_963808845.1 of uncultured Rubrobacteraceae bacterium. Classification (GTDB taxonomy): domain Bacteria; phylum Actinomycetota; class Rubrobacteria; order Rubrobacterales; family Rubrobacteraceae; genus Rubrobacter_D. The sequence continues at coordinate 164,484 of CAWEHD010000002.1, forward strand.
GCCGGGAGATGACGGCCTCGGGTCACAGCAAGAACTTCGTGTTGCGCGTGGTTCAACCGTGCCTCGTAGGTTTGATGGATGGATCTGTCTCTACGCTGGCGCCGCTATTTGCGACGGCTTTTGCGACGAGGGATCCGCGGATCACGTTTCTGGTCGGGGTTAGCGGCCGCGGTTGGGGCTGCCATCAGCATGGGCTTCTCGGAAGGGCTCTCGGACGATGGGTCGATGACCGGACGCGGGAATCCGTTGTTGCGGGGTGCGATCACGGGCCTCGCCACGTTCGTCGGCGGCATCCTGCATACCCTGCCTTTCCTCATACCCCACGTCAACCTGGCCCTTTACGTGGCGTTCGGGGTCGTTGGCTTCGAGCTGCTCGCGATCTCCTTTATCCGCTACCGCTACTTCGACATGAGCTTCGTGGTCTCCGCTGTCCAGGTATGCGTCGGCGGCGCGCTCGTCTTCGCCTCGGGCATCCTTATAGGCAGTGCGTAGACTAGCGGAATGTCCGGAGAAAGTGGGTGACGATCTTCTCTTCGACTTCGGCGAGGGAGATTGTGTGGTCGAGTTCCCGGTTCAGGCTAGTGACGCCGAATTCCTTTATGCCACAGGGTGTGATGCGGTCGAACCAGCTCAGGTCTGTCTTCACGTTCAGGGCGAAGCCGTGAGAGGTGATCCAACCCGAAGTGAACTTCACGCCGATGGCGGCGATCTTTTTCTCCCCCACCCACACACCCGTGTACCCCGGATGGTGCCAGCCCTCGAGCCCGTAGTCTGCGAGCACCCCGATTATGAGGTCTTCGAGTTTGCGGAGGTAGGCGTGGGTGTCTCGGACTTCGAGGCGCAGGATCGGGTACCCTACTATCTGGCCAGGACCGTGGAAAGTCGCGTCCCCTCCCCTATCGCTCCAGAACACCTCGGCCCCCAGGGCCCGGAGGTACTCTTCTCCTGCGCCCAGGTTCCCCGCGTTTTTCGCCGCCCTCCCCACCGTGAATACCGGCGGGTGCTCGCACAGGACGAAGGTGTCGGGGATATCGTCGTTCTTCCTTAGCCGCACGAGATCCTTCTGGAGATCCCAGGCCTCCGCGTAAGGCGTCAGCCCGGGCAGCCGCTGTACTTCGACCGTAGTTGGTGTCTGTTTCTCCAGGGTCATGCCTGGAAGCTAGGCGCTCGCGACGCCGGCCGCCGGGCTTTGCCTGGCGCCTGAAGTCTGTTCGTGGGCATGGTAGGAGCTGCGGACCAGCGGACCGCTCTCGACGTGCTTGAAGCCTAAAGAGAAGCCGTACTTGCGCAGGCTCGCGAACTCTTTGGGCGTGTAGTAGCGGCTCATCGGAAGGTGGTTCTCAGAGGGCCTGAGGTACTGGCCGATGGTCAGGATGTCCACGTCTTGATCTCGCAGGTCGCGCATCGTCTGGTGGATCTCCTCTTCGACTTCGCCGAGGCCGACCATAAAGCCGCTTTTGGTCAGGCCGCCGGGGTTCAGTTCCTTGGCGTAGCGCAGCACCTCCAGGGAGCGTTCGTACTTCGCCTGCGGGCGGACTGCAAAGTAGAGGCGGGGGACTGTCTCGATGTTGTGGTTGAAGGTGTCGGGGCTGGCGTCTATGACGGTCTTGACCGCGTCGCGATCGCCCTTGAAATCAGGGGTCAGAACCTCGACGGCGCAGCCGGGGACCTCTTGCCTGATGGTGTGTATCGTCCCCGCGAAGATCGAAGCCCCGCCGTCCGCGAGCTCGTCGCGGTTCACGCTCGTGATCACAGCGTGCTCCAGGCCCATCTGCCTTGCGGCGTCGGCGACGCGGTGGGGCTCGTCGAGGTCTAGCTCCGAGGGCTTGCCCGTGAGCACGGCGCAGAAGCCACAGGAACGGGTACATACGTTGCCGAGGATCATGAAAGTGGCAGTGCGGTTGTTCCAGCACTCGCCGATATTCGGGCAGCGGGCCTCTTCGCAGACCGTGTGGAGGTTCAGCCCGCGCATGGTCTCCTTGATGTCGCGGTAGACCTCGCCGTCTGGGATGCGCGCCTTCAGCCATTCGGGACGACCGTGCGCGCCAGGGACTCCACTCGCCTGCTGCCGGAAAGGCAGGTACTCAGTCGCCGTGCCGTCGGGCGGGGGGGGCACGGGCCTGTCTTCCCAGCGGTGGCGGACCTCGAAGGTCTTCGTCCCGTCGTCCAATACCTTAAGGTTGATCTGTCTGCGGGCCACAGCGCTCCTATCTTCCTCGCACTTTGAGCCTTATGGTATCGCACGCGGGCGTAACTATTCCGTATTTCTTATCGCAGAGAGTAGGCATCAGGTTTCAGGCGGCAGGAAAAGCCGGGGCGACGTTGCCGTGTGGCGCCGAAGCCGCCCCGAGGCTCTACCTGATGCCTGCAACCTAAAAATGAATCGGTTGGCCCTCCACGGCCATCGCGGACTCGCCGACGACCTCTGAGAGGCTTGGATGGGGATGCATTGTCATCCCGATCTCCTGTGGCGTGCCCTCCACGAGCTTGGCGAAGACGCCCTCGGTGATCAGGTCCGTCACCTTGGGGCCTATGGCGTGCATACCGAGGATGAGGTCGGTCTCCTCGTCGGCCAAGATCTTGAAGAAGCCGTTTGGTTCGCCCTCTATCAAGGCTTTGCCGATGGCCCTGAACGGGAACTTGGACTCCTTGACCTCGTAGCCCTCCTCCTCGGCCTGCGCCTTGCTGAGCCCGAAAGAGGCCACCTCGGGGCGGCAGAAGGTCACGCGCGGGACGAGGTTCTGGTCCATGGGCATCGGGTTCTCGCCGGCCATATGCTCGACGGCGATAATCCCCTCGTGCCCCGCGGCGTGGGCGAGCCAATAGCCTCCGATGACGTCTCCGGCGGCGTAGATTCCGTCCTCTCCTGTCCGCCCGAACTCGTCGACCTGGATGACCCCGCTGTCGTCGAGCTCTACGTTCGTAACGTCGAGGTTCAGGTCCTCCGTAACGGTCCTGCGTCCAACTGCGACCAGGATAGCCTCGGCCTCGAGCGTCTCTCCCCCGTCGGCCTCACCCGTGGGCGCATCCTCGCCGCCGTAAGAGCCGCCTTCTCCTTCCGTCTCCTCCTGCTCGCCGGAGCCAGAGCCTGCCACCGTGATCTTGATCCCGCTGTCGGTCTTCTCCAGACTCTCCGGGTCTGCTTTCGTGCTAGTGAGCACCTTGATCCCGCGGTCCTCGAACTCCTTCGTCAGTGCCGCTGAGATCTCCGGGTCCTCCAGCGGTACTATGCGGTCGAGCAGCTCGACCACAGTGACTTCGGAACCGAAGTCGTGGTACATGCTGGCGAACTCGACGCCGACGGCCCCTGAGCCGAGGACTATGACGGACTCGGGGTAACTCTCGTCGTTGGTGACTATGTCGTCTGAGGAGATGACCTTCTCGCCGTCGAACTCCAGTCCCTGCAGGGTGCTGACGGCGGAGCCTGTGGAGATCAGGACGTTCTCCGCTTCGAGTTCCTCCTCACCGTCTTCGGTCTCTACTTTTATCTTCTTGGGCTCGACAAAGCTGCCGACCCCGTTGTAGACGGTTACCTTATTCTTCTTCATCAGGCCCTGCACACCGCGCCTGAGCTGGCTTACGACCTGCTCGCGGCGCTTGGCCGCCTGCGGGTAGTCGAACTCCACCTCCCCAACCTTGACGCCGAAATCTTCGCCGTTTCTGGCGTCGTGCAAGAGATGGGCCGTGTGGAGCAACGCCTTGGTCGGGATGCATCCCAAGTTCAGGCACGTGCCTCCGAGATGCCCGCCCTCCCGCTTCTCGATTAGGGCTACGCTCATTCCCAGCTGGCTGGCACGGATCGCCGGTATGTACCCACCGTTCCCGCCGCCTATTACCACGAGGTCAAACTGCTCAGCCACCCTTGGCTCCTTTCTGTCTAGGTTTCAGGCTCCAGGCATTAGGTTTCAGGTTGTTCTGATGCCGCGTCACAACCTTTGCCACACAATGACCCCTTCCTGACACCTGTAGCCTGAAACCTCTTCATTACAATTCTAACTGCCCTTCTCTCCCCGAACCATTTTCGGCCTGGCACGCGGGACAGAAGTGCGACGGCCTCCCGCTTACCTTTTCCCGAACTACCTCTCCTTCACACCCTGGACAGGGCTGCCCGTGCTTTTCGAAGACCCTCAGGTAGTTCTGATGCTCGCCTGGCCGGTCCAACACGTCCTTGTAGAGCCGCACCGTCGTCCCCCGGTGCTCGACGCCTGCCGCGAGGTTGGACCGAATCGCCGCATGCAACGCCTCCCATTCCTCCTCAGAGAGTGTGTTCGCCTTCCGCCTCGGATGCAGCCTCGCATCGTACAGGATCTCATCGGCGTAGATGTTCCCTATGCCGGAGACGACTTTCTGATCCAGGAGCAGGGGCTTTATCTGGGCCCTCCGCGAACCGATGGCACGTTGTAGATATCCTGCGTCGAACTCTTCTTCGAAAGGCTCCGGTCCTAGCGGGGAGAGCCGCTCCTCGAGCTCGTCCGCGTCGAGCAGGCGTGCCCGCGTGAAGCCCGTCTCGTCCCGCAGGAAAAGCCTCCTGTCGCCTTCGAGTTCCAGGACGAGCATGAGCGCGGTCTCCGGTTCCTCGACGGGCGGCACGAGCAGGAGCTGGCCCCCGATCTTGAGCTGAAACACCAGCGAGTCCCTCGTATCGAGCTCCACGATGAGGTGCTTGGCCCGCCGTCGCGCCCCTGTGATGCTGACCCCTTCGAGCCGGCTTGCGAACTCTTCGGCCGAGGGCTGCTCCACGAGCGAGGAGTCGAGGACCCGTGCCCGCTGTATCTCTGAGCCGACGACAAGCCCGCGCAGGTCTTCTTTTATGTTCTCTACCTCTGGCAGCTCCGGCATACGTGTATTTATACCCGCTCGTAGCCGCCCTAGTCTTGCAGCCTCATGCCGGTTTGCGCGCGACGAAGGCTGCATGGCCCTCCGACAGCGGGAGGTCGCCGTAAGACCTCATCGTCCGAACCCGAAAGCCCACCTGTTCGAGATCTGCGGACAGCCCCGACGGATCGTACAGTCGCACGCGGTGGACTTCATCGTCCCGCCTGTAGTGTTCTCCCACCTTCCGGAAACTCACGATCCGGCGCTCCATCGTACCGCGCTCGACGTCCTCCTCCAGCTCGGAGAGCACCGCCCAGTCCTCCCCGACGCCGAAATCCCTCGTCCTGTCACCCGGCGGCACCTGGCCAGGACCAAGCACGTCGAAGACGAAGACGCCGCCGGGGAGGAGCGCGTCGTGGACGCGCCGGAAAAGGCGCCCAAGCCCCAGGTCCTCATTCTCAGGGTCGAAAAGGTAGTTGAGGACCTCGCTTACGGCCGTGACCGCGGCGCACGGCGGGATCTCGACCTCGAACAGAGATTCAACCTTGAAGTCGGCCTCGGGCGCCTTGCGGCGGGCAAACTCGATCATCGCCTCGGAGATATCGATACCCAAGACACTGTAGCCGGCGTCGATCAGCTCCCGCGCCCAAAAACCGCTCCCGCAGTCGAGGTCTACAACGAGACCATCTCGTATCCCGTTTTGGTCCAGGGTCTGCAGTATGCCTGGCGCCGATCTGACGGCGAACTCGGCGTGGCCGACGTCGTGGATGTACGCGAGGTCCTCCCCGTACCACCGTGCTGTATCGGGCCCTCCCGAGATTATCTCAGTCCCCTGTAAGCCTGACAGAGGGAGCGTCGAACATGGGGACGGGCTCTCTGTAGACTGCTCTGTAGAGACCATCTAGCATGACCGATCGGGCGTCGAGGGAGCGCATGGCGCCCTCATGAACTCTTCGTTGGCCTTCCTCGTTCCCTGCGTAGGGTGCGATGGCGTCCATCATGATGCGGGCGTGGGTTACGTCCATCGTGACGTGGCTCGTGAAGATCTCGAGAGCTCTATCAGGCAGGCCGGCTGCCTTCCTGAGGCCGTCGGAGAGCCTGGCGTAGATCGGGGGCACGGGCCACTCGCTCGCAGGCCCGAGAGCACCGAGCCCGAGCCTGAAATCGGGGTGGCCCGAGAGGGCATAGTGGGTGGTGATGTACATCTCTATCTCGGGTAGCGTCGGAGGCTCCTCCCACTCCTCCTCACCGATGCCAAGCGCCTCGAGAAAACGCCTGTACAGGGCGGGATGCGTCTCTTCGGGGTCGAGGTGGCCGTATTCGTCGAAGAGGACCTCGGCGAGCGCGAGCTGCAGCTTCTCGTCGTAACGGCAGTTCGAGATAAGAGCGGCCAGGTACAGCCGGCTCACCCTGACGTGCCTGTAGTACTGGATCGCGAACGTCCTTATCCCCTCAGCGTCAGCATCCCCCTCCCCAAACCGCTCCAGAAAAGGGTGCGTAAGCGCAGGATGCCCGATGACCTCGCGTTTTAGTCTTTGGAGAAACTCCTCCGGATTCACCTTTCTCTCCTTCTAGAGAATTCTCTACAGTTTAGCGCAACCAGTAAGGCATCAGGCTACAGGTTTCAGGCTTCAGGAAGAGCCAAGACGGATCATACCGCGCCAGTGGCCCGCTACGGTCCAGAGCCACGATGCCCCGCCAGGATTATTCTAGATCCGAGCGAGAGACCAAGACCTGATGCCTGTTGCCTGAAGCCTGAAACCCCCATTTCCAGGTAATTCACTATTGTCTCACTAGTCTCAGTGAGGTATAATAGCAGCATGACAGATACGAGGAACATCAGGCAGGATTGGCTCAGTGTCCCGCGGCGGCGGGAGGAGGAGCGTTTGGACCCGCACGTGTACAAGCGCGGCATCAACGGGCTGACGGTCGAGGAGGCATTACGTCGGGCGTATCCGAGGGTGCTGGACATTCTGAGGAGGAGTGGCGAGGAGTATTCGGAGTTCGAGAGGCAATTGGTAAGGCAGACTGTTCGGGCCTGTCTGATCTCCCAGGTCTCCCGCGCGAACCTCTATCGCATCGCCGGCATCCTGGTCGCCGACCGGCGCGACGAGGGGGCGCACATCGACACTTCGCTCGCGCTCGCCTACGTTGCGGCGCTCAGGGAGGCGTTCCTCACGGAGCTCTCCGTGGGAGAGCGGGTACAGACGCCGCTCGGTTCCGGGGAGGTCCGCTACGTCTCCGGCGATGGTACAAACGCCGCCGTCCAGCTAGACAACGACTATGAGGTCTGGTTGCCGGCTGAGAGGGTGTCGCGTCCCGGCTCGCCCATGCGTCGCGCCTCCTAGAAGGTTGCAAAGAGGTCAAGGACCTCTTTGCAAGCATTTCAGCCAGTCAGCATTTCAGCTCGTTGGTTTCGCTGGGCGCTCGTAGTCGAATGCGCGATTCTCAGAAAGTCACTACCTCTGCAATTCGTTCTCGTGGAGACCTCTCATAAATGGGAGGTTTTCCGGGTAGACTAGGAGGGTCGTAAGGGCAATAGAGGGCGCGCCATGGAGAAGTCGAAAGCGCGGGTGATCTGCAATCCGACCTCGGGTGGTGGTGCCTACGATCCGGATGAGATCCGCGACGAGCTCGAAGGGATGGAGGTCGAGTGGATCGAGACCGAAGGCCGTGAGGATGCCATAGGGGCTGCTGAGGAGTGGCGCGAGGGCCTGCTCATCGTCGCCGGGGGAGACGGCACTATCAACGACGTCGTGAATGGGCTCGGCAGGGCCGGTTTCCCCGAAGGAGTCACCCTGGGCATCCTGCCCGCAGGGACGGGCAACGATCTCGCCGCCACGCTGTGCATCCCCGAGGACCCTGAGCTCGCGGAGGACGTTATCCGGCAGAACCGGGAGCGGAGGTTGGACGTGGCGAGGGTTCGTTCTGAGGGCATTGGCGAGCGGTTCTTCATCAACGTGGCGACGGGGGGGTTGGGGGCGGAGATCTCCGACGCCAACGACGAAGTGTTGAAGCAGCGGTGGGGCAAGCTCTCCTACCTTCGGGCTTCGCTCGAGGTCGCAAAGAACTTCGACGTGCGCGAGCTTACGATCTACCTCGACGGTGAGGGGCATGAGGTGAAGGCGGTCAACATTGCCGTGGGTAACTGCCGCTACACCGGAGGCGGCTGGCCGGCCACGCCGAAGGCCAACCCTGAGGATGGTCTCCTCGACGTGGTAGTCATTGAGACCCTCGGGATCGGTGCCCTGCTCGACCTCGCGCCGGCGGTGCTGGCGGAGTCAAACTACCTGGACAGCGATGGCGTGCTCTTCGTGCGGGCGAAAGAGATTCGGATCGAGACCCAGCCCCCCGGCCTGGAGTTCACAGCCGACGGCGAGGTTATCGGCAACGAGCCGGCCCAGTTTTCTGTTCTTCCCCGGGTCCTCAGGGTTATTGTCGGACCCGATTACGTACCCGAGCCGGCGGGATAGAATGAGGTCATGATCAAAGTGCTACTCTTCGGCGCCGCGGCCGACCGGGCCGGGACCCGCGAGACCGAATTGCCGGTGGACGAAGGCGTGACCCTTGCCGAGCTCTGGCCTCTGCTCACCGAGAGGCATCCCGACCTCGCCCCGATGCGCGACACGCTGGCCTTCGCCATCAACGGTGAGTACGCGCGCAAAGACGCCGGCGTGTCGCCGGGCGACGAGATAGCCGTGCTGCCACCCGTCTCCGGCGGCTGAATGTTCGCCATAGTCGAGAAGTCGCTAGACGTAGGAGCCCTGATCCAGGGCGCCCAGAGGCCCGACTGCGGGGCAATAGGCACGTTCGTCGGCACGACCAGGATCGACGCGTCTGGAGGCGCAGAGGTCGAGTACCTGGAATACGAGGCGTACCGCCCTATGGCCGACAGGAAGCTCGAGGAGATCGGGGCCGAGATAGAAGAGCGCTGGGACGTCAGGCACGTCTCGATAGTGCATCGTCTTGGCAGGGTAGACCCCGGAGAGGCAAGCGTCGCCATAATCGTCGCCGCGCCACGCCGCGGGCCGGCCTTCGAAGCGACGCGCTACGCGATCGAGCGTATAAAGGAGGTCGTGCCCATCTGGAAGCGTGAGGTCTGGTCGGACGGATACGTTTGGGTGGGAAGCCAGGTCGGAACGAGAGATCAGGTTTCAGGTGACACTTTTCAGGACTTTTCGGGGGATTGATTCGGGCCGGCGGATTCCCTGGCGGGTGCTACGTTAGCAGTACGTAGATGATGAATACTGTGGCAAGGGCAAGGCTACCGGTGACTATTATCAGGTAGGCGGCCGCCGAGGGGACGAACTCGCCTGTGGAGATCCTGCGCCGGTTACGGAGGAACTGGGTGGTACCTATGACGAGCGTGAGTGCTCCGAGCAAGGCCAGCGCCAGCCCGAAGAGTTCCGAGGCACTCGTTGAGCCGACCCTCATGGAGGCATCCACGAGCGCCCCCGCCCTCTCGACGACGAGTCCTATCGAGATCAGGCTGATGCCTGTCCTAACCCACGATAGAAGCGTCCGCTCGTTCGCAAGGTGCTCCCTGATCTCGGTCCCACCCTGCTCAGGCGGGTCGCGTTGCTCATTCTGTGGTTGCACTGTCTCCGACCTCCTTCTCGCTGGCGCAACGGCCACACCGAAGATTACATGTTGGAGTGCCTGAGAGATTGTTCGCCTCCCGGAATTCTGCCCCAGGGCCAAAGCCGGCTTTCCAGATCTGGGGTAGCGCGTGTTCCACAAAAGTTGGAGAATAGGTCAAGGTATTCGGGGACAGGGTTAGCGAAGGGGACAGGTTGTTGGATCGACGGACCGGGCTCGAGCAGGAATTCTTCCTGCTCGAGAACTCCGGGAGTCCATCGGAGCGGGCCGATGAGTTCCTGGAGCGCTGCCGCGAGGCGACCGGGGAGGAGTCGAGTGGTCCTGCGTGCTTCGCTCCCGAGTTCGTGTTGGGCCTGGTAGAGGTAAACACACCCCCGGTCGACACACTCTATGACCTCGAGCGCGAGTACGCGCAGAACCTGTGGCTGGCATTGCGCACGGCGCGAACTCTTGGGCTCAGGCTATATCCGCTCGGCACTTATCCTTTGCCTCTGGAGCCCGCAGTCCGCGACGGGCTGGACTACAGGGTCCAGGTTGGCACGGTCGGCCCGGAGAGGTTCATGGACGCCGGGCGGTGCGCGGGCACCCACCTGCACCTGGAGGTGCAAGCAGGGACGGTCGATGAGGGAGCAGGCATCTCCGCCACCGCGTCCGCCGCCGCGCGGGAAGAGGTTTCGAACATCTACAACCTTGCGACGGCCCTGGATCCCGCCCTGGTGGCCCTCACCCGCTCGTGCCCATATTTCGAGGGGCGGAAGAGTGGGCTGGCCGCCCGCACGGTCCATTACAGGGGCAGCGCCATCTTCGGGTGGGAAGGAGTCTATAAGGACCTGCCCCAGGTTGGCGCCTTGCTACCCTACGCCGACGACGCACAACACCTGATCCGTCAGCAGTTCGACCGCTACAAGGCCTGGCTCAGCGCCATGGACCGGGCCGGCGTGCAGAGACGCCACTTCGCCGAGGCCGGAGGCGACCTGCTCAGACCAGCCTGGAACCCCGTGCGTCTCAACCGCCAGGGAACGCTAGAGTTGCGCGGAATGGACAGCAATTACCCGGAGGTAACCCTGACGGCGGCCGCCATGGTCCTCGGCGCCGCCAACCGCATCAGGCGTGATGGCCTCGAAGTAGTACCTGACGACGGGGTGCGCGCTTTCGAGGTCACGGGGGACGTGCTCAGGGTGCCGGGCTTCGACCGTCTCGGCGGAGAACTGCTCCATGCAGCGGTATCCGGAGGAGCGAGCGACGAGACTATTGCCGCCTACCTGGACTCGATCCTGGAGTTCGCCGGGGTGGAGGATGAAAGGCTGGCCGCCCTCTTTGACCACCGCCGCAATTACGGCGTCTACCCAACCACCGAGGCCGCTATCCTCGAAGACTACGACGGGCATCTCTCCGAAAACGAAGGTTTGCGCCTGGTGCTCGAAGCCTGCGACGAACTGGAGGCCCAGGTCTCGTACCTCAGCCGATCTCATCGCCAGGAGGAAGAGCCGGCGGACGTCTCGTAGGAGCGAATTGCTGCAGCTCGGCTTCAGCAATTCGCGCTGTCAGCATTTCAGCACGCTCCAGCCTTCGGCTTCCGCTTGTCAGCTATCAGCTATTTTGTCTCTTCGTAACACAGGCTCACCTCGCGGGTATACTCGCTGTATGGGCAAGGATCGCGCGTCACTCAGTATGGACTTCGGGGTGCGGGTCGCGGTGGTGGTGGAGCGGGAGGGGGTCCTGCTCCTGGTGCGTCACCAGAAACCGGATAGGGACCCGTACTGGGTGCTCCCTGGAGGCAGGCTCGAACCGGGCGAGACGATACCAGGGTGCGCGAGCCGGGAACTCGCTGAGGAGACAGGCCTCGAGGGCAACTTCTCCGGTGTCCTCTACGTGAGCGAGTTCCTGAGGGAGGGACGCCATACTATCGACGTCGTCGTCCGGATGGACTTGCAAGGAGACGAAGAGGCGAGCCTCGGGAGCGACCCCGAGATCGCGCCTGGTAACGAGCCAACCCTCGTAGAGGTACGCTGGGTAAGTGTCGATGAGTTGCGGGAGACCGAGCTTCTGCCGGCCTCAATAAAGGAAAGGCTCATGAGGGACGCTGGCGATGGCTGGGTCCCGGATAACATCTACCTTGGAGGTAAGGATGCCTGACCCGCAGGGCACTTTGCTCTCGGTCGTCGTGTTGGACGCGATCGTGGCGGGGGTCGTGATCGGGGGGTTCTGGCTGACTGTCTCGCTGCTGCGGAGCTTCGGTAAGAAGATCGGGTACTCTCTGGCACCCCTTGGGTTCTCACGGCCCAGGGGAGGGTTCCTGGGAGGGATCGGCGTCGGGATGGCAGTAGGCGTCGGTGCCATACTCCTCAGCATGGTCGTGACCCCGATCAGCGTCCTCGTACTCGAACGGCTAGGATATTCTACGAAGTCGACGGTCCAGCAGCCGTTTATGGAAGGGCTCGTTGGCTGGGTGCACGAGAGCCCTGGCGTGGCCGTAACGGCGATAGTCCTGGTGGTCGTACTCTTCGGTCCGGCCGTTGAGGAGCTGGTCTTCCGGGGCGTCGTCTTCAATGGCCTCTATCGGCTGGGGGCCCTGATCTCCACCAGGTACATTGGGACGGAGCATCCAAAAGGGCTTCCCAGTAAGTTGATTTTCGTCTCCTCCGCATTAGCATCTTCCGTACTCTTCGCCCTGCTGCACCTGGAACCGGTCCTCTTGCCGGTCCTCTTGATACTGGCGATGACCCTGTGCGCACTCTTCCAGCGGGCGGGTAGCCTACTTCCCTCGTTCGTCGCCCATGCGACGTTCAACTCCTTCGCCGCCACGCTTATAATCCTTAGAGGACTCGACGTCCTGAACTTTCCTGTCTGACGTAGCATTTCAGCTTGTCAGCACTTCAGCATTTCAGCTTGTTGGTTTCGCTCTTTGTCGGATGTGCGATCCGCAAGTAGGATGAAATCTCTCTGTCGATCGCTTTATCGTTGGTCACCCTTTCGGCGGGGTTGTTCTCCGACGTAGCGGGCCCTTGGACGTATGAGGGAGCCGCTCCTGTATTGCTCTATGGCGTGGCCGATCCAACCGACGGTTCTGCCGAGAGCGAAGAGTGCGATGGCCCCGCCAAGCGGTAACTCCAGCACCCGCGCAACCGTCGCCAGCGCGAAGTCCACATTGGGCCGCTCGCCCATCAAATGCAGCATCTCTCTGGCAACGGTATCTGAGATCGCGACAGCGATGCTCTCCGGATACGCCCCGGCCATCAGGCGAAGCAGACCTGCTCCGCGCGGGTCTCCTTCAGGATAAAGCGAGTGCCCGAAACCAGGGATACGCTCTCCCCGCCTGAGACGGCCGGAGATCACCGCCCGCGCGTCCCCTGCGGCGTCCACCTCCCGCAGGAAGGCCTCGACGTGCTCGATCTCACCGCCGTGCTTGACGCCCCCAAGCGCCACCAGCCCGGCCAGAACAACAGCATAAGGCGTGGCCTCAGACGAGGCGACGCACCTCGCGGCGAAGGTAGAGACGGGTAACTCGTGGTCCACACAATAGACGAGCGCGGAGTCGAGGAGGTCCGCAGACCCTGCATCGTCCGGACTCCAGCCACGTTGGAGCGTCCTGGCCAGCCCGGGAGCGGACTGCCCGGCAGGCCACGTCTGTCATCAGGCGGAGAATCCTGGCGCCGGTGCGCGCAACGGCGCGAGGACGCAGGTCGTAGGCGGCCGGGTCCTCGGCGGCCGCCACAGGGAGCAGGGTCTGGAAGACCTCGACAGGCGTTAGTCCGGCCACGCTCTCCTCAACTCTCCGGATGCGCCGGGAGGGACGGTTCGGCTCTGGCGGGAAGAGCGCCGGAGCCATCGCCTCGTCGCCCGTCCAGATGAGGGCCGCCACCTCCTCGATGCGTGTTCTCCCCGGCAGCGTCCACGACGTCGCGTCCCCTGTAGTACAGTCCGCCACCGTCGATCAGGGTGATCCCCGACTCCAGCACAGGCGTCCCCCAATGCAGGGCACCTTCCACAACCCCATCAGGGTCCCGCCTGCGCTGCTTCCGCTCCTTGAGCCTCCGTACGTCCTCGGCCCGGTAACGCCTGTTGCGCCTCTTACCTTCGACCGCCTCGGAACGTACCATCCCCCTGCTCACGTACGCATACAACGTCGCCACGCTGACCCCCAACTCCTCCGCAGCCCGCCTGGCACTGAGATACCGCTCTTCCCTCATCCAACAGCCTCCTCGACCGGGTGCGCGACCATGCGCACCTACAACCCTACTATATATTGATTCACTAATCAAGATTGATACATATTTCATTGAGGGTTACGATTGATGACTACACGACGGCCCGGAGGTCCGGATCAGAATGAAAGGACGAACATGAGCGAGAGTTCCAGGACGGGGTTCGTTGCGGGGCTCGAGGATGTGGTGGCGGCCGAGACCTATTTGAGCGGCGTGGACGGTGAGGCTGGGGAGTTGACCATCGCGGGTTTCCCGGTTGAGGAGCTGGCGGGACGAGCTTCTTTCGAGGAGACCGTCTACCTGCTGTGGCACGATGTCTTGCCCGACCCTGGACAGCTCGCGGATTTTCGGGAGGAGCTCGCCGGGCGGCGGGAGCTGACGCGGGCTACGTTGGACCTGTTACGGGCCGTGGCTGCGGAGAAGGTGCCGGTGATGGGTGCGCTGCGTATGGCTGCCGGCACCGTGAGGCCGGGCACGGACGAAGAGGAAGCGCTGGCGCTGGTGGCGAGTCTGCCCACCATTGTGGCGGCATACTCGCGGATGCTCGAGGGCGAGGAGCCTGTGGACCCTGATCCCGGAGCTTGGCCACGCGGCCAACTATCTGTACATGCTCACGGGCGAAGTGCCGGACGCGGAGTTCACGCGGGCCCTCGAGACCTACCTCAACGCTGTATCCGACCACGGCATGAACGCCTCCACGTTCGTCGCGAGGGTCATCGTCTCAACCCGTTCGGACTTCGTCTCTGCAGTGGTCGGGGCGATCGGGGCGCTCAAGGGGCCGTTGCATGGCGGCGCGCCAGGGCCTGCGCTGGATGTGGTGTTCGAGATCGGGGATGTGAGCAGGGCCGAGGCGCACCTGCGGGAGAAGCTCGGGCGCGGCGAGCGGCTCATGGGTTTCGGGCACAGGATTTACCGCGTACGCGACCCGAGGGCGGACGTGCTCGCCGCCGCTGCTGATCGCCTGTACACGACCGACGGGGACAGGGAGCTCTACGATCTGGCGCTTGGGGTCGAGCAGACGGCGCTACGGCTGCTCGCTGAGCACAAGCCCGGCAGGAACTTGCAGACCAACGTCGAGTTCTACACGGCGCTGTTGCTGCATGGGCTCGGGTTACCCACGCAGCTCTTCACCCCGACCTTCGCGGCGGGGAGGGTGGCTGGGTGGACGGCGCATTGCTCCGAGCAGAGGGCGCTGGACCGTCTGATCAGGCCGCAGTCCGTATACGTGGGGAGCAAGGAAAGAATGCTGGGTGCCACTAGAGGAGCGGTAGTGCGGGGAGGTACGAAAAACGACCCCCGGAGAGATCCGGGGGCCGTACCCTTCTGAGTGTTACGCAGGTATCCCGTTTTTCAGCACGTCCGCCTTCACGACATGGGAGGCGGATAAAGTAACCCAGGATCCCGCCGGGTGTTTTGGTGGGCCTAGGTCAGAGCCACCTCTCCCAGAAGATACCCGCGACTACTACTCGATGCGTCTATCTGGATCACCTCCTCTCGCGTGCCTTCAACTCCGCGAAGTTTACTACCGTAAATCGTATCCAGCAAGGGTGCTCCTCAAGATTAATTCTCTTCCAGTCGAAGCCTCATGAGGTCGAAGGCCCGGTTCGCGCTCCGCTCGCGGATCGAGTCCCTGGAGCGGGCCCAGGCGGTGAGGTCGAGTTTCTCCACGAACGTGTCCTGCGGATCGGAGATCCCGACGAAGACGAGCCCGATGGGTTTCTCCTCCGTCCCACCGTCAGGACCTGCTATTCCGGTGACCGAGAGCCCGTAGTCGGCGCCCGAGACCCTGCGCGCGCCCTCGGCCATCTCGCGCGCCACGGGCTCTGAGACGGCGCCGTGGTCCATGATCATGGTCGTGCGGCACCCCGAGCAGGCGCTCTTTGGACTCGTTGGAGTAGGTAACGAGTCCCTCACCGAAGTATGCCGAAGACCCCGGCATGTCCGTCAGGCGCTTGGCGAGGAGGCCTCCCGTGCAGCTCTCTGCGAGGGCCAGGGTTGCGCCCCGCTCCTGAAGCAGGCGTCCGACCGCGCCTTCGAGGGTCTCGTCGTCCTCGCCGAAGTAGTAATCGCCGAGGCGGGCGATGACCTCTTTTTCGACCGGAGCTATCTTCTCCTGCGCCTCCCTCTCGGTGGCGGCCCTGGTCGTGATACGCAGGCGTACCCTGCCCTGGCCCGCCAGTGGGGCGACCGTGGGGTCGGTGGCGTCGAGGAACTCCTGGACCTTCTCCGCGAGCGCGGACTCCCCGATGCCAGCGAAGTGGAGAGTCTTTGAGACGATGGAACCTTCGCTGCGGGCCCGGATCAGGGGCTCGAGAGTCGCCTCGAACATGCTCTTCATCTCCGTGGGCACCCCTGGGAGCGTAGCGAAGAGGGTTCCTTCCCACTCCACAAGCGCCCCCATCGCCGTTCCGACCGGGTTGGGGATCAGTTCTGTCCCTTCGGGAAAGAGGGCCTGCTTGTAGTTGTTGGCCGTCGGCTCGCGGCCGAACTTCGCGAACATCCTGTCCACGTGTTCCCGGGCCTCCTGGTACTCGACCATCTCGCGGCCCGTCAGGGTCGAGATGCAGGCGTTGGTCAGGTCGTCTGAGGTCGGGCCGAGGCCTCCCGTGGTGACCACCAGGTCGGAGCCGGAGGCGGCCTCGCGCAGGGCCGCGACGATCCTCTCCGAGTTGTCCCCGACGGTGGTGTGGCGGTAGATACCCACCCCGAGAGCGGCGAGGCGCTGGCTGATCCAGACCGAGTTCGTATCCACGAGGTCGCCGAGGAGCATCTCGGTCCCTACGGTCACGATCTCGGCGCTCTCTATGTTTTTCCCATCATGCATGCGGGTATTCTACAATCCGCCGGATGGATGACCATGCGAAAATCCGCACGCTCCTCGAAGAGGCCGACGCTTTCGCCCGTTCCCGGCTCTCGAAAGCGCGCTACGAACACACCCTCAGGGTGGCCGATACCGCCGAGGATCTGGCGCTGGCCTACGGTCTCGATGCGGACAGGGCGCGGCTGGCCGCCTTGCTCCACGACGCCGCCCGCGAGATGGGACCTGAGGAGTTCCTGAAGCTGGCCGATAAATGGAACCTTCAGGTAGGAGATCCGGAACGGCAGAGCCCGAAGCTCCTGCACGGGCCCGTGGCCGCCGAGCTGGCAAGGCGCGAGCTTGGCATCGATGACGGGGAGGTTCTGGAGGCGGTCATGGCCCACACGACGGGGAGGCCGGGGATGGGTCCGTTCGCGCTCGTCCTCTACGTCGCTGACAAGATCGAACCAGCCCGCGACTATCCGAGCGTGGGAAGCCTGCGCCGCCTGGCCAGGGAGGACCTAAACGGGGCGGCCCTGGAGTCGTTGCGGCGCGCCATAGCCCACAACGAAGCGCGGGGAAAGGCCACGCACCCTGCGAGCAGAAAGACGCTAGATTGGCTGGAGGCCGATCGCACCGCGCAATCCCGGATAGAGCAGGAGTAGGGCGTAGAGCGTGAAGGCAAGGGCCACGAGGGCCACGGCGACCTCGACGGCTCCGCCGGATCTGACCCCACCAGGCAGCAACCTGAACGGCTTACCCGCGGGCCAAAAGAGCGGCACGCCCCGGATGTTTAGCGCGTCGGCGAGAACGTGCGAGGCGTAGCCCGCGACGAGGGCGAGCGACGAGGTTCGGGAAACCTCTCAACAGCAGCCAGACCGTCAGTGAAAAGAGGAGAACACCGACCAGCGAATGGGTCAGGGTGCGGTGGCCGACGGTCCTGACGAGCACGAAAGACGTCGTCCTCAAGGCCCAGCTCAGGGGCCGGCTCAGGAGGTTGAGAGCTAGGGTTTTTCATCCGGCTCAGACCGTTGCCCAGGGTGCTGCGCGGGTTATCTACGTCGGGCAGCCAGGCCGCAGCGACGGCGGCAGGGTAGACGTAGGCGGGCGGTTCGGCCCCTGTGACGAGCGCGGCGCCGGCCAGGGCCGCGACCCCGAAGACGGCGTGGGTGGTCGCGTTCAAGTCGGCCGCAGTTTAGCAAGCGGTGTGCTTGTAGGGCCGGTTCGGGAACCGCCCAACGACGAACCGCGGCTTCAGGCATAGGTTTCAGGCATCAGGCTTCAGGATTTTTGTGATTCGTGGCTCGGACCAGCGTCCACTGCCCGGTCGAACGTGTCTCCGCCTTCGCCGAGTTTCGCGCGGTGGTGGTCCACCGCGTAGCCGGTGGGCGCTTTCGCATCCTCGCGCGTCGCCCCGACTTCTTCGTAAGTGAACGGCGCGTCGCGCTGCGCATCGAGGAACCGGGCGATCCGCTGCGTTGAAGGCTCGTCAAACAGGAACAAGCCGGTACTCCGCCTCACAGAGGTGCCTCACGCTAGGACCCTGAGGAGCCGAAGCCGCCTTCACCACGGCCATCCGTCGCCGACTCAAGGAAATCGACCTCGCCGAAGGTCGCCGCGGCCACCCTTACGAGGACGAGCTGCGCGATCCTGGTCCCCTCCTCGATCAGGAAGTGTCTCCTCGCGGTCGTGGTTTATGAGGGGGACCTGGATCTCACCGCGGTAGCCAGAGTCGATGAGACCCGGCGTGTTGACGAGGGAGATCCCATGCCTCACGGCGAGGCCGCTGCGCGGGAGCACGAGCCCCGCGTAACCCTCAGGTATAGCTACAGAGATCCCGGTCCGCACCAGCGCCCGGGCTCCCGGCGCCAGGTCCACTCTCTCGACCGAACGCAGATCATAGCCCGCATCCCCCGCGTGGGCGCGTTCGGGCATCCCCGCCTCGGGGACAAGACGACGAAAAGGAACTTGCAGCGGGCATCCGGAGCTCATCCGGCGAATGGTAGCATCGGAAGGTTTCAGGCATCAGGCTACAGGTTCGGGGTTGGGCGATGCGCCGTCGCGCAGGATCACATCCAGGCATAGTCCTTACCTGAAGGCTGAAACCTGATGCCTGTAGCCTGCTATCCTTTGTTCATGAGCGAGCAGAGACGAAGGTACCTCGTAACCTCGGCGTTGCCTTATGCCAACGGGCCGTTGCACGTCGGCCAGATCTCGGGCGCTTACCTGCCTGCTGACGCGTTCGTGCGCTATTTGCGGGCGCGCGGCGAGGACGTGGTCTACGTCTGCGGCACCGACGAGCATGGTGTGCCGATCACGCTGACGGCGGAGCGTGAGGGGAAGGACCCGCAGGAGGTCGTCGACTACTGGTGGGCGCACATGAAGGAGACCTTCGAGCGTTTCGGCATCTCCTTCGATAACTTCTCGCGCACCTCGACGCCGCTTCACGCGAAGAATACCCAGCTGTTCTACCGCAAGCTCAAGGAGGGCGGCTACATCTCGGAGGCGGAGTCAAAGCAGATGTACAGTCCTACGGAGGGACGCTTTCTGCCCGACCGTTACGTCGAGGGGACCTGCCCCGTGTGCGGCTACAAGGAGGCGAGGGGCGACCAGTGCGACAACTGCGGCTCGTGGTACGAGGCGCTACGAGCTGATCGAGCCACACTCCAAGGTCACGGGCGGGCCTGTGGAGGTCAGGGAGACGACACACCTCTACCTCGACCTCCCCGAGTTCTCGGATAGGCTGAGGGAGTACGTCGCTGGACAGGAGCACTGGCGCACCTCGGTCAAGAACTTCATCCTCGGCATCATAGACGGCGGCCTGGAGAAACGGCCAATAACGCGGGACATCCAGTGGGGCGTCCCCGTCCCCGAGCCTGGCTTCGAGGACAAACGCTTCTACGTGTGGTTCGACGCCTGCATCGGCTACGTCTCCTCGACGATGGAGTGGGCAGAGAACGTCGGTGAGCCCGACAGGTGGAGGGAGTACTGGCAGGAGCCCGAGAGCCGGCTCATCCACTTTCTCGGCGAAGGACAACACAGTCTTTCACACTGTGATCTGGCCGGCCCAGCTCATGGGCACGGCGGAAGACGGCCAGGAGCCTTTCGTCCTCCCCTACGACGTGCCTGCCAACGAGTTCATGAACCTGGAGGTCGTAGTCGACGGCGAGCGAAGGGCGATGCAGATGTCGACGAGCCGCAACCTCGCGGTCTGGCTGCACGAGGCCTTAGAGCGCTTCCCAGCCGACCCTCTGCGTTTCTACCTGGCCTCGAACCTGCCCGAGACGGGCGATGTGGTGTTCTCCTGGCGGGATTTCCAGGGCCGGGTGAACTCGGATCTGATCGGGAACCTCGGCAACTACGTAAACCGCGTCCTCTCTTTCGCCGAGAAGTACTTCGACGGAGAGGTGCCACGCCCAGATGGGCTATCCGAAGACGCCGTGGCTGTCCTGGAAGATTTCAGGGAATTAGAGGCGCGCTACGAGGCAAAGATGCTCGCCCCGAGACCTCGCGAAGCGCTCGGAGAGCTACTGGCGATGGGAAGGCGCGCCAACCGGTTCTTCGACGCTTCGGCCCCCTGGAAGACCCGCAAGGAGGATCAGGAGCAGACCATTCTCACGCTGTATACCTGCTCCGTCCTGCTCGGCTCCCTCGCCTACCACGCCGCACCATACGTCCCTGAGGCCGTCGGGCGGCTAGAGGAGTTCTTCGACGGTCCCATAGCCCGCGTCTCGGATCTCGACGAGCTGCCGAAGGGCTACCGCACCATCGGGGCGAAACCGCTGTTCCGTAGGATCGAAGACGATGAGGTCGCGGCTGCCGAGGGACAACTCTCCCTGGCTCTCCGCGGCGAAGCGGGTTAGGGCGGTTTGCAAAGAGGTTTAGAACCTCTTTGCAAGCATTTCAGCAGTCAGCATCAGCTTGTTGTTTTCGTTTACCGCCACTCGCCCTTTACCCGCTGTTGCAGGCCTACGCCTTGCGGTTCTTGGTCGATACGGTATACGTGCCGTCGGGGAGTTCGCCCAGCTCGTAGTCGCCGAACAGGATGGGGTCCACGGTCCGCAGGCAAAGGAAGAGGCGGAGGGCCAGGTTGCGGATCTCACTTTCCGCGTGCGCGTCGGCCCGCATCTCGATGATGTGCCTTAGGGCGCGTACGTTCCCCGTGAAGACCATCGGGGCCTCCGTCTCGTTCGGGAGCAGCGAGCGTGCGGTCTGTTGCACCTTCTTTCTCGCGTCGGTCCTGTAGTCTGCGGTGAGCATGCTCGCCCCACCCTCCTGGCGCTCGAGCAAGAGTTCGGCCATCGCCTCGTACTCCGCCGCGGCCCTGTCGGCCCGCTCCTCGAAGGTCCTGTGCAACTCTTGGTCTTCCTGGTACTCGGGGCGCTCTACGAAGCGAAGCACGGCTCCGCTAACATAGCGTTGTGAAATCTGGGAGATTGCGACGCCAGCCCTGTGTCGCACCAGCTCGTGTGTAACGCTGCGGCTTATTCCGTAGAGCAGGAAGTTGAAGCTGGAGTGCTCCAGAACGCTACCATGCCCCGCTGAGGTCAAACGCTCGATGTAAGCGGCGGCGTTCTCGTTGGTCGTTCTTCGAGGTCCGAATGACATATAACACGTTTGGCCAGACGTTTTACAGAGTTGGGTCGAGTCCGGCAGCCTGGTGGGATCGTCGAGGTACTCGGTGAAGCGGAGGTTCGGGTCGAAGCCTTCGAGGAACCCTCCGAGCCCCGCGACGTTGGTCTGGGGCTTCGCCAACACGACGACGCCCGGTGTCTTCAGATAAGGGGTTCCGGCCTTTGTATGGTGGACCTGGGAGTGGATCGTAGGGAAGCCGTCTTTGACGGCTCCGCCCAACTCTTCGAATAGTTGCCGCGCCCGCTCGGTGTTACGCTCTGTGGTCTCCATGGGCTCCCTTCGCCTTCGTGCTTCTGGAGAGCACCTTAGCAGCCCATTCGGATCTGTTCTACACGGCCTCGGAGAGGGCGCGGCGTAGGGTGCTCGCGTAGCGTCCGGTACGGATGGTCCTCAGGGCTTTGATCTCGACCTGACGCGCCCTCTCCTGGGAGATGCCTAGCTCCTCGGAGACCTCGCGCAGGGTGAGGGTATCACTGCCGTCGAGGCCGTGGCGCATCTCGATGATCCTGGCCTCCCGTTCGGGCAGGGACCTCACGGCCTCGACGAGCGCCAGCTCCCACTGGCCGACCTCGACGCGGGCGTATTCGTCGCCGGAGATCTCGTCAGGGAGCAACTCGCCCAGCTCGGAGCCTTCATCGGCGTTGATCCTGGCGTTGATGCTGGAGATTGGCTGGCTGACCTCGCGCAGACGCCTGGCCTCCTCCGGTTTTACGCCGAGCCTCTCGATGAGCTCCTCCTCGGTGGCGTCACGGCCGAGTTCGAGGCTCAGGGCGTTCTCGGCGCGTCGCAGGCGGTAGAGAGCATCGACGACGTGCGCTGGCAGACGGACGGTGCGGGCATGGTCCGCGACGGCGCGGGTAACAGCCTGCCTTATCCACCACGTCGCGTACGTCGAGAAGCGGTTGCCCATCTCGGGGTCGAACTTCTCGACGGCCCGAATCAGGCCGGCGTTCCCCTCCTGGATCAAGTCCTCGAAGAGCACTCCACGCCCCCTGTACTTCTTGGCGATGGAGATCACGAGTCGCAGGTTCGACTCGATGAGCTTCTGACGGGCCCTCATGTCCCCCCCGCGTACCCGCCTGGCGAGATCCTTCTCCTCACCGGCATCGAGCAGCCTGCCGCCGCGCACTCTGCCTAAATACTGTGTGAGAACGTCTTGTGCTTCCATCATTACGTCTCCCCTCTCTTAGCTTGTCAGCATTTCAGCATCGTCATCGGCAAGCCCTGGCTGAAGTCGGCGGCGCGGCCTCGTAACGAGCAGCGTAGGGTGTGAAGTGCTAAAAGTGCTTTCTCTTCATGCCGCCGGGTACGATCCTCCGGCCCTTGGGCCCCCATGGGTTACGAAGCGTTCCAGGATGCGATCGTCAAGGCTCGATGTGACGCGCCAGCTCCGCCCGCACGAGCAATCCAGCTCGAGGCGTCGACGCTCGCCCATCTCGGACATGGCCCTCTCTTTGAAGGAGCGCAGGCAGCACGTAGGCAAAGACCACACATAGATCTCCTGCTCGGGCTCGCCAACAGGGATGAGCGCGGTATCGGGCCTGAGGGCGCTCCGTTTTTTGCGTGCGCTTACTTTGCGCGATGCTTCTGTGCTCACCTTCTGCCTCCCTCTCTCCCCCATCGTTTACTACGCCGCTCCTCTACGCTCTTCGCGCTGTGCGAAGGCGTCTTGCTCGGGCTGTAGAGGCAGCGGCTCCCGCCACATCGCGCCGCACGCCGGACACTCGAACGATTCGTCGTAGTGAAGGGCGCTGCGCCTGCAGCAGGCGGGGAGATCTTCCTCGTAGACGACCTCCTCGCCGAGGGCTGCGATCCAGGTGGATCCGCTCACTACGCAGCCCTCCCCGAGAGACGCCCGATCCACTCGCTCGCCTCCTCGCGGGTGAGTTCCCCTACAGGCTTTCCGACCATCTCCTCGAAGCGGCCGATCCCATCCTCGACGACATCCGAGATGAGGGCCTCGAGGTAGTTGAGCTGCTTTCTCGTCGCTGGGAGCTCGCCTCTTCCTTCCTCGTTCTGCGCCTTCGGCCGCCCGTCACGCTCCTGTGTCCCCGAAGAAACCACGACCTCTTCCTCGCCGCCGAGCTCTTCGAAAGCGGTCACACCGACGTTGATGGCGTCCCTTAGAGCACGCGCCTTGGCCCTCGTCTCGGCCATCCGGATCAGGTGCGGGGCTATCGCCCGATTCACGTTATGCGGGGAGGCATCGCCGATACCCGCGAACTTGCCCTCCTCAGTGCGGATCACGGCCTTGACGATCGCGACCTCGCCGTTCTCCTTCGCAGGGACCTGCAAAAGCTCCGTCTCGATGCTCCTGAGCCCCCGAGCTGTGCGCCTCCTCCAGAAGACCCGCATAGAGCACGAACCTCTTGCCCTGGCGCTCGATCATGTACTCTTCCCTCATCACTGAACCTCCTCCGACCAGAAGCCGGTAACGCTATCTTCACTGAACTCGGTGAGGGTGTAGTCAAAAAAAACATCAGGCGATCCGCTCGTAGGTATACTGGCGTCCGCCTGGGGCTGCGGTTTCGATGCGGCGGTGGATCAGGCCGAGTTTCGCGAGCCTGGTCGCCCTATTGTTGCAGGCTGTATGGTTGAGATCTAGCCTTGCGGCGAGGGCCGCGTTGGTGATGGAGCCTGCGTCGTAGATCGCCTGCAGGGTCTCGAGAAGGTGGTCAGGCACCTTGCCGACTATGCCAGGCTCGGACCCAATCTCATCGACCCGGATCATGGCGAGCGAGCGCTGCCTCAAGGAAGCCTCGACGTTCTCCAGAAGATCCCGGTCCTCCTCGACCAAAACCAGATGCCTGTCCCCATACTCCCCACTCGCAGACCTCGAAACCAGTATCCCAAGCGCCTCGTCAGCGAACGAGTAGTCCATGAGCTCGACCCCCCGCGTGTCCACATACAGGATGCCGCCCTTGGGCAGCTCCTCGAGCGCCCCTTCGAGCGACTCCCTGACCGCACGGCCCGTCCTGCGGGTCACCATCAGCTTGCCCCCGAAGTCGCCCCCGGCGACCTCGAAAACCCTGTGCGCCCGCTCCTCAATCACCGGAGCTGTCCTCACTGTCGTCAGTGAAATCATATAAGAGGATTGTACAGGTCCTTCCTGGATAAGTCAACGGCATATTGGGGGGTATTTTGCCTTCATCCGGAGGAGTTTTCCTGTTGAGTGCGTGGCAGGGAGACGCGGACGAAGGTGCCTGGGAATTCTGGGACGTTACGGGAGTTTTTGCGATTCTCGTAGACGGTCACGCGGCCCGAGCCTGAGCGCAAAGAGAGGGAGCCGCTGGCGCGGGCGGCGATCCCTGCTACGAGGGCGAGACCGCCTCCGCGGCCGATCTCACCGGTCGCCGAGACGCCCATCTCGAGTGCGTGGCGCAAGGCGTCGTTATCTGTGGTGGTATGTTCGGCGTATTTCGGGTTACGGGAGAGCGTCTCACGTACGCCTACGCCGCCGTCGGCGATAGCGATGAGTACCTCTTCGCCGCGGCGGCGGGGTCCGCTAACGATGTGGTGGTAGGCCTGGACGGCGGCGTAGGCCCCGAAAGAGGAGACACCGTGCTCGGCGGCATTCGCACAGACCTCCGAGAGCGTGGAGCAGATGGCGACCCTCTCGCGCAGGCGGTAGCCCTGATTCTCCAGGATCTCCGAGATTCTCTCGATGATCCCCGGTATCTCCTCTTCGGCGTGGAAGTTGATCAACTCCTGCAGCGTCCCGGGGTTGTGCCGCCTGCGCTCCTCCAGAGAGGCCACGTCGGCGTTGGTGCGTACCCGATCCCCGAACGACCTGAAGAAGTTCATCCGCTCCAGATAGGCCGGCACGTCGCGTCCGGTGAGTGCCAGATCTACCACCTCACAACGGGCGCACAGGTACTCCAGCAGCGCTGCGAGAGCGCAGAGTCCGGCCGGCTCGACGAACTCGACCGTGCGTAAGTCAACGACCACGGGCTCTCCGTCCACGCCTGTGGCGGCGTCGAACGCAGGGTCGAGGCTACCCATGGTCAGGACCCCGCTCATCGCTCCCCGGCTCCTGATGTTCAGTTCGAGCTGCGTCTTCATTAGCCTTATTGTAGTCGGCCAGGACAGGATAGCGAGCCCAAGGCGCCGGAGTATTGCGGGATCCGCCGTTTTGCTCCTGCAGAACGGCGCCTGTGGCGCCTCTGGCAGAGATCCTCTTCGTGCGTGCCTTTACGGGTTCTGGTCTACCCGCTGGAGCTCGTAGAAGAGCTCGGTGTAGCGGCGATTATCGTAGCGGCTAAGGAGGGAACCGTCACCTACCTGCACAAAGCCGTTCTTCTCGAAGACTCTTTGCATACGGTCGTTATGGGCCAGGGTCGAGCCGCGGACTGCCCCGAGGCCCAGGGTGTCGAAGACGTAGTCGAGGAGGAGAGTAACGGCCTCGGTAGCGTATCCCCTGCCACGAAGGTTTCCGGGGCCGATCTTTATGCCGAGTTCGCAGCCGTCGCGGCGGAAGTCGTAGAGGGTCGCCATGCCGATCGGGTCCCCTCGGGCCTCTATGATAAAAGTCTTGACGCTCGGGTCCTCCCAGCGGGCAAGGTAATCGCGCCGGGCCGCCGAAAGGGAGATGGAGATGGGCGACCGCCCGTTCCAGGCGGCGAGCTCGGGATCTCTGTCCCAAGAGTAGACCACCTCCACGTCGGACTCCCGCGGCGGCCTGAGGGTAACCGACTCTCCCTGCAGAGCGTGCACCTCTTCTTTGTGTATAGTCTCTCCTCTCTCGAGAACCAGAATGTTACACCCGTTGCCCGCCCGAGGCATCCTTTCGGGCGTGGTACATTTTCGTTAGAATAGCCGAGAGCACGAGATCGGGAGCGTCATTGAGCGGTACGGTTGGGGAGCTCTTCGGGGGCTCCGGCAGAAGAGTCAGGGACGTGATCTGGGGGGACGTCTCTATAGATCGGGCGGTGAAGGCCCTGCTCGAGACCGGCGCGATGCAGCGCCTCAAGGGCATGAGCCAGCTCGGATTTACCTTCGGGTCCTTCCCGAGGGCCCGTCACACGCGCCTGGATCACGCAGTCGGCGTCTACCACCTCGCGGGGCTGACGCTCAAGCGGATCGCGGAGTCGGGCGCTTATCTCGAGGACCGCGACGTAAGGGCTGCCCTGGCCGCGGCCCTGCTTCTGGACGCGGGCCGGTACCCTTACGCCACTTCCGTCGAAGGGATCAAGGTCCCAGGCGCGCCAACCCTCAAAGAGTTGAGCAGGCGCTGGATCGAACACACCGAGGTGGCGAAGGTCTTGAGGGCAGAGTGGGACCTCGAACCCCACAACGTCTTCAGGCTGGTCTCGCGCGGGGATAAACCGCCGCACAGCCTGACGCCAACGGAACATCTGCTGCGGGACATCCTCTTCGGCTCCTTGAACCTGGATGCCCTCGACCGCCTGATCCGTGACGCCAGGGGGGCCAGGGTCCCCTATGGCCTGGTCGAGGTGGAGTCCCTCATACAGCGCCTCAGGATCGTGGGCCATGAGAACAAGGCGATACTGGCGCTGGACGAAGAAGGGGCTGGCACGCTGCAATCCGTCGTCTTCTCCCGCTACCTGGTGTACTACAACGTCTACGGCCACCACGCCCTGCGTATCCCGGCCGTGATGTTCCTCAGGGCCGTCCAGGACGCCATAGGGGCCGGTAACGTGACCTTCGACGAGCTCTCCGAGCAGGACGACGCGGGAGCCTTCGTCCTGCTCGAGGACTCTGCCGAGAGCTCCACAGCCACCCTCATGAAACGCCTCGCAGACCGCAGGCCCTACCATCTCGCCCTGGAGTTCGACGAGCGACACCCGAGCTACTCCTCGCTGAACCGGCTCCGCGACGATGCCTCCTGGCGCCGCCGTGTGGAAGAGGCCTGGTCCCGCTATCTCACCCGCTACCGCAAAGGCGTCGCCGGACCCTTCGACATCCTCATAGACCTCCCCGAAAAAGAGCACTTCCCCGTGGAGTTGCGCCTGATCCGACGCAACCCCCTCCCCGGCGAGCGCAACCCCGTCGGCTGGCAGAACCTCTCTGGCATGTCCGAAGACGAAATGACGCGCTACCACGCCCCCCTCCAACGGATCCTCATCGCCACAGCGAACGACGACCTCGCAAAGTCCGTGCGCCGGCACGCCGAAGAACTCTTCACCATCGCCGAAGAAGTAGGATGATTAGCACTATCAGCACTTCAGCACTTCGGCTTCGCTTCTCAGCACTGCGGCTTCGTCAGCCATCCTCAGCACAGCAGCAAGGCCCTGCGCATGCGCTGCTGAAATGCTGATATGCTCAAAAAAAAAGGGCCGGTGTTCATAGAAGGGTGAGACCCTTTTCCGGCCCTTAGCGGCCCCCAGATAGGGCCGCTAGGATGATACGAAGATTATAAATGAGCGGGCACCTCCGTCGCAAGCCCTGTGAACAAAACTTAACTTTTGCCCTATACTCCCCGCGAGCGATGCTATAATTCGCCCTCGCGGGCCGCTAGCTCAATTGGCAGAGCAAGAGACTCTTAATCTCTAGGTTCCAGGTTCGAGTCCTGGGCGGCTCACTTCTAATATTCCTGCAAAACTCGCGAAAAGTTGAGAGCCCCGGTGCTGCGCCGGGGCTCTCGTGCATCAGCTTGTGCATCAACGCGGCAGGTGGAACCGACCGTGCATCATCCGAGGGCCTCGTCTATCGCCCCACCCGTGCCGCCGTCCATGCCGGGGATTACGTGCGAGTAGGTGTCCAGGGTTAGGGCTATGGAGGCGTGCCCGAGGAGCTCCTGGACGTATTTGGGGTGGACGTTGCGGGAGAGTAGCAGGGTGGCGCAGGTGTGGCGGAGGTCGTAGAGCTTGAAGTGATCCGGCAGCCCGGCGCGTTTTGCGGCGTTCTTGAACTCACGGTTTAGGTTGCGCTGACTCTTTGGCGTGCCGACGCTAGAGGGGAAGACGAGGCCGTGGTCCTCCCAGAGCCCGGCCTTCGCCATGCATTCCTCTAGCTGCCGTTTGCGGTGCGCTTTGAGGGCGGCGACGGTGGCGGGCGAGAGCGAAATCCTGCGGCGGCTCCGGGGCGTCTTCGGCGTGCTGAACTCGCCTTCTGAGAGAGCCCGGTTTATCTGGACGGTCCCGGCTTCGAGGTCCACATCCGACCACCTGAGAGCGAGTATCTCCCCCGGCCTCATCCCGGTGCGGACGGCGACGGTGTAGAGTGCGCGGCTCCGCTCATCCGGCGCATCTAGCAGCGCCCGGACCTGATCGGCGTTCAAGGGCTGTATCTCGTCCCGCTTCAGCTTCGGCGGCCTGACGGCTTCTGCGGCGTTTCGCGGTATGAGGCCGTCCATCACGGCCTGTGCAAGCGCGCGCTTTAGCAGGGTGTGGGCATACTGCACCGTGCGGGTGGCCTTGCCCGCGTCGAGCATGCTCCGGTAGAGCCGGCGGATGTGGTCGGGCCGGAGCTTGGCGAGCTTCACGCGCCCCACACCCGGCACCAGATGACCATCTACCACCCGCCCGTAGGATCGGTACGTCGAGCCTTGCACCGTGCCGCGCACGCTATCAGAGAGCCACCGGGTAAGATACTCTCCCGTGGTCGTACTCCCGGCGTCGAAGACGAGCCCATCGGCCCGGTCGGAGATGGCTTTGGCGAGCTTCTCCGCCACATCCTCCCGCGTCTCGCCGGTGATGTAGCGCCTCTTCGGGCCTTCGGCCGTGTCAACCCAGTAGGAACCCCGATAGCCGACCTTCACTCCGCCCCTCTTGTGGGGATAGATGCTCCCCTCGCCGTTGCCGCGCTTAGCCATCTGCGGCCTCCGAGTGAGCACGCGGGGATGCTACGCGAGAGCCTGCGCCAGCTTGCGGATGCTGGTGAACCGAGGGTCTACCTGGTCATTCTCGATTCGGACCAGGCTGCTTAAAGCTATCCCGGCGCGCTCCGCGAGCTCCGACTGCGTCAGCAGTCGGTCCTCTCGTAAGCGCCTCAAGTTGCCGCCTATCTTCACAGCCTCAATTGTAGGCATCTCTCACCTCACTTTCCTCTCGTTGTGCCTGTGCAGATTGTACCTTAAATGAGACTGAAAATCTACCTAAATAGCTTGCAAATGAGTGATAAATGCGGTATAGTTAGGATATCGGATAAGGAAATGGCCCCGCAGGTGATAGCGCACCCCGGAGCCCGGCCCACAGAAAGGACTAGAAACTGTGGACGCCAAAGAGTCTAGCGTATTCCGTCCAAAGGAAGCCAGTGAGGACCACCACCCCCACGCCTGCACGGACGGGCTGGTCTTCCTGACCTACACCGTATTTGACGAAGCCGTGGGCGAGGAAGTCGAGCGTCTGGAAGTGGTGCCGTGCCGCCGCTGCGCAGCTAGCCGATAGACCCACCCTGATAGCCCATGCAGCTATCACCGGTCCTGAGTCCTCTGGACCGACCCGTTGCGCTATTCATCCTGCTGGCGCTTCTCTCTGTCTTTGAGCCAGTCTTCGTACTTCTGGCCCTCGGGCATGGTGGCGCCTTCTAGGGATGCGGCTTGTTGGAGTTGCTCCTGAGTGATCGTGGCAAAAGTTAGGTCAGCTCCGCTCAGATTGGCATTGGTCAGATTGGCTCTTCCTAAGTCAGTGCCGATCAGGTCCGCGGAGCGCAAGTCGGCATCCCGAAGGTCGGCACCCTCGACCCATGCCTCCCTCAAGTTGGCACCATGCAAATTGGCTTTGCGCAAGCTAGCCATCTCTAGCAACGCATCGGACAGGTTGGCATTACTCAGATCCGCCTCATTCAGATCAGCCGGATCGAGTTCGGCCTCGCTGAGGTTCGCACCGCACAGCCTTGCCTTATTTAGATGAGGGGTGGTCATAAATAGAAAGGCCGCGTTTGGGCTTGACCCGACGCGGCCACCGCCACATCATCGTGGTTACCACACCAAAACGACACATGTGGAGGTAGCCGCGATGATAGGCCAACACGGTTTGCTTGTCACCCTCGTCGAACTCGTGGACCGCCTGCCTACACCCCAAGCGCCCGAAATACGCCGCCCCGGCCGACCACGCGTGTACACCGACCGGCTCTTCCTCAAAGCCTTGGTCATCATGATCGTGCGACACCTGCACACCGTAACCGAGTTGCTTAGCGTGCTGGCCCAACCGACCCCCGAGATGCGAGCGCTTCGCCTCCTGCTCCAAGAGGATGGTAAGTCTCCTTCGCGCCGAACGTTCGAGAGGCGCCTCAAGGAGCTGCCCGACGCTTTGCCCGCCCAGATAGGGTGCCTGGGCAGGCACCTGGTCGCGCTCATAAGGCCGTGGGCCTCTAGCGGGCGGGCCGTGGCCCTCGACTCCACGGTGCTTAGGGCGCGTGGCGGGGTGTGGCACAAGAAAGATCGCGAGGCCGGAGTCGTTCCCCACACCTCCATAGATACGGAGGCGCATTGGACCAAGTCCGGTTGGCACGGGTGGGTTTACGGGTGGAAGCTGCACCTGGCAACCACCGTGGCCGGCGTGTGGATACCGCTGGCCGCCCACCTCACCCCCGCCAACGAGGCGGATGGTCCCCTGGCCCCGCTGCTGCTGCAGGAGTTGCCCGAGGAGGCCCGCTTCGTGTTGGGCGACACCCACTACAACGCTCCCGAGGTGCGCGAGTCGTGCGAGAGCCAGGAACGCATCCTGGTGGCCTCGGGGAACAGGGGGGCGTACCCGCACACCGATGCGGGGGTGGGGGTCAGGCGCATCTTCCACGAACTGAGATCGAGGGCTATAGAGAACTTCAACGGGCAGTTCAAGAGCATCTTCGACGGGGGAGGGCAGGTGCCCACCAAGGGGCTCACCAACACCGCCCGGTTCGCGCTGGGAGCCGTGCTGGTATACCAGATAGCCTTGCTCCACCAGTACGAGCATGGCCGAGATCTCAGGGTCGGGCTCAAAGCCTTCCTCAAAGCGGCGTGAGAATTATGACCGGGCCTCATTTAGATCAGCCTGAGTGAGCTTGACATTGCGCAGGTCAGCAATACGCAAATCTGCCTCACGCAGCTTGGCGCTGTCCAGAATGGTTTCATGCAAGGTGGCCTTTCTCAGCAGAGCCTTTTCCAGAGTAGCACCATCCATAACAGAGTAGCTTAGATTTGTGTCGCTTAGGTCTGCTTCGAACAAGCGTACTTTTGAAAGGTCGAGGCGACTCAGATCTGTGCCGCCGAGGTCTGCGTTATCAAGGGAAATGATCGCTGATTTCACTCCTAACGACTTTGCCAGCTCAGAACCGCGGTGTATTAACTGTGCCTCGGACAAGAATTCCACCACGCTCCTTCTACGTTGTGAATCCACTCTTCGCAACACCATCAATGTTCGTGCCCGCGCCAGAGTTCGGACTCCCTCACGTTCTAGCTGCGCTTTGCGCAATGGGTTGTCTTTGTCGAGTAGCAGCCGCCCTATTTCGTCGATATAAGCTCGTAATGCCTCGTCCTGTCGCTGTTCTTCGGCTATCTGCCGATCCGTCTTTGCACGTTGCTCTGTAATCTCTAGTTCACGCTTCTTCTGTAACCAATTGAGCAATGGCACAGCGGCGCCTACCGTGATGGGAACGGCTAAAACTCTTAGCAGGTTCATGAGGGTGACGCCGAAGAGGAGGCCGATAAGGAACAAGACCAAGAGTACGACGAGGAGTGCGGTTGCGACGACCACGGCTACTCTAACCGACCGCAGCACTTGTCCCCTTGTCGGACGCCAGTCGGGCACCAACAGGTTCATGAGGTTCTGTGCTCGCTCGCGGGGTGTCTTCTGCGGTTCCACCTGGTATCCCTACCTACGAGGAGAAGTATGCAGCATCGCACAGCCTAGCGCGAGGGTGCGTTTACTCGCCCTGCCTCTCGTTCAGCCTCACCCTACGCCTAGCCTCAACCAGCGCCGCCTCAGCCGCCGCGTGCGCGTTCACCAGCCGGTGTCTGAGGGTGGCGTACTCTGGACTAATTAGCCAGGCGCTAGGCGGTGCTACGGGGATTAAAGATCCCTCCGGCGCCTAGCCTCAAGGTACGCAGCTACTGTCATGGCGAGCGCCGTAGAGAGGCGCGTAAGGAAATCACGGTGATTCTCGCCATCCGTCATACCTTGCGAGCGCATGAGGCTCTGGGTTGCCCTGATGCGCTGCCCGGCTTCCTTGAGGTTGTCCATCGCCTCTTCGAGGATGGTGTCTTCGTCGGCCACGACCGAAGTATACGGGTAGGCATCCTTCAATCACTCGATTGTTTCGACTTCTCGCGTGAGCACGAGGACATCGTTGATGGCGTGGCAGCAGGTAAGCATCGGGCAGAGGTAGAGGATTGGATTTCGACTTCTGCTACGGCGTCTATGCCAATGGTCGCAGGGTGATTTGCTTCGCCGAGGGGCGGATTGGTTATCGTGAAGCGGCGCGCAGGAACGGTAGGCTAGGTGACATCCACAGCATAGACGACCGCCTCGACCACGACATCGACGAGCTTATGGCGTAGCCTCATAGGTGCGTGATCAAGCGAACGGGGCAGAGGACGTATCAGCTGCCCCGTTCATCCTTGCTGAGACTCGCAGAAGTAATTCGAGAACTGTAAGGTGGAGGTGGGTCAGAAGAATGTGTAGGCGATCGTCGGGAGCACACACCCCCTTGAACACTCCGAGCCGATTTGAACAACACAAGCATACATCGCTTACCTTCTTAGTGGTGCGCTCCACGAACTTCGCCATGACGGAGTTCTAAGAAGTTCGTCAATAGGAAGAGCTGCAGCCCCCTACGACGAGTAAGAGGCTCGGCTGAGATAAGGATCAGGCTCTTGCCAGAGAGAGATACGTTGCTGCGATTATGGTCCGGCCAGCTCCTCACGGGCCTCGTCCTCCTGAGCCTCCTCCTCGTGCGTTCTTGTTCCTGCTCGGGTGCCTCCTCGGCACCTAGCTCGGCGTAGAGCAGGGTGAGTATGATCCCCACCAACCCCACCAACCCCACCCAGCGGGGAAGGCGGATCCCCAAGAGTCGATCGAGGGAGAACCCGTCGGGCTCGCGGATCATTAGCGCCGTCGATATGGCGATGTTTAGCACGGGCAACTCTGCGCCGCCCTCTGTCACCCAGATGGGCTTACCCCAGTGGGCCTTCCTGGTGGCCATCGACATCGACGCTATGATCCCGAGCGGACCCAGGGGGTTGAAGAGCCCCAGGGCCGTGAGAACACCGCCACCGAACTCCGAGAGTCCAGCTAGGTAGGCCCAGGGGCGTCCCGGTCTCATACCGAGCATCTCCATGAAGCCGCTGGTACCTTCTAACCCTGGCCCCCCGAAGGACCCGAAGAGCTTCTGTGCTCCGTGTCCGGCCATCAAAGATCCCTGCGCCAGGCGTACGATCATTGGCGCCAACTCGTTCACTCTCGCGCCTCTGGACTTTGCGGTTTTCACCCTCACTCCTTCCGTGGTCGTCTCGGACCCTTTCGACCTCGCGCGGTGATGCGGCGATGAGGCGGCCCGCTCGCACAAGGTGTATACCCGAGACGGTTCGGCTACACTCCTGCTTTCCTCTTGCCCTTATTCACCCGAGTGACGCTCCTATGGTCAAGCGGCATTGTTCCTGGCAGCGATCTGGGCCTCCTCTTTTGCACCCGTCGGTGAGGAACGGGCGCTGCAAGAGATCAGCACGCGGTAGACTTCCCTGGCGACGTATCGCTTGAGGCAGCGGATGATCTCTCGCTTGCTCTTTCCCTCCGCGGTGCGTCTTGCTACGTATTCCTGCGTGCGAGTATCTCGGCGCATCCGAGCCAGGCAGATCATGTACAGCGCACGGTTGGCTTCCCGGTTGCCACCGCGGTTGAGGCGATGCCTGACGACCTTGCCGGAGGAGGCTTCGATGGGCGAGACTCCGCAGAGGCTGGCGAAGGAGGCCTCGCTCCCCAACCTCTTAGGGTTGTCGCCGGCCACGATCAAGAGCGTGGCGGCGTTGTCGGTACCGATGCCCGCCAAAGAGACCAACTCAGGTGCGGCTTGCGCCACCAGCCGGTCGAGGTGCGCCTCTAGCTCGGCGATCTCCTCGGAGAGGGCCTCGTAGCGGCGGGCCAGCGAACGGAGCGCGAACCTGGTGGCCGTGGGCACGTCACTGGGGTCATCTCCGAGGCGGAAACGTGCGGCCACTGAGACGAGCTCCTTCGTCGAGAGTGCGCGCAAACGCTTGAGCAGTTCCTCCGGCGCCGTCACGCGCAAGCCCTGGAGCTGGTTGGCGGCCTGGCTTCTGGCCTTAACCGCCGATTGGCGGGCTGATCGCAAGACCCGGATCATTTCCACCCGTCCGTCTGCGCTCTTAGGCTCTCCCACCGCCTCGCCGGCCAGAACCGCCCTGGCTGCTGCCTCCGCGTCGATGGGATCGGATTTGCCGTTGCGCCTGAGATGGCGGCGCTTAGGCCTCTCGACCTCCACCACCGAGATCCCAGCGGCCCTTAGGTGGCGGGCGAGTCCAGCCCCGTAGCTGCTGGTACCTTCTACCCCGGCGCACCTCACGGGGCCGAAGCCCTTCGCCCAGATGAGGAGCCCCTCGTAACCTTTCACGGTCGTTGGCACGCTGGACTCGCCCAGGCGTCTGCCCAGATGGTCCACGGCTACGGCCACGTGGAAGTCGAGGTGCGTGTCCACGCCCAGGATCACTGCAACCTCGGTGTCCGGCCTTTCGGTCTCGATCGTCGTCACGTCCCAAGCTCCTTTCGATCTCGCGGTCACTTCACGACCCGAGGAGCAGAGGAGAGAACGGACGATACTGTGAGGGGTCACGCCACTGGCGGCGAGCTCCTATGAGGTCACGACGCTGCTCCGGCCCCAGGCGGCCTGCGGGCGACACCGAGGTGTCCGGCCGACGAGTCACTCGCAAGGCACCTTTAGGGCCCACGTGGAAAGAGGGTCAGGCCGCTCCGAGGCGTCGCCCACAGCCACCCTCTAGGATACTCACAGCGTGGTAGGGGTCAGGCTGTTGAAAAACTCCCTCT
Source organism: uncultured Rubrobacteraceae bacterium (assembly GCA_963808845.1). GTDB lineage: Bacteria > Actinomycetota > Rubrobacteria > Rubrobacterales > Rubrobacteraceae > Rubrobacter_D. Next base: position 199,472 of record CAWEHD010000002.1, read on the forward strand.
ATGCCCGCTTCGACCCCAGATCGGGCACCAAATACTCCGTTCTTGGGGCCTTTTGGGGCTTCTGGAGCCCGATCTGGGGTCGTAATCAGTTCGATGCCGACTTTTTCAACAGGCTGCGGGGTCCTCCGAAGTTCATCAGACCCCCGGTCCAACATCTATGAGCGTACCGGTCTCAGATCTGCTTTCTTGGGTGTATTATCTTGACTTCCTCATAACCTGTCGGATGTGTTCTACAGTTCCTTTCGAGCCACGTCCCTTGCCCACCTACCTGCTCGGGCGGTATTCGAGGTGCCTAAGCCGGAAGTGGTGCCCTACGAATATGAGAGCTTGCTCTATTGCCATCCCCTCAGCTCGCAGCCTGTCGTAGACCGTCAGGAATGCTTCGGAGCTGATATTGCCCCGCAGACGCTTGGTGGCTTCTTCGTCAGTGAAGGGCACCGAGGTGTCCTCCGCACTTCTGGTTATCGGGTTGTACCAATGCATTAAAAGTTCTCCTTTCCCTTTCCTCCTAAAGGCACACCTGAAGGCGTACCTAAGGGAGGGTTTTTATCATCAGGGCGCTGCAAAATACGGTGCCTAAGGATACATAGTGCTCAAGAGCACCGAACGTCCACCTGAGGAAGTTGCGTGTCATACAAAATCCATAGCTCCCTCGCCCCTGGCGCATCCGACGAAGGCCTGTTTACCCGAGTGCGTAGAAGAAAGATACTGCGAACTTCGCCGTGACGGAGTTCTCGGAAGTACACTTGCAGGTTGCTCGAAAAGGCTGCTCGGAGGCCAAGCGACTTAATAACGTTTAATGCAAATCTCAGCCGATTCTCAGCCCGCTCTCATACATCGCTGTTAGTTATCTTAGTTATAAGAGCCTAACCGGATACGGAGGGGGGCCATGTAGACACCGGTACAGAGTGAATCAAGATGCGCAGACCCGGGAGCGGCTAGCACACCACTTTACTCTCCGATCCCACCTACAGAGGGGAAGTTTATGAGGTTAGTGGAACACGACCAACCTAAGGAGATGCTGGAGCGAGCGGAGCTAGCGGAGAGCTGGGTAGCGAAAGATGGCATCGTCTCACATGAGACGACGATCAAGACTGTTGGCGAGCAGGTGCCCAATTCAGAGTTCTCACGGCCGGAGTTTAGAAGGCGGCTAGTGGCCCAATGCTCGATTCTCGTCGTGATCGCCGGTATCGTCGCGTGGCTCATCGCAGCATAAGGGTAGGCTTACGTAAAGTTACTTTCCATGATATCCCGGGGACCTCCTCTGGGATCCCCGGCTTTCCTCTCACCCTTATTCACCCAATGACGTAGAAGTAGAATTCTGCGAACTTCGCCTATTGGTGATTCTGCGAATTTCGGCTTTACGGCGTTCTAGAGCAGCTTGCAATGAGCTTGGTCTGTGAGCCATCATAGGCTAATGGATGCCTATTCGGAAGATCTCAGACAGAAGATAGTCCAAGCCTTAGAACGGCGACGCATGACAAAGAGCGAGGCTGCCCGCACTTTCGGGGTAAGCCTCTCCTCTGTCAAACGCTACGCCAAGGCGGTGCGTGAAGGGCGCTCGCTCTCGCCGGGGAAGGCTCCGGGCAAGAGACCCCTACTCGATGAGACGGCAAGGAAACTCCTTGAGGCACATGTGGAGGAACGCCCGTTCGCCAAGCTCTCAGACAGGCAAGAGTACCTACAGAAGGTTACCGAGGTTTCGGTGAGCGAGTCGACCCTCTCTAGGGCTATCCGCAAGATGGGCTTCGGCCGAAAAAAAGGACGCTGGGTGCGAGTGAGCGCGACGAATTCCTAAGGGCGGCTTTTCGGGTGATGGTGATCTCCTCGATCGAGCCGGAGCGCTTTGTGTTTGTGGATGAGTGTTCGTCTAACACCTCGCTTGCACCCCTTTACGGATGGTCGCGAAAGGGCGAGCGGGCGCACCAGAGAGTTCCTCGCAACTGGGGCAAGAACATAACGCTAATCTCTTCCATCAGCAAGGAGCGGGGTATGGGAGCATCTCTGGTTGTGGAGGGCTCGACCAATGGGACGGTTTTCCAGACCTATCTGGAGGAGGTTCTGTTGCCCACGCTAAAGCGGGGCCAGGTGGTGGTGATGGACAACTTGAGTGCCCACAAGGGAGAGAGGGTAAGGGAATTGATCGAGGCTAAGGGATGCGAGCTCATCTACCTGCCACCCTATTCGCCTGACTTCAATCCCATAGAGCAAGCCTTCTCCAAGCTCAAGAGCTACCTCAGGGATGCGTGCGCTCGTAGCCAACAGGCGTTAATGGAGGTCATCGGTGAAGCACTGAGCACGATCTCCACATCAGATGCCTTGGGCTTCTTCGAGCACTGCGGCTACCGGGCAGTGGTTCAATCTCTATGACAGGCGCT
>CAWEHD010000003.1:0-30046 GCA_963808845.1 uncultured Rubrobacteraceae bacterium
TCGAGATCGTAGCGTCGTCGGGATTGCAATCGTCGTTATTGCCGGTGGCTTCGCCGCCACGCGTCATGTAGACCGTTGCGCCAGAGGTTTGGAGCAAGCCCTTCAGCCTGTAGGCTACATCGAGATTCTGATCCTTCTCGTAGAGTCTCTTGTCTGCCGAAAACGTGTACGTTGCCCCTACATCGCTGCCGCCGTGTCCAGGGTCGATCACCACCGTCTTTCCAGAGAGGGGCTGCACCTGCGCCCCTGCTCCCGTGGTGAAGGCAGCCGTAGAGAGAAGGATCGCGGCGAGGATTGCTACCAGCACCGTCGCCCAAACCTTGAAGAGATTGGCGTATGTCATTTCCCATCCTTTCCGAAGCGGGACGGAGTCCGCTCCTTCCCTCCGCCTCGCGTGTCGCAACGGCTGGCATCATACCCGGGTACGAGGGACTGCGCATCCCCCAAACAGACTATCTTCTATCAGCCGCCGAAGAGGCGGGACCAGAAGCCACGGTTCTTCATGGTGTTGAGCTCGGCTTCGAGGCGGACCCGGTCTTCGGAGAGGGCGGATTTCTCCTCCGTGAGGTTCATCTGTTCTTTGAGGAGGCGCTCGCGTTCGGACTGTAGAGTGGCTTTCTCCTCTTCGAGGGTCGAGATCGTCTTCTCCTGCAGTTCGCGTTGGAACTCGACGAGGTTGAGGCGTTCGATCTCGGACCAGAGGCGGTCGATCTCCATCCTCGCCGCGTCGCGCTCCTGGCGAATCTCATCTATCTGACGGGTTCGCTCTTCGAGGCGGGTCTTGTAGTCCTGACCCTGCTGCAGGAGTCGCTCGTAGCGCTCGAATGGCACGGCGGGGAGCCTGGAGTTGCCAGTGGACTCGTCCCCCATCACCTCGCCCTCGAAGATCTCCTCTTCCGCTGATTCGGCGCCAAGCTCGCGTGCGAGCCCGAGGACGTCTTCGAGGAGGAAGACGTATCCTCCTTCTTCCCTGCGTTCGGAGCGAAGCCTTCCCTCTTGCGCGAAGCGACTGACCGTCTCGGGCGGGACGTCCAGAACGACCGCCGCCCCGTTGAGCCCGATGATCTCCTCGCCCATGTCCATGAGCGCCATTCTACTTGAGATTTAGGCATCAGGCATCAGGCTCAGGCTTCAGGAAAACCTCGAACCTGAAGCCTGAAACCTGTAACCTGTAGCCTATTCTCAGGCCTTGACGACCTCGCCGCCCTCTACCTTCACCGGGATTTCGGGCAGCGGCCTCGGGGCCGGGCCAGCTACTACCTCGGCGCCATTGGCGGGGTCGAAGACGGAGCCGTGGCATGGGCAGGCGAGATTGCCGCCCTTGTAGGCCACATCGCAGCCCTGGTGGGTGCAGATCGCCGAGTACGCCACGAAGTCTCCATTATCCAGGTGAACCAGGAAAGCAGGATTTCCCGAATCCTCGAACTTGATAGCGCTCCCGGGCGCAACCTCGGACTCGCTCGCGATGGCGGGTCCACCTGTATTGGCATTACCGCCGGACGACTTCTTCGAGCCGCCACCGGAGTCCTTGCCACCGGAGCCCCCTCCGCCATAGTTGCCGCCTCCACCCGAGTCTTTGCTACCGGAGTCTCCTCCGCCGCCGGAGCTGCTTGAGCCCCCTCCGCAGGCGACCAGCGAGGCGCAGGCGGCGCCCACACCAAGCGCGGTGCCGAGCCTGATGAACCTCTCGCGCGAAATCGTCTCCAAGACTTCCTCCTCGTTGTCGCCAGGGGTCGTTTTGATATACGTAGGAGATCCGGCATTGGTTCTACTTAGCATTTCAGCATTTCAGCACGCTCAGCCCTTCGGGCTTCGCTTGTCAGCATTTCAGTTAGATCCTAAACTCTCTGCGGCACGTATCTAGGATAGGAGAGCGCGGTAGTGGGGGGGAAGGTTGTGAGAGGAAACGGTAAGTGAACGGTATGGTGTGGGTGCGCGTCCTGATCGGGGCCGTCTGGCTGAACGGTGGTCTGGAGAAGATGCTGAACCCGGATTTTCCCGGCCAGTTCGCTGCCAGTCTCCAGGCTGGGGGCTACGTGTCGCAGGCACCGCCTTTCTTCCAGGACTTTATGGACGGCTATGTGGTGCCGAACGCCGAGCTCTTCGCCCAGTTCATGCGGGTGGGAGAGTTGATGGTAGGCATCGCCCTCATCCTTGGGTTGCTCACCAACCTGGCTGCGATAGGCAGCGTCGGGTTGAGCGCGGTGATCCTGCTCTCCCAGGGAGGCGTGGGGCTTGGGACGGGCCTCGGCGCCCCCGAGTTCCTCACGATTAACGTGCTCGTGGCTCTCTTTTCGGTGGTGATCCTGCTCAGCCCAGCGGCGAAGACTATCTCTGTGGACTCCCGCCTCGCAGATCGCAGCCCCGGCCTCTCCCCCCTCCTCATCAACCGTCGCCGGGAAGGCTAGTCTTCCACTCCTCGCGCAGCACTCCCATGATGACGTTGTCCACAAAGCGTCCGGCGAGCCAGACGTGCTCGCGCATCCTGCCCTCCTCGACGAAACCGCAGGCTTTGTAGGCCCGGATCGCACGCTCGTTCGCCGCGTGGGTCTCCAACCACACGCGCCTGAAGTTCCTTACCCGAAACGCGTAATCGAGGATCAAACTTACGGCTTCACGCCCGTAGCCGCGGCCCCAGTATTCCTTGTCGCCGATAGCGATGCCCAGTTCACAGTGGCGGGAAGCCACGTCGAAGTGGAAGATGCCGCACTGCCCGATGCACTCACCGTCGGCCTCGATGGCGAAGTTCGTCTTGTCCGGAGTCCCTTCCCGGGCCTCGCGATCGAACCTGTCCCTCAGCCGTTGGAGGGAGACGGGCAGCGGCGGATCGCCGCCACCCGCAAGCTCGACCTCGAGATCGTTCCAGAATCGCCACAGGCGCTCCTGATCTTCGCGTTCTGTAGCCCGCAGCGTTACCTTCTCTCCCCTCAGCATGATCGACCCTCCACCACAGGATGGCGCATCCAGACGTTCGGCTCCTCGTAGGTGCCCAGATCCCGTTCCAGATCCATCACGACGGGTTGCAGGGCACCTGGCACGACATAGGCGTCGCTCTCGGGGAAACGCATTCCTGTCCACTCCTCCCACTCAGAGATCGTTCCTGTGATGACCATGGAACGGGGCGCGACCCGCACGAACTCCGCGCCGAGCCTTCGGTGGACCCTGAACCAGGGATCGAGGGGTAATCCGTCGGGGCGCTCCCACCGGAAGTAGCGCTCCATCGGGGTGAGCGGATACCGCTCCTTGAGCGTGGGACGGACGGGTGCGATCAGGGCCCCGAGCCCGTTTTCGGCGGCAACGGTCTTCATCGTGGTGAGGACCACGCTGCTGAGGCCACGTCCCCGGTGGGCGTGCGATACGATCGCCAGTAGGGCCGAGACCACCGTTGGAGCTCGTCCCACCTCGAAATCCCTCACCCCCTGCTCGAGTACCCCATCCAGGCCCGCCGGCAACCCTTCGGCAGTCTCATCCCAGAACACGGGGATGCAATGGCCCGCCGCGACGACTTCGTCCCCACGGTCGCAGACGACGATCTGGAACCCGGCGAAATCGGTAAACAAACCTCCCCAGTGGCGGCTGACCGTCGCATCGTGGTACATGAACTCGGGGAACATATCGGGCAGGGAGCCCACCCGCGACTCGAGATCCGGCCTCTCGGCGAGCGTGAAGACCTCCAACCCGTCGGATACATTCACAAGACCCACCGACCACGCAGACCTGACACCTGAAACCTGTAGCCTGAAACCTCTAAAGAAGCCTACAAAAACGCCGGAACCAGCTCGCCCTTGACTAGGTCGGCGCTGTGCTCGCGTTCGCGCACGACGGCCCAGCTATCTCCCTTGACCATGACCTCTGCGGGCCTGGGGCGGGAGTTGTAGTTGGAGGCCATCGAGAACCCGTAAGCGCCGGCGTCCATGATGGCGAGCACGCCTCCCTCGGAGGCGTCGGGCAGCTCGCGGTCGCGGGCCAGGTAGTCACCGGACTCGCACACGGGCCCGACGAGGTCGGCGTTGGCGACGGAGCCATCCTCGTCTACGGAGAGGACCTCGTGGTGGGCGTCGTAGAGGCTCGGGCGTAGAAGGTCGTTCATACCTGCGTCGGCGACGATGAAGTTCTTCTCGCCGCTCTTCTTACGGTAGATGACGCTGGTCATGAGTACTCCGGCGCCGCCGGCGATATAGCGGCCCATCTCGCACAGGATCTTCGTCCCCGTCGCCTCGAGCATGGGCCTTACGGCGTCGACCAGCTCCTTCGGAGTCGGGGTCTCCTCGTCCTTGTAGGGGATGCCGAGCCCGCCGCCGATGTTGAAGTAGCGGATGTCGAAGCCGCGGGTCTTTAGCTCGGCGACGAGGCCGGCGGAGCGTTCTACGGACTCCGTGTAGGGAGTGAGCTTGATGATCTGGGACCCGATGTGCTGGTGGACACCGATGAGGTCGATGCACCGGTAGCCCTCTACTCTCTCGGCCAAAGCAAGCGCCTCGTCCACTGGGATACCGAACTTGTCGCGGCTCCTCCCGGTTGCGACGTGGTCGTGGGTACCCGCGTCGACGTCGGGGTTGACGCGCAACGCTACGCGGGCCCGTTTGCCGAAGCGGGCGCAGATGCGGTCGAGATGCTCGAGTTCGGAGGCCGACTCGACGTTGAAGAGCAGTATTCGCTCCCCAAGCCCCGACATGAGCTCCTGCTCGGTCTTCCCGACCCCGGCGAAGACGACCTTCTTCGGGTCGAACCCGGTCCGCATCACCCTGTAGAGCTCCCCGCCGGAGACGATGTCGGCGCCAGCCCCAAGAGCGGCCAGCGCCCGCAACACGGCGAGGTTCCCGTTCGCCTTGACGGCGTAGCAGACCAGATGATCCAGGCCCGAAAATGCGCTATCGAGCTCCATATACGCCCTCTCGAGGGCTGCGTGGCTGTAGACGTAGGTCGGTGTCCCTGCCGCCGCGGCTATCTCGGAGAGCGGCACGTCCTCACAGCGGAGTCCGCCCCCCTCATAGTGAAAGTGGTCCAAAACGTACCTCCTCGTTTAGCCGGAGCGTGCTATATTTCTGGCTCTGTCGATGGAGCCGTAGGGAGAATATACTCCGTGCCGAACCCCCGCGCGACACACGAGACCAGAAAGCCACCCTTGCTCCTTAACCCCGTACTCGCCCGGCAGGGCGCCTACCCGCTCCTGCGCCTCGACGAACGCCGCCAAGAGCTGCAGGAGAAGGGAACGAAACTCTTCGATTTCGGCACCGGCGACCCACGCGAGCCGACGGACGGGAAGATCCGCCACGCCCTGATAGAGGGCGTCCCCGAGGTCAGCAGATACCCGAGCACGCCAGGCAAACAGGCGCTGCGCGAGGCCTTCTGCGGCTGGATGGAACGCCGCCACAGGGTAACGCTCGACCCGGAGAGCGAGATCCTGCCGGCCACGGGCTCGAAGGAGGCCATCTTCCACGCTCCTCTGGCCTTCCTGCACCACTCGCACGGGCGGCGCGGCGTCGCCTACGGCACGCCTGGCTACCCTGTTTACGAACGGGGCACGCTGCTCTCCGGCGGCGAGGTTCTGCCTGTGGAGTTGAAAGGTGAGGATGGTTTCCTGCTGCAACCCGGGGCAATAGATCCCGAACGTACGCGGATACTCTGGATCAACTACCCCCACAATCCCACGGGCGCAACAGCAACCTACGAGTACCTGGAAGGCGTGGTCGAGTTCTGCCACAGGCACGACATCCTGCTCTTCTCGGACGAGTGCTACAACGACATCTACTCCGGCGGGCCTCCGCCGTCCATCCTGGAGATCACAAGTGACCGGACGCTCGCCTTCTGCTCCCTGTCCAAGCGCAGCGGCATGACGGGCTACCGCTCGGCGATGATGGCTGGCGACGAGGAGCTCATCGCCGCGCTGGGGAAGCTCCGTCCCTCCATCGGCATAGCCACCCAGTCCTTCGTACAGGACGCAGCGACCGCGGCCTGGGGCGACGAAGCCCACGTCGAGCAGCGGCGGCGCGTCTTCGGCGAGAAGCGGGATCTCTTTACAGGGTTCTTCGAGCGGGCTGGCCTGAAATATTTGCCCACCGAAGCGAGCTTCTACCTGTGGGTCGCGGTACCAGGTGGGGACGACGAAGCTTACGCGCTGCGGCTGATGGAGGAGGGAATAGTAGTGGCGCCGGGCAGGGCCTTCGGGGCCGGCGGCGAAGGATACATCAGGATCGCACTGGTACCAGGGCTCGAGGACTGCAAACTGGCGATTCAGCGTTGGGCAGGGCTCGAGGTGCGGGCGTGAGAATGCGTGACGCCACGCTAGAGGATCTCGCGCCCATAGTGGAGATCTACAACTCCACCATCCCTGGCCGGATAGTCTCAGCCGACACAGAGCCCGTCTCCGTCGAGCAGCGGCTGCCGTGGTTCCACGAGCACGACCCGGCAAGGCGTCCGATCCGGGTCGCCGAGGCGGACGGAGTGGTAGTAGGCTGGCTCAGCCTAAGCGACTTCTACGACGCCAGGCCGGCCTACTGCGGGACCGCCGAGATCGGCATCTACGTCAGGGAGGACCACAGGGGCGAGGGTATAGGCGGGCGCATGCTGCAAGAGGCTATAGAGCGTGCCCCAGCCCTCGGCATAAAGACCCTGACAGCTGGGACCTTCGCAAGCAATGAATCCAGCCTCGCGCTGTTCGGGCGTTTCGGCTTCGAAAGGTGGGCTCACTTCCCACGCGTCGCAGAACTCGACGGTGCCGAGATAGACCTCGTCGTCCTCGGGCTCAGGCTCACAGAACGCTACGACGAGCCCCTCGATGAAGAAGAGTTCGAGCCCGAAGAGGCCGAGCGGCGAATCACGCAGTTCGTTACGTCTGCCGACGAGCTCCCCGGTCCCCCCGTTGAGGAACTCGCGGAGCAGGTCGCCGATCTCATGCGGGTAGCATTTACCGACCTTGAGAAGATTATGGAAGGGAAACCCCACAACAAGGTACTGGCCACACTACTGTTGCTGAGCCAGCGAGCACGCGGATTGCGGCCCGATGACCCAGAACAGTGGCGGCTCTACGCGGCCTCCACGCTACTGAACGATCTGGTCGTCCGCGGCGTTGAGGGTTGAACAACGTGCAAGTTTGCGCAAATAGATCCAAAGCCACAACATGTAGTGGTGGCCGGAATGCATCGGGCTGGAGGAAGGCCGTGGCGTAGATCTCGGGCGGCTAGCGTTTCTTCGCTTTCTGCCTTCCCTCTCTCGTGCCTGGCTCGCCTACCACGAACCAGTACGCACCGATTAGCATGACCAGGAAAAGGAGCAGCGCCACGACGAACTCCAGATACTCCACCCTGACGCTACCACCCCCAAACAGGGTCAACAGCGTGCCGGCAAAGCCGACGACCATCCCTATAGAACCCGTGATGAGTATAGTTTTCAGCGTAGTCTCTCCCGACAATCCTCGTGCGTTCATTGGCTCAGGTCTTCACGATCCTCCGCGATAGCCTACCTCAAGTCACGCGCTGTCGGACGATCTGCTTGGGGAGAAATAGCTTCTCTGGAAGAAGTGATCACCTCCGCTGGACAAACCAATAATGGTAGGCTGTGTGTGTCCCTAGCGGAGTGTCTTCTGGGGGTGAGAGCAGCACTCGAAGGCTTGCAGAGCGAATAGATTCCGCAGGTATAGTAAAGGTGGTCTCCTGCCACCCACTACCGGAAGGCTGGAAGCTCCACTCCCCGACGAGCCTGCCATCGGCGTGCACCTGCAGGACAAAGGGCACACCCGTGGTGCGCATGACCACCTCGACCGGGCGGTTCCGAGAGAGGCCTGTGATTGTAAACTCCTCCTCTCCTGACAGCCGGCGTCCGGCATCCACGACGACCTCACCGTCGGGGGAGCGCTCCCGCGTCAGGACGTTGGCGGGTTCGAGCCCGATCAGGGGCATGCGCATCTCGTAGTCGTGCTCACTCTCGCTTGCGAGGTCGGCGACGTCGAGGGTATCTTTTACCGTACCTTCGCCCCCGAAAGTCTCCCCGCTGCGAGCCAGGCTCCAGTCCGCCTGGAATACAACCACTTCACTTCCGCCGACGATTCCGGCGGTCTCGGGCCTGCTGGATAGGGAGAACCTCGCTATCTCCTGGTCCAATACCCCGGAAGCGTCGAAACCCGGAAACCAGGTCGGGTAGATTGCGAAGTAGTCCGGGCGCTTCTCCTCCGGCATACTCTCCAGCTTCTCATAGAGGCTACCCACCCCGTTCCGGTTTGGCAGGGCTAGCCCGTTGGTGGTAAGGCCTATTAGGTCCACCGTGGGGTGACCCCCGTAGTAGCGCATCGCACCGGCGTCGTTTACTCCAACAGGGACGCCGGGCGGCAGATTTTCCCGTATCCAGTGCCCCACGGTGACCTGCTGCTCCTTGATCTGCAGCGAATTCCCTCCTGTGGTCGCGGCCCATACCGGGAGGCCCAGCAGCGAGCACAGAACCGCAAAGCCGGCCAGCGCCTCGGGCAGCCAGGTTCTACTTTCGGGGGTCCCAAGCGAGTAGAACCCTACCACGGCTAAGACGAGCGTGGGCGGGAAGAAAGGCAGTAAATAGCGGTAGTGGTGCCACCCCCAGGGCGCGCCGGGAAGCCCCAAGATCGCTGTGGACGACATGGCCAAGACGAGCGCCGTCCCCGAAGCCACGGCAAACGTCCGGTATCGGTCATCCTCCAGGGCCAGGTACAGGGTGCCAAGCACGCAGAAGAGTATCGTTCCGGGGAACATGTAGTTCCCTGGCTCGAGCCCCGTGAGCACGGAGAGGCTCAACTTCGTGAGATTCTGAAACACCGCGTCCAGGAACTCGGTGGGGTAGAAGACCGGCTCGTAAAGTAGGGATTTGGCCAGGACCCCGTTCTGGACACTGGTTCCGGTAGCTATTCTGTAGAACAGGTGCTGGGCCACCCCTGCACCGAGCGGAAGTAGCGCATACAGCAGCGCCGCCCCAGTGCGGCTCGACGACATGGGGCGATCTCTTCCGGAGCCTTTGAGAAGTTTCCACACAACCGCTCCCGTGATAATCAGGGCGAAAAGCAGGCCCTCGGGACGGGTGAGGGCGGCGAGGGCGGCAAGAATCGGTGTGAGCAGTAAACGCCCCGTGGAGAGTTCGCGGAGAAAGGCCAGGAGCGTACCCAAGATCAACACCGAAAACAGCGCCACCTCCATGCCGCTCGTAGCCCCCCAGGCAAAGGCGCCGTTGGCGGCGATCAGGATGCCGCTCCAGAGCCCCGCACGCTCCCCGGCTAGCCTTCGACCGAGCTCGTAGCCCAAGAGGGAAGCGAGCGCGAACAACGCCGCCCCGAGGATAATCGCGAAAAAAAGCAGGTAACTGCCTGCGACCCCCAGGAAGTGGGCGGCTCCCAGTATGAGAACGTAGAGGAAGCTGCTGGCTCCGGTACTGACGGGATCACCGTCGTTGTATCTGAACCATTCCCCTTCGCCGATCTGGCGCCCGTACTGAAGGTGGATGAACGTGTCGTCCAGAGGCGCGGAGATGTTGACCCCGTTATCCGAGACGTCGCCCCGGTTGTAGTACAGATTCGTCCCCACAAACAAGCAACCAACCAGTACTGCCAAGGCCAATACAACGGCGGGGCCCGCAGAATGCTTCATTTCGGAGGATATCCGGGCCTTTGGGCGCCTGGTGTCAAGGACAACCTGGCCCCGGTCCCCTACAAGAGGTCTCTATCCTTGTCAGCATTTCAGCACGCTCCGGCTTCGCCTTCGCTTGTCAGCATTTCAGCACTTCAGCTTGTCAGCTTTCTGTTTCCGCTGAAACCTGCTGCCTGTAGCCGCAGTTTGCAGGAGGCGCGGCTTCTCTGCAAACCGCTTTAGGGTGCGAAAGGGCCGGAGACTCGACTCTCGGGTCTCTTACTTCTCGCCTCTGATTCGTAGAAGGGTTGGATCCTGGGAGGTCTGATCGCTGGGTGGCTGATTGTTCGGCTTTATCCTGCCCGTTGCTTCTCCGGACGCACGATCATGACAGGGCAGTGAGCGTGGTGGACGACGGAGTCGGAGACACTTCCCATTAGCGCCCGTCTTACCCCGCCCAGGCCACGGCTCCCCATGACTATGAGCCCGACGCCAAGCTCCTCACCCAGATGGACGACGGCCTGATCGCGGCGTTCTCCAATCCTAAGGTGGGCTTCTTTGACATTCCCTCCCGCCTCTTCGACCTTGCGCACCTGCTCGTCGAGCACCCTCTGCGCTTCTCCCTTTACCGCTTCGAGTGCTTGTTGATAGGTTTCGTAGCGCAAGCCACCTTCGTGTATGTAGTAAACGGGATCTGGGTTTCCTGGTGCTACGGTGAGAAGGTGCAACTCTGAGTTTGTGGCGTTGGCAATGTCGGCGGCGGTGCTGGCTGCCAGCTGTGCCTCCCTGGAACCGTCGGTGGCTAGCAGGATCTTGGTCGGGAAGATGCTCATTGGGTCGCCTCCTTGTTCGGCTCAGTCCTACGCCACAATAATGCCATCCGCCGCAGCGTAATGCACCCTCATGCGGGACCTAAGGTAAATCTATACAGGAGAAACCCGGAGAAAACATCTTCCACACAGCCGGATGGCGTATTCTTGCCGCCCGCACATCACAGGCCTCACGCAAGATTTTCTGATTCACACGTGAGGGATTCATCGAGGATTCATCGTCCGTTGCTCTAATGAAGAGCGAACGTGAGAAAGATTGGCGGCACGATCAGCGCATGAGATCGTACTTCGACAGAAACCCTATAGCAGCCGGCTTCGCGGCCACTGTGACTGTGCCGATCTTCTTGACGATCCTGACTGCCATAATCATTCCGCTCCTAGTGTCCTGGTGGAAAAGACGCAACCGGCCAAGCGAACCCACAGCGAGGCCGGATGCTCCCCGGGATAACAGGTGGATTTGATCGCCGACGCGACGTCCTTACTCTGAGGGGCACCACAGAAGAGTTTGTGTAAGACTGTCATCGGGACTCCGTATAGAGGGTGAGAGGAGAACGCTACCTTGGACGCCGGGCAGAGCAGTCTCCACCCGTTCGTGCGTCTCTCCCGCGAGGATTGGGCCAGGTTGCCCGCAGACGCCTCGTTCACTTTCTCCGACGACGATGTACCGAGCCTCGGGGCGCCCCTCTCCCCGGAGGAAGCAAGACAGGTCTACCTCCCGCTCTCGCGGCTCTTGTACCTCCACGTGGACGCCACGCAGAGCCTGTACCGGGCAGCACGCGCGTTCCTGGACGAGGAGGATAAGGAAGTGCCCTACATCGTAGGCATCGCGGGCAGCGTCGCCGCTGGCAAGAGCACGGTGGCCCGGGTACTGCGCGCCCTGATCTCCCGCTGGCCGGGGCACCCCGAGGTCGGGTTGGTCAGCACAGACGGCTTTCTCTACCCCAACCGCGTGCTGAGATCGCGGGGCCTGATGGAACGCAAGGGTTTCCCCGAGAGCTACGACCTGCCGCTCCTACTGAGGTTCCTCGCTGACATCAAATCCGGTCGCGACGAGGTCAGCGCCCCGATCCACTCGCACCTGACCTACGACATCCTCCCCGACGCGACCCAGGTCGTAGGGCGGCCCGATGTCCTCATCGTCGAAGGACTCAACATGCTTCAGGCCGGTCTACAGGAGCCCTCCGAGGGGCATATGGTCTTCGTCTCCGACTACTGCGACTTCTCGATCTACGTGGACGCGCAGGAGGAGCACATCAAAGAATGGTATCTGGAGCGCTTCTTGCGCCTTCGGGAAGAGGCGCTCGAGGATAGTACCGCTTACTTCCACCGTTTCGCGGAGCTTTCGGTGGAGCAGGCCACAGACCTGGCCATGCGAGTCTGGGACGAGATCGACCACCCAAACCTCAAAGAGAACATCGAGCCAACGAAAGACAGGGCGCGCTTGATCCTCGAGAAGAACCAGGATCACTCGGTCAAGAGCATACGCCTGCGCAAAATCTAGCAATTCAGCACGCCGCCTTTAAGGCCTTCGCTTGTCAGCACGGCGGCTCCGCCGCCTTTTCAGCCAGCAAGGACTCGCGCAAGCGAAGGCTGAAATGCTGACATGCGCCCGACAGGGCGCGTGCTGAAATGCTGACATGCTAACAATCAGCCGAGCGTCAGGGCGATGACGCCTACCACCATCGCGCCGGCGGCGATCAGACGCCGCGTGGAGTCTCCTTCGGAGAGCAGGCGCGCCCCCATTGCGGCGCCGATGAGGATGGAGATCTCGCGGGCTGGGGCGACGTAGCTCACAGGGGTGAAGACGAGGGCTGTGAGGACCAGTATGTAGGAGAGCGGGCTGAGGACGGCCACCCCGAGGACCTCGGGTTTGTGGGCGTGCCAGAGGGCATGGACCTCCTTTCTGCGGGTCATCGCGATGGGGGTCAGCAGTAGCGTGGTGACGAAGACCGTGGCCCAGCTCTGCAGGAGGGGTGGGATCATTAGCGCGCTCACCGCCTGCTTGTCCCATATGGTGTACGCCGCGATAAACACGCCCGTGAAAAGCCCGTAGACAACGCCGGCCCCGAGTCCTGAACGGAGACTTCCCGACTCGCTCGTCAGCACGAAGACGCCGGCCGTGATCAGACCTATACCGATAAACACGGGTAGAGAAGGCCTCTCGCCGAAAAGAACGATGGCCGCCGCTGTGGCGAGCAGGGGCCCCGTGCCACGGGCGAGTGGATACACGAGCGAGAGGTCCCCGACCGCGTATCCCCGCTGCAACAAAACGAAATACCCGAGATGCAACACGCCGCTCCCGACCATGAAGAGGTATTGCACAGGCCCCAGATGGGGCGCGACAACGAGCACGACGACGACGGCGAGCGGGGCGTAGATAAGAAGCGAGCAGAGGCCGAAGAGCCACACGAAGACAGCCCCCCCGTCCCCGACCCGCTTGGCGAGCAGGTTCCACGTCGCATGAAAGACAGCCGCCGCCAGCACCAGCGCCAGTGCGAAAAGAGTCATGAGATAAACGCTCCTCTCTTCGCGAGCACGGACCGAAGGCAGTATATCGTCGGACTGAGACCGTTTCCGGGGAGCGTCGGGAACCGGTCGTGCCTCCTGCTAAACTGGCGGACGTGTCGGTATCTCGCAGAGTAGGAGGACGGGGATAGAGGAGAGGATAGAGGCCGCGTTCGAGGACAGGAGGCTGCTGGAAGCGGAGGAGTACCGCACCGCCGTCTTCGACGCCGTCGCCGCCCTGGACAGGGGCGAGCTGCGCGTCGCACAGAAGAGTGGCGGGGAGTGGAGATCCAACGCTTGGGTGATGAAGGCCATCAACCTGTACTTTGCGGTCGCGGAGATGCGGACTATCGAGTCGGGTCCTTTCGAGTACAACGACAAGATCCCGACCAAAAGGAACCTGGCGGCTGCGGGTGTGCGTGTCGTGCCGCCAGGGACCGTGCGCTACGGGGCTTTCGTCGAGCCTGGCGTCGTCGTGATGCCTGGCTACGTCAACATCGGGGCCTACGTCGGGAGCGGGACGATGGTGGACACGTGGGCCACGGTCGGCTCGGGGGCCCAGATCGGACGCGACGTGCACATAGCCGGGGGCGTTGGCATAGGCGGTGTGCTCGAGCCTCCAGGGGCGATGCCAGTCGTGATCGAAGACGGCGCCTTCATCGGCTCGCGTTGCATCGTCGTCGAGGGGGTGCGCGTCGAGGAAGAGGCTGTCCTTGGGGCCAACGTGGTGCTCACGGGATCCACCCGGATCATCGACGTCACAGGCCCAGAGGAGGTCATCTACAAAGGCCGCGTCCCCGCTCGCTCCGTAGTGGTTGCAGGGACCCGCACCAAACAGTTCCCGGCCGGCTCCTACCAGCTCCAGAGCGCCCTCATAATCGGCCAGCGCAGGGCGTCGACAGACCAGAAGACCTCCCTGAATGAAGCCCTGCGCGAGTTTGGAATTGTGAATTAGGAGTTGCGAATTAGGGAAGGGCTACGTTATGGATGATTCCAAATTCCAGATTCCAAGTTCCAAATTCCATACTAGGGAACGACTACTCGAAACGCTCCGCTACTTCCTGGACCGTCCGAGCGTAACGGGATCTGAGAAGCGTCTGTGCGACGACCTGGCGGCGAGAATCTCCTCCTCCCCGGGCTGGGAGATACAGCGCGTCTCGAACAACCTCGCCGTCCGCCGCGAAGAGCCTGACCCTTCTCTTCCGAGGGTCGTCCTCGCCGGGCACCTCGACACGGTGCCAGAGCCGGAGGGCGGCATCGAGGTCAGGGTGGAAGGGGACAGGGTCTACGGCAGGGGCGCCTCAGATATGAAGGCTGGGGACGCCGTGATGCTCGCGCTACTCGAAGTATTCGCCCACGGCCTCGCCGAGGAGAGTCGCTTCGAGCCGGTCATCGTTTTCTACGAGCGGGAGGAGGGGCCTTATGCGGAGAATGGACTGGAGGCCGTCTTCGCTGGCAGCCCCTGGGTGCTCGACGCGGAGCTCGCGCTGGTGCCCGAGCCGACGGCTGCGGCGCTCGAGGTAGGTTGTGTAGGGACGGCGCAGGTCGAGGTCACTTTCAGCGGCAAGTCCGCCCACGCCGCCCGACCCTGGCAGGGGGAGAACGCGCTGACCGGAGCAGGAGAGTTCCTGGCCGCCTTGCACGAAAGGCCGGCGGCCGAGACGGTCGTCGAAGGACTAACCTTCTACGAGGTGCTGACGCCTACGATCGCACGTGGCGGACGGGCCAAGAACGTCGTTCCCGACTCGTTCAGGATCAATGTGAACTATCGTTTCGCGCCAGGCAAGGATCTCGAAGACGTCAGGCGTCTGTTCGATGAACTGCTAGATGGTAGCGCCACCTACGAGGTCGTGGATTTCGCCCCGAGCGGGCCCGTAAACCTCGAGAACCCGCTGCTGCAAGAGCTCATAGAGACGGGTCTCGAGGTGCGTCCCAAGCAGGCCTGGACCGACGTGGCCCGCTTCTCAGAGCGTGGGGTCGCGGCGGCGAACTTCGGCCCCGGGCTGCCTTCACAAGCGCACAAGGAGAACGAGTACGCCGAGCTCCCACTCCTCGAAGAGTGCTACGCACACCTCGTATCATTTTTCAGGCATGACACGAAATCCGTATGATCGGTTGCAATGAGGTTGCACCTCTTTGCAAGCACTTCAGCACTTCAGCTGATCAGCTCTTTGTATTTCGCTGAAACCTGATGCCTGTAGCCTGTAGCCGCAGTTTGTAGGAAGCGCGGCTTCTCTGGCCTAACGTCCCTTTCGTAGGGCCGACAAGACGTCCTGGGGGCCGCGGTACTCGCCTTCAGGGAGCCTCTTGCGCAGCTGACCGAGGACCGGGCCGGGCACACCGTTGCGCTCTAGCCTTCCGAGCAGCTCCTCCTTGCGGGCGGGGAACTCCAGCCCCTCCAGGTACTTACCCACCTGGGCGGGCAGGCGCTTCCTCAAGAAATCCACGGTCCTTCGCCTCCTCTTGGTCGATCGCTGGCGTCATGGTACCTCGCCTTCCGCCTCGAGGGGGTCTACGATATTCATACGATTCCAATCGACTCTCTCAGACTGTTCTCAGATTCAGCCGCCATACTATGCCTTTTCGGGGCTCGGCGGTTGTCCCAACAGATCTCATTTTCTTTCGCCGAGCCCCGAAGACTTCAGCACGCCGCCCTTCAGGCGGCTTGTCAGCACATCAGCACGCTCAGGCTTCGCCTTCGCTTGTCAGCATTTCAGCCCGCCGCTTCGCGGCTCTCAGCAATTGAGCCGAGTCGTAGGCATCGTCTGAGGCGCAAGAGAATCCGAGGTAGGTCCCGCACAACGGAGCGAGCCCTCCGGACGGACAAAGCTGAAGTGCTGAAATGCTGACTAGCTGAAATGCTGAAATGAGGGCGGGGCCATCCCTGGGGAGAGATGCCCCGCCCTGCTGGTCGCCGGCCGATTTTGGTGGCCCTCCGGCCACACGAAACCTACCCGGCGTTACCCTTTAGTCGTCGTCGTTCTTGTGCTCGCCGTCGCCGATTTTGGCGATGACTGTGGCCTCCCCTATGAGCAAGCCACCCTTGAACAGGTCGGTGTCAAACGCCTTGTTAAGCGCACTGGCCGCCTCGGTGGTCAGCTTGGCGTCGACGCCCCTCAGCACGAGCCGCTCGGTGCCGACCTTCACGCCCTCGGGAGCGCCGAGCATAAGCAAATCTATGCGCTGCCCTGTTCCGGCCACCTTGGCCGTTAGGACGAATCGGTCCAGGTCGATCACGAAGCGCTTCACCACCACGCTCGTGGAGCCGGCGCTGAAGGAGAGCCCTCCGGAGTGCACGATCTGGCCGCCGAGCGGGTGCTTGTCAACCTTGCCCCCGACTATCGGGAAGGCGAAGGCTGGGTGCTTGGCGGTGGGTCCGACGGCCGCCCCGGTCGCCTCGACTGTGACGCCCGCATCCGTAAGGGCAGCGGCCGTGCCTTCGTCGATCTTCAGCAAGGTCTTTCCGCCCAGCGGGATATTTTTGCCGTTATGCCGCTCTGCGCTTTGGGCAGCGGGTGCCGAGAGCGCCAGGATGACGAGCGCCAGCGCCGCGATCGCGCTTGTGAGCGCCACCAGCGCCGGAGCACTCATGCCCGAGCGGGCCGGGGAGCCGAATACGCTCTTGGTAATGGTCCTCATGATGATGGGTGTGCCTCCCTTTTCGATGGTTGGCCGCCACGGCGGCCACGTTTGCTGCTCTTATCTCTGGGTTTCGCTCGAAGTAGACTTCCTTCGACCTCCTTTGGGGCTGATGACACTTGTCGAGATCCTAGCGGAGGATGGGGAAGAGTGAATCGGGCAAAACGACCGTTTCGTGATGGTCTAATTCACCCATATACGAATCAGGCAGAACGACTACTCTTTGCAAGCACTTCAGCATTTCAGCACTTCAGCTGGTCAGCTTGACTTGTCTGAAACCTGATGCCTGTAGCACGCCTTCATCGCTACACATCTGGGTCAGCTGCATATAGACTAAGGTTCTAAAGTGACTGGAGTTCTAGAGAGATGGTTCCATATGGAGGTACCGACGTAGTCTAGAAGGAGGCAGCGAAGTGAAGAGAGCAGGCATCTTCCTCACGCTGACGAGCGTGATGGTTCTCGTGTTCGCCGGCGTAGCCCTGGCCGCATTGATCGAGGGCAATGCCAGACCGAACACCCTTGTAGGCACCCCTTCGGGTGACGCCATCTACGGCTACGGTGGCGCTGACAGTATCGAAGCTCGGGGCGGCGGCGACGCGTTGCGCCTTGGCGGCGGCCGGGACACAGGATACGGCGAGCGTGGCGACGACTATATCCGTGCTGTAGATGGGAGCAAGGACGAAATCTCCTGTGGTCCTGGCTCTGATCGCGCGAGAGCCAACCCCGGGGACAAAGTCGCAGAGGGGTGCGAGGTGATCATCAGGGAGGGGATAAGGGTCGACTAGCTGAAGTGCCGACCTGCGCGCGGGGCACTCGCTCAGGAGGTTCCGAAGGCGAGGGGCTTACTCCTCGTCGGGCGCACTTCCGGACGCGTCGGACATCTACTTCTTCGTCTCCTTCTGGTTCTGCTGCCCTTGGGCGTCGACCTTCTTCAGCAGCTCGTCCATCTTCTTCTGGAGGTCGTCTACATCCTTCTGCAGGTCGTCGACCTTCTTCTCCAGGTCCACCTTGCCGGCCTGCACCTTCTTCTTCAGGTCGTCGACCTTCTTCTTCAGGTCCTCCTGCCCAGTCTCCACCTTCTTCTTCACCTTCTGCCGGGCTTGCTGCCCTTTGGACTCCACTTTCTTCCTGAGGTCGTCTACCTTCTTGTTCGCCTCCTTCTTGACCTGCTGCTCTTTGGCGTCGAGCTTCTTCTTCGCCTCCTGGCGGCCCTGGTCGGAAACCAGCCCGCATCCTACTGCTAACACCAGATACACTAGCGCGGCTAGTATCCCCGCCAACGCCCGAACCTTCGTCACTTCTCGCATCGTCAGCAGCCTACCTAGTCGATCGGTCCGAAGCTCTTGGCATCGGCGGTATCGTAGATCTCTACATCGTAGCCACGCCTCACCATGCGCTTACCCAAACCCGGAAAGTCGGCTACGTCCGAATCCAAGGCCTCCCCGCCCATCAGATAGACCAGGTCACCCTCGCCGGAGTTGCGTAGGTTGTGCGCTGTCCGTGGAGGAGGGAAGCCCATGAAGTCACCTGTGCCGACCTCGTACTCTTCGCCCTCGATCTCCGCAACACCTTGCCCCGAAAGTATGTAGATCCACTCCTCTTCTCGGTAGTGAGAGTGGTAGACAAAGGACTCTTTGCCGGGGGGCATCCGAACCCAGCTAAGACCTAGACGTGACAGCCCAACTTTATCGGAGAGGCGGGTAGCGTAAATCTCCGAGTTCTGATTCCACGGATGAGAGAAAGAGGAAGTCTGCTCCTCCATCTCATTGGCCCTGACAACAAACTTCCTATCGGTCTCCACGCTACACTCCTCATAAGGTCGCCATCCCTGACACCGACATCGTAGGGGTTTTTCCATTTCCCGTCACCGCTATAACAGCCTCAGTAGAATAAAGAGCAAGAGAGCCGTTGAAGGAGTAGGTATGAGTGAGGATCAGGACAAACCGGTGGACGACAAAACCTCAGAATCGGGTCCGCTAGCTGGTGGGCGGGCAATCACGAAGCTGCCTGTTCTGGACCTGGAGCGCGCAAGGGCTTTCTACCAGGATAAGCTCGGGCTCGCGCCAGTAGAGGAGCGTGAGGGCGGTCTACGCTACCTCTGCGCCGCCGGGGAGTTTCATCTGTTCCTCTCAACGGGGGTGTCTTCCGGTACGTTTACTCAATTGGGATTCGAGGTCGAGGACATAGGGGTTGTGGTCGCGGATCTACGAAGCCGCGGGGTCGTTTTTGAAGAGTTCGACTTACCCGACATTGAAGTCGAGGACGGGATTGTGAAAGTCGAGGACAACTATCCGAGCAAGGGTGTTGGAGAACGCGGGATATGGTTTCGTGACAGCGAGGGCAACCTCCTGGCATTGGGGCAGCCCTTAGAGTGAGCGGCGCTTTCGGCACGATACATTCACCCGACTTCCGGTAGGATCATTCTCCTGAGTTCGCGGGTTGGGCTATCTATCTCATGCGAGGCTCCAGCTTCTCCTAGCGGTTCAAGTCCGCTCGTAGCTTGTCGGCGGACTCAGGCGGCAACATGGACAAGGCTGCCTGTATCCCCTGGTCCGAGCGTTCGCGGGCAGCTTCCGCCCTCTCCTTGCCCACAGCCCCTATCTGCACACCGAAGAAGGCGCCGACGACGGTGCCGACCAAGCTTGCCACCGCACCTACCACCGTGGCTACGCTGGTAACCTCAGCCCATCTGAACGTCGCTATCAGGGTGATCAAGAAGACCAGGGCGAACCCGGTGATGATGATCCAGAATCCGTACCTAAGCCTGAGCCGATCGATATCCTCCTCCGTCGCCACAGGGGTAGTCTCTCGCCCATCTTCCAAAGAACTCATACTGTCGGCCTCCTTTCCCGAGGTGCGTTGCCCAAAGTGTATTATTCCCCGAACGTCATGAAAAGTAGTATCTCCAAAGTTGGCTTTGCCAGCGGGAGGTGTCTGTGCTTGGTGCGCACGCTATCATGGAGAGGACGCACAGCAAGCGCTGCAGGAGGTAAATGGCGTATGGTCAAGATCACGGAGGACGAAGACATTGTGACGCTCATCAACGTCTTCACTGTTGCGCCAGAGGATCAGCAGCGTTTGGTGGATGTACTGGTTGATGCCACTCAGGCGGTGATGCGGAAACAACCGGGGTTCATCTCGGCGAATATCCACAAGAGTCTCGACGGTACGCGGGTTACCAACTACGCGCAGTGGCGTAGTCGAGAGGCGTTCGAGGCTATGCTTGGGAACCCAGAAGCGGCCGAGCACATGGGGGAAGCGGCCAGGATAGCCGAAAGGTTCGAACCACACCTTTACGAAGTCTCTCTAGTTGAGGAGGTTTAGTACCAACCATAAATGCTTGAGCCACCGGCCCCCTATTTGCAAGCATTTCAGCTTGTTTTGCCTGAAACCTGTAGCCTGAAACCTGATACCTGTAGCCCGTAGGGCCCCAGCCACTCTGCAACCTGCCTCAAGAAGTCGTGAGTGATACGTAATCCGCATGGACACTTCCGCGGTGTACAACCCGGGCAAGTGCAATCCCTACTCCCTTCCACCATGCCCGTCATGCCAGCGAAAGTGGGAATTCACTGCGCCTCAATCCAGAAGCGATCCACCGGATTACGTATGATGCTTTCACGAAAGTTCGTCGAGAGTTTCCCAAACTACCCCGTGGGAGTTGCCTCATCCGCCCCAGAGAAGTAAGCTGTCTCCCTTGGAAGATGAAGGATCAAGGGCAGGGAGGCTCTTACTCTCTCGCGTCCGGAAGGGGCATGGATGAAGAGAACCACGCTGTTGATAGCGTCGATGATGCTGGCGCTGCTGGTAGCCGCAGGGGTGGCCCTGGCCCAAGACGGGGTGCCAAAGGTCTGCAATACCAACTGCTCCGGCACCGACGGCGATGACCAACTCAGCGGTACTGCCAACCCTAATATCATAAAGGGCCGAAAGGGTGACGACCGCATAGAAGGGAACCGCGGCAAAGACACCCTCAACGGCAACCCTGGAGCGGACGCCGTCTACGGCGACAACGGTGAGGATAAACTCTACGGCGGAGGCAACAACGACTACGTGCAAGGAGGCTCCAAGAACGACTACATAAGCACGGGTTCGGGCAATGACGCGGTTGCCGCGAAAGACGGCTTCAAGGACCAGATAGAGTGCGGTGGCGGCGGCTATGATCGAGTCTACGTCGACCGCATCGACGTGTTGGACGGGTGTGAGAAGATGCTAAGTGAGAAGCCGCAACCGCAATTCTAGTCACTAGCTCTAGCCTCGAGAGAAGACCTTGGTACTGCCGCGAAGTTGAATACGGATCTTCTTCCTCGTAGCCGCAATGGGCGCAAGGCTGGATCCATTAGAGATCCGGGAACCTGATGCTGGCCCTCCTCTTTACTTTGTCTTGCTCTGTCCACCCAACCCCTTAGAGAAACTATCTGACAGCGGAATGCGGAAGGGTCAACCCTTCCGCATTCCGCGCATTTCAGCATTTCAGCACTTCAGCTGGTCAGCTCTTTGTTCTTGCTGACATGCTGACTAGCTGAAATGCTGATGGCTCGCCGTGCGTAAGGCTCAAGCCTTACGCACGGCGCTGTGACAAATCAAGGCGAGCCGCCGAAGAAGACCGCAGGGAACGAGCGTAGCGACTTTGTCTACCGAAGTTCGGGGCAATCGGATTCTGCGAACTTCGCCTCTACGGTTCTTGGAAGTTGCTCCAGTCCTTGCATGCCGTCATACTAGCCCCGTTAGGTGTAATGGGGAGGGGGTTCTCACTTTTCTCCTTCGCCCGCACAAGGAAGGATGAAGGGGATGAGCAAGACCGTTCTTGTTGTCGTGTCAATGGTCTCGGCGATGCTGCTTGCATGCACGGCGGCCGTGCTGACGGCCACGCCGAGCGCCTCTCAGACTCAGACGGTGACACTGGTCGGAGCGGGGACATAGCCGAGTGCTCCCCGGACAACAACGCCGAGGAAACGGCAGCTCTGCTGGCCAAAATACCGGGGACCGTCCTCGCTCTAGGAGACAATGCCTACCCCGACGGCACCCGTACACAGTACGCCAACTGTTACGATAACTACAGACTCTCCGATGGTAGTGTCTTCGACGCCCGCACCTCCTGGTGGGGTCAGAACAAAGACCGCACGATGCCTGTTGTGGGCAACCACGAGTACCACATTTCCAAAGTAGCGCAGCCCTACTTCGACTACTTCAGCGCACTCAATGGCTTCAAGCAGCCCCGGGCGCCGGTGCCGAACACGACCAGAAACCCTGGATTGACACCAGGCAAGGGCTATTACTCCTACCAAAGGGGATCTTGGCACATCGTTGCCCTCAACAGCAACTGCA
Source organism: uncultured Rubrobacteraceae bacterium (assembly GCA_963808845.1). Taxonomy (GTDB): domain Bacteria; phylum Actinomycetota; class Rubrobacteria; order Rubrobacterales; family Rubrobacteraceae; genus Rubrobacter_D. The sequence goes on from CAWEHD010000003.1 coordinate 21,881, forward strand.
ATAAGGTGGGCGGATGCGAAAAGACATCTACCCAGGGCAAATGGCTTCGCAACAACCTCGCCAACACCAACAAGCAGTGCACCCTAGCCTACTTCCATCACCCGCTCTATTCCACCGGCAACAACATCCCGAATCCTAATGTGAAGCCTCTCTGGCAGATCCTCTACAACAATCACGCCGAGGTAATCGTAAATGGGCACGCCCACCGCTACGAGCGCTTCGCCCCAATAACCCCGGGGGGCACAACAGATCCGCAGCACGGCATCCGCCAGTTCGTGGCCGGGACCGGGGGCGCGCCAGGCGGTAGTGAGATCTACCTCGACCAGGCTCCTGGAGTAGAGAAAGTGGAGACTGGCACGTCGGGTGTCATCAAGCTTGACCTCAGCGCTGGCGCTTACAGCTGGGAGTTTGTTCCCATAGCAGGCCAGACCTTCACCGACTCGGGCACCGGCTCTTGCCACTAGGAACTGCTGCACATATAGCGAAAGAGAACGTTGGGCAGTCTTAGTAAGAGCGGACTGGGGTGAGGTCCTTAGTCCGTTTATCGCCTAGCTCCAGTGGACTGGCTTATTCACCCGAGTGCGTGGCAGTGGAATTCTCGGAAGTCCGCTGTACTTCTCGACCCACTCGTCGATGAACTCCATGATCTTTCGGCACGGCCGTGAGTCTATTCATCACTCGCCTTCTGCAGCCCGTTGGGTAGCCTGCGTGGCGGCCCTGAGGAACCGTGCTACCACCGCCCGCTCCTCCTCCGAGAAGCCTGCCTCAACGCCCTTCATATCCTCGATGTAGGGCCACAGGTGCCTAAGCGACTCCTCAAGACCAGCCTACCGAGAGGCTCCCTGGCCTGACTCGCGCCGCCTGCAGGGTGCCCGACAGGGTACCATCGGCCGTTACCAACTACTATTACGAGGTCCTCGCATACTTTCCTTTTGTAGGCCCGGATAACATACCCTTATCCGGGTTTTGGACGAGTCGGGCCACCGTGCACGGTTGCGTGCCATCGTGTGGTTTTTGTGCCACACAAGACGCCCACGTGGCGTGTGTTTACCCGACGTGGCATAATGTGATCGTGGACACCAACGCGGGGAAGAAGGTGCGAGTCGGGCGGCAGGGCAGGATCGTCATACCGGCGCCCCTGCGCGAGGAGATGGGATTGGGTCCGGGCGAGGAGTTGCTCGGGCGCGTCGAGGACGGCAGGCTTGTTCTAGAGCGCCGCGAGGACGTGGTCAGGAGGTTGCGTTCCCGGTTCAGGAATGTTCCGGCTGAGAGGGTGCTCTCCGAGGAGCTCATCTCCGAGCGGCGCGAGGAGGCGGCCCGCGAAGCTAAACGCGAAGCGGAACGAGAGGCGAGGAGCGACGCCGGCGGTTCGGTTTGATCGGAAGGGGCGAAGCTTCTTCGGGGGCGAGGGTGATGGACGCCTCCGCGGTCCTGGCGTGGCTGCGGGAGGAGCCGGGGGCCGACATCGTGGCCGAGAGGCTCGCGGGATCCCACGTCTCCGCCGTGAACCTCTCGGAGGTTTTGCAGATGTCGCTCGCATCCGGGGCGGATACCAACGGGCTGGCCGACGACCTCCTCGCCGTCGGACTCCTCGTGGCGGACTTCGGCGCCGAGCAGGCGTTTGTAGCCGCCGAGCTCTGGGCTTCGACGCGACGCCTGGGGCTCGGCGTGGCCGACAGGGCGTGCCTGGCGACCGCTGTGGTGCTGGGGGTTCCCGCGCTGACGGCCGACCAGCAGTGGGCCGGGATCGAACGGGAGGGCCTCTCTGTGGAGTTGATACGCTGAGTCCGATAAACGCGCAACTTGGTCCCGGTTCGGCCGCTACCCTAGCGCGCATCGTGGCACGCTTTCACCCAGGGGCGTCAGGGACGCGGCGGGGTGAGCGGGCGATGCGGGAGGCAGCAAGCCACCTGCATGTCCCCCACTTCGGCGACTAGCGCACCGAAAACCGGGGTGCCATGGCTGCAGGTGCTAGCCGCCTCGGCGTCCTCCGCCACGGCCTTCGCTACGGCCACCACGGCCTCCGCGAGGTTCTTCCCCGCGCCCTTCTATCCTGTCCAGGCGTTGATCTATCCTATCTTGGTGTTGCTCTATCCTGTCTAGGCGTTCGCGAACCCTCTGCTTGAAGTCCTCTTCGGTCCATTGGTCCTCCCTGCCTCCCCCGGAGCCGCCTGCCGGAGCGGTGTGGCCTTCGCCTCTGCCTCCTCGACCGCGCTCTTTGCTGTCTTCTCTATCCATGTCTCCATTCCTCCTTCGGGTTCCAGCGGATTCCTTTGGGCAAAGAACGTACCCCTTGGGAAGCGAAAGTAGTCCTTACCCTTAATGGCTCTGTGCCTGCTGCGCTACTCACCGAAGTGTGCCTAGAACAAGCCCTACAGTATCACTCGTATCGTTTCCGAGTCACCTCCTTCCGATGGAGCTCGAGAGATCGTCGAATAACCGGTTGAAACCGGGTCGCGGAGCCTGTAGTAGCGCGACCTCGAGGGGTTGGCAGAGAAAACCACCTCGGGCCAGCGCCGGAAATCGTAAATGATGCTGTAAGGAGTTTTCTCGGGACTTCGCGTGTAGGGGGCTCTCGGAAGTCATCGCCAAGGTTCGTCCGGGTAGTATGATGCCCCTATTGCGTGGGCAACAAGGGTGGAGGGTCCATTGTGTTGGCAGAAGAAAACAAGGCCTTAGTCCACTGCATCTTCGGCCTCCTTATCACGGGGGAGAACCAGGAGCCGGCCGGGGGGTAGGTCTCATGGTTGGAGTAGTTCGCCATCGCATGCGCTCGGCAGCCATCCGTCTCATGAGCGCATGGCTGCAGATCCTCCAGACAGCGGTGGCTGCATGCCTCGCCTGGTTTCTGGCCGTCCTCATCCTCGGGCTGGAGCGGCCCACGTTCGCCCCGATAGCGGCGGTTATCGTGCTAGGGCTAGCGGTGGGCGAGCGGGCCCGGCGGGCGGTCGAGCTGACGCTCGGGGTCGCCTTCGGAGTCGCCCTCGCCGACCTGCTCGTATCCCTAGTCGGCATAGGGGCTGTGCAGGCCGGAGCGGTGGTGCTACTGGCAATGGGTTTGGCCGTGTTCTTGGGAGGGGGAGATCTCGGCGTGAAGGAGAGCGCCATCTCGGCGATGATCATCATGATCACCTTCACACCCTCGGGCGCCGGCTTCCCGATCGAGCGCTTCTTGGAGGCGCTGATCGGCGGTGGTACCGCCTTGCTTATAAACGCGCTGCTTCCGATGAACCCCGAGCGCATGGTCGAGGATGCCGCGTTCCCTGTCTTCGCCGAGTCGGCAGCCGTGCTCGAAGAGGTGGCGGATGCCCTCGAGGATGGCGACGCCAGGCAGGTTCAGAGGGCGTACGTGAAGGCCAGGGAGATCGACGCGCGGGTGGCCGGATTGAAGGAGGCCGCCGCTGCCGGTCGGGAGACCGCCCGTCTCGCCCCTCCCCGGCGGCGGAGCCTCGGGCACATGGACCTCTACGTCGCAGCATCTGACCAGATAGACCTGACCGTGCGCGACGTGAGGGCGTTGGCCCGCGCCGCGCTCAGCGTGGTCCAACCCGAAGATCGTGCCCCCGAACGCCTCCTCGCTGCGATCCGCACCCTTGCCCGGTCGACGGAGGCCCTGGCCGTCTACCTGCAGACATCCGGAGATCCCGACGAGACGCGCCGGTTGGCCCTGGAGGCCGCCAGCGAGGCAAGCACGATGCTCGAGGAGCAGGAAGACCTGGCGAGCAACCTGGGCATCAACGCGCTTGTCGACCAGATCCACTCCTCTGCGGTCGACCTCATAGGGGGCACCGGCATGGATCGCGCGGCGGCTTTGCAAGCCCTGGAAGAGGCGACCGGACGCGGCTCGTGGTAGTAAGCGCGCTTTGGAGCAGTGGCCATCCAAGAGGGTCAGCAGAGAATGTTCGAGGGTTAGAGAGAAGGGGTGCGCGTTTCGGAGCGAGGTCGTGATAGGGGTGCAGAGGTACGTGCAGAGCGGATCAGGTAGAGGGGACGCTGGGTATCGGGAGGATTACGGCTTGACGCCTGGCGACTTCTTCCCGCACTCCGTCAGCGCCTGGTCGATGATGGAAACCCCCTCATCGATCTCGTCGGTGGTCACCGTTAGGGGCGGTGCAAGGCGGAAGACGTTGCCCAGCCCCTTGAACTTCACAATGTTCATGTTGAGGCCGAGCTCCAGGCACCGTCGCGTTACCCGGGCGCCGAGATCCTCATCCGGTGCCCTGCCCTCCCGGTCCTTGACGAGCTCGACGCCGAGCATCAGCCCGCGTCCCCGCACGTCGCCGATCGGCTCGTGGCTGGCCCGAAGCTCCAGCAGCGCCGAGCGCAGGCGATCCCCCATCAGGTGAGCCCGCTCGGCCAGACGCTCCTCGGCGAGGACGCGTAGCACAGCCAAGCCGACCTCGGCGGGGAGGGGATCGGAGACGTGGGAGGTGAAGTGCAGGAAGCCCTTCTCGTAGCACTCTTCCTCGATCGCGACGCTGGTTACCGTCGCGGAGAGCGGGAGTCCACCGCCCAACGTCTTGGAGAGGGTCAGGACGTCGGGGACCACGCCCTCGGCCTCGAAGGCGAAGTTGGCGCCGACCCGGCCGAGCGCCGTCTGCGCCTCGTCCAGGATCAGCAACATGCCTCGCTCCTGGCAGACCCGCTTGAGGCGGGCGAGGTAGCCTTTCGGGAGCGGGACGATGCCGCCTACGCTGAGGACGGGCTCTGCGATCACGGCGGCATACGCGCCAACCGACTGGGAGTCCGCGAGCCCGACGCCGACCTCAAGGCAGGTCATGTCGCAGCGGTCCTTGCAGTGCCGGATCGGGCACCGGTAGCAGTTCGGAGCCGGCAGGACCATAGTACCCGGCATGGCGGGGCCGTATCCCTTGTGGCCGGCTGAGTAGGTGCTGGACGAGGCGCCGGCGGTCATGCCGTGCCAGGAGCCCGTGAACCCGATGACCTCGAACCCCCCGGTCTTGAGTTTGGCGAGGCGCAGCGCTGCCTCGTTCGACTCGCCACCCGTGCTTAGCAACAGCACCTTCTGCAGCGCGGGCGGCAGCACCCCGGCCAGCTCCCGCGCCAGGAGGACGACCGGCGGCGAGAGCATGCCGCTAAAGAGGTGAATGACTTCCCGGCAGGCCTTCTCGATCGCCGCCACGATGGCCGGGTGGTTGTGGCCAAGGGTCGCGCACATCTGCCCCGAGGTGAAGTCCAGGATAGAGCGACCGTCGAGGGTGTAGAGGCGGGAGCCAGATGCGCTGGAGACCAGCTCTGACGCGAAATCACCGCCGTATCTGACGAGGTAGGCGTCGACCGCGTCCCAAAGCTCGCGCGGATCTACCTGCGTGCTCCTCGTCGACTCCATGACAAGACCTCCTCTTGCGTGGTACCGACCGGACGGCGCACTGTGGCAGAAGGATAGTGTGTCGCCTCTGAAGTGTCAAAAACGGGACGTGCCAATAACTTCCAACGTTTAAACGCTTGGTGTGAGTCCAGGATCCGAACTGTGCACGGCACGGGCTACACCTTCGACCCGAGACAGCAATACCCAGGAAAGGGCTCGTCACCAGGGCCAGAATCGATGCAGGAAACCGCCCCTGACCCTCATTCGGGCCGACGGACCTCCTCTTGGTCGCCCGGCTCGACGCCGGCAAACTCGAGGTGTCCGACAAGCCTTTCGACCGGCATGTGAGGCTCGATGTATTTCCATTCGGCATCGGAGAGATCTGTTGGGTGAGGTTTTCTCATGCGTGCTAGAGTAGCGGATCACCATCCGAGAACCACTTTTCAAACAGCCTCTCCACGTGGGTTAGGAACGAGCTCACAGCCGAGATCCATAGAGGCCAAGAGCGCCCGCAGGGTTGTAGTGGAGATCGCCTCAAGAATAGCCCATTTGGGGGATGCGTCTGCTCCATGTAAGCTATTATCCTGTACCCTGCCTCGTACCAGAACTAAGGAGCGTGTCTCGTGAAAAAGAGCATCTCGGTGCTGATCGCTTCCCTCCTGATCTCGCTGTCGATGGCATCCGCCGCTTTGGCGCACTCGGGGCATGGCCACGAGGAGACCACCATCGCAACCACGATGCCCCCAACCACCATGGCCCAAGAAAGTACCACCGCTGCTACTACAGGCCCACTTGCCCCGAGTGGCGGCCCATCAATACTGTTGCCTGCGGCTGCCTTGCTATTGGGAGCGGGCGTCCTGAGCGCCGCCGCATTGTGGCGGCGCGGTTAGCGTTCCTTCGGCCGTCTTCCGAAGACATAGCCTCGCTCCGAATAGCCTGGGGCCGCCGGAGAGGCGGCAAGCCCCACGGCTCTTGCCCTTCGCGCTATGCTTCCATCCGCACTGTCAGTGAGCCCACTCTCTTCGGTGGCTCGGTGCATTATGAGATCCGTCTTGATTCGGGCTACTAATACCGTTCTCATCGGCTCGACCCGTAAACCACCTCGAACGTATTAGACTGGTGAGATGAGGTGGTCCTTGGCATGCCCTGATGGGCGGTGCGAGTCTCGGACGGGGGTGAATAGGTGAGCGAGATTGAGTCCCTCATTTTCCTGCTCGCTACCGCGGCACTGCTCGCCCAATTCGCCCGCCTTCTGAAGGTGCCCTACCCGATCTTGCTTGTGCTTGGAGGCCTCGTGATGGGCTTCGTTCCGGGCCTGCCAGACATCGAGATCCCCCCTGAGGTGATCTTCGTGGTCTTCCTACCTCCCCTGCTGAACTCGGCAGCGTTCTCCTCTTCGCCGCTCGACCTGCGGGCCCAACTCAGGCCGATCGTGATGCTTGCCGTGGGACTCGTGCTCGCCACGATGGGAGCGGTCGCCGTAATCGCGCACGTCCTCATCGGCCTGCCGTGGGCAGCGGCCTTCGTACTCGGGGCGATACTCGCGCCTACCGATCCCGTAGCGGCCGAGGCGATCTTCGGCAGGTTGGGTGTTCCGGAGCGGGTGGGCACGGTCGTGGGCGGCGAGAGCCTCGTCAACGACGGCACAGGCCTCGTCGCCTTCAGGGTCGCCGTCGCTGTGGTGGTGAGCGGCGCGTTCTCGGTGTGGGAGGCGGGCCTGAGCTTCCTGCTGGTCGGCGGAGGAGGGTTGCTTGTGGGGTTCACCCTCGCTCGGATCGTCCTGCCACTGTGGGCCAGGCTGAGGGACCCCACGATCTTCATTACTTTCTCCGTGCTGATCCCCTACGCCGTCTACATCCTCACGGAGGAGGTCTTGCACGTCTCGGGCATCCTGGCCGTGGTCACCTACGGCCTCTACCAAGGGTGGAAGTCCCCGAGGCTCTTCCCTGGTGCCTCAACGCGGTTGCAGGCTGTTGCATTCTGGGGCGTGCTGGTCTTCTTGCTCGAGGCGCTGCTCTTCGTCCTGCTTGGCCAGCAGCTCCCCTCCATACTGAGCGATATTGAGGAATACTCCGTGTGGGAGATCCTCCTCTACGCCGCGCTGGTTTACGCGGCGGTGGTCTTGGTGCGTTTCGCCTGGTTCTTCACTACACCCTACTTCCATCCGGTCTTCGACAGGCTCCTGCACAGCAGGTACCTGCGCGCCCCCTGGCAGGAGCGCCTGGTGATGAGCTGGAGCGGCATGCGCGGGGCGGTCTCGCTGGCTGCGGCCCTCGCCGTGCCCCTAAGTACCGACGCCGGGGATCCGTTCCCGGGACGCGACCTGATCGTGTTCCTCACCTTCTCGGTGATCCTCGCTACACTGGTCCTGCAGGGGCTAACCTTGGGTCCCCTGATAGCGGCGCTGCGCCTGAGGGGCGAGGCCAGTACGCTAGCGGAGTTGCGGGCCCGACTCGAGGCTGCCCGCGCGGCCCTCGACAAGCTGGAGCGCCTCGGCGACGGGCGGGTCTCTCGGGAGAGTCAGGATCGGATGCGCGAGTACTACGAGGAGAGCATCCAGCGCTACACGGCGGGTCTCCAAGCCGGCGGCACGACCGAGGAGTACGCCAAGAGCTCCGGGGACTGGCGCGACTGGCGGCGCGAACTGCTTGCGGCCGAGCGGGAAACCATCTTGTCTTTGCGCGACGAGGGCAAGATCAGCCCGGAAGTGATGCGTCGCATCGAGAGGGATCTTGATCTGCAGGAGTCGCGCCTCGGGGGCTAGACGGCCCCTGAATGGATCGGGGAGGCACAGTAGCTTCTTTATTCCCCCGAGTGCGTGGAAGTGACACATGGGG
>CAWEHD010000004.1:0-23863 GCA_963808845.1 uncultured Rubrobacteraceae bacterium
CATGATGGGCACCAAGGTTCGAAGCTTCGCTCCGCTACCCCGCGACCTCTCGCTGGAGGACCTGGTCCCAAAGGACAACTTCTACCGCCGCCTGGAAGCTCGGCTCAACCTCTCGTTCGTTAGGGAGCTGGTAGGACCGCTCTACGCAAACGGTGGCCGCCCAAGCGTCGACCCGGTCGTCTTCTTCAAGCTCCAACTCGTCATGTTCTTCGAGGACATCCGCTCGGAGCGCCAACTGATGGAGGTCGTCTCGGACCGCCTCAGCGTTCGCTGGTACCTCGGCTACGACCTCTTCGAGCCTCTTCGAGCCTCTTCGAGCCGCTTCCCGACCACTCAAGCCTCACGCGCATCAGGGAGCGCTACGGTCTCTCGGTCTTTAGGCGCTTCTTCGAGCGGATCGTCGAGGAGTGCGTCGATGCGGGGCTGGTGTGGGGCGAGGAGCTCTTCTTCGACGCAACCAAGGTCGAGGCCAACGCCTCCATGCAGAGCCGCATCCCCAGGTTCTCAGCCGAGGCCCACCTGGAGAAGCTCTTCGGGGAGGAGGGACCAGCCGAGACCGAAACGGGGGAGGAGACTTCGGGACCTTACGCCGATGCCGATCTACACACCCTGCCCGCGGCCTCGGATCGCGGGCTTCGGGCCGAGAACGCAAGAAGGGGCGACTGGATTTCCAGTGAAGGCAAGCCGGACCGCACCATCGTCAGAAACGGCTACCGCAGGAGGAGCGACTACGAGTTAAGTCCGACCGACCCGGATGCCTCCTTGATGCAGCACAAGAGGGGCGCCACGCGGATGGGCTACCATGCCCACTACGTGGTCGACGGGGGCAAGGCTCGTGTGATCCTAAACGTGCTGGTCACCCCGGCGGACGTCATGGAGAACCAGCCCATGCTAGACCTGCTCTTCAGGACGCGCTTCCGCTGGAGGGCGCGGGTGCGAAGGGTCACCGGCGATTCCAAGTACGGCACCAAGGAGATCGTGGCGGCCGTGGAGAAGACGGCCATACGCGCCTACGTCTCCATGGCCGACTTCGAGAAGAAAAGTCCCTACTACGGAGCGAGCAGGTTCGTCTACGACGCAGAGCAAGATCTATACAGGTGCCCTAAAGGAGGTGCCCTGAGAGAGGGGAGCCCTTGCGCCTATACACCCACTCCTACACCGAGAGGCTCAAGAGGTACCGGGCCGATCCCGAGAGCTGCAACGCCTGTCCCCTGAAGCCCGAGTGCACGTCCGGAGACAGCGGTCGCGTGCTGATGCGCAGCTTCGACGAGGACATCCTCGAAAAGGTTAGGGCCTACCGAGGGACCGCACCCTACGAGAAGGCTTTGCGCAAACGCAAGGTGTGGGTGGAGCCCATGTTCGCCGAGGCTAAAGAGTGGCACGGGATGAGGAGGTTTAGGCTCAGGCAGCTCTGGCGGGTGAACGCAGAGGCGCTGCTGATCGCCACAGGACAGAACATAAAGCGACTGCTCGATTTCTGGGGCAGGGGACCGAGGAAGTTGGCGCAGGTCGAGGCCCTGCGGCCTCCGGCACCGACCCCTTCGGCGAACGGTCGACTCCTCCTGGGCAGGCATCGTCGGAGATCCACACCGCTCCTCGCGCGTTTTTCAACACGCTGACCCCTTCCCCGAAGGTGGGTGAATAGGGGTCAGACGGTGTCTGGCAGAACGGCGATTGCTTCTATCGAGACCAGCAGTCCGCGCGGTAGTTCGATATTGGCGGGTGCGGAGCGTGCGGGCGGGGGGTCTGGCATACGAGTCGCATAGGTCTCGTTGATGGTCGCGAAGTCATCGACGTTTGTATAGAAGATAGTCGTCTTGACCACCGCGTCCATCGAGGTTCCCGCCGCCTGCAGGATCGCGGCCAGGTTGGTGAGCGCTTGCTCGGTCTGCGCACGGACCCCCTCGCGAACCTCGCCGGTATCGGGGTCGATGCCAGCAGTTCCCGAGCAGAACACGAAGCCGCCAGCCACGATCGCTTGGCTGTAGGGTCCCACTACCGTTGCCGCGGCAGAAGTGAATATCGCTTCTCGAGTCATGAGCGCTCCGATCGTAGCGGACGAACAGCCGAAGACTATCGTAGATGTTGGACCGGGGCTGTGCCAACTTCTCAGAACGCCGTAAAGCCGAAGTTCGCAGAATATCCCTACCATGCACACGGGTGAGTAGGCTGCGGAGGACCCCTTGTGTGGTTTACGGCAGCCCCTTCAGGGTAAATGAGCATATCGTCTAGGGAAGAAGCTTATAGCTTATGCCGATGTCACTCGATGAAGAGATCCGTTTTCTTTCGATGGTCGATATCCTCGACCCCCTCTCGGACGAGGAGATGGAGGACCTCGCCAAGCGCGCACCCGACACCTTCCTCGAGCAGGCCGATATCCTCTACAGCCCCGAGGACGGCACCGAGAGGCTCTTTATCCTCAAGAAGGGTAAGGTGCAACTCTACGAGGTGGGCGACGACGGGGACGAGATCACCCTATCGGTGGTCGAGGAGGGCAACGTCTTCGGTGAGATGGCCCTAACAGGCCAGAGCCTCTACGGCCTCTACGTGAGGGCCCTCACCCCCTCGACGGTGGTCTCGTTGAGACGCGCAGACGTGGAGCACTTGATCATGAACAAGCCGGAGGTGGGCTTGAGGTTGGTGCAGGAACTTGCCGAGAGGCTGCACGACTCCGAGCGCCGCTACGCCGACCTCGTGGATAAAGACGTCCCGACGCGGCTGGCCAACCAGATCCTGAGGTTGGTGGACTCTGAGGGGGTGGTAAGCAGCGAGAGCTACCGCATCCCCACGCACTACACCCACGAGCGGCTGGCCTCCATGATCGGCTGCAAGCGGGTTGCGGTGACCCGCGCGTTCCGCAAGCTGGAGAAGGGAGGGGCCGTCGAACTCAAAGATCGGCGCATCCTTGTAAAGGACCTCGATGTCCTAAAAGAGTTGGCGGAGGCACGGTAGGATGCCGTACGCGTTGGTGGCCACGTTGGTTGCGGCGTCGGGCGCAGCCGTGGTGGTGGGCGTGGCGCTCGTAGTGTTTGGCCGGTGGTTCTAGCCTCGGGCTTTCCGTTAGCGAACTTCTGAGAACTCCGTTTGGGCAAAGTTCGACTCAGCGGGCCGGGTCTTTATGTGATGAGTTCTAGTGGGAATGGTAGTTAAGGGCTCCTCGAAGCGTCGAGACTCTTCCCTCTAAGGCAGAGCGAGCTCTCCTTACACTGCCCACCATCTCAGGCCGAATGGCAGATTCAATCAACAGTCGCACGATGTGGCCCTCCGGTAAGGACTGCGCTAACTGCTTCAGCTGCCTCAGGCAGCGCCCTAGTTCCGGATGGTTTTCTTCCTTCAGGAGACACTCTAGTTCACGCAGCAACTCTCGTGCCTGCGCTGCCTTTCGTAGCTCTTGGAGCAGCTGCTCACGTCGTTCCTGCATGCCGGTGAGCTGCTCAGAAGATCCCGTAGTGGTCACTTGTGGAAGACACCTCTCTCTAGCTCTTGCTCGCTCACGGCTTCCTCCACTATTTGCCTACCACGGTGCTGGGGGAGGCTAAACACCGTGCATAGGCCCAGTCCAGTCAGAGATCGGGAGTGCCGTACCGCAGCCCGTATCCGCTGGGTATTATGAGCAAGTCGGGATAATGCCCTTCAAAGCGATCTCAGCCAGGACCGCTCATAGGCGTTGGACCGCGGCTATGCCAACTTCGGAGAATTCACCTTCCACGCACTCCGGTGAATAAGAGGCTCCGGACACGAGCGCTCGAGCTCGGGCCGTGGCATCATGACGACGCACAGGGAAACGGCACAGAGAGCGAGGAGGTTAGCCCAGTGAGCATCTTCCCTACCAAGGTCCTTCTGGCCACCGACGGTTCCGCGGAAGCCCAGTTGGCCGCGACCACCGCCGCCGAGCTGGCCACCAGCACCAACTCCGAGCTGCACGTCGTCCACATCGGGGAGTGGACACCGACCTATTTGGCCCAAACCGAAGAGGAACCCGCCGAACTGAGACGCGAGGCAAGGCGGCGTCTGGACGAAGAGGTAAGGAGGGTCGAGGAGGCGGGAGGCACCGTCGAGGAGGCACACCTAAGGCAAGGACGGGCGGCCGAGGAGATAGTCGAGTTGGCCGAAAGCTTGGGCATAGGGATGATAGTGATGGGCAGCAGGGGGCATGGGAGGATACGGAGGGCGCTTATGGGCGGCGTATCGGATTCGGTGGTAAGGCACGCCCACTGCCCGGTCACGATAGTCAGGGAGTGAGAAGCAAGCGCAACTTCTTAGAACTGCGTCAACACAAAGTTCGGTCGAGCCCCGGTCCTATGGGCGAGAAATTCTCGGGTAGTTGGAGCGTTGCGAGTCACAACACCTTGCTACACGATGGAGCAACGAACGCTACCAGGTGGCGGCGTTCGGACCTCGAAGCGGCGCCGCCATGCCGCGCGTGAGGTCCTGGAGCCGAGCTCGGTGCGTCGCTTGCTACGGCGAATTTCCCAGAATACCCCTTCTAGGCAACTCAGTGAATAAGCCTCCAGCCGATGTAGCGCATCCCTCCAGGTGGCATCATGCTCTGATAGAAAGGGGTCGACGCCCGCTGGGGGAAAGCGGCTCGACGAGGAGGGCATGCCGTGTCCGCACAAGATAACGAGGCTCTAGTTCGCCGGTTCTTCGAGGAGGTGTGGGCCAAGGGCAACGTAGCGGCAGTGGACGAGTTCATGGCCGCCGACTACGTAGAGCACACCGAGCACGCCGTACTTCCAGGGGCGCGACCTGGGCGCGACAGCGTCAAGCAGCGCATCGCCTTGTACTATGAGGCCTTCCCCGACTGGAAGGTCACCATTCATGACATCTTCGGCCGAGGGGACAGGGTAGCCTACCGTTGGAGCGCGAGCGGCACGCATCTGGGCGAATGGGCGGGCTTGTCTCCCACCGGTCTCCACATGACGGCCGGGGGCATCACCATCCTCCGCATCGCCGAGGGCAGGTTCGTGGAGGGCTGGGCCAGCCTGGATATCAGCCGCTCGGAGGAAGAATGGCGGTGGCTCTCCGAAGGCGGTAGAACCGATGAAGCGTACCTGGAGAGAGTGGCCAACCAGCCTTCAGCCAGCATCGTTCCGCATCACTCCTCAGTCACCGAGGCCTTCGCCCGCAGCCTGACCTGGCGCCTTCGGGCAGCGGAAGCCCGGGAGCGGGAGCGCATCGAGCAGGAGCTGCGAGTCGCCCGCCGCATCCAACAGGAGCTCCTGCCCGAGACCTTACCGAACCTAGCCGGCTGGCGGATAGCGACCCACTACGGACCGGCTCGGGAGGTGGGAGGAGACTTCTACGACTTCCTGGAGCTTTCGAACGGTCGCCTGGGGCTGGTCGTGGGGGACGCCACCGGTCATGGCATGCCCGCAGCCCTGGTGATGGCGACGACCCGCGGCATGCTGCGGGCCGTCGTTCGGTCTTCGGAGTCGCCTGGCGAGGTGCTGGCCAGGGTCAACGAGGCGTTGGTCGCGGAGATACCCCCGAGCACGTTCGTCACCTGCTTCTATGGTGTCCTCGATCCCGAGAACGGGCGCTTTCGCTACGCCAACGCCGGGCACAACCTCCCGTGCAGGCGACATAATGGCCAGGCCGACGAGCTCAGGGCGAGGGGTATGCCCTTGGGTCTGATGCCGGGGATGGCCTACGAGGAGAAGGAGGTCGTGCTGGAGAAGGGCGAGAGCGCCCTCTTCTACAGCGACGGGCTGGTGGAGGCCCACGACCCCGAAGGCGAGATGTTCGGCTTCCCGCGGCTTAGGAGGATGGTCGCGGAGCATGCTTCCAAAGAAGGATCACTGGTGGACTTCCTGATGGACGAGCTTCGCTCCTTCACCGGCGGGGATGGGTGGGAGCAGGAGGACGACATCACTTTAGTAACGCTACGGCGTTCAGCTGCGAGCCGCTAAACTTCGGAGAATAACCCAGCCTGTTGAAAAACCCCTTCGCGCCCTCTTCTGCCCCCGGCTCAGGTGCCCAATACGCCGTATTCGTAGCGTTTTGGCCTTGTTTTCGGGCTCACTTGGACCGCCGTCCGGGCCGACACCTACTTTTTCAACAGGCTGAACCCTTCCCCGAAGGTGGGTGAATAACGTGCTGTGCTAGAGGGCCTGCGTGTCCCTTCTGGGCGCCGCATCGGGGCGCAGCCATATCGAGACGTGGGCCGGGCGCATCGTCTCCCTAACCACCCCCGCCAGCTCGGCGCTCAGCGCCTCCAAGTCCGTCTCGTCTCTCAGCTTAGCTGAGAAGGCCTCAAGGGTCTTCCTAGCGTCGTACTTGCTGCGGTAGAAGCGCCTATCGATGAACGACTGGATGCGACGATGCAGCGGGTTAAACAGTGCCGCTATCAAGAGAGTGGAGGCCACAACGGCGAGGGTGGATTGCTGGCCGGTCAAGGCTACGAAGAGCCACTGTAACAGCACGACGGTACCGAAGTAGAGGGCGACCAGCGTCGCCGTGAGGGGACCGTAGACGAGGGTGCGGTTTATGAGGAGATCTATCTCGTAGAGATGGTAGCGAAGGATGGCGACGCCGACGGCCGTAGGAACGGCGGCAACAGCGAGAGTGACCAAAATGCCAACGGCGAACTCAATAATGCGGTTATGCAGCACCATCACGTTCAGTACGCCAATAACAGCCAGGGTGCCCAAGAAGACTGCACTATAGACCAGCCACTTGAGCTGCTGGCGCTCATCGCCCCTCGCCTGCCTGAAGCGCACGATCACCGAGGCGGCGATCACCACCACGATGCCTATAAAGGCAATGATCAGGATATTCAGGCTCAACTCTATGATGCCAGCCGCCCGCTCAACACCCGTCGGGTTGCGCGCGGGCACGTAAAGTAACCGGCCCGGCTCTAAGGCCGACAGGACGTAGACCAGGGCGAACGTCGCGGCGGCACCCCAGGCGAACGGCCGCCAGCGGGGCGAGGGGAGCCGTCCGGTGGGAAAGAGCAGGAGTGCGAAGAACATCAGCGGCCACGCGATGGGCGTAAAGAACTCTGTCCAGGCCATCCACACCCCAGCAGGCAAGGCGCCAGGCTGGATGACTAGCGCATAGAATGCGTACTCGGAGGCAAAGAACTCCCATACGCTTGCCAAACCTATGACGCAGAACATCCAGCCTACGGGGTTCTCCGGTCGGCGCGAGGCGATCAAGATACCTACGACCAGGAAGCTCCCAAACGCGAGTAATATATCCCCCGAAGGAGGCGGGAATCGGTCGTTGACGAAGAGCAGCAGGGAGCCGAGCATGCCCAGGGTGACGGCCAGGACCAACACTGACCAGACCAGCCAAGTGACGGCGCGACGGCTAATCCTGCCAACTCCCTGACGCTGTTGCCTTGTCCCTTCTGTCACAACACCACTCTACATGAGGACCGTCTCCAGAGCGTTACGAGTGGCGTTACGAAGCCAACCGCCGAGCGAACTTCGGAGAATTTCCCTTTTTCCACGCACTTAGGTGAATAGGCCTCCTCGGAACCCTAGCCGCCTCCCTCTCCCCGTATCACTGCGAACACCCGCTCTGGGGGATCCAGCCTGTCTATCACCCCGTCCGCTCCGGCTTCGATCGCGTCCTCAGGATGGCGCATCTCCACGGTCGAACTGATCACGAAGGCCCTAGTGCCCGGATTCACCGCCCGCAAAGCGCTCGTGAGCTCGAGGCCATCCCCGTCGGGCAACCCACGATCGAGGAGCGCCACGTCTACGCCTCCGAGCATCGTGCCTGCTTCGGCCAACGAACCTGCCTGACTCACCACCTCCAGATCCGGCTGACCCTCCAGCATGCCGGCGAAGACCAACCTGAAGTCGACGTGGTCGTCCACTACTAGGATACGGATCATCTCTCCTCCTCATGCTCCGTAGCAGCGCCTCTCTAGAGCTATGGTCGCACAGGAGAAGGGGCAGGCGCACCGTTCATGGTGCGGGTTCCTGCGATTGCTTGGGTGTTGCTAGAGGCGGCGAAGTTCGCAGAACAACCCTTCCACGCACTCCGATGAAGAGGGCAAACGAGAAGGGGCGGGGCTGCTAGACCTCGACCCTCCTGATGCTGCTGCTAGGCGCTGCTCTGGCGCATGCCCCTTGCGCGGAGCACACAACCGTGTTAGCGATGCCGTTCCTGGTGGCAAACAGCAGGTACTCCGCCTCATCGAACTCACTGGCAAGTGCTGCTCCCGATATAGGCCTTCTCCCGACGGTACTTCCAGCCCGCTTTCGTGCTCCGGTTAGGGCAAAGTGTGGGGTCAAATCGACCGCCGATTCGCGAAAACCTTTTACCTAAGCGCCCGGGCCGTCCCATAAGCCGGATTCTGCTTTATCCCGCCATCCATCTCCGGGAGATACCCGGGCTTCCCCTCAGGAAAGCTGCGCCTACCAGTCCAGGGCGGTTCGCGAACCGCCCCTACAGACAATTTGGCTTGCTCGCACCGGTGGTTTACCTGGCCGGTCCCTCCGGCTTTCGCCTCGGGATGCCGCCGGTGGGCTCTTACCCCACCCTTTCACCCATCACCTGTGACCGGGAGACCCCGATCCATCGGCTGGTCTGCTCTCTGTTGCACTTGACGTGGCGGAGGGCTTGCGCCCATCCGTCCCTCGGCTTGTTGGGCCGAGCGGCCTCTGCTACGAGTCCGGACTTTGCTCTACGTTTCGGGCCGAAGCCCAGGAACGCAGCGACGGGTCGGACGGCCCGGACCGGGTGGATTATACCTCAGGAGCCGATCCTTGAGCTTCTGGCTTTCCCGCGCCTCAGGAGGACGATCCTGGTCGGCGTGAGGCGGAGTTCGACCCTCTCGGTGCCGTTCCAGCGTTTCTGCCAGCGAGGGTCGCTGCCGATCTCGGGGTCGAACCAGACGCCGGGTCCCTTGGGCTCGAGCACGCCCTCGTAGGAGGAGAAGTCCTGCGGGTCGTGCAGCGTCGAGGTCGCCCCGCGCCGGTAGATGGCGTTGCGCGAGCGGAACGACTGCACCGACGAAGGGCTCGTCCCGAGGGCGCTGGCGATCCAATCGTCGCTTCTGCCCTCGTCGACCCAACGGCGGATGTCGTCTATGAACTTCCTGAGTGAAACCCTCTGATTAATTCCCACGCGCGCCACCGCCTTGTAGCTTTCTGTGTGATTAGTCTTACTCCCTAGCCTACATACAGAGCGCACAATTTTCCAGTAACACGAAACCTATGGTGTAGACTTGCGGCATGGACACGCTCCTGGACATAGGCGTCTGGATACTGCGCCTGATACCCCTGATCCTGCTCCTTTACATCCCCGCGCTCCTCGGGATGGCGACCTGGAGAGAGCGGGGCGAGGGCTACAGGATCAAGGCTTTCCTGTGGTTCGCCATCGGCTTCGGCGCGATAGTGGCGGTGCACGTCATGATGCGCAGCGTCTCCGCCGTCCAGATCGCCGAGGTGATCGGTCTGTCGCTGGTTCAGGTAGCGATAGCCCTGGGATTGGCGCGACTGACGGTCTACCGGCTCGCGGATTGAGACTTTCAGCCAGCAGGTCGTATCTCTCGAGCCTTTGGCGTGGGCCTTCACCCTCTACTCGTCTGGGCATCACCGACACGTACCGGCGACCTCACAGTACCTGATGCCTCGAACCTGTAGCCTCTCTATTCAGCCGCCGTTCAGGGCGTTCTTGACCTCGTTCTTGTCCGTATTCAGGGCGTAGAAGGTCATGTCGGCCTTGGCCTGTTCGTAGGGCTTCTGGCGGACCTTGTTCAGGTAGTCGGCGTCGAGCATGGCGTTTATGACTTCCCCTATTTCCTCGCGTGATAGTTCCAGCTCGCCGCGCTCGTCGAGATCGCGGATGCTGGAGAAGATCTCCACGAAGGTGGCAGGCCCTTCGAGGCCGGCGACGCTGTTGCAGACGGTCTTTAGCTCGTAGGGGGTCAGGTCCTCCAGCAGGTCGAAGCCGGGGTCCGGCTGGCGCTCCTCGCGGGGCGGCCTGCCGTTGTTTCTGTTCCGGTTGGCGGGCTGGGCCTCCTTCGGGTCCTCGGCCGCGAGGTCGGTTCTCCTGCAACTCGGGAACCTTCTCGCCGGGCAGGTAGACCTGCAGTTCCAGGTCCTGGTCCACCGTGTTCACCAGGCCGCGACGCTCCGCCTCGACCACGAAGTCCTTGAACTTCTTGAAGCCGGCGTTGCGCTCGTCGAAAGAGCCGAGCTGCACGATCATCTGCTGCTTGACCTGCCCCAGGACGCGCGTCTTGCCGCCCCTCTTGAGCGTCTCGACGGCCCGGACCAGCTCCTTGTACGGGTCCGCGGCCTCCTTTTTCGGCGCTTTATCCTGCGCGCGGGCGGCGCGGTCCTCTTCCAGGAGCGAGGCGTAGGAGATGAAGTGGTCTGCGGATTCGATCAGGTGGTACGAAGTCGCCTCTGAAACCCCGATGACGACCACGTTCTTGCCCTTGCTTCTGAGCAAACTGACGAGCGGAATGAAGTCCCCGTCACCCGTGACGAGAACGTAGGTATCTACCTGCGGATGGCCGTGCAAAAAGTCCGAACACTCCACGGCGAGCATCACGTCAATGGAGTTGGTGCGGCGCTTCTGGGACTTGCCGCCAGGGAAGTAACGGGCGGAGATGTAGCGCGGCGAGATGCCGTTCGAGTAGAGGGTGGGCGGGGCCTGGCGGAAGTCTCCGTCGGTCCAGTCGGCGTAGGCCGTCGCCGAGACGATGCGCCCGTACTCGCTCGCCTTCTCCAGTATCGCCGAGACGTTCGGCTTCGATTTGTACTCCGTGACCGTGGAGATGTAGATGTTCTCCCAGTCGATAAATACTGCCAGATCTTCAGGCATGGGTAATTTTCCTAACGTAGAAGAGCGGCCCGGTCTCCCGGGCCTCTGTTGGTCACTTATACACTGTAGCGGTCGTGGATCCTGACCACGGTCTGCGAGAGCGTCTCCTCGTCGAGGACGGCCTCGACCCAGAGCAACTGTTGCTCCCCCACCTCGAATCCCTGGGGCAGATCGAAGGCCGCCACGATCGTCACCGGCTCCTCCGTCCCATCGAGGTAGACGGAGTACTCCGCCGACTCCATGAGGATCTCACCGTTCTCATCCGTCACCACGATGCGGGCCCGACGCTCCCTGTCCGAGGCGTGCTCGCAACCCTCGAACTTGGTATATACCACGAACGAGGTCTCTCCCGAGTCGTTGGGCCTTATCTCATCGAGTATCCCGAAGAGCGTGAGCCTGTCTTCGTACTCCGTGCAGCTCTCGGCTAGAACGAGGGCCGTGCACTCGACGACGCCTTCGCACTCGCTAGCCACGGAGCACCGTCCCGTTGCCGTCGGCCTCGGGAAGCCCTGCGGCAGAAGGGCCTGTCTGCTCTTCGCCGGAGATCTCATCCAGAGAGAGCTCATCCGTGGCGCCGTCGGCGTCGGCCGAGCGCGAGGAGACGACCTTGGCTATGGCGCTCACCGAGTCGCCGGAGCGCAGGTTCATCACCCTTACGCCCTGGGCGGCGCGGCCCTGGCGGGAGACCGAGTCGGAGTCCATGCGGATGGTCGTCCCGAAGTTGGAGACGATCATGAGCTCGTGCAGCCCCGGACGGACGACCCGCACGCCGGCGAGCTTGCCGCGCTCCCCGTCGGTCTTCATCGCGATCACACCCTGGCCGCCGCGGCCCTGCGCCCTGTACTGGGAGAGGGCCGTGCGCTTGCCAAAGCCGCGCTCGGTGAGTAGGAACAGGTCGGCCGTGTCGTCGGAGATCACGTCCATCGACAGGACAACGTCGTCCTCAGCGAGCGTGATGCCCTTGACCCCGCCGGTGGCGCGTCCCATCGGCCGCGTTTCGGTCTGCTTGAAGCGGATGCCCTTGCCGTTGCGGGTTACGATCACGACCTCGTCGCCCTCGGAGGCGTAGCGGACGGAGATCAACTCATCGTCATCGGCGAGGTTGATCGCGATGATCCCATCGCTTTTCAAGGGCGTGTTGTACTCCAGGAACTTCGTCTTCTTGACGATGCCGTTCTTCGTCGCAAACAGCAGGTACTCCGCCTCATCGAACTCCTTGGTCGCCAGCACCGAGGCGATGTGCTCGCCCTGCGCAAGCGGCAGCAGGTTGGCGATGTGACGTCCCTTCGCCGTCCTTCCCATCCTCGGAAGCTGGTGGACCTTGAGGCGATACACCTTGCCCTTGTTGGTGAAGAAGAGCATGTAGTGGTGGGTCGTCGTGATGAAGAGGTGGTCGATGTAATCGCCCTCTTTCAGCTCCATCCCGGCGACGCCCACCCCGCCGCGGCCCTGCTTGCGGAACGAGTTGACGGGGACGCTCTTCAGGTAGCCGCCGTTGGAGATGGAGATGACCATCTCCTCCTCGGCGATGAGGTCCTCGATCTCGAAGTCAACGCCCTCTTCGGCCGTGATCGCCGTCCGGCGCTCGTCGGCGTAGGCCGCCCTGACCTCGCCCAGCTCCTCCTTGACAATGCCGTAAACCTTCGACTCGTCGGCGAGTACGCCTTCGAGGTACTCGATCTTCTCCCTCAGGTCCTTGTGCTCGCGCTCCACCTTCTGGCGCTCCATCGCGGTGAGCCTCTGCAGCCTGAGGTCGAGGATGGCCTGCGCCTGGCGCTCGGAGAGCTTGAAGTTCTTGATCAGGTTGTTGCGCGCCGTCTCCACGCTGCGCGAACGCCGGATGGTCGCCACGACCTCGTCAAGGTTCGCGAGCGCGATGAGGAGACCTTCGAGGATGTGGGCTCGCGCCTTCGCCCGCTCCAGCTCGTAGCGCGTCCTGCGCGTCACCACGTCGAACTGGTGGGCGACGTAGTGCTTGAGCACCTGCCTGTAGGAGAGCGTCCTCGGAACACCGTCTACCAGCGCGACCAGGTTCACCCCGAAGCTCTGCTGCATCTGGGTGTGCTTGTATAGGTTGTTCAGGACGACCTTCGGTACGGCCTCGCGCTTCAGCTCGACGACGATGCGCATGCCGTTGCGGTCGGACTCATCGCGCAAATCGGAGATGTCCTGCAGCTTGCGGTCCTTGACCAGCTCGGCAATCTTCTGCAGGAGGTAGCTCTTGTTGACCTGGTAGGGGATCTCCGTGACGACTATCTGAGTCCTGTTGCCCTTGATCTGCTCGGTGTGCGCTTTGGCCTGCA
The DNA here is from genome assembly GCA_963808845.1 of uncultured Rubrobacteraceae bacterium. Lineage (GTDB taxonomy): Bacteria > Actinomycetota > Rubrobacteria > Rubrobacterales > Rubrobacteraceae > Rubrobacter_D. The sequence continues at coordinate 13,095 of CAWEHD010000004.1, forward strand.
CCTTCACGGAGCCGCGGCCGGTCGTGATGGCGTCGCGGATGCCGCGAAGGCCGACGATCACACCCCCCGTCGGAAAATCGGGGCCCTTGATGTGCTTCGCTATTTCCTCATCATCGAGGTCGGGGTCCTCGATCACGGCCACTGTCGCGTCGATGACCTCGCCGAGGTTGTGGGGCGGGATCTTGGTCGCCATCCCGACGGCGATGCCGTCGGAGCCGTTGACGAGCAGGTTCGGGAAGCGAGCCGGCAGTATCGAGGGCTTGCGAAGGCTCTCGTCGAAGTTTGGCTCGAAGTCGACGGTGTCGGAGCCGATGTCCCTGAGCATCTCCGTCGCCATGCGAGTCATACGCGCTTCCGTATATCTCATGGCCGCCGCCGGGTCGCCGTCCACACTCCCGAAGTTGCCCTGTCCGTCTACGAGCGGGTATCGCAGGGAGAAGCTCTGCGCCATTCTTACGAGCGTGTCGTACGCGGCCTGGTCGCCGTGGGGATGGTACTTACCGATAACCTCGCCGACGACCGTCGCGCTCTTGCGGTAAGGACGGTTCGGTTGCAGGCCGAGATCGTGCATCGCGTAGAGGACGTTGCGGTGAACGGGCTTCAGACCGTCCCTCACGTCCGGTAGGGCGCGGGAGACGATCACGCTCATCGCGTAGGAGAGGAACGAGTCCTTTATCTCGTCTTCTATGGAGTGGGGACGTATGTTCCCCGAGAAAGTATCAAGCATCCAGGTTCTTAACCTCTCTGGCGTTCTCTTCTATAAACCGCTTGCGCGGCTCGACCTTGTCGCCCATGAGCGCCGTGAACAACTCGTCCGCGACCGCCGCGGACTCGACCGCGACCTGGAGCAGAGTTCTATTCTGCGGGTCCATCGTCGTCTCCCAGAGCTGATCGGGGTTCATCTCCCCAAGGCCCTTGAAGCGGCCGATATTGGCGTTGCCGTTGGCGTTCAGGCGCGTCAGGGTCTCCTGCAGCTCGCGCTCGTTGTAGACGTAGTAGTCCTTGCGGTGGTGCGTGATCTTGAACAGCGGAGGCTGCGCGATGTACACGTAACCTGCTTCTATAAGCTCAGGCATGTTCCTGAACAGGAACGTCAGGATCAGCGTCCGGATGTGGCTTCCGTCCACGTCGGCGTCGGTCATGATCACGATCTTGTTGTACCTTGCCTGATCCACGTCGAAGGTCTCCCCCACCCCGGCGCCTATGGCGGAGATCATGGCCTGTATCTCGACGTTGGATAGGACCTTGTTCATGTTGGCCTTCTCGACGTTGAGGATCTTGCCCCGCAAAGGCAATATGGCCTGGAAGTTCCGCTCCCTACCCTGTTTTGCACTTCCCCCCGCCGAATCGCCCTCGACAATGTAAAGTTCGCTACGAGCGGGGTCCTTGGAGGAACAATCGGCGAGCTTGCCAGGGAGCGTGGAGCTCTCCAGGTAGCCCTTGCGGATCTTCTCCCTCACCGTCCTGGCCGCGAGCCGCGCCCTGGCCGCCTGCAAAGCCTTGTTGACGATGGCCTTGGCCTCGCCCGGACGCTCCTCCAGGAACTCGGCCAGATAACGGTTGGTCGCGCTCTCCACGAGCCCCTTGACCTCGGTGTTGCCTAGCTTGGTCTTGGTCTGCCCCTCGAACTGCGGCTCCTGCAACTTCACCGAGATGACGGCCGCCAATCCCTCCCTGATGTCGTCGCCGGTGAGGCTCTCCTCTTTCTCCTTGAGCAGGCCCTTCTGCCTCGCATAAGCGTTGATGGTGCGCGAGAGCGCCGAGCGGAACCCGGAAAGGTGCGCCCCGCCCTCGTGGGTGTTGATGTTGTTGGCGAACGTGAAGACGGAGTCCTGGAAGCCGCTATTCCACTGCAGAGCGACCTCCACGTCACCGACCTTCTCCTCGCGCTCGAGGTAGAAAACGGTCTTGTGGACGGGGTCCTTGGCCTCGTTGATGTGCGCCACGAAGTCCCTGATGCCACCCTCGTACTGGTACGCGACCTCTTTGTCCTCGTCGCGCTCGTCGACCAGACGGATCTTCAAGCCCTTGTTGAGGAACGCGGACTCGCGGAAGCGGCGGCTGAGGGTGTCGAACGAGAGCTCGACGGTCTCGGTAAAGACGTCGGGGTCGGGCATAAAGCTTATGGTCGTTCCGGTCCCCTCGCCCTTCTTGAGCTTGCGGTCCCTGGTGAGCTTGCCCTTCGGGAAGCCGCGCTCATAGCGCTGGCTCCACACGTGCCCCTCACGCCTGATCCCGACCTCAAGCCACTCGGAGAGGGCGTTGACCACGGAGGCGCCTACGCCGTGAAGTCCGCCGGAGACCTTGTAGCCCTGGCCGTCGAACTTGCCGCCGGCGTGCAGCGTCGTGAGGATCACCTCGGTCGCCGACTTGCCGTACTTTTTCATCGTGCCGACCGGCAACCCCCGCCCGTCGTCGGTGACGGAGACTGAGTTGTCCGGGTGGACGACGATGAGGATCTCGGAGCAATGCCCGGCCAGGGCCTCGTCTATGGAGTTGTCGACGATTTCCCACACGAGGTGGTGGAGACCCCTCGGGCCCGTAGATCCGATGTACATACCAGGCCGCCGCTTGACGGCCTCGAGGCCCTCTAGAACCTGAATAGAACTTGCATCGTACGAGCTCGTGGCATTCTTGGAAACAGGGTTAGCCGCCAAAGAACCGGACCCTCCTCTTTGCTAGACCGGCGCTTCGGCCGGAGACGTTCTTTTCATCAGAGCTTTGCACCCGATGATTGTAACACAAAAGCCGGGCTTTCCCAACGACCACAGAGTTCCATTTGTGGCTTATATAAGCCGGTTTCGCTGGATCTCACTACCTCGTGGCACCATTTGTTGCGGTCTCCAGAATGGAACCACCAGATATGCGTATGATACGGGTTCTCCTGAGTATTTCCTCGTCGAAGTACTCGAGGTTGGTGGTGGAGATGACGGCCTGCGTACTCTGCAGAAAATACTCGGCCAAGTACTCCCTGCGGCGCTCGTCGAGCTCGCTCATCACGTCGTCGAAAAGGAGGATGGGGTCCTCCCCCACCTCCCCCCGCACGTAATCCCTGGCCGCGAACTCGAGCGCCAGAGTCGCCAGCCTCTGCTGCCCCTGCGACCCGAAAGTGGTGAGGTTCACCCCGCCGAGCAAGACCTCGAAGTCGTCCCTGTGCGGACCAACCGAGGTCGTCCCGCGATCGATGTCGGCGCTGTGCGCCTCTCTGAGCGCCTCTGAGTAGTCGTCCAATGACCCCGTATGCCTGTAGCGGATCGCGGCCTTCTCGGGGCCGTACAGGGCCCTTAGAGAGTCTTTGAAATGCTCCTCGAGGACCGGCAGCGCCGCCTCGCGCCCCGCGAGGACGGTTTTTCCGAGGTCAACGACCTTCCTGTCCCACGTCTCGAGCGTCCTCTCGGAAGAGTACCCGTCCCTAATGCGCCTCAGGAGCTGGTTGCGCTGCGCCACGGCCTTGGCGTACTCGCCGGCGGCGCGGGCGTAGGAGGGTCGCAGCGAGGAAAGCAGGACGTCCAGAAACTCCCTGCGGTCGGAGGGCGCGCCTTTCACGACCCTTATGTCTTCGGGGAAGAACGTGACGACGCGGGCCCCAGCGCCACCAGCGGCGTAATTGGTTAGCGATGGGACCGGCGCCCCGTCGACGGTGATGCGTTTCTTCTGTCCGGGGGCGTAGCCCATGGCGGCGGTGCGCTCCTCGGATGAGCCGTCGATGGCTATCCGGGCCTCGGTGCGGGAGAAGTCCGAGCCCCAGCGGACCACCTCGTTCTCCCTGGGGGTGCGGGGGGATGATCCTGTAATGTTGAAGGCGATGGCCTCCAGCAGGTTCGTCTTGCCCTGGGCGTTGTCGCCGACCACCACGTTCAGGCCGGGGGCGAGAAGGGCTGTGGCGTCCGCGTAATTGCGGAAGTTTACGAGGCGTATGGCCCTCAGGTAGGCGCTCAACCGACCTCCAGTCGCTCGTCCCCCACCTCGACCACATCACCTTCTTCGAGCTTGCGGCCGCGGCGGGTCTCGACCTCGCCGTTTACCAGGACTTCTCCGGCCTGGATCACGACCTTCGCCTCTCCGCCCGAGCCCACGAGGCTCGCCACCTTCAGCGCCTGGCCGAGCGTCGTGCCTGTCGGGACTTGCAACGCGCCGTCAGTCGCGGGAAGGGTCGCGCATCGGCATGATCAGGTAAAGGAAGTCAGGCTCCTCGCCGTTCCCGTTCTCATCAGGCACGATGAGCCCAGGCTTGAGCGGCTCGTTGAGCTTGAAGACGACCTTCTCGGAATCTATCGCCGAAACGCCGTCGAGCAGGTAGCTGGGGTTGAAGGAGATCAGGAACTCGTCCTCGCTCGAGGCGGACAAACGCTCGTGCGCGTCCCCCACCTCGCCATTGCGCACGATCACCTCGACGGCACCTTCGGAGAACGAAAGGCTAACGGGCACCGGCGGCGTCTGGCGGGCGGCGAAAAGGTTGACCCTCCTCAGCGTGCCGATCAACTCCTCCCTGGGGATGGCTATCTCCCGCTCGAAGTCGCTGGGCAAGAGCCTCCGGTACTCGGGGAAGTTCCCGTCGATGAGCCTGGTGCCGAAGACCACGTCGCCTATCCTGAACAACGCCTGGTTCTCCGAGAGCGAGACCTCGACGTCTGCCTCCCCCTCGGAACCGAAGATCCTGGAGACCTCCTGCATTGCCCGCGCCGGGATAATCGCCTCCCTGGACCCCTCGAAAGCTGTCGTCGCCAGCTCCGTCTCCTTGATGCTGAGCCGGTACGAGTCCGTGGTAACCATCCTTACGCGCGAGTCCTCGAAGCTTATGAGAATGCCCGTCAGCACAGGCCTGGTCTCGTCCCGCGAGTACGACCGCGACACTTTCTCCACGGTCTCCACAAGCGACTCCCCCGACATCCTGAACGTGCCCTCCTCGGGAAAGACGGGAAGCTGCGGGTAGTCGTCGGCCGCATAAGTCCTGATGCGATATTCGTTCTCCCCCGCCACGAGCCTGACCGTGCCCTCCGAGGCGTCGTGCTCCAGCGAGAAGCTCCCGCCCGGCAGCGACCTCACGATGTCGTTGAAGATGCGCGCCGGTATGACCACGCGCCCTTCGCCATCGACCTCCGCCGGCGAAGAGGTCTGGATGGAGATCTCCATGTCCGTCGCCGATAGCTTTAGAGCCTCCCCCCAGCCTCGACAAGTATCCCCCCGAGCAACTGGATGGTGGACCTCGCGGATACCCCCCGCGATACTAACTGCAGTCTCCTGCTAAAGGTTTCGGTGTTGCAAATAGCCCTCATGCTGCCTCCCTTCTCACCTTATTATTACTATCTAAACCATATATCTATTAGAACAATAATAATAATAAGGCCTGTGGATATGTGGATAACCTCAAAAATCCGCCATACCTAAGCCGAATTCTTGCCCTCGCGCCTGTGGACAAAAATGTGGATAACCCGCGATTTCCTGTGGATAGATTGTGGATAAGTGGCGAGTTATCCACAGGATAGAGTTATCCACAATTCTATCCACAGGTTTATCCACAGTTTTTACCCCTCTTATCCACAGGTTTATCCACAGGCCGCCCTCGTGTCGGTAGGCACATACAACCTACATTTCCTCTTTGAGGCCATCTTTATCCACAGGCTGCGAGAGTTATCCACAGTTTCTGTGGATAAGTGCGAAGTGTTGTGGAAACTTTTCGGGCAGTTATCCACAGGATTTCGTCGGCCTGTGGATGGGTTGTGGAAAAAACAAGCATTCAATGCCTGCTTCTTGTTACAAATTCCTGGCCCTGGGGGAGGGGGATAAGGATCACCTTTTGCTTTTCACCTGTTGGGTGATCTCGTGTATCTGGGAGAAGACGTCGCGGTCGCTATTTATGAGGTTGGAGATCTTTGCGGTGGCGTGCATGACGGTGGAGTGGTCACGTCCTCCGAAGGCCTTCCCTATCTTGGGGAGCGACTCGTCGGTAAGTTCCCTGGAGAGGTACATGGCGACCTGACGGGGGTAAGCGAAGCCTTTGGAGCGGCTCTGGCCGATGAGGTCGGCCTTCGCGATACCGAAGTAGCGGCAGACCTCGTGTTGGATCAACTCGATGGGTATCTCGCGGTACGCCTGGTCGGGAAGTATGTCCCTCAGGACCTCCTCGGCGAGGTCCGCCGTGACCCTCCGGCCGTAGAGCGAGGCGTAGGCGAGGATGCGCACGAGCGCGCCTTCGAGCTCGCGGATGTTCGTCGAGACTTTGGAGGCGATAAACGTCAGTACGTCGTCGTCGACTTCCAGGCGGTCCATGAGGGCCTTCTTACGTAGGATGGCGATCCTGGTCTCGAGGTCGGGGGGCTGGATGTCCGTGACCAGGCCCCACTCGAAGCGGCTGACCAGGCGATTCTCCAGCGTCTGGATGTACCTGGGGTGCCTGTCCGAGGCTATGACGATCTGCTTGTTCTCCTCGTAGAGGGCGTTGAAGGTGTGGAAGAAGGCCTCCTGGGTCTCGACCTTCTTCTCCAGGAACTGGATGTCGTCGACCAGCAGCACGTCGTTCTCGCGGTAACGCTTCTGGAACTCCAGCGGCGCGTTGTCCCTCATCGAGTTGATAAAGTCGTTCGTAAACTGCTCGCAGGTGACGTACCGGATCCTCATGCTAGGGTCCTGGTCTTCCACGTAATGACCAACCGCCCGCAAGAGGTGCGTCTTCCCCAGCCCCACGCCACCGTAGATGAAGAGCGGGTTGTAGACCAGACCAGGGGTCTCTGCCACGGCCAGCGTCGCCGCGTGGGCGAACCTGTTGCCGGCCCCGATCACGAACGTGTCGAAAGTGTACTTGGCCCTGAAAGATCTCGGCGCCCGCGCGTTCAGGACGGACTCGGCGGCCTCCGCCGCGGCGCCGTTGCCCGCGTGTTCGCCGGGAGCCGCGACGCTGACCACCAGGTGGGTCTCCTGGCCGACCACGTCGTCGAGCACCTCTTCCAGTAAAGGCCTGAAGCGGCTCTCGATGTACTCCTTGGCGAACGTGTTGGGGACGGAGATCTCCAGCTGGTCCTCATACAAATCCACGGGACGAATGCCCTCGAACCACACGCGAAGCGATGAGACGTCTATGTGTTCGGAGGCCCGATCCAACACCTCGGTCCAGACTTGATCCGCCCTCCCGGCCAAAGCTACTTGACCCAGGTGTTGATGATGGCCTCTACGAGATCCCTGCCCAGTGGGGAGATGAGGCGCTTGCCCGACTCGTCGGCCTGCACCAGCCCATGCTCCTCGAGGACCGAGAGATCCCTGTAAGCGGTACTCACGCTGATCTCCAACCGATCAGCCACCGTCGACGGACCTACCTCGCCGCACTCCAGAACCGTGATTAGCACCTTCTGTTGCCTCTCGGAGATGTTCATCCGCGGCACGCCGTCGGGATACCTCCTCTGCGGAGAAGGCTCCTCTGCCTGCTCTCTCTCTTCTGCGGCCGGCGCTTCACCGGCCACCGAGATGGTAACCACGGTGCCGCCACCGATGTTGTCCTCGATGGTGATCTTGCCTCCCACTTTCTCCGCCGCCGCGCGTGCGATCCCGAGCCCGGCTCCGATACCCCGTATCTCACGCAAAGCCTCGGGTGACGCGCCGCTGAAACCGAACTCCATCGCCAGGTTCTTGTTCTCCACCCCAGGCCCCTTGTCCGAGACGCGCACGACGTTGCCCCCGTCGAGGATGGAGATGACCACCCCGCTGTAGCCGGCGTGTATGAGGTTCTCTACCACCTCGCGAATCGACGCCTCCGGAACCTGGCCGCCCGCCTCCCCCACCCTCTCCGAGACGAACCTGGTGAACTTTTGCGTGGCAGAGCGCGGATTCGCCGCGGAGACCTCCGTAATCTCCGGCTCACCGCCCCGAGGATAGACTACAATGCGAACGCCCGCGTCCGCCTGATCCATCCCCCCCTGTGTCCTCTGTGCGTGCATCATCCCCACACAGGAATTTAGCGCACCCCTCATCCGAGCGCTATAGCCCACGGACGCAAAGTTCGCTTTTGCAGGCAATTAACATGGTTATCCACAAAGTTATCCACAACCTGTGGATAACTCCGAACTTGCCCTGCCCGCGAGACGCCTTAGCGGCCGAAAATAGCGTCTTGTTGCGCCCAGGACGGCGAGCACTCGGAGGATTCGTGTTGTGGATAAACGTCGATTTGCAGCGTTTTTCTCTTGCAGGGAGCGAAGAGAGTGGTGGATGCGAAGGTGGATTGGTGCCCGGGATTGCTGGATGGCGTTGCCTGGTTCGGATATACTCGGGAAATCCGTTTGTATGATTTCGAGTGCCCGTAGAGGAGAGCAATGAAGCGTACTTATCAGCCGAATCGCCGCAAGAGGGCGAAGACGCACGGTTTCCGCAAGCGCATGAGCACGGTGGGAGGACGCAGGGTCATCGCGGACCGCAGGCGTCGGGGCCGCAAGCGCCTGGCCGTCTGATACTTTGCCACGGAGTAAGCGCATGCGCCTGACCGATTCGCCGGAGTTCGAGAGGGTCTACCGGCAGGGCACCGCTTACAGGGGCAAGCTCTTCTCCGTGCACGCCTTTCCGAACGAGCACGGCAACCCGCGCCTGGGCCTCTCCGTGTCCCGCAAGGTCGGCATCGCCGTTACGCGCAACACCGTCAGGCGTAGGCTCAGGGAGGTGTTCCGCGCATCTACGTTCGAGATACCGGGCGACCTCGACCTCGTGGTGTCGGCGAGACCAGCGGCCGCGGACGCCACTTTCGAGGAGTTGCGGGCGGAGTTCAACAAGGCCCTCGGCAAGTTTGCCGGTACGGCAGAGCGCCGGCCGTATTGACGGCGGCTCCGGTGCGAAAGTTGTTCATAGGCCTGATCCAGATCTACCGCAGGTTCCTCTCCCCCATGCTGCCCCCGACCTGCCGCTATGAGCCGAGTTGCTCGCTCTACACCGTGCAGGCCATCGAGAAGTACGGCGTCTTGAGGGGCTTGTTTATGGGCATCCTCAGGGTGCTCCGTTGTCATCCGTTCGCCAGGGGAGGTTTCGACCCGGTCAGATGAGTAGGATCTAATGATCAACGCGATTGCAGACTTTTTCCAGAACGTTTTCGGGCCCGTCGTAAGTGTCCTGGGCGCGGTGCTCCTGTACTTCCACCAGAACCTCGGCGTGTCCTGGTGGCTTTCGATAGTGCTACTTACGGTGATCGTACGCAGCCTCCTGTTCCCCCTGACGGTGAAGCAGGTGAAGAGCATGCGCGCGATGCAGGACCTGAAACCGCGGATGGACAGGGTCCGCGCCCAGTTCAAGGATAATCCCCAGCGCCAGCGCGAAGAGATGGCGAAACTCTACCAGGATCAGGGCGTAAACCCCCTGGGCGGATGCTTGCCGATCCTGGTTCAGATGCCGGTGTTTATCGGCATGTTCTACGTCATCAGGAAGTTCGGCGGCACACCGGGCCGGACGCCGCCAGAATACGAGAGCTTTACCCACGGCGGAATCCTCTGGTTCCAGAACCTGTCGCAGGCCGACCCCTACTACATCCTCCCGATCATCTCGGCGCTGACCATGCTCGCCGCTACCGAGATAACCGCCAAGAACTTGGACCCCCAGCAACGCTGGCTGATGCGACTGCTTCCTGTGGGCTTTACTGCGTTTCTTCTGAATTTCCCCGCCGGCCTGTTTATGTACTGGATCACGTCCAACGTGATGACCCTGGGCCAGAACTACGTGATCTACAACTACGGTCCAGGTAAGAAAACGCCAGACACCGAGAAAACGGAAGCGAAAGGCATAGGCTCGCACGGCAAGGGGTCCGACGGTAAAGAGACGCCCCAGAACAATACGCAGGAGGATGCTGCCAAGCAAGCGGCCAAGATCGCTAAGAGGAAGCGTAGAAAGAAGAAGAAATGACCGAAAAGAGAGAGTTTTATGCCACCACGGTAGATGAGGCCGTGGGTAGTGCCGCTGACGAGCTGGGCCTGCCCGCGGATGAGATCTCCTACACCGTGCTAGACGAGGGCAACTCGGGCTTCCTCGGCATCGGCGCCAGGGATGCCCGTATTCTCGTCACTACCACAGTATCCACGCCGGAGGCCGCGATCGAAGACGACGAGCCTCTGGCCACCGTACCGGACGATGCCAGCGCCGATAGTCCAGACGAAGAGCCTCCAGATATCGGCGCGAGCTCGGAGATGTCGCCCCTGGCCGAGGTCTACGGCGAATCGTCCGGCTCCGAACAGGCCGAAGCTCCGCAGGAGCTGCTGGACGAGGTAAGGGATCTCGTCTCTTCAATCCTTGTCGCCATGGACTTCGACGCCGGCGTGGAGGTCTACGATGCGGGCGGCTTTATAGCCGTGGATGTAGCCTCCGAAGACACGGCGCTGTTTATAGGGCAGAAAGGTGAGACTATCGATGCCCTACAGTACCTGGTGAACGTCGCCGCTTTCAAGGAACGTGATTTCTTCAAGAGGATCGTGCTCGACGCCGAAGGATACCGCCAACGCCGCGTCGAGGCGATCCAGGGTATGGCCCACCGTACCGCTCGTAAGGCCCTCCGCGAACGCCGAACCGTGGAAATGCCTCCCATGAACTCCTCTGAACGCCGCGTCGTCCACCTCTACCTCTCGGAGAATCCAAACGTCACCACCGAGAGCGAGGGTACCGGAGATGGCCGCAGGGTCATGGTTTCTCCCTCCTGATCAACCCGCCTCGTTTCACGTGAAACGTGTTCCTGTGACAGAAGTTTGTTTTGACAAACTTCTGTCAAGGTTCTTGACTTTCGAAATGACGGCGGGTCACGTTTCACGTGAAAC
>CAWEHD010000005.1:0-96582 GCA_963808845.1 uncultured Rubrobacteraceae bacterium
ACAACGGCGCGCCGGTGACGACCAACATCGACCTCACCGGCACCTCCAGCAACACCTACACCGGCACCACCGTGGTCGACGGCCAGGGCGCCGTGGCGAGCTTGCGCCTGATGAAAACCGGCGGTGCGGTGGCGATCGCGGCCAACACCGTCGTTCAGTTCGGCAGCGCAACTGGCGGGCAGGCCAACCTGCGCATGGGCGGCAACGAACAGTTCGGCACTGGTGTGTGGCGATGAACTGGGTGAACGCTGCCGGCCAATGGGGCCGCTTCGACCTCAAGGGCACCACCCAAACCATCGCGGGCTTGAACAGCACTATGGCCACGGCTTCCATGATCGTACAAAACCAGGGGCTCGATGCGCTGGATCCCGGTACCGATGCAACCCTTACCCTCAACGGTTCCGGTACCTACGCCTCCTATGGCTATGTCCGCGACCAGGACAACGGCGGTACCATACGCAAGCTGAACATCGTCAAGAACGGCGCCGGCACACAGACGCTCGGAAACCAGGCGCTGGGCTCAATCAGCTTCTCTGGCACCACTACCGTCAATTCCGGGATCCTCGCCCACGACACCACGCTTTCCAGTGCCAACGCGTGGCGTTCCGCCGTCACCGTCAATGCCGGCGGAGAATTCCGCACCTCGGACTTAAGCCAACCAGGGCCCGGCCGGCGGAACCATCACGCTGAATGGCGGCATCCTGAAGTCACACTACCACCGCCGCCAATGCGTGGAAGGTGTGGAGCGGCGTGCTGACGGTCGGCGCAGCGGGCGACACCGTCAATGTCAACAACACCAACACGACCAACAACAACGTATTCTTCGACGCCGGCATTGCCGGTACCGGCGCCCTGACCTTGAATACCACGGGCGGCGGCAACAACGGCATCGTGTTCCGCACCGGTGCGGGAGCTACTCCGGCGCCTTGCAGGCCAATGCCGGCAATGTGTTCGTGAACGGCACGGCGGGCCTGGTGTTCCAAAAACAGCGATGTGACGCTCGGTTCTGCTGCAACGCTGCGCCTGGACGCAAACTGGTCAGGGTCGGTGGCCAATGCCAGCGTCAAGTCCCTGTCCGGCGCTGGTAATGTGACGCTCGGCGCGCGAACACTGACGCTCGGCACCAACAAAAAACGGCACGGGCCGCACCCCGGCATCATCTCCGGCACGGGGCACCTCGTCAAGACCGGCACGGGCACTCAGACGCTCTCCGGCACCAACACTTACACCGGCACCACCACCGTCAATACGGGCACGTTGCAGCTTGGCAGCGGCGGCAGCAGCGGAAACCTGGGTTCGGGGGGAGTTGCGTTGGCCGCAGGCGCGATGCTCGCGTTCAACCGCAGCAACAACTACACGGTGGGCAACGTCATCAGCGGCGCGGGTACGCTGGCCCAGATCGGCACCGGCACCACCACGCTGACCGCAACCAACACCTACACCGGTGCGACGACGGTTACGGCAGGGACGCTGCGTGTCAACGGCTCGCTTGCCGCCGCCTCGACCGTGACAGCCAATGCTGGCAGCACGCTGGGCGGCAGCGGCACCATCGGCGGGCCGGTGACTATCGCGGCCGGCGCCACGCTGGATCCGGGAGGGACGGCCGGCGCGGTGGGGGGCTGACCATGGGAGCGCTGACGCTGAATGCCGGGAGCCAGCTCAACTACGACCTTGGTCAGGCCGATGTCGTCGGCGGCCCCAACAACGACCTGGTGCAAGTCAACGGCAACCTGGCGCTCGGCGGTGTGGTCAATGTCAACGCCCCGGGCAGCATCTTCGCCAACACGCTCTTGCCCGGCAGCTACCGGCTGATCAACTACACCGGGACGCTGTCGGGAAGCACGACCATCGGCAGCATCCCGAGCGGCTTTGCGTCAAGCCAGATCCAGACTGCCGTCCCCAGCCATGTCAACCTCATCGCCGTTCAGAATGCGTTCCCGTGCAGTTCTGGGACGGCGCCGACACGACCGGCAACGGCAGCATCAACGGCGGCACGGGAAGCTGGAATAATGGCACCGGCAATTGGACCAACGCGACCGGCAGCATCAACCAGAGCTGGGTTCCCGGCGTCGGCATCTTCACGGGCACGGCGGGCGTCGTGACCATCGCCCAGCCGGTCAGCGCAATGGGGCTGCAGTTCATCACCGACGGCTATCAAGTGACCAGTGCGGGCTCGGCGCTGACGATGGTGGCCCTGCCGGACGGCAGCATGCCGTTCATTCGCGTCGATCCTGGCGCAACGGTCGATATCGGCGCCGAGATTGCCGGCACGGCCGGCTTGCTGAAGGCCGATGCGGGCACGCTGATCCTGTCGGGCACCAACAGCTATACGGGCGGCACGGTGATCGGCGGCGGCACGCTGCAGCTCGGCAATGGCGGCACCAGCGGCAGCATCGTCGGCGACATCACCGATGACGGTGCGCTGGTCTTCAACCGCAGCAATGCGCTGAACCTCGGCGGCATCATCAGCGGGTCTGGAACGGTGACGCAGGCTGGCACCGGAACGACGATCCTGACCGGCACCAACACCTACACCGGCGGCACCGTGATCAGTGGCGGCACGCTGCAGCTCGGCAATGGCGGCGCCAGCGGCAGCATCGTCGGCAACATCGCCGACAATGGCGCGCTGGTCTTCGACCGCAGCGGCGTCCAGGGCTTCACCGGGGTCATCAGCGGGTCTGGAACGGTGACGCAGGCCGGTCCGGGAACGACGATCCTGACCGGTACCAACAGCTATGCCGGCGGGACCTTCCTCAACGCCGGCATCCTGCAAGTCGCCGCCGACGGAAACCTCGGCGCAGCGGGCGGCGACATGACCTTCAACGGCGGCACGCTGCAGACGACCGCGAGCTTCGGCACGACCCGCAACGCCACCCTCGGCCTGGCTGGCGGCGTCTTCCAGGTCGACGCCAACACGGTTCTGATGGACTGGTGGTGTCCTCTCCGGCGCCGGGGCGCTCACCAAGACGGGCAGCGGTACGTTCGCCCTGACAGGTGCCAACACCTATGCCGGCGCGACGACGGTCACGGCAGGCACGCTGCGCGTCAACGGTTCGCTCGCCGCCGCCTCGCCGGTGACGGCCAATGCCGGCGGCACGCTGGGCGGGAGCGGCACCATCGGCGGTCTGGTGACCATCGCGAGCGGCGCCACGCTGGATCCGGGAGGGACGGCCGGCGCGGTTGGGACGCTCACCCTGGGAGCGCTGACGCTGAATGCCGGCAGCCAGTTCACCTACGACCTCGGCCAGGCCGATGTCGTCGGCGGCCCCAACAACGATTTGGTGCAAGTCAACGGCAATTTGACGCTCGGCGGTGTGGTCAATGTCAACGCCCCCGGGAGCAGCTTCGCCAACACGCTGCTTCCAGGCAGCTATCGGCTGATCAACTACGCCGGGACGCTGTCGGGAAACGCGGCTGTCGGCAGCATTCCGGGCGGCTTTGCGGCGAGCCAGATACAGACCGTCATCGCCGGCCAGGTCAATCTCATCGCCGTTCAGAATGGCGTTCCCATGCAGTTCTGGGACGGCGCCGACACGACCGGCAACGGCACCATCAACGGCGGGACGGGAAGCTGGAACAATGGCGCCGGCAACTGGACCGGCGCGACCGGCGGCATCAACCAGAGCTGGATACCGGGCGTCGGGATCTTCACGGGCGCCGCAGGCGTCGTGACCATCGCCCAGCCGGTCAGCGCCATGGGGCTGCAGTTCGATCACCGACGGCTATCAAGTGACGAGCACCGGCTCAGCGCTGACGTTGATAGTCCGGCCGGACGGCAGCATGCCGTTCATCCGCGTCGATCCTGGTGCAACGGTCGATATCGGCGCTGAGATTGCCGGCACGGTGGGTTTGCTGAAGGCCGATGCCGGCACCTTGGTCCTGTCAGGCACCAACAGCTATACGGGCGGCACGGTGATCAGCAGCGGGACCCTGCAGCTAGGCGATGGCGGCACCGCGGGCAGCATCGTCGGCGACGTCATCGACGACGGCGCGCTGGTCTTCAACCGCAGCAATACGCTGAGCATCGACGGCGTCATCAGCGGGTCTGGAACCGTGACGCAGGCCGGCACCGGAACGACGATCCTGACCGGTGACAACACCTATACGGGCGGCACGGTGATCAGCGATGGCACGCTGCAACTGGGCGATGGCGGCGCCGGCGGCGGCATCGTCGGCAACATCGTCGACAATGGCGCGCTGATCTTCGACCGCAGCGATGCACTGAGCATCAACGGGGTCATCAGCGGGTCGGGAACGGTGACGCAGGCCGGCACCGGAACGACGATCCTGACTGGCGTCAACACCTATACGGGGGTGACGACAGTTCAGGCGGGGACATTGGCCGTCAACGGCTCGATCGCGTCGCCTACAAGCGTCGACGCGCGAGGCATTTTAGGTGGAAATGGTACCATCTTCGGCGACGTTGCCAATGCCGGCACCGTGGCGCCGGGAAATTCCATCGGCACGCTGACCGTTGTCGGCAACTATGTCGGGAACAATGGCCGGCTGGCGCTCGAGACGGTGCTCGCAGGCGACCACGCCCCATCGG
This sequence comes from uncultured Rubrobacteraceae bacterium, assembly GCA_963808845.1. GTDB lineage: Bacteria > Actinomycetota > Rubrobacteria > Rubrobacterales > Rubrobacteraceae > Rubrobacter_D. The sequence continues at coordinate 4,550 of CAWEHD010000005.1, forward strand.
ATGTGCTGGTGATCGACGGTGGTTCGGCCACCGGTGCCACCACGATCGTGGTCAGCAATGCCGGCGGCTTGGGTGCGCAGACGGTTTCGGACGGCATCAAGGTCGTAAACGCGGTCAATGGCGCGACCACCGCCGCGAGCGCCTTTGCGCTCGCCGGGCAATTCGTGACGGCGTCCGGCCAGCAGGCAGTGATTGGCGGCGCCTACGGCTATACACTGCATCGCGGTGGTGTATCGGCCCGTACCGACGTCTATGGCGACACGGCCTTCGCCAACGACTGGTACCTGCGTTCGGAACTCCAAGGTGGGCCGGCTCCGCAGCCGCCGTACCAGCCGGGCGTGCCGGTCTACGAAGCCTATTCGCAGGCGTTGCTCGGCCAGATGGAGATGCCGACGCTGCAGCAGCGGGTCGGCAATCGCTACTGGAGCGACGCCGGCAATGTCATGCTGGAGCAAGGCGACGGCCCGGGCGGCGTTGCCGAAGATGCCCCCTCCCCGGATGGTTCGGCGGCCGTCGAAGGCAATGGCAGCTGGGCAAGGATCGTCGGCAGCCATGGCCACTTCGAGCCTGACGTCTCGACCTCGGGAACGCAGTACGACCTCGATCTATGGAAGCTGCAGGCCGGCTTCGACGGCCTGCTCCGCGAGAACGATGCCGGCGACAAGCTGATCGGCGGCATCACTGCCCAGTACGGCCGCGCGTCCACGGACGTCTTTTCGGTATTCGGCAACGGCAATATCGACACGACCGGCTATGGCGTCGGCGCAACCATGACATGGTACCAGCAGAACGGTTTTTATGTAGACGGTCAGGCCCAGGCGACGTGGTTCGACAGCGATCTCGGCTCCGGCACGCTCGGTTCGCTTGCCGATGGCAATGACGGGTTCGGCTATGCGCTGAGCCTGGAAGCCGGCAAGCGCATCCCGGTGAAAGAGAACTGGACGGTCACGCCGCAGGCGCAGCTGGCCTATGCGGCGGTGGACTTCGACAGCTTCACCGGTCCGTCCGGCGAGCTCGTGTCTTTGTCGGACGGCGACAGCCTGCTCGGCCGGCTCGGCATAGCGCTCGACCGCGAGGCAAGCTGGAACGACGATGGCGGTAGGCTGCGCCGCACCCATTTCTACGGCATCGCCAATTTGCACTACGAATTCCTGGATGGCGGTACGACCACAACAGTCTCGGGCACCGGCCTCCTGCATCAGCTGGACAGGCTGTGGGGCGAGGCCGGGCTTGGCGGCAGCTACAATTGGGGCGACGACAAATACTCGATCTACGGCGAGGGTTCGATCAAGACCAGCCTTGCCGATTTCGGCGATAGCTACGCGCTCAAGGGAACCGCCGGCTTCCGCATCAAGTGGTAGCGCGAGCGCCGATCAGAGCAGGCCGAGCTCGGCGAGCTGACGGCGCAATTGCTGCGGCATTTCGAGAATGGCCGATTGGCCCTTGCCGAGGTCGCCGGGCGCGTCGCTCGGCTTCAGATAGCGCCAGCCCTGGAAGGCGCGACGCGGCTGCCACTGGGTCGGCACGACAACCGGCTCGAGCATCAGATGGCAGCGACCGATCCCCTGGCCGTCGGTGAACGGGCGGATTTCCAGCAGCCGCTGCCGGCACTGGACGTTGCCCTTGATCACCCAATAGAGCGAACCGCCGTCGACCAACTCGGGTCCGCGCGTCGGCACCATGCGCGTGGTGTGGAAATGCTCTTGCGGCCTGCCGGCGCTGCGGCATTCCTTGAGCCGGAAGGCGATCCATTCCTCGAGATCTTCGACGCTGTCGCAGCCGACGCAGAGTTTTAGCAGGTTCAAGACCATGACCGAGATTTAGAGCCGGGCGGCTCCGGGATCAACGGCGGCCATGGTTATGCACAGGCGGACGACCGCATCCGCGTTGTCAGGAGACCGGGCGCCGCCCGCCCGATCGGGCTTGCCTGAGCGGGACGGTCGCGCCATCTCTTTGCGTGATCGACACAAGTCAGCTTCGACGGGTTCCGGCGACCCGATGCGGCGTGTCCCTTGTCAGCAACGGAGGAAGACATGGCGAGCCGAAAGGCTGTTGTGAAATGGTTGCTTGATTCCGACCCGTCGATCCGCTGGCAGGTCATGCGGGACCTCACCGACCAGCCCGCGGAGGTCGTCGCGGCCGAGCGCTCGCGTGTCGCCACGGAGGGTTGGGGCGCCAAACTTCTCGGCATGCGAACTCGGCCTCTGCTTCCAGATAGTCGACGACGTACTCAACGCCACATCGACCCGAGAGGAACTCGGCAAGAGCGCCGGGTCCGACGCCGAGCAGGGCAAGGCCACGTTCGTCGGCGTCTTCGGCCTCGGAGGTGCCACGAGGGAGGCCGACGGGGCCGCGAAAAGGGCCTTCGCCGCACTCTCGAAGGTCGACGGGGACACTTCCGGCTTGCAGGAGCTGGCGTATTTCGTGCGTCACAGGGAGAGCTAGCCTTCAGGCATGGAGAGTAGCCCGAAAGGGAGCCGGCGGCGGTTGGACGCCTTGCTAGTCGAGCGGGGCCTCGCCGAGAGCCGGGGGAGGGCGCAGGGTCTGATCCTCTCCGGCAGCGTCCGCGTGGGCGACAGGGTAGTGACCAAGGCAGGCTCGCGCGTCTCCGCCGAAGAACCCCTCTACGTCGACCAGCACGAACGCTTCGTCTCGCGTGCCGGTCAGAAACTCGACGCTGCCATCGACGAGTTCGGCGTGAGGGTGGAGGGACGCTCCTGTCTCGATGCTGGAGCATCGACGGGTGGATTCACCGACGCACTTCTGCAACGAGGAGCCGAGAGGGTGCTCGCGGTCGACGTCGGCTACGGCCAGTTCGACTGGGCACTGCGAAACGATCCGCGCGTCATCGTTCTGGAGCGGACCAACGTACGCCGGCTGACCGGAGAGGATTTGGTGTTCTGCCCTGCCCTTCTGGTGGCCGATCTCTCGTTCATCTCCCTCACGGTCGCGCTAGAAGGCCTCTTCTCCACTACTCCCACGCTACTGGAGGCGATTCTGCTCGTCAAGCCTCAGTTCGAGGCGGGGCCAGAAGCCGTAGGACGCGGAGGCCTCGTAAGGGACAGGGAGGTACATACCGCCGTGATCCTTACCGTCGCCGAGTATTTCGGTTCCCTCGGTTTCGGTGCTGTCGGTGTGACGCAGGGCGCCATTGCAGGAAGGAAGTCGGGGAACGTGGAGTACCCGGTGCACCTGCTCAGGGGAGAAGAGTCGATCTTGGACGAGGAGCGCATCAGGGAGGTGGTCGGTCGTGAGTGACACCATGAACGCCGCCGAGATTCGACGCGTAGGCATCGTTGCCAACCCGAAGGTGAGCGACGGTTACGTCGACAGGCTCGTGGCCGTCCTCCAGAAGAACGGGGTTGAGATCTCGGAGGTCAGAGACGACGACCAGCCTGATGGAGCTACGGACATGGACCTTGTCTTCGTGCTCGGTGGCGACGGGACGATGCTGAGGGCGTCGAGGATGTACCCTGGGCGGGTGCTGCTCGGGGTGAACCTAGGCAAGGTCGGTTTCATGTCGGGGATGATTCCCGAAGAGCTCGAGACCGGGGTCGAGAAGGTCATCGGAGGGGGGCTAGAAGTCCAGGAGTACAGGATGCTCGATGTGCGCGTCGGCGGCGAGGAGCCTGGCCTCGCGGCAAACGACGCCGTGCTGATCAAGAAGCGGCCACACCAGCTCATCTCCGTCGACGTCTCCATCGGCGGGGAGGAACTTTTCGCTTTCCGCTGCGACGGCTTTATAGCGGCGACCCCCCTAGGCTCGACGGCCTACGCCCTCTCTGCGGGGGGTCCGATCATCTCGGGGGACGCTGGTTGCTACGTGCTCGTCCCCATTGCGCCGCACGCGCTCGTCAGCAGGCCCCTTGTGCTTGGGGAGGATCAAGTCGCCGAACTGGAGCTCGTCGGGCGGGAGGCGCTGCTCTCCCTCGACGGCGCCGAGCCTCGTGAGATACCCGCCGACGGAAGAGTGCAGATCAGGCTCTCGGGCGAGAGCGTTAGAATAGGCCGTACCGAAGACTGGAGTTGGTGGCGAGCGGTTCGGAGGACGTTCCTGTAGTGCTAACGGAGCTCTCCGTCGAGAACGTGGCCCTGATCGAAGAGGCCACCCTTGGGCTCTCGCCCGGGCTCAACGTGATCACCGGCGAGACAGGGGCCGGTAAGACGCTTCTCGCTACTGCCCTACAGATGCTGCTCGGTGGCCGCGCCCGCTCCGAGACGGTCCGCTCGGGCGCCAACAGGGCGACCGTCGAAGGTACCTTCGTCTTACCCGAGGAGGCTGGATCCCGGATTCTCGCCGAAGCCCTCGGCGACCTCGCCGAAGAGGTGGAAGAGGAAGACGGCCTCGTCCTGAGACGGTCGCTGACAGGGGAGGGCCGCTCCAGATGCTACGTGGGCGGTGTCTCGGTCCCCGTAAGGGCGCTCGCCTCACTTGGGAAGAGGCTGGTCTCGTACCACAGCCAGCGCGAGCAGACGCGTCTGACCGAGCCTGCAGAGCAACTCGCGATCCTCGACGACTTCCTGGACTTCTCGGCCACCGAAGCGAGGCACGGGCATGAAGAGATCTGGCGCGCGGTGGAGAGGGACCGCAAGGAGCTTCGGGAGATAGGGACGACCTCTGAGGCGCGAGTGCGGGAGGTGGACTTCCTCCGCTACCAGGTAGCTGAACTCGAGGCCGCAGCCTACGATCCGCAGGAGCTCTCCGACCTCTCCCGCGAACGCGATCGTCTGAGGAACATCACGGACCTACTCCAGGCCACGGCCGCTGCGAGCGCGGCCATCTCATCCGAAGAGGGCCAGGGGGCTATAGACGCGCTGGCCAGCGCAACCTCCGAGCTGGAGGTCGCCTCGGGATACGACGAGAGCCTGAACGGGCTCTTGGGGCGCCTGGGCGGGCTCTCGGCGGAGCTGGAGGATGTTCTCTACGAGCTTAGGTTCTACGTGGACGAACTCGAGGCTGACCCGAACCGCCTGGAGACTGTCGAAGACCGGCTCGCGGCCATGCGGGCCCTGGAGCGCAAGTACGGGGATGTCGAGGGATATCTTCGGACATCGCGCGAACGCCTCGCGCGCCTCGAGAATCTAGATGAGGAGACTGCGGAGCTGGAGGCGAGGCTCGCGGAAGGCGAGCAGCGTCTCGGGATGATAGCGGCCGCCTTACGCTCGGGCAGGGAGTCGGCTGCCGAGCGATTGTCTGGGAAGGTGCAGGAGAACCTCGGGGACCTCAACCTCGGGAAGACGACCTTTCGCGTCGAGCTCGTTCCCACAGAGCCTGGTCCTTCCGGCACGGAGAAGGTCGAATTCATGATCCAACCAAACCCTGGAGAGCCCGAACTGCCCGTGAGGCGCTACGCGTCGGGTGGGGAACTCTCCAGGATAATGCTGGCCATAAGACTCGCCCAGGAGCGCGTCGAGCCTGGCGCGACGTACGTCTTCGACGAGGTCGACGCCGGTATAGGCGGCGAGACGGCGACGGCGGTAGGGGCGAAGCTGAGGGAACTCGGCGGCCGCAACCAGGTCCTGACCATTACGCACCTGCCCCAGATAGCCTCAGAGGCAGGCACGCACGTCGTGGTCGAGAAAGAAGAGTCAGGGGGACGGACGATCACCCGCATAGAGATCATCGAGGGCGAGGAGCGCCGCAGGGAGCTCGCCAGGATGCTCTCAGGACGAGTCGACGAGGCCTCCCTGGCCCACGCCTCTGAACTGCTCGTCGGTGGGCGATAGGAATCTAGCCCGTCACAGCCATCGGCGCCTAACGGCACCATGCCTCGCCGATGGTAAAGTGAAGGCCAGGATTTGGGGATCGCCGGTGACATAGCGCTCATCCTGGTGGCCGCCCTCCTGGGAGGGATCGTGGCCAGATGGCTCAGGCTGCCCCTTATCCTCGGCTACATCGCCGCCGGCGTCCTCATCGGGCCGAACACCTTTGGCCCGACGGTCGGGGACGTACACGAGATAGAGCTCCTGGCGGAGATCGGGGTGGCGCTCCTCCTGTTCACGATCGGGCTGCACTTCTCCTTGCGGGAGCTCGCGCCCGTGCGGCGCATCGCCCTCTTGGGCACACCCCTGCAGATGCTCCTCACGATCGCCTTCGGCTACGGGGTTGGCATCGTCCTGCTGGATCTGGGGTGGGTCGAGTCGGTGTGGCTAGGGGCATTGTTCTCCCTCTCGAGCACCGCGGTAGTCCTCAAGACCCTGGGCGAGCAGGGGGTCCTTGGTACCCTGTCGGCCAGGGTGATGGTCGGGATGCTCATCGTCCAGGACCTCGCCATCGTAGTGCTACTGACCGTGCTGCCTGTCCTGGAGAACGTAAAGGAAGGCCTCCCCGAACTCGGCCTGGCGGTCCTCAAAGCGGCGGCTTTCATCGCAGCCATGCTCCTGTTTGGCTCACGGGTCCTACCTCTGCTTTTGGCGCGGCTTGCGGCCTGGGGCTCGCGCGAGCTGTTTTTGGTCTCAGTGGTGGCAATAGGCGTCGGGGTCGGGTACGCGACCTACCTCGTCGGACTCTCTTTCGCCTTCGGAGCGTTCGTAGCAGGGATGGTCCTCTCCCAATCGGACTACAGCCACCAGGCCCTTGCCGAGGTCGAGCCCTTGCGCGATGTGTTCGCCATGATCTTCTTCGTCTCTGTGGGGCTCCTGATCGACCCTTCCTTCCTCTGGGCGAGGTTCGGGACCATCGCGCTCGTCGTGGTGCTCGTCCTCCTCGTCAAAGGCCTGATCTTCGGGGGTCTCACCAGGGCCTTCGGTTACGGAAACATAGTTCCCTTTGCGGTGGGATTGGGCCTCTTTCAGGTCGGGGAGTTCTCGTTCTTGCTCGCCAGGGAGGGGATCAGCGCGGACGCCATTTCCCAGGAGACCTACTCGCTCGTGCTCGCCACAGCAGCCGTCACGATGGCCCTCACTCCCCTGGCAGCACGGCTCGCGCCGGTTCTCTACGGCCGGTACCGGCGGAGGTTTCCAAGAGAGCTTCTGCAAACCTTCAACCTGCCGGAAGAAGGTCTCAGGGACCACGCCGTCGTCGCCGGATACGGTCGGGTTGGCTCTTTCGTAGCCAGGCTGCTCCACAGGCTCGACAAGCCTTTCGTCGTCGTGGAGGCGAATCCCGACCGCGCCGATGAAGCCAAGGCGCAAGGCTTCCCCACGGTCTACGGCGACGCTGTGGCCATACCCGTACTCGAGGCCGCAGGGATCTCTCGGGCGCGACTCGCGGTGCTGACCATCCCCGACGCCATAGCGGTTAGGCTCGCCGTCGAACGAGTGCGGGGCCTGGCCCCTGACGCCGACCTCCTGGTCAGGGCCGAGAACGCCGGGCAGCTGGAAGATCTCGGCCGCCTCGGCGTCTACGAGGCGGTACAGCCGGAACTAGAGGCCGGCCTGGAGTTGGCGCGCCAGGCCCTCGCGCGCTTCGGGGTCGCGGCGGAGGAGGCCCAGAACTTCGCCGACGGCGTAAGGCGCGAGCTGTACGCCCCCATATCCGGCGAGGAGGCCGCAAATGAGGGTGGCGACGGCCTCTTCGCAAGGCTGCGGCTGGCCTCGCAGGCGATCGAAGTGGAGTGGGTAAGGCTGCCCGATGGACGAGTCCATGAGGCAGACGAGGGCGAAATCCTCACCGGGAGTGACCCGCTCGGACGCACGATAGGCGACCTCGGGGTTAGGAGTGAGACCGGGGTGTCTATCCTGGCTGTCGTGCGGGGGGATGAGGTGATCCCGAACCCCGGGCCGGACCTGGTGCTCGAAGCCGGCGACGCGGTCGGCGTCCTCGGCACCCCGGAGCAGCGGGCTGCCTTCCGCGCCATCGCCGGGGCGAGTACCGACGACAGCCCCGAAGTCGCCCGGAGAACACAGGACCACTGAGGAGCTTGGCCGACCTCAGCCCGTGCAAGTTGCTCGGTACAGCACAAGATAGTCGAAGCTTGTAGAATGTCCTCGTATCGTGGGTCTAGGGATCGTGCAAAGGACCTGAAAGGGGAGGAATATGGGGATCATGCGGACCAAGTCCATCGAGCAGTCGATCCGGGACACCGAGGATCCCGAGTTCCAGCTACGCAAGACGCTGGGCCCCCTGGACCTAACCCTATTCGGTATCGGGGTGATCATCGGGACGGGGCTCTTCGTCCTCACCGGAGAGGCGGCCGCCGGCTACGCTGGACCTGCGGTGGCACTCTCATACGTCGTCGGCGGCATAGTGTGCGCCCTGGCGGCCCTCTGCTACGCGGAGTTCGCCTCGACCGTACCCGTAGCCGGCAGCGCCTACACTTTCTCCTATGCCTCACTTGGGGAGTTCGTAGCCTGGCTGATCGGGTGGGACCTCATCCTGGAGTTCACCCTCGGCGCCGCCACGGTGTCGAAGGGATGGTCTGGATACTTCGTGAGCGTCTTAGAGATCATCGGGATAAAACTGCCGACCTGGCTCTACGCCGCTCCGGGCGGGGGCCCCTCCCACGATTTCATATCGTTGATCGTGATAGCGCTCGTGACGACCATCTTGGTCATAGGGATCAAATTGAGCTCTCAGTTCAATCAGGTGATCACAACGATCAAGATCCTCGTTACGCTGTTCATCATAGGCTTCGGGATATTCTTCATAAAGACGTCTAACCTCACACCCTTCATCCCGCCACCGAAGCCGCCGCCCGCAGCGGGGGAGGAGACTCCAAGGTTTCGTACTGCCGAGCCTTTTGGGGATTGACACCATATACGGTGTGACAGGCATCTTCACCGCGGCGGCGCTGGTCTTCTTCGCCTACATAGGCTTCGACATCGTGGCAACCACCTCCGAGGAGGCCCGCAATCCCCAGAGGGACCTGCCCATCGCCATCCTCGGCTCCCTGGGGATCTGCACGGTCCTCTACATCCTGGCCTCCATCGTCTTTACAGGGCTCGTGCCCTACGACACGCTGGCTACCGCGGCCCCGGCGGCCACGGCCCTCCAAGCGACGCCCTTCCCGGCAGCGCAGCTGATCGTCTCTTTGGCGATCCTCATCGGGCTTACGGTGGTAGTGATGATCCTGGTGCTCGGCCAGAGCCGGGTGGCCTTCGCCATGAGCCGGGACAATCTGCTGCCGCCTTGGTTCTCGCGGGTCCATTCCACCTTCCGCACGCCGCACAGGATCACGATCATAACCGGCATCGTCTCGGCGACTCCTCGCGTTCTTCCTCCCGCTGGTAACGCTCGGTGAGCTCGTGAACATCGGGACCCTCGCCGCCTTCCTGTTGGTCTCCATCGGGATCATCGTTCTCCGGCGGACGCGGCCGGATCTCCCGCGGGCGTTCAAGGTACCCGGCTACCCCGTGGTGCCTATCCTCGCCGCCATCGCGTGCTTCCTCCTCATGGGCTTTCTGACCTACGGCACCTGGGTCAGGTTCTTCGTCTGGATGGCGACTAGGGCTCGTGATCTACTTCGCCTACAGCAGGAGCCATAGCCGACTGGCTAATGAAGACTCCTCTGCAGGGACGAATTAGGACGCCTGAACGTAGCCGTACCAGGGCCTGTGCCCTGGTACGGCTAGGTAAACACGGAGGAGCCGACCAAGTCCAACGGAAGGAGGGCACTACGAGCGTCCGAAGTGCCCTGCTTTCTGATCGCTCACACCGATTACCTCGGGATTGTCTGATCCTGCCGCGATCTCATGCGCACGCTCATCCCTATGGCTGAAGGTAAGCCTCAAGAGGACACAAACACAGCGACCCGCCAATCGGATTTCTCGCGCGTGCGGTTGTCGAGCCTCATGGGCATAAGCTCTCCTGACCCCCCGACGCGGACTGAGGGCTATCAGGATGAAATCCAGACCATCGCTTATGACCCAAACGCTTGCCCGGAGCGGCATCCACCTTCGCCTCGGCCTCGCCTTTCCTCAGGACGGCAGGCGCCTGCAGGCATTGAGGGGCGCCTGCTCGCCAGGAGTCCGAATCGCGACACTCCCGACGATATCCCACAAAGAACGGTCGTTGATGCGTGAAGGTGTCTTGGTAGGTTGCCGTAGTTGACCAGACTATCACCGCGCGGTAGCAGGTAGTGGCCTGATCGCGTAGTCCAGGAACGACCTAGAAATAGGGCGAATGGGGTTCATAGCTATTCGCCCGTTTCGTCAGGCTCAGGGCACGCGTGGGTCACAGACTATTAATGGAGGGCCTCCTGGAAGCTGCTTGGACCGTTTCTACCGATACGGTGCCTTTGGTGTGCGATCTGCAGGATGCGATCGTCTTTCTGAACGCCGGGTGAGCACTCAGGGCCGGGTCGAGCCCGGCGTTTTTCACCGAGGTTGGAACGGGTGCAACTCATCCTCTCCTTCTTGCACCACACCGTAGCTCGATTCGGGTACCTCGTTCCACACCCCTGGGAGGTCGCCGAGCGGCTCCGAGACTATCACCCTAGTCTCATCAGATACCTCCAGCAGTCGAGGACGATCAGGGTGCAGCTCCCGCAGCGCTCTCGCATTTGTGCTGTAGTAAAGAGAGCGCGAGTTGCCCTCGCTCGAGTACCTGAACGCCCACACGCTCTCCCCGTTCGTGGTCCCTATAGTCATCTGGATGGGGTGTTCGATACCGTGACGATGCCCAACCTCCTCCACAAAGCCTACCATCCTCCCAACAGCCCCTTCGGGATCCTCTTGTAGGCCGAACGTCAGCGCCAGATAGAACAGTAACTCAGAATCCGTCGATCCCTCCATGTAAGGGTAGAGCGACTCGTCAACGGCGAGCGTGAGCTCGCGCTTTATGCGGCCAAAATCGTTGACGAGGCCGTTGTGGACCCACAGCCATCTGTCGTAGCGGAAAGGGTGGCAGTTGGTCTGCTGGACTGCAGTACCTGTGGAAGCTCGGATATGGGCGAGGAACAGCGGCGACTCGACGTGGCCAGCGACCTCGCGCAGGTTGCGGTCGTTCCAGGCAGGCTCGATGGAGCGGAAGAGGGCGGGGGTTTCGGAATTGGCGCCGTACCAGCCGAGGCCGAAGCCGTCTCCGTTAGTGGTATCGACGCCGAGGCGGGCGTGGAGGCTCTGGTCGATAAGGGAGTGCTCTGGTTTGTAGAGTAGCTCCTCGATTACGATGGGGGAGCCTGAGTAGGCGATCCAGCGGCACATTGTTTGCTCCTTTCCTATGGTGGATCGGCCGTAGCTACTGCCTCGCCATCGCGACGCGCAGGCGCTCGTCGGCACTCGCGTCGTAAGTCACCGGGCCGGCATACGGCCGGTCCGGGATCGGCAGAATCTCCCGTCGGATATCTCGATCTTGCGACAAGGTAGGTTCTCCTTTCGATGTATAGGCTCTATCTCGCCCCGCTTTTCGTCTCCATCCCTTCGAAGGCCGCTGCATACCGTTCGCTGAGGTCACAACGCATCACTATCCGGTAGGCCTTCCCGGTGCCCTTGCGGCTCCACTGTTCGCCGGCGCTATCCATGAAGCTCTCTGAGCATACGGTATGGCAACGTACTCTGTCGTCACCCACCGGCGCATCTCCCCTAGTGCATGATCAGAGAGGGTTGTGTGCGTGATGGGCTATAGTTGCCTCCATGAAACCTCCAATTTTTGTTCGGGAACTGTCGGAAAACGAGCGCGAAGGCCTCCAAGCCGGGAATGCGCTCCAAAAGACGCTTTCGTGATGCGCCGCTGCCAGATCCTTCTCGCTAGCGCTCGGCGGGGAGTCTCCCCCGAAGATAGCCGCAACCCTCGGGTGCGCCTCGCAGACGGCGCGCAACGCCATCCGCGCCTTCAACCAGAGGGGCATGGATGCGCTCACCCCCGGCTCCTCGACTCCCAAGCGCGTGTACTGTGCCTTCGACGCGGAGTCGGCCGAGCGGCTGCGGGGGATGCTCCATCGCTCGCCGAGGGAGTTCGGATATGAGAGCAGCCTGTGGACTTTGGAGATGGCCGCCGAGGCGGCCTTCGAAGAAGGTCTCACCGAAAGGAGGGTCTCAGGCGAGACCATACGCGCCACCCTCTCGCGCCTTCTCGGGATACGCTGGCTGCGGGCCAAGAGGTGGATCACTTCGCCGGATCCCTTGTATGAACGAAAAAAAGGTTAGCTTCGCTAGCGACCGGTTGATGGAAGTGGCCAGAGGCCGATCCCGAATGGGCCATCGGTTTCTGTGACGAATGCTGGTGGAGCAGGGTGGCTTTGCCCTCTTTGAGCGCCTTCTCCCGAGGAGGGGAGCCCTCGCTCGCATTATCCAGCAGTCGGTCGCGAAGGACGACCCCGAGCCGAAGGCCGTCTCCTGCTACGGGCTCTATCTTCCTGAGGAGACCCTCAACGACATGTGGATAAGGTTCGTCGATGGAAGGCCCGTAAGCTCCATAACCACGCAGTTTCTCTCGTGGTGCTTGGAGGGGCTCGAAAAGATGGGCAAGAAGGTACTTCTGCTCATCTGGGACAACGCCAGCTGGCACATATCCAGGGAGGTCAGGCGGGTGGCTCGGCGAACACAACAGAAAGGTCAAAAACAGCGGAGAGGGCGTGAGGATCGTGAGTTGCCTGCTTCCCAAGCAGAGTCCTTGGCTGAACGCTATAGAGCCCAAGTGGGTTCACGGCAAACGGAGGGTCGTGGAGTTGGACGGGCTGCTCGGTGCGTATGAGCTCGCCGAGAGGGTATGCGGGGCTTTTGGTTGTCCGCATCACGGGCATCTCTCCGTTCCACAGGAGGTCGCTTGATCGTGCACTAGGGGGGTTGACGCGAATGGCCGAGATCAAGGGCATTCCCAAATCACGCACTTTCCTTAGCAACCCATGCAGCGCGGCTTGATCCACCACCGGCCCGGTCAAGAGCGTCTCGCCGTCCTCTTCCAGCGTGATGGTCAGGCCCCCGAACCAGTCGGTCCACTTAGGACCCAGGTGGCCCTTGAGCCTGATCTGGTAGACCATCGGTTGATCGAGTTTGTTTGCCATCATCCTGTACCTCTTATAGGCGTTGTTCCATGTACAAGAGGATAGATACAAGGCAGTGTTGACGTACAGACACTTTGGTGTTGGTTAGGGGTGTTGTTTTTGGTTCTGGCGGGGGAGGATATGCAGGGCTCTGGCTTTCGCTACAGCTTCGGTGCGCCTCTTTACCAGTAGCTTGCCAAAGATTCTGCGGTTGTGTCCTTTGACCGTGTCCAGAGCGAGGAAGAGTCTCTTGCCGATCTCACGATTCGAGAGTCCCTGGGCGATGAGCTGCAGAACTTCCAACTCGCGCTGGCTCAACGGCTCGACAATAGTCTGGGAAGCTGGGGCAGGAGACAGATAGGATTCGACTTCGCTTTTGTGCGCCTCGGCTTCGAATGCGGCCAGCAACCTGGCTGTATAGTCCGGCATGATCCCGTGGGCGGCTGCTTCGGACAAGAGTCGAGCCATCGGAGTGCCTTCGTCGACAAAGATACGGATGAAGCCGCCCGGCTCCGCCAGCGCCAGCGCCTCACCCAGCAGTTGCACAGCCTCGTCCTTCTCGCCATGCTCGTGGAGAGCGACGGCCTGTAGAACCATAACCTTGAGCCATTCGTCCGGCCAACCCTTCGCCTCGGCTTGTAGGCGTAGTGGCCCCAGCGCCGCTAGTGCCCTGGATGCGTCTCCCTGGGCCAGGTGTACCCGAGGCTGGCCGATGGGGAGCTCGTGGATCTCGGCCAGATGAGCGGCCTCTGCCAGATTGCCCTGGTGGAGCAACGCAAGCACTCGTGCGTCGGAAATCTCAGGCATCCGATGCATGAAGTTATGCTGGCGCACGAACTCTTCGACCTCATCCAAAACGGCGGTCGCGCCAGGCGCATCACCCTGGGCAAGTTTCAGGCGGGTGAGAATCACCGCGTACGAAGCGAAGGTGTCGACGCTTTCCATCTGCCGCGTCAGTTGGAGGCATTGTTGCCCATGCTGCCCTGCGGCATCCAGATCATTCCATTGGTAGGTGATACGGGCTAAACCAAGATACGCTTCACAGGCAATTGGATCCGGCGGACCTTCGAGAGGTTCAGGCTCATCACCTGGTTGAGAAATTCGGCGGCTTCTGAAGGGGTGAAACGCAAATCCGCGGCGCGCACTTCGCACAACTGGCCCCGAGCGTGCAACCGGGCAAGGGCTAGATTTGGGTCCTCACGGGTGGCGATGATCAGGTGCATCCGGGGCGGCACGTGCTCCAGCAGAAAGGTGAGAGCATCATCGACCGATCTGGCGTCAATAACGTGGTAGTCATCGAGGACGAGGATGAAATCGTCCTCGATGGTGACTATCTCATTGAGCAGGGCCGTCAGGATCGATTCAGTCGGCGGTGCCTGAGGAGATTGCAGCACGCTCGACACTCCTTCTCCGATATTCGCCGCAATCGTCTGCAATGCAGCGACGAGGTAAGTCAGAAAGCGTGTGAGATCATTGTCCCCTTCGTCCAACGATAGTCAGGGGGCCTCTCGCTCGCAACCGGCGACCCAGTCGCTGAGGAGCGTGGTTTTGCCGAAGCCGGCGGGGGCAGAGATGAGGGTCAGTCTGCGGTGCAGACCATCGTTCAGCTGCCCGATCAGGCGTGGGCGGAGGACAACGCTAGGCTGAGGCGGGGGGATGTAGAGTTTGGTGGCTAGAATTGGCGTAGGCATGGATTAATTTTAGAGCATGCACTTACTCGGCACCCCCAACCGTATCACCCGAATACCTCCCCGCCGCTGGAACACCGCGACCAGTTCTCAGGATATCGTCGAACCGCCTCTCGATAAGGTCACATTCGCGCTCATCACGCTCCCTCCCTGGACACGGTGATGACGACTTTTCCTCTGGCGTGTCCTTCCTCGAGATAACGGATGGCCTCGGGGATCTCATTCAGCGGGTATGTTCTGTCGATGACCGGTGTGATCTCTCCGTCTTCGAGAAGCTCCTTTACAAAGACCAAATCCTCCTTGTTTTGCTTCATTGCCAGGTAGCCCAGCTTCTTGCTCCCTGTCATTGACATGATCGGTCCCAGGGTCATGGCCTGAAGCATTTGAGCCCCTGAACCTCCGGTCATGACGTAAGTTCCTTCGGGACTCAATGCGCGCCTGTAATCCGAGATCGGATGGTATCCGTTGGCGGCGAGGATCAGGTCATACTGCCGCCTATTCCTGGTGAAATCTTCCTTGATGTAATCGATAACGTGGTCGGCGCCTAGCGAGCTCACCATATCCAGTTTACTCGTGCTGCACACGCCGGTCACTACAGCCCCGAATGATTTGGCGATCTGCACCGCAAACGTACCAACACCACCGGAGGCGCCATTGATCAGAACGTTCTGCCCCGGCTGAATCTGTCCTTTGTAGCGAAGACCCTGCAAGGCGGTGACTGCCGCAAGGGGAACGGCGGCCGCTTCCTCTAACGATACATTGGCCGATTTCGAAGCCAGGGCCTCTTCGGTCGCACATACATACTCGGCAAAGCCGCCAAAACCACTCCCTGACAAGTCACCGAATACCTCATCACCAGGCTGAAACTGCGACACGTTTCTACCAACCGCCTCGACCCGCCCCGCTATGTCAGCCCCGAGTAGCCCGTTCTTTGGTTTTAGAAGTCCAAAGCCCATCACGCGGACCAGGAATGGATCAGCCCTCATGAGATGCCAGTCAGCCGCATTTGCGGATGCCGCATGTACCTTCACCAGCACTTCATCATCTTTGGGGGTCGGCTTTTGGACCTCTTCCAGGTTCAGGACGTCCGGTGGACCGTATTCTGTGTAGACGATCGCTTTCATGCGTTTCCTCCAGGTTTGGTTTGGCGCAGCCCCGCGTGCCACGCGGGGCTGCGCCAAATTCGGTTGTTTGTAGTAAGCGGGCGCCGAGTGGATCTGCCTGAGCGTCAGGTAAGGGTGCTGGAAGTGCAACTCCTCGGGGCTCCATCCATACGTCCGCTGCTCAACCACCAACTCCACGACCTTCATCGTCGTACCAGCTATGGTCGGGACGAGATCTTCCTTCTACGCGATATGTTCGTAGCGTGTATCCATGAGCACCCCAATATATCCTACAGGTATTAGCCCTTACTGGCCGTACATCTCAAGGTCTTCCGGCTTCGACCAACTCGTCCGCCAGATCCATACAGTGACAACGTCCGAAGAGCACATCTATTTTCAAGGACGATCAGTCGTCGTAGCCTCTACGAGACCTTCCGTTCTAGCCTCTCGGCGATCCAGACCTTGATAATGGATTGACGGGTGACCCCGAGACGCCTGGCCTCGCGGTCGAGGGCCTCGATCATCCACGAAGGAAAGTCGACGTTGACGCGCCGCTGTTCTTGTGAGGGCCTACGAACCTTCGACAGGTCGAGATCCGCGGTGACGTCCTCGCCCTCGTCGAACTTGCGGTCGAAGTCGCTAGCTTTCATAGATTGCAACCTCCTCGACACGAGCCCGGCGAACGGAGATGAGCCGGACCCTATCGCCACGGTAGGTAACGACCGTGGTCCAGTGCTTACCCGAGATCATGCCCACGACCACGAAACGCGGCTCGTCTTCTGTGCGAGCCGGGATCTCCACGAACTTCTCATCAAACCATAACGCCTGGGCCTCGACGAAATCTATGCCGTGCTTGCTCCTGTTCGCCTGACTCTTGGCTTCATCGAACTCGAACTCCACCAATGTCTCCGAAAGGTATCTTTACGGTATATAAAGTATACCGAATAAGGTGGTGCTTATCCGCAAAATTGGTCGCCAAACCGTACCCTTCGACTATCGAGGTTGCGGCGATCAAGATGTCGGCGTCGCCGATCAACTCAACGGGGTTAGTTCCTACAGCGAAGGTTTCGCTGGCCGTGGGAATCTTGATAGACCCCTGACCTTCGCCAAGCAGCACCGAGAGAGTTGGCCTGGCGAGCCGGGCTGGGGGCGCGCACGATCAGCAACCTCGAGCGCGGCATCAACAGGGCGCCCTACCACGACACCGTCCGGCGCCTCGCCGATGCCCTCGGACTCTCCGGCGAGGATCTCGCCCAGCTCGCGGCTACCGCCCGCCGCCCCCTGAAGCACTCCTCGAGCGGCGGCCGGATGGCGGTCGAGGGCGGCTTCCTCGGCGCGTTGCCGACAGCGCATCTGGTAGCCCGCGAGCAAGAGCTGGGACGAATACTGGACGCTTTGGAGGCGGTCGAAAGCGGCTGGGGGCGGCTGGTGCTCCTGGCTGGAGAGCCGGGCATAGGGAAGACGAGGCTGGCCCAGGAGACCAGCGTTCTCGCCCGGGAGGGAGGCTTTGTGGTGGCGAGCGGGCGCCGCTACGAGGCGCAGAGCGGCGTCCCCTTCTACCCGTTTCTTGAGGCGCTCGGCACGCTGTACGAGGATGCGCCGCGGAAGGTCCGCGAGGAGATCCCCGAACACTGGCCGTATCTGGTTCGGCTGTTGCCGGATCACTTCCCGTCGGCGGCGTCAGGCGGCCGCGAGGAGGCGCAACGGCTTCTCCGGGCGGTGACCGGCTTCGTGCGCGAGGTCTCCGCCGAGAGGCCCGTAGCCCTCTTGCTCGACGATCTGCACCACGCCGACGGCGCGAGCGTGGACCTCCTGGCGCACCTGTGCAGGCATACGCGTGGAGACCGGGTTCTACTTCTGGGAACCTACCGCGACGTGGAGGTAGGACTGGGGCATCCCCTTCGCAAGGCCGTACGCGAACTCGACCGCGAGCAACTCGTCGAAAAGGTCGAGGTCCGCAGGTTGGGGCGAGAGGAGACTGCCGCGCTGATGAGCTACAGGTTAAACGAGGCCGAGGTATCCGAAGCGTTTTCAGGGCTGGTTTTCGATCGTACCTGGGGCAACCCCTTCTTCACGGTCGAGGTCTTGAAAGCCCTCATCGAACGCGGCGACCTTTTCCTCCGGGAGGGGCGTTGGTCAAGCAAGGACATACAAGACCTCGCAGCGCCCGAGAGCGTGAGCGAGGCGATCCTGGAGAGGGTATCGCGCCTGCAACCTGAAACCCGGCAAGCCCTCGAAGAGGCGAGCGTCCTCGGACAGGTGTTCGGCTTCGACGACCTTATGGCGGTTGTGGGTCTCGGCGGGTACGACGCGGAGGAGGCGATGGAAGAGGCCGCGGCCTCCGGCCTGGTCTGGGCGGCGCAGGTTCACTACGCGTTCGACCACGCGCTCACCCAACAAACCCTTTATGCTGGGCTCTCCCCCGCGCGCCGCGAGAGGCTGCACAGGGCGGCGGGCGAGGACATGGAGCGGCTTGGGGAGAAGGTCCGCCAGAAGCGGGCGGCGGAGAAATCGCGCCACTTCGTGCAAGGCTCCTCGCCAGAGCGCGCCATCCCCTACGCCCTCCTTGCCGGAGAGGAGGCCGAGGCGGGGTTCGCGCCCGGAGAAGCCGAGCGGCAATACCGGGCGGCGCTGTATCTCGCGGATGAGATGGGCGATGATCCGTCGGCCGCGGAAGCTCTGGAGAAACTGGGAGGGTTGCTCACGACCACCGTCCGCTACGACGAGGCGTTAGTCGCCCTCGAAAGGGCGTCGGACTTCCACCGCGCGCGGAAGAATCCGGAGGGCGCGGGCCGGGTGGAGGCGAGGATCGCGCACGCGCACTTCCGCCAGGGGACGAACGAAGAAGGCGCCGCGCGGCTCTCGGCCTATTTATCTTCACTCGACAAGCCAGGCGCGTCGGAGGGTGCGCGGCGCGCAATGGCCGCGCTCTACTGCGCGCTCGCGCGGCTTTACATCGCCCGCCGCCGGTTCGCCGAAAGCCTGGACGCGGCCAAGCGGGCCGCGAGCCTCTCCCGTGAGGTAGAAGTCATTAGCCTGCTCGCCGACGCGGAGATGGTCCGGGGCACCGCGCTCCTGTGATTGGACGCTCCTGACGAAGGGGTGAAGACCCTGGAGGAAGCCGTCGTGCTGGCGGAGGATTCCGGCGCCCTCGATGCTCTGGGCACGGCGTTGTTGCTCCTCCACCTGGTGTACATGGTGCGCGGGGAGTTCGACCGCAGCCGCGAGCACGCCGAGCGGGGGGCGGCCATCGCAAAGAAGACGGGCGACACGGATCTGCTCTCCATGCACACCGCCAACCTCGGCTTGCTGCACTTCTACCTCGGTGATTGGCAAGAGGCCCAAAGATACCTGGAGCTCGCCGTAAAGCTAGAGCGCAGCACGCAGCTATCCTTCTTCTCCAGCCAGCCGCACACCTACCTGGGCATGCTGTATAAAGCACGGGGCGCGTGGGAGGATGCATCCCGGTGCTTCTCGGAAGCCGTCGCCCTGGCGCGGGAAGCAGACGTCAAAGGTCAATTGCCCTACGCGGAGTGCCGGCTGGCGGAGATGGAAGTGCTCCAGGGCCGCCCCACCGAGGCGATAGCCCGCCTACAGCCGCGCGTCTCGGAGATGCGGTGGCACTACGAAGTCGTGTTGCTCTCGATCCTGGCGGAAGCGCACGCGGATATGGGCGACTCGGCAAAGGCCGAAAAGGTCGTGGATCTCGCACAGACCCGAGCCCGGCTGATGCATAATCGGGTAGACGGCCTGGAAGCGTCGCGCGTTCGAGCAAAGATCCTAGCCCTGCAAGGCCGCCGGGAGGAGGTGACCGCGACGCTGGACGAAGCCCTGTCCCTGGCGCGCTCCATGCCTTACCCGTATGCGGAAGCGAAGCTCTCGTACGAGTACGGCATGCTCCACCTCCGCGAAAAAGAACCTGCAAGAGCGCGGGAGCGGCTCCGCGCGGCGCTGGAGATCTTCCGCCGGTTAGGAGCGAAGAAGGATGCCGAACAGATCAGGCGCGCGCTCCAGGAGCTCGGTCGGGCACAGGGGCAGTAAGGACCCGAACTCACGAAAGCAGCTAACCTGCCGCCCGGATCACGCGGCGGTGCTCAACCGGGTCCGGCATCGAACCTCCCCGAAGCTCCCAGCAGCACCTCTTCGCGCAGCACTATCGCCTCGACGAGCAACAGGCAGACTAGACTGGGCCGGACCTGGGCGATCTCGCTGTTTAATTCTGGCGCCAGAAGTCGTATGATAGAGATCCATGCAGGCGCGTCGGAGTAGAGGTTCGCGGGAAGGGATGAGCCCGCGCCTCACCGCCGCCGGATTCTCTTCCCCTGTTCCGACTACTATAGAAGGCAGGGGCGTTGCGTTGGTTCTTTCTTTGGGGGTGTAGATGAGCGAGACCAAGTATATCTTCGTGACCGGCGGCGTGGTGTCGTCCATAGGCAAGGGGACGAGCGCGGCGGCGCTTGGGATGCTGCTCAAAGGCCGTGGCTACAGGGTCGTGCTCCAGAAGTTCGACCCTTACATCAACGTGGACCCTGGGACGATGAACCCTTACCAGCACGGCGAGGTCTTCGTTACCGAGGACGGGGCCGAGACGGATCTCGACCTCGGTCATTACGAGCGCTTTCTCGACGAGAACCTCGGCAGGCTCTCCAACGTGACCACGGGCAGCGTCTACTGGGAGGTCATAACCCGCGAGAGGAGGGGCGACTACCTCGGGGCGACCGTGCAGGTAATCCCGCACATAACCAATGAGATCAAGAACAGGATTGGGCGCCTCGGCCAGGACAAGGACATCGTCATTACCGAGATCGGGGGCACCGTAGGTGACATCGAGAGCCTGCCCTTCCTCGAAGCCATAAGGCAGTTCAGAAACGACGTAGGACGCAAAAACGTGCTCTACGTCCACGTCTCCTACGTCCCCTACATAGAGGCGGCGGGCGAGCTGAAGACCAAGCCGACCCAGCACTCGGCGCAGCGCCTGCGTGAGATCGGCATAAGCCCCGACGTGCTCATCTGCCGCGCGGACAGGCCCATAAGCGAGGATATAAGGAAGAAGATCGCGCTCTTCGCTGACACGGAGCTCGACTCGGTTATCGCGGCCGAGGACGCCCCCAACCTCTACGCTATACCCTTGAACCTGCACGAGGAGGGCCTCGACGACCTGGTGCTAGATAAGCTTGGCCTGAGCGCGCCCCACGCCGACCTCCGTGAGTGGCGGCACCTCGTCTCCCGCATGCTCGAGGCCTCTCAGACAATAAGAGTCGCGATCATCGGTAAGTACATAAAGCTCCAGGATGCTTACCTCTCCGTGGTCGAGGCCCTGGCCCACGCTAGCGGCGCCCACGGCCTGAAGGTCGATCTCGACTGGGTCGATTCCGAGCAGCTCGTTGACAGGGCTTCTACGGAAGAGCGGCTCGCCGGCGTCGATGGCGTCCTCGTGCTGCCTGGCTTCGGCCACAGGGGCGCAGAGGGCAAGATAGAGGCTGCGCGCTACGCGCGCGAGACCGGGACACCATACCTCGGGCTCTGCCTCGGGATGCAGATAGAGGTCATCGAGTTCGCCCGCAACGTCGCAGGCCTCGAGATGGCGAACTCCACCGAGTTCGAGCAGGATACGCCACACCCTGTCATAGACATCATGCCCGACCAGGTCGGCGTCGAGATGGGCGGTACGATGCGCCTCGGGCACTGGCCCTGCCAGATCGTTAGGGGCACGCTTGCCGAGGAGGTCTACGGCTCTGGCCTCGTCCACGAACGCCACCGACACCGTTACGAGGTGAACAACGCTTACAGGGACGCGCTGGCTGATGCGGGGATGGTCTTCTCAGGCACCTCGCCCGACGGCAGGCTGGTCGAGATAGCAGAGATCAGGGACCACCCGTTCTACATCGGGAGCCAGTTCCATCCAGAGTTCAAGAGTCGCCCCTTGAGGTCCCACCCGCTGTTCTACGGCTTTGTGGGCGCCTGTGGGCAGTCGGCCGACCTGGACAGGGAGGTCCTCAGGCCGGAGCAAAGGGCGGCCCACTGAGGAATGCCGGCGGAACGCGGCGTCTCCTCGGGGCCGAAAGCCGGCTTACAACGGCCGTGCTCCCCACTTGTGACCCTGCTGGCACCATCGCCACGAGCACTGCCGGCCTGATCGAGTTCTCGGCGACTCTCTCCTGGGACAGTTTCGAACACGTGCCCCTCTCGCCCACGCTTCCCACCTTGCCAGAGGCCGCGCGCTCCTCCGTCGTCGAGACGGACGACCCCGCAATGCCAAGACGTGAGATCCTGGGTGAGATCCTTGCCCTCTCGGATCGTGAACTCGGCTCGGCCCTGGAGACCGTCTTGCGCTCCCTGACGATCACAGCGGCTCTTTCTGAGGCCATCCTCGATACAAGGGCAACCCGCGTGTGGTCTCCTGGCTCGGCCCCGGCGACCTCCTTGCAGGCACTGGCACTCGACCTCTGGGAAGCCGGCTTCCGCGTCAGGTTTGCCCCATCGTGGACGCCAGTACCAGAAGGTACACTGGGCCTCGGAGTACTCGGAGCCGAGCAGGAACTGAAAGGCTTCTTGCGGGCACATCCAACTTGGAGGGTGGACTGAGGATCCCCCGACTTCCGACTGGATCGCATCATGCGATCCAGGGTACCCTTCGAAAGCATGAGACAGCACTACTCCCAAGGAGTATTGGTAACGGTCCTTGTGCCGACGCTCGCTGGGGGCGGATGATGAGGATCGGGGTGCCAACCGAGAGGACCCAGGGGGAGAGCAGGGTAGCACTGGCGCCGCACGCCGTATACGAGCTGACCCGCGCGGGACACAGGGTCTTCGTCGAGGCAGGGGCTGGGGAGGCCTCGAGTATCGCCGACGAGGACTACGGGGAGGCCGGCGCGCGCCTGGTCGATGAGGCCGCGCGGGTCTATAGTGACTCGGAGATCGTCGTCAAGGTCTACGGGCCTGTAGAGGAAGAGTACGGGTACCTGAGGGAGGGTCTGGTCCTTATCTCCTTCCTATCGCTGCCGGTCAACCGGGATCTGATGCAGGCCCTCCTCGACTCCCGGTGCGTCGCTTTCGCCATGGAGACGATCCGGGACGCTCGTGGCCGCCTGCCCGTGCTCACGCCGATGAGCGAGATCGCAGGCCGCCTCACGCCGCAGATAGGCGCCCACTACCTGCAACGTCCCTTTGGAGGACGCGGCATACTGCTCGGTGGCTCGACGGGCGTGAGGCCAGGACGCGTGGTCGTACTCGGCGCGGGTATCGTCGGGGCCGGTGCCGCGAGGGTGGCCAGCGGGCTCGGGGCCGAGGTAGTCATCATAGACAGGGACCTGGACCGCCTGAGGAAGATCGAGGATGCCCGCCTTCCCAACACGACGACCCTGGCGGCGAGCAGCCTCGGGATCAGGGACGCCGTGCTGCGCTCGGACCTACTTATAGGGGCGGTACAAATCGTAGGCGCCCGCACTCCGGCCCTCGTTGACCGCGAGACGGTCTCGCAGATGAAAGAAGGGAGCGTGATAGTCGACGTCGACGTCGACTACGGTGGATGTGTCGAGACCTCCCGTCCAACCACGCTCGCGGACCCTACCTTCGTCGAGTATGGGGTTACCCACTACTGCGTGAAGAACGTGCCTGCATCAGTGCCCGTCACGGCCACGAGGGCCCTTAGCAACGCCCTCCTGCCTTACATGCGCCGTCTGGCCGGGGTCGGTCTCTCCGACGCACTGGGGGCCGACGAGGGGCTCGCAAGGGGTGTCGCCGTCGCCGAAGGACGGGTCGTAGACCCCGTCCTCGCCCGCGACACGGGCATGGAGTACAACCAGCTCTCCTCAGTGTTGCCGCTCCACTCGGAGGCAAGATGACCGCCGAGCCCCTCGGGCGCTCGCTCTCGGACTTTACCGTCGAGCTCGACGTGTACTCGGGGCCCTACGAGTGGCTTCTCGCCCTGATACTCAAGGACGAACTGGAGATCTTCGAGGTCCCATTACGCGAGCTGGTCGAGTCCTACCTCCTCGTAAGGCAGCCCGACGCTGCAAACGGCCTGGAGCGCGATACGGACTTCGCTGGCTCCGCCGCAGCCCTCATCCTGCTGAAGAGCCGCACGCTCTCACCAGCGATCGACGCAGAATCTGAAGGCATCGAAGACGAGCCTCTCTCGCCGGAAGAGCTCGCCGAGAGGCTCACGGAATACTTGAAGATCCGGCGCGCAGCCGAGCACCTGAAGGATCGCTTCGCCTCCAACGCAGGCCATTACACCTCGGCCCACACCATAGCTCCGAGACAAGGAACCTCAGCATCAATCTCGACCGTGTGTCCCTGGCCGCGCGGCAGGCATTCTCTCGCCTCATCGAGCCGCCGGTGAGGCACCTCGGCCCGATCACGGTTACCCTCCAGGAACTCGCGGGGATCATCCGCACAGCCATCGCCCGCGGACCCATCTCCTATGAGAGCCTCACGAGCGAGATGGACCGCATGAACACAGCGGTCGCGTTCGCCGCGGCGCTCTCGCTAGCCCAGGAAGGTAGCCTCACGCTCACCCAGGCCGAGCCCCTGGGACCGCTTACCCTGGAGCCATCAAGGTGAGAGACCAAAAACAGAGGCCCTGGCCGGCGAACCTCGTGGAAGCGGTCCTCCTGGTGAGTGCAAGCCCTATCGGTTCCTCGGACCTTCGCTCCGCTACGGGCCTCTCTGAGCAGGAGCTGAAGAGCTGCCCTGGAGGGCCTGCGGGAGCGCTATGCCCCCGAGTCTTCTGGAATCGTGCTGAGAGAGGTCGCCGGCGGCTACCTGCTCGCGACGAATCCAGCCTGCTCCGCCGCCGTCGAGCGCTTCCGGTGGGAGGCCCGTCCCGCTCCGCTCTCTGGCGCCGCCCACGAGGCCCTGGCCTGCGCGCTGTACCTCGGACCGCTCACGCGCGGAGCCGTCTCCCGCGTGCGCGGCGTGAACTCGGACGCGGTCATAAGGAGCCTGCTCGAACGCAACCTACTCGCCGAAGTCGGCGCCGACCACGACGCCCCGGGCTCACCCGCGCTCCTCGGGGTGACCGACGAATTTCTGGCGTCTACGGGCGCCTCATCCCAAAAAGACTTCCCTCCGGTAGATTCGCTCGTGACCCAGGAAGAGCTCGCCCGCGTTCACGAACGTCTGGCGTCCTCGGCTCCGCCGGACTCAGGCAGCGAGCCTTCGTAGTGCGCCTGCAGGCCTTCCTCGCCAGGGCTGGCGCGGCCCCCTCGCGCCGCAAAGCCGAGACTCCGATACTTGCAGGCCGCGTCACGGTCAACGGTGAGACAGCGACCCTTGGCGCCACAGTAACGCCCGAGGATGACATCGAACTCGACGGCCGCCCCGTCTTTCTCCCCGAGACCAGGGTCTACCTCGTCCTGAACAAACCTCCGGGATACCTGACCACCATGGACGACGAGCGTGGCCGCAGAACGGTAGCCCACCTAATGCCCGACGTGCCAGGACTGGTACCGGCGGGCCGCCTCGACGCGTCCACGACCGGCCTGCTCATCCTCACAAACGACGGCGGGCTCATCCACCGCATCACCCACCCTTCTTCGGAGATCGAGAAACAGTACCGCCTTACCCTCGAAAATCCCGTCCCCGACGCCGCCCTCGCGGCGCTTGCAACCGGCCCTATCCTCGAAGACGGCAGGATGCACGCTCCCAAACTGGCCAATGTGGGCAGCACCAGGCACACAACCACCCTCGACCTGACGATCCATGAGGGCCGTAACCGCATAATACGCAGGGCTTGTGTGGCTGTTGGGCTGCGTTTATTCTCCTTGCACAGGACGCGCGTCGGTTCTGTGACCCTGGGCAACCTCCCCGAGGGCGAGTACCGCGCCCTCACACCTACGGAGCTCGAGGCCATGCAGTGAACCAGATCTCAGGGGTGCCTGGCGTGGATTTCACCGTCGAAGACGTACGCCCGACGTTCCCCGAGGAGCTCGAAGTAACGCCGTTGGAAAGGCCGCCGCACGCGACGATACGATTACCTGGTTCCAAGTCCCTCACCAACCGCGCCCTCATCGTCGCCGCCCTCGCGGACGGGCCCACAAGGATCACGAATCCCCTCTTCGCAGACGACTCATTCTGGCTCATGGACGCCCTAGTCAGGCTCGGCATCGGCGTCAGCGCCGACAGCGAGCGGGCAGAGATCAAGGTATACGGGCAGTGCGGTGTGATCGACGCATCTGGTATCGACCTCTTCGTCGGCAACGCTGGCACGGTGGCCCGTTTCTTGCCGCCCACGCTCGCCCTCGGCAGGGGACCGTACACCGTGGACGGTGTCCCAAGGATGCGCCAGCGCCCGGTCGCAGATCTCGTAGATGCAATGAAGCAGCTCGGTGCCGCGGTCGAATACGCCGGAGAACGCGGAAGGTTTCCCCTGACCTTGATGGGCGGCGGCATCCCTGGTGGGGAGGTCCGCGTGTCGGGGAGCAAGAGCAGCCAGTTCATAAGCGGCCTGCTGATGGCGGCACCCTACGCCGCGCGTCAAGTCACGCTGCTGGCCGAGGGCCGGAAAGAATGGCCCTACGTGGGTATAACTGTGGCCATTATGCGATCCTTCGGCGTGGAGGTAGACGAATCAATCGGTCGCTACTCTGTCGAACCCGCCGTATACACAGCGCACAACTACGAGGTCGAGCCTGACGCCTCGGGGGCTTCCTACTTTATGGCGGCCGCTGCCGTAACAGGAGGGCGCGTGAGGATTCCCGGTCTGGGCTCGACCTCTACGCAGGGCGACCTGCGCTTCGCCGGGGTGCTGCGCGACATGGGCTGCAGGGTCGAGATATCCCCTGACTCTGTCGAGGTAGAAGGACCCGACCGGCTGCAGGGCGTCGAAGTCGACATGAACGCATTCTCCGACACCATGATCACACTCGCCGCGATAGCACCCTTCGCAACAAGCCCAACTACCATCAAAAACATAGCCCATACCCGCCTCCAGGAGACCGATAGACTCTCCGCCGTCGCAACCGAACTCGGCCGCCTCGGCATCGAAACACGAACCACATCATCTTCTATACACATAATACCTGGAAGGATACGGCCTGGAGTCGTGCGGACTTACGGCGACCACAGGATGGCGATGGCGTTTGCGGTAACGGGGCTTGCTGCGCCGGGCGTGGGGATCAGGGACCCTGCGTGCGTGACCAAGACCTTTCCCGGCTACTTTGGGTTGCTGGAAACTTTGCGGTGAAGCGCGGGTTCTTTCGGCTATACTTCCGGGGTCCATGGGAGGCATTCTCATAGCCATAGACGGACCCGCGGGGAGCGGGAAGAGCACGGTCGCGCGGGCGGTTGCCTGGCGCCTTGGGGTCGTCAACCTCAACACGGGCGCCGCTTACAGGGCCGCCGCGCTCCTGGCCCTGCGCGAAAACGTCGACCTCGCCGACGGGGAGGGTCTTGCGGCCCTCGCGCGTCGGGTCGGGCTCGATCCTGAGGGTGCCAGCATCGACGGGACGAGGGTGGGGGAGCCCGAACTCCGCTCCCCCGACGTCTCTGCGGCGGCATCGAAGGTCTCGGCCCACGCGCCCCTCAGAGAAGTATTGCTCCCCGTCCAGCGGGCCGCGGCAGAGAAGGCGAGGGGCCAGGGTGGGGCAGTAGTCGAAGGAAGGGACATCGGGACCGTCGTTTTGCCTGACGCTGAGTTGAAGGTTTACCTATCCGCCGCCCCGGAAGAGCGGGCGCGCAGGCGGGCATACCAGACGGGCAGGGAGGGGGAGTTGGATCGCATCAGGGCCGCCATTGCCAGGCGCGACCGCCAGGACTCGGAGCGTGAGATCTCACCCCTCAAGCCCGCCGCGGATGCGCTCGTCCTCGACACGACCTCGCTGAGCCTCGAAGAAGTCATATCAAGGGTCCTCGGTCTCGCCAACGAACAGCGCGAGCAAACGTGAGTGGGACCGTGCTCTTCGAGGGGAAGAGTACCCCACGCGAGATGTCAACGAGGTACCGCCTGTTCCGAGGGGCGATGATTCTGCTCTGCCGCTTCCTGTTCGGCTACACCCTGTACGGCGGAGAAAAGGCGCCTTCAGAGGGCCCCATGATAGTAGCCTCCAACCACAGCCAGTATGCCGACCCCGTCCTTGTCTGCGTCGCCGTCCCCAGGCGCCTGCAATGGATGGCGAAAAAGCAGCTCTTCGGCTTCCCTTTCAAGAAGTTCTTCGAGTTTATCGGGTCCTTCCCTGTCGACCGCGAGGGCGGTGGAAGGGGCGCGATCCGCGCGGCTCTCGCCTTCCTGGCCGAAGGTTGGGCGTTGGGGATCTTCCCGGAAGGCACCCACAGGGGCTCCGGAGGCTCCAGGGAAGCGAAGAGCGGGGTCGTCGTACTCGCTGTCCGCAGTGGATCTCCCGTACTGCCGGTTCACGTGGGAAGATTACCAGGACCCCTCTCCCGCCTGCGCGGCCAGCGGCTCAGCATCTTTGTGGGCGAACCTATTCAGATGGATCCCGCGCTGCGCGGTGGTTCGGCCTACCGTGAGGCGGCCGATGAGATCATGCGCACCATCTACGCGCTGCCGGAACGACACCTGAAAGAGCGGGAGCCGTCTTGAACCGGCTACCCGTGGTCGCCGTAGTCGGGGCTCCCAACGTGGGGAAGAGCTCGCTGGTGAACAGGATCATGCGCCGCCGCGGCGCCGTTGTTTCGGAGAGACCGGGTACCACACGCGACAGGGGGTACAACCGGGCTGAGTGGGCTGGCAGGGAGTTCACGCTGGTGGATACCGGCGGGATGGAGCCGCGCGCGAAGGTCGGCCTCGGGGCCCTCGTGACGCTGCAGGCTAGGGTGGCTGTCGAGGAGGCCGACGTGGTTGTGCACCTCACAGACTCAAGGCTCGGACCTACGGAGGCCGACGCCGTTATCGCAGGCGAGCTCAGGCGGGCCAACGCCAGGGCCGTGCTCGCCGTCAACAAGCTGGATAACCCCGCCGACGATACAGAACGCCACGATTTCTACTCCCTCGGCGAGGGCGAGCCGCATGCGATCTCCGCGTTGCACGGCCTTGGCATCGGTGACCTCCTCGACGTCGTAGTCTCCCTGTTGCCCCATTCCGACCCGGACATGGAGGAGGAGCCCCCGAAGCTCGCCATCGTCGGCAGGCCGAACGTCGGAAAGAGTACCCTCCTCAATCGTCTGCTCGGTACCGACCGCGCCGTCGTCTCCGAGAAGGCGGGCACGACGACCGACGCCGTCGCGGCCGAAATTACACTTGAAGTAGAAGGAGAGACTGGGCGCTACCTCCTGCTAGACACAGCGGGAGTAAGCAAGGGCGCCAGGCGGGCCAGCGGCGTGCCTTACTATTCATCCCTGCGGACCTCCGAGGCGATCAGGATCTCAGACGTCTCGCTGCTGCTCGTCGACGCCACGGACGGCATCGTGGCTGGGGACCTCAGGATCGCCCGTGAGATAGAGGAGGCGGGCTCCTCGTGCGGGGTCGTCGTCAACAAGCGAGATCTCGTACCCCAGGAACGTCTGAGGGAGATAGTGGGGCTCGTCTCGGCCCGCCTCACCGACCTCAAGCCTCAGGCCGTATACGTCTCCGCGCTCACGGGCGCAGGGGTTGAGGAGGTCTTGCCTTTCGCGGCAGGAGTAGGGCTGGCATACCGGCTGCGGGTGCCGACGCACGAGGTAGCAGAGTTCATTGGTGATGTGGTAGAACGCAGCGCCCCGCCGAAGGGCGTCAAGATCCGCTACGCGACCCAGACGGGAACGTCACCACCGAGGTTCACCCTCTTCGCCAACAGGCCGGAGGATCTGCCCGAGAGCTACCTGCGCTACCTGGAGAACGCGCTGCGCAAAAGGTACGGTCTCTGGGGCGTCAGCGTCAGGATAAGGGTCAAGAGCAGCCGGTAGTTCGAAAAGGGTCCTTTCCCAGTCAGCATTTCAGCCTGTCGTCTGTGCAGATCCTGGCTGAAATGCTGAAAGCAAGGGCCGAAGGCCCGAAGCGTGCTGACAAGGCGCCAAAGGCGCCGTGCTGACAAGCGAAGCCCGAAGGGCGTAGCGTGCTGATAGACTCTTGTCGGGAAAGAACTCCCTTCGGCGGGGCATCGGCCTTGCTGCAAGAGACGGGAAGGGTCAGTAGAGAAAGAGGAGAGAACATGACAGACGTGGCGGCGAGGTCAGGGCACGTGGTGTGTGGGTGACGCTCGATGAAGGCGATCATCATGGCGGGAGGGCAGGGCACACGCCTGAGGCCGCTTACAAGCGATCAGCCCAAGCCGATGATCCCCATAGTCAACGCGCCTTGCATGGAGCACATCGTGAGGCTACTCGAGCGCCACGGCTTCACCGACATCGCCGTGACCTTGCAGTTTATGCCGGATGAGATAAGGGATTACTTCGGGGACGGTTCGGAGTGGGGCGTGAACATGCGCTATTCCGTCGAGGACGCGCCGGCGGGGACCGCAGGCTCCGTGAAGATGGCCGAGCAGCAACTCGGCCTCGAGGGCGAGCGCTTGCTCATCATAAGCGGCGACGCCCTCACCGACGCCGATCTGAGCCGGCTAGTCGAGTTCCACGAGGAGAAGGGCTCCGAGGCCACCATGGTCCTAAAGAGCGTCGAGAACCCACTGGATTTCGGCATCGTTATAACCGAGGAGGACGGGCGTATCTCGCGCTTTCTGGAGAAGCCGGCCTGGGGGCAGGTCTTCTCCGATACCGTGAACACCGGCATCTACCTGCTCGAACCCTCGGCGACGGCGGAGATCCCCGACCCCGAGGATGGGGAGTACGACTTCTCCAAAGACCTCTTCCCAAGACTCCTCGACGCCGGTCGTCCCCTCTACGGCTACATCACCGAGGATTACTGGGAGGACATAGGTACGCTGGAGCAGTTCGCCGGTGCGCAGCGCGACGTTCTCGACGGCCGCGTAGAGGGCATCAGGCCCCCCGGCACGCGCCTGCGGGAGAACATCTACGTCGGGCGCAGGGCGCTGGTCGACGACGACGAGCTCGAAGGACCCGTCGTGATCGGGGAGAACGTCCGCGTCGATGAGGGCGCAAGAATCGGCGCCTACTCGGTCATCGCCGACAACGTCGTCGTCTCCTCTGGCGCAACGGTGGAGCGAACCGTAATCGCGGAGGGGACCTACATAGGCGAGGGTGCCGAGCTGGTAGACACCCTCGTCGGCCGTAACTCCTACGTACAGGCGCGGGCCCGCATCCTGGAACGCAGCGCGCTCGGTGACGACGTAATCGTCGGAGAGGGGGCGACCATAGCCCCCGAGGTGAAGGTGTACCCTCACAAGACTATAGAGACGGGCGCCAACGTAACGCAGTCTCTGATCTACGAGACCATGGGCCTCCGTACGGTGTTCAGGCGCGGCATCGTAAGCGGCAAGTTCAACGTGGACCTCACCCCCGAGTTCGTCACCCGCCTGGCCTCATCCTTCGGCACCACGCTCGACCCAGGGGCCGTCGTAACCCTCGGACGCGACTCCTCGCTCTCGGCCCAGGTCGCAAAGCGCGCTATGACAGCCGCGCTCCTCGGAACCGGGATCAACATCAGGGACCTGAGGGCCGCCCACGCCGGGGTCGTCCGCCACGACGTGCTCGCAGGCAAGTCTTCGGCAGGGGCGCAGGTGCGTGCCGGCAGCGATCCCGACGACGTAGAGATCCTCTTCTTCTCCTCCGACGCCACCCCTATATCTGAAGGGGATGCGAGGTCCGTAGAGAAGGCCTTCGTGCGCGAGGAGTACCGTAGGGCCTACGGCGGGGACATAGGGGAGTTGATCTACCCCGGCCGCGTCGTGGAGCAGTTCGTGGAGCGCCTCGAACGCGCCGTTGACAGAGAGAAAACATCGGGAGCCACCATCGTTGTGGATTTCTGCGGCGGCGTTGCCGGCCTTGTGGCGAGCCGTGTGTTCTCCCGCCTCGGCGTGAGCGCCGTCGTCATGGAAGGCTTCGCCAACGCCAACGCCGTCGGTGAGGCGGGAAGGATGAACCTGGAGGAGAGCATCGAGCGCGTCGCCCGCATCGTGCCGACGGTTGACGCGGCCTTCGGCGCCGTCGTCGGCCCCGAAGCCGAGTACGTGCAGTTCGTCGACGACGAGGGCGAGTGGGTCCCACCCGACGTCATGCTGGCCTGCCTCATCGACCAGATGCATCCGCAAAGGGCCGTGCTCCCCATAAACCTCAGCCGCAGATACGAGAAACTCGTCGAGGAAGGCGATGGTTCCGTCGAGATGAGCCGAACAGGCCTCTCCAACGTCGCCATCAAGGCGGCAGGCATCCGGGCCGACCTCGCTTCCCTCGCCGACGGCCGCTACATCTTCCCAGCGTTCCTGCCTGCTCCCGACTGCTTTATGACGCTGGCCAGCGCCCTGGAAGTGTTCCGCGAGACGCCGCTCTCCAGCGTGCGCCAGAAGTTCGGAGAGTCCTTCGACCACGTTCAGAGAGAACGCATCGAGTGCCCCTGGTCGGCTAAAGGACGCGTGATGCGCGGCCTCGCCGAAAGGTTCGGCGGAGACCCTGACGCCATTCTCGCCGAGGGCGTGCTGCTCGGCGTCGAAGACGGCTGGGTCCTTATGCTCCCGGATCCGGACAGCCCCATGTTCTACGTCTACGCCGAATCCGGGGAGGGCTACGGAAGTCCAGCAGAGATAATGGAGGAGTACGTTGACCTGGTGAAGTCACTGATCGACGACCAGGCTCTGCTCTCAAGCTGAGATTGCACTTCAGGTTCAGGGTAGGTTATACTCAGGCCATGGACGATTCAGGGGTGCACGGGAGTTTCGACTGGGAGGACGCCGAGGATATCACGGCCCTCTCTGAGGAGGATCTGAGAGAGACCCTGGAGGCGCTCTCGGAGGAGGAGCGTGCGATCAGTTACAGGCGGCGGATCCTGCAGGGGAGGATAGATCTGATCCGTGCCGAGCTCCTAGAGCGGGGCGCCCTCGCGCTTGCGCCCGAGGAGTTGGCGCGGGTGTTGCTCGGGGATCTCCCGGGTGAGGAGATCAGGTGAGAGAGTGTCCTGAGTGTGGGGCCGGTGTCTCGGCGGGGATGAAGTTCTGCGCCGAGTGCGGGACGAAGGTCGACTTCGGGGAGAGCACCGTCTCCTACGCGCCGAGTTTCGGCGAAGATGTCGAGCCGGGCACCTCAGGCGGCGCCGAGGGGGCCGCATTGATCGAGATGGATCAGGTAGAGGGCACGGCGGGGCGCAGGATGCACGACCTTGGCGATGATGTCGTCACGGTCGGGCGTGGGCAGGAGAGCAGCATCTTCCTCGACGACGTCACCGTCTCACGCAAACACGCGGAGATCGTGCACGGAGACAGCGGGTACAGGATACGCGACGTCGGAAGCCTGAACGGGACTTACGTCAACCGCGTCAGAGTCGATGCGGTCGACCTGCGCAACGGAGACGAGATACAGGTCGGCAAGTACCGCTTCAGGTTCGTGTTCTCCTAGAGCAGCAGGCACTGTAGTCGAGAGGATGGGAGTGAACGGGGTGGAGAACGACGGTACACGATAGAGAAGACCAACGAAGGCTACGCACCAGCGTCGGAGAGGTACAGCGCAACCAAGGACAGTTTCACCATCGGCGAGGTCGTCGAGCGCCTGAGACCCGAGTTCCCGACCCTTTCGGTCAGCAAGATCCGCTACCTCGAGCGCAGGCGCCTGATCAACCTCAGCCGCACGCGCGGCGGATACAGGCTTTTCTCCTCCCAGGACATAGAGCTCCTCCGCTACATCCTGACGCTCCAGGACAAGGAGTATCTCCCGCTCAAGGTTATAAAGAAGCGCATAGAAGGTGGCGCCGCGTTCACCTCGGGCGACGCGGCCGGGGACCTCTCAAGGGTCCTGGAAGAGAGGACTTACACGCGCGAGGAGCTGGCCGATACGCTCGAAACGGAGATACGCTTTGTCGAAGAACTGATCAGCGTAGGCGTGATCGGACGCAGCGGCGAGCTGACGCAGCGCGACGCAGAGATAGCGCGCATGGCCCTCGAGATGGCGAAGTACTCGATTCAACCCCGTCACCTCCGCGGCATCATGGCCGCCGTCGACCGCGAGGCGGCCCTGTTCAAGCAGGTTCTCAATCCCGAGCTCCGTAGCGGCGACGACGGCCGCGCGGGCGATGCCATGAACAAGGCCCGCCACCTCGCCGCCGTCGACTCGCGTATCAAGGAACTCATGATGGCGAACGTGATAGACACCTTCGCCCCGTGACCGGCCCCGCGCGAGGGACCGCAGACGCCGCCAGGGAACTACTCGAAGCCACATCCGCACCGTCCCCGACTTCCCGTACCAAGGCATCTCCTTCAAGGACATTACCCCCTTGATAGAGGACGGCCGAGCCCTTCATACGGCCGTGGACGCCCTGGCCGAGGCTACCGATGGTATCCCCTACGACCGCATACTCTCGGCCGAAGCCCGCGGCTTCGTGTTCGGTACGGCCCTCGCATACCGCGCAAGAAAGGGCCTCATCCTCGCCCGTAAGCCGAAAAAGCTGCCGAGAGAGATCATCTCCGCCACCTACGAACTCGAGTACGGTACCGACGCCCTCGAAGCCCACGCCGACGCTATCCCCGAGGGCACCCGCGTCCTCGTCGCCGACGACCTCCTCGCAACCGGGGGCACGGCCCGCGCCATGTGCCAGCTCGTCGAGAACGCCGGCGGCACGGTCGCCGGCGTAGCCTTCCTTATAGAGCTCGGCTTACCTCGGCGGCCGCGACAAACTAAAACCCTACGACGTCGTCTCCCTCATAACCTACGATGACCCAGAAGACTAACCTCCCCGCACCACTCGAAGATACAACCCCAGCCCCCCAGATACTCCTCCCCGAGCCCGAACGCCTCATCGCAGTCTACCTCCGTACCCTTACCAGTCCTCAGACCATAAAAACCTATAATACAGAACTCTCTCTATTCATCTCGTTTCTAGAGGGCAAGATGGGGAAGAGGCTTGGGGAGTTGACTGCGGAGGACATCTCGCATTTACAGGGAGCATTTGATAGGGACATATGCGGCTGCGACGGCGGCGAAGAAGCTTGCAGTGCTGAGGCGGTTTTTGATCTTCACGTTCATGGCAGGCGCCACTACGATCAACCCCGAGTCGTTACGATATTTCGCCAAGAGCCCGCGCGTGGGCACAGACCCGGCCTACAACGTGCTAACCGAGGATGAGCTCTTGCGCATGTTGAACGCCGCCAGGGGCTCCAACTACCGCGACTACGTAATGCTCGCCGTGATGGCCGGATGCGGACTCAGGGAAGCCGAGGTCGTCGGCTTGAGGATCGGCGATTTCCGCGAAGCGGCCGCAGACCAGGTCCTACTGCGCGTTCTTGGCAAGGGCGACAAGGTTCGCAACGTGCCTATCTCACCGGAGCTTTGGCGCCTGATCCAACGCTTCGTCCTGCTCACTGAACGGAGCTTTACCTCTCACCCCGACTCGCGTAAACCTCTCTTCACCTCGAGGGTCGGCAAAGACAAGCCCCTTACTACCCGCTCGGTCCAGAACATAGTCAAGAAGTACGTGCTGGCCGCAGGCATAACTAAGGCCATCTCACCCCACTCTATCCGCCATACCGTAGGCACCAATATGGCCGTAAACGAAGCGCCTCTCCTCGTAATCCAACAGTTCCTCGGCCACTCAGACCCCAAGACGACCATGCGCTACATCCGCCGCGCAGAAGAGCTCGCCACACGGGCGTATCAGTATAATACCTTGCCAATGTAGCCGGACGGCTCAGCGTTTGTAAGGATCGTGGGAGGCGTACTCTTGCATGGAATACGCGAGCATCTCCTTCTCTGACTCTATGTATTCCCCGATAGCACGCTCGGAAGGCCGGGTCCCTTATCTTGTGAGCGCTGTAGGTAAGAGAGGGTAGGAAGCCGCGCGCCAGCTTGTGCTCGCCCTGGGCGCCGGCCTCGAACAGTTTGAAGCCCCTCTCGATAGCGAAGTCGATACCCTGGTAATAGCACAGTTCGAAATGCAAGGTTGCGCCTTTGTTGTACGGTCCCCCAGTAGCGTCCGAAGAGCGAGCTGTCTTTGAGAAAGAAGAGCGCGCCGGCCACTGGGAGACCGGCACCATCGCGTGCGAGGACGAGGAGTATCCTGTCTTTCATGGTCTCGAAGATCTCGTCGAAGAACGTCCTGTTGAGGTAAGGGACACCCCACTTGCCGTCCAGCGTGGAGAGGTAGAACCTCGTGCATCAGTGCGGCGTGCTCGGGGCAGGAGCGCCTCACCTGTGAGGTGTGAGATCTCGAGCCCATCACCCTCGAGTTGGCGTCGCTCGCGTGAGATCTGACGCCGCCGCTTTCCCGAGAGCGCCCCGAGGTAGTCTGAGAAGGCCTCGTATCCTTGGTTGTGCCAGTGAAACTGGAGCGAGTGTCTTACGTGAAGCTTCTGCTCGCAAACACTGCCGAGCTCCTCCTCTGGCAAGAAGAGGGCGTGCGAGGAACTTACCCCGAACTCGGTCCCCAGGTCCTCAGCCTCCTCGAGCAGAGCTCTCTTCACCGCTTCTGCGGTCGCGGCATCCACATCAGGGCGCACGAGGAGCTTGGGCCCCGTAGCCGGCGTGAAAGGGACGGCGGCTACCAGCTTCGGGTAGTAAGCGAGCCCGTACTGCTGGTAGGCCCGCGCCCATTCCCAGTCGAAGATGTACTCCCCGTACGAATCCGACTTCAGAATACAGACACAGCGCGCCGAGGACGCGTCCCCCTTCCTTGCAGAGGAGATAGGCCGGCGACCATCCGCTGCGGCGGCCTATGCTGCCCGACCGCTCGAGCGCCCGCAAGAACTCGAAGTCGAAGAAAGGGAACTCAGGCGGCTCGAGCGTGCGCCACGTCTCCCTGTCCACGTCCTCGATGCCACGAAGCCGTTCGACCCGCATTATGGCCCGTCCAACCTCACCAACCATCCTCTTCCAGAAGCCGTCGGCAACTCCTTGGAATCGCTCCCTGCAAGAACCACTATTGTACCTTGCCGTCTCTTGCGTGCCCGTCCGAACTTGATCCATTACCTGATGTTCGGCCTGACGATCCAGGTAGGGGCGGACATACTAAGTACGGCGGTTGACCCTACGCTAACAGACTTCTGCGGTGTACCCGGAGGCAAGCATGACACCGCCGAGCAAGATCAGGGCGTGACGACCTAGACGGTCGGAGGCCCTCTAGAAGACCCAGGTCCAGGCGAGCGTGGCGAGCCCGAAAAGGCCGACCGCGAGCCCCGCGACGGCCGCGCCGTCGCGACGAGGCCCAGAATTCCCGAGGCGATGGCCGGCACCGCGAAGGCGAGGCGCCAGAGGCCCACATAGGCTGCCAGCCCAGCTCGCGGCGGAAGCGATGGCGGTCGCAACCGCCGCGAGCTGGTCGGCGAGCGCCTTCTGCCTGCTGGAGATCGGCACGGCGTCGCCGATGTAGACGAGGGCAGAAGGTATCACCGCTGCAAACAACCCTCCCGCGAGTGCCCTCCCCACGACGAGGATCGCCAAGTTCGGCACCAGAGCCGAAAGAAAACCTGGCACCACGACGGCGAGCAGCGCAAGGCGCATCACTCGCACCCGTCCGAGCCGGTCAGAGAGAATACCCCATACAGGCTGCATCAACCCGTAGAGCAGGAAGTATAAGCTCGCCGCCGCCGCAACCTCCTCGAGCGAGACCCCCATGGCGGCCGCTATTGTCACAAGCATCGGGGCGATGGTGAACCGGTCGAACGTGCTCAGGAATGCGGCCGCCCTGAGCAGCCCGCAGGGGGCCCAGAAGTCGACCCTTCAGATCCGCTTTATCTCGCTCGTTCACGCTTCGTCCCACGGCACGCGAAGGCTCGGGCGCACCACCGATGAGTGGGATGGATCATCTTGCCAGGGTAAGGGAGCCCGATTCGAGGGACGGCTGAGGCAACGCCGCGAGCAGCGGGGTGACGATCCTACAACGCTCTGCCTTCGCTCTCGACCCAACGGACCACAAATCCTAACACCGCCCGACCCCCCGCAACGTTGATCCAGACCCCACCTGTCTCCCCATTAGACGCATAATACTTCCTGCTTCGCTACCATCTTCTCCTAATCCCCCGAGAAAAAGAAGCAAAGAAACACACTACTTTGAGCGTCCCACGACGCGCGGGGGAAATGCGAGCCTAACCTGGAAGCTGGGTAAAGGTTGCAAGCTTCTGTGCACCTATCTAGTGTAGCCCGTGACACGCGGTGTCGGTCGCTGCAGTCTCTATGGTTGGCACTACAAGACCGCATCGTGCCCCCGATACTAGATGGGCCGATTCGGCGATGCTTGGGCGACCACGGGGCACGAACTTCGCATAACGGGAATTCTCGGAAGTTCGTCCCAAGGACGCATCGGGGCCTGATCCCTGCTAACATAAGCATATTGCTCTTGGGTAAGGAGAGTACCTTGGTATGAGACCGAAGATGAAGAAACCCTTGCTTGTCTTGGCACTTTCGATGGCGATCGGATTAGTACTATCCGCCGCCTCTGCTGCCAAGACGTGCAACCCGGGTCTTACCCCTGGTGAGAACCTTGCCCGGGTGGCGGCGAATTGCCCTCCGTCCACGACCTTCACCATAAAGGATGGCACCTACAAGCTCTCGAGGGCGGTCAACGCCAATAGTGGAGATACCTTCAAGGGGGTCTACTCAGACGGGACCCGCCCGAAGATAGTCGCCAACGGGGCGATGATCGCCTTCAACGTCGGGGGTACCAACCGGGTGACCATTAGGGGCCTCAGCATTTCCGGGACCAGAGGCAGCGACCGGTGCGAGCCGGCATGCGGTGGTGCCATCAAGAAGGACGGTAGGAACCTCCACGTCATTAACGTGAGGCTCCACCATAATCCGAACCAGGGTCTCAGTAACCCTGGCCCCGGATTTCTCCTTGCAGAACTCCGAGATCGACCATAACGGCTCGGCCTCCTTCACTAACGACTCGGTCGCCTCGGCGGCTGGTGTCAAGGTAACCAAGGGGCCCGCAACCTTCAGGAACAATAGTGTCCACCACAACTATTGGCACGGGATCTGGTGCGACGGGTTCGCAGGCTCGATCTTGATCAGCGGCAACGCAGTCCACCACAACGGCAAGAGCGGCATCCGCTACGAAATCTGTAGGGGGCCAGGCAGCAAGATCACCAACAACCGCGTGTTTCGTAATGGCTACCTCAAGGGGGACATTCACAGAAGGCCGGGGCGGCATACTTCTCGCAACCGCCCAAGATGTCGAGGTGGCCAACAACATAGTCGGGGGGAACCGTGGGCACGGCATCCACGCCAAATACGGCGATCGTCAGAAGATCACCAGGGTGAGGATCCACCACAACTCCTTTCGCAAAGATACCCTGAAGGGCTGCAAGCTCTCTGGAGTACTGTGCTGGGCAAATGGTAAGTAGGAGTGAGCGGGAGCCCAGCTCAGCACCTTTACTCATCGGTTCTCACCAGGCGTTGCTCGAGTAAGCTGCTACTCTTCTCGATGTCTCATGGACGTTCCCATGTGCCTCTCGAACGCATCTTGATCCTATGTATTATAGATATAACTCTCCATGCCCGGGAAGCTTCGATGTTCTCGAGCTGTTGCTTGAGACTGTTGTTTTGTTGGTTGAGATGCTGTGTTCTTCGTTTGACGCCTCGTAGCCTGCGCCCGCGATCTCGCAGTTTTCGCTCCAGTACTGTTATTCGTTGTTCCTGCTCTAGCGCCTGCGTCTCTAGCTCTACTACCTTTTGAACCCGGTTACCGAGCTTCCTTCGAAGAGTCCTTATCCTCCTAGACTTCGCCATCTTTTGGCGCTTGTGTTGCCGCTCGCGCACCAAGAGTCGGTGTTCGAGCTTCCCTACCCTGAGAGTCATCGCCCTCTCTCGACGCCTGGATCGGAGATAGGCCGCGGCCGATACGCCTGGATCTGCTTGGACAACCGCGCTCGAGAAGCTCCTCTCCTCCTCGGCATCAACCCAGGCGACGTAGTCCTCGGATGCGACAAGGAATCTACTCTCGAGCAATTCGTTCACGCTTACAATCTCTTTGGAGCTCTCTAGCATCAGGCGCAACTCCGGGTTCTGCTCCAGCGTGTCGATGTATCTCTTGTAAGCGCGAGATTTGCCATGGTACTGTTCTTCCTTTACGGCCTGCACGGCCTGCTCGCGAAAATTCTTGAGGAACTTGTAGTGGAATAATACACAGCTGAGATCGGCTATCCTGGCGTTACGGACGCCGTGTGGAGGTTCGGGCTCCAGGCTGCCATCGCAGAACACGAGTGGGTACTTGGTCAGCCAGGGACCAGGCAAATCGAAGATGGTCCTGCGAAGCCCGCCTGAGAACCACTCGATCTCATCACTCTCGAGCGTGACGTTGTCGATCGACAATCTCCGGGAACGCTCCTTCTTGCTCACCCTTTCGAGCCCGGAGATGTCATAGAATCTGTGCACCTCTTTGAGGGGCTCGTCGGACCCGTCCGCAAGCTCCAACAAGGGTCTCTCAGGGAACATATCCAGCATCTGCGCCACAACCGCGGTGTAGGACTTGCTGTCGAGGTAGCCGAGCAGAGACTCCAGGCCGATGACATCCGAGTAGGGGTAATCGAACAACTCGTCAATGTCGACGCAAAGTGACCACCTGCCCTTGCCGAAGCGCTCGATGAGATACTTTCTCATGACGACCTGTCCACGAGTGCCTTCGACGTCGGCGTCGAAGGGCAGCGCTACCCGGAGCACCGTCACATCATCGTATTCGGAGGCAGCCGACACAGTACCGTCGCCCGAGTTGTTGTCGAGGAAGATTAGGTGCCTGGCACCCAAGGAGACGTAATGCTCGACGAAAGCCCTCACCCACGGCTCTCCGTCCCTGACGAGGCAGACGACGACGATCTCATCATCTCTGTAAGCTATCTCCTCAGGGCCGCAGACGTGCTCGACCTCGAAGCCCCCGATCCGCTCAGTACTCACATCGTTTTCCCTACGCACGACCTCAGCTTCACAATCTCCCTCGAACCTTCAATCTCAGGATAGCGTACTTGCCCTCCTCGTCAAATAGTAGCCACGCGGTTCAAAGGGATCAAGCCCGCGAGTCGAAGTTTTTCGCCCCGAACGTCGGCCCATTGTTAACGTGTATACCCAAGGCGCCGTGCGGAGCCGCTCAGCAACTGCCAAGCCGGTTAGCCGGCGATCGAAACTCCTGAGCTAAGGACCGGGATCACGAAGCAGGTCTCGGGCAAGACTAGGAGCGGGTGCTGCTCGTAACCTAAATGTATTATAGATATTTTTGCTTTATAGACCCGCTGTTACCCTGATATCGTCGCTGAGGGCCCCCGATATCCCCGGCCGCTTTGGCCGCTTCGGTGTAACTCTGGCCCCCAGCCACGGCCGGCAGTGCTTTGGCCTCAGAGCAACCTCGGACAAAGAGGAGCCCGGATGACGCGCGATGGCGTCTCCGGGCTCCCGACCGCTCTACTCTGTCAAACTCACTCACTCCTCCATCGCTGTTACCCGGAGGGAGGAATCGCTATTGACGACCCCAGTAAGGATCGTAGTCATCCGTGCCGTTGTCGGTTACGTTGAGCTTGCCTCCCCCGTCGGGTTTTATGGTGTAGATCTCGGAGTCGGTTCCGGTGGCCTCGTTGTAATAGGCTATCTTCTTACCGGAAGGCGAGTAGGAAGGGTAGTAGTCATCCGTGCCGTTGTCGGTTACGTTGAGCCTGCTTCCCCCGTTGGGGCTGATCGTATAGATCTCTGCGTCGGTTCCGGTGGCGTCGTTGGTATAGGCTATGCGCTTGCCGCCGGGAGCGTAGTCAGGGTAGTAGTCGTCCGCGGAGTTGTCGGTTACGTTGAGCCTGCTCCCACCGCCGACGTTGATCGTGAAGATCTCGGAGTCGGTTCCGGTGGTCTCGTTGTAATAGGCTATCTTCTTACCGGAAGGCGAGTAGGCGGGATCATAGTCGTCCGCGGAGTTGTCGGTTACGTTGAACTTGCCCCCACCGCCGGCGTTGATCGTGAAGATCTCGGAGTCGGTTCCGTCCGAGCCCGAATACGCTATCCTCTTACCGCTTGGCGAGTAGTAAGGGTAGGCGTCGTTCGTGGAGTTGTCGGTTAGTTGGCGTTTACCTCCCCCGTCGGCATTGATGGTGTAAATCTCAGAGTCGTTTCCGTCGAAGCCCACGTAGGCTATCCGCTTGCTGTTAGGTGAATAGGCAGGCTGGTAGTTGGTTGCACCGTTGGCAGTAACTGGGAGCTTGCTCCCTCCGTTAGCCTTGATAGTGTAGATCTCGAAGTCGTTTCCGTCGTATCCCGAATAGGCTATCTTGCCAGGTTTGCCAGGATAGTTAGCCTCTGCAGGTTGGGCGTAAAGTACCATCAGCAAGCCAACAGCCGCCAGCAGCCCCGCCGCAGCGGCCGTCAGCAGTGCTGCCCTGAGGTGGTTTAGCCTAACACTCTTCACTTGCTTTCTCCTTTCCTAAGGCGCGTGGCGAAGGTCCGCTGCCCACCACGTATTTGCAGTTGTGGCCACTATAGCAAGTGGGGTGGGGTGCTGCCTCACTCAAATGAGGGATTCTTTCTGTTACTTGGTCGTTGCTGATCGTTGCGAAGTAGGACCCTGCCGCCGAGGCTAGTAGCGCATTCCACCTTCCTGTGACATCCCTGCCATGAACCGACCTCTCTTGGGGCGAGGGTCGTTGGTTACGACCCGGTGGCAGGCAACGCCGCAGCGAGTCTCGCGCCCGCCATTCAAGTCGTCTTCGATCCCTACGAGGCCCTCGAAGGCGTCAACGCAGCGGTGGTGGTCACCGAGTGGGAGGAGGTGAAGGGGCTTGACCCGAAGAAGGCCGCCTCACTGATGCCGGAGCCACAGCTCATCGTCGATGGCCGCAACGCCCTCGTTGGGGTGGCGGCCGCAGACCCCCGCCCGCGAGGGTCTGCAGAAGACTTTGACCTACTTCGCATCTCGGGCGAAGCCTCGAGCGCACCCCAGGCTTAGCACGCATCACCCAGCGAAGGCTCCTGACAGCGTGCTAATCCCCTTCTCGATGCCAGCGGGCCATGTGGTCGGCGTGGGTTCGCAGGTAAGCCCCAGGACCGAAGTGGTGGTCGTAGAACTCCAGCTCCAGGTGGTGGGCCTGCAGGTAGGTCAGGACGAAGATACTCGGGACCGTACCGGGGAACTTCCCGAAGCGGTCGTAGATGTACTGCGCCATGATGGCCACACACTCCTTGAACTCCTCGGTGTGGACCTGTGCGCTGCTCCGTACTCTGGTGCTCTCCTTCCAGGGACCCGGCGTGTCAGGGTGGAACGGTCCTCCCGGACCGAACTTCCGCTCGGCGAAGCGCTTCGACGGCGGCCCGCATGTCGGGGTAGTGGGGCGGGCAATAGCCCGCGAATATGCCTGGAAGGCCCGTGGGGTTCGGTAAGGGCCAACGCTCGTCGGTGTCGTAGCGGAATCCCAACCCAGGCACCTCGGGGTCGCCGCTGGCCCCGAGGACGGTAAAGCGGTCGAGGCCGTCGAACATCCAACCTCCAAGGCCCATCGCCTGCAGCATCAGCATACCGGCGTAGCAGGAGGTCGAGAGTTCGGCGGTACACTCGGTGATCGAGTAGGTCTCCATGAAAGTAAGTGGCAGGGGCTCCTCCAGGTCAACGAGGTGAGAGAAGCGCTCGAGGCCCGGGATCTGCTCCCCATTCACGTCGTCATACATCCCGTATCCGTTCTGGACCATAAAGCACAGGATGGCGATCATGTGCTGGGCTATGTCCCCCACCGGGATGAGCAGCGTGCTCCCGGGACGGTTCGCGCACCAGGTATTATGCCCCTCCATGTAGGGTTCCTCGGCAGGGATGTACAGCCTGGTGTCGGATAGCTTGCGTATCCGGCCGCGGTGGGCCTCCAGGATGGCGTCGAGGTCGGGAGGACCGTCGGCCGTTTGCTCGACCAGCGCGGGGGCGTCGCGGGTCTCGAAGAGATAGACACCCTCGTCGTCGGTGAAGAACAGCTCGCTGGTGTGGAAACCCGCCGCCGAGGGGAACGTGCGGCCGCCTGCGGCACCGGAGTAGTTCGAGAGGTGGGGAGCGTACCCGGCGTGGCGCATGATCATGTAGTGCCAGCCGGTGTTGCCCGCCGCCGCCGTCAATACCAGCATCTGCTCCAGCTCGGAGAGCGGTAGAGGATCGTGCCTGGAGGTGAACGCCAGCGGCCCGTCGGGGAGCGAGGCCCCCAAAGAGAACCGGCGGGCCCGCCTTCCGA
Organism: uncultured Rubrobacteraceae bacterium; assembly: GCA_963808845.1. Classification (GTDB taxonomy): domain Bacteria; phylum Actinomycetota; class Rubrobacteria; order Rubrobacterales; family Rubrobacteraceae; genus Rubrobacter_D. Next base: position 48,367 of record CAWEHD010000005.1, read on the forward strand.
ACAGCGCCTCGACCAACGGAAACTCCAGGACGTCTTGTAGGCCGGCCGGGTGTGCTCTGGTCTCCATGAACTCTCCTCTCCCTGTATCCCCAAACCTCAGCTTGCCACGGAAGAGGCGATGAGCTACATGAATGCAAGCTGACTTAGGACGAGACGGATCACGTAGAACATGCCCCCGCTGTCCTTCTCGGCGAGGAACCCGTTCGGGCTCGTCGTGACGTCTTCGAGCGGCCCGTCGCTCTTGGGTACGGCGGGCTCAACCTTGAACGGACGGAAATGTACGCGCACCCCGCCCAGCGCCTCGAAGGCCGCCCCTGTCCACTGGTTGGTAGCCTCGGTGATCAGATATTCATAGCCGAGCGTCCGGCAGCGCTCCGCGCCCGCGGCCACGAGCTCGAAAGTGTCCTCCTTCGGAAGATCGTCGGAGCGGGAGATCAGGATGTGGTGGCTGACCTTGCCCCGGGCGTACGCCTCCCTGAACTCCGGGTACCGCTCGGAGAGGGCCGTTAGCGCCGCCGCGTCTTGGGCACCCAACGCGCCGTAAACCGGCTCCCAGACCGATATTACGGTGTCGAGGAACGGATCGTCCTCCCGAAACGGGGGTTCCACGTCGAAGGGCCCCATCGTCTGGTTGAATGCTGCACCGATGACACGTCCATCCCCATCCAGGATGGCGAGGGATTGGGTCAGTGTCTCCTCGTCGACCTCGATGGCGCCCTGGGGGCTGGTGGGGTCGGTCAGGGCGGTGAGACGCACTATCCAATACATCTGCGTCTGCGTGTCCCACGAACCGAACGGGTCGGTGCCAAACGGATCGGTGTGGCGCGCCTCCATGAGCCCCGCGGGCGGATGCTTGGGCGGCCGGAGGTGGCGGGCTTGCGGTTCGCGGCGGGCGAACCCGACGGCTATCACCCACGCCATCTGCAAGAGTTGGTCCTTCGTCACTTCGGTCGCGAGGACCGTGGAGTACCGGCTGCTGCGGTAGGGCTTGGCCCGCGCGAAATCGACGATGCGGCAAGGACGCCGGCAAGGGCTGTAGCCCGTGGTGGGCGACATCTACGGCTTTCGGATAGTCGCTGTAGGGCAGGGGGCGGGGTAGGTCAGTGTCGCCACCATACTCGTCGAGACGATGTCGCTCTTGTTCGGTCATGGTGTCCCTCCCTTTCTCGTGTTCGGTGGTTGTCTTGAGGGGTTCGGTAGTCTGCCCGGAGCTGTTTCCCTTTCCCACACCACCCCACAGTGGGTCAATACTCACCCGCCAGCATGATGCCATCTGGAGCAGGTGAAGGGATACTGCCCAATCCGACCGAGACGATGACCTCGGCCTCCCGCATCAGGTCTTCGCTGAGCCGTGCCACAACTCCACCCGTTGAGCGGTACATCGCTTGTAGTTTTCCCCAGAATTTTACGGCACCCATTAGGCAGGGTAGATACTGACCATGATCGTTGTAATGATACAAAAAGGAGAAACGTATGACAAAGGTACGGAACGGAATACCAGGTGCTCATAGACCGGGAGGCGTACCGGATGGCTCGGCACTTTGGCCGGGCTGGGTAGCGACGCAGACGCGTGGTGGGCAGTAGCCGTCTGGAGATACGTTTCCTTCCGCCGGAGCACGAAGGCTCGCTGACGGGCAGTCTGGGCGCGGTATGCCAAAGGGACCGTGCCTGACCCTGCGGACGAGAGCGGGCAGCCTGGGAGGCACACGTTGACGACGAGGAGTGGCGATAGTGGATGCGCTCGACACCAACTGTGATCGCGTGCTACTTCCTCCAGGACGATACCGAGATGGGACCGGCTGCGGCGAGGGTTATAGACGGTGAGCGCGAGCTGGGAGTAAGCCTTGTGGCCTTCGCCGAGAGCGCGTTCGTGCTGTCGAGGAACTACGGAGTACCGCGAGAGCGGGTGGTGGATCTGCTGGTGGAGTTGCTGCGCAAGCGCAACATCGCCCCGCTCGGCGTAGACAAGACCCTGGCAGCGAGCGCCATGCTGCTGTGCCGCCCTTCCGGTCGGGTTAACTACGCGGACGCCCTGATCAACGCCGATGCCCGGGCACACGCGGTTGAGCGGCTCTACACGTTTGACGAACGGTTTCCCTCAGAGGGCCTCGAGCTCGGACAACGAGACTGACTCTGGCGACCGGCGATAGGGCTCAGCAAGCGGGCAACCCTCTTCGGACGAGACGTCCTAAGCTGCTGGGCGAGACGCTCTGGCGCAGAGCAGCGGAGGTCATAGGATAGCATAGAGCATGCCTACTCTTGCCGATCGCGCTTCCACGACAGGACCGCCACGTTGGCTTGACGTAAGTTCGGTATGGTGCATCATTCTCCCCTTTCCCACGCGCCCGCGGTGGATCGATTCTCACGCGCCACCATGATGCCAACTGGAGAGGTGAGGCGCTACTGCCCAATCCGGCCGGGACGCAGTCTGTAGTACCGGCACGCTGGGGTCCACCCGGCGAACATGATTTCCACTCGCGGAGGGGACTCTCTTCTCTCCGACCAGAAGCGCCGCAACCAGTGCGCTGGCGAGCGCGAGCCCGGCAGAGGCCAGCATCACGAACCGGAACCCTGCGACAAAGGACTTCTCTATGGCGCCTTCGATCCGCGCTTCTGTACTCGCGTCCACGCCCTCTGGCGCCTGCGCCGCTCCGAGATCCTCCTTCGCAGCTTCCATCGCGCTCCGGATGTCGCGCGGGCATATCCATCCCTTCCAGGCGGGCATCGAGACTCGCGGAGAACGCCCCGTAGACCAACACGCCAAGAACGGCGACTGCCATAAGCCCTGCCACCCTGGCCACGGCGTTATTCACCCCAGAGGCCAGCCCTGAGTGCTCGCCCTCTACCGAGCCGAGCGCCACCGAAGTCAGCGGGGTTATCGCCAGCGCCATCCCGAAGCCTTGAACGACCATCGCGGGGAAGAACGAGATCCAGTAGGAACCGTGCTCAGCACCAGGCAGGGCGAAGAGTAGTAAGCCCGCCGCGACGGCGAGGGAAGCTACTATCAGCGGCACCTTCGCCCCGAAGCGCTCACAGATGCGCCCGGAGAGGCGGCCGACTAGGAGTGCCATCGCCACGAAGGGCAGAAACACGCTGCCCGAGGTGAAGGCTGAGTATCCGTGAACCTGCATCATGAGGAAAGGCAGGAAGAAAAGAGAGCCAGTCAGGGCCATGTAGAACAAGCAGCGTCACAAGGTTCGCGCCGGCGAAGCTCCTGGAGTGAAACAGTGAGGGTGGCACCATCGGATCATCGACGCGCCGCTCGACGAAGGTGAAGGCACGAAAGGGCCATCGCTCCTAGAATGAGGGCGGCGAGCACCCTCGGGGAGCCCAGGCCCAGGGCCGAGGACTCGATCAGGGCGTAGACCAGACCGGCGAGCCCGCTCGTAGCGAGGATCGCGCCGGCGAGGTCGAGCCTGCGGGCGTCAGGGTCACGGCTCTCTTGCACGTGCCACAACGCGATGGGGACCGCCACGACGGCCATCGCAGGGGTGATCAAGAACGCGGCCCGCCAGGAGATGCTCATCGACGAGCCATCCGCCAAGGACCGGCCCCACCGCCATCGCAAGGCCGCTTAGGGCCCCCCAGGCTCCGATGGCCTTCGCCCTTTGCTTCCCCTCGAACGACGCCCCGACGATCGCCAGCGACGCAGGCACCAGCAGCGCCCCTCCTACGCCCTGCACGGCCCTGGCCGCGACGAGTTGTCCGGGATCGGGGGCCAGGGCGCACCAGAGAGAGGCTGCAGCGAAGATCACCGCGCCAAAAACGAAGAGACGCCGCCTTCCGAAGCGGTCTCCCAGCGTGCCTCCGAGGAGTATGAGCGCCGACAAGCACCAGGGCGAAAGCTCCGTAGCTCCACTGCACCTCCCGCGCGCTCGCCCCGAGCTCAGCCTGTACGCGCGGGCAGGGCGACGTTCATTACAGTGCTGTCGAGGAAGGCCATCCCGGAACCCAGAGAGGCGGCCGCTATCACCCAGGGCCGCGAGGAAGGCCGGCACGTGGCCGAGGCCCGAGTGGACCGGATAACGCCAACATCGCAAGCCTGGAGGACGGCGGGCATTACCTGGTCCTCCGCAAGCGTCTTTTTGGACGCGTTGTCTGAAGTTGCCTCGACAACTCGATCTCGTTCAGAATGTACATCTCCAAGCTTCCTTGAGGCGCTCGTTGCTACCACCTAAAGGGAGTATCGGCGCAGGCGCGGGCGCAGGCATCGGGCGAAGGAACAATCGTTGCCAAAGACTTCCGGAGAAGAGATAATCTAGGACTAAAGTCCAAGAAGGAGCCGCGTGACGATAAGAGTCTTGATCGCCGACGACCACGGCGTGGTGCGCCAGGGGCTGACGCATGTACCTTGGGTTGGATCCTGACCTCGAGGTTATCGGCGAAGCCACAAACGGCGAAGAGGCCGTAGGCATGGCCAGCGACCTCGAGCCCGACGTGGTGTTGATGGACCTGCTAATGCCGGTGATGGACGGCATCGCAGCAACGGAGAAGATCAAGACCCGAGACCCCAGAGGTGGAGGTTGTCGCGCTGACCAGCGTGCTGGATGACGGCGCGGTGACGGGAGCCGTGCGTGCCGGAGCGATAGGTTATCTTCTGAAGAATACCAAGGCCTCAGGAGCTATGCCGCGCGATCAAGGGCGCCGCGGCGGGCCAGGTTCAACTCGGCCCTGGGGCCGCAGCGAAGCTGATGCGCGAGATGCGGGCTCAGGAGAGGCCGGTGGCCCTCACCCCACGCGAGACGGAAGTCTTGAAGCTCGTGGCGCGGGGCTGGGCGAACAAGCAGATCGCGCGCGAACTGTTCGTCGAGGAGAAGACGGTGAAAGCGCATGTCTCCGGTATCCTGAGAAAGCTCGGCGTCACCAGCCGCACCCAGGCCGCCCTGCACGCCGTCCGTGCGGGCCTGGTGAGCCTGGACGAGTTGAGCGAAGAGCCGTGGTAACGACCTGGCAAAACCCAGGAGCTCTTCGTGCGCCGCTTGCGCGTACTTCTGGTCGAAGACTCCGAAAACGACGCGATGCTCGATCTTGCGCGAACTCCAGCAGAAGCGGCTATGAGCACCGAGCACGAGCGGGTGGAGACCGCGGAGGCGATGCGGCGAGGCGCTAACCGGCTGCTCCGTGGGATGTGATCTTCTCGGACTACAGGATGCCGCGCTTCGGAGCCACGGAGGCGTTGAAGAGCGGCGCGCGTCGAGATCGGAAGCGCCGTTCATCGTGGTCTCGGGCAGGATCGGGGAGGACGTGGCGGTCGAGACGATGCGGGCAGGGGCCTACGATTACGTGATGAAGGACAACCTCGCGCGCCTGCTGCCGCGACGGTGGAGCGGGGACTGGAAGAGGTCGAGGAGCGGCGCAAGCGGAGGCGAACCGAGGAAGAACTGCGCCGGCGTGACGCCATCCTCGACGCGGTGCGGTTCGCCGCCGATCAGTTCCTCGGCGAGACGGTGGGCTGGGAGGAGAGCGTGAGAACGGTCCTCAAACGTCTCGGGGAGGCCGCGCGGGCAAGCCGCGTCTACGTCTTCGAAAACTATGTCGGCGAAGACGGCGAGCTGTGGGCGGCGCAGCGTTACGAGTGGGTGGCAGCGAACGTCTCAGCGCAGATCGATAATCCCGTGCTGAAGGCCATTCCCTACAGGGCCGCAGGCTTTGGCCGGTGGGTACAGGCGCTGGGACGAGGGGACCTCGTGTACGGCCACGTCAGGGACTTCCCGGAGATCGAACAGCCCGAGCTTCGGGCCCAGGAAATCCTCTCCATAGCCCTCGTGCCCATCTTCGTCGAGGGAAGATGGTGGGGGGTCATCGGCTTCGACGAGTGCGTCGAGGAGCGCGAATGGTCAGCGGCGGAGGTCGGGGCACTCGGGACGGCGGCGGGGACCCTGGGTGCCGCGATAAAACGCAGGCAGATGGAGGAGCGGCTGCGAGCAGGCGAGCAGCGATACAGGGCCGTGATCGAGCAAGCCACCGACGGCATCTACCTGCTCGACGCCGAGACCCGCAGCTTTGTGGAGACGAACCCCTCTTTCCAGAAGATTATGGGATACACGGCGGACGAGCTAAGAGGAATGGAGATCTACCGCATCGTGGATCATCCCCGCTGGGACGTCGACGCGACCATACAGCGGACGTTGGAACTGAGACGCCGCGTCGTCGGAAACAGGAAGTACCGGCGCAAAGACGGTGCTGTGTTGGACGTCGAGGTCGGGGTGAGCGTAATCTCGCTCAACGGGCGGGATGTGATCTGCACCATCGTCCGCGACGTTACCGAGCGCAAACGGGACGAAGCAGCCTTGGCCAGGAGTGAGAGCCGCCTGCGGACGATCATCGAGACGGAGCCGGAATGCGTCAAGGTGCTCGGCATGGATGGTTCCCTGCTGGAGATGAACCCCGCCGGACTCTCCATGATCGAGGCAGACTCGCTGGAGCAGGTGCGCGGAAAGTCGGTCTACGATTACATCGCCCCCGAGCATAGGAGCGCTTTCGTGTCCCTCACGGAGAGGGTGCTGCGCGGCGGGTCAGGGACACTGGAGTTCGAGCTCGTCGGGTTGAAGGGAACGCGCCGCTGGCTCGACACCCACGCCGTTCCGCTCCGCGGCGCCCGGGGCACGACCCTGGGCCTGCTCGCGATTACACGCGACATCACCGAACGCAAACGCGCCGAGGCGGCACTCAGAGAGAGCGAGCGGCTCTACCGAACCGTGATAGAGCAGGCCACTGAGAACATCTTTCTCATCGATATCGAGAGCAGACGCATCGTGGAGTCCAACGCTGCCTTCCGCGAGTCACTCGGCTACTCGGAGGACGAGCTTCACGACATGACTCTCTACGACGTGGTTGCCGCCGACCGCCACAGCATCGACGCCAACATCCGACGCGTTCTGGAGCAGGGAAACCCTTCCGTCGGCGAGAGAAAATACGTTCGCAAGGACGGGACGCTATTGGACGTTGAGGTGAGCGCGACCGTGATCCTGCGCGACGGCAAACAGACGCTCGTCAGCGTGGCCCACGACGTCACCGAGCGTGCGCGGATGCAAGCGTTGCTCGAAGAGCGCGTGGCGACGCTATCGCGCATCGCCGCGGATCTGGTCCTCGACCTGCCGATGGAGGACACCCTGAACGCCCTCGCTGCGAGCGTGGTGCGCGCGAGCACGGCCGTCTCTTGCCTTATAGTACTGATCGACGAGGCTGACGAGATACGTATGGCCGGCTCCCACGGCGTGCCCGAGGACTACGAGGCCGCCGTGCGAGCCGCTTACGAGAAGGCCGGAGATGCATGGCCCAACAGGGAGGCGATCAGCACCCACAGGTCCCTGCTCGTCCAGCAACGCCCGACAGACCGTTCCAGCCAACCCACGTCTCGCCGCACTGCGCGACTTCTTCCAGCGTGTACCGTGGGAGACGGCCTACATCGTGCCGCTCCTCTCCAGAGGCAAGGCGCTGGGCACCATCGACTTCGCCTATCCCCCTGGTCAAGAGCCCGGAGTGGAGGAGAAGGTCTTCCTCGGGGCCGTGGCTGACCAGGCCGCCGTGGCCGTGGAGAACGCCCGTCTGTTCTCCGACGCCCGCGGCAAGGCCGCCCTCGAAGAGCGCCAGAGGCTCGCCCGCGAGCTGCATGACTCCGTTTCGCAAGCACTCTACGGCATCGCACTCGGAGTCGAGACCGCCCGCGAGGTTCTGCCTGACAACCCGGAACGCGCCGCCGAGCCGCTCGACTACGCCGTCACCCTGGCCGAGGCGGGCATGACCGAGATGCGCGCCCTCATCTTCGAGCTACGCCCGGAATCGCTCGAGAAGGAGGGACTGGTGGCCGCGCTCGAGAAGCAGGCCGCCGCCGTCCAGGCGCGCCATAGTATACGGGTCGAGACCGAGTTCGGCGAAGAACCCGACGCGCCTCTGGAAGCAAAGGAGTCCCTCTACCGCATCGCCCAGGAAGCGTTGCACAACACGGTCAAGCACGCCCGCGCGGCCAACGTGAAGATAAAGCTCGGACGAGACCCCGACGGGATCACGCTCGAAGTCTCCGACGACGGCATCGGCTTCGACACCAGCGGGGATTTCCCCGGACACCTCGGCCTCAAGTCGATGCTCGAGCGGGCGTCGCGGCAAGGTGGGACTCTGGAGATCGTAAGCGCACCGGGAAAGGGCGTTGATATCTTCGCCCGAGTCACCTCTGGATCAAACTAAGGCATGAACCCTCTCACGTATAGGCACCCTACGCTTACGCAGAGCCCGGTGGAGTTCGGGGCAACGAGTATCGCAAGAACAGCTCACTATCCGCCAGGTGTATAGACACCAGCTCGAGGGCGGGACGGTCGCGGGCCGGGATCTCGGGACCTCTGAGCAAGGTAAGGGTCTCAGCCGCCCTTCCGCCAAGCAGTTCTGGCGCCACGGTGAGGAATAGCTCGTCGACGAGGTTGCCTGAGATCAGGGCGTGGTTGAGGCCGGGACCGCCTTCGACAACAACAACGTCGACACCACGCTCTGCTTTGAGGGCCCGCAAGGCTATGTCGAGGTCGACACCACCCGTCGAACCTGCAGGCGCCCTCATCACCTGCGCGGGCCCGCGCAGCTGTTCGGCCACCCCTTCGGGGGCTTTATCGGATAGCAGGACCAAGACTTCCTGCCCTCCCCCGACCACGAGATGCTCGTCCAGCGGAATGCTGCCAGTGACGGACACGATTATCGCGAGCGGCTGCACCCCATCCGTTTCGTCGAGGCCGAGGGAGAGCTTCTCGGCGCGTAATGTACCGGCACCGATCATCACGGCGTCGGCCTTGGAACGCAAGGTCCGCATCGACCGGCGATCGATCCTGCTCCCCATGCCTGCGGACTTCCCCTCCGTGGCCGTCCTGCCGTCCACCGAGCTGACCATGTTGACGATCACGTAAGGCCTCGCAGCGTCGCCGTGCCAGGAGGGCGGTAAGCTCAGGTCCTCGTAGATGCCTGAGACCTCCCGCCCTGGGGGCGGGTAGAGCCTCACTACCTTCAAACCCTGTAAGGGGCGTACTTCCCCGAGGCCGAACGGGGCAGGCTGACATCCATCCACAGGCCGGCGTCTGTGTTCTCCTGGGCGTGGATCTCTGCCAGGCCGTAGAGACGGCTCGCCGCAGCATAGTCAGCATGAGGGATAAAGACTCGCATCCTCTCCCTCCTCGAGGCTATAGCGTGGTAGATCTCCTCCACCAGCGCCTCAGTGTCCTCTATGGCGCTTATCGTAACCGCCTGCGGATGATCCCGACGCAACTGCGCCCCGCGCTCCGCCGAGACAAGGTCCATCTTGTTGATGCACATAATGATGGACCCAGGGCCAACTCCGTTCCAGGCCGCCTCCGAAAGTGTGCGTGTGACGGTCTGGATCTCCTCCTCCAGCTCCTCACTCGAGGCGTCCGCGCACACGACCGTGACGTCGGCGTCGCTGGCCACCTCCAGCGTCGAGGCGAAGGAGTGCACCAGTTGCGTTGGCAACTTCCTTATAAACCCTACGGTGTCGGTGACGACGAAGTCGGGCCACACGCCATCAGGCCCGTTCTTCCTGCCCCCCTCGACTCGACGCGTAGTGGTCTCCAGCGTCTCGAAGAGCCTATCTTTCGTCGACCTGCTCGCCCCGCTGAGGGCGTTCAGGATCGTGGTCTTGCCGGCGTTCGTGTAGCCCACGAGCGCGACGGTCGGTGGCCCATCCACTCTAAGACGCGTACCCCGGACGGCCCTGCCTGCCTTCTCCTCCTCGAGCCTTCGATTGATGGTCGCTATGCGCTCGCGGATGACACGCCTGTCGTACTCGAGCTGTTGCTCGCCAGGGCCCCTCGTAGTGACCCCTCCACCCCCGAGGCGACTCAACTCCGGGTTCTTGCCCTTGACCCTCGGCAAACGATACTCCAGGTCGGCGAGCTCGACCTCCAGGCGGCTCGCCGCGTCCCTGGCATGCGCCTCGAAGATGCGGATGATCAACTCCGTCCTGTCCACGACGGATACGCCACACGCCTTCTCCAGTACCCTGGCCCGCGAGGCCGTCAACTCGTCGTCTGCGACAACGAAACGCGCCCCAGTCTCCTCTACCAACTCACGCAGCTCTTCGCGCTTGCCACGCCCGAGGTACCCAGTGCCGTCCCTGCGGGCCTGCTCGAGTACGCCAGCGACCTCGATCCCAAGCGTGCTCGCCAACCGCCCTAGCTCCGCCATGTGGCGCCTCTCCCCAGCGCCTACGAGTACCGCTCTCTCCTCACTCATATACCGATTATATCATGCATATTATGCAAATCCTTTTGGTCTTGTGCGCCCTGTACGACGGTTATCCTGGCGCGGCCTTTGAGTGTACGCGCCAGCTTATCGAACCAGCGCATCTGGCGTCTGGCGAGCCGTCTGGTACGGGTCGAAATGAGGTCCTGTGCCTGCTGCAGCGAGAGCGTCCCTGAGAGGTGTCCGATCAGCTCGCGCACCCCTACGGAGTCCATGATCTGGGGGCTAATCCTCTTTCCCTCCGCAACCATGTCCTCGAGTCTCTCGGCTTCGTGCAGGCCGTCCAGGGTTATTCTCCTTGACCTCTCTTCGATAGCGGCGTCGACCGCGTGCCTCTCTGGACGGAGGTAGACGATGGTGGTCTCGTAGAGAAGTTCTCCCTCCCAGATCGAACCTCGGCCCCCTGCCCCGGCCAGCTCTAGTTCTTTCGCCCGCGCAGTCCTGCGCTGGTTGGGTTCTCCTTCAGTCGCCTCCTGTGCCTGCCGGCGCAAAGAGGGAGAAACCCTCGGCGCGAGGGGGAGATCTAGCAGTATCGCGTTGAGGTACATCCCGGTGCCCGCATCGAGGACGAACGTAGCCTCTGGTGCGATGAGTCTCCTCGGCACGCGCCCTATGTCTGGCTACGGTCCACTCCTCGGTCACGCAGACGATGCCTACGAGCTCCGCCGGCCGTCTTCTGGCCTGGTTGGTGATCACAGGCAGTTCTCTGTAGACTTGCATGGAATCGACGGCAAGCGTGGGTACGTGCCGACCCTTTGCCCTGGTGAGCCTCTCGGCCAGGGCATCGGAGAGTTCGCTCTTGCCGCCCGCCGTCGGTCCGCAAACCACCAGCGGCGGTCTTTTTCAGCTTCTGTGCCAGCCTTCGTCCCTCAGATTGGAGTCGTTACTCTGATGGCTCGCCCGCGTAGAGTACGTGGGGTCCTGCGGACTCTATCCTTGCCTTGACGTAGTTCCCCGGCGCGGCGCCGGTCTTGACGTGGACGGCGTGACCGCTCCACGTCTCCCCGATAGCCTTACCGTCTTCCGTGCTACCGTGGCGGATGTAGATCTCCTCTACGCCCCCGACTTTGCGCTGGTTCCTCGCGAAGGCGTTCTGTTCGATCTGCCTCAGCACTTCGAGGAAGCGCCGCCCGACGATGGCATCGGGCACGGCACCTGGCAGCGCTGCGGCCTCGGTGCCCCGTCTCGGTGAGAACTTGAAGATGTAAGCCGAGTCGAAGGCGCAGTCCTCGACGAGCTTGAGCGTCTGTTCGTGGTCCTCCTCGGTCTCGCCGGGATGGCCGACGATAATGTCCGTGCTGAGAGTACCGTCCGGTGCCGCTTCCCTGAAAACCTCGATCTTACGCCTGTACCTCTCCGCCTTGTAGCCGCGGTGCATGATCCTAAGCATCCTGTCAGACCCCGACTGCACGGGCAGGTGGAGCCGCTTTACGATGGTATCCCTCTCCCCTATGGCCCGTAGCGTGCGGTCCTCCATGTTGGAGGGGTGGCTCGTGGTAAACCACACGCGAGGCGCACTCTCCGAGACCGCCTCGAGGAGGTCGCAGAACCTCTTGCCCTCGTGTCTCCACGCGTCCACCGTCTGGCCCAGCAGCGTCACGTACCCGGTGCCGCCGGCGACGAGCCTCTCTACCTCCCCGATCACACTCCCCAAAGGGCGGCAGATCATACGCCCCCTCACAGTCGGGACTACGCAGTAACTGCACTGGTAGTTGCACCCGGTCATTATCGTGACGAAGGCGTTGTGCCCGCCCTCGGTGCCAGGAAGCTCGGGGGTGTACGTCTCCGGCATCGTCGGTAGCCCTACGAACTCCGCCAGCTCGTAAGTATTATGGGTGCCCAGTACCAGGTCTATATCGTAGGTCTTCTGGAGGGTGGCCGACTCTTCGGCGGCGCCGATACAGCCTGTTAGGGCAACCTTCTTGACCCGGCCCTCGCGGCGGAGACGGTTTAGTTCTCCGAGGTGTCCCTTCACGCGGTCGACGGCGTTCTCGCGCACGTAGCAGGTGTTGAGGATAACGAGGTCCGCGTCCTCGTAACGCTGGACCTCCGCGTAGCCCGCGTCCTGGATCATCCGCCTCATGCGGTCTGAGTCGTGTACGTTCATCTGGCACCCAAAGGTCCTAATGCACGCAGTCCTGGTATCAGGTCTGGCCTGCCCGGCTCTCTTGCTGGAGAGCGGTATGGGCGCTGTCGTTCTTGTCGTGCTACTCATACTCTTCCTCCGGCTCGTAGACTCGGGCTCTGAGGGAGATCTCCCCCGGACGGCTCTCGAGCCTCACATCCTCTACCTCCATGTACCCGGCCCGCGCCGCCCGCCTGAGTATATCCGTAATGCGCGCACTTTCCTCCTCTCCAAGCTCGAGCACCGGCCCCCTTGCCGTCTCCACCCCGGCCCGCCGTGCTCCCGGGCCAGCAGTACTTCGGTCCGCCGATATCACCCCTACTGGCCTTACCTGACCGCGTATTATCCTCTGTATGCTCCTTACCGAAACGCCGAGTCCCAGCCCTAATGCCACCTCCCGTAACTCGGTACTGTCCTTGTCGCGTGGGTATTATGCGGTGATATAAGAGGGTGGCAAGTATACGGGCTGGGGGTCCGTAGTAGGAGTCGAGCCTTGGGGTCTGGCACTTGGCGTTGGTAGTTTCGGTGAAGCGTTCCAGGGTGAGCCCGGAGGTTGCTGTTCGACGGGCGGGTGGTCGACTGGAGGGCACGTTCCGGGATAGCGTTGGTATCGAAGATGGCCTGTATCGAGGTAGGCGAGGATGTGGAGAGGACTCTGGTCTCTACAGAGATGCTGTTTGATCTGGTACAGGGAGAGGCCAGCGCCGTGGGTGGGCAGGGAAGGGTCATCTGGTTCTGTGACGGGGTTCAGGTGGCGGGTGGTCACGCCGGGTTCGAGGATCAAATCCCTGTGAGATTCGTGGGATGCCGTGGCCGTCGTCGATGACGGTGAGGGTCCTGTACCGCCGGTCTCTCAGGGTCGAGGCCACGTAGATGTGGGCCGCCCCGGCGTCGCGGGCGTTGCGCAGAGAGCTCGAGGAGGGCGTCCTCTACGTGGGTGATGCGCGAAGGACCTCGTCGGGCCCCCTCCACGCCCGTGAGGCGGGCGAAGCCAGCGCCGAGGTCCCTGTAGGGGCCATCCATTAGATGGCCCCTACCTGGCTACCTCACTGACCCGGCTTTCGCGGATAACAGTAACCTTTATCTGGCCGGGGTATTCCAGGTCCGTCTCAATCTGCTTGGAGATATCGTAGGCCAGCTTGGCGGCGATACGGTCGTCCACTTCGGAGGGCTGGACCATAACCCTTATCTCACGTCCGGCCTGGATCGCATATGCTTTGTCTACGCCCCTGTGGCCGAGGGCTATGTCCTCCAGGGAGCGCAGGCGCTCTATGTAGGTCTCCGTCGTCTCGCGCCTGGCGCCCGGGCGGGCCGCAGAGACCGCGTCTGCTGTGGCGACGAGTACATCCTCGACCGTCTCCATCTCTATCTCGTGGTGGTGGGCGCTTATGGCGCGCACCACTTCGTCTGACTCCCCGCTCTTCTTCGCGAAGCGGCCCCCGATCAGGGCGTGGGTGCCCTCGACTTCGTGGTCTATGGCCTTGCCGACGTCGTGCAGCAGGGCTGCCCTGCGGGCGATCTTGACGTTCGCGCCGAGTTCCTGGGCCATCATGCCGCAGAGGTTGGCGACCTCGACCGAGTGGGCGAGCACGTTCTGGCCGTAGGATGTCCGGTACTTCAGCGCGCCGAGAAGCCGCAGCAGGTCGTTGTGCATGCCGCCCGAGATCTTGGCGTCGTAGAGCGCCTGGCGCCCCGCTGCCTTCATCTCCTTCTCCACGTCCTTGCGTGCCTTCGCGACGATCTGTTCGATGCGCCCTGGGTGGATGCGCCCGTCCTGCACGAGACGACCCATCGAGACCCGCGCCACCTCGCGCCTGACAGGGTCGAAGCTGGAGATAACGACCGTCTCGGGCGTATCGTCGATAATGACGTCTACACCCGTCGTAGCCTCGAAGGCCCTTATGTTCCTGCCTTCCCGGCCTATAACCCTGCCCTTCATGTCGTCAGAGGGCAGAGACACGGCCTTTACCGTCGACTCCGAGGTCAGGTCCGAAGCGAGGCGCTCCATGGAGGTGGAGATCAGACGCCGCGCCTCGTTGTCAGCCCGCGCCTCGGCCTCGAGAGTCAGGTCGCGCACCATGCGCCCGAGCCGGCCCTCCAGCTCCGACTCCAGGTCGGAGAACAGGCGCCTTTCGGCCTCCTCACGCGTCAGGCCGGAGACCTCCTCGAGCATCCTGAGGTGGTCAGCCTCCCGCTCCCTGAGCTCTTCTTCCTTGCGCCTCATCGCCTCTTCGGTCTCGGTAAGCCTGCGCCTGCGTTCGTCGAGCTCGCCCTCACGCCTCTGCAGGGCGGTATCCCTGTTGTCCAGGCGCTCTTCGATGCGTGCGATCTCGGCCCGCCTGGTACGTACCTCGGCTTCGGCGTCGTCTTTGATCTTGAGTGACGACTCTTTGGCAGCAAGGTCGGCCTCGCGGCGTTTGGTCTCGACCTCGCGATCGGCATCCTCGAGGATGGACCTTGCGTCTGCCCTGGCCTGGGCCTGGCGGGTATCCACACGTGACTTGGAAACGAAATAGCCCAGGGCCGCCCCGACCGCGAGGCCGGCGACCAGTCCAAGGACCAGTAACAAAACATTCACAGGTTGTCCTCCCAGCGGGCCCGCCGTGCGTACGGCGACCCGGCATAAAGCTCGCTCGACTATCCCTGGGCTTCCGGGGGCTCCCGGTACTCCCGGGCAACCTGGGAACAAACCTCCGCCGAGTACCCCCGGCGAACCAGAAAGCCGTAGACCCTACGCGCCTCCGCGTCGGACCCACGCCCATTATACCGCCGCGCGGCCGCGGATCGAGCCTCCCCAACCTCGGAGCGGCCAGCGAACTCCTCCTCGACGACCTCCCTCACCAGGTCCTCCCCCACACCACTCTTCTTGAGCTCGACCGAGACCCGTCGCGGACCATACCTGCGTGCCTTCTCATGTGCCTTTTCGCGCGCGAACTCGGCGTCGTCGACATAGCCGAGCTCCCCGAGGCGATCGACGACGCCTCCTATGGTCTCCTCGACGTAACCGTAGCGCTGCAGGCGTTCGCGGAGCTCGGCCTCGGACCTGGCCCTGTACCCCAGGAGGTTGAGCGCGCGGCCCATCGCTATGGGCCTCTCCCCGGCGACCCTCGCCCTATCCAACTCCTCGGACGATAAAGCGGCCCCCTCAACGAGGCCACACTCTGCGGCGACGCCAGCGTCGATCTCGGCCCAGAACTCTCCGTCGACGAAGATCCTGGCCTTGTCCCGGCGCTCCCGAACTCCCGTTATCTCAGGCATAGCCGCTCTCGGAGAGGAGGTACCGACCTACCACAGTGGGTGGTCGAAGCCAACAAGCTGAAATGCTGAAGTGCTGACAAGCGAAGGCGCTAGCCTGAGCGTGCTGAAGTGCTGCTGGGTGGTCGGGCGGCCTGACCGCCCGACCACCCAGCCCTAGAGCACCTGACCCGCGGGCTCCTCGGCTACTTCATCGGCCGTCTCGGCAGGCTCGAAGAGTCCGAGCTTCTCGTAGACTTCCTCGAGGATACGCCCGCGGACCTCGTAGTTCTCCTTGAGGAACTGCTTGGCGTTCTCGCGGCCCTGCCCGAGGCGCTCATCGCCGTATGCGAACCAGGCGCCGCTCTTCTGGACCACATCGTGCTCGATGCCGACGTCGAGCAGGCTGCCCTCACGGGAGATCCCCTCCCCGTACATCACGTCGAACTCGACCGTCTTGAAAGGCGGCGCCACCTTGTTCTTTACGACCTTGACCCTGGTCTGGTTGCCGACAGCGTCGTTGCCGACCTTGAGCGCACCGATGCGCCGGATGTCCAGACGCACGCTGGAATAGAACTTCAGCGCCCTCCCTCCCGGCGTCGTCTCGGGAGAGCCGAACATGACCCCTATCTTCTCCCTCAGCTGGTTGATGAAGATCGCCGTAGTCCCCGAGCGATTGAGGGACCCCGAGAGCTTCCGCAGGGCCTGGCTCATGAGCCGGGCCTGAAGTCCCACGTGAGAGTCGCCCATCTCTCCCTCGATCTCAGCCCTAGGTACGAGGGCTGCGACCGAGTCGATGACGACGACGTCGAGGGCGCCTGAGCGGACGAGGGTATCCGCTATCTCGAGGGCCTGTTCGCCGTTATCTGGCTGGGAGAAGTACAGGTTCTCGAGGTCGACGCCGATAGCCTGGGCGTAGGTCGGGTCGAGGGCGTGCTCGGCGTCGACGAAGGCGGCGAGGCCGCCGGCCTTCTGCGCCTCGGCGATTATGTGCAGGGCGAGGGTCGTCTTGCCGCTCGACTCGGGGCCGAAGATCTCGACGATACGGCCCCGGGGGACACCGCCGACACCGAGGGCGAGGTCGAGGGCCAGGGCGCCGGTCGGGATGCAGGCGATCTTCTGCCGCTCCTCGTCGCCCATGCGCATGATCGAACCCTTCCCGAACTGCCGCTCTATCTGGGAGACGGCGGCGTCTATAGCCTTGCTCTTATCCAATGCATCCTCCAAAAAGCGAGAGTACCGACAGATATGTAATCGGCATCTTACTGCGCCTGATTATACTGTAGGGGTCTGGGGCTCCCAAGGGGTTTGTCGACCTGGGGCTGAGTTTTATCCTTCAGCTCGCGTTTTTCAGGGTATAGTTCCTGGCGACGATCTCATACGGCAGGCCCGAGCGTACCGACATCCTGGCCGTTGATCTCCACCATGACTGCCCCGGCATCCCCGCTCTTGATGTAGAGTTGCCGCTCGGCCTCGAAAGTCTGCGAGAAACCTGGCTGGGCTATCTGCTCGTAGGCGGTGGTTCCGTCGGTCCGGATCAGGATCCACGAGGGTCGCTCTTTGACGTTGATCGAGACCTGCAGCGTATCGGCAGGACGCTCTGCTCTGGCCTGCTGATCCTCTCGATCGCCCGCGTTTCTTCGGCCCCGGTGGCGGCATTCTGCTTGGCCTCCCGGACTCGGCGGCCTTTTCTTGTCGGCGACCTCTTGCCTCGCTGCGAGGCGGGCTCTCCTCTGGCGGCTCGTTTCCTTGCTCGATGCCTCGACGCCGCGTCCCACGAAGTAGAGGGCCCCGAAAACGGCGGCAAGGACGAGAAGGGCGACCACAGCGTCACGATGGCCGAGGTGGGGAACTTGCGTTTTCGCGTCCCCGTCAGGCCGCTTGGTGTGATCAGGGGTTTCTCGAAGTCGGTCTCGGGCTGGTGTTGTAGTCGATCCCGCTCTCCCGCTGCGGTTTGTTGCTGCTCTTGAGCTGCCGGCGAGAGGCTTCCCCGTCGAGGCCGAGGTAGTTGGCGTAGGTCTTCAGAAAGCCCCTGGGCGTAGACTGCGTCGGGCAGCATCGCGTAGTCAGCACGCTCGAGGCCAGTGAGGTAGCGCTTGCGGATCTTGGTCGCCTGCTCGACGTCTTCTAGGGAGAGGCCCTGTTCCTTGCGCTTATGCTCCAGCAAGCGCCCGAGCTCGGCCTCGCCGTTCGATTCGTCGCCTGCGCCAGATCGGGTTGTGCCGCCCGTCTTCCATGCGACTAAGAGCCTACCATAAAAGCTACCAACCCTCGGCCAGATCGGCCTTCCCATCGTCGCCTCGAGAACATGGACTCGAGGTCCATCGGAGAGGCAACCACGGCGCGGCTCTTGGAGCCCTCGTAGGGGCCGACGATGCCCTTGCGCTCCAGCGCATCGATAATCCTGCCGGCCCGCGAGTAGCCCACCCTGAACCGGCGCTGCACCGCGCTGACGGAGGCCTGCTGCGTGGAGACTACGAAGTTCGCCGCCTCGGGAAGGAGGTCGTCGTCCGGCTCGTCGTTTTCCTGCTTGACACTTCTAGGTTGCCGTTACCTCCTCCACAAAGCGCGCCTCCGCGCGCCCCGAGGCCGCCTCGACCGTGGCCGAGACTACCCTGCCGACCTCCGCTTCTGAGATAAAAGCACCCTGCACGCGCGATGGCCTCGCCGCCGAGACAGGCTTGTAGAGCATGTCACCCATCCCTAGCAGTGCCTCTGCGCCGGGGGTGTCCAGGATCACACGGCTGTCAACCTGGCTCGAGACGGCGAAGGCGATGCGGCTCGGGACGTTCGCTTTGATCATGCCCGTTATCACGTCCACGCTGGGCCTCTGGGTAGCGACCACGAGGTGGATGCCCACCGCGCGCGCTTTCTGGGCGAGCCTGATGATCGCATCCTCTACCTTGGCGCCGGCCTGCATCATGAGGTCGGCGAGCTCGTCTATGACGACGACCACATAGGGCATCTGGGTCTCGGCCCTGTCGTTGTACCCATCGACGGACCTGACCCCCATCTTCTCGAGCACCTCGTAGCGGCGCTCCATCTCGGCAACGGCCCATGCCAGCGCGTTTGCAGCCTTCTTGACGTCGGTTACGACCGGCGTGATGAGGTGCGGCACCCGCCCGAACTGGGAGAGCTCGACCCTCTTGGGGTCTATTAGGACCATCTTGACTTGTCGCGGGTCGGTGGTAAGCAGCAGCGAGGTCAGCAGCCCGTTGAGCATTACGCTCTTGCCACTGCCCGTTGTCCCTGCGACGAGCAAGTGCGGCATCTCGGAGAGGTCGAAGAACACGGCCCGCCCCGAGATATCCTTGCCCAGTCCTACCGGAAGGGTCCAGTCGTTGGCGTCGGGGTAAGCCTGGAACACGTCCCCGAGCGTCACCTTCGCCGGCCTGGTATTGGGCACTTCGACCCCAACTGCGCTCTTGCCAGGGATCGGGGCGAGTATCCTGACCTCTGTCGCCGCCAGAGCATAAGCGATGTCCTGCTGCAGGTTCCTGACCTTGCCCACCTTGACCCCGCTCCCGAGGCGAAGCTCGTAGCGGGTAACCCGAGGGCCGACCACGGCGCGCACCACGTGGGCCTCGACCCCGAGATCGGAGAGCGCCAGGGTGAGCCTCTGGCTGGTACCCTCGGCGTCGTGCTCGGGATCCCCATGCCCGAGGCTCAACATAGAGAAAGGCGGCGGTGTGTACTCTCCGGGCGCAAGCTCCCTCTCTGCACTGAAGGCCTCCTGGGCAGTCCCGCGCTCGGGCAAGACGACTTCGAACTCTCTGGTCGGCGCGCTCTCCATCTCCCTTTCCTCAACGGGCACTTCTTCGCGTGCCTCCCCCACTCCCGAGTCAGCGCTCGTCCAGGGTACGGTGCGCTTCGGCAACGATTCTGGCCGCTTCTGTCTCCTCTCCTGCAGCCCCTGGGCCAGCCCGACGACCTTCTCGCCGACGGTCTTGATCCCAGCGAAGCGCCGATGCAAAGCTCACGCCGGTGAGCAGGGACAGGCCGAACGGCAAACAGCAACCCGATCGCAAGCGCGGCCCCGATGGCACCGGCTGCCCACTGGACTCCCGCGTAGAAGCCACTGCCTAGAATGCCCCCGGCTTCGGGGTAATGCCTGGCGGTGAACAGCTGCCTCTGGGGCAGGGTAGCAGCGAAAGTGGCCGCACCGGCGAGCAGCAACAGAGCGGCCCCGGCGACTACCCGGCCGGCGAGGCGGCCAAGCAAGAGGAACACACCGGCAACCGCCGCAAGCGGGGCGAGCGCGAGGCCGACCCTCCCGAGCAGGTGTGTCGTCACAAAGGATCCCGCATCACCAAGGAAAGCGCCACGTCCACTCACGAACGCTGCGCTGAAAAACAGGCCGAGGGCGAGCAGGAATACCCCGACAGCCTCCCTCGTCACAGCCTCGGTAAGGCCCTCCCGTACCCGAGTTAGGGGCGAGACGCCCTTGCGCGTCGTCTTGCCCCTGCCAGAGGAGCCCTTCTTCGTAGTCTTCTTCGGCGCACGCCTGCTCTTAGCCACACCCCTAAGTCTAGCCCATAAGCCTCTAGTCCACCGTCAACCGCAAGGTGTGGTACAGGGTTAGATCTATACCTCAACTATTAGCGGCAGGATGATCGGGCGTTTACCCGTACGCTCGGAGAGGAAGCCTGAGAGGTCTTTGCGGATAGCGTTCTTCAGTTCGCCCCAGTCGGTAACGCGCTGTCTCGCCGTCCGCTCCAGGGTCTCGGTAACCACTGCTATCGACTCGTCAACGAGGCCGTTGGCGTCCTGCGGGCTGACGAAGCCGCGGGAGATGACGTCTGGGGGTCCGAGGAGCTGGCCGTTCTGGGCGTTGATGCGGGCCACGACGATAAACATGCCGTCTTCTGAGAGCTGCTGGCGCTCGCGCATCACGCCCGAGAGCTCTCGGCGATGGCACCGGCGTCCACCAGGAACATTCCGGCGGCGACGTTCTCGGTCCAGGCGCGCCCCACCGTTCTCGAACTCCAGGCAGGCGCCATTCTCCAGGATGAAGATGTTCTCCTCGGGGATGCCGAGGCTGATCGCGGTGTTCGCGTGGTGCCTGAGCATCCTGAACTCGCCGTGCACGGGCACGAGGAACCTGGGCTTGAGGAGCGAGAGTACTAGCTTCTGCTCCTCCTGGGCCGCGTGGCCCGAGACGTGGACGTTGCGCAGGGGACTGTAGTAGACCTCAGCGCCACGCTTCATCAGGTTGTTGATGGTGCGCGAGACGCCGCGCTCATTGCCGGGGATCGGGTGGGCGGCTATTACGACGGTGTCGCCTGGGCCGGCCTCTATGGTGCGGTGGGTGCCGTTGGCCACCCGGCTCAAGGCGGCGAGCGGCTCGCCTTGGGAGCCGGTCATCAGTACCGCGATGTCGGAGTCGGGGACCTTGTTGATGTCCCTCTGCTCGACGAGCATCGCGGACGGGAGGTCGAGGTAGCCGAGCTCCCGCGCGATCTGGACGTTGCGGATCATGGAGCGTCCGGCCACGCCGACGAGCCGGTTGTGCTTCTTGGCCGCCTCGACAACCTGGCTGACGCGGTGGATGTGGGAGGCGAAGGAGGCGACGATGATCCTGCCCTGCGCCTTCTCGAAGACGTCCTGGAAGGTCGCCTCGACGGTCTTCTCGGAGGGCACGTAGCCGGGTCGCTCCGAGTTGGTCGAGTCGCCGAAGTAGGCGAGAACTCCCTCCTTGCCCAGCTCGGCCAATCTCCCAAGGTCTATCGGCTCAGCCCTCGATCGGCGTCAGGTCCACCTTGTAGTCACCGGAGAAGACGATCAGGCCCGCGTTGGTACGGATGGCTATCGCCACGGCGTCGGGGATGGAGTGGTTGACGTTGATGAACTCGAGGCCGAAGCCCCCGAGGTTCTGGGTATCGCCGGCCTTTATCTCGCGCAGATCGCCCCTCTTGATCCCGAACTCCTGCAACTTGCTGCGCACGAGCCCGAGGGTTAGCTTGGTGGCATAGACCGGCACGTTGAACTCGCGCAAGAGGTAAGGCAGCGCGCCTACATGGTCCTCGTGACCGTGCGTGAGCACTATGCCCTTCAGTTCGTCCAGCGTGTTCCCGCAGGTAGGTGAAGTCGGGGAGGACGAGGTCGATCCCCGGCATCTCCTCGTCAGGGAACGACATCCCAGCGTCGACCAGGATGATCCCACTTCTCTGGCGCACGGCCGTCATGTTCTTGCCGATCTCACCCAACCCCCCGAGGGGAACGACCTGCAAGGTCCTATTGTCTAACAACAGTTCGTATAACCTCCCTTCGGTCGGAGGCTTCAGGTGTCAGGCTTCAGTGTAGTTAGCCTGATAGCCTGATGCCTGAATGCCTTACTATTCAGTTCAGATACCTGCCCAGATCGAGCTCCTTCGGCCCGACGGCGGAGAGGTACATCTTTGTCTGTTCTCAGGTGCTCTCTGGCGAGGCGTGCGATGTCCTGCGGGGTCACGGCCTCGATGCGGGCGGAGATCTCCTCCGGCGTCAAGAGCTCAGCGCCGGTTATGACGCTGCGGCCGACGCGATTCATTCTCGCCGAGGTGCTCTCGAGGGCGAGGAGCGTCGAGCTCTTGAGCTGCTGCTTGGTACGCTCCAGCTCTTCTTCCTCGACCTCCTCCTCCATGACCCTTGCGAGTTGCTCGACTATCACCTTGACAGCCTCCTCCACGTTGCCCGTGGTGGAGCCGACGTAGGTCTTGATCGCGCCCGCGTCCGAGTAACCTTGGTGGTAGGAGAACACGGCGTATGCGAGCCCGCGCTTCTCGCGCACCTCCTGAAACAGGCGGCTGCTCATGCCGCCGCCGAGGACGTTGTTGAGCGCGGCCATCGCGTAACGGTCCTCGCTCTTGGCTGGGATACCAAGAGAGCCCATCGAGACGTGGTACTGCTCCGTCTCCTTGAACTTGAAGAAAAAGCGACTCTCGGGCGGGGTCGGCCTAGCCTCCCGCATGAACGGCTCTCCTTCGGGCAGTCCGGAGATCTTCTCCTCGACCCTCCGCTCGACGTCGTCGGGGTCGAGCTTGCCGGCGGCGACGACGAAGACGTTGGGGGCCGTGTAGGTGCGGCTGTGGAAGTCCTCGAGGGTATCGTGGTCGACCCCGCGGACCGTCTCGGCCGACCCGATAATCGGGCGGCCGAGGGGGTCCTCGTGGAAGATCAAAGAAGAGAGGTACTCGTCGGCCAGCTGGTCGGGCCTGTCCTCGTACATCTTGATCTCCTCGACGATGACCTCACGCTCCCGCTCGAGGTCAGCGAGCGTCGGCCTGAGGACCATGTCGCTCATGATGTCGAGGGCGCGCCCGAGGTGCTCGGGTAGAAAGCGGGCGTAGAGCAGCGGTGTACTCCTCGCCGGTCGCCGCGTTCTCCTGGGCGCCGATGCCCTCGAAGGCCTGGGCGATGCCAAGGGCGTCCATGTCAGGGGTACCCTTGAAGAGCATGTGCTCCATCAGGTGGCTGATACCGGCGACCTCGTCCCTCTCGTCGCGCGATCCGGCCCGGATCCAGAGCCCCAGAGCGACGCTCGTCGCCTCGGCGAGGGGCTCCGAGAAGACCCTGAGGCCCCCTGGAAGATCCTTCCGCCTTATATTCGGGTCGGCCACTAGCCCTCCAGCTTCTCGAGGCTGATGCGGTTTTGCTTGTCTATCTCCAGGACACGCACCTTGATGCGGTCGCCCTCGGTGACGACGTCCTCGACCCTCTCGACCCGCTGCCTTCCAGGCGCGAGACGCGAGATGTGCACGAGCCCGTCGCGGCCCGGCGTAAGCTCGACGAAAGCCCCGAAGTTGGTGGTCTTCACGACCTTGCCGGTGTAGATCTCACCGGCCTCGACATCCTTCATCATCCCGTTTATCGCGGAGGCCGCATCCCTCGAGATGCTCCCTTCACCGGCCACGAAGACAGTCCCGTCGTCCTCGACGGAGATGTTCACGCCGAATTGCTCTTGCAGCGCGTTGATGGTCTTCCCACCGGGCCCTATGAGCATCCCGATCTTGTCCTTCGGGATCTTTAGGACCTCGACCCTCGGGGCGTAGTCGGAGACCTCGGCCCTCGGCTCTGCTATGGCGCCGCGCAGGATCTCGAGTATCTGAAGACGCCCGGCCTTGGCCTGCTCCAGCGCCTCCTGCAAGAGTCGGGCCGAAACACCGGTGATCTTCATGTCCATCTGGAGCGCCGTTATGCCGTCGGCCGTGCCTGCGACCTTGAAATCCATGTCGCCCATGTGATCCTCGAGGCCCTGAATGTCACTGAGGATGACATAGTCGTCGCCATCCTTGACGAGCCCCATCGCCACGCCTGCTACGGGAGCCTTGATCGGAACTCCGCCGTCCATTAGCGCCAGCGTCGAGCCGCATACGCTCGCCATCGAGGAGGACCCGTTGGACTCGAGTACCTCGGATATTATGCGTAGAGCATAGGGGAACTCGTCCTCGGACGGAATGACGGGTACCAGCGCCCGCTCGGCCAGGGCTCCGTGACCGATCTCACGCCGCCGCGGGCTCCCAAGACGGCCAGTCTCGCCCGTGGAGTAGGGCGGAAAGTTGTAGTGGTGCATGTAGCGCTTGCCCGTCTGCGGCTCGATGGTGTCGAGCCTCTGGGCGAGACCGAGGTCGGCCAGGGCCAGGGAGCTCAAGACCTGCGTCTCGCCCCTGGTGAAGAGCCCGGTGCCGTGTACCCGCGGGAGCGCCTGCACCTCGGCTGAGGTCGGCCTGATCTCGTCGAGCCCCCGCAGGTCCGTACGCTTGCGGTCCTTGAGGTAGAGCTCGCGGAAAGCCTCCTTCTCGAGCGTCGAAAGGGCTGCCGTGATCTGGGGGATCTCCTCCTCGTCACGGCCCTCTGTCAACTCCTCGCTCAGCTCCTCGAGGGCGTCGTGCCTGGCCCTGCGGTCGGTCTGGACGATGCCATCCTTCATTCGCCCGATATACCGCTCACGGAAGTCGGCGAGAAACGGATTCTCCTCCGTCTCCTCTATCTGCTGCTTCTCTTTTCCGTACTGGCCGGCCCACTCTTCGATCGCCTCAGCCTGGGTCTTGACGGTCTCCTGGGCGAGCTGCAGGGCCTCGACCATGACGTTCTCGGGCACCTCGTTGGCCCCCGCCTCCACCATGGTGATAGCTTCCCTGGTGCCCGCAACAACGAGGTCGAGGTCGCTGTCTGCGATCTGGGCGTAGGTAGGGTTCAGGATGAACTCGCCATCGAGCGAACGCCCGACGCGCACGGCCCCGATCGGGCCGGCGAAGGGCAGGTCAGAGAGGGCGAGGGCCGCAGAAGCCCCGACCATGCTAACAGTGTCAAAAGGGATATCCTGGTCGGCGACCAGAACGGTCCCTACGACCTGTATCTCGTAGTGATAGTTCTTCGGGAACAGCGGCCTGAGAGGCCTGTCCGTGAGGCGCGAGGTCAGGATCGCTCGCTCTGAGGGCCTCCCCTCGCGCTTGATGAACCCGCCTGGGATCTTGCCAGCCGCGGACATGCGCTCCTCGATGTCCACGCTCAAGGGCAAGAACGTCGCACCGGGGCGCGGGGCCTGCGAACGTGTCGCTGTGGAAAGGATCACGGTGTCGCCGAGCCTCGCCGTCACCGAGCCACCGGCTTGCCTGGCCAGCTTCCCGGTTTCGAGCACGATCGAGCGCTCACCTACTGGTATATCTAGACGCATATTGTTTTCTCCTCTTGCTTCTCTTGTTACCCGGACTACCGGCGTAGGCCGAGCTTGGCGATGAGCGCCCGGTAGCGCTCGACGTCCTTGTTCTGCAAGTACTTGAGTAACCTGCGGCGCCTGCCGACCAACTTCAGCAGTCCACGCCGCGAATGGTAGTCGTGCTTGTGCTCGCGCAAGTGCTCCGTGAGGTGCGCTATGCGCCGCGTCAGCACCGCAACCTGCACCTCGGGCGACCCCGTGTCCCCGTCGTGCGTCCGGTGCTCCTGAATGATCTGTTCTTTGTGCTCAACTACAGCCAACTTCTTCTTTCTCCTCTTTGTTCACTTCACTCTTGTTTAACCCGTTCGACCCTTTATGCTACCACATGCATCAATTAGTATCGTACGTCATGCTCGATGCGAAAACGTCCTCCAGAAGCCCCAACGGCTCGGCGCCTCACGTTCTCCATCCAGGTCCATCGACTACCCGAAACCATCGCTGATAAGCCTTGCCTCTTCTACGTCGCGCCGGATCTGCCCTGTGAGCTCGTCGATGCCCGAGAATCGTCGCTCTTCCCTTATGCGCTTTACGAAGCCGACGTCTACGACGCGCCCATAGAGGTCCCCCTCGAAGTCGAGGAGATAGGCCTCGACGCGGCTCTCGGACCGCCCGAAGGTGGGAGCCACCCCGACGTTCGTACACGCGGCGTACTCTTTTTCACCAACGCGGACGAACCCGGCGTAGACTCCGCGGGCCGGTATCACGGCGTCCGCATCGGGCACCACGTTCGCCGTTGGAAAGCCGATGGACCTGCCTCGCTTGTCTCCGACCACTACCTCTCCCCTGAGTACGTAGGGACGTCCAAGGAGGCCGGCGGCCTCGGTCACCTCTCCCTCGGAGACCAAAGCCCGTATGCGGGTGGAGCTGATCCCCACCCTCCATGTCGGCACCGCGTACCCGAACTGCGACGGCCGTCCCCCCTGCCCCCCGCATGAGCCGCAGGAGGTCCTGGAAATCTCCGCCAGCCCTGTGCCCGAAACGAAAGTTCGCGCCGACTACGACTACCTCGGCTCCTATCTCTCCCACCAACACGTCCCGCACAAATCGTTCAGGGCTCTTCCTGGATAGATCGAGGTCGAACGGTATCACCCACACTTCATCAGCCCCGAAACCGAGCAGCATCTTGCGTCGCAACTCCAACGGTGTCAGCAGCTTCGGCGGATCACCAGCCCCCAATACAGCCCTCGGATGCGGATGGAAGGTGGCAGCAACGACCTTCATGCCCCCTCGGCGTCCTTCCTCGACAGCCCGCCGCAAAACCTCCTGGTGGCCGAGGTGCACCCCGTCGAAGTTCCCAAGGGCTACGACTACTCCGCGCATAACACCACCTCGGCCCGCCCACCATCCTCGTCGTCCCTGTAAACGGCCAACATCTCACCCCCACACATCACCCTGTAACTGCCATCGATTCGACACCTCCCTATGCGCCTGCCGTGGCAGACCAGGCCGCGGCCTACCTCCACAGGAACTTCCACCTCAGGCAGATGGGTAACAACATCCAGTGGTGGTATTATGTGGTTATGTATGGTTTCGGGGGTGAGACTTTGTGGGGGAGGGGCGTCTTTGACGGTGAGGTGTCCGACGCTCGTGCGGCGCAGGGCGGTGAGGTAGGCGCCTGAGCCCAGGGATGTGGCAAGGTCGCTCACGAGGGTTCTTACGTAGGTGCCGCTGCTGCAGGATATCTCGAACGTTGCCGACTGTTCGGCTGGGTCTAGGCCTGCGAGGCCGAGGCTATGCACCTTGACGGGACGGGCTTCCCGTTCGACGCTGATGCCGCGGCGGTGCAACTCGTAGAGGCGGACGCCCTCGCGTTTGAGGGCTGAGGCCATCGGTGGAACCTGGAGGAGATCGCCTGTGAAAGAGGGGAGCGCGTCACGGATGGCGGCCTCCGAAGGCGGAGGAGAGTCGAGGTAGGTGATCTCACCTTCAGCGTCGAGGGTGTCGGAGACGGCACCGAAACGGGCGGTTGCGGTGTATGACTTGTCCAGGTTCGTCACGTAGCGCGAGAGACGGGTTGCGCGTCCGATAAGGAGCACCAGGAGGCCTGAGGCGAGTGGGTCGAGGGTACCTGTGTGACCGATCCTGGTCTTCGTTTCGAGAAGACGTTTTACCCCGGAGACCGCCCTGGCACTCGTTATGCCTGGCGGCTTGTCAAGCAGAAGGCCACCCGACAGAGCCGGTCTCGTTATCGCCCGCCCCCGAGGTCGAGGACGCCTTCCAGCATCCCCAGAAGCTCTTCCCTGGCCTCGTTCGGCCGGCGCGGCGTGGTGTATCCGGCGGCGAGCCTGTGGCCACCTCCCCCGAAGTGACGCGCTATCTCTCCGACGTCGACCGTCTCGGAACGGAGGGAACCCTTCGTGCCCTGTGGCACTTCGCGCAGGTGGGCCACGACGTCGACACCGGCGACCGTGCGAAGCTGGTCGATCGACTCCTTCGATTCGACCTCCGTTGCGCCGGTCCGCTCGTAGTCAGCGTTCTCGACCGTGGAGATCAAAGCGTCACCGTACTGCACGGCGTTCGCGAGGGAGACGCCGACGATCCTGAGTTGCTCGATGCTTCCCCTGCGGTTGATCCGCTCGTTGACCTCGGCGGGCACGACGCCGGCCCTCAGGAGGTCGGCCACGAGTTCGTGGGCGCGGGGGGAGATGTTGCGGAAGTTGAAGCCCCCGTGTCGGTCCTTGATTCCGACGTAGAGGGCCTCGGCGGCCGGCCTGTCGATTGGTACGTCGAGCGCCGTGTAGAGGTCGGCGACGATCTCAGCCGTCGCGGCCGCCCTCGGGCTCACCAGGTTGTACTCGGCGTAGAGAGGGTTGTCCTCGTGGTGGTCGACGTTGAGGCGGGCCCCGGCTTCGGGCACTGGTACCCCGGTCCGGTCCGCACGGGACGTATCGGCGACGAGGAGGTCGTGATCCGGCGGAAGCTCGCGCAGGGCCTCGTCGGGCAGGAGCCACTCAGATACTCGGGCACGGCTTCCGCGTGGCAGAACACGGCTTCGGCCCCAAGCCGGCGCATCAGGCGCACGAGCGCGGCTGATGCGCCGATGGCGTCACCGTCTGCCCCTACGTGCGTCGTGACGGCGACCCTGTCCAGGGTCTTCAAGAACTCTGCTATCTCCGCAAGCGTATTATTCTTCGTGCGCGTCGTCATCTGTCCTTACCTCCCTAAGAGCGGCCTCTATCCTCGTCGCGCGCTCGACGACAGGGTCGGGCTCGAAGTGCAGTTTGGGCGTGCGCTTGAGGCGCGTCTGTGCGCCTACAGCGGCCTGGATGCGCCCTGCCGCGCTCTGCAGGCCCTCGTTCGCCGCCAGCTCATCCTCGCCGGCGAGCACACTGTAGAACACCGTAGCGTGGGCGAGGTCGGGGCTTACCCTGACGCCGGTAACCGTAACGAGGCCCTGGATGCGCGGGTCCGAGAGCGAGGCTACCTCCTCGCCGGTGATCTCCTTCAGCTGCGACTCCACCTTGCGCTTGCGCCCGCTCACAGCTTCACGAACTCCTCGCGCCAGTCCAGGATCGACAGGTCCTCGTAGTTCAGGAGCGTCCTTCGAAGCTCCTCCCGCTTCTCCTCGGCCGCGCCGCGGGAGACCGCGGCGAGCGCGATCTCCATCGTGGCGCGCTGCCACAGGTCCTGGTGATCGGATTCCACCACGCTGACGTTCTTGCGGCGCAGGCGGTCCTTTATGGAGCGCAGGGTCTGGCGCTTATCCTTCAGGCTCGAAGAGAAGGGCAGCTCCAGTTCCAGCCTTACCGCGCAGAACAAGGGCCGCCTTTACCTCGGGACCTCGACGGTCTCGAAGAACTCGAGAACGTCGCCCTCTTTGACGTCGTTGAAGTTCTCGACGCCGACGCCGCACTCGAATTCTTCGCGCACCGAGCGCACGTCGTCCCTGAAGCGTTTCAGGGAGGCTATGTTGCCCTCGTAGACCACGGTGCCGTCGCGCACGACGCGAACGCGGTTGTTGCGGAAGATCTCACCGCTCGTTACGTAGCAGCCGGCGACGACGCCGGCGTTGGGCACCCTGAAGGTCTGGCGCACCTCGGCGGTGCCGGTCTCGCGCTCCTGTATCTCGGGGGCGAGCATACCGCGCATGGCGGCCTCGATCTCTTCGAGGGCCTTGTAGATGACGTCGTAGGTCCGGATCTCGACGCCCTCCCGCTCGGCGACCTGCTTGGCCGGGTTGGTCGGCCTGACGTTGAAACCGAGCAGGATGCCGTCGCTCGCCGAGCCGAGCATGACGTCGGAGTCGGTGAGTGCCCCGACACCGCTGCGCACGATGTTGACCCTTACCTCGTCGGTGGACAACTTCGCGAGCGCCTCTTTTAGCGCCTCGACGGAGCCGGCGACATCAGCCTTGATGACGAGGTTGAGATCCTGGGTTCCGCCCTCGCCGAGCAGCTCCTCCAGCGTGCGGCGCGTACCGCCCTGGGCGAGTTCCTGCCTGCGCAGCCTCTCCTCAGCCTGCTGGGCCCGGTCGCGTGCGATCCGCTCGTGGTCGACGACCTCGAAGCGGGTTCCAGCCTCGGGGACGCCGGAGAGGCCGAGGATCTCCACCGGTGTCCCAGGTCCCGCCTCTTTGACGCGCTGGCCCGTGTAGTCGAGCATCGCCCTTACCCTGCCGTAAGCCGTCCCTGCGAGCACGGCGTCGCTCCTTTCAAGTGTCCCGCGGCTCAGCAGCAGCGTGGCAACCGGACCGCGGCCAGGGTCGCGCTCCCCCTCTATAACATAGCCGCTCGCAGGGGCCTTGGGGTTCGCCTTCAGGTCCTCGAGTTCGGCGACGACCAGGATGTTCTCCAGAAGCTCATCGATGCCCTCGCCGGTCTTGGCCGACACGGGCACCGTGACGGTGTCACCGCCGTAGACCTCGGGTACTAGCTCCCGCTCGGAGAGCTCCCCGAGGACCTTATCCTGGTTCGCGTTGGGCACGTCGATCTTGTTGAGCGCCACAACCATTGGGACGCCGGCTGCCCTGGCGTGCTCTATGGCCTCCGCCGTCTGCGGCATGATGCCATCGTCGGCGGCCACTACGAGCACGACCACGTCCGTAACCCGAGCCCCGCGGGCCCGCATCTCAGTGAAAGCCTCGTGGCCAGGTGTGTCTATAAAGGTGACCTTCCTGCCGTCGGACTCGACCTGGTAGGCCCCGATGTGCTGGGTGATGCCGCCGGCCTCCCCTGACTGGACGTTAGACTGCCGGATCCTGTCCAGGAGGCTCGTCTTGCCGTGGTCGACGTGGCCCATCACCGTTACTACGGGCGGCTTCTCGACCAGGTCGGCAGGGTCATCATCGGGAGCGACCTCGACAGGCTCGGGCTCCTCGACCGCGCCGATCTCCACCTCGACGCCGAGTTCCTCGGAGATCAGCTCGATCTCCTCGGTCGAAAGGGTCTGCGTGAGCGTCTTCATCTCCCCCAGGCCCATCAAGACCTTGATGATCTGGGTCGGAGGGACCCCGACGGCCTCTCCGAGATCCTTGACGGTAGCCCCTGGCTCGACCCGCACTCTGCTGCTCTCGGGCTCTGTCTCGTCGAAGGGAGCCCGCTCGGGCTCCTTTGGGGCTGGGGCGGCAGACGCGGCCGGACGTGCCCCGCGGTTCCTCGCGCTCGCGTCTATAACTACCCTGCGACGTTTCTTCTGAGGACGGTCCTGCTGCGGCGCCGAGACCGGCTCCTCAGCCGGCGCAGCCGCCATGGTGGCGCCGTGCCCCGAGCGCTCCGCCTCGGCGGGCCTCTGCGCCTCGGCCTCCTGGGCCGCCGAGCGACCATTGGGAGTTTCGGCCCCGGATCCGAAGACCCTCTCGTAGACGTTCTCCTCGACGGAGGAGGAGTGGCTCTTTACCTCAACCCCTGCCTCCTTGAGGCGCTGTATCACTTCTTTGCTCTCCAGCGATTGCTCGCGGGCTATCTCGTATACGCGTTTACTCATCAGATCCCCTACCCTCTACCTACCATGCCCTCGAACTCCGCGGCCTGCGCCTGGTGCGAAGGGATGCCGCAGAACAGCGAGCCCGGCAACGCCATGTTGGCGCACCTGCGGCCGTTGGAGAGGACGGCCCTGCAACGGTGCATCGTCGAGTCCTCATCCGGCTCCCAGTCCTCTTCCTCTTCCTCATATTCCGTCGCCTGGCTCTCGGGCTTTATGTCTATCTTCCAGTCGGTCAGCTTCACGGCGAGGCGGGCGTTCTGGCCCTCGCGGCCGATGGCCAGCGAGAGCTGGTCGTCGGGTACGATCACCTCAGCCTGTTTCTCATCCTCGTCCAGGTAGACCTCGCGCACGCGCGCAGGACTCAAGGCCTTCGCTATAAAGCGCGCCGGCTCGGGGTCCCACTGGATGATGTCTATCTTCTCGTTCCTGAGCTCGGAGACGACGGCCCTCACGCGGCTGCCGCGCGGCCCCACGCAGGCCCCGACAGGATCCACACCGGCCTCCTTGGACCAGACGGCCACCTTCGAGCGCAGCCCGGCCTCGCGGGCGACCGCCCTTATCTCGACGAGGCCGTCGTAGATCTCGGGCACCTCGAGCTCGAAGAGGTTCCTGAGCAGCCCTTCGTTGCGCCGGCTCACGGTCAGGCTTGGGCCGCGCCCTCCTTCCCTGATCTCCAGCAGGTACACTTTGAGTCGCTGGCCGTTCTCGTAGCGCTCGTTCGGAACCTGCTCGCTGGCCGGCAGGATCGCCTCGACCCTACCGAGGTCGACCAGCGTCATCCGCCTGTGGGCCTGTTGTACGATGCCGGTCACAACGTCGCCCATGCGCTCGCCGTACTCCTCCAAGAGCTGCTCGTTGTGCACCTCGTTGAGGCGCTGGTAGAACGTCTGGCGCATCACCTGGGCCGCTATGCGCGTGAAGTCGTGCGGCGTTATGTCCTCGCCGTCCTTCATAACCCGCAGGTCACCAGTCTCCTCGTCGAGGACGACCCTCGCCTCCTCGTCTGCCCCCTCACGGCCCTGGTAAGCCGCGAGCAGCGACTCCTCGAGTACGCCTTTCACCGTCTCGAAGGGGATGCTCTTGTCCGTCTCTATCTCGCGTAGCGCGGATAACAATGCCGTATTCACTTGTATATGTCCTCCTTGAGGTTCGCGCGGGTCACGGAACCGAACGGCAGCTCCACCTCCGCTCCCTCGGAGAGTCTCAGCACGAAGGCCTCTTCACCCGTCCTGTCTATGACGCCAGTGAAGTTCCTGCGCCCATCCAGGGGTTCGCCGATCCGGACCTTCGCCTCATGACCAACGAAACGCCGAAAGTGCTCGGGCCTCGTCAGCGGACGCTCGATGCCAGGGGACGAGACTTCGATGGGACCATCGTAGCCCTCGGCCTCGACAGCCGGGGCGATAACAGCTGCAACCCGCGAGCAGAACTCATGGTCCACAGGGCCGTCCTCCCGATCCAGGAGCACAGTGAGCAAAGGCCCACCCGAAAACCTTGCCTCTACCAGCTCGGTTCCCTCGGGAAGCACGCCCTCGACTACCTGTGTCAGCCTCTCTAATCCCGCCGTCTCTCTCACCTTCTCAAACGATAAAAAAAGCAACGGGCCCGAAGACCCCTTGCTCACTTACAGCACGTCCGATTATATCTCAGAGTATGTCGGTTACAAGGCTCGCAGGGCCGCCAGGGGACTCTCTACGACACCGGCCCGCGCCGGGCCAACCGGTTCTACGAGGCATTCTACTCCACCGTCTCGGGCAAGAACTCCTCGAAGTCGAGGGCAGACACCTCTACGATCATCTACTCCTGAGTAGAACCCCAAATTCTCATCCCAGGAATTGTCAGGCTGGGGAAAAAAGGGCCGAAGTCCCGTAGGACCTCGGCCCGGTGTTGATGGGTGCACGCTAGCTTAAAGCGTGATCACCTTGTTTGGCAGCGACTCACAGAACTTCTTCAGGTTGAAGGGGCTCTTGGTTATGAACGGGTCTACCGCCTCGCATATCTTCTGGGGTGCCACGGGCTTGTCGAAGGCCGCAGGGAACGGCACTTTCCCGTTTAGCAGCCGCAGGTAGGAGGCGTGGCGCGCCTCCACGGTGGCGATCGTCGCCGAGGCGGTCTGCAAACCCGGCTTATGGATGTAGGCGATTGCCCCATCGTAGGCCGTCACCCCAGTGTCCTCCAAGGTCTGTGCTACGGTCACGAAGTCCTTCACGTTATTGACGGGGAATTTGTATTCGGACTCGCCCACCGCCTTACCCTTGAGGCTCTTTATGACGGCGATGAGGGTCGCCACGTGGGTCTTCTCGTGGTTGCGGATGCGCACGAGGTTCTGGTAGATTTCACTGCGAACCTCGTTGCCAAACCCGTTGAAGATGGCGTCACCTTGGACATCGCTCTTGGTGAACCTCTCGAGGTAGCGCCGGTAGAACTCGTACTCGAGGCGCTCTAGAACGAGGGCGTAGTTGAGGATGTCGACGTCTGAGACACCGCCGTTCTTGCGCTTGCCCCCGTGCTCCTTGTCATCATCGTGGCCGTTGCCTTTGGCAAAGGCCGCGCCAGGGACCGCCAACAGGGCGCCGCCGGCGAGTGCCGCAGCCGATCCGGTCAGGAAGCCCCGCCGGGAAGTCAGTGATCCGCCCCCGCTTTCATCGAGGAATGTACGTTCACTCATGTATCCACTCTCCTTTTCTCGAATAGCCATAATTCTGGCCCCTCAGTTCATTGCTGATCGTTCGACCTGTCCTGTAACCCCCTTCCTCTTCGCATGCTCCGTTCATCCCCGGGCGCCCATGCTGCTCGGGCGGAGTTGTGGCACCGCGTTTCAGTGTGGTCTACGAACGTGGGGGCGACTCGGATCACAGCGCGCCTTCGCCTGCCGGTATTCTTTTACCTGCTACTCCGCCATCCTCGACACCGACACTGCTCGACTACATCGAGGCCTGGCATGTCTTGCCGTAGCTGTGTCGTAGTGGAGAGGCTCAGGAGTGAAAAATCTCGACAGATAAGTGGAATCCCGCCCACTGGCATGACATCCGCAAGGTTCTCCTGGCGAGAAGCCTTTGCTACTTCCTGTCGTCCTTTGCTATCTCTTCGAAGAGGGCGTCGTAGATTTCGTCGCGGCCGACTTTCCGCAGCGGCTGGCCCTTTGAGAAGATCACACCGTCGTCCTTCCCTCCGGCCACCCCGTAATCCGCGTCGCGGGCCTCACCAGGGCCGTTGACTACGCAGCCCATGACCGCAACGGTAAAGTGGTCCTCGAAGTGCTCGAGCCCTTCCTCGACCTTCGCCGCCATCCCGATCACGTCGAAGCCAAGCGTGCGGGCGCAACTCGGACAGGCTATTATGTTTGGCCCACGGTGCCTGATGTCGAGGGACGAGAGGATGTGGTAGGCCACTGGTATCTCCTCGACGGGGTCCTCGGCGAGCGAGATGCGGATGGTGTCACCGATCCCGTAGGGCAGAAGCTGGCCCAGTGCCGCAGCACTCTTTATCGCACCTGGTAGCTTTGTCCCTGCCTCGGTTACGCCGAGGTGAAGCGGCGCGTCTGAGTATTCTCGGAACTTCTTGTTGGCCTCGACCATCTCTGGGACGTGGCTCGCCTTCAGGGAGACCTTGAAGTCGAAGAAGTCCATCTCTTCGGCGATCTCGACCTTGTGCAGCGCGCTCGCCACGAGCGCCTCGGCCTTGGGGAGGTCCCAGAACCGCTTCTCCACAGATCCCGAGTTGACCCCGATGCGCATGGCCGTGCCCATCTCCTGGCACTTCTCGATCACCCGGCGGTAGCGGTCGTCGCTCCCCACGTTGCCGGGGTTTATCCGGACGCACGCGGCACCGGCGTCGGCGGCACCGAGGGCCATCCTGTAATCGAAGTGGATGTCGGCGATAAGGGGAACCGGCGAACGCCAGACGACCTCACTGAAACCTTTGAGAGCCTTGGAGCCGTTGACCGAGACGCGCACGAGGTCGGCGCCTGCGGCGTTGAGGTCGTAGACCTGCTGCACCGTCGCCTCGACGTCGTAGGTCATGGTATTGGTCATCGACTGTACGGCCACCTGGGCTCCGCCACCAATCGGCACGTCGCCGACCTTTATCTGCCGGCTCGTAATCGGACGTTCGCGCAGCGCTGCCTCTGTCATCTCACTCCCATACGTTCTTTACGCCCCTATCTTAATCCGGGATGAACGGCTGTCCAGTGAAGATTTTACTCAGGTCGGCGTAGGTGGCGAAAAGGAAAAGGGCAAGGACGAGGACGAGGCCGAAAGCGGCGATCTTGCCCATCGTCTGCTCGCTGACGGGCCTGCCTAGAACCTTCTCCGCCGCTATAAAGAAGAGGTGCCCGCCGTCGAGGGGCAGGATCGGGAACAGATTGAATAGTGCCAGGTTCAGGCTGATCAAGGCCAGAAGCGGCAGGAAGAAACCCTGGTTGACGGCGGTGCTCCCGACCGAGGCGATGCCGACGGGACCGGTCACGTTCTCATACAGACCTTTCTCGCCGGTCACGAGCTGCCCGACGAAAACCCCGAGCCGCACCGTGATCTCGCCGCACCGCTGTACCGATAGGCCGACTGACTCCACAGGCCCGTACGTGGTCGTCTCTACCTGGGGACGCACACCAACGAGCGCCCGATCTTTATCCTCCGGATCAGCCCCCAACTCTCCCTCGAAGGTCTTCTGTGAACCGCCGCGCAACACGGTGACACTCACCTTCTCACCCGGCTCACGGCCCGACATCTGGCGTTCGAAATCGTCCCACGTCTTTACCCTATCGCTGTCGAGGCCGACGATCCTGTCTCCGGCCCTGATCCCAACCTGCTGCGCCATCGATCCTTGTTCGACAGCCTTCACGACCGGCTTTACGTCGGTGACAACTCCCTGGAACATGTAAACACCAGCCAGTATGGCAACGGCAGCGAGAATGTTGGCGACAGGACCAGCCAGAATGATAAGGGCCCGTCGCCACGCCGCTTTGGCGTAATACGTGTCCGGTCCCTCCTCGCCGTCTCCCATCCCCGCCATCCTGGCGAATCCTCCCAGGAGTATTATGCGGAAAGAATAGACGGTCTTGCCGATTCTCTTTTTCACGAGCGGCGGTCCGAAGCCGACGCCGAACTCCGGGACCCTTACGCCCAGCGCTTTGGCTGTGAGCATGTGCCCGAGCTCGTGGATGACTATGAGGCAGATCAGGCCTAGCAGCGCGACGATAACGGTCATCGCGAGTCTCCGTCCGCCCGCCGCCGGGCCTCATCACGCGCCCACCCGTCAACGGCTACTATGGCTTCCATGCTCTGCATCATCCCGAAGTCAGGCACCACTTCGAGGACCTCCTCTATAACATCCGCTATGTGTAGGAATCTTATCCTGCCGTCAAGGAAGGCCTCGACTGCGACCTCGTTGGCCGCGTTGAGCGCGACGGGATAGGCGCCCCCTGCACGACCGGCCTCCACCGCGAGCGGCAGGCACCTGAACACGTCGTTGCGCGGCTCCTCGAAGCTCCAACTGACACCGTCGAAGGGCACAGGCTCGGCCCCCACGTCGACCCTATCAGGGTAGATGAGGCCGAAGGCTATAGGCAGCCTCATGTCAGGCAACGCCGCGTGCAACACGACCGAGCCATCCTCGAAGAGCGCGCCACCGTGAACCACCGACTGGCGGTGCACGACGACCCGCACCTCTTCGAACGGAACGCCGAAGAGGTGGTGCGCCTCTATAACCTCGAGCCCCTTGTTCATCATGGTGGCCGAGTCTATGGTGATCTTCCTCCCCATTCGCCACGTCGGGTGCCTTAGCGCATCCTCAGGGCCAGCCTCGACGAATCCTCGACTTCTCGAACGCGTAGAATGGTCCTCCCGACGCCGTCAACAATATCCCCGCTATCTCCTCCTGACGTCTCCCCTCCAGACACTGGAAGATCGCCGAGTGCTCGGAATCTACCGGTATTATGCGGTTATTTGCCGTGAGCTCCATTACCCACTCGCCCCCTGCGACGAGCGACTCTTTGTTGGCGAGGGCGACGCGGTTGCCCGCCTGCAGGGCACCGACGGTGGCGGCGAGCCCGGCGAAGCCGACTATGCCGTTGAGGACGACGTCAGATGGCGCGCCGGCAAGGCGCCCGGCGGAGCCGGGACCGGCAAGCACCTCGGCAGTGAGGTCTTCGAGTGGGCCCGTGTCCCCAGATTCCAGGGCTACGTACTCAGGGCCGAACTCGGTCGCCTGGAGGGCGAGTGCCCGTGCGTCGTTACCCGCTGAGAGGCCGACGAGATCGAAGCGGTCGGGATATCTGCGGACGACGTCGAGAGCCTGCCGGCCGATACTGCCGGTCGAGCCGAGGATCGTGAGGCGGCGTCTCATCAGGGTGTTGGGTCCAATCTCATACGAGTAGGGAGATATAGTATACCGCCGGGGCCGTAAACAGCAGGCTGTCCACCCTGTCGAGAACGCCTCCGTGGCCTGGGAGGAAGTTCCCGAGGTCCTTCACGTCGAGGATACGCTTCAGGGACGATTCGAAGAGGTCCCCGCACTGGCTCGAGACAGAGACCCCGGCGCCTATGACCAGGGCTTTGGCGAAGGTAAAGTCGAGGAACTCGAGTGCGAGGGGTGTGACGATCAAAACGGTCAAGAGAAGTCCGCCCACGCTGCCCTCGACCGTCTTGTTCGGGCTCAGGCTGGGGAACAACAGGTTACGGCCGAAGAAGCGTCCGGCGAAATACGCGCCCGAGTCGGAGACCCAGGGCCCGACAACGGCAATGAGGATGAGGACGACGCCGTATTGGGAGCGAGGAAACAGCCCCAGGTGGGCCAGCGGGACCCCGACCCAGAGCGACATTAGCAGGACGGCGAGAACAGCGCGCAGGGTTCTGGTCTCGGGCTTTGCGGAGAGCCAGATCAGGGCCCAGGGCAGGCCGGCCACGGCGCCTGCGAGAATGCCTGTCTGATGGTAAGGGATCGAGAGGAGGAGCGGGAGCGCGCCGGCGCCAAGGGCTGCGACGAAGGGCAACGGCTCCAGGGCCCGGGAGAGCTCGTAGGCGGCCCCCGCTATAACTACGAGGAGAACGGCGATCACGGCCCACTTGCCGAGGGCTATGCTGGCGAGCACGATCGGCGCGAGCACCAGGGCGGTCGCTGCCCTCCACGGGAGCACAGGGTTCCTAGACGCCGCCCCGGCGTCTGGACCGGGACCCGAAAGACTCGAGGGCGCGCAAGAACTCCTGGGGGGAGAAGTCGGGCCACAGCGTGTCCGTCACGTAGAACTCGGCGTAGGCTATCTGCCAGAGCAGGAAATTCGAGACGCGGAGCTCGCCGCTGGTCCGGATCACCAGGTCGACCTCGGGTACGTCGGGGGCGTAGAGGTAGCGGGCGAAGGTGACCTCGTCGATGTCCTCGGGAGAGAGACCATCTGCGACTATCCGGCGGGTGGCGTCCACGATCTCCGCGCGTCCTCCGTAGTCGAGCGCGATGTAAACGTCGAGGGTGTCGTTGCTAGAGGTGAGATCCTCAGCCTCCTCCAGGGCTTCGAGCACCGAGGCGGGCAGATGTTGCCTTCTGCCCAGGAAACGGAGCCTGGCCCCA
Organism: uncultured Rubrobacteraceae bacterium; assembly: GCA_963808845.1. Taxonomy (GTDB): domain Bacteria; phylum Actinomycetota; class Rubrobacteria; order Rubrobacterales; family Rubrobacteraceae; genus Rubrobacter_D. Next base: position 87,144 of record CAWEHD010000005.1, read on the forward strand.
CGCTCATTCAACTCAGGCACCTTCTCGCGGGCCGTCTCCAGAAAGAGCTTCATGAGCGTCTTTACCTCTCGCTCAGGACGCGCCCAGTTCTCGGTCGAAAAGGCGTAGAGGGTCAGCGTCTTCACCCCGGAGCGGCCAGCCGTCTCGAGCAGAGGCGTGAGCACGGAGACACCGGCCCGGTGGCCGGCGGCGCGCGGGAGCCAGCGCCTCCTGGCCCAGCGCCCGTTGCCGTCCATGATGATGGCGACGTGACGCGGGGTCCGCTGTGGGTCGAGGACACGCTGCTCGGAAGAGCCTGTGGGGAGTCGTTTCTCGGCGGGTTCCAGCAGTTAGACCTCCGAGAGCTCGGCTTCCTTGTCGGCAAGGGCAGCATCGACCCTCTTGACGTACCCGTCGGTGAGCTTCTGTAGCTCGTCTTCGGCCCTGTGCTCGTCGTCCTGGGAGATCTCACCTTCCTTGCGCAACTCGTGCAGGTCCCTCATCTCATCGCGGCGCACGTTTCTGACAGAGACCCTCCCCTCCTCGGCCATGCTCCGCGCCATCCTGACGAGGTCCCTGCGGCGCTCCTCCGTCAGTTCGGGTATCGGTAGCCTGAGAATCTTGCCATCGTTCTGCGGGTTGAGGCCGATATCAGCGTCCCTTATGGCCCGCTCGATGTCCTTGAGGGAGTTTGGGTCGAAGGGGGTCACGGTCAGGAGCCGCGCCTCGGGCGCGCCGATGTTGGCGACGCTTCTCAGGGCCATCCTCGTCCCGTAGAGATCGACCTCGATCCTGTCCAGGAGCGAAGGGTTCGCCCTGCCCGTACGTATGGTGGCGAAATTGCTCTTCACCGACTCGACGGCCCCGTCCATCCTGCGCTCGGCCGCCGTGAGATCTATAACATCGGACATCTCAGCCTCCTCCGCCTCCGTTCGCCGTTCCCCACACCAGCGACCCCACCTGTTCTCCCCGCAAGATCCGGCGCAGGTTACCTTCTTTGAGTATATCGAAGACGACTATGGGCAAGTTCTCGCCGCTGCAAAGCGTGGCCGCGGTGTGGTCCATGACAGAGAGGTTGTTGGAGAGCAAGTCCATATAGTTGAGCCGCGGCAGGCGCACCGCGTCGGGGTACCTCAGAGGGTCCTTGTCGTAGACGCCGTCGACCTGGTTCTTAGCCATCAGAAGGGCGTCGGCCCCGATCTCCAGCGCCCTCAAAGCACCGCCCGTGTCGGTCGTGAAGAAGGGGTTGCCTGTACCGCCGCCGAAGATGACGACCCTGCCCTTCTCGAGGTGGCGTATGGCCCTCCGTCGGATGTAGGGCTCGGCGACCTCCTGGATCTCGATGGCCGTCTGAACCCTCGTCTCGACGCCGCGCCCTTCGAGGGCCGCCTGCAGCGCCATCGCGTTGATTACGGTCCCGAGCATGGACATGTAGTCGGCGGTCGCACCCTCAATGCCGAGTTCATCGGCGACCTGAGAACCCCGGAAGATATTGCCGCCGCCGACGACGACGGCCAGCTCGGCCCCAGCCTCGACAGCTTCGAGCACGCCCTGCGCCGTGGAGTCGAGGCTGCCAGGGTCGATCCCGTAGCCGCCGTCGCCAGCGAGGCTCTCCCCCGAGAGCTTCAAGACGACGCGCTTTACGGGGCCAAGCTCCGAGAGCCCGGCCCCTTCGATCCCACCCGTCAATTTGGTGGACTCGTCCAAGACCGCTACTAGAGTTCGTAGTGGACGAAGCGTCGGATCACGACGTTCTCACCGACCATCTGGATGGTCTCCTGTAGGAGGTCCCCCACCGTCTTGTCCGTCTCCTTGACGTAGGGTTGCGTGGTTAGGGCCTGCTCGGCGACCCACTTTCTCATCCTGCCTTCGACGATCTGCTTGGCGATATTCTCGGGCTTGCCCATCTCGGCGACCTGCTTCTCGACCACCTGCCGCTCCTCTTCAAGCGCCCCGGCAGGGATGTCTTCAGGCGAGACGCACATGGGCCGCATGGAGGCAACGTGTAGTGCCACGTTACGGGCGAACCCCTTGAACTCGGGCGTGCGCGCCACGAAATCCGTCTCGCAGTTTACCTCAACGAGCACCCCGACCCGCCCGTTGAAGTGCACGTATGCCTCGATGAACCCCTCGGTCGCGGCCCGCCCGCTCTTCTTTGCGGCCAGGGCCTGGCCCCTCTCCCTCAAGACCTTCCTGGCGCCCTCGACGTCCCCGTCAGACTCCTCGAGCGCCCGCTTCACGTCCATCATCCCCGCGGCAGTCTCCTCCCGGAGCTGCTTAATCTTCTCTATCGTACTAGCCAAAGTTCTTACTTCTCCTCAGTCTCTTCGTTCTCATCGTCCGGCGCCTCCTCTTCGACACGCTCGGACTCTACTGACTCTTCTGTATCGGGTTGTTCTGCCTCGAGCTCTGCAGCCGCATCGGGGTCGACGGCCTCCACATCGATGGACGCTGCATCGACGATCTCAGCCTCGTCCTCTGCTGTCGCCTCCGGCTCCGCTATGACCTCGGACTCGACGACTACTGCGGGCTCGTCCGCGGCATCCACCTCAGGCACGGCTTCGGGTTCTGCCGGAATTTCTGGCTCGTCAGCCGGAGTCCCGGCGCTGATCCCGTTCGGCGTCTCGGTTGGGCCGCCTGTCTCCCCTGTCTGCAGGACCTCGGCGTCCATCTGAGAGTCTTCGATCACGGGCGGCACGGGGCGTTCCTCGACCCGCACTTCCTCGCCCCTTCCGGCGATGATCGCATCGGCCACGAGCCTCGAGATCAGGCTTATCGAACGTATCGCATCGTCGTTGCCGGGAATCACATAGTCGACGACTTCGGGGTCACAGTTGGTATCTGTGAGGGCGAGCACAGGGATCTTGAGCCTGTTCGCCTCTTTGACCAGGAGTTCCTCACGCTTCGGGTCCACGACGAAGACCGCGCCGGGAAGGCGCTCCATCTCGGTGATGCCGGCGAAGTTGCGCCTGAGCTTCTGGTACTCCCTGTGGAGGGCGAACCAGTCTTTGCCTGTCCTATCCTCCTCGGGCGTCTCGTCGACCCTCACGGCCAGGTCCTTGAAGTACTGGATGCGCGGCAGGATCGTCTGGAAGTTGGTCAGCATGCCGCCGATGTAGCGCTCCGCGACAAAGGGCTGACCACTCCTCAGGGCCTCCTCGGCCAGCGGGATCTGGGCCTGTTTCTTCGTCCCTACGAAAATGACCTCTCGGTTCGCTTCAGCGACGCCGCGGACAAAGCCCAAAGCCCGTTCCAACAGTGTCAACGTCTGGTCCAGGTCGATAATGTGGACCCCGGCCCGCTGGGCGAAGATGTAGCGCTTCATCTTGGGGTTCCACCGTTTGGCCTGGTGCCCGAAATGGACACCAGCTTCTAGTAGTTCTCGAATTCCTACGCGCTCGGCTGTGCTCTGCAAGATCTCTACCTCTCTTTAAGGTGGTTGGTATCCTCCGCCCGCGCCTCGCAATCCGCCTTTCGATCTCCCGGCGGACCACCACCCGGGCCCGGAGGACCCTGCGGCGGGCGTGCGTGATTGCGGACGGGGCCCGAAAGCATCGCCTCGTCCGGCCCGCAGATGTTAGCACAAGGGGGTGGAGGCTTCTAGCACAGCAGTTTTCGGAAGTTCCCTTCCGGAAACCGCGCCGGTCAGCATTTCAGCAATTCAGCCAGTCAGCTTGCTTGCTGCTGATGTACAGTGCGCCAAATCCGCCGAGACCAAAGCGATCCACAGAAGTATCGACCTACCACGAATCGGCAACTCAGATAAGAGCGACACCAAGAAGCTGAAATGCTGAGAGGCTGAATTGCTTGCAAAGAGGCAAAGCCTATTTCCAACCTAGGTCCTCTCGGAGAGACGGCTCTCCTCGGCCAGGCTTTGCCTGAGCTGCACGAGCGCGCTGTGGAGTATCTGCGAGATGCGACCTTCCGTCAGGTGGAGGAGCCTGCCGATCTCCTTTAGTGTAAGGCCTTCGTAGTAGTAGAAGGTGGTGACCACCCGTTGCTGCTCGCCGAGACTCTCTATGGCCCGAACCAGCCGCGCACGGACCTCAGCCACCTCCGCAGCCGACGCCGGGTCCGTCGCCGAGCGGTCCCCGATGAGGTCGTGAAGGCCGGCGCCAGGGGGCCCCTGACATTCCAGGCGGGCTTCGAGCGACCTCACCTGCGCCCGCGCGTACTGGGCGAGGAACGCCCGGTGCTCGGTAACGCTTATACCAAGGCGTCCTACCAACTCAGACTCCGTCGGCGGGCGGCCCAGCTTCTGCACGAGCTCGTCCCTGGTGCGCTCTGTCTGATGCGCCCTCAGGCGGGTGCGGCGAGAAAGCGGATCCAGCTTCCTCAGCTCGTCGAGGATGGACCACCGGATCTTGGAGATCGCGTAAGATTCGAACTTGGTGCGGCGGCCAGGATCGTAGGTCTCGACGGCGTTCAGGAGTCCGAAGAGCCCGGCCGCGACGACGTCCTCCTGATCCAGCGGTCCGGCCATGCGCCCCGAGATTCTGCCTGCAACGTACTTCACGAGCGGAGAGTAGTTGACCACGAGCCTGTCTCTCAGCCCCCTCGCCTCGCGTTCGGCCTGCCGGCGCTCGTCACTCGACATATCTGTTTCGGCCAGGCGCTTGCTGACCCGGAAATAGTGCGACCAGAGCGAGCGGAGAGTAGGCCGCGTCAAGGGAGTATCCTCCTCACGTACGATCCGACACCGTCGCGGCTCACGAACCCCTTCAACTCCAGCAGGGCGAGCGCGGTGAGCACCTCGGGCATCTCGACGCCGCTGCGCTTGGCGACCGCGTCGACCCCCCTCGGTTCGAAGCCGACCCCACAGAGCACGGCGGCCTCCGTATCCTCGAGACCGGAAGGCAAGGGCTTGGCATCTCCGGAACCCGCTCCCGCCGCAGGGACTCTACTCTCGCGCGCCACGGCTTCGACGAACTCTGGGATGTCCCACAGAACGCCTGCGCCGTCGGAGAGCAGCCCGTTCGAGCCCCGGCACTCGCGCACGCCGGGAGGGCCAGGCACGGCCCAGACATCCCGTCCGGCGTCGAGGGCGTGGCGGGCTGTTATGAGCGCCCCGCTGTGCTCTGGCGCCTCGACGACCACGACGGTCCCAGCGAGGCCGGCGATGATGCGGTTCCTGGCAGGGAAGCGCCACGCAAGCGGCGCCTCGCCGAGAGAGTACTCGGAGACCAGGGCCCCGTGCCGCCTGACCGACTCGAAGAGGCTCCTGTTGCGCCTCGGGTAGACGATGTCGATACCGCATCCCAGTACGCCGACCGTAAGGCCCCCGGCCTCGACAGCCCCCTCGTGCGCCGCGGCGTCCACCCCGAGCGCGAGCCCGCTCACCACGCAAACACCCCGTTCGGAGAGAGCGAGCCCGAGAGCCTTGGCCGTCTCGATGCCCGTCGCCGAAGCCTTGCGCGAGCCGACGAGCGCGACGGAGACCGTATCGGGGACAGCGCCGTTCACAAAGAGCGCCGGTGGCGGGTCGGGTATGCTCCTCAGCGACCCTGGGTAACCCTCGTCGACCGGCGTGAGGACCTCGATCCCTCTCGCCGCCAGGCACTCCTGAATCCTGTCGGGGTCGAAGGCCCGCTGCAGCTCCTCGAAAGCGCGCGAGGCCTTCTCGGAGATCTTCGCGCGTCCCGCCAGCTCGGCGACAGGTGTCCTTAGAACGGCCTCGGGGGCGAGGGTGCCGAGATGCGAGACGAGACTGCTCCCGACCCTGGCCTGCAACAGTGAGAGGAACAGGTACTTTGCCCGGTCGTCATCTTCCAACTAAATGCGACCTCCGGTAGTTGAGTGCCTCGGCGACGTGCTCGGCGGCTATCTCCTCTTCGCCCGAGAGGTCGGCGACCGTCCTTGCCACCCTGAGCACCCTATCGTGCCCCCTCCCCGAGAGCCCCATTCTGTCCACCGCCCGGGAGAAGAGCGTCTCCGCATCGCCCCCCAAATCGCAAACCTCACGTAGCCGGCGTCCTGAGAGCGCTGAGTTGGAAGAGCCCTGTCGCCTGTCCTGGACCCCACGCGCCAGGCTAACCCGCTCCCTTACGAACGTGGACTCCTCGGCATGCCTCTCCTCGCGCAGCTCCTGGCGCGTCAGGCGCGGCACGTCGACGAAGAGGTCCATTCGATCGAGCAAGGGGCCCGAGATGCGGCCCTGGTAGCGTTCGATCTGGCCTGCCGTACACCGACAGACCCTCCTCCTGTCCCCCGCATAGCCGCAGGGACAGGGGTTCATGGAACACAATAGCGTGACCCGAGCAGGATAGGTGAGCGTCGCGGCCACCCGCGAGATCGTCACTTGTCCGTCCTCCAGGGGCTGGCGCAAGGCCTCGAGTGCCGTCCGGCTGAACTCGGGCAACTCGTCGAGGAAGAGCACACCGTGATGCGCCAGCGACACTCCCCAGGCCGCGGGTTGCTCCCACCCCCAGCCAGCCCCGAGGTCGACACGGTGTGGTGCGGCGCCCTGAACGGCCTCCGCGTGACGAGCGCCCCATTGCCCTCCCCACTCGCACTGTGGACCTTGGTCACCTCGATGCGCTCCTCCATGGTGAGCGGGGGGAGAATGCCTGGCATCCTGCGCGCAAGCATAGTCTTCCCAGAGCCAGGCGGCCCACTCATCATAACGTTGTGCGCCCCAGCCGCTGCGACCTCCAGAGCCCGCTTCGCGTACCGCTGCCCGGCGACGTCGGCAAAGTCCTCGCCAGCCTCGACCGGCCGCACATCCTCGACGGCCGGCTCTGCAGGACAAACCCTCGCAGAATCCCCGAGGAACTCCACCGCCTCCCTGAGGGTCCTCATCCCATAGACCTCCACGCCACCGATGGCCGCAGCCTCTGGCGCGTCCCGCTCGGGAACGAGCAGACGCGGCAATCCCTCCCGCCTCGCGCCCTCAGCCATCGACAGCGCCCCCTTGACACCCCGCAACCCGCCGTCAAGCGAGAGCTCTCCCACCACGCCGGCGCCTTCCAACTCCCCCGCCGGCAGCGCACCGGATGCGGCGAGAATACCTAGCGCGATCGGAAGGTCGAAGGCAGGCCCCTCCTTCCTGAGGTTCGCAGGAGCAAGGTTCACTATCACCTTCTTCGTCGGAAACTTGTAGCCGCTGTTGGAGATGGCCACCCTTACCCGCTCCCTCGCCTCCTGCACCGCCGCATCAGGCAGACCCACGATCGAGAAACCAGGCAGACCAGAACTCACATCCACCTCCACCTCCACAGGCAACGCGTCTATCCCGAATAGACTCAGGCTCCTCGCCCGACAGACGGACATCAGCCACAACTCCTACAAGCCATCGCCGTGCTCCCTAACTCCACCACCTCAACACAGCAGACCCACAGTATACAGCATTTGTGTCTATAATGATATACGATTGTTTATTATTTTATACGACACGGCAAGAAATAGGCTTTTCTTGCGCAAGAGCCTAGGCTGACAGGCCGCCAGGCGAAACCGGCGACGTGCTGGCGTGCGTCAGAAAGCATCCTCGATATGATGTATACGGACCTCGGGCCGGTCGGCGAGGATTCCGATCACGTCGAAGCGCAGGGTGTCGAAGGATGGTGTTCTGGTGTATAGGTAGTGTTCGGCTACGGAGCGGATGGTGCGTTGCTTCTGGTGGGTGACGGCTTCCAGGGGATCTCCGTAGCCGGTCTCGCGCCGCAGCTTTACCTCGACGAAGACGAGCGTCTTGGTTCACTTGTACAAAACACGATGACCTCGGAGGTGCGGTTCCGTGCTGTGTTAAGCGAGGGCGGCGTCGAGCGATTGGAATTGATGAGGACCTAGCTTATCTCCTCACCTGTGGCCTCGACAAATACGGCACCGGGTTGACTCAAGAGTTTAAGTAGCTGCCCGTGGGGCTGGAAGGTCCCGAGAAGACCGTACTCTGTGCCGATCACGGTTCGCTGACCACGCATAAAATCGCGGTAAAAATTCCGTCCGTTGTGCTCTCCGTAACGCCAAGCGTGACCGACGGGGAACTGTTTGTCCCAAGACTTTCGCAAGTTTCGCCACGTGTCGAGTAGGGTCAGCATGCCCAGATGCTCGGACTCGCTCACTACCCTAACTTGGCTCTTGTCCAAAACGAATCGAAAGACCTCTATGTTGCGTTCTTCGCCCCGACGAACCCGACGCCCTCTGTGCACTTCGCGTTGGAGGTTAACGTATGCTTGCTTGACCAGTTCGGGAGGCATCCAGGATTCTACCTCCAGAATTATGTGGCCACGGTTGAAGCTGTGCGCATCAGGCCCAAGCATTATCATCATCCTATGCGACCCAATGACCGTGTTTACTTCCAGCACATTACCACAAAGAACGAAGTGCATTGCATGGTCCTTGCCCCAAGGGTAATGGCCGGCAAGGTAATCTCCTAAGCGATCTAGCTCCCCTATGGCTGAGTCGTAAGTGCCTCGGTAGCGGACAGGCGTACCGTCGGCAGGCGTCCAGGAGAGAAAAACTTCGTGCTCGCTCGTCTCTGCGTCCTCTGGTAGGCCCCATGACCTCAACGCGTCCGGTACCTTATCCGGCTCCAGAGTCTTGGTGGTTGAGCCTAGAAAGCTGCGCCTGAACTCCATCACCCGTCGCTCTACGGACGCGATCTTTGTGAAGTACTCGGACAACGCCATGACCTTTGCCCGTGTCTTTGCGTCGACCCTTATCAGATCGCTGACATCCTCCTTTGGAGTGCTGTCTGGCGGGCGCCCCCCGCTACCGAGACTTACACTTGGCGGGAACCGCAGTCGGGCTTCGTAAGCTCTTTCGGCAAGGGCGACCATAGCCGAAAGGGTTTCGCCATCCGCGTCTGAGCTAGAAAGCTCGTCATCTGAGAAGTCTCGTACTACGCTCTCCCAAAGCCAGTCAAGAAACTCCTGATCAACGCCCTCTCCAAACGAGTCCTTTAAGCTCGATTCCCAAGCGATTCTTAGATTCATTCGTATCCCTTTACATCCTTTCTATTTGGATACAAGTGAAGTGTAGCATTTCGGAAACGCCAGCGGAACCACTGAAACAAGAGGAGGCGGAGTGAAGACTCAAATCAGGCCAGAGTGGATCACATACGACGAAGCCCGATGCTTGGTCGGTTTGAGTCGTACCACCCTCTGGCGCATTGTGAAGTCGGGAGCTGTAAAGAGCGCTTCTGTCGGTCGAGCGGCTCGCATCAACCGAGCTTCACTCGAAGAGTACATGGAGCGTGAAGCGCGAGGAGGTCACTCGTAGTGGTGATGAGCCGTCCTAGGATCACCTACGCGCCCTGCGACGACACCTCAACTGCGGTCGAGGTTGCCGCGCTTAGCAACATTTACCACTTCATCCTCAGAAAAAAGGCCGCTCCCGCAAGCGGCCCCGACGACGCGATACTGCGAAACACGAAAGGGGGGAGTCATGTAGACCAACGACCCGGTTGACTATCAGGAATCGCAAATCACGGATTTATGAAAGTGAGGACTCAAGAATGACGGAT
>CAWEHD010000006.1:0-8379 GCA_963808845.1 uncultured Rubrobacteraceae bacterium
CAATGGGAGCGCCGATAAAGTAGCTGTCAGCCTTCAGCATGAATGGTCAGTACAAGTCCGCGTTCAGGCTGCAGCCAAGCACATATGGCAGGCCCCTACCATAGTAAGTCGTTCCCGCGCAAGCGGGAATCCACTCTACGAGAGTAGCAAAGTAGTGGTCGGTGGCGGGCTCCTTCGTGCCGTTGGCATTCACCCTGACCTGGTAAGACAGGGGTAAGAGTTCGGTTCTCTAGGTCCTCCTCGCCAGAGAGGCGAACTTGGTGTACTGCTCCATCCAGGCGAGCTGGACCTTCCCCGTAGGCCCGTTCCTGTGCTTGCCTACGATGACCTCGGCGATGCCCTTGTCGTCGGACTCGGAGTTATAGTATTCATCTCGATACAAAAACATCACCATGTCTGCATCCTGTTCGATAGAGTTGTGGACCACCACTCCGTCGGCGATAAAATTATGCGTCCCCTCCACCGTGACGTCGAATGTCGGCTGTTCACCTAGAGGCGTTATCTCGACGATCCTATCCCAGAACAGATCGGATTGCGCAATATTTGCAAGCTCATCGCTGTCCAGCACGGTCGCCATACGCGCGAGTCTCGGGCGGGAGAACCTCCTCCGCCTCTCCGGTGTGCCGAGCAGGTATCCTCCGTTGTAGGTCTCCCCGATGGCCTCTGCCAACTCGCGACCGTTCACCCCCTTCTCCGCCATCGCCGCGACCACCTTCGGGCGCACCTCCCAGGGCACCAGGTCCACGTTCGGATTGGCCTTGAGGGACGACAATATCTTCAGGGCCGGGTCGGTCATCTCCCCGCGCGCCCCGTAGCAGCCCACGCGTAGCAAGAACATTGTCTGATCTTCCGCGCCCTGGATGCGAAGGTTGTACGATGGCCTGTACGAGCCGACGCCCCCTCCTCGCCTCTTCGTAGTCTTACCGAAAGCCGACCTGATACCCAATCTCAAGAGCATCCTCTTTACATCAAGCACCAGTCGGCGGCTGGTCGAGCTGTAGTATGTCCTGACTATGGGGCCGCGCCCGTTCTGTGAGATGGTGATCGAGCCGTCCGTCGACCACAGGTGCCTCAAGAACAGCGCGAGCTTCCCTTCGTCCAGTCCGAAGATCGTCTCCGGGATGAACTTATTCCACGACCTTGCGCCCCACAGTCCGTGCGGCTCCAACCATTCCCGTACCGGATGCCACCTTCCATGCGTCAACCGGTACGGCGACGGCAACCATACCTGGTACGTGTTCCCGTTGGTCTTGGTCAACGCCTCTATGCCGAACAGCGTCATCGACGCCTCCTCGACGGCCTTCTTGTTCGCCGGGTCCGCCGTCGCGTATTTCACGCCGTTCGGGCCTATAGAACCGTCGCCCAACAGGTGTGCCAGCAGCACCAGTTCTTCGTCCTTCCACCCTGGTCCTTGCTCGATCGGAGACGGTAGTCGCCTGGGAACGGCGACGAATCCGTCAGGGGACAGGGAGTCGAGCCTCGCCCAACCTTCGATGGTCAGGAACGGGTGGTTGGCTGTCGCGTCGATCTCCAGCCCAGACGCCAGCTTCATGCGATAGACGGGCTTGATGCCCGTCGGGAACGCTTTTGCGAGCTTCGCGGGAACCAGACGATTGCTGTCGTCCACTGACCATACATAGGGCGTTTGCTGGCTCAACACGAGCTCTCCCAGCGTCACCTCCCCGCCATTGTCCGCCGTACTGATCCTGGCGCTGGCGGGAAGGCAGCCTGAATCTCTCAGGTCTGACAGGAGTGGGCGTTTATCGTGGCGGGACTCAACGGCGCGAGAGAGCTGGGCGACGGCGAGCACAGGGACATCGAGGTCGCGGGCCAAAACTTTCAGACCGCGGGAGATCTCGGACACCTCCTGCTGGCGGTTCTCCTGGCGATTGCGGGCTTCGCCACCGACCATGAGTTGCAGGTAGTCGACGACTACGAGCGAGAGCGGCATCTCACCGGCGACGTTGAGCTGGCTGGCGAGACGCCTGACTTTGGCCCGGATCTCCATGAGCGTGACGCCCGCCGTGTCATCGATCCAGATCGGGGCCCGGCTGACTTCCGCCACTCCCCGCACCAGCTTCGGCCAGTCCTCGGCTTTGACGTTGCCGCTCCTCAAGGCCTGCGTAGGGATACGTGTGGTCTGCGAGATGAGCCTCTGCACGAGCTGCTCCTTGCTCATCTCCAGGGAGAAGATCGCAACAGGCATCTTCTTCTCGCCGGCGGCGTGCCAGATGGCGTTTAGAGCCATGGCGGTGTTGTGGACACAGACGTCGTTGGCAACGAAGTTGTGCGTGCCGGGGATCGTCAGATCGTAGACCTGCTTCATCCCGAGCGGTTCGATGCTGACGATCTCGTCCCAGTAAACATCGCTGTCGGCGAGGTCTCTCAGCTTCTGATCTTCGAGCGCCTCGGCGAAGCGGGACATCCTCTCGCGAGAGAGGGCCCGCGTACCGACGTGCAGATTGTGGCCAGGTCCGAACCCCATCCGCCGGGACAACGAGGCCCAAGACTCCCCACCTCGCGCGTCGTCGATGAACTTCCAGGCATCGCGCGGAATGAGGTCCCTGTTAGCCTGGCGGCGCCTGCCTTCGAGCGCGCGGGCGACGCGTCCTATGGCCGATTCTTTGCCGAAGATGCCGATTCCCTCGACGAACGCGCGGATGGACCCTGGCTCGGTGATGTTCAACTGGAAAGCCCGGCGCCGGAGCTCACCGTATTTCACCGACCGCTCGCAGAGGGCGGCGACGACACCGAACCTCAAGAGCAGGTGCTGAACCTGCCTGGCGAGCCTCTCGCTCACCGTAGAGTAACCAAGCTGGGCCTGACCGCTGGCTAGAACCGAGGCCCATCCGTCGGCCGCGAACAGCCGGTTGAGGAATAGCGCCAATTCGTCGCGGGGAGCCCGGAAGACAGCCTCCGGTAAGAGCTTGTCTTTGGCCGCGCGTCCCCACATGCCAAGTTCTTCCAACCACCGGCGCAGTCCGTTCGGCACATTCGTGCGTGCCCGGTCCAGGTCGACGATGTCAAGTTCAATGGAGTCTCCGGCCAGTACTTTACGCAACCGCAGAGCAGTAGCGGCGTCGGGCACGGTCTTACCCTGCGACCAGTGGGTCAACGAAGCGGGGCTGACCATAGTCCGTCCGGCGATATCCGCCGCCGGACGTCGTGACTCCAACACCGCCCGGCGCAAGGTCCGGGCGAAGGTCTGACGATGCTGCCGCACGACCACCCGGTCGGCGTAGACGCACAGAGTAGGCGTACGCGTGCCGCCAGAGGTCTCCTCCCGCACGCCGAGGCCGCCGAACTCACCGGCTGCCTCGATGAATTCCTCGCGTACGGCGGGGTTGGCGTTGGTAAAGCGTGGTACGCCGCCTGTCATGTTACCGTCGCCGAGCATGTAGGCGAGCAGCTTCATGCGGTGGGCGCCGAGCGGCTCGCGGCCGAAGACCGGCATCCGGCGTGGGACCGCAACGTGGTCGCCGGCTGATAACTCGCCGAGCTTACGCCAGCCTCCCATCGTGAGGAACGGATGGGTGAGCGTAGTCTCGATCTCACGTCCGAGCCGCGTCTTGACCCTGAAGACCGGTTTGACGCCGTCGTCGACGTAGGCGCTGGGACGTACCAGGGAGAACTTCAGGTTGTCGGCCAGGGTCATCAGGTTGCCCTTCCGCCCGGCGTAGATCTCTTCGATGGTGTTGACGCTACCGTCGTCGAGCACTATCTCGGCGTCCGCGCTCAGGCACTTGCCCATCGCCGGTCTCGCGGCGAGGATGATCAGGTCGCTCTTGTGGAAGCCTGTGGTGAGGCGGTCGAGGTCTTCGAAGCCCGTCTCGACGCCCGTTACCTCGCCCTCCTGCTCGTAGAGGCGTTGGATCATCTCCAACGCACCGGGCGCGAGCTCGGAGACTGGCGCAAGATGTTCCCTGAGCGTCCTGTTGGAGACGCCGTAGACGAGCTGCTCAGCCGAGTCGAGAGCCTCACTCACGTCCTCGGGCTCCCTGAAAGCATCCTCGGTGATGCGGCTCCCGACATCTATGATCGCCCGCAAGAGCGCCTTGCCTCGCACGATGTCCGCATACCTACCAGCGTTCGCGGCCGTAGGAACGCTCTCGACGATCTGGAAGACGTAGGGCCTGCCGCCTATCCTATCGAACTCGTTGACGCTCCTCAGCTCGTTCGTGAGCGTGAGCTGGTCGATGGGCTCACCGCGCGAGTACAGACGCATCATGGCCCCGTAGATGATCCTGTGTACCTCGGAGTAGAAATCCTCGGCGGCGAGCCGCTCCGCAACTGCGGCCACAGCCGTCTCCGAAACCAGCATAGCGCCTATGACGGCCCGCTCAGCATCCAGGTCATGCGGCGGTACCCGGGACGCCTCGGCCCCGGTCTCTACGCTGCGCATCCTCCCCCGACGATCCATAACCTACCAGCATGCAGCAAAAAGGCCCCCGTCGCAAGACGAGAGCCTTAACCTTCTGGTTCAGAATGCGCCTAAACGTACGGTTTAGGTAAAGACGTATCGTTGTAGGGGCGGGTTTCGAAACCCGCCCCTACGCCCCCATCACCTTGCGGCGCACCTTTCTATCTACAATTTGGGGACTACGATCACCTTGACGCTCGCTTCGACTTCGCCGTGGACCTGGATGGGCACCTGGTGCGTGCCGAGGGCCTTTATGGGCTCTTCGAGGCGGATGCGGCGTCTATCGAGGCGGATACCACGCGCCCTCTCGACCGCGTCGGCGATGTTGGCCGCCGTGACAGACCCGAAAAGGCGCTCGTCCTCGCCGGTTCGGGCTTCAATGGTTATGACGCTCTTGTTGAGGATGTTGGAGATCTCCTCCGCCCTCTCGGCCAGACGCCTGTCCCTCTCTTCCGACTCTTCCATCGTGCGGCGGGCTTCCTCCAGCTTGCCAGGGGTCGCCACTTCGGCGAGGCCGCGCGGGACGAGGAAGTTGCGAACGTAGCCGCGGCTCACGTCGACTATGTCGCCGCGCTGTCCGATCTTCTCGACGTCCTGGTTCAGTATTACCTGCATGGCTACTACCTCCCAACCACGTAGGGCAGGAGCGCCATCTCCCGGGCGCGTTTGATCGCCGAGGCGGCCTCCCGCTGGTGCTGAGGACACAGGCTCGTAACCCTGCGGGCCCTGACCTTGCCCCGGTCGGAGATGAACCGCCGCAGCATGTTGTAGTCCTTGTAGTCGACGTATGCGACGTTCTCCTTGCAGAACACGCAAGGCTTGCTCTTCATCGGACGCGCCCCGCGGGGCGGCCCGTTCCTTCTCCTACCCATTCATTACCTCCGTTGTAGTTTTAGGCCGTGGCCTCGGTGGTCTCGGGCAACGGCTCGTGCGCGTAGCTCGGCGGGAGCTTCACGACCATGTGCCTGAGCACGTCGTCGGAGACGCGCAAGATACGCTTCAACTCGACGAGAGTGCGCTCCCCTGCGGTGAACTCCATGACCACGTAATAACCGTCCGTGCGGTGGTCTATCTCGTAGGCCAGCTTGCGGCGCCCCCAGTGGTTCGGCTCCCCGGCCTCGCCTCCCGTGCGCCCGATGATCGTGCGAAAACGCCCGACGGTGTTCTCGACCTGCTCCTCGTCGAGCTCGGGGATCACTATGAGCATGGCTTCGTAAGTGTCGATGTTTGCCTCCTCCGGTCTAGTGTCGGCTTCTTCGCGCAGAAGAAGCAGGGGCTATTGGATTGCCACATAGTGTAACAGTGGGATCCAGGTGTTACAAACGCCATTGCCCCGGAAACCAACAGAGCGAGCGCCGCTTCGTTCACGGCCCATGTCCCTTGCGGGTCTATACTCTGTTCGTGGAGAACGGAGCCGACATAGCCGTCGAAACCGAAGGTCTCGAAAGGTCTATGGTGAGGGACCGAACGCGGTGCGTGCGCTGGGGGACGTCCACCCACGACCCGCGCGCCGCGGCAGACCGCGCCGTCTTCCTCTCCGACGGCAGGGTGGTCGATGAGGCAAGAGACCCAGACCAGGAGGAGATCCTGGAACGCATCAAGACATTGGAGTCGGACGGATAAGGTTCATGTACCAGTTCAGCCAGATGACCGACGAGGACGCGCGTGAGATCTCACGCTGGCACTATGAACCTCCCTACGACTTCTACGACGCGACGAGCGACCAGGGCGATCTAGAAGAACTACTTGACGCCGAACGTAGACAAGGCGTCTACTTCTCGGCCTTCGATGAGGAAGGATCTCTGGTCGGTTTTTTCCAGTTCGAGCGTAAAGACGAGACCGTTGACGTAGGGCTCGGTCTGAGACCGGACTTCACAGGACGGGGCCTCGGAGTCGAGTATGTCCTCGCGGGCCTGGAGTTCGCCAGGGAACGGTTCTCCCCCGAGCGGTTCACGCTCTCCGTGACCACCTTCAACGAGCGGGCCATCCGGGTCTACGAACGCGCCGGCTTCGTGAGAGGCACTGTGTACACGCACCACACCAACGGCGCCGATTGGCCCTTCCTTGCGATGGCCAGGGAAGCTTGAAGCTTCGGCGATTCTCCGGCCTGAGCCTCCGCAATCTGCGCGCCAGGGTGCAGCGAACTCTTCGCCGGCCTTCTCCTCGCACCTTCAGCCGCCCGCAAAAGCATCGTCGAGGCTGTCCAGTACGAATAAGAAACGGACGACTCGGCGTCCGAGTAGGTGGAGAGACGTTCCACATCGCCGCAAGGGGTGTCAAAGTCTAGAATGGATCGGTCGTAGCTATCTGGCATCGGAGAAAGGTAGGTCTATGGGCGAACGGCAGCGGGAGAAGAACCTCGACGACAGCGCTGTGCTGGAGTCCATAACTTCACAGTGGTGGTCTTTCTCGGCTTTCATCCCACTGCTTACGGGCACGCTCTGGCTGTGGCTTGCGGCGCGTGGCGGCCTGCCCGCGGTCTTGCTCGGGGCTGTACCGGGGGCGCTGCTGCTGAGCACGGGGCTCTCCAGCCTTCTGTGGGCCGTCGAAGCCAGGACCTTCCAGTTCATGGCGCTCGCCTCCGTCTTGGGGGCGGTCCTGTCTGTGCCCGCGATCTTTCTTACAGGTCCACTGGCCGCGCTAGTACTCGTGATAGGTTCCGCGGCGAGCTTTCTCGCGACGGGCTATCTTGCCCTGGGGCAGCATCGCTGCCCTTCCAGCGTCCCCGCGCCCGAGACTGGACCCAAACTTGCCGCGCGGGCCGCGGTGAACGAGCTGATGATGTGCGGCCTCATCCTCACGAGCTGGCCCGTCGCGGTTGGTACGATCGCCGTCCGTGTCCAGCGCGAGGCTACAGAGGCATATTCCATGTTCGATGAGAAGGGTTGGTTCGCCGATCCCGCCACCTACCATAGAGAGCCGCCGCCCCTGGAGGACCCCGAGATCGAGACCATCGAGCACAAGGGGAGGGAGGTCGAGCACCTTACCTTCGATAGCCTCTACGAACCGCACGAGGACGAGCCGGGGCGCGAGCGCTGGCTCTCATACAAACGCAACCCCACCGCTTGCGCTTGGATCCTGCGCCACAAGGACGAGCCCCGGCCGTGGCTGATCTGCGTCCACGGCATCAGGATGGGTACTTTGAACAAGAGCATGATGCGCTTCCAGCCGGAGTACCTGCACGAGGAGCTCGGGCTGAACCTGATCATGCCCGTTCTCCCCATGCACGGCCCGCGCGATACCGGCGGGCTTATCAGCGGAGAACGGACGCTCTCCGGCGACGTTATGGACACGCTGCACACCGGCGCGCAGGCTATGTGGGACCTCAGGCGGCTCGTCTGGTGGCTGCGCAAGAGCGAAGGAGCACCGGCCATAGGCGCCCTGGGACATTCTCTTGGCGGCTACGCCGTCTCACTCCTCGCCTCGCTGGAAGAAGATCTCGACTGCGTCGTGGCGGGCAACCCGGCCGTCGATCCCTCGCACCTGTTCTGGGCCAACGCGCTCGCCGTCGCGACCCACTCTCTGAGCGCTGAGGGCATCCGTGAGGAGACCTACAAAGCGCTGCTGCGTCCCGTCTCTCCGCTCGCGCTCGAACCCGTGGTCCCACACGAGCGCAGGGCTATCTTCGCCGGTGTCGTCGACAGGGTGGTGCCGCCGGTCCAGGCCCACAGCCTCTGGCGCCACTGGGACGAGCCGCGCATCGGCTGGTACCAGGGAGCCCACCAACGCTTCATTCGCGCCCCCGAAGGCCGCAAGGTCCTCGAAGAGACCCTCCACGCGGCCGACATGCTTCCCAAGGATTTCGGATAGTCAGCACGCCGCTTCGCGGCTTGTCAGCACTTCAGCACGCTCAGGCTTCGCCTTCGCTTCTCAGCATTTCGGCTTTCGCGGGCGCAGGAGCTGGCTGACAAGCGAAGAGCAGAGCGTGCTTGGGTGCTTTCAGCTGTGGGCGGAGTTGG
>CAWEHD010000007.1:0-16465 GCA_963808845.1 uncultured Rubrobacteraceae bacterium
GAACTGGCCAATTACGAGATCTCCGAATTCTTCAGAGCAATAGCGTGACCGTCGCCCCCTCCGGGCTCGCCACACAACCCATCTGTGAGGTTGCCCCGGTGGCGGATGGCATCTGGCAACTCAAACTGCCTGTCCCTTTCCCGCTCCGCTTCGTCTCCGTGTATCTCGTCGAGGGGGAAGACGGCTGGACCCTGGTGGACGCCGGCTACGATTACAGGCCGGCCCGTACGGCGTGGGAGACGGGGTCTACCGCGGTGGGCTGTGACCTCGCGCGCGAGGTAGAGCGCATCGTAGTGACCCACTTCCACCCCGACCACATAGGGGCGGCGCGGTGGCTGGGGGAGAAGACCGGAGCACCCGTCTTCATGATGGAGCGGGAGATCCCCTTCGCCCGCAAGATCTGGGGTTCCTCGGATGCCGGACCATTCCTCGAGTACCTGATCCGGAACGGCATGTCCGAGGAGGCGGCCGGATCTGCCGCCGCCGTGATGCGATACGCCCTGCCTTTACCGGAAGAGATGTTCCCGCTGCGGCCCGGCGAAACATTGACGATGGGGGAGAGCACGGTCCGCATCATCCACGTTCCGGGGCACGCGGACAACCAGATCGTGCTGCACGACGAGGCGAGGGGCATCCTCTTCGCCGCTGACCATCTGCTGCTCGGGATCACCCCGAACATCGGGCTCTGGCCCGAGTCCGAACCACACCCGCTCGCCCATTACCTGGAGTCGCTGGAGAACATGCGAGGGCTCGGCGCTGACCTGATCCTCCCCGGACACGGCCCCGTCTTTCACGACCTCGACGGACGGATCGGCGAGTTGATCCTCCACCACGAAGAGCGCCTGGAGACCATGTGGCGTACGATCTCGGACCGCCCGAAGTCGCCGTACGAAGTCTCCCGCCTCGTGTTCCGCGGTACCCTGACGGATCACCAGCGGTGCTTCGCCCTCGCCGAGACGCTCGCACACCTCGACCACCTCGTCCTCGAAGGCAGCGCAAAGCGGATAGAGAACGAGACCATCGTCTTTGGGGCCGTGTAGACCCCGCGCATGTCAGCCAGTCAACAAGAAGCTGACATGCTGAAATGCTGACGAGCGAAGCCGAAGGGCATAGCGTGCTGTCCTGCTGTCAAGACAGCAGGACAAACACCCCGACGACAAGCAGGACCACACCGAGGACCAGGGCTCCGGCGCCTCCGGCACCGAGCCAGAGGGCTGTCTTGCCGAGGCTCTGACCCAGCGCTTCCTCGGAGCGGTGGCTGACGACGAAACGATGGCCTTCTGTACCGGACTGTGGGCCCCCGATCCCGCCGTCCTCCTGCACGGTGCCGAGCACGTAGATAGACTCGTCGACGAGAAGGATGCTCTCGGTGTAGCGGTAGCCGATGGTGCGCTCGCCCCCTCCGAGGTTTATGGTGGCCCCTCCGAGGGAGATCGAAGGTCCTTCGTTCCCCGTGTTCCTCTCGAAACGGTTCACCACCTGCCTGGCGTCGACCTCTGCGCCCTCCGCGTTCACCGCCACCGAGCCACTGCCGTCCTCGACTTCGAAGGGTGCGAACTGCTCGTTCTGGGCGACCACCTCCGAGCGCCGGTTCGACCCGACGTTGTCGTCGTCATCGTGGTCCCGCTCCATGTACTCGCGCGTGACCGTAGACGAATAGTAGGCGCAGGTCTTTTCGGCCATCTCACTTGTAAGAGGCTCCTCGCAGCGCAGCCTTCCCTTGACCTCGACCAACGTTCCAGGCGCGAGCCCGCTGACTCCCGACGCGCTGGAGGTCTCCGTCTGGCTCATAAGAGCAGACTTCTGTTTGGTCCTGTTGCGGAAGTAGAGCAGCACGCCGCCCGCGACCAGGAAGATAACAGCGAAAAGCAGCAGGATCAGGAACGCCACCATCTCGTACCCTCATTCATCTAGCCATCACAGATCTTCTACGTCCCGACTCTACTACGCCCGCATGGATGCAAGCAACCACAGATGGATCGAATCTACTTGATCCCTCCTTTAGAAGGGCCGGGGTACCTGCCCCGGCCCTACGCTTTCCAGTCCGCCTCTCGGAGAGCTACGGACAGTTCCTCGCCGTGTCTCCGGCGTCTTTCTGGCAGGTGTCGGTGGAGCCGGCTCCACCATCCACAGTGTCGTTGCCGCCAACCCCGTCTCTGGCTTTGAGAGTGTCGTTGCCCCCGAGCCCACTGAGGACGTTGGCGCCGCCAGATCCCGTGAGGGTGTCGGCGAGACCCGAGCCGCTCAACCTCTCCACACCTGAGAAGGTGTCAGTACCCTCGCCGGTCGCGAACTCGGTGGTCAGTGATGCGATCACCCCGGTTGAGGAGGCTGAGTAGTTCGTGGTGTCAACCCCAGATCCACCGTTGGCTATGTCGTTGTGGAGGCCACCGCTGAGCTTGTCGTTGCCTGAACCGCCAAGGAGGATGTCATTACCGTCGAGGCCCTTGATGGTATCGTTGCCGCCGAGGCCGCAGAGCACGTCTTTACCAGGCGTGCCTGTTACGACATCGTCGCCTGTCGTGGCGCCGCTGTTGGTGCACTGCGGTATCGGCTGCCAGTCAGGGGCTATGTCGTGGGCGGTACTGGAGTCTATCGGAGCTTGACCTGTGCCATCTGAGTTCATCACGTAGATGTTGCGGTTGGTGTCCGTGGCCCCGACGGCGGCGAACTTGTCTCCTCGCGGGGACCATGCGGGCTGCGCGTAAGACACTGTGTTGCTATTCGAGACGTTCATCTTGTTGGCGCCGTTCGGGTCCATCGTCCAGATGTCAGGCAGGCCGCCCCCGGCCAGCTCGTGACCATGGATGTAGGCGATCTTCGATCCGTCCGGCGACCATGAGGGGTTGTCGTCGTGGCCCTGATAGCAGTTCGGCGAGCAGCCAGGCGGCGAGTTTGCCGTTACGCTGCCCTGGTTGTTACCGTCGGCGTCCATTACGTACACGTTGCGATCCGTATCGCCGGTTCGCGTGCTCACGAAGGCGATCCTGTCTCCAAGCGGGGACCAGGCGGGTTGCGTGTCGGGGAAGGTGTTGCTGGTGAGTTGGGTACGTCCTGTGCCGTCGGCTTTGATCGTCCAGATCTCCAGGTCCGTCTGCCCGTCGACGTCGAAGCTGTTTGACACGAAGGCGATCCTGCTGCCGTCGGGCGACCAGGTGGGTCCTGTCTTGGCGGTCGCGCTGGTGGTGACCTGCCTGCGCCCACTGCCGTCGGCGTTCATCACGAAGATCTGGTTGCCCGTGGACACGAAGGCGATCTTGCTGCCGTCGGGTGAGTAGGCCGGATCCGAGCTCCCATTCGAGACGGTGATCCTTGTAGCCGCCGCTCCCGGAGTTATGCCGTAGATCTCACCGGACGCAACATGCCGGTTGCTCTGGAAGGCGATCTTGCCGTTGCTTCCCGGAAAAGTTGCTCCGGCCGGCCTGACCCCCGCGAGCATTACGAGCGCGGCCAGTACGGCCAGCGCGAGTGCCAACAGAACTTGAGCCTTGTAAGTAATCATCGCTTATCCATTCCTCCTGATCTATCGCGTCCACCATGCGACCGTCGCGCACAGCCATCACATGTATCGTAGAGACGCGGCGTTAGTCGGCACTTAATTCTGGTGTTCTATGCGTACGCAAAACTGCGTATTTTCCGCGAAGCAATGAGAATGTCTAATGGCAATGAACCTTATACACATGACTGCCGGTCTTCAGCTTGGATCCGAGGACGTGTACATCTGCTCGGCGATCCAGGCAGCGAGTTGGGACCGGGATCCGAGCTCCTGCTTCTTGAGGATCCTGCCCACGTGGGTGGTAACGGTACGTTCGGAGATGGAGAGTTTTTCGGAGATGCGGCGATTGGTAAGTCCCTTGGCGACCAGATGCGCGACTTCTCGCTCGCGCGGGGTGAGGGAGGTAGAGGACCGTTCTGACCTCACAGATTTGCGCACGGGAGAGAGCGCGTATTCGGTGGCCTGCTGCAACGACATGGCTCGACCCGCCGACCACGCGGAAGCCCAGGCGCTTACGCCCGGAGCGCGCCGCGAAGCGGCGACGAAGCGTTCGTACCTTTCCCGGTCCACCGGCCGGATTGGGGTGCCGAGTTCCTCGCGCGCCGCCTCAGCAGCCCCGAAGAGGTTCGCAGCCCTTACCCACCCGCCCCGCGCCCCTGCAGCCCCGGCCAGGGAGTCGAGACACTCCGTAGAGGCGTCCTCGTCCCCGAGACGCACAAAGGCGCGCAAGGCTTCTAACAACAGTTCTTCCGACCGGACGGGATCACGCTGCTCGATGGCCAGGATGCCCAGGTTGAGGCGACTGACGGCCATACCCCACTCGTCTCCCGATATCTCATCGCTCTCCAGATTCTCCTCGAACAACGCCTGAGCCTTTGCGAGCTCACCCGCTTTCTGCATCATCTCGCCCAGGTTGTTTCTCGAGGACATGAGGGCCCTCTCGTCGCCCAGCTCCCGTTTGAGCACGAGGGACTCCTGGGTCAGCAGCACCGCGCGCTCCAGATCACCCACGGCGTAAGCCAGCGCCCCGAGGCTGGTGAGTGAGGCCGCGACCCCCTCTCTGTCCTCCAGCCGCCGATACAGCGCCAGTCCCTGCACAAGCAGCTTCTCCGCCTGTTCGTAGAGTCCGCTCTCTTCCGAGAGTACACCGGCGAGGCGAAGCGTCTTGGCCCTGGTGGCGCTCTCGACGCCGCCTGTCTTTGAGAGTACGGCCTCTAACCACTGACGTCCCTCGATGATGCGCCCGTAACGGTACCAGAAGTATCCCAGCGCCGCGCCAAGCCGCAGCGCAGTCTCGGGTTCGACTTCTAGTGACCAGGAGAGCGCCGCCTGCGCATTGGCGTGCTCCATTTGTATAAGCTCGACCCACGAAGCTTGCTCGGGACCCTGCAGGCCCCCTCGAGCCTTCTCGACCAACTCCAGGCACCAGCAGGCGTGGCGGAGTCGCACCATCTCCGATTCGCTGCTCCTTCGGAGCCTCTCTCGCGCGTACTGACGCACGGGTTCGAGCAGCCGGTAGCGCACAGTGCCGTCCTCTGCCGCATCGGCCAGCACCAGGGATTTGTCCACGAGTTGAGCGAGCAGATCCAGTACGGGCGGGTTTGAGACCCGCCCCTCCTCTTCGATGTCGTCTGACCCTACGACCTCAGCCGCTTTCAACGTCCAGCCCCCGGCGAACGCAGACAGGCGCCGGAACAGCACCCGCTCGGGCTCGGAGAGCAGGTCGTGGCTCCAGTCCAGCGCCCCCCTGAGCGTTCTCTGCCTCGGCGTGGCGGTCCGGTTGCCCGTGGTCAACAGCCCTAGAGAGTCGTCCAGCCTCCTGGCGATCTCCTGAACGGAGAATCCCACCCTCGCCGCGGCGAGCTCTATGGCCAGCGGTATGCCTTCCAATCTCCTACAGATATCCGCCACGGCCGCCGTGTTCTGCCGGGTAAGGACGAAGGCGGCATTTCGGTAGCGTGCCCGCTGTACGAACAGACGCACCGACTCATACCCTTCGAGTTCCTCGGGCGTGTCCCTGTGGGCCGGGTCCGGTTTCGAGAGTGGCGGGGTCTGCCAGGATACTTCCCCGGCGGCACCAAGGATCTCGCGGCTGGTGACCAGGATCCTTAGTCCTTGGCACGATCTGAGGAGCAACTCGGCGAGGCGCGCGACGTCTTCGACGAGGTGCTCGCAATTGTCCAGTAGGAGCAAGAGGTTCTTCTCGCGCAGCGCATCTACGAGCGTGGTGTCGAGCGAACGGTCAGGCTCTTCGCGCACCTCGAGGGCCTCAGCCACCGTCCCTTTGACGAGAGAACCGTCGGCGACCGGGGCAAGCTCTACGAGCCAGACTCCATCCGGGTACGCATCCGTGAGGTCTCGGGCTACTTCCTGCGCGAGCCTGGTCTTGCCCGAACCTCCAGCCCCCGTGAGGGTAAGTAAACGGGTTGTGGAGAGCAACCGCTCGACCTCCTCCTTCTCGCGCTCCCGCCCGACGAAGCTGGTCAGGGAGCCTGGAAGGTTGTGCTTGCTGTCTTCGGAAGGCCGCTTTGGACTGGTGGGTGCCGCGGCTGGGACATTACCGTCCAGTATCTCCTCGTAGACGTACCTGCTCGCCGCATGGGGCTCTGTACCGAGTTCGAGCCGGAGCGCCTGTCTGAGGTGCTCGTACTGGCGCAGGGCGCTGGAGCGCTGGCCGGCCCTGGCGTAGACCCGCATCAGCCTTACGTGCGCCTCCTCGCGCGCCGGCTCACGCGATAAGATCTCGTGCAGTGAAGCCACGGCTTCATCGAAAGCGTCGCGCTCCTCGAGGACCATTGCCCGTTGGAAGAGCAGGGCCAGGTACGTCCGCAGCAGCTCTTCCCTGCGCCTCTGGGTCCACTCCTCGTAGCGGTCGCGTGGCAGGAGATCCCCCGAGTAAAGGTCGAGCGCCTCCCTGTAGGCCGTGGGCAGCCTGGAGCCGCGGGCCTCCTCTGCAGCCCGATCGAAAGCGTCTACATCTACCCAGGCCGGAACTTCCTGGCACAGCCTGAGTTGCTCCCCGCGCATGGAAAGATACCTGTACGTGGTCGCCTCGGGTTCGAGGGTTCGTCTCGCGATGTGCAGGGCCTGGTGCAAGTTGTTGGCCGCGGCCCTGGGCCCGAGATCCGGCCACAGCAGGTCCATGATCTGCTCCCTGTGGAGGATGTGATCCCGGGACATGGCCAGGAGCTTCACCACGCTCGCGGCTTTCCTGAGCCGCCATTGGTCCTCGGGGATTGCCCGTGCTCCTACCGAGACCTCGAAACGCCCGAGCAGGTACACTCGCAAGCTTCTTTGGCCGTCCGTTACCAGCTCAGTCTTCGCGGGCGACCTTCTCGATTCTCTCTGGCGAGACTCCACCATCGTCCAGACATCTCCACATCCACACGCATCATAGCAAGCTGCGTTTCGTCATGTAATGCATGGACCCTGGACAGAGGGCAGAGTCCTCTCTACAGGAGCAGCAAGGTCAAGAGCCCCAGGTACAACATGGCGGCGACGGCCATGATGAGGCCGAACGCCAGGTTGCGCCTGGGGCCGATCTCCAGCGGGTGAAGTCCGGTCAGCCGCGAGAGCATGGTGACGGCGCTCGAAAACGGGGTGAGAAGGATGGTTGACTGGGCGCCGAACAGGAGGGCCGCCGCCCAAAGCGCCGGAGCCGGTCCGCCGTCCAGCGGGAAGGCGGTGTCGAGCAGGAGCACCATCGGGATGACGTGGATGCCGGCGATAAAACCCACCCCCATGATGACCGCGAGCGCGGGCGCGACCAGGACGGTGGGCAGGGCCGAAAGTAACGTGCCGAGCGGCACGAGGGCGCCGAGGGCTTGCAGAGAGAGGACGAGGATTCCGGCGGCCCCGAAAAGGGCGAACTCGGAGTGCGAGGCCGTGAGCGACCCGCGCGTCTCCCGCCCGAGCCGTACCAGGGGCGACACACTGCGGGTGAGCACCGCCGCGAGCGCCGCGATAATGAGCACTATAGTCGCGACCGTCACGGCGATGGCCGCCGTAAGCGGAAGCCGGGGAAAGGTCACGTTGACCAGCGCGACGGCGGCGACGAGCACTACAGGGTAGAGAAGAACGGCGGCAGCCCCTCGGTCCAGCGGCGCCCGCGGCATCTCTTCCACCTCACCCCCCGCCCTCTGGGCGAAGAGCAAAGTCCCAGCGAGGCCGAGCATCACGAAGGGGAGCGTAACCGCGAGGAGCTTGGGGTAGGAGACGCCGGTCAGAACGATAGTCGTGGCGGTCAGGACGTTCAGGTTGGTCCAGAGTGGTGCGAAGGAGAAGGCTCGTCCTGCCCACTTCAAGGCTTCCAGGCGTTCCTTGGGCGCGGCGCGGCCCGAGATCACATCTATAAGGACGAACGCTCCCACGTCCAGAACGGCCCCGAGGACTTGCCCGAGTACCCCGGCCGTCGCCTTTATACTTACGCCCCTGCGGGTTAGCGCCGCCATCAGGGCCCGTATCTGCACCTCGTAGCGGGCCGCCTGGATCGGATACCCCGCCATGCTGAGGACGAGCAACACAGCGACGATCCCGAAGTAAGTAGGCATCCCCCCGAGGTAGTCCGCGAAGTCGAACCGTCCGGTGAAGATCACCGCGCCAAGCGCCACGAAGGCGACCAGGACGAACGCCCTGTGAAACCCGCTCGACCACGGTACCGAGATCACGAACATCACCGCCCCTACCGCCAGAAAGAGGCCTGTCCCTAGCGAACCTGGCGCGAACGTTTGCCACACGTAACCGGCCAGAAAGACGATGCCGAGCACAGGGCGCAGCCCATCCAGATATGGCCTCATGCTCCCCGCCTCCGTGACTTATGGGTGTTCGCTCTTACCTCAGGCCTGCTTCCGGGTCGCCAAAATACAGCATTGGTCCACGATTCTAGAGCATGGAAGGAGCGGCAGTAGGGAGCGTTGCGCTAACCCCTGGACCGCCAGCGGCCGGAAGGATCGCCTACACGCCCTGTGACTGCAGGGCGATCTCCGGACAAGTCGCAATATAATCTCCGTCGACCTCGCAGTAGAGAGGAAGTGGCCATGCAGATCCCAACCAGGATGGGCGGCTCGATCGGCAGGACTGTGTTGCTGGCCGTCCTGCTCGCTCTCCTGTGCTCGGCCTGCGACCGGTTCTCGGAAGAGAGTGGAAACGGCGGCAAAGACATAGAGCCGATCTCCACAGGACGAGGTGAGAAAGAGGAAGATACCGCGGGTTCCAGTGGGGCTCCCGTGGGGCGGGTCGAGGTGACCACGCTCGCTACGGATCTCGAGGTGCCATGGTCTTTCGCGTTTCTGCCCGGCGGGGACGCCCTCGTTACCGAGCGCGACTCGGGGAAGCTCCTGCGGGTAAGCCCCTCCGGTGAAGTCGAGGAGATCCAGACCTTGCCCGAGGGTGGCTCGGGCGAGGGCGGGCTCCTCGGCGTCGCCGTCTCCCCCGACTACGAGGATGACCACTACATCTACGCTTACTACACGACCGAAGCAGACAACCGCGTCGTAAGGTTCCGCATGGGCGAGACGCCCGAGCCCATACTGACGGGCATCCCGGTCAACACGTATCACGACGGGGGTAGGATCAAGTTCGGCCCAGACGGCATGCTCTACGTAAGCACCGGCGACGCCGGAGATACCGAGAACTCCCAGGACAGGAATTCTCTCGGAGGTAAGATCCTGAGAATAGAGCCCGATGGTTCCATCCCGCCCGACAACCCGTTCCCGGACAACCCCGTCTACTCTTACGGCCACCGCAACGTGGAGGGGCTCGCCTGGGACGCGGATGGCCAACTTTACGCGAGCGAGTTCGGCCAGAACACCTGGGATGAGGTGAACAGGATCGAAGCCGGGGAGAACTACGGCTGGCCCGCGGTCGAGGGTAGGGGTGGAGAGGACAGGGGGTATGTTGATCCTATTACCGTCTGGCCGACCTCGGAAGCCTCCCCGAGCGGGGCGGAGATCCTGATCGAAGGGGCGATCCCGCAGTGGGAAGGCGACCTCTTCGTGGCCGCCCTCAGGGGGGAGCGGCTCTGGCACCTCGAGTTGAACGAGAGGGGCGAGGTAGTCGACAGGGAGAAGCTCCTCGACGGGGAGATCGGCCGCGTTCGGGATGTTACGCAGGCACCCGACGGGTCCCTGTGGGTCTCGACCTCCAACTACGACTCCTTCGGCAACCCTGTCAGCGAGCAGGACGACCGCATACTGAGACTTGCGCCGGCCGGAGAATAGAATGAGCTCTGTGGAAGATACACGGAGAACCACGCAAGATGCCTACCCGGCCGACTTCGCCAGCTTCGTCCGCGAGCGGTGGGACGAGGATGTGGCCGGTCCGCTGCCCGACCAGGGTACGCTAGAGACCTTGATCTCAGCCTGCTACCAGGCCGGTCTGTTGCAAGAAGAGGAGCGCGCCGTTACGTTCAGGGTGATCCTCTGCGACCCCGACCTGTTGCCCCCGCGCGAAGGCCCGCCCGGCGGGACACACAGGCTGGAGTTCCCCAAACCCAGAGAGTTCGACACCCAGGAGATAAGGCGGCTCTCACCCGCCGCCGACTACTACCGCTCGCTCATCGGCGTCTGTTTCGACGAGGAAGAGGGACTGAGGGTCTGGGGTCTCGTCCACACGGGACCGAGGTGGTTGAGGGGCGGCCAGGGCGGTAGGGATGTTCCGCCTCCCCTGCCGCAAGCCCTGGTCCTGCGGGCATTCGGCCCCGGACGCATCGCCGTCGACGTCGGTTTGAAAGGCCTCTGCAAACTCGAAGAAGGCAGACTCTCTGACACCTCGATGGACGTGTTCGACTCCCGCTGGCTCCCCGACACTTTCGCGCCGGTAAGGGCCGAGCTCGCACGGATCCACGCCGGACTCCGAGATCAGGCGCGGAAGAAGGGTGAGGTCTGGGCCCGCCTGGACAACGACATTACCCGCGTGATCGGGCAACACACCATAAAACGCATCATCTCCGCCGTAAGGGACTCCCACCACGGAGGAACCCTCGTCATCGTCCCACCATACCTGGCCGACGATATCCTCGAAGACCGCTACGTCTCCCTCAAATACAGGTTCGTCGACGCGGAGCCGCGCCGGCGCTTCCGCACGCTCATAGTAGACGTGATGAACGCCCTGGCCCGCTCTCACGCCGGCGCGCCGGCCAGGGACCCCGTCGGCTGGGACGACTACGAAGCGAGCAGCGACAGGGAACTGACCGCGCTCGACGAAGCCATCTTCGAGGTGGCGCACCTGATCGTCGGCCTCACCGCCGTGGACGGCGCCGTCGTGTTGACTCAGCGTTTCGAACTGCTCGGCTTCGGCGGTGAGATCTCCGGCGGGCTACAGGCCGTCGAGTCGGTAGCCAGAGCCCTCGATGTCGAGGCGGACGTCACCGTCACGGAATCGGTCGGAGGCGTGGGAACCCGCCACCGCTCCGCATACCGCCTCTGCAAAGAACTTCCCGACGTCATAGCCGTCGTCATCTCTCAGGACGGCAACGTCCGTTTCGTCAAATGCAAGGACGAAGCCGTAACGTACTGGGATCAGGCGTGAATTAGCTTTCAGCAGACGAGCGGCGGCCGTCAGGCCGTCGCGGGCTCTATCGTTGCGGACATCGAGCCTTTGCAACGTGGGATGAGAGGGTCGGGGCCGAAGGTCTGGATCTGATCCCGCTTCAACTCGGCCTGCTCCAGGTTGGTAGTCGCCACGATGACCCGGCCAGTGTCGTCGACCTCCCGCGCCATCTCGTAGCCCTTCTCCACAGGATGCCCGAAAACTTTCTTGAGCATCAGGATCACATACTCGTAGCTGTGATCGTTATCATCCAGCAAAACCACGTTGTAGGGTGGCAGCCCCTGGGTTTTCTGATCTGCCTTCTCTTCCGGCCGGACGATCGTGTCTGTCATGGTCAGCGGTCCTGACCTCAACGGCCTTTCCACTCAGGCTTGCGCTTCTCCAGGAAGGCGCCCATGCCCTCCTGGGCGTCCACGAAAGAGGCGTTGAAGGACATGACCTCTTTGGTGTAAGCGTATGCCTGCTCCGTGGGCAACCCGAGCTGGCGGTAGAACGCCTGTTTGCCGATCCCTACGACCAGGGGGCTGGCCTCCGCGATCTTTTCGGCCAGGGAGCGAGTCTCGGTCACGAGATCCTCAGCCGAAACCACCCTGTTGACGAGTCCTTCCGCGAGGGCTTCCTCGGCTGAGATGAACTCGCCCGTAAGGAGCATCTCCATGCTCTTCTTCTGGCCAACGGCGCGGGAGAGTGCGACCATCGGGGTGGAGCAGAACAGACCGATCTTGACACCTGGCGTGGCGAAGCGCGCCTCCTCGGCGGCCACAACGAGGTCGCAGGTGGCTGCGAGCTGGCAACCTGCGGCGGTGGCGACGCTGTGGACCTGCGCTATGACGGGCTGCGGTATCCTCTGAATGGTCTCCATCAACTCGCAGCAGACGTCGAAGAGGTGACGGTAGAATCCGGGGTCCCTTCCTACCATCTCCGAGAGGTCATGGCCCGCGCAGAAGGCGCGACCCTCGCCGCGCAATATGACCACAGAAGCCTCCCTGCTCGCTCCTATCTCCTCGAAGAGAGAGATCAACTCCTGCATGTGGGCGAGTGAGAGTGCGTTCCGCTTCTTTGGCCGGTTCATGGTCACGTAAGCGACAGCGCCGTCCTGCTCGAAAAGTATGTGCTCGTAGGTCTTCTCGGCTTCGATCATGGCGCTCCTCTGTACCTCGTTTCCCTTCTCTCTAGTCCATACCTCCTCTTCTGTCTCCTTACGCTTCCTCCAGGTAGACGAGGGCTGCGGCGGGCAGGCGGCGGAATGATGAGGAGGACAGGGGACCGCGAGGGAGCGGCCGACGGGGCCGCGTCTAGCCCCACCACCCGAACAGCACACCAGAAACAGGACGCCTCGAGTTGACCTGTTTTCCCTTGTCCTTCCCATTCCTTATCGCGCAGGACGAACTTCTGGACTTTGCCGGTCGAGGTCTTGGGCAGCTCGGTGAACTCGACGGCCTCGGGGGCCTTGAAACGGGCGATGTTCTCTTTGCAGAAGTCTATGATCTCCTCTTCGGTCGCCTCCTGGCCCCTCTTGAGCACGACGAACGCTTTGGGGCGCTCGCCCCACTTCTCGTGGGGATGGCGACGACCGCGGCCTCCATGACGGCCGGGTGGCGCGCCACGGCCTGCTCCACCTCGATGGTCGAGATGTTCTCGCCGCCGGAGATGATGATATCCTTGTCCCTGTCCCTGATCTCCACGTAGCCATCAGGGTGCCACACTGCAACATCGCCGGAGTGGTACCAGCCACCCTCGAACGCCTCCTCGGTCGCCTCCTCGTTCTCGAAGTAGCCCTTGGCGACCATGTTGCCGTGCATCACGATCTCACCCATCGTCTCCCCGTCGCGCTCGACGTCTTGCATGTTCTCGTCCACCACACGCACGAGGTCGGCGGTCGTGTAGCCCTGGCCCTGCCTGGCCATCAGGCGGGCGCGCTCGTCCATATCGAGCTCCTCCCACTCGGGATGGACACCGCTCGTGGTCATCGGGCCGTAGGTCTCTGTGAGGCCGTAGATGTGCATCGGACGGATGTTCAATTCGATGAGGCCGCCGAGCAGGGTGGGGGGAGGCGGGGCCCCGGCGATGGCTGCGGTTACGGGATTCTCTAGTTCGTGCGCCGCATCTTCGTTTACTATACCGATCTGGACTGTCGGGGCCGCGCAGTAGTGTGTGATCCCTTCGTCCTCGAAGAGCTCCCAGATGCGCGGGGGTTCGACCTTCCTGAGACACACGTGCGTCCCCGAGACGGCCGTTACGGCCCACGGAAACGTCCACCCGTTGCAGTGGAACATGGGGAGGGTCCACAGGTATTTGGTCTCGTAGCCCATCCCGATCTCGATGGCGTTTCCCAGCGCGCTCAGGTAAGCGCCCCGGTGCGTATACATCACGCCCTTGGGACGACCCGTAGTTCCGGACGTGTAGTTGATAGAGATGGTCTCTTCTTCGTCCTCCAGCACGTCGGGCGCCGGCTCAGGAGATCCTTCTGCCAGGTAATCCTCGTAAGGGTCTCCTTGCTCTCCGGTGTCGTCGATGAGCACGGTCTCGACGCCCACGACATCAGCGAGCAGCTCCTCCAGCTCGGCGTCGACGAAGACCAGCTTCGCTCCCGAGTGCTCGACGATGTAAGTGACCTCGTCCTTGCCGAGACGGGTGTTGATGGCGACGAGTACGAGCCCGGCTGCAGGCACGGCGTAGTGGGCCTCCATCATGGGCGGTGTATTCGGGCAGAGGAAGGCGACGCGGTCGCCCTTCTGCAGACCGGCGTCCCGCAGCCGCGAGGCCAGGCGGTCGACTCGCTCCTCCAGCTCGCTGTAGGAGTAACGCCTCTCGCCGTAGACGACGGCGGTCTTCTCGGGGAACATGTAGGCGCTGCGCCTGAGGAAGCTGACCGGTGTAAGCTCGCTGCGGTAGACTTTGTTGTCCATGTTAGTGCTCCTTCTTCCTGTCTCTCATCTCGCCTCTCATTACAGCATAGAACTTGCTTTCCTGTACTATCACTGTCCTGGCGCCAGAACAGCGGAAATCGCTGGGAATTCTTAGTAGCTCTTGATGCGCATCGGCTACTAGGTTACAGTTATGTTGCTGGCGTGGAGAACGCTGGCTGGGGAAGGGATTTCGGTGGAGGTTGCCGTGCGTATCAGGCGACGCTTGATCTAGGGGAGGGTTCTATATGAGACAGTTGGTCTTGCGGTCCGTTCGGCTGGCTATAGTTCTGGCTGTGGTCGGGGCCGTCGTAGGTTGTGGAGGCGGCAGCAGTGTTCTGACGTTGGATCGCATAGGCAAAGAGGACGCCCCGAATACGATGACACTGCAGCTGAACTCCAGCTACACCCACCAGTCCTCGACACCGAGTTGGGCTGACGGCTTCGAGAAGCTCTTCACGAAGTTCGCAGAGGATCACCCTGACTGGAAGCTGGAGCTCGGATCATCCCGGACGACCAGACAACCCAGGAACAGGCGCGCCTGCTTGAAGAGGCCAGGGTCGGGCGGGCGCCTGACTGCGCCAACGTAGACTCCTTCGTCGTCGCACAGTTCATCGAGCAGGGGGCTTTGCAGCCGATAGACCAGTACTTCACCGAAGAAGAGATAAATGGCCTTTTCCCCTTCGTCAACGACATCGTCGTCGGTGATGACGGGAAGATGTACGCCTATTGGTTTGCCACAGACGGGCGGATCCTGTACCGGAGGACGGATCTGGTGCCAGAGGCGCCAAGGACCTGGGACGAGCTGATAGAGGCAGCGAAGGCGGCTGAGGAGAAAGACCCCAAGGTCGACGGCTACCTCTTCAACGGCGGAAGGTGGGAGGGCACCACCTTCGACAACCTGGCTCACTTCTGGAGCCAGGGTGGCGAGCTGGTCGACGAGCAGGGCAAGCCTATCTTCGGCGAGGAGCCGCACCGCACGTACATGCTAAACGAGATGAATTTCCTCAAAGAGACTGTGGACAGCGGCGCGGCGCCCCAGCGGGTCGCGACGATAAAGGACTACGCCGAGTTGAAAGCGGCGGCCCAGGCGCACGCAGGTCGCGATGTTCCAGGGCGGCGACTTCCAGTACCCCACCTTGAAGGACACCCTGCCGCCAGAAGAGTTCAAGAAGTGGGAGGAACCGCTCCTTCCGACGAAGACACCAACGGAACACCCTCGTCGGGAAGCGGCGGGTGGACCATAGGCTCCTTCTCCGACGACCCCAAGAAGGTCGAGATGTGCATGGAGTTCACCAAGGACGTATTCATAGGGGGGATGAACGAGGGTCACCGGCCAACTGCCGACCTCCCCGAAACCTCGACACTCTAGGACAAGTTCGACGAGCCGATCTACGACGACTTCCGCAACATGCTCGAGCACGGGAAGGCAAGGCCCGGGGGTCCCCGTCTACCCGACGATGTCCGAGGAGATCCAGATCGCCATCGGCACGGTCCTCACCGAGGAGGCGACGCCGGAGGAGGCCCTCGATAGGGCGTACAAGGCGTCTCTCGCGGCTTACGAGGAGCAGAAGAAGTAGCGAGGCGTAGGAAGTTATGACGAAGAAGGCTTTCGCTCCTCGGGAGCTCATTTCGCGAACTGGCCCACGCTCTGGATGGCCCCGCTGCTCGCGGTCGTCACGCTGTTCTACCTGTACCCGGCGTTCGAGGTCCTGCGGTTCAGCATCACTGACGCCTCATTGCTGGAGCCAAATTACGAGTACACCCTGGACACGTTCGTGAGCGCCCTGAGCGATCCGGTCCTGTACAAGGTGATACGGATAACGGCCATCTTCGTCCCTGGCGAGCGTCGTCTTGCAGGACTTGGCACTCGGTCTGCTGATCGCGGTAGCCGTCAACAGGGCCAGGAGGCGGCGCCTGCCTGGCATGGTGTTCATGCGCTCGATCATCCTCTCCGCCTGGGTCATGCCTGGCGTGGTCATCGGGATCGTGTGGGCCATCATCTTCAATGAGGCGAGCTACGGGCTGGCCAATCTGGTGCTCGCCCCCGTCGGGCTGGGCGGCATGGCGTGGCTTTCCGACCCCAACCTCGCCCCTATGTCGATCATAATCGCCAACGTCTGGCGGGGGACCGCCTTTAGCATGATCTTGCAGTACGCAGGCCTGCAGTCGATCCCCGACGAGATCTACGAAGCGGCCGAGGTGGACGGCGCATCGACGCTGCAGTCCTTCTGGCACATCACCATACCGCAGCTCAGGCCGATACTAATCTGATCAACATCATCCTGATCACGATCTCTACCCTGAACACCTTCGACATGATACTGCCGCTAACGGGTGGTCGGCCAGGGCAGGCGACGGAGGTACTCGCCCTTCATACGTACAACGTCATCTTCAGGGAGTACAGTCTGGCCGGCGGGGCCGTGCTCGCCGTGATCATGCTGCTCATCAGCCTGGGCCTCACCCTCGCCTACAGGAGATTGCTGCGTTCGGAGGGGGCGCTGTGAGGAGCCGC
>CAWEHD010000008.1:0-28426 GCA_963808845.1 uncultured Rubrobacteraceae bacterium
TGTTTGGCTACTTCAAGCTAGCCGGAATACTGCAACAAACTGACGCCCGCTACAGGAACGGCCAGACCACAGACGAGCGCTTCGCCACTTTCGGCGACCGCGTGCGGACCCTAATAGTGCACGCCGAAAACCTCTCCCGCACAGGCGAAGTCTAGTGCCTGGCGAAGCCGGCAGCATTTCAGCGCAGCTACAGCTAGCAACGGACGGCGAGGAGATGATTTGTCTGAAGAAAGGTCTATGAAGAGAACTGTTCGTGGTCGAGCACGGGCGGCGAACCGACACCAAAAAGCTGAAATGCTGAAGTGCTGACGAGCGAAGCCCGAAGGGCGGAGCGTGCTGAAATGCTGCGCGACTGAAAGGAGCGAACTTGGGCCGCCTTGACGGCAGGGTTGCGATGGTGACGGGGGCGTCGCGCGGTATAGGCGAGGCCACAGCGCGGCGCTTTGCGCAGCGAGGGGGCGCGGGTGTGCCTCACGGACGTGAACCTGGAGGGTGCGCTCTCGACGGCGCGTCAGCTCGTGAACGAGGGTATGGACGCCTTCGCGGCGAAGTTGGACGTCACGAGCCGCACCGAGGTCGAGAACGCTGTCGGGGAGATCCTGGACCGCTACGGGCGCCTGGACATCCTCGTCAACAACGCCGGCGTAACGCGGGATAACCTCCTCCACAAGATGACGGATGAGGACTGGCGTACCGTCTTGAACGTCCACCTTGGCGGTGCGTTCCTGTGCACCAGGGCAGCCCAGAAGCACATGGTCGAGAGGAACTACGGCAGGATCGTCAACGTCTCATCGACGAGCGCGCTCGGCAACACGCGGCCAGGCCAACTACTCCACGGCGAAGGCTGGCCTCCAGGGCTTCACCAAGACCCTCGCCATCGAACTGGGCCGCTACGGCGTCAACGTAAACGCCGTCGCCCCAGGCTTTATAGAGACGGAGATGACCCGTGAGACCGCGGCCAGGCTCGGCGTGGACTTCGACGACTTCGTCGCCCAGCAGGTACAGAGCATCCCAATTGGCCGCGCGGGATGGCCCGAAGACGTGGCCGCTGCCATCCTGTACTTCGCCTCCGAGGAGGCCGCGTTCGTGAGCGGGCAGGTGCTCTACGTCGCCGGCGGGCCGAGAGATTAGGGGCACGTCGACGAGGGCGTGGCCGGGAGGAGTTGTGATGGAAGAAACGTTAGGGAACCTGGATAAAGAACAGTTGACCCGACTCGCGCGGTACTTCGACGAGGCGGTTACTTTCTCGCGGTACATCAAGAGCAAGGTCGAGGAAGTCGAGGCGGGTAAGGCCGTCTGCCACATAGACGTGGAGAACATCCACCGTAACGGCAACGGCACGCTGCACGGCGGGGTCTACGCCTCGCTCATAGACAACGCGATGGGGCTCTCGGTAGCCGCGCTCGTCGGCCTTAGGACGGCGACGATCGGCCTCGACGTCCACTTCCTCGGCGCCGTGAGGGAGGGTAGGATCACCTGCTCCGCCGAGGTCGTGCACCGGACACGCCGCATCGCCACCGTCGAGGCCAAAGTCCGCGATGGCGATGGTAACCTCGTGGCCCTGGGCACGGGCACCTTCCGCATCTTCGAGAAACAGGGCGACCCGATAGTCTAGAGGTTTCAGGCACAGGCTACAGGTAACGAGGTTTGTGTGCGCGGTCGGCGGTGGGATGTACATTATGCGGCTATCGGTTCGCAACGATTCGCCCCAAGCTGACACGGTCAGAACCCAGGATCACATGCCGCTACAGACACCTGAAACCCCATGCCTGAAGCCTGTAGCCTCCAGGCGGTATTATCTCGGGTCAGATACCTAATAAGAAAGGGAACGCCGCGCGGCGGTGTTGAGGAGGAGATATGTTCCGCACGGAGAAACCGTGGCTCGAGGTCTACGAGACCGGAAATGTGGAGCCGGAGACGCAGATCTTCGAGGGCTCTGTGTACGAACTGTTCACGCACGCGGCCGAGGAGCACCGCGGAAAGACCGCGCTGAGCTTCTACGACACTACCTTCGAGTTCGAGCGGCTGCAGGCCCTCGTCGAGAAGATGGCTGCCTCGCTGGCGGCCAGCGGGATCGAGAAGGGAGATCGGGTCGCGCTCATGCTTCCGAACTGCCCGCAGTATGTGATCTCCTTCTTCGCGATCGTCAGGCTCGGGGCAGTCGTAACCCAGATAAACCCCATGTACGTCGAGCGCGAGATTATGCACATCCTGAACGACTCGGACGCTGAAACCATTGTCGTCTACGCCGGCGTGTACGAGCGGGTGAAGTCCGTGCTGCCGGATACAAACCTGAAGACCGTCATCGTCGTGGACTTCGAGGGCGAGCCGCAGGGACTCGACCCCGGGCACAGCTCGTTCGGCGATTTCCTCTCGACAACGCCGACCCCGCCCCTGAGGTATACATAGATCCTGCCGAGGACGTGGCGGCGTTGCAGTACACGGGCGGGACGACAGGGGTGTCTAAGGGTGCGATGCTCACCCACCGTAACCTGGTCGCGAACGTCCAGCAGACTATCGACGTGTTCGTCCGAGATCCGGCCCAGTTCACAGGCCGCAAGTGCGTCGGCGCATTGCCTTTCTTCCACATCTACGGCCTGACCTGCGTGATGCTCTTCGGCATCAGGCTCGGCCTCGAGCAGGTGTTGCTCCCCCGCTTCGAGGTCGAGGAGGCGCTGGCGGTCTTTGAGAACGACAGGCCGACCATGTTCTCCGGTGTTCCTACGATGTACATGGCGCTCCTGGCGAGCGGCGCGGATCTGCGCAAGCATCACCTGCACGATGTAAGGATCTTCAACTCAGGTGGCGCATCCCTCCCTGTAAACCTGAAGCGGTCCTTCGAGGAGAAGGTCGGCAAACCCCTGTTCGAGGGCTACGGCCTCTCCGAGGCTTCCCCAGTGACGCACAATAACCCGCCCTTTTTGGGTCGGGGACGCGAGGGCAGCATCGGTATCCCCATCCCTTCTACGGAGGCGAGGATAGTTGACGTTGAGACAGGGGAGATCGAGATGCCCATCGGCGAGTCGGGAGAGCTGATCATCAATGGTCCGCAAATCATGAAGGGCTACCTCAACATGCCCGATGAGACAGCAGAGGCGCTAAAGGGCGGCTGGCTCCACACGGGCGACGTCGCGAGGATGGACGAGAGTGGCTACTTCTACATCGTTGACAGGATGAAGGACATGATCGTGGCCTCAGGCTATAACGTCTACCCACGTGAGATCGAAGAGGTCCTCTTCGAACATCCCGACGTGGCCGAGGCCGTCGCAATCGGCGTGCCCGACGAGTACCGCGGCGAGACCGTCAAGGCCTTCGTCGTGACGCAGTCTGGCGCCCCGACGACGGAGGATGAGGTGCTCGACTTCTGCAAGGAACGCCTCGCAGCCTACAGGACCCCGAAAGCAGTCGAGTTCCGCGAAGAGCTACCCAAGAGTGCCGTGGGTAAGCTCCTCCGGCGCGTACTCGTCGACGAGGAACGCCGGAGGACAGCGAGCGCACCAGGACAGGGCCGACCCGGCGTAGTCACAGCAAGAGTAGCTCATTTGGGGGATGTAACCGGCTGCGCAGTCTGCTATAAAGCGTTGTTCGCAACACAAGGCTCAAGCAAGGAGGTGATTTCATAGACACGGGACCGGCTCGAGACCACCTGAATAGTCTGACCGACGAGACGTAAAGGAGGAAGTTATCACATGACCGAACAGATGGCCCCTGGCCTCGACTTCGAAACCCTGCGCCGCGGCATCGAGCACAGGGACTTCGACGCGCTCATCAGCCTCTACGCCGACGACGCTGAGTTGCGTGTCGTCAACAAGAACTCCACGCCTAGCTCTCCGATGGAGCTTCATGGCAAGGAGGAGATCGCGGAGATGCTGCGCGATGTGTGCGGCCGGGCGATGACCCACCACGTCGAGGACGAGGTCCTTGGCGACAATCGCGTTGCGTTCAATGAGATGTGCGAGTATCCCGGATGGGGTCAGGGTTCTGACCGCGATGACGCTCGATGTACGTGGTGGCAAGATCTTCCGTCAGGTCAACATCGAGGCGTGGGACGAATAGAAAGGCTCGCGAAGAACAGGTATAAGAGCGGCGGAAGCAAAGAGTTGTGACCAGCGTCGCACAGAGGAAAACGGTGAAAAGAACCACGACGCCCATTATCCAGTCCGTGGAGCTTCCCGGCCGGGTGACGCTGCCCTACGTCGAGCAGGGAGACCCTTCGGGCGTTCCCGTAGTGCTCCTGCACGCCATCGCGGACTCCTGGCGATCCTTCGAGCCCGTGCTGTCTAAACTGCCCCAGTCCATTCACGCTTTCGCCTTGACTCAGAGGGGCCATGGTGACGCGAGCCGTCCCGCGAGGGGCTACCATTCCCGCGATTTTGCGGCGGACCTGGCGGCGTTCATGGACGCGGTCCATCTCGATGCTGCCGTAATCGTGGGTGGTTCCAGTGGCGGCTTCATCGCCCGGCGCTTCGCGATAGACCATCCAGAGCGCACCCTGGGACTCGTCTTTCTTGGCTCGCCGGCCATCCTGCGAGATAAACCGGGCGTGCTCGAGATCTGGGACTCGACGATCTCGAAGTTGAAGGACCCGATCTCCCCTGACCTCGTGCGCGAGTTTGCGGAGGGCACGTTGACCAGGCCGGTGCCACAGGCGTTCCTCGAGACCATCGTGCAAGAGAACCTGAAGGCCCCGGCAAGGGTGTGGAGAGAGACGTTCGAGGGACTGTTGGAGGACGATTCCCTGGAGGAACTCCACAAGATCAAAGCCCCCACCCTCATCGTATGGGGAGATCGGGATGCGATCCTTCCGCACAGCGATCAAGAGACCCTCGCGGCGGCGATCACGGGCTCCCGGCTCCTGATCTATCCCGGCGCCGGACACGCCTTCTACTGGGAGGACCCAGGCCGTGTTGCGTCAGATCTCGCGGCCTTCATCGCGGAACTCGTGAAAGTAGACCACCCATCGAGATTAGAAGGAAGGAGTAAGAGAGTGTCGGTCGAGAGGAACAAGGATACCTTCAGGCGCTACATCGAAGAGGTTTGGAAGGACGAGCAGCTTGACATCGCGGACGAAGTCTTCGCCGAAAAGTATCTCTCCCACCAGTCCGACGGCACCGCCCTGGAGCGCGGCCCGGAAGAAGTCAAGAAGTTCGTCACGGAGTACCGCTCCGCTTTCTCGGATATCGAAGATATCGTGGAGGACATGATCGGGGAGGGGGACAGGGTGGTGACCCGTTGGACGCTCCGCGTCACCCATACAGGCGAGTTCAGGGGTATCCCCGCCACAGGCAAGCGGATAACGATCACCGGAATCGGCATCTTCCGTTTCTCGGAAGAGGGTAAGGTCGTAGAGAGCTGGGACAGCCTCGACCAGCTCGGCATGCTGCGCCAACTCGGAGTCATCCCTGAGCCGGAGGATGTCGAAACGTGACAGATCCAGGTCGAGCGTACTTCAGCATGTTGGTTTCTCATTTTCGCTGAACGCTGATCGCTCGCAGTCGAGTGCGCGACTCGCAGTAGATCTATACCTCTGCAGAACCATCCTTGGGTGGCGTCCAATCCTCCTCGAAGCCATGACCTTACATACAACCACCTTCCACCCAGGAACGGGCCACTAAAGCGATTGGCAGAAAGCCAATTCTGCCAATCGCACCTCCAGCGATAGTCCTCAGCCCTAAGCAGCAAGTCGGCGCTTGCGTTGGCTAAAGCCGAAATGCTGACAAGCGCCCGAAGGAGCGCGTGCTGACATCCTGGTTTTGTAACGTTTGTGATCCGCTTTTGCGGCGCAAGCGTATACGCATCGCCGGACAACGGAAGCTGGCTGTGGGGGAGCCGGTCATGGAGAAGGGAGTGGGTATGGCGACGATAGACGGTTGGCTCGAGGGCTTCTTGCACGGGCCTGCGGCCCTCTGGGTCATACTGCTGGTCAGCCTGGCGCTAGGCTTGCGGCACGCTTCCGACCCGGACCACCTGGCCGCCGTTACAACACTCATCGCTTCCGAAAAGGATGGTGGTGCTGCGCGAAAGGCCGGCTTTATGGGTTTCTCCTGGGGACTTGGGCACGGTACTTCCCTCGTTCTCATCGGCCTTCCGCTCGTACTATTGGGACGTTACCTGCCGGAGCCGGTGCAGCGGGTTGCGGAGACTTTGATCGGGTGTGATTATTATCCTCCTCGCCGCCCGGTTGCTCATTCGCTGGCGGCGCGGGCACTTCCACGCCCACACTCACAGCCACGGCGGCGAATCTGTTCACCGCCACGTCCACTCTCACGAATCCGATTCCTCGCACGAGCACGCCCATCGCGTCCCCTTTCGCACACCGCTCTCGTCGTATGGTATCGGGCTGGTGCATGGCATTGGCGGGTCGGGCGGGCTCACGCTGTTGTTACTCTCGACCATCCCCGACTCGGGGCAGGCGACAGGGGCACTCTTGATCTTCGCCGGCGGGACGGCCGTCTCGATGGCGCTCCTTTCGACCGCATTCGGGCTCGCCATAGCCGGCGGTCCCATCGGCAGGAACTTCGAACGTCTGACCCCGGCGCTTGGTGCCGCGAGTCTCGCCTTCGGGACCTGGTACATGTTCGGCGCCCTCGGGGTCGTGGCGTATCCGCTGTAGGGAGATGACAGATGGAAGCATACCCGAACAACAAAGGGTGGGCGCAGAGAGAGTGCCCCCACCCGCGTGGGCGCGGACCGCCTGGAGCACAGGTTCTTCCTGATTTCGCAAACCGTATCCGCGCTATAGGACCGCGGTTACCTTAGCATATAGAGAGGAGGAAGCGTGCAATCACTGACGCTAATAGCGGGCAAGTGGCACCTGGTACTTATCCTGGTTGCGCTGGCGATCTCGGCTGTGGCGCTCGGTGTCGTTGGTACATCGAAGCCGGCGGACGCTTCATCGCACAGAGAAGCGCCGTTCATCGGCGGTGATCCGCAGGCCGATGCCACCGACGTCTACGCGTTTCGCAGCCCCGACAGGCCGGACACCGTGACGCTGGTCGCAAACTACGTGCCGCTGGAGGTGGCGGCGGCGGGACCCAATTTCTACAAGTTCGGCGAGGACGTACTCTACGAGCTCAACGTAGACAACGACGGCGACGCCAGGGACGACATCAGCTTCCAGTTCCGCTTCGACGATCGCATCAACAACGGCAACACCTTCCTTTACAATGCGGGCCCGATCACCTCGCTGAAAGACCCTGACCTCAACCAGGAGCAGTTCTATTCTGTGTCGATGCTCGAGGGTATGGATCACGAGGATTCGCTCCGCAAAGGCAAGGTTGTCGCAAGGAACTTGCAGGTCGCGCCGGCCAACGTGGGACCCAAGTCCTACACTGAGGGCTACCGCAAAGTGGCCAATCAGGCCATCTACGGTATCGGGGACGGCGTCAAAGTCTTCGCCGGGCCGCGTGACGACCCGTTCTTCGCCGACCTCGGAGGCATCTTCGACCTCCTTCAAGGCATCGAGGGTGAGGACTACCTCGCGGATCTGAACGTTCATACCGTCGCCATCCAGGTGCCCATCGATAAGCTGACGAAGGGCAATAGCAACATCATTGGCGTCAGGACGACCTCCTACCGCCAGAGCACGAGCGTCCTCCGTCCGATAGGACAGCCGGGTTCGCAGAATAACGACCCGAGCTCCTCCTCAGGACCCTGGGTGCAGCTCTCACGCCTGGATATGCCGCTGGTGAACGAGTTGGTCATTCCGCTGAAGGACAAGGACCGCTGGAATGGCTCCCAGCCGCGCTTCGACAGCCAGTTTGCGAAGTACGTGCTCGATCCGGAGCCAGCCCGTCTCATAGAGAGCATCCTCGGCGTTGACGTGCCCAGTCCACCTCGCAACGACCTCGCAACGATCTTCCTGACCGGTATACCGGATCTGAACAAGCCGGCTGGCGTAAAGCCTTCATCCCAGCTCAGGCTGAACACGGCTATAAAGCCCTCAGATAACCCGAAACGGCTGGGAGTTCTGCGCGGGGACAACGCAGGCTTCCCCAACGGACGCAGGCTGACCGACGACGTAGTCGACATCGAGCTTCAGGCTCTCGCCGGAGCCACACCGCTCACACCCGACTTCAACAAGGCGCCGAACAACACGCTCGGCGACGGTGTCGATGCCAACGACGTGCCGTTCCGGAACAGCTTCCCGTACCTGGCTGACCCGCAGGACTATACGGAAACGGAGTAACGAGCAAGGGTTTGTGGTGGGGAGGACTGGCCTCCCCACCATAAAGATTTCACAGGAGGAAGGTAGATGACGATAATCCGGAGAAGCCGGCTTCGATGGGCCTTGATCCCTGTGCTCGCCGCCCTCGCCGTTCTGGCGATACTGGCTTTGATGCGTGGCGAAAGTCCCGCGGATCAGCGCGTCGAGCTGCCCTTCGATTTTCGCCAGACCGCTGGCACTTCGACGGATAGCCTTGTCGGTTCTCTCCAGAAAGAGATTCGGGAGAACCCGAAAGACTTCGATGCGCACATCAACCTGGCCAATGCCTATCTCCAGAAAGTAAGGGAGACGGGCGACCCAACCCTTTACACCAAGACGGAAGCCCTGCTCGATGAGGCCCAGAAGCTGAACGCCAAGTCTCCTGAGCTGTTCGCCGCGCGGGGGACCCTCGACCTCGCGCGCCACGACTTCGCGGCTGCCCTCAGGCACGGAACGCGAGCCCTTGTACTCGACCCTGAGAGTGCCCGCTACCACGCCATCGTCGGCGACGCCCAGATCGAGCTCGGGATGTACGACGAGGCGGTCGACTCCTACCAGGAGATGGTCGACAGCAGGCCCGACTTCGATTCTTTTTCCCGCGTGGCCTACGCCCGCGAGCTCTACGGAGATCCGGAGGGCGCCATCGAGGCGATGGAGTTCGCGCTGCAAGCAGGGAGCGGGACACCCGAAAACGTGGCCTGGGCACGCGTGCAACTCGGCAACCTCTGGTTCGACTCAGGCAGCCTGAAGGAGGCGGAGAAGGCCTACGGGCTCTCGACCGAGACCGTCAACGCTTACGCGCCCGCGCTCGCCGGTCAGGCGAAGATCGCAGCGGCACGGGGGGATCTCGAGCAGGCAGCAACGCTCTACCAGCAGGCCTTCAACCGCATGCCTCTCTCCGAGTACGCCATCGCCCTCGGCGACGTTTACTCCGCGATGGGCGACAGCAAGAAGGCTGAAGAGCAGTATGCGCTGGTCAGGAGCATGGACAAACTACTACGGGCTAACGGGGTCGATACCGACCTGGAGACAGCGCTCTTCTACGCCGACCATGACACTAACCTCCGGACGTCGCTCGAAAAGGCGCGCGCTGCCTACGACGCGCGGCCAAGCATCCACGCCGCCGACGCCCTGGCCTGGACGCTTTACAAGACCGGGAACTACAAAGAGGCACAGAAGTACGCTTCGGAAGCGCTGAAGCTGGGAACGCGCGACCCATTGAAGCTCTTCCACGTGGGCATGATCTCGAAGTCGCTCGGCCAGAGAGAGCAGGCTCGCACGTACCTGGAACAAGCCATAGACCTGAACCCGCACTTTTCCCTGCTCTACGCCGATGAAGCCGCCGCCGCGTTGAAGTCCCTGAAGGCGGGAGGGGAAGACTGATGCTCCGCTGGGGCTGGCTGTTGGCGTGTCTCGCTTTGGCCGTGTTTGCGTTGCTGTTGCCGCGAGAAGCGCAGGCGCACCCTCTGGGTAACTTTACGATCAACCACTACAGCAGCCTCGAGTTCGCTGAGAAGACCGCCCGCAT
This sequence comes from uncultured Rubrobacteraceae bacterium, assembly GCA_963808845.1. Classification (GTDB taxonomy): domain Bacteria; phylum Actinomycetota; class Rubrobacteria; order Rubrobacterales; family Rubrobacteraceae; genus Rubrobacter_D. Next base: position 9,735 of record CAWEHD010000008.1, read on the forward strand.
CACCTACGTTCTGGACCTCGCCGAGATCCCAACCCTCCAGCAGAAAGCGCGTCTGGACGCCGACGGCGACGGAAAACTCTCGAACAAAGAGTCAGACGCATATCTCGACGCCGAGCTGCCTTCCCTTGTGGAAGGCCTGCGGCTGCGCGTAGGAGGCGAGGGCTTGCCGCTGGAGGTGCAGGATCGCTCGGCGGAGTACCGACCTGGTCAGGGAGGGCTCCCGACCCTGCGCGTCGAAGCTCATCTCATGGCCGAGCTTCCGAGAAACTGGAGAGGTGAAGCCTACTACGCCGACCACACCTACGAGAATCGTGTCGGATGGCGTGAGATCGTGGTCAGGAGTGGACCCGGGGTCTCTGTGAGGGACTCCACGACGCCGGCTAGAGACGTGTCGAACGAACTTCGCTCCTATCCCCAGGACATGCTCTCCAGCCCGCCGGATGTCCGCGAGGCGACCTTCACGCTCGCTCTTGGCGATGGGCCGGTCGAGAACGGCACGACGGGCCGGACGGCGGAGCAGGTCGGAACGAGCTTCGATGGCGTGACCCAAAGGGTCTCAGGGCTGGTCCCGGCTGGGTCGTCTATCTGCTGCGGTAGTTGCGCTGTCGATGTTGGCCGCGTTCTTCTGGGGCGCGGCGCACGCCCTGACCCCGGGCCACGGCAAAGCTGTCGTGGCGGCGTACCTGATCGGGGCCCGTGGAACCGCCAGGCACGCGGGTATACTCGGGCTTACGGTGACGCTGACCCACACAGCAGGAGTCTTCGTCCTCGGAGCCGTGACCCTCTACCTGTCACGCTACATCCTGCCCGAAGTCCTCTATCCCTGGTTGAGCGTAGCCTCCGGACTTCTCGTCGTCCTGATCGGACTGGCGCTACTCTACCGCCGTCTGGAAACAAAGTCCCACTACGGGAAAACCGGACACACGCACGCGGAGCACACGCATTCCCATGGTGACGAATACTCCCACGTCCCACTCCCACGGCGGTCATCCGCTGGCGGATGACCCGAAGATAACGTGGCGGGGTTTGATGGTGCTTGGCGTCAGCGGTGGGCTCGTGCCTTGCCCGGCGGCGCTCGTGTTGCTTCTCGGTGCGATCTCGCTCGACAGGCTGGGATTTGGGATGGTGCTCGTCGTCGCGTTCAGCGCGGGGTTGGCTATAGTCCTGACGGGGATCGGGCTGGTCATGATCTACGCCAGAAAACTGTTCGAGCGGTTCTCTTTCGAGGCGAGGGTGCCACGTTTGTTGCCGGTCGTGAGCGCCTCGATCATCACGCTAGCCGGGGCGGGGATAGCACTTGCAGCCCTCCAACAAACCGGAATCGTGTAGTAAATAAATCCAAGCTCGTCAACCAAAACAAGCTGGCACCGACGATTCTGAGCACCACGTAGGCGATTACGAGCACGACTATGACGATATCGGCGTACTTGATGAAGACGGCGGCGGTAAAAGCGCCGTCGCCCCACGTCGCGAGCCGGTCTCGCGGTCCATCGTCGTAGTCTCTTCTGCCCATGTATCTCTCCTCCCGAAGGCGTTCTGTAAGACCCCATTATAGATGCTGCCCGACTCGGAATGATCCCTTCCGGAGGGCGGGTTTGACTTGGCGTAGAATAACTTCTCTGCAAAGCCACGAGCGGAGGATCTTCTTTGATACCGAACGTAACCATCATCGGTGCCGGACTCGCCGGGAGCGAGGCGGCCTGGCAGGCCGCAGAACTCGGCTGCTCGGTCGAGTTGTGGGAGATGCGGCCTCTCAAAGAGACCCCTGCCCATCGCACACAGCACTTCGCCGAGCTCGTGTGCTCGAACTCCTTGGGCAATCTCTCGCTGACCACCGCGTCGGGACTGCTCAAGGAAGAGTTGCGGCGTCTTGGGTCGGTGATCCTACGCTGCGCCGAAGCCAACCCCGTCCCCGCGGGCGGCGCCCTCGGCGTCGCCCGCGAAGACTTCCCACGCGCCGTCACCGAGACGGTCCATGCCCACCCCAACATCGAGGTCGTACGTAGGGAGGCCACAGACATCCCGGACGGTCCGACCGTGGTTGCCACAGGACCCCTGACCTCGGACGCGTTGGCGGAGAAGATAGAGGTCCTCTCCGGTGAGACACTGTACTTCTACGACGCGGCCTCTCCTATCATCCACCGCGACTCCCTGGACGACTCCGTCATCTACCGCGCCTCCCGCTACGGCAAGGGTGAGGCGGCCTACCTGAACTGCCCGATGACAGAGGACGAGTACTACGCCTTCGTCGAGGACCTGGCGGCCGCCGAGCTAAGCCCCATCAAGGACTTCGAGGAGGACCTTTACTTCGAGGGCTGCCTACCCGTCGAGACCATCGCCCGCCGCGGAAAGGACACCCTCCGCTTCGGGCCCATGAAGCCCGTCGGCCTCCCCGACCCGCGCGCCGGTGGGATTCCATACGCCGTCGTACAACTCAGGCAAGACGACGCTGAGGGCCACCTCTACAACATCGTCGGCTTCCAGACCCGCCTGAAGTGGGGCGAGCAGAGGCGCGTCTTCCGCGCTATCCCGGGCCTCGCAAGCGCCGATTTCGCCCGCATGGGGGTCATGCACCGCAACACCTATCTTCCGTCCAACCACATGCTGGACGCCAGCATGCGGATAAGAGAAGATCGTGGCGGCTACCCCCTGTTCTTCGCGGGCCAGCTAACCGGTGTGGAAGGCTACGTCGAGAGCACGGCGATGGGCCACATTGCGGGCACAAACGCGGCCAGGCTCGCAAAGGGGGAGGAGCCGGTAATCATGCCTCGCGGTACCATGATGGGTGCGCTGGCCCAATACATTACGACCAAAGAAGGCACACTACAGCCAATAAACTCCAACTGGGGCCTCGTCCCAGCCGTACCGAAAAGAGAGAACGGAAGGCGCCTGAGCAAACCCGAGCGTAGGCAACGTCAGGCCAGGATGGCGCTCTCTGTGCTGGACGAGTTCATGCGCGAGGACGTGAAGGCAGCCGTTTGATCCGCTGGATCTAGAAATGTTGACTTGCCGAAATGCTCACCACCTGACAAGCTGAAGTGCTGACAAGCGAAGGCGAAGCCTGAGCGGCTGAAATGCTGACAAGCCGCGAAGCAGCGTGCTGACAAGCGAAGCCCGAAGGGCACAGCGTGCTGAGATGCTGAAAAGGAGGAGAGGTGGGCGTCAGAACACAGGATTTCATCCTCCTGGCAGTCGCGATCGTTACGGCGCTGGGTTGCGCCTACTATTACATCGTGGCCGCGCTCGACGAGCATCGGGCGCTATCCAGATCGGCGGCGCTCGCGTTCTTCCTCTTCAGCGTGGTGGCGGCCGTATTCTTCAGGAGGATTTTGTGAGCGTGGCCTTCCTGTTCGCCCTGGCCGTCTCGCTGTGCGCCGCCGTGGTAGCGGCCCTCTTGGTAACCACGTGGCGCGACGAAGACCTCGTGGTGGCTGCGGTGGTGGCGTTCGTGCTCCTCCCCGTGCTCGTCCTTGCCATAATGGCCTGGCGAGAGGCGCTGTGACGAGAAACAAGACCACAGTTGCTCCTTCTGCAAACTTCTCTACCGCGTGCGCCTCGTCCGGGAGCGCTGGACTCCTCCGGCCATAAGCATCGCTACCGAGACCGCCGCCACCCAGGCCAGCCCCACCAGAGCAGCCAGAAGGGGGAGGAGAAAATGCAAGAACGTTAGGACAGCAACCACGAACCCTGCGAGAGCCAGCCCCCTCGGCAAAACACCCGTTCCGAGGGCCACCAGGGAGGTGCTGAGCGCCATGACCGACGTTCCTATCTGGCAGTAGTGGTACAGCCATGAGGCGAGCGTCAGCGACACGAGCACGAAAGCGGCGTCCGGTTGGATGTCTCCGAAGCGCTGCAGGACAGCCGGATACATGATCTCCACCGTGAACCCCGCCGCCAAAAGCGTCACGAATACGATACCCCCGCCAGCGCCGCCGCGGGTAGTATTGCTCCTACTCCCCTGTCCTCGCCCCCACCACTACTGAGCATCCCGTACAACACCCCGAGGAATAGGAGGAAGAAGAAGACGTGGAAGAGGGGGAGAACCCCGTTGGAGAACACGAACGCACCCAACCCGCCCGTGAAGTAGGCTTGTGCCTCCAACGGAGACCCCGTGGCGTCAGGATAGCCAACCAGGTAGGCCGGTATCATCGCAACCACCGCCAGCAATCCGGAGAGGCCGCCTAAACGTACCAAGTTACCGTCCGCCATATACCGCCTCCCGAAGTTGCTGTCTCTGTCAAGAGAAGTATAGCCATGACCGTGAGAGTGGCGCATGTCAAATCGAGCTAGATCTTCTCGCTGGTGTTCCACAGATGCTAAGTTGCCATCGAACAAGGGATGATGGCCCGTCCACCTGCATCTTCTTGGTGAGAGATCGTTTAGCGGCTCGATAGTGGAGCCCCATCCACGCAGGGACGTCGGGCATTATTGGGAGTTAGGCTACCGGAGGACGAACATGACAGAACTCACGCTCGAGCCTAGGATACTCCGAGTCGCCTCAGCTTCCCCCGATCCGCCGTTCGAGGTTGATACCGATGGTACGAAAACCGGCTTCGACACCGAACTCATGCGCTTGATCTGCAATGACCTTGGATTGACCTGGCACCCGGTGGACCTCGCCTTGGTTCGTGTAGTGAAGGGTCGAACTCGCCGTGGAACTTACGGTAAGGTCATAGTACGGGTTTTGGATCACGTGTTGGTCCCTTCCCGGTTGGCGAAAGCGAACCCCTCGTAGCCGTTCGCCGCGACCTCGTCGCACTTTTGGCGGTAGGCCCCGAGCCCGCCGAGGTAAGGGAGGAACACCTGCGGCTTGCCAGGGATGTTTGCCCCCATGTACCAGGTGGCGGACTGGGGGAACAGCGTGGCGTACGCCACCTCCTGCGAGTGCTCGACCCACTCGTCCTCCGCCTCGCGGGTGGGCTCGACGACGTCGAGGCCGTTGTCGCGCATGTGCCTGATGAGCCCCGAGATCCACTCGACGTGCTGCTCGATGGCGACCGGCATGTTCGTGAGCACCGATGGGCTCTGCGGCCCGGTGATGGCGAACAGGTTGGGGTAGCCCGCGCTCGTGAGGCCGAGGTAAGTGCGAGGTCCCTCCGCCCACTTGTCGCGCAGTAGTTGCCCACTCCGGCCCCGGATGTCGATCTTATTGTACGGGCCGGTCATGGCGTCGAAGCCGGTGGCGAACACGAGGGCGTCAAACTCGTATTCGCCGTCCTTGGTGCGGACCCCGGTCGGGGTGATCTCCTCGATCGGCGCGTCACGGGCGTCGACGAGCTCGACGTTCTCGCGGTTGAATATCTCGTAGTAGCCCATCTCGAGGGGCACCCGCTTGGTGCCGAACGCGTGGTCGCGGGGGGTGAGCTTCTCGGCGGTCACGGGGTCGTCGACCCGCTCCTGGATCTTCTGGCGTACCCACTCGGAGACGGTGTCATTGGCTTCCCTGCTCTCGAGGATGTCGTCGTAGTTGCCTAACCACAGGCCGAAGCCTCCACGTTCCCACCGCTCCTGGAACGCGCGCTCGCGCTCCTCAGGCGTGGCCTCCAGGGCGACCTTTCCAATGGGATCGTAGTCGTGGCCCGAGAAGTTGTGGCGGACCGACTCCCATATTTCGTCGTAGTTCTCCTTGTACCACCGCTCGAGCTCGGCATCCATCGGATGGTTGCCGGCCGGGAGGGCGTAGTTGGCGGTACGCTGGAACACAGTGAGGTGATCGGCCCGCTCGGCGATCTCCGTGGCGACCTGGATGCCGGTCGCGCCGGTGCCGATGACCCCGACCCTCTTGCCTGTGAAGTCGACGCCCTCGTGGGGCCACTCGGCTGTGTGGTACCACTCGCCAGTATAGTTCTCCATGCCGGGGATGTCAGGTACGTTCGCTGCCGACAGGGCGCCCAGGGCGGCGACGAGGAACCGCGCCGAGACGACGTCGCCGACGTCTGTGCGGACCTCCCAACGGTTCGTCTCCTCGTCGAAGGTGGCCTCGGTGACGCGCGTCCCGAACTGGATGTCCCGGTTCAGGTCGAACCTGTCGGCCACGTGCTCGAGGTAGCCCAGCATCTCTTGCTGTCCGGGGTAGCGTTCGCTCCACTGCCATTCCTCGCGGAGCTCCTCGTCGAACGAGTAGCAGTAGATCCAACTAGATGAATCGCTGCGCGCGCCCGGGTAGCGGTTCCAGTACCACGTACCGCCCACGCCGTCGCCCGCCTCGAAAACCCGCGCCGAGAGCCCCATCTCGTCGCGCAGCTTGTGGAGCGCGTACAATCCCGCGAACCCGGCGCCGACAATGACCGCGTCGAAGTCGGCAATGCGCTCTTCCGTGTCAGCCTGCCGCCGGTCTTGCTGTATGCTAGACATGCCTTCCCCCTGTTGGCGATCATATGCCGCTACATATATGTACGCGATGTATCTGTGCCACCGTCCCTCCCATGCTAAACCTCGCCAGAGAGTCCCCGGCTCAACTTACATTAACCTATCGTTAACCAGAATTTTCCATCTCCTTAACCACCGCGCCTGGTCGAGCCTTTACCATCCGTTTCGAGGGAAGGAGTTAGATGTACTGGTACAACCCGAAGACGAGGACCACGGAGACGAGGCCTGCTCCCCACACCGACGCAGAGGCCAGAGACCTCCTCGATGGCAGCCTCAATACCGAGTCCTTTGTGACCGCGTACGAGAGGCTGCGCGATTCAGGCATGAGCGTGGAGCAGGCACTCATCTTCATGGGCCACGAGTTCCGCCTCAGGCAACTGGAGTTTCGCGCGGCAAGATAGACCTTGCCGCGTAGAGAACCGTCACCGCTACTTTTCGAGCGGACTCGGGTCCACACGACGCTCGCGGAAGTAGTCCATGTCCTTGAGAAACAAAGGGTACTTCGCTGCTATCTGATCCCTGTTCCACGGCTCCGTATAGTCGGGACTTCGGGTGTGTGGACCTTCTGAGACCGGCAGCAACTCGTAGACGGGGTTGGCGGGGTTGCTCTCGTCTGCGATGTGGACGCGGTAGGCCTCCCATTGGTAAGCGATGCACCTGTAGAGGGTATAGACGATATGCTTCTCTCCCCTGGTGTCTGTGTAGGAGCTGATCTCCTCCCCCTCGAATTCGGCCCAGAAACCGGGAAACCGCTCTCCCTTCTTTTGTCCAACCAAGACCCTGACCACAGCACTCCTTTCCTGGGATACGTGAACTCATACCCCGGAGAGTCTCAAACCACACTAAGCCAATAACCGTTCCAAGCGAAATCCTGAAGCCTGTGACCTGAAACCTGTAGCCCTACAGCTTCGCCGTTGCCTCCGTACGTAGTGCAGCGTCGAGGATTGTCTCGATGAGCGTCTCGAAGGAGGTGCCTGCGGCCTCGGCCGCGAGGGGGAAGGTCGAGGTCTCGGTGAAGCCAGGGATGGTCTTTACGTCGAGGACCCAGAGGGTGTCCTCCGCGAAGATGGTATCCACCCTGGCGAAACCGGAGCAGCCAAGGACCTTGTAGACCGTGAGCGCCGTCTCCTCGACGCGGGAGGCGGCCTCGGCGGGTATCTCTGCGGGTATGGCGAAGTCCGTTGCGCCAGGGGTGTACTTCGCCTCGAAGTTGTAGGCGCCTTCGCGGGGACGGATCTCGACGAGCCCGAGCGCCTTCGGTTCCTCGCCGGCCGGCTCGATGATTGGGATGGAGATCTCCGTTCCTTCCACCCAGCGCTCGAGCAGGATCTTGGCGTCGTAGCCTAGCGCTTCGTAGACAGCGTCGAACAGTCCTTCGGGCCCCTCGACCCGCGAGAGCCCGAAGCTCGACCCCTCCCTGGCTGGTTTGACGACGAGCGGGTAACCCAGCTCCTCGGCGGCGACGTCCAGCGCCGCAGAAGCCCCCATCTCGTTCATCGCCCTTCTCAAGAAGGTGCGGAAGGGGGGGGTCTGTATGGCTGCTGCGCGGAGCGCGCGCTTGGCGTAGTCCTTGTCCATGCAGCGGATTGACGAGAGAGGCCCGCTCCCTGTATACGGGATGTTCAGGGTCTCTAGGAGCGCCTGCACGGTGCCGTCCTCACCGCCGGGACCGTGCAGGCAAACGAAGGCGGCGTCGGGTGAGATCTCCATCAGCGCACCCGTCGTCGAGTCCTCTATGTCGAGCGGGTGAACGTCGTGGCCGAGGCGCTCGAGGGCGTGCTGGACGCGCCGGCCCGTAAGGAAGGAGACGTCCCTCTCCATCGAGTGCCCGCCGCGCAGGACAGCCACGCGTGCCACGGGCCCCCTAACCTTCCGTGCCGGAGTTGAAGCCCACAGAGCTGCCGCCGTGAATTGCGCCTTCCTTTCGGTGCGAGCCGCGTTCCAGGTCGCTTCGCAGCTCCATGCGCTCCCTGATCACCTCGGAGAGCAGCTCTATGCCGCGTCGGATCCTCTCTGGCTCCACGAACGAGAAGTTGAGCCGCATGTTGTTTTTCCCCATCCCCGGGGTTCCCCCGTAGAATCCCTCGCCTGGCACGTAGGCGACGTTCCTGGCTATGGCGCGGGGGAGCATCGCGGTCGCGTCGAGATAGGAGGGGAGGGTGGCCCAGACGAAGAGCCCGCCCTCGGGGTGGGTCCAGTAGACCTCTCTGGGCATGAACTCGGCCAGAGAGTCGAGCATCGCGTCGCGGCGCTCTTTGTACATGGAGGTAAGGCGCCCGACGTAGGCCCTCCAGTCAGCGTTCTGGAAGTAGGAGGAGATCATCATCTGAGAGAGGTTCGAGGAACAGAGGTCCGCGCCCTGCTTGCCGACGTTGATCTTGTGCAGTATCCCAGGCTGGGCGTGCACCCAACCGAGCCTGACGCCGGGGGCGAAGATCTTGGAGAACGTCCCGAGGTAAACGACCCTGTCGACGTCTCCTTCCTCCTGCTCCAGCGCCGCCAGCGACGGGAGCGGCTCGCCCTCGAAGCGGAGCATCCCGTAAGGGTTGTCCTCGACGATCACCAGGTCGAACTCACGCGCCATCTCAAGGAGCTCCGTGCGCCGCTCGGCGACCATCGTAACCCCCGCAGGGTTCTGGAAGTTGGGGACGGTGTAGAGGAACTTGATGTGGAGCCCACCTTTGCGGGCCTTCTTGAGGATCTCGCGGGCCGCCACAGGGATAATCCCGGCCCTGTCCATAGGAGCGTGGGCTATGCGCGGCCTGTACGCGGCGAACGCGTTGAGCGCCCCAGCGTAAGTCGGCCCTTCACAAAGTACGGCGTCGCCCTCGTCGAGGAAGACCTTGGCGATGAGGTCGAGCCCCTGCTGGGCACCTGTCGTGACGAAGACGTCCTCCTGCCTGGCCGGCGTGCCTTCCGCGCCCATGACCTCGACTATGACGTCCTTTATGGCTTCGAGGCCGGCTGTAGGCCCGTACTGTAGGGCCTGGGCCGCGTCCGAGGCGATGTTGCGGGAGATCTCACGAAACGCCTCCTCCCCAAAGGCCTTCGTGTCGGGAAAGCCGCCGGCCAGCGAGATGATACCAGGCCGTGAGAGCGTGGCCATCAGGTCGCGGGTCGCCGCTGATTTCATGCCCTTGACGCGGTTGGCGTAGAGGAAATCGAATCGGTCGAGGTCTACGAGCGGCATGGACGCGACTGTATCATAAAGAATCACTCCTATGTAGACTCTTACGCCATGAAAGCCATCTTCGTGACCACCAACGAGCACAAGCGCCGCGAGGTGCAGGAGATCCTCGGCGTCGCGCTGGAGCGGGCGGATCTGGACCTGCCCGAGATACAGGCCATAGACCCAGCCGAGGTCGCGGCCGAGAAAGTACGCGCGGCCCGCGAAGCGCTCGGTAGACCGGATCTCCCGGTCCTCGTCGAGGATTCCGGGCTTATGGTCGATGTTTGGGACGGGTTCCCCGGGGCGCTGACCAAGTGGCTCATGAAGTGCGTCGGGAACGAGGGCTTGCTCAGGATGCTCCCAGAAGACGGGGACCGCTCGGCCAGGGCCGTTTGCGTCGTCGCGCTAGCGGAGGCTGACGGGACCGTACGCACCTTCAGGGGTGAGGTGCCGGGGACCGTGGCGCACAGACCGCGGGGTGCCGGCGGGTTCGGCTACGATCCCGTGTTCGTTCCAGAGTGGTCTTCGATGACCTACGCCCAGATGGGCGAAGGCAAGAACGCTGACTCCCACAGGGCGCGGGCGTTCAGGGCCGTTCGGGAGTGGTTCGGAGAGACGTAAAGCAGGGTATAGGAACGTGTGGAGAATACGTACGAAACCTGTGGTTTTGGTATTCTGTCTTTAGGGTTGTACCTCTGAGAGGGAAGGGGCCGTTGATGTCGGCAGATAACGAGCACTCGGAAGACGGGGGCGTAGAGACCCGCGAAGACGGTGGTGCCATAGCGACCAGCTCGGAGCGTCTCGTAGACTTGTACCGTCAGATGGCCCTGATCCGGGCCTTCGAAGAGGCGTGCCAGAGGGGCTTCAGGCAGGGTAAGATCGGGGGCTACCTCCACGTCTACATCGGACAAGAGGCCGTCGCCACGGGCTTTTTGCAGGCCTTCGAGGAAGGCGACAGGGTCATCACGGCCTACCGCGACCACGCACACGCACTACTCTTGGGCAGCGACCCCAACGAGGTCATGGCCGAACTCTACGGCAAGGGGACAGGCCTTGTAAAGGGCAAGGGTGGCTCCATGCACCTCTTCGACGTCGAACGTGGCTTGATGGGCGGCTACGGCATCGTCGGCGGGCACATACCCCTTGGAGTTGGCGTCGCCTACGCCATGCGCTACGAGGAAACCGACCACATATGCCAGCTGTATCTCGGGGACGGCGCGATCAGCCAGGGTGCCTTCCACGAGGCCGCCAACCTCGCGGGGCTCTGGGGTCAGGGCGGCCAGTGCCCATGCCTGTTTATCGTCGAGAACAACCAGTACGGGATGGGCACATCGGTCGAGCGCACAACGGCGATGACGGATCTTGCCGCCAAGTTCGACGCTTACGGCATCGAGCATGAGAAGGTAGACGGCATGGACGTCGAGGCCGTTGTCGGGGTCGCCGAGAGGGCCGTGGAGCAGATAAGAGAGACGGGCAAACCGTACGCGGTCGAGGCGCTCACCTACAGGACGGCGCCGCACGGTGCGGCCGACTTCTTCGAGAAGTACCGAACCAAAGAAGAGGTCCAGGAGTGGCGCGAGCGCGACCCGATCGGGATGGTCGAGCACAAACTGATCGAGAACGACGTGCTCGACGAGGACGAGATCGAGGAGATAAAGGGCGAGGCCAAGGAGCGGATACAGGAGGCCGTTGAGTTCGCCGACCAGAGCGACGAGCCGCCGGAGGAAGAGCTCTACACCGACGTCTACTCCGGCGAAGACGAGTACATGGGGGAGGCGTAAGCCGTGGCTGAGACGAAGACCTACCGCGAGGCCCTCAGGGAGGCGATGGTCCACGAGCTAGACAGGGACGAGAACGTCGTCCTCATGGGCGAGGACATCGGCGTCTACGGTGGCACCCACCTCATAACGGACGGCCTCTACGACGAGTACGGGCCCAAACGGATCATGGACGTACCGATATCCGAGAACGGCTTTACCGGCGCTGCGGTTGGCATGGCGATGATGGGGATGCGCCCCGTGGTCGAGATGATGACCTGGAACTTCTCGTTTCTGGCGGCGGACCAGATCATCCAGAACGCCGCAAAGGTGCGCTATTTCTCGGGCGGACAGGTAGAGGTGCCGCTCGTGATCCGGGGCCCCAACGGCGGCGGCGTCCAACTCTCGGCCCAGCACACGCACTCCCTCGAGAGCTTCTACGGACACTTCCCCGGTCTCAAGGTCGTCGCGCCAGTGACCCCGAACGACGTCAAGGGTATGATGCTAACGGCGATCAGGGATCCCAACCCCGTGATCTTCCTCGAAGCCGGCGCCCTCTACGGGACCAAAGGCGAGGTCGAAGATGGGGACAACGCCGTTCCCTTCGGCAAGGCCCGCATCGCCCGCGAGGGCTCTGACGTCACCCTGATAGCCTACGGCCGGCAGGTCAACCTTTGCCTGCGTGCCGCCGACACGCTCGCAGAGGACGGCTTCGAGGCCGAGGTCATAGACCTGAGATCCTTGAGGCCTTTTGATGAGGACACCATCGTCGAGTCTGTAGAGAAGACCCACAGGGCCGTTGCTGTCCAGGAGCAGTGGCGGTGGTTCGGGGTGGCGAGTGAGGTGGCGGCGATCATCCAGGATCGGGCTTTCGACTCGCTCGACGCTCCCGTTGAGCGGGTGAGCGGGGCAGAGGTCCCTGGGCCGTACGCGCGCAATCTCGAGTTGATGGCCTTCCCGAGCGAGAAGCAGGTTACTAACGCGGCCCGTCGGGTTCTGTACGAGGAGGAGAAGTAAGTGCCTGAAGTCATTATGCCCAAGATGGGCGACGCGATGGAGGAGGGCACCCTCCTCCAGTGGCTCAAGAGCGAGGGTGATGAGGTCTCCGAGGGGGACCCGATAGCAGAGATCGAGACCGACAAGGTCACGATGGAGCTCGAGGCCGAGGACGCAGGGACGCTCGCGCAGCTGATCGCGAGCGAGGGCCAGGACGTGCCCGTCGGCGAGGCGATTGCGTTTATCCAGGGCGAGGGTGAGGAGGTCCCCGAGCGCAGCGAGGGGGGCGGCGAAGCGGAAGGAGAGGCCGAAGAGGGCGGCGAGGAAGATGGTGGCGGGGCGCAGGCCACAGCCACGGAGACCGAGGCGCCCGAGGAAGACGAGGCTGAGGAGACCGGAGGGCAAGAGGCCGACGGCAGGGCCGACGGGCACTTCAGGGCCTCTCCCATAGTCCGCAGGCTGGCCGAGGAGAACGACCTCGACCTCGCCAAGATAGACGGCTCCGGTCCCGCTGGACGCATCGTAGAGCGCGATGTGCGGGCCGCGATGGAGAGCGGAACGGCCCAGAGGACCGAAGACGGGGCACAGGAGGATGGGGTGGCGGCTCCGGAGCAGCCGCAGGCGCAGCAGGCCGAGATGCAGGGCTTCCAGCCGGCCCGCATGCCAGAACCGAGCGAGGAGCCGGGGACTCAGCTCGTCGAGCCGACGCGGATGATGCAGGTTATCGGCGAGCGGATGACCGAGTCCAAGCAGCACGTCCCGCACTTCTACGCCACCGTCGAGGTCAGGATGGACGCCGCGATGGCCCTGCGCAAGCAGCTCAACGAGCAGCTCGAAGAAGAGGGCGTCAAGCTCTCGGTCAACGACTTCGTTATGAAGGCGTGCGCCGTCGCCCTGAGGAGCTACCCGAACCTCAACGCCCTCTACACCACCCGCGGGGTCGAGTTGCACGAGAAAGTGGATATGGCCATGGCGGTGGCCCTCGATCAGGGCCTCATAACCCCGGTCATAAGGGACATCGGCAGCAAGGGCCTCGCTGCCATCTCCCAGGAATCCAAGGACCTCGCCACGAGGGCGCGCGACGGCAAGCTCCAGCCCGACGAGTACCAGGGAGGCACCATAACCGTCTCCAACATGGGCATGTTCGGCATCGAGAGCTTCACCGCGATCATCAACCCGCCGCAGGCCGCGATCGTCGCCGTCTCCAGCATCGCGAAACGCCCAGACTACGACGAGAACGGCCAGATCGTCCCAGCGAGCATGATGAAGCTGACCCTCTCGGCAGACCACCGGATCGCCAACGGCCGCGACGGCGCCCTCTACATGGCCGAGGTCAAGCGAGTCCTCGAGAATCCCGTCATGTTGATGGTTTGAAGCTGGTCAGCACTTCAGCCCGCTCCGGCTTCGCCTCCGCTTGTCAGCATTTCAGCAGGGCGCTCCCGCATCTCAGCGGAGACGCCCTGCTGGCTTCAGGAGGCGTTGTCTTTTCGGAAGAGCGTCAGCACCGAGCAAAAAAGCTGACAAGCTGAAATGCTGACAAGTCGCCTGGAACAGGCGACGTGCTGAAATGCTTGCAAGGAGGTTCACCTCCTTGCACTGAGCGCGCGGCTCGCGGGACGGGCGACCCCACCCGCGAGGTAGCCGTTGGCCACCATCGTGATCAGTTGGTAGACGGCGTCCTCGCGGGGCGAGAGGGGTCCGCGGCGGTAGCCGCGCGAAGAGACGCCCCGCTGGACGGCCTCGCAGGCGTGCCAGTCCTGGCGGTTCGTGATATCCCAGAAGTCACTGGCGTAGGAAGGGTCGAACCCTTTAGCCTCCGCCGCCTCTCTGGAGAACAGCCACTCGCACTCAACGGCGGTGCGGTCGGGGGCGAGGGGCCTGAGGCGGTGGGTCAAAACGTAGTCGGGATGGAGGCTTATCAGGAGGTTCGGGAAGAGCTGGAAGTAGTAGACTGTGCGGTCCTGTCCCCCGGTGAGGCGGGGCAGGTTGGGCGCGTGGCTCTTGCCGTCTAGCGACATGGTCTCTACGCCCTCGTAGAGGTCCATGGGGCCCCCGATCCAGGCCCCCTCAGGCTCCAGGTTGTCGCCGCCGCTGGTCGGGGGGCTGACCTCGCAGAGCTCGGGATGTATAGAGGAGCAGTGGTAGCACTCGTGGTAGTTCTCGGCCAGGATCTTCCAGTTCGCTGCTATCTGGTAGTGGTGGCGAGCGGCGGCGACTAGCTCCTCGCAATCGTAGTTTCGGAGCAGTTCTTCCAGGTTGCCCACGTGTTCCTCGAACGTGGGTGCGTCGCCGCTGGCGTTGGCGAAGAGCCATCCTTGCCACTCCACGACGCGCTGGTCCCCAGCGTATTCGGGGCCGCCCACGCGGCCGACGCAGACCCAGCCCCGGTCGAAGAAGTGCTCTTGCTCCCACCGGAACACGGCCCCCGCAGTGTACGCCTCGGCGGGGAGGGTGCTGCTGCGGCCGAAGGTGTCTAGCGACGGTGCGAGAAGCTCGCGGGCTATGGGCGTCACGTGGACCTCCCCTCTGTGCGGGCACCGCGGCCCGGTCGGACGGCTCTAACTGCTAGAATGCCTCAATTGTACAGGAAACAGTATGGAGTAGAGAGGGTAGCATTATGGCCTCAGGCGGTTCGCGTTACGACGCTGCGGTGGTCGGCGGGGGGCACAACGGGCTCGTTTGCGCGGCGTACCTCGCGCGTGCCGGCATGAAGACGGTCGTGCTGGAGCGGCGCCACCTGCTCGGGGGAGCGGCGGTGACGGAGGAGGTATGGCCGGGATTCAGGGTCTCGACGGCCTCCTACGTGGTCAGCCTCATGTCGGCGAGGGTCGTACGCGAGCTGGATCTCCCCAGGTACGGCTACCACGTCTACCCGCTCGACCCGGCCTACTTCGCCCCCTTTCCGGACGGCTCGGGCTTCCTGCTCTGGGACGACCCGGCGCGGGCGGCCGAGGAGATCGGGAAGATCAACGCCAGGGATGGCAAAGCCTACCTGGAATACAACCGCGAACTCAGCGAGCTCGCCGATCTCGTAAGGCCCCTCCTCTACAGAACACCGCCAGACCCTGGCGTCCGCTCCCTGACGGACCTGACCGAGGCGTTGTATCTCGGGCGTTACGCCTTCGGGAACCGCAAGAGCATCACGCGGCTCGTTGACCTGATGACGATGAGTTGCGCGGACTTTCTCGACCGCTTCTTCGTGGACGAGCGGATAAAGGGCGCGCTTGCTCCCGGGGGCGTTATCGGCATGTGGGGCGGCCCCATGAGCCCGGGTTCTGCCTACGTGCTCTTGCACCACAGGATGGGCGAGATCGACGGCGTGACCGGCGGCTGGGGTTTCGTGCGCGGCGGGATGGGGGGCGTCTCCGAGGCGATAGCCGCCTCGGCCCGGGCCGCAGGGGCGGAGATACGCACCGACGCCGAGGTCGCCGCCATAGACGTCAAAGGAGGCCTGGCTACCGGCGTCACCCTGGCTGACGATACCCGCATAGAGGCCGGTACGGTCGTCTCAGGAGCCCACCCCCAGACCACGCTACTCTCGCTTCTCGGCGCGGAGCACCTCCCTGATGAGGTAGTCCGGGAGCTCGAGACCTTCAGGAACCGGAGTCCTTCGGCCAAGGTCAACCTCGCGCTCTCCGAGCTTCCCGACTTTACGGCTATGCCTGGCAAAGAGCTAGGACCGCAGCACCCCGAGATCATGATCAGCCCCTCCCTCGAGTACCTGGAGAAAGCGTGGGACGACGCCAAATATGGGAGCTTCTCGGAGGGACCCATGATAGACGCGGTGATCCCCACGACCAAGGACCCGACCATCGCCCCCGAGGGCCGTCACATAATGACCTGCTTTGTACAGTACGCCCCTTACGAGCCTAGAGAGGGTAGTTGGGACGGCGGCGCCAGAGAGGCTCTTGGTGACAGGGTCGTGGATACGATCAACCAGTACGCCCCGAACTTTAGGGACTCGGTGATCGAACGCCAGGTCCTCACGCCCTACGACCTCGAGCAGCGCTTCGGCCTGATCGGGGGCAACATCTTCCAGGGGGAGATGTCGCTAGATCAGCTCTTCTCTTTCCGCCCCACCACGCAGCTTGCAGGATACAAGACGCCCGTGGACGGCCTCTACCTCTGCGGCTCCGGCACCCATCCCGGCGGCGGGGTCATGGGCATCCCTGGCCTCAACGCCTCGAAGGTGGTGATCGGGGACCACAAGAGCGCGGAGCGAAAGCGGAGGCTCAAGGAGCGCCTGGCCTCGTATTCGCGCCGCTGAACCGCTATAGTGCACATGTCACGAAGGGGTATCGTGGGAATGGAGAGAATGAGCATGAACCAGAAGCGGAACCTGGGAAGGCTTGCGTCACTGGCCGTCGCGCTTGCGGCCCTGGTGGTTGTCACCGCCTGTGGGGGAGGCGGCTCCGGGGGGGGGGCGGAGACCTCCTGCAGGAGGTCAAGGACCGGGGCACGCTCAGGGTCTCGACCGACCCGGTCTACCGGCCGCAGTCCTTCCAGACTAGCAGCGGCGAATTCAAGGGCTTCGACATAGACGTGACAGAGGAGATCGCCAAGCGAATGGGCGTCGACGTCGAGTGGATAGTCCCCTCGTGGGATGTAATCACCGCGGGCAGCTGGAACGGGCGGTGGGACCTCAGCGTGGGCTCGATGACCATCACCCCCGAGCGGTCGAAGGTCCTCCACTTCAGCCCGCCCTACTACTACACGCCGGCTGCCGCCGCGGTGCACGAGAGCAACACCGACATAACCGACGTAGAGACCGACCTCGACGGCAAGACGATTGGGGTGTGCAGCGCGTGCACCTACGAGTTCTACCTCGACGGCACGCTCAACATCCCCGGGAACTACGACTTCGTCATCGACAACCCGCAGATAAAGACCTACGACACCGACTCCTCGGCCGTCCAGGACCTCGCCCTCGGCGACGGCGTCAGGCTGGACGCGGCGATGTCCTCCCTGCTCGTCCTCAAGGAGGCCAAGGAATCAGGCACCCCCATAAAGATCGTCGGCGACCCACTCTACTACGAGCCGCTCGCCGCCGCCATAGACAAGGAAGCGCCATCCGATCCGCAGCCGTTCGTCGACGAGGTGAGCAAGATCATAAAAGAGATGCATAAGGATGGCACGCTCACCGAGCTCTCCGAGAAGTGGTACGGCTACGACCTGACAAAGAAGCAGGGCGCCTGATCTTCGTCTGAGGCTACCATGTCGACGCTCTCCAACATAAGGGACGCCCTGGAGGCGCGGTCCGCCCGCGTCTCCTTCCGCGTCAAGTTGGCCCTGGTGTGGATCCTGATCTTCATCGTGCTCGCGGTAATCTTCGCGGCCTTCCAGTTCAACACGGCATTCATGCTGGAGTGGCTGCCGTTCCTCCTCGCCGGCGTGCCACTCACCATCCTGATCTGCGTCCTAGGCATCCTGCTCGCCGTCCCGCTCGCGTTGCTTGGGGCCCTGGGGCGGCTCTCGAACAACCCCTTGTTCTACGGGCTGAGCGGCTTCTACGTCTCCTTTATCCGCGGGACGCCCTTGATCGTGCAGATCTTCTTCATCTACCTCGGCCTCCCTCAACTCGCCCAGTACGCGCCTGGCCCACTGCAGAACGTCTTTATCCTGGGAACGGTTACCTCTGGGGTGCTGGCTTTGGGGATCAATTACGGCGCGTACATTGCGGAGATCTTCCGGGCCGGCATCCAGTCGGTGGGACACGGCCAGGTCGAGGCGGCGCAGGCCCTGGGGATGACGCGGACGCAGACGATGCGCCGCATCGTCTTTCCCCAGGCCGTAAGGGTCATTATCCCGCCGACGGGGAACGACTTCATCGCGATGATCAAAGACTCCTCGCTCCTGGGCATCGTCGGTGCCCAGGAGCTCTTTTTCCGCGCCTCGAAGATCGGACGCCAGTATTTCCAGAACCTGGAGATGCTGGTGGTGGCTGCGGTCATCTACTGGATACTCACCAGCATCTTCTCCTACTTCCAGGGGCGGCTGGAGCGGAGACTGTCCAAAGGTTACGTAAGGGAAGGCGGCCCGCATGGGCACTGAAGCCCCGTCGATAGTGAGCCTTCGCGGCCTCCGCAAGGTGTTCGGGGAGAACGAGGTCTTGAAAGGCGTAGATCTGGATGTCGCCGACGGGGAGGTCGTCGTGATCTTCGGCCGTTCTGGATCGGGGAAGAGTACGCTCCTCAGGTGCATCAACTTCCTCGAGGAGCCCACTGCGGGGAGCGTCGAGGTGGACGGTGTCCGCTACGAGGCCGGGCCGATGAGCCGCGCGAGGCGCAAGACCATACGCGAGATTCGGTCCAGAACCGGCATGGTCTTCCAGGAGTTCAACCTTTTCCCTCACCTGAGCGTGACGAGAACGTCGTCGAGGCCCCGACGACGGTCAAGGGGAT
>CAWEHD010000009.1:0-49978 GCA_963808845.1 uncultured Rubrobacteraceae bacterium
TCATCGCGGGCTGGTGCTTGCCGACTTTCTCCGGCAACGGCGACCCCCATACTTCCTCGAAGAGCTCGTTGGCCTCGGGATCATTCCAGTGCCAGCCTCCGACCATCTTGTCCGGCAGGGCCCCCATATCGCCGCCGCCCTGAACGTTGTTCTGGCCGCGCAGCGGGTTCAGGCCGCTACCATACTTGCCGACGTGGCCGGTCAGAAGCCCCAGCCCGATGAGCGCGAACACACCCTCAGCGCCATTGTGGTGCTCGGTGATGCCCAGGGTCCAGTTGAGGATAGCCTTGTCCGCCGTGGCATACATACGGGCGACCTCGCGGATGTCATCAGCAGGGACGCCCGTTATCTGCTCGGCGTACTCCGGGGTGTAGCCTGAGACCTTATCCGTGTACGCCTCGAAGTCTTTCGTCGCCCGCTCGATGAACTCTTTGTCGTGGAGGTCTTCGGCGATGATCACGTTCGCCATCGCATTAGCCAGGGCGATGTCCGTGCCCACGTTGAGGCCGAGCCACTTCTCGGCCTTCTTGGTCTGGTCTATCTTTCTAGGGTCGACGACGATCATCTTCGCGCCGTTCTTTATGCCGCGGCGCATGTGGTTGTAGATGATGGGGTGGCACTCCATGGTGTTCGATCCCCAGCAGATTATGAGGTCTGTGTTCTCGAACTCTTCGTAAGAGGTTGTTGCTCCGCCCGCTCCAAACGTTGCCACCAGACCGGTGACACTGGCGGCGTGTCAAGCACGGTTACATGAGTCTATGTTGCTGTTCCCGAGGACCTGGCGCACGAACCTGCTCGCCAAGTAATTGAGTTCGTTGGTCGAGCGTGAGGAGCTAAAGAGCCCGAAAGCGTAGGGGCCGTGCTCTTCTTTGATCTCGCTCATCTTCCTCGCGACCAGATCCAACGCCTCATCCCAGGAAGCTGGAACCAACTCGCCGTCTTTGCGCACGAGGGGTCGCGTCAACCTCCTGTCGCTGTAGAGGTGGCGCCAGCCCTCGCGGCCTTTGATGCAGGCCTCACCCTTGCTGCTCGGATTCTCCTTGTCTCCGGCAACTTTGGTAATGACTCCATCTTCGACCTTGACTGACAACCCGCAGCCGACGCCACAGAAGCCGCAGATCGTGGTCAGCTCGCGCGCGCCGTTGGCCTTGCCGTTCTCGTGCACTTTCTCCGCCGTGGCCATAACCCTCGTCCCACTCCTTCTTGTAGAGAAGTTGCTCTATTCTTTGCATTCTAACTTCGACGGCTGGATTTGCCCAACACCGCCGCCGGTTGACACCTGCAAAGCATCAACGTAACATCCGCGATCACGGATACGTCGGGGGATCGAAACAAAGAAAGGAGCAATCATCAACGGGTTCTTGTCGAGGGAGAGGATCACCGCCGGGCCCGGCTTCAACAGGTGGCTTATACCGCCTGCGGCCCTGCTGGTGCACTTGTGCATAGGCGAGGTTTATGCTTTCAGCGTGTTCAAGAACCCGCTGGTGGAGCGGTTCGGGGTAGGCCTGACGCCGATCGCGATCATCTTCAGCATCAGCATCGTGATGCTTGGCCTATCGGCCGCGGTGTTCGGCACGTGGGTGGAACGCGCGGGGCCGCGCGCGGCGATGTTCACCGCCGCCCTGTGCTGGTCGGGCGGCTTCTTTATTGGCGCCCTCGGTGTCGCCACTACGCAATTGTGGCTGGTGTATTTCGGTTACGGTTTCGTTGGCGGAATTGGGCTCGGTATCGGGTACATTTCGCCCGTCTCCACCCTGATCAAATGGTTCCCCGACCGACCCGGGCTGGCTACGGGACTCGCCATCATGGGCTTTGGTGGCGGCGCTCTGATCGCCTCGCCGCTCACCGACAAGCTGCTTGCGGCCTACGCCTCCAACCCCGTGGACGCCATCGTGCCCTCGTTTTTGACGCTTGGGGTTGTGTATCTGATCTCGATGATGATCGGAGCGTTCGTCGTGCGCCTGCCCGCCGAAGGCTGGAGACCCGAAGGCTGGACCCCGCCGACGGAGGAGGAAACCAGCGACCTGGAGACGACCGCCAACGTGTCGGCGGGCAGCGCGATCCGTACGCCGCAGTTCTGGCTTCTGTGGACGGTGCTCTTCTGCAACGTTACGGCGGGAATCGGGCTGCTGGAGCAGGCCGCGCCCATGGTCCAGGATTACTTCTCCGTCACCACCGCCGCGGCCGCGGGGTTCGTCGGGCTGCTGTCACTGGCGAACATGGCCGGACGGATAGGCTGGTCCTCGACCTCGGACTACCTCGGGCGCAAGCCGACATATGTCATTTTCCTGGGCGTCGGGACGGTCATGTACTTCCTGCTGGCTTCTTTCGGTTCGGCATCGCTCGCGCTGTTCCTGCTGGTGACCGTCGTGATCCTGAGCTTCTATGGCGGCGGGTTCGCCACGATACCGGCCTACCTCAAGGACATGTTCGGCGTCGCACAGGTCGGGGCGATCCACGGACGCCTCCTGACGGCGTGGTCGGCCGCCGGGATCGCAGGCCCGCTGATCATCAACGCCATCGCCGACTACCAGACGGCAGCCGGGCGCACCGGGGCTGACCTGTACACGCTCTCCCTGTACATCATGGTCGGCGTGCTGGCAGTGGGCTTCGTCGCCAACCTGCTGGTCAGGCCCGTTGACCCGAGGTTCCACATGGAGTCCGGGCAGGAAGAGGGACGCGAGCAGGAGTCCGTGTCTCCGGCAGTTCCGGCAAGGCCGCCGGCAGCGAATCGTAGGAGGAACGCCATGAGCGAACAAGCGCGGCAGGAGAGCGGAGGACAAAGCTCCTCCTCGAGCGTGGTACTGGTCGTCGTGCTGTGGGCCCTGGTCCTGATACCGCTCCTGTGGGGCATCTACCAGACGCTCCTGGGCGTCGTCGCCCTGTTTACGGGATAGACAAACCTACATCAGGATCTCGCGCATGTCGGAAAGTGTTGCCAGTCCGCGGGCGGTCTTCCGTGCCCGGCTTTTTGCGTCTGCTACAGTTCTATCCGCTCTGCTCCGGCGTAGATGTTGAACCTGCCCCCGCGCAGGAACCCGACGAGCGTCATCCCGAACTCCCTGGCCACGTCGACCGCGAGGCTGCTCGGAGCGGAGATGGCGCACACGACGGGCACCCCGGCCGTAAGGCACTTCTGGAGGATCTCGAAGCTGCTGCGCCCGCTGACCATGACGATGTGATCCGTGAGCGGCAGCCTGCCTTCGAGTAGCGCCCACCCGACGAGCTTGTCCGTCGCGTTGTGGCGCCCCACATCTTCGCGCAGCGCGAGAAGATTTCCTTCGCTATCGAAGAGGGCCGCCGCGTGCAGGCCGCCGGTCGCTTCGAAGAGCCCCTGCGCCTCCCTCAGCTTCTCCGGCAGCGAGTAGATGGTCTCGGCAGAGACCTCGGGCCCGGCCGGTATGACCGGGCAGCCGCGCAGTTCCAACTGCTCCAGGCTCGCCTTGCCGCACACGCCGCAGGCACTGGTGGTGTAGAAGTGCCTCTCCAGCGGCCGCAGGTCGTACCCACGCCCGCTGCGCAACTCGACGTTCACGATGTTGTACCGCTGCTCGGCGTCGATGTCGGGGTCGACGCAGTAGCTGATCTTCAGAATATCTTCGGGGGAGGTCACGATGCCCTCACCGTACAGGAACCCGGCCGCGAGCTCGAAGTCGGCCCCAGGGGTGCGCATCGTGACGGCGACGGTCTGCTTCGTCTGCCCGGCGAGGAGCCTTATCTCCATCGGCTCCTCGGTCGCTAGTGTGTCGGGCCGCACGCGCACCCGGCCGTATTCTATGACCCTTACCCGCGTCTTCGTCTTGCTCGTGCGTCTGGGCTTGCCCGAGGTCTTCTCCAGCATCGGCCTCTCCTGGTCCTGTCCTCCCCAGAGTGTATCAGCGGCGTGTTAGCATGCATTGACGATGTACTATGAGATCGGGTAATTAGATTGAGGCTGATGGGACTCCCGAATGTCTCCCGCTACCCCGAGGCGACCGTCTTCAGGGACGAGGCGAGCATCCTCATCCTCTTCGGAGGCCCGCACGGCGAACAGAAGATGAACGTCCCACTCGCGTACGTCGGCGGGGACGCGGAAACGGCAGAGCTGCGACTGCTCGCGCAGCTACAGGACATCGGCTACAGCGTCAGGCGTGGGGAGTGGGATCCCTCAGACCCGTAACGAAGGAAGCTCACATGAAAGCATCAGCCGCACAATACGTTACCCTCGTCGAGGTGATGGAGCTGACTCGCCCATTCGAGGAGTTCGCGGACGCCATCGAGGCCGCCTCCCGGCGGCTCGAAACGGAAGGGGTTGAAGAACTGGTCGCGGTCCACTTCTACGGTAGCCCTGAGTCAACAGAAGCTGGTGCGATCCTTACCTTCTCCGACCGGGAGCGCATGATCGATCACATAAAGATGATCTCGGGGTGGGAGGAGTTCGAAAGGTTCTTCGCCACCGTGCGGCCCTTGGATGTACGAGTCTACGGTAGGCTGAGCGAGGAAGCGGAGGAGTGGATCGGGCGGTTCGACGTACTGAGCAGGAAGTTCGAGGATCATGTCGCAGGCTTCGTGCGTTGATCACCCAAAACAAATCGGGCTCTGTTCCGGTCGAGACTACCCTACGGCGCGGGCTCGATACGCTTTCGCGCCCACTCCCGTACCCTGCGAAGCCAGTCCGTGCTTCCTAGCGAGGTGCTCTCTTCGACGAAGAGCGTAAGTACGCCGCTTGTGAGCGACGGCAAAGCTACGCTCTCCCCGGCTTCGACGTATTCTCCCTCGTCCAGCAAGAAGATGGTGGCGCGGGTTCCATCGTAGCGCCAGACCTCGTGGACGCCTAAATGAGCGTAGATCGGGAACTTGTCGAGAGAGGGGCTCGTGATGTCCACCTCGATGACCAGGTCTGGTGGTGGGTCCACAGATAGGTCTATCCTGGGCTTGCCACGGATGCGCTCCTCGTTCTGGATGTAGAAGCTGGCGTCGGGCTCGAAACCTCGCCCGATATCGCCGCGCCTGTAGGTCGTAGAGCCTACGCCATACGCGTTGACGCGCATCTCCTCGGCGAGCACCGCGACGAGCAGCGCGACGAAGTAAGCTACACTTTCGTGCTCCGAAGAAGGGCTCATGATCTCCAGGTCTCCCCGGTCGTAGGCTAACCGCGGTACCCTGCTGTCTCCTCGCTCATCAAGCAACCGCTCATAGGTTTCCCAACTTATGTTGCGAAGGAGAACCCTCTGTTCTGCCCGACTCTTAACCGTCTCCATCCCACAACCTTTTCGAATCGTTCGCGAAGAAAGTATAGCGTCACGTACTGGTGAAGATAGAAAGAGGGGCCGGAGAGTTCCGGCCCCTCGTAATGTCGCCCTCGTTTTCAGCGGTGCTACGCGTTGATGTAGCCGTTCGGGTTGAGGACGTACTTCTTGGCCGCGCCTTTGTCGAAGTCCTTGTAGCCCTCAGGGGCCCCATCGAGGGTGACGACCGTGGCGTTGACGGCGTCGGCGATGTGGGCCTTGTCGTGCAGGATGCTCATCATCAGGCCGCGATTGTACTTCTTGACCGGGCACTGGCCGGTGTAGAAGGCGTGGCTCTTGGCCCAACCGAGACCGAAGTTGATCTTGAGCGTACCCTCCTGGGCGTCCGGGTCGGCAGGCGCCGGGGTCGCCGGTGACGTACAGGCCGGGGATGCCGAGCGCCCGCCCGCGCGGGTGATCGGCTGGATCTCGTTCAGCACCGTGGCCGGGGCCTCTTCCGCTCCTTGTCCGTGGCCGGTTGCCTCGAAGCCGACGGCGTCGACCGCGCAGTCGACCTCGGGGACTGCCGAGGATGCCCGCGATCTGGTCTTCTATCGGCGTGTCCTCGGAGACGTCTATGGTCTCGCAGCCGAAGGACCTCGCCTGCGCCAGCCGTTCCTCTTGCAGGTCGCCGACGATGACGACAGCCGCGCCGAGTAGCTGCGCCGAGTAGGCGGCCGCAAGCCCGACGGGTCCTGCGCCTGCGACGTAAACCGTGGAGCCGGTCGTTACGCCCGCGCATGTGGCGCCGTGGTAGCCGGTCGGGAAGATGTCCGAGAGCATGGTGAGGTCCAGGATCTTCTCCAGCGCCTGATCCCTGTCAGGGAACTTGAGCAGGTTGTAGTCGGCGAAAGGGACATAACATACTCGGCCTGCCCGCCGACCCAGCCGCCCATGTCCACGTAGCCGTAGGCCGAGCCCGCCCTCGCCGGGTTTACGTTCAGGCAGACCCCCGACTGCCGCTCGTTGCAGTTGCGGCAGCGTCCGCAGGCGATGTTGAAAGGCACCGAGCAGATGTCGCCCTCGTTGATGAACTGGACGTCGTTACCCTTCTCAACGACCTCGCCCGTGATCTCATGCCCCAGAGTCTGCCCGACGGGGGCCGTCGTCCGTCCGCGCACCATGTGCTGGTCCGAGCCACAGATGTTGGTGGCGACTATGCGCAGGATTACGGCGTGCGGGGCTTCGACGGTCATCCCCATCGCATCGGCTACCTCGCCAGGAACCTCTAGCTTCGGGTACTCGATGTCCTCTACGGCTACCTCGCCGGGACCCTTGTAGACCACTACCCTGTTGTCAGCCATTAGCTGAAACTCTCCTTTCCCTCTAGCCTGAGACGATCAAATGCAGTAATTCCTATTCCCGCTCGACCGCGCCGCCAAACTTGCCTCTGCCGGCGCGGGGGCGCATCTCAGATGTCCAAACAAGCTCCTTTCCCCCGAAACTCACTCTCATTAATGTACCAGATGTTGCGTATTGCTGCAAGAACGAGTCTACATATACGGGTGGCCGGCACACCTGCACGAAGGGACGGGTCGTGGTTTCGTGAAGGGGTGAATAAGGTTAGAATCAGGGAGGGGTAACCCGGACAATCACAATCTTGGCGTAGAAGGGGTCGGGCATGCTCTTCAAGCTCACGGAGAAGGACGGTCTCTGGAAGAAGATCCGGAACCACGTAGGCACCACGGTCAAACACCCCGTAAGCCCGGCGACCCGCGACATCCGCTCGCGCCTCTCCGATGAGGGCGTGGAGAAGACCGTAAGCGTCTGTCCCTACTGCGCCGTTGGCTGCTCGACGCTCGTCTACCACAGGGACGGACGCATCATAGACATAGAGGGCAACCCTGACAGCCCCATAAACGCGGGCACGCTCTGTCCGAAGGGCTCGGCCACCTTCGGGCTGCACGTCTCGCCTTACCGCTGGACGAAGGTCCGCTACCGCAGGCCGTATTCGGGTGAGTGGGAGGACCTTTCGCTCGACGAGGCGATGGGCATGATCGCCGACCGCCTCAAGAAGACCCGCGAGGAGAGCTGGGAGGACAAGGACTCAGGTGGCAAGAAGCTCAACCGCTCGATGGCCGTAGCCTCCATCGGCGGGGCCACGATAGACAACGAGGAGAACTACCTCATTACCAAGCTCTTCCACTCTTTGGGCTTCGTGCGAATTACGAACCAGGCGCGAATATGACACAGTTCCACGGTGCCCGGTCTGGGCATCACGTACGGTAGGGGCGGCGCCACCTCCAACCTGCAGGATCTGCAGAACGCTGACTGCATCCTGATCGAAGGCTCCAACATGGCAGAGGCCCACCCTGTCGGCTTCAGGCACCCCATGATCGCCAAGAAGAAGGGTGCGAAGCTCATCCACGTCGACCCGCGCTTCACGCGCACCTCGGCGATGTGCGACATCTACGCCCCCATCCGGCCTGGCACCGACATCGCGTTTTTGGGTGGCCTCATAAACTACGTCCTGGAGAACGAGCGGTACTTCGAGGAGTACGTAAAGGTCTACACCAACGCGGCGACGATCATCACCGAGGACTTCGAGGAGGCTGGCGCCTCTGGCCTGTTCTCCGGCTGGGACGGGGAGAATAGGCAGTACGACCCGTCGAGCTGGCGCTATGAGGGGATGCCGATAGACTACGCATCCGTCGGTGGAAGCCAGGGCAGGGTCGTCGGCGAGGCGGGTGAGGGTGAGAGTGGGGCGATGCGCCCTGGCATGCCTCGCCCGACCGACATGACGCTCCAGGACCCACGCTGCGTGTTCCAGATCCTCAAGCGACACTTCGCCAAATACACGCCTGAGATGGTCGAGCGCGTAACCGGTTGCCCGAAGGAAACGTTCCTGGAGGTAGCGAAGACCCTGTCCGATAACTCGGGGCGCGAGAAGACCTCCTCGCTCTGCTACGCCGTTGGCTGGACGCAGCATTCCAAGGGCGTGCAGGTAATCCGCGCCGCATCCATTCTATGGCTCCTTCTAGGGAACATCGGGCGTCCTGGCGGCGGTATCATGGCGCTGCGGGGCCACGCGACCATCCAGGGCTCCACCGACATCGCCACCCTCTACGACGTTCTTCCCGGATACCTGCCGATGCCGGACGTGGCCAAAAACCACGATACGTGGCGCGACTATGTGGAGGACGAGACCGCCGAGACAGGCTGGTGGAGCAACTTCCCGAGGTACGCTATCAGCCTGATGAAGGCCTGGTACGGCGAAAAGTTCGAGACCGAGAAAGGCCGCCTGTTCGACCACTTTCCACGCATCTCGGGCGACCATTCCTACTACCCTACGATCATGGACATGAAAGACGGCAACGTCAAGGGAGCCTTCGTCTTCGGGCAGAACTTCGCGGTCGGAGGGCCACACGTCAAGATGGCCCAGGACGGCTTGAGGAACCTGGACTGGCTCGTGGTCCTGGATGCCTACGAGATAGAGACCGCCACCGCCTGGAAGATGGACGGCGTTAACCCCGAGAGAGTGTCCCACAGAGGTCTTCTTCATTCCCTCGGCGCTTGTCGCAGAGAAGGACGGTTCCTTCACCCAGACCCAACGAATGCTCCAGTGGCACGACAAGGCCGTGGACCCACCAGGGGACGCGAGGAGCGACGCCTGGTTCGTCTTCCACCTGGGGCGCCGGATGAAGGAGCTCTACAAGAGCTCGAGGAAGCACCGCGACAGGCCCATAAAGGCGCTGACCTGGGACTATCCTACAGAGGGCGACCATGATGAGCCGCACATCGAGAGCATCCTCAAGGAGATCAGCGGCTACCAGGTCGAGACCGGTGAACCTGTAGGCGGGTTCGCCGATCTCGAGGACGACGGTTCGACGGCTTGCGGGGGTTGGATCTACTCCGGCGTCTACGCCGGTGGTGAGAACAAGGCCCGCGACCGCAGGCCAGGCGGCAACCCGAACCTCGAGTGGGGCTGGGCGTGGCCGATGAACCGCCGAATCCTCTACAACAGGGCCTCGGCCGACCCTGAAGGAAAACCCTGGAGCGAACGCAAGAAGTACATCTGGTGGGATGAGGAGCGGGGCGGGTGGACCGGCGACGACGTACCTGACTTCCAGGCTGACAAGCCGCCTTCGTACCGCCCGGACGAGGATGCAAGCGGGGTGGACGCCATCCCCGGCGACGGGCCTTTCATCATGAACGGCGACGGGAAAGGCTGGTTGTTCGCCCCCGTAGGGCTCGCTGACGGGCCGCTGCCGGTGCATTACGAGCCGGTCGAGTCTCCGGTCCCGAACCTGCTGTATGACCACATCCAATACAACCCCCTCGTCGAGACCCCCGATCGGCGGGACAACCCGTACAACCCGCCGCAGGATCCAAGGTTTCCATACGTGGTGACGACCTACCGGCTCACCGAACATCACACCAGCGGGGCGATGAGTCGTTGGATCCCCTGGCTCTCCGAGCTTCAGCCCGAGTTGTTCTGCGAGATCAGCCCCGAGCTGGCCGCCGAGAAGGGCGTCGAGAACACCGGCTGGGTGACTATCTGGACGAGCCGCGGCAAGATCCACTGCAAGGCCCTCGTCTCCGAGCGCATCCCGGTCCACAAGTTCGAGGGGAAGGACCTGCACACCATCGGCCTGCCCTACCACTGGGGACCGAACGGGCTCGTAAAAGGCGACGTGGTGAACGACCTGATCCCGGTCTCCCTCGAACCCAACGTCGCCATCCACGAGGCGAAGGCCTTCACCGCCAACCTCGCAGCAGGAAGGGTGTAGAGGGGTGGGCGCGAAGGAGAGGGCCATGGTGGGGGCCATTAGCGGGCTCGGGGCTACGATCGTCTTGTCTGGATTGCGCGAGGCCTGGTCCAAGATCGGGCTTGTCTTCGAGACCGCCCCGATGCAGGTCGTCGAACGCGCCGAAGAACTCGGACTGGTCGGGGATCTCTCGCCGTGGGGCCGGCGCCTTCTGACCGCCTTCGCACACTTTGCCTACGGCGTTGGAACGGGGATGGCCTTCGGCCTCCTGCGCAGGGAGAGGGGCGGTACTGGGGAAGAGGCCTCCGTGGGTTCGGCACTCGGGGTACTGGCCTGGGGCGTGGGATGGGCGAGCTGGCTGCCGCTCACTGGCGTCCACAGGGCGCCCTGGACCCAGAAGACGCCGAAAGTCCTGCTCCCCGTAATAGACCACGCGGTGTTCGGCGCGGCCTGGGGATTCCTCTACTGGGCGCTCCGCAGGGGGCGCGCGTGAGCGTCGAAGAGCGACGCAGCAGGGAGATGATGCAGCAGGAGCTTATGGACATCGGGGTCTGGCTCGTCGAACATCCCGAGTCGGCTACAAGGAACCTTCAGCCCATAAGGAGCGCGAGGGCCCTCCAGCCGGGGGTCTACTACAACAAGGGCACGGGGATGGTCGACAGGATCTACACCCCCCAGCGCGTCGCCCTCGGGCACAAGATGTTCCGCATAAGCAGAGATCCGGCAACGCCTGTGGAGGAGATCCGGCGCACGGCGCTAGAAGGGAAGACCAGGTGGCGACAGGGTTCCTGACCGATACGACGGTCTGTATAGGGTGCAAGGCCTGCGAGGTAGCCTGCAAGCAGTGGAACCAGCTCCCTGCCGACGGCTACGAGCTAACGGGCGACTCCTACGACAACACAAAGCAGCTCTCGGGCACCACCTGGCGCCACGTCGCGTTCATAGAGAACCCGAAGAAGCGCCGTCTGACCGGCGATGTAGACCTCGTAGCGCTCGCCGAGGACGTGACGGAGCCGCTGCCCGGCGGGGCCGAGCTCGACGCCCTGGGACGCTGGGCTTTCATGAGCGACGTGTGCAAGCACTGCGTCGAGGCGCCCTGCCAGCAGTCCTGCCCGACAGGTGCCATCATCCGCAACGAGTTCGACAACGTCTACATCCAACCCGACGTCTGCAACGGCTGCGGCTACTGTGTCCCGGCCTGTCCCTACGGCGTCATAACCCAGGTCCCACACGACGGCCGCGCCTTCAAGTGCACCCTCTGCTATGACCGCCAGCGCGACGGCCTCGAGCCGGCCTGCGCCAAGGCCTGCCCGACCAACTCCATCATGTTCGGCGAGGTCGGGGAACTGAAGGCTATCGCCGAGGAGCGGGTACAGGAACTCCACGACAAGGGTTACAACCGGGCCTACGTCTACGGCACGCCGGAGGTAGGGGGTACCGGCGGTATCGCAGGCAACCACTCGAAATTCATACTCATGGACGAGCCGGAGACCTACAACCTTCCCCGTCATCCTTACCTGCCGCAGGAGAAGGTCAAGGGAGGAACCATAGCCAGCATGGTCGCCGGGGCTGTGCTCGGCGCGGTAGTGGCGCTGGCGTTCAGGGACTAGGGGAGTGTTAGGTGAGCGAGACGACGCGGGATCAGGCCCAGCAGAACAACGGGAAGCCAGAGACATCGCACCATCCAGCTACGGACCCTGAGCGCAAGGACAAGGGCTACTACGGCATCCCGCCAATAAAACACGCCCACTGGACGTGGCAGATCCCGGTCTACTTCTGGATCGGCGGGATCGGGGCAGGCGTCCACCTGTTCTCCACCATCGCCCAGATCCTGGGCCATAAAGACGAGGATCTCATCCGCGTGAGCCGCTACACGGTACTCGGCACCATGATCCTGAGTCCTGTGCTCTTGATCTGGGACCTCGGAAGGCCCGAGCGCTTCTACAACATGCTCCGCGTCCTCAAGCTCCGCTCCCCTATGTCGACCCAGAGCTGGTCGGTCTTCGCTTTCGGCAACCTGAGCGGCCTGATCTCCGTCCGCCAGGCGGCCGATGACGGTCTGCTAGGAGACCACAACCCCCTGGTCAGGCTTGTAAAGCTCATCCCCGCACGCTTCCTCACTATCCTGGCGATGCCCATCGGGCTCAACGTCGGCTCGAACACGGGTAACCTGATCTCCGCCACCTCCGTCCCGCTCTGGGCCCGCAATTGGCTGTTCATGGGCCCGACATTCCTGGCCTCAGGACTCTCCACAGCCCTCTCGTGGCTCTCGCTCATCCTCCACCTGACGCATTCGGGCGAAGAGAAGACCCTGCATACCCTCCACCGCGCCGAGAAGGCGACCATCATCATAGAGGCGGGGCTCATAGCAGCCTCCCTGATCCGGATGAGCAAGTGGAGCAAACCCCTCTTCTCCAGAGAGGTCGCCCCACTCTTCGTCGGCGGCACCCTCGTAGGCGGCATACTCGCGCCTATTCATCCTGCACCTCGGCAAGGAGAGTCGCCCGAAGAGCATCGTCGCTTCCGTGCTCGCGCTTGCGGGTGGCCTCGCCTTCCGATTCGCCATAATAAAGGGAGGCCGCATCAGCGCCGACGATCCCGAAGCCTACTTCACCTTCACCAGCGGCGAGAGCGCCCCGCAACCCGAGGACAAGGTCTAACGGAGTCTCGAGCCGTACTCCTCATCGGTAACGGGCTCCAGCCAGTCTGTGCCGCCGTCTGTCGTGGTGGCGACGTTGATGGCCATGTGGACCATGTACGTTTCGGGGGTTGCACCGTGCCAGTGCTTCTCGTCGGGGGCGAAGTAGACGACACCCCCGGCCTCGACCTCGACGGGCGGTTCGACTTCTTTCGCCGCCCGGCAGGTGCCCGTGATTATGTAGAGGATCTGACCCTCAGGATGGGTGTGCCAGTGTGTGCGGGCGCCAGGTTCGAAGAGGACGCGGTTGACGGCCACGTCGGGTGAGGCACCGACGGGAGCAGCGTCTCTCCAGACCATGCCGGTGAACCATTCCTCGGGCCCTGGGCCGGTCTGCATGTCTTTCGCTGTCACGACTTTCATGGGTTCCTCCCTTCGGTCGGAAGCACTTCAGCACGCCTGCTTCGCAGGCTTGTCAGCAATTCAGCACGTCAGCTTCCCCAAGACCTCGCTGAAATGCTGAAAGCGAGGGCCTTTAGGCCCGAAGCGTGCTGACAAGCGGAGGCGAAGCCGGAGCGTGCTGAAGTGCTGTTCATGCCAGCCGATATTCGAGTGTCCCATACAGGTACGGTTCGGCGTTGTTTTCGGGGATGGTTCTCTCCACCTTCAGCAGAGCTTTGCGGCCCCGGATCTCGAGGCTCGAGATATGGTTGTGGAACCAGGGCGCTTCGTGTACGAGATGCCAGCGGACGTCCGGCTCCTCGACTCCGGCCAGCTGGGAGATCGCCTCGCCGAGGCGCCTGCCCCGTTCGGTCCACCCAAAGCGCATGATGAGGCGTTCGGGGAGGCCTAGCGGGTTCCGCAGGGGGGAGCTCGCTGACTGGTGGACGGGGGTCTTTACGACGTCGCCGAAGTCCATCTTGGCCAGGTAGCCGTGGTGCACGTCTCCCGAGAGGACCGTTACGGAGGCGGGCGGGTCGCCGTTCGAGCGTTCGCCCGAGGCGACGGAGTGTAGCAGGTGTGTTAGGTCGGTGAAGGACTTGTTGAAGGCCGGCCAGTGCTCGAGGTCGACGAGTTGTCGGACCGACTCCCCGAACCTGGCCGCGGGACTGCCCCAGGCGCCGGCGCAGACGGCCTCGCTCGCGGCCTCGAGGTGGTGCAGCCCCGGACCAAGGAGAAGGGGGAGGGATGTGCCGAAGAGGAGGTGGTCGAAGTCTCCCGTGGCTTTCTCTACGATCCAGGCCCACTCCTCATCGTCGAGCATGGAGCGGTGACCCTCCTTCAGTACGCGCCCTGCCCGCGAGTCCATCATGATGAGACGGACCCTGCCGAAGTCGCGGTGGTAGCTCCAGCGCGTACCGGCGATCTCACGGTCAGCCCTGTAGGCAAACTCGCGCAGGATGCGGGTCGGGTTCTCGGTCTCTTGCACCTTCCCGAAGAGCTCGTTTTCCTCAAGCTCTCGCGGGGAGAGGTTGCCGAGGTGCTGGTAGACCCAGTAGGACATGAAAGCCCCTATGATGCGCTCCTCCCACCACGGCTTGCTGCGTATCTGACGGACCCAGGTCTCCGAGATGTTCCAGTCGTCGTTGACGTCGTGGTCGTCGAAGATCATCGTTGTCGGCACGGTCGAGAGGAGCCATCTAGTGACAGGGTCCCTCCAGGCGTCCCAGTACAGGCGCGTGTACTCTTCGAAGTCGGCGACCTGCTCACCCGGCGGCTCGTTCGTGTCGCGCCGCGAGCGGATGAAATCAAGGGCACCCTGGGAGACCTCGTCGGCGTAGATCTGATCCCCCAAGAGCAGTAGCGCGTCTGGCCATCTCTCGTGGGGATCGCGCATCATGCGCAGGGCCAGAGCCTGCAGGGCGTCTCGCTCGTAGCCGTATTTGTGAGCGTCGGCGGCGAGCGTGAACGGGGATTCGTGCGGTACAGAGACGCGACAAGACCCATAGGAGAGGTTCAACTTTCCATCGGGCGCGATCGTCCTGATCACAGAAGGCGGGAAGTCGTTTTCGTCATCGGGCCAGACCTTCGCGCCGTCGAGGGAGACCTCGTACTCGTAGGTCTTCCCCGGATCGAGGTCCGTGAGCCTGACCAGGGCATAATTGTGGCCCTCGATCTCGAAGGTGGGTGCCGTGTGACCGAGCACCTCGACCTCGCAAGCCTCGTCGGTCTCGACCCAGATGGTGGCATCCGTCTCTCCGGCGTAGCGCAGCAGCGGGCCGAGATTCAGTTCAGGAGCCATATCAGGATTCTACCCGCAGTAGGCTCACTTACGCCAGGGTCAGGCCTGCCATAACAGGGATCAGCAGTACTATCAGGATCAGACCGATAATGTCGAAGACTAGGCCAGAGCGAACCATCTTGGTTATGGGTATCATCCCTGAGCCGTAGACGACGGCGTTCTGCGGCGTGCTGACCGGCATCATAAAGCCGAAGGAGGCCCCGAAGACAGCGGCTAGTGCGGGTACCAGGGGGTCCAGGCCAGCGGCCGAGGCTATCGGGATCACGATGGGCACGACAATAGTGGCGCTCGCCGTGTTGGAGGTAGTCTCGGAGATGAGGATGGCGATAATCGCCGAGACCGCGGAGACCGCGAGCAGGCTTGTGAAGCCGAGGGTATCGGCTATGCTGGTGCCGAGGGTCTCTGCAAGGCCGGTGTCCGCGAGCAATGTCCCCAGCGCGATGCCGCACCCGAAGAGGAGTATCGTTCCCCAGTCTATCTTCGCCGCGTCGTTCCAGTTCATGGTGAAGCGCCGCTCGGACCAGTTTATTGGAAGGAGGAAGAGGAGCGCCGCGCCGATGATCGCGACCGTACCCTCGTCGAGCCTGCTGTAGAGCACGCTGTAGACTAGCGACTCGTTGCCGAAGATCACCGCCGAGAGGCCTGGCAGGACCCAGAGGCTGACGGCGACAGCGAAGGCTATAAGGGTGTTTCGCTCGCCGGTCGAGAACGGGCCGAGCTTGCTCCGCTCCTCCGCTATGTACTCTTCGGCGCCGCTGATCCTGCGTACCTCGGGGCGGTTGAGCAGGATCAGGATGGTGCAGAGCGCGATGAACATGAGCAAACAGATCGGGAAAGCCGTCACGACCCAGCTGAAGAAGCTAATCCTGACGTCGGTCGCCTGCTCGATAAAGGCGATCCCGATAAGGTTGGGAGGGGTCCCGATAGGCGTGAGTAGCCCTCCGACACCGGCTGCGTAAGAGATCATGAGCATGAGCGCCGTACCGAAGCGAAGGCGGCTTACGTCCCTGTCTGTGTCTGACTGCTCACTCACCATGCCGCCGAGGGCGCCCATCATCCCGAGCCCTATCGGCAGGAGCATGGCAGCGGTCGTGGTATTTGAGATGAAGGCGCTTATGCTGGCCGCGATGACGCCGAAGGCGATGATTACACCATAGGTCGAGCGCCCCACCCCTGGCAGCGAGAGCACGAGGAACGCGAACCTCCTGTCGAGGCCGTGGGTGATCATGGCCTGGGCCAGGACGAAGGCCCCTATAAACAGGAAAATAACGGGGTCGATGAAGCCGGCGAAGACGATGTCGCCAGGCGTGTCCTCGGCGTTGGGGCCCACGCTAGGGACGTTGAAGAGCACGCATAGGGCGAGCGCCAGGACCGCCGTGACGGGGATGGGGATGGCCTCTGAGAGCCAGTAGATGATGGCGAAGGTGAGTACGGCGGTGAGCGTATGCTGATCTCTTGGCAGCGGCAGTGGCAAGAAGTACATGATCAGGAAAGCGACGGGCCCGAGGAAGAGCCCCGTGGTCTGACGTATCCGCTCGAACCTCTCTTCGGCCGGGGTGAGCACCTCACGCTGCTCTGCCAGCGTCTTGTAGGTGCCGCTCGGCCTTACGTCCTCGCTCAAGATCCCTCCTCCTCTAATACTTCTCCTGGCCGGAAGTATAGCGACTGATATAACTTCTTACCCGCACGCTTAGCCAGGCGCGGTTCCCTGGGTCAGGTAGTCCATAACACCCTCTAGCGAGCCGCTCCTTTCGAGCGCGGCCCGCTGCAACTCTGCCCCTGTGCCGAGTTCGACGATCTCGAGCACACCGCCCAGTTCCTCCTCGCAGCCGAGGTCCCTCGCGACGGGCCGCAGCTCCTCGACTAGCCAACGGGCCATGGAACGGGCCGGCACCACCATGCCCGCGGCGAAGTCGTAGAAGTCGGCGTCCATCCCGTAGCGCACGGCGCGCCACTTGTTCTCCGAGTTGTACAGAGCGTCCTCAGGAGGCTGCTCGTCCATACCGACCCTCGCTACGAGGCACTGGACGAGCGCGGCGAGGGCTACCGTGTAGGATGCGTCCGTCTGTACGTCCGGCGCACGCAGCTCCACGGTGCCGAACTTCTGGTGCGGACGCGCATCCCACCAGCACCAGGAGTAGTCGGGGATGCTCCCCGAGGCGACGAGGGCCTTGATGTGGTCCTCGAAGTCCTCCCAGTTCTGAAAGACCGGCGGGAGGCCGGAGCGGGGGAACATCTCGAATATCTTGATCCGCGTCGAGGCGAGCCTGGTGTCTGATCCGCGCCAGAAAGGAGAGTTGGCCGAGAGTGCAACGAGGAGCGGCACATGCCTGGCGAGCGCGTTTACGGCCAGAATAGCCGTATCTCCATCGGGGACGGCGACGTGGACGTGCAGGCCGTAGATCGCCTGTGTCCTCGCAACCCAGCCCATCTCCTCCACGACCCGGCGGTTGTGATCCCCACCCGTGAGCGGCTGCTCCGTCGGCTCGGAGAAAGGGTGGGCTCCCGCCGCGACGATCTCGACCCCACGGCTGCGCGCGAGGTCACGCACCTCCCTGCGCAATCCCGGCAACACGCGCGCGAGGTCGGCAACCGTCGCGAAGATGGGGGAGAGCATCTCCACACAGGACCGCGAGAGCTCCGAGGTGATGAGCCGCGAGCCATCCCCCGCGGCGAGCACCTCCTCGACCGCCGGGGTCAGCCCGCGCGAGACGGGGTCGACGAGTTGGAACTCCTCCTCGACCCCGACCGTATAAGGCGCCGTCGCGCCGAATCCACTCTGCATCCGAGTACTGTAGCAGTCAGCTAGTCAGCATTTCAGCACGCTCCAGCCTTCGGCTTCCGCTTGTCAGCACGTCGCCTGTTCCAGGCGACTTGTCAGCATTTCAGCTTGCGCGTGCACGAGACCTTGCTGAAGTGCTGAAAGGCGGCGGAGCCGCCGTGCTGAAGTGCTGACGAGCGAAGGCGCTAGCCTGAGCGTGCTGAAATGCTGACTAGCTGAGAGATCTACGGCTGAGGGCCATTTGGATGCGGTGGGAGCTTTCGAGGTCGCGGACGGCGTCGAAGAGCTTGCCCTCGGGGACGGTGGCGTGCCAGCGCTCTGTCCTGTAGCCGTAGCGGCGTTTTAGCTCGCGCACCGAGTCGCCCGTGTAGCGGAGGGCGTAGACGAGCTTGCGGGCCTCGTCGGGCTTGCGTGGCAGGAGCCTGTGGCGTCCCTCGGTCCACCAGGAGATCTCAGGCATAGGTTCGCCGGAGATCAGGATCAACCGCGCCTCCCACTCGACCCTGAGAGCGCCCATCTCGAACGTACCTGGGAGCACGCTCAACGGTCCCAGCGAAAATCCATCGTCAGGGTGGAACCCGAAGGCGCGTCCGAGGCGTTCCCTGAGCTTCCCATCGCGCAGCCTCTCGTAGCGGGAGCGCAGGGCGAGCAACTGCTCGTCAGAGTATGCCCTGAGTCCCCCTGCGGTCGGGCGATGCGGATTCAGGCTGCCCCTTCTGAGGACCGCCGAGAAGGCTCTGTACGACCTCAGGCTCCTGAGTAGCCAGATCAGATACCCCCCGATGGCGACGGCGACGCCGAGGAGCATCGTCACGTCGAACACAGCCCACGGTATTGTCACGCTGGCACCACGCATACCGGGGTCCGAGGAGAATTGATAGAACACGATGACGGCGGTCGTAATGGCGATAAAGGAGGTGAAGCCGACCAGAGTAAACGCTGCGAACCTCCGGATGGGCGCGGCGCAAGACGAGGCCAGACCCTCCCACGCCACCCGCTCTTCATCGATCTCGAACGACGCTGTCCCCAGCTTCTCCACCCTTCCAGTATACCCGCATCCCACCGGTCGAGAATGGGTTAGAGATCACGCGTGAAAGCGATTCAGCACTTCAGCACGCTCAGGCTTACGCCTGCGCTTGTCAGCCCGGCGGCTGCGCCGCCTCTCAGTCAGTCAGCCAGGACTCGCGCTCAAGAAAGCTGAAGTGCTGAGAGCCGTCGAAGACGGCGTGCTGAAATGCTGACAAGCGCCCGACAGGGCGCGTGCTGACACGCTGACAAGCCGCGAAGCGGCGTGCTGAATTACAATGGTGTGATGGGCATGAAAGTCTATAAGGCAGGACGTCAGGGTGTTGATGGCAGGGGGCGGGGTAAAGTCCTCAGGCCCGTATTCCTGATCGTGCTGGTGCTCCTCGTCCTCGTGCTCGTCTACCTGTTCGTACCATTCGGTGGGCAGAGGGTGGTCTTGCTCGGGAGCGACGCGCGGGCTGGGGAGGCCTCGCGCTCGGACACTATCGTGGTGACCAAGGCGGGGGGCGGCATGCTCGCCGTGCCTCGCGACACCCTCGTCGACATCCCCGGTGTCGGGGAGGACAAGATCAACGCCGCCTTCGCCAGCGGAGGCCCGGATCTGACCGTCGAGACGCTCGAAAACCTGACCGGCGTCAGGATGAACGACTACGTTGTCGTACACTTCGGCGGGGTTGAGGAGATAGTCGACGCTTTGGGTGGCATCAGCCTCGAAGTAGACAAACCGATAAGGGTCGGGATCGACGGACGCCGGGTCTACATACCGGCAGGCACTCAAACCCTGGACGGGCAGCAGGCGCTCGCCTACGTCCGCTACAGGGGCGGCCCGACGGCGGATATCGGGAGGATAGGCCGCCAGCAGAAATTCCTGCGGGAGCTGGCCAGCGAATCCACCTCACTCACCAAACTGCCACGCCTCCCCGCCACAGCCAGGGCTACGTGGCGCAACATCGACACGAACATGAACCCCCTCGAAGCCGCCCGCTTCGCCATCCGCACCCGTCTCTCGGGCATCGAGGGCGCCGAACTCTACCCCGGTACCCCTCAGTACATAGGCGGCATCGCATACTGGGTCCCGGATAAAGAGGCCGGGGACCGGGTTGTATCACAGACGATCGAATAACAGGCATCAGGTTTCAGGTGTGTCTGTCCATGCGATGCGGGTGAAGACGACGTCATTCGTATCGACCCCCTCGGCTTCGCCGGCGACTGCGTAGCCCCAGTTGCGCAGTATCTCTCCGACGGGTTCGGCCTTCGGCGTGGGTCGGCGGGAGCTGCCGTAGGAGCAGAGGATCAAACGCCCCCGGGCGACAGATACTCATTCAACAAACGCTCTACCATCTCGCGTCTTCGATGCTCAGGCGCGTACTCCAGCTCGGCACGGACGAAGTCGAACCGAAAGGGTACTCGCCAATCCATGACGTTTCCGATGAAGATCCGGTCTGCCCGGTGCGGCAGACGCTGGCGGGCGAGCGCGGCAAAGGATCCGATGAGATCCAGGCCGTATAGTTCTACCCTGTTTCCTTCTTCCCCGGCCCACGCGGCCACGCTCTCCATCAACAACCCGTTGGCGCAGCCGACGTCGAGGAAGGTCCCGTCTCGGTCTATCGCCGAGACAATGGGACGTCTGGCCCTTTCCCAGCGGGCCTCATCACCACCAAACCCCGATTCTCCGCGGGGATCACCCGCCTCGAGATAAGCCCGCTCCAGCAGAGCACGCGTCTCTTCAAAATAGTCGTCTTTGTCGCGCGGCGGTTTCGCTTCTCACACTCCAGCTGAAATGCTGACTAGCTGACAAGCGAAGGCGAAGCCTGAGCGTGCTGACCAGCTATCACGCCGCCTGCTCCCTGGCGAGCTTGCTCTGCCTATCTATAAGGCGGTCGAGCCAGGCTACGCGGGGGTCGCCTTCGGTCGTGCGGCCCGCGTTCACGTACCAGTTGAGGGCTTCGCGGTGGTTGCCGAGGCGACGGTTGAGCTCCCCGACGAGGTAGGTGGTGACGGAGAGCTCGCGCCCAATCAGGTCTTCCTCCTGCAGGGAGCGCATAAAGTGGCGCATTGCCCTCAGCTGGAAGGTGCTCTCGAAGGGACGCTCCTTCTCCTTGCGGCAGACCCAGGAGGCGCGCAGGCACAGGTCGCCGAGCTCACGGGGCCTGAGGCTTCGCTCCTTGCCGCAGACCTCGGCTGCGTGGAAGCCGAGCCACGGCGGTTGGCCCTTGCGGAAGACCTTGAGTAGGCCGTCCTCCTTTAAACGTTCCTCTATGCCGTAGCGTTCGTCGAAGGTCAGGTCCAGGTCGTCGAAGGCCTCGCCGGCTGCGAACGAGCACACTGGACACATGGTCACTGCGTTCCGGATCAAACGCGCCCCGTCCGAGGGACGGCCGGGGATCTTGGGGCATAGATCGGCCTCCCTGCCGACGGTAACGTAAGTACTCGCGTAGGTGGCCCTGAATACATGGCCGCAGACCGGACAAACGACGTAAGCGCTGCTCGGCTCACCCACGGACATTCCTCACCTCTTGCAGGCCGCCGGGCCGCTTTCCTGAGTCCCTTCTGGGGCTTGGATTGGGGATCAAAGCGCTTTCGATTCTACCATAGCCACTTGCTCCGCCGGTATAATTCCCTGCACAGAACGGCCTAGAGGGAGGCATGCGTATGGAGCAGCGCAAGAGCGAGGCCGAGGTCGCCCTGGAGCTTATGCGGCTCGTCCTGGAACACGCCGGAAGCAGGCGGCTCTCCCCGACCCGTACCCTGGCCCTCTACCACCTCTGCAAGGAGGCCGTCGCCTACTCACCGGAGGACCGTGTAACCGCTGACTACCTAGAAGAGAACCTCAAGAAGTTGCTCCAGTAGCATCAAGTATGGACTGCTTCTAAGGAAAAAGGAGGCCTCGCCGTGGTACGACTGTACGTGGCCGGAGGAAATGCCGTGTCCGTGATAGAGGATGGTAGCGTCGAGACCGGGATGGAAGGGCGCGGCGCCAGGTGTCTGGCGTCGGATCTAAGGGATCCAGACACCCTTTACGTCGGCACCTCTGACGAGGGTATCTTCAAGAGCGAGGACGGAGGAGGGACCTGGGAGAAGCTCTCCGGGATCGAACACCCTAGGGTCACCGCCGTCGCCGTCTCGCCCACCGACGGGGCCGTCTACGCGGGGACAGAGCCTTCGGCCCTGTTCGTAAGCCGTGACGGCGGTGAGTCCTGGCGCGAGCTGGAGGATATGAGAAATCTTCCCTCCGCGCCGACCTGGAGCTTCCCACCCAGGCCCTGGACCTCCCACGTCCGCGCGATCGCGCTCTCTTATGCAGACCCGAACCTCGTCGCGGTCGGCATAGAGCTGGGCGGGGTGGTGAGGAGCGCCGACGGCGGCGAGACCTGGCAGGACCAGAGGCCGGGCGCCCAGCCCGACTGCCACTCCCTGTTCGCCCACTCCGAGGCCCCCGATCTCCTGTACGAGGCCGGGGGCGGCGGGTTCGCCCGGAGCACGGACTTCGGGGACAGTTGGGAGGCTGCCGATGAGGGGATGGGCCTGCACTACGTGTGGGGACTTGCCGCCGACGCGGAAGACCCTTCGCTCGTCTACGCCTCAGCGGCCTCGGGACCGTACCAGGCGCACGGCAGAGGGTCCTCGAATGCGATCATCTACCGCAGGTCAGGCAATGAGCGGTGGCAGCCGGTCCTCGAAGGCTTGGCTACATTCCCCTATGCGCTTTGCCAGGACCCGGAGACACCGGAAACATTGTACGCTGGCTTCGGAGACGGGATGATAATGCGAGGCGCGAGCGCGGGGGAGAGTTGGGAGGAGATCACCCGGGTAGCCCCGGGACTACAGGCGCTGGCCGCGGTGTCTGCGTAGGTATCATCCGGGAGCCTCTCCCAAGCTGTGCATCTCGATCGCCGTCATTAGAGCCGGGGACGATCTTGTGTGCCGTGTGTGGCAGCACAATGCGTTACTCTATATGATGCTGTGAACTATCCACCGGACGAACAGTCAAGCAGTCGGCCGCCCGGAGAGGCTCGCGTTCGGCGAGCGAGGAGGTTCTGTGCGCACGAGAATAGTCGTGATCACTTTAGCCCTGGCCCTGTCTCTTGCGGCGGTAGGCTGCGGCGGCTCCGGCGGCGGGGGTGAGGGCGGTGCCGAAGTTCGTCCCGGGCTGGTGCTCGACGTAGGGGGGCTTGGCGACGATGGCTTCAACGACTCGGCCTACGCGGGGCTCAAACGGGCCGAGAAGGACTTCGGGGTCAAGGGTGACTTCCTAGAGTCGACAGCCCCGACGGACTACGCTGACAACCTCACCCAGCTCGCCGAGAACGGGTTCGACCCCGTGATCGCCGTCGGCTACCTCATGACCGAGGATCTTACCCAGATCTCCAAGCAGTTCCCCGATACGCAGTTCGCCATTGTCGACTCTGCCGTGGATACGCCGAACACCATAGACCTGGTCTTCAGGGAGCAGGAGGGGAGCTATCTGGCCGGGATCGTTGCAGGGCTCATGACCCAGGAGGATACCGAGTACACCTCCTCCGAGGAGAAGGTCGTCGGCTTCCTCGGAGGACAGACGGTGCCAGTGATCGAGAAGTTCCAGGCCGGCTACGAGGCGGGCGTGAAGTCCGTGTGCCCCGATTGCACAGTGCTCGTCAAGTACGCGGGCGCGACGCCGGACGCGTACAACGAGCCGGTGAAGGGAAAGGAGATCAGTCTCCAGCAGATCAACCAGGGTGCCGACATCATCTATCATGCTGCGGGTAACACGGGCGCGGGCCTCTTCGACGCGGCGAGCCAGGAGAAGATCTTCGCGATCGGCGTCGACCTCGACCAGGCCAAGCTGTTCCCCAAAGACCCCATCCTTACCTCCGTACTCAAGCGGGTGGACAACGCTGTCTACCAGACGATAGACAGCGTCTCCAAGGGTGAGAAGCCCAAGGGTACGACCGTGGACCGTGGCCTGAAGGAGAAGGGGATCTCGCTCGCCCCGTTCGGCC
Organism: uncultured Rubrobacteraceae bacterium; assembly: GCA_963808845.1. Classification (GTDB taxonomy): domain Bacteria; phylum Actinomycetota; class Rubrobacteria; order Rubrobacterales; family Rubrobacteraceae; genus Rubrobacter_D. Next base: position 23,644 of record CAWEHD010000009.1, read on the forward strand.
ACTTCGACAGCATGGTCCCACAGGAGGTCAAGGACGAGGTTGACAAGGCCGAGAAAGGGATCATAAGCGGCGACATCAAGGTCCCCACGAAGCCGTAATAGCAGGAGATAGGCTTGGCCGAGGAGAGTGGCGGGGTGGTCGGGGCAGCTGACGCCCCTGTCGTCCTGGAGATGCGGGGCGTTACCAAGAGGTTCGGCTCCGTCACGGCCAACGACGACGTCTCCCTGACGCTGCACCGCGGTGAGGTCCTCGGCATCCTCGGCGAGAACGGCGCGGGCAAGTCTACCCTGATGAAGATCCTATACGGCCTCTACACCCCTGATGAGGGTGAGATCTTCGTCGACGGCGAGAGGGTCGAGATCAGAGACCCTAAAGACGCCGTCTCTCGCGGCATCGGGATGGTCCATCAACACTTCACCCTGATACCGCCGCTCACCGTGGCCGAGAACATCGTCCTCGGCGCGGAGCCCCGCAAGGGCCTCTCCCTGAACCTGGAGGAGGCTGTAAGGGCGACAGAGGAACTCTCGCAGCGATACGGCCTGCGGGTGGACCCGCGGGCGCGTGTGGCCGACCTCTCCGTGGGGGTGCGCCAGAGGGTCGAGATCCTGAAGGCCCTCTACCGCAACGTACGCATCCTGGTCCTCGACGAACCCACAGCCGTCCTGACACCGCAGGAAACCGAGGACCTCTTCGGCGTCTTGAAGGAACTGGTCGACGACGGACTCTCCATAATCCTGATAACTCACAAGCTGGGGGAGCTGCTTGGCGTCGGCGACGAGATCACGATCATCCGCGACGGCAGGGTGGTCGACACGGTGAAGGCCGCCGAGACGAACGAGAGGGAGCTGGCGCGCCTGATGGTTGGCCGCGAGGTGCTCCTGCGCGTGGAGAAGGAGGGGGCCCAGACCTCCGAGGAGGTGCGCCTGTCAGCGGAGAACCTGAGCGTCCGCTCCGGCACGGGTGAGGAGGCTGTGGCCGGCGTGAGCCTCGAAGTACGCGGCGGCGAGATCCTTGGCGTGGCAGGAGTTGACGGGAACGGCCAGACGGAGCTTGCAGAGGCCCTCGCCGGCACCCGACCAATCGAGGGCGGCGCTGTCTACCTCGACGGCGAGGACGTTACCCGACTCGGCGCGGATGCCCTCCAGGGGCGTGGGCTTGCCTACGTGCCCGAGGACAGGGCGGCCAAGGGGCTGGTGCAGGACTTCGCCCTCTACGAGAACAACGCCTTGAAGACTTACGACGAGCCGCCGTTCTCGCGGTTCGGTTGGATCTTCCCGAAGATCATGCGCCGCCGAGCGGCGGAGTCGCTGCGCGCCTACGACGTGCGTCCTGCCGACCCTGACACCAGGGCCAGCTCGCTCTCAGGGGGCAACCAGCAGAAGGCCGTTCTCGCGCGCGAGCTCTCGGGCGATCCCGGCGTTGTGATAGCAGCCCAGCCGACCCGCGGCGTTGACGTCGGCGCGATAGAGTTCATCCACCGCCAGCTCCTGAAGCAGCGCTCCGAGGGCAAGGCAATATTGCTGATCTCCCTGGAGCTCGAAGAGATCCGCTCCCTCTCTGACCGCATACTCGTTATCTACGCAGGCAGGATCGTCGGCGAGGTCAGGCCGGACGCGACGGACGAAGAGCTCGGCCTCCTGATGGCGGGGCATGACATCGAGGAGAAGGGCGCGTGAGTCAGGAGCCCAGCGTGACTGAAGGGAGAGGCTCGGCCCTCGGGCGGATGGTCGCCGGGGCCGTGGGGGCGCTGATCTTCCCCGTCATAGCCATCCTCCTCTCTTTTATCATCGGGGCGGTCATAGTCCTCGCGACGGGCAACAACCCACTTGCAGCCTACGCAGCCCTCCTGGAGGGCGCGGTCGGAGATCCCTTCGCGCTGGGACGCACCCTGCTGTACACGACGCCCCTCATCTTCACAGGGCTGGCCGTGGCCGTGGCGTTCCGGGCCGGGCTCTTCAACATCGGGGGCGAGGGACAGCTCTTCATAGGGGCTGTCACCGCGGCCTGGCTCGGGGTCTCGCTCGGCTTTCTCGGGCCGGTCGCCATCCCCCTGGTCCTGGCGGCATGCGTGATCACGGGCTTCCTGTGGGGATCCATCCCCGGCGTGCTCAAGGCCTACTTCGGGGCGCACGAGGTGATCACGACGATCATGCTCAACTACGTCGGCATCTACTTCGCGTACTACCTGGCCCAGCATCCATTGGGCCAGAAGGGGCCCATCCCTGGCACGGAGACGATAGATTTCGCCGCCCGCATACCGACGATCAGCGCGGCCCTCGGGCGGGCGAACTACGGTTTCTTTATCGCGATTGTCGCCGCCGTCGTGGTCTACCTCCTCCTGTGGAGGACACGCCGCGGTTTCGAGCTCCGAGCGGTCGGCCTCTCGCCGGGGGCGGCGAACTACGCCGGCATGCGGCTCGGGCTGAACACGGTCCTGGCCCTCGCCATCGGCGGCTCTCTTGCTGGTCTCGGAGGCGGCGTCGAGGTGCTCGGTGTCTACGGCAACATGGATGTTCCCTTCGTCACCAACCTCGGCTTCAACGGCATCGGGGTCGCGCTCCTCGGGCGCAACCACCCTGTTGGGGTGATTCTCGGCGCCATCCTATTCGGTGCGCTCACCTCGGGCGCACAGGAGATGCAGTTCGCCACGGACGTGCCGCTTCAGCTCGCCAACGTGCTTCTCGCCGTCATCCTGCTGCTCGTGACGGCCACGAAGCTGGTCGAGCTGATCGTCGGCAAGCGCGCCCGCGAATTTGCCGCCGGCACCCACCTCGAGAATGAGCGGGGCTTGTAGTGGGGGACTATCTCGGCGCCATAGGTGCTATCCTCCATTCCACCGTAAGGAACGCGACACCGCTCGTCTTCGCCGCCCTCGGCGGCTTGTTCAGCGAGAGGAGCGGCGTCGTCAACATCGGTCTGGAAGGGCTAATGCTCATCGCGCCTTCGCAGGGGTCGCGGGGGCGCACTTTAGCGGGAGCGCGCTCGTAGGGTTGGGTACAGCCCTCGCAGCGGGACTTCTCTTCGCCCTGATACACGCGCTCATGTGCGTGACCTTCGAGGCTGACCAGATCATCTCAGGCACCGCGATCAACCTGCTGGCACTCGGCGGTACGGGCTTCCTGATGGTGGTGATCTTCGGCGCGGGGGGAACTTCACCGCGCGTGAACGGCTTCGCGTCCGCCGCGATCCCACTTCTCTCGGACATCCCCATCATAGGCCGCGCTCTCTTCGACCAGAGCCTGCTGGTCTACCTGATGTACGTGCTCGTCCCCGTGGTCTTCTTCGTGGTCTTTCGAACGCCCTTCGGACTGAGGCTCAGGGCCACGGGCGAGGTGCCTGAGGCGGTGGACACGGCCGGCGTCAACGTGGCCAGGATGCGCTACTACGGCGTCGCCCTCTCCGGCCTGCTGGCAGCCTGCGGCGGCGTCTACCTCTCGATGGGCCTGCTCTCGGCCTTCACGGAGAACATGACCGGCGGGCGAGGCTTTATCGCGCTTGGCTGCGCTGATCTTCGGCCGCTGGAACCCGATCGGCGCGGCCGGGGCCGCCCTGCTCTTCGGCTTCGCCCAGGCAATAACTTCCAGCGTCAACGGACAGGCCATCCCCAGGAGTTCCTGCAGATGCTCCCCTACCTCCTCACCATAATCGTCCTCGCCGGCTTCGGCGGCCGCGCAATAGCCCCCGCCGCTATCGGCAAGCCGTACAGGAAAGAGTAGCGGCCTAGAAACCGACCTTTCTGTCCCGTCCAGGCTCCTCCGAAGGTTTGTTCTCGAGTGTTCTGATTCAGGACCCTCCTCCAGATACTCGACGCCACCCATACAGCATCTGTGGCCTAACTTCGAGACCGGCGGCGAGCTTGCGGATCGTGGAAGGGTAAGCCCCCCTCCGCCCCGTCTCCAGCTTCGAGATCGTATCCCGCGCCACCCCACTCTTCTCGGCCAACTCCTCCTGGCTCATCACAGCCCCCTGCCGAATGCGCCGCAAACGCGGAAGGTCCATGTCCCTTACCTCCAAAACACTGCAAATAACTTGCACAAATCCTACAACAATGTTACGCTATCAGTATAGCCTGTTGGCGAAGATGAGGGAGTTTGGTGATGGACCCGAGGCTGGTCGTACCTTATGTAACGGAGCAGAGTCCGCGTGGGGAGCGGACGATGGACATCTATTCGCGGCTTTTGGCGGACAGGATCGTCTTCCTTGGCACGCCGGTCGACGACCAGGTGGCGAACGTGATCATGGCGCAGCTCCTGCACCTGGACGCTGAGGACCCTGAGCAGGACATTCACCTATACATAAATTCGCCCGGCGGAAGCGGTTCGGCGATGCTGGCGATGTACGATACCATGCGGTTCGTCAACGCCGACGTGGCGACGACGGCTCTTGGCATGGCCGCTTCGGCGGGGGCGTTCTTGCTCGCGGCCGGGGACGAAGGGCAAGAGGAGCGCGCTGCCCAACACGCGCATCTTGTTACATCAGCCATCTATACAGGGACTCGGCGGGCAGGCGTCGGACGTGGAGATCCACGCGCGGGAGATCATGGGCCAGAAGCGACGCGTAAACGAGATACTCTCCGAGCGCACGGGTCAGGACTACGCCAAGATAGAGCGCGACACCGACCGCGACTACATACTCAGTCCCAAAGAGGCGGTGGAGTACGGTGTCATCGACAGGGTCATAAGCCGACCGGAAGAGCGCGTCGCCGCGGTCGACAACTAAAGGACAGAAACGGCGGGTAGAGAGCCTGCTGCGGGACTCCGGCCCGAGAGGGAGCACGAGTTGCTCCGGGCCTGGCGCAGTGTCACCCTGTAGAATGCGGGTTGCGAGATGAGATGAACCTCACGCACGAGTATATGCATCACAGGACGGGCTACAGGCTCGGGGCCGGGTGCTGCTGGATCAGGATCTACAAAGGCGCCGACCGTGACGCTCCCGTTGTCGTATGCGAAGAACTCCCCAGGGTCGGGGGCGTCGCTACCGAGGAGGTGTCAGGGTATCTGGCCGCCGAAGTGGTCAGGGAGCATTTCTCTGGTGGTCTGCCGGATCTGCCCCGTCCACTTCTCTGGGTCGAACACCGTCCTGCCCGCAGGCGGGGGCCAGGCAAGTACTTCCTGCACACCTTCCCTTCTTACCGTCCCAGAACCGTGGGCGCAGGCTTTGTACGGCGCGTCACCCTTGGAACCTCGTATCGCGAGCCCCTGGATCCAGCAGAGGTAGCTATCCTCATACGAGAGGTGTGACAGGCGAATTGGACGAAGAGAAGGGCAGGACCGAGTACGCTATAAAGCAGGTCGGGGACCGCTACTATCCCGTAATCATCGACAGGGAGGCAGGCGGTCACTACGAGATAAACAACCCCCTGACCGGCGGCGTCCTGAGCTACAACAACGTCGAAGCCGCGGAGAAATACATACAACGCGCCCGCGAGAAACAATCGTAGGTTCGTCAAAGCCCCCCTACATCTCGTGCCGGCACACGAACTCCCTACCACGGTTTGTCACGGATCGGGAAGACGTTGATGTACCTCGAGAACCTGTTTAACATTCCATAATATCTACTACCCGCGACCGTGCGTGAAAGGGGAGCGCGTACAGTGTCAGGATCGAGGACGAGCGAGAAGAAACCGGTCCGCGCCTACCGCCGCGGGAAGCACTCTGGGGTAGGGACCGTTCGCGAACTGGTAGAGGCCGTTCGCGAACGGCCTCTACCCGCTCTGTCGGAGAACAGGGCACTCCTTGTCCTGCTGGCGATCATGCTCCTCGGTGCGGTGTTACGGTTCTACGGCCTGGGCTTCCAGTCGCTCTGGGGCGAGGAGCTGGCGAGCTGGGACTTCAGCACCAGGGAGACGATCTCTCAGGTCATCGGGGGCGTGCGAAGTGACGTCCAACCTCCCCTTTACTTCCTGATCCTCCGCTTCGCGCATTGGATCTTCGGCGATTCGGAGTGGGCTTTGAGGTTCCCTTCCGCCCTTGCGGGATGGCTGTGTATACCGGCGATCTACCTCCTCGGCAAGAGGCTCTACTCGGAGCGCGAGGGGATCATAGCGGCGCTCTTCCTCGCTGTGTTCTGGGCTCCCATCTACTATAGCCAGGAAGTCCGCTCTTACTCGATGCTGATCCTGCTCTCCATCCTCACCACCTACTTCTGGTGGAACGTTATGCTCGGGTTGCGCTACCGTCGGGAGCTGCCGGCGAGAGACGCCGCCCTATACGTCATCTGCGCCTTGCTCTGCGCTTACCTGCACTATTTCGGGCTGCTCCTGGTCGTGTTGCAGGGCGCCGCACTGGCGGCTCTCGCTTACGGTACGCTGCGAAATGCGATGTTCCTTTACGTCCCTGTGACCCTAGCCTACCTGCCCTGGCTGCCAAGCATTGTCCACCAGTCTCGGTCAGGCGCACAGGGCGGGAACTCGACCGGGGAGCCGACACTCCAGGTCATGCCCGATTACTTCCAGTTCCTTTTCGGCCGCTCGGGGTTGCTCTCACTCGCCGCGTGGACGCTGCTCTGCTTCCTCCTTATCCGGGGTTGGGACGACTTGCGGTCCCGCAGGAAGGGACGAGGAATTCCACCGGGCTTGCTGCTCGCAGCGTGGGCCCTGGGGCCGTTCATCGTGGCCCACTTGGCGTCGCAGTCTATGCTCACGGATGAGAACCTCCTTGTCTCACTACCCGCCGTCTACCTCTTGCTGGCACGCTCCGTAACCCGCACGTTCTCGGGCAGGGCGGCGGCGATCTTCCAGGGAACCGTGGCCGTGGGGCTGGCCGCCGTTGGCCTTGCGTACCTGCTCTTCTCGATGGACTACTACACCACCCCGGCCAAGGAACAGGTTCGCGAGGCCGCCCTCTACGTCACAAGCCACGAAGGCAAGGACACCCTGGTAGTCCGCTGCGATACAGGCGACAGGCTCGACTTCTACCTGAAGACCGGCGCGAGAAACGACGTGGAAGCGTGCAAGACCGTGGACTTCCCGAAGATAGAAAACAGGGTGAAAGAGGGCAACAATAGGGAGGTCTTCCACTTTATCTCCGGCGAAGATCCGGACCCGCAAATGGTCTCGATGTTCCAGAGGACCTTCCAGCCGGTCGACTACGAGCGGTTCGACGGGGCCTCGGTGGTCGTCTATAAGGTGAGGCCGTCCGTACCGCAAGACCTTCCGCAAACCAAGCCTCCTGACGTGCCGCAACCCGAGCCTCCCAATAGCCTCCCGAGGCAAGAATGATCCCGGCCCACGTATTGAGTGGGTTACCCACCGCTGGCCTGACCGGGCCGAGAGGGGATTATGGAGAGTAAAGAGAGATCGAACGTAGCGGGCCCGAAGGGCGTCCTGGCGGCCGTCCTCACCCCGATGGACGAGGGTCTGAAGCCCAACCATCAGGCCTTCGCCGACCACTGCCACAGGCTGCTCGCGGCGGGCTGCCACGGGCTTTCGGTCTTCGGCACTACAGGTGAGGCAAACTCCCTCTCTGTGAACGAGCGGCACGCGGCGCTCGAAGGGCTGGTCGACAGCGGCGTGCCCGTAGAGACGTTGCTGCCAGGGACCGGGTCCTGCGCCCTCACAGATACAGTACGCCTGAGCCGCGCGGCGCTCGAGGCTGGGGCCGCGGGTGTGCTCGTGTTGCCGCCGTTCTATTACAAGGGCGTAGATGATGAAGGTCTGTTCCGCTTCTTCGCCGAGGTAGTCGAGCGCGTCGGCGACGACCGTCTGCACCTTTACCTCTACCACATCCCACAGATGACAGGCGTCGACCTCGGGCTGCCCCTGATCTCACGCCTCATCGACGCCTACCCCGGTGTGATCGTCGGTTCGAAGGACAGCTCCGGCGACAGGGAACGTATCATGACTCTTTGCCGGGAGTACCCAGACTTCTCCATCCTCGCCGGCACGGAGACACTCCTGCTCGAGACGCTGCGTGGCGGCGGCGAAGGCTGCATCTCCGCCACCGTCAACGTCACTTCTCGTCTGGCCCGCCGCGTCCACGACGCGCACGCCTCGGGCAAAGACGACGAGGCTGAAGCCCTGCAAGAGCGATTGACGCAGGTACGCGGGTCCATCGAGGCGTATCCAGTAATACCGGCCCTCAAGCAGCTCATGAGCAGACTGACCGGCGACGAGCAATGGCGAAACATCCGACCGCCACTCTCCGAGCTGGACGACAAACGCACGAAGGACCTCCTCTCCAACGTGCCCCTCGCCGAACTGCTTTGAAAGCGTCGTGCATGAGGCTTAAAGCCTCATGCACGACGCGCATTTCAGCAATTCAGCACGCCGCCAGGCTTCGCCAGGCGGCTCGTCAGCATTTCAGCTCTTCGCGTGCGAGCCCTGGTTGACAGGCCAACCGGCGGCGCAGCCGCCATGCTGAAGTGCTGACAAGCGAAGGCCTTATAGGCCTGAGCGTGCTGACTTGCTGACCAGCGCGGGATTTGGAAGGGTTGCCCTTCCAAATCCCGCTACAACAGCTCTTCGAACCCGGTTTCGTCGAGTACGGGAACGCCCAGTTCCCTCGCCCTCTCCAGCTTCGAGCCTGCGTCTTCGCCGGCGAGCACGTAGTCCGTTTTCTTGCTGACCGAGGAGGTGAAGGTACCGCCGGCCGCTTCGAGCCGGCCTACGTAATAGTTGCGTGGACGATCCAGGGTTCCTGTTATGACGACGCGCTTGCCCGAAAGTGGACCATCAGAAGGGACACCCTCTTCGCGTTCGAAGTCGATTCCTCGCTCCATCAGGCGTCTGACGAGGTCGCGGTTGTCTTCGAGGTCGAAGTACTCAACAACGGCGCGGGCGACGACTTCTCCGACGCCATCGATCCTGTCATCCGTTCGACCTCGACGCCGTGCATGAGATCTTCTCCGCCGAAGCGCGTGGCGATGAGGCTTGCTGTGACCGCCCCTACGTGCCTGACGCCGAGGGCGTAGAGGACGAGCGAGAACGGCCTGTCCTTGCTCCTCTCTATGGCCTGGATCAGGTTCTCCGCGCTCTTCTCCCCAAAGCCCTCGAGCGGGGTGAGCTGTACGGGCTCGAGATCGTAGACGTCGGCCACATCACTGATAAAGCCGAGGTCGAACAACCGGGTGGCGAGCTTCTCGCCCAGGCCGTCGATATCCATCGCGGACTTCGAGGACCAGTGGATGATGTGCTCGAGTGCCTGCGCAGGGCAACGGGCGTTCACGCAGCGGGTAACGGCCTCGCCAGGAGGGCGCGAGACAGGCTCTTCACATACCGGGCAACGGGCCGGCATCTCGAATGCGTGCTCGTCGCCTTTGCGTTCCTCGGTGACGGCTCTGACGACCTGCGGGATCACATCCCCCGCCCTCTCGACGACGACCGTGTCGCCGACGAGGATGCCCTTCTCCTTGACGTAGTTCTCGTTGTGCAGCGTCGCCCGCGAGATCACGACCCCACCGACGTTCACGGGCTCGAGCACGGCCTGCGGCGTTAGCGCGCCTGTCCTGCCGACTTTCACGACCACGTCGAGCAACCTCGTGCGTCCTGCGAGAGGCTCGAACTTGTACGCGATGGCCCAGCGCGGGGCCCTGGCCACAGAGCCGAGGGCGAGCTGCTGCTCGCGGGAGTCGACCTTCACGACGACGCCGTCGATCTGGTAGGGTAGCGACCCGCGCTGGCGGGTAGCCTCCAGACACTCCTCAACGACGGACTCTATGGAATCGTGCAGTTTGTGCGGGTTCGCCCGCAGGCCATAGTGCTTCAACCCATCCAGCATTCCTGAGTGGCTCTCGAAGCCTTCGCCGCCCTCGCCGATGCCGTAGAGGTAGATCTTGAGCGGTCTCTTCGCCGTGATCCTGGAGTCGAGCTGCCTGATGGCGCCGGCGGCGGCATTGCGCGGGTTGGCGAACGGTGGTTTCCCCTCTTCCTCCTGCCTGCGGTTTAGTCTCTCGAAGTCATCTAGCGTCATGTACACTTCGCCGCGCGGCTCGAGCACCCGTGGTGGGTCGTCGTCGAGGCTCTCTGGGATGGAGCGGACGGTGCCAAGGTTGGCCGTTACGTCCTCGCCGACCGCGCCGTTGCCGCGCGTCGCTCCCTGCGCGAAATGCCCATTCTCGTAGCGCAGAGACACGGCGAGGCCGTCTATCTTGCGCTCGGTGACGTAGCGTGGGGTCTCGTCCTCACCGAGCAGCCGCCGCACGCGGGTATCCCACTCCCTCAAGTCTTCTACCTTGCGGGCGTTGGCGAGGGAGAGCATGGGGACGGCGTGCCTGACCTCCTCGAATCCCTCGATGGGCTCGCCGCCGACGCGCTGGGTGGGTGAGTCGGGGGTGATCAGCTCGGGATGCTCGCCCTCCAGGGCTTCCAGTTCCCTGTAGAGGCCGTCGTACTCGGCGTCGGAGATCTCCGGCGCGTCCTCGACGTGGTAGCGGCGGTTGTGGTAGCGGACCTGCTCGCGCAGATCCTCTATCCTCCCCCGAATGTCCACTCCTCCGGCCACGCAAGAATTATACGCAGGTACACCTTCACTCCCAAGAGAAGCTTGATCGCCAACACCTTTCGAGGCACAGACCATTATCGAAACCTTATGTGGGTGATACCGAAAGTTCACTTATCTGCCGGCGGCCAGTCAGCTTTTTGATTCCACCTTGGCACCCTGGTTCAAAGAGATGTGCAAAGGTACCGGCCTACCGCGAATCGTGTACTCGGCCAAGAGCGAAGACAACAAGCTGAAGTTGCTGACCAGCTAAAAGGCTGACAAGCCGCCGCAGGCGGCGGGCTGACTTGCTGACTAGCTGAAGTGCTCGCGGACGGCTTTGTCGAAAGCTCCCGAAGGCTCCTCCATCTTTGGTGCTGACTCCAAGGTCGACGAGTCGTAGGGGAGCGAGGCGTTTTGCTTTTCGGCGTCTACCTCTATCCGCTCGGCCGGGATGGGACGTCCCCTGACGATGATGTACTTGAGCACGTCGCTCGGGGCGTCGTAGACGGTGTCTTCGATCTCCCCGACCTCCTCCCCCGAGGCGTCGAGGACCCGGTAGCCCTCCATCTGCGTGTATGGATTATCCGAGCGGTGGTTCGCTTCCTCCATGGTTCGTCCTCCGGTGGCGGGCATAAGCGTATGTGCGTATGATACTTTGGCGTGGGCCGCAGAACAGACCAAGGCCGAAACGCCCGGAGCCTGAAGGCTTTCTCTTTCCTGCTTTTGGCTGTTATGGTGGCCTCGCTGCTGCTACTGCACACGGCCTCGTACGAGCCTGCGGTCTCCTACATCCTGCTCTATCTCATCTCCTCCGTAGGCATCATCACGGCTGCGGTCGTTATTCCGTTGCTGCCGAATGAGCACTTCACCGCCGGTTTCTGCGGCGGGATCTATGCCCTGTACGCGGTCATCGTCGCCATGATGGTCTTTTTCTCGGGCGGAGTATCGAGCGAGCTTTACGTCATGCTCTTCCCGCTGCTTCTTGCCTCGGCGCTGCACGGCTCGTGGCGGATGGTGCTCGCGGTCCTCTTCGCCGTCCTTTTCTGCTACAGCCTGGCGATGCTGCCCGGCCTCCTCGAGGAAGGGACGGGGCAGGAGATAGCCTCCCTTGTCTTCTACAGGCTCACCGCATTTGGCCTGAGTGGCCTGTTCTCGATCTACGTAGCAAGGAGCGTGCTCCCTGCCGCTCTCGCCGAGGACTACGCTACTGACGCGGACGGGTCATTACTGCTCCAGCGTATCGAGGAGGAGCTCGCGACGCGCAGGGGGGTGCCCGTCGCCGTGATACTCGTCGACCCTGGAGGGGATATGGAGGCTATGGATCTCCTTTTGGAGAGGGTGTACTCGCGCATCGGGGACCCCGTACTGCTCGGAGAAGGTAACCTCTTCGGGGTGGTCGTGAGCGGGGTAGACGATGGGGGGGTAGAGAGCGTGGCGCGCCGCGCCCTGGCCGCCGCGAGCTCCCTCGGCGCGAGGGATACCAGGGCAGGGGCGGCCATCTACCCCCGCGACGCCCGTTCCGCAGAAGACCTCCTTATCGCCGCCGGGCGGGCGCTCGAGGCCGCTTTCGAGGTCGAATCCTCCAGCGCCATAGTCCTCGCCGGCAGGGGCGCAACGCGAGGCGGCTTGTCAGCACGCTCAGGCTGACTTTCAGCACGCTCCGGCTTCGCCTCCACTCGTCAGCAAGTCAGCATGCTTCAGCTTTTCCCGCTCCGGCCTCCCTTCGCGGTGCATTAGGAACCGTTTCCGGCGGTGGTCGGGTGCGACGCTCGTGGCGTCGCTTCGAGACGACTTGCTGAAATGCTGAGAGCCGCCGACCGGAGGGAGGCGGCGTGCTGACAAGCTGCCGAAGGCAGCGTGCTGAAACCCCCGGCGGGGGTTTCACGTACCGATGATATAATCGACGACGTACTTTACACGCGTGACGACTGCCGGGGGTGGACGGCGCAGATGGGAAGATTTACAAGGGCTATTCGCGGTTTCTTCGGGAGGTTCCTCTCCGGGGTCGAGCGGCGCAACCCGGAGATACTGCTCGAGAACGCTGTCCAGGACGAACTCGAGAATCTGAAGAAGCTGCAGGTCGCGGCGGCCCGCACGATGGCCTACGAGAAGATGCTCGCCAACGACGCTGTCACAAAGCAGAAGACCCTTGCCGTCAAGGAGCGTCAAGCCCGCGAGCTCGCGAGCAGGGGCCAGCGGGAGGCCGCGATCGAGGTTGTCCAGCAGAAACAGGAGGCCCAGGCGGGCCTCACCGATATCGAGATGCGTCTCGAAGAGGCCCGCAAGAACTCCCAGGAGTTGGAGCAGGCCTTCCGCGACCAGGAGCGCCGTTACAACAACGTGGTGCGCGAACGTGCCGCGCTGATGGAGGAGCACCAGCGCTCCCGCGCCCTCAGGACCGCCAACGAAGCCCGCTCCAACATCTCCCTCTCCGACTCCTCCCGCGACCTCGAAAAGGCGCGGCAGTCGATCCGCCAGTCCTCATTTGAGGCCGAGGCCATCGGCGAGCTCGGTACCAGCGATACCGAGCGCCAGATAGCGGCGGCCGAGATCGACATAAAGCGGCTCGACGCCGAGCAGGAACTCGAGATGATGGAGGTCCAGATGGGCTTGCGCGAACCCGAACCGATCGAGGCCGTGCCGAGCGAGGAAACAGTCGAGCCTCTGGCCGAAGAGACCGAAGAGGACCCGCGTGGGTAGCCTGGTCGTGAGGCGACGGGGCCTCTCGCGACGGCTGATGATACGCGTAGCCCCCTTCGGTACTTTCCTGGGGCTTGGGGCTATGTTTGCTGCGACCGACGCCTGGTTTATGGCGGTGCCGCTTGGGATCGCGGCGCTGTTCTCGGGCAGACGGCTCTTCGACAGGCGCGAGAACGCGCGCAGAGAGCTTTTGAGCCGGGTTCGGCACAACAGGGGCGAGCTCGGCCGGGTGGCGAGGGAGGATCGCATTGCGGCGTCGCAGATGAAGCGGCTCGCGGCCCTGCAGGACGGTCTACTCGAGAGCTGGGAGCTTCTGCCCGAGGAGTGCAGGCCGTTTCTGGGCGAGGATATCTTCACCATCGTCGGCGAGATCGAGGGCGCCGCGCGGCTGGCGCGGCGGAGGGCGGCGCTGAGGAGACATCTGGAGAGCGTAGACCGGCGTTCGATCTCCGGACGTATAAAGGAATTGCAGAGGGATCTCGCGCGTTTGGAGCCCTACTCGCCCATGCGGGCGCCGTTCGAGAGCGCGCTCCAGGGGCGCCGCGGGGAGCTCGCCGGCTACGACGACGTGCTCGGCGGTATCAGCATGATCAACGCCCAGCTAGAGAGCGCCGAGAGCCTGCTGGGGAATCTGCGCGGAGAACTGCTGGCCCTTGACGGCAGCCTCGTCTCGGGGCCGCAAGATCCTGGCCTCGCGCGGCTCAAAGAGCGGATCGCTCTGTTCCGCCGCGGGCTCGATGAGGTGACGCGACGCGTCGAGACCCTACCCGCTACGGAAAGGATGTCGACGAGATGAATGAGGAGCACAGCACGACGCGGCAGAGCTTCTTCTCCAGGGTGTTCGCGGGGAGCACCGAGGGCGAGGGGACCGCTATCTACTCCTCCGAGGAGGTCGGTACAGGCATGCCAGGGACGCATGAGTCGGAGGGCCTGGCGGCACACGGATTCACCGTCGAGCGGGCCGCCGAGGTCATCAGGAACCTCCCGCCAGAGGTGCCAAGGCCGGCCGCCGTGCGCATCGTGCGTGGGACCCTCGAGGCTGCGGGTATAGACATCGCCGAGCTGGAGTCTTCGACGAGGACCAGGGAGTCCAAGCTCAACTCCGAGATAGACCTCAGCGAGAACCGTATACAGCAACTCAAGGACGAGACCGAAGAGGTGATCCGGAGCCTCGAAGACGAGATACGCAAGGCACGCGAGGCTAGAGACTTCGGCGTCTCCGAAGAGGAGAGGAAGATCTCGTCCGCCGAGGCTGGCCTCGACAATATAGATCTGGTGCGCGACTTCTTCGGCCTGCCGCAGGAAGACGCGGACGAGCCGCCCGCCGACCCTGCAGCCGGTGAAGAGACGCAGGTCATGGAGAGTGTGGAAAACGAGGAGGAAGACGACACCCAGGTTCTCCGCCGTCCAGGCCCGCTCTCGGACTCTGAGGACTACTGGGAAACCGGGGATAAAAAGGAACAGTGAGCATCCCGCGCCGTCTGGGACGCCTCGCCCAGGGTTTCGTCTCCAGCCTGCAGGAAGACGAACGCTTCCGCGAAAGGCTACGTACAGGGCGCGAGCGTAGCGAGGCCCTCAGAGGAGCCTTCGAGGCAGCCTGGAAGGGCGCCTCCGAGGAGTGGCGCAGGGCGGAGGAGCGGCGCGCCGCGGAAGAGGCGGGCGCACGACGTACCTCGGGGTGGCGGTCTGCAACCACCACGTTCGTTCCCGGGAAATACCCGCCAAACATCCTGGCCGCCTACGACAGGCTCGGTATCATCCCCGGTGCTTCCATGGAAAAAGTGGACAGGAAACGCAGAGAGCTGGTCAACCGCTTTCACCCGGATCGTTTCTCCGACCCTGAGAAGCGGGTCCGTGCCGAGCGCGTAACGGCAGAGATCAACGCCGCCCACGACGCCATAGAGCGGTTTGAGGATGGCTAGCCATCCTCAAACCGCGCATTTCAGCCAGTCAGCACGCTCCAGCCTACGGCTGTCGCTCGTCAGCATTTCAGCTTATCGCGGGCGCAAGTCCTGGCTGACATGCTGAAGTGCTGACGAGCGAAGGCGAAGCCTGAGCGTGCTGACTCGCTCTTAGACCAGTTCGCCGCGAACCACTAGGCGGTTCTCGAACGTCGGTATGGGAGTGCAGCTCTGGAGCGAGACGACGGTCTTGCCCTCCACGGGGTAGGTCGTCCAGTAGTCGTTGGGCTCGACGGTCATTAGGTCGTAGACCCTGAACGTGTACCTCCGTCCTTCCTTGTCTTCGACGAAGATCTCATCACCGGGCTTCATCTTGCCGAGTTTGTAGAAGACGTAGGGTACCCTGGTTCGCGGGAAGCCCAGGGCGTGCCCCGTGATAAATGTGTTCGAGCCCGCTATCCAGGGCAGGCCGCTTCCGCGCACGCGGAGTATGCCCTCCCTGTCGAGCTCGGCCTGCTTGGATCCCGTCGGCACGGCCACGTCCTTCAGGCCAAGCCTCGGCACCGTGATCTTCATTGCCGCCGATACGTTCTCCCCGCCTGAGGTAACCGGAGGAGCTTCCCTGGGAACCTCGAGCCCGGGGGAGTTCTCTCCGAGCAGCGTGCCTGTGTTCTCGACCTCGGTCGTGCTGAGCTCCGCCGAGGCCGTCTCCTTCTCGGGCAGGATGGGAAAGGCCAGGAGGCACAGCAAGATCGCCAGCGAGACCAGCAAGACCGACGCTTTTGGAGTACTGATCACCCTCGAGCAGTATACCAAGCAGCACTGATTTGCCGTTAGAATGATACGCATGAAGATAGACGGCCTGATCGAAGCGTTCGCAGCCCATCTCGCAGACGACCCTGGCACGAGCCCACGCACGGCCGAGTTCTACGTGGCCGACCTTCGCGAGTTTGCCCGCTTCCTCGAAGAGAGGGATATTTCCAGGGTCGAGGACGTGGGCGTCGGCGCCCTGATGGAGTTCCGCAACTTTCTGCTCGAAGGCAACCGCAAGCGCTTTACCGTGTACCGCAAGGACGCCGCCGTGAGGAGGTTCCTGGATTGGGCCAGGACCTCCACGGCCGCTGACATAGACTTCGACCCAATCGAACCGATGCACCAGCCGCTCGACCAGCGGATAGTCTTTCTGGAAGAAGATGAAGTGGACCAGCTTCTCTCCTTCCCCCTGAACACCCGTGACGACGCCCGCGACGCTGCGGTCATAAGGCTGATGCTCGACACGGGGGTGACGGTCAGCGAGATCCGTGCTCTCCTCGAGAGCGACGTCGAACTCGAAGCCGCCCAGATACACCTCGGCGGTCCAGGCTCCCACCTGGCCCCGCGCGTACGGCGCCTCTCCAGAGAGACGGTAGAGGCCGTACGCCGCTACCTCAGCACGCGCGAGGACGAGACACCGGAGCTGATCGTGGCCCGCGCCGCCCGTCCAGTCACGACCTCCAAGACGCTGCAAAACGCCATCTGGAAACGCTGCGACCAGGTCGGAATGTGGCGTGTCTCTCCCATGAACCTCCGCCACACCTTCGCCATAGGGTTGCTGCGCGGGGGTGCTAGCCTGGGCGAGCTCAAAGAAGCCCTCGGCGTCCGCGATACATCGAACATCGGGGTGTATAAGAAGTTCGCCTAAGCATAAGCCAGCGATCTCGCGCGATGGGTTACGAAGGCGAGACCGTAACCGAGAGGGACCTTGAGCGATCTAATGTTCGAAAGCAGAAATGAATACAAAGAATCCCTCTTTGCATTACTTTGGAGGTTTGCAGACGTTTGCTCCATGGAATAACGGTAATTAGGATAAAATCCATGGATTAGCGGCAATAAGGATATACCAACGCACAGGTGCAGGGAGATCGTAAATGGCGGCCGAAGGTACAAATCAGGCGACAGAGACCCAGCAGGCACAAAATACGCAGCAACAGGGTGCTCAGCAAAGAGGACAGGGCTCGGAGCCTGAGCAGAATACCCGATATGCGCAAAACCTGGCAGAGCAGGAAATAGCAGAGATGCGAGAAGAAATGGCGGATATCGGCGACAACACCCCCGTAAGGAAGAACGATCCTCGTACCTCGGTTCAGAAGAAAGAAGAGTACCGGTTCGCGGCCAACATACCGGGTGACAAGACGATCCCCGAGAAGGAGTACGCGGACTACACGCTAGAGTACGACGAGGACGACGCCGTGATGAACGGCAAGATCCCCGACGTTTTGCTCGACGTGCCCGTGGTCAAGGTGGACGAGATCAATTTCGAACTGAACGACCTGCGGGCGAAGGTCAACCTCTTCGCGAAGGTGCTCGACCTTGTCGAGCTGTCGGTTGGCGTCGACGCGTACCTGGGCAGGGTCAAGCTGGTCATTCGGGGCGTTGAGGCGCAGGCGCTCCTGAAGGTCAGGCTCGACAACGTTACCGCCATCCTGGACCGGGTCCTCACCACCATAGACCGCAATCCGCAGATCATCGAGAAGCTGGTAGAGGGCGTCAGTTCTGCGGTTTCGGATATAGGAGAGGGTGCCGGCAACCTGGTGGGTGAGGGCCTCAACTCGGCCGTCGAGGACATAGGCTCCGGCGCTGGTCAGCTGGTTGGCGAAGGGCTCAACTCTGCAGTCGAAGACATTGGTTCAGGCGCTGGTGATCTTGTGGGCGAGGGTCTTAACTCCGCTGTGGAAGACATTGGTGCGGGCGCGGGCTCTGCAGTCGAAGACATAGGCGCGGGAGCCGGTGATCTGGTTGGCGAAGGGCTCAACTCCGCAGTCGAAGACATTGGCGCGGGGGCCGGCTCCGCTGTGGAGGACATCGGCTCGGGCGCCGGTTCGGCTGTAGAGGACATAGGCGCCGGTGCGGGCGACCTGGTAGGCGAGGGTCTTAACTCCGCTGTGGAAGACATCGGCTCCGGCACTGGCCACGCGGTCGGAGAGATCGGCGAGGGCGCGGGATCGGCCGTCGAGGATGTCGGGGAGGGCGCCGGTTCCGCGGTCGCCGATGTGGGTGAAGGCGCAGGCTCTGCAGTCGAGGACGTAGGTTCGGGCGCGGGCCACGCGGTCGGCGAAGTCGGAGAGGGTGCCGGGTCTGCGGTCGCCGACGTAGGCGAAGGTGCAGGTGAAGCCGTCGAGAGTACGGGCCAGGCTGTCGAGAGCGTCGGTGAAGGTGCTGGCTCCGCTGTAGAGGACGTCGGTTCCGGTGCCGGTGAAGCCGTCGAGAGTACGGGCAAAGCCGTCGAGGATGTGGGCTCTGGTGCCGGTGAGGCTGTAGAGAGTACAGGCGCGGCCGTAGAAGATGTAGGCCAGGGCGCAGGATCTGCGGTCGAGGATGTTGGTTCCGGTGCCGGTGAAGCCGTCGAAAGCACGGGCGAAGCCGTCGAAGATGTTGGTTCTGGTGCCGGTGAGGCTGTAGAGAGCACAGGTTCGGCGGTGGAGGATGTAGGCTCAGGTGCCCAATCGGCGGTGGAAGACATCGGCGAGGGCGCCGGTGAAGCTACACAACAGGTGGGCGAAGGCGCAGGCCAGGCTGCCGGAGAAGTAGGCGAAGGAGCAGGGCAAGCTACGCAAGCGGCCGGAGAGGGAGCGGGACAGGCAGCCCAAGAGGCCGGCGAAGGCGTCGGACAGGCCGCCGAAGGTGCGGGCGAAGCGGCTCAGGGTGTCGGAGACACGGCGGGACAGGCGGCCGATGGAGCCGGAACCTTCGGCGAAGATCGGGTCCAACCCGACGGTGCGGAGAGTGCGAACGGGAAGGGTCGGACCACGCGGCGCACGGTCGACGAGTTGGGGGACATCCTCGAGACTACCTTCGATGAGAACGGCGAAGTGGTGAGCGAAGACCTCGTCGGCAACGTCGGCGACCTGCCGGCCGAGGAAGAGTACGTAGACGACGAGGGTCGGATCGTCGGCCGGGTCAGGGACGAGTCGGGGAATGCCTTCGAGCGGGTAGTCGACGACGAAGGTAACTTGGTCGGCGTGAGAGCTGTTTGAGAGCCAAGCAGGGAAGCAAGGTCAGAAATAGAGGAGAAAGGGAGGATAGCTAGTGACCGAGAGACAAACGGAGGCGTTGCAGAGACTAACTCAGGGCATTCAGGAGTCCAGGCGAGAAGTCCAGCAACGTACGATGAACCTGGCCCAAGAATACTTCAGTGATTCGGCCGAAGTGCTCAAACAGAACCTAAGAGATAACCGTGCCACGCTGGAGAAGCTGCCTGACCAGATCCCGGGGGGTCGAGAGGAAGCCTTCCAGGCATTCTTTCAGGAGTTGATGGACAACTACTCCTCCGTGGAGGAGTGTATCAACGAGGCGCAGCAGAACGTCGCCAACCTGGACACCGATCAGATAAGGCGCCAGGGAGAGGTCGAGGCCACGGACGCGGCCCGCCGCGAGGCAAGGGAGCGTGGCGTAGACCTCACGAAGGTCGAGGGCACGGGCAGCGACGGACGTATCATCGTCAGCGACGTGGTAGAAGCGGCCGAGGCGATGGAAGACGGGGCCGGCGGGGAAGAGGCCGCTAGCGAGGCCGTGCAAGGAGCGCAGGATGCGGCCGGACAGGTCACCGACCAGGCCGGTCAGGTAGCGGGCCAGGCCCAGGACCCCGCTGGCGGAGCCGTCCAGCAGGCCAAGGGCACAGCCGGTCAGGCAACCGATCAAGCCGGGCAGGCCGTCCGGGGCGTGCAGGATACCGTAGGCGGGCTCACAGGCGGCCAGCAGCAAGGCGGTGGTCCTCTGGGTGAGGTCACCGATCAGGTCGGGCAGGCCGCGCAAGGCGTGCAGGACACGGCCCAGCAGGCTGCAGGGCAGGCCACCGACCAGGCCGGTCAGGTGGCGGGCCAGGCCCAGGACGCCGCTGGCGGAGCCGGAGGCGAGGAGCCGAAGGTCACGAACGCCGCCAGGCGTAAAGCGCAGGAGCTCGGCGTAGACCTCTCCACAGTCAAAGGCACGGGCTCGGGGGGGCTCATAACCCTCAAGGATGTGACGGGTTCCTGAAGCCATGAAGAAGGAAGGGACGGGCAAGCCACAGAACCCGGACATCGCACTCGATGCCGACGTGAGGATGCGCGAGTTGCGCTTCGAGAAGGTGCCAGACCCCGAGGTAAACTTCCGGGGAAACACCAAGCGCAACTCGGTGTGGATGAGCAGGCGCGATAACCTGCCTGACCGGGTTCAAGAGGGCGTTGTCTATTGCGACGCTGGAGTTCGGTTACGGATAGCCACCGAGATTGTCGAAAAATCGTCCGATCCTAGGAATAGTTCGGACCATGAAAGGGTAAAGAAGAATCCAGAACCATGAAAGAGTAAGGAAGCATCTAGAGTATCCGGCAAGAAGTATTGTAAGTCAACAAACCACACAACGAAAGGGAGCAAACGTGAGCGAGGGAGCACAGAACGTTCAACAGCAGACGCAGGATGAGCAGGCACTGCAAGACGCCAAGGACTTTTTCGGGCAGTCGATGGGTAGGATCCTGGGCCAGATGGAGAGTGACAACGCCCAGCTGCAGAGCTACATGCAGCAACTCCCGGACGATACGCAGGCCCGGGTCCAGCAGATGACCGACTCCTACAACCAGTTCGCGGGCACCATAACCCAGGCTGCCCAGGACGCGGGTGTGGAGGATTCTGTGCTGCAGTCGGCGCAGCAGGCCAGGCAGAACGCCGATCAGGCCTCGGGCCAGGGCCCGACCGACGTGGCCGCCCAGCAGGCGCAGCAGGTTACGGAACAGGCCCAGGATACCGTCGGTCAGGCCACTGATCAGGCCGGACAGGTGGCGGATCAGGCTCAGGACACCGTTGGCGGAGTTACCGATCAGGTACAGGGCGCCGCTGGTCAGGCAACTGACCAGGTCGGCCAGGTCGCGGACCAGGCCCAAGGTGCCGTAGGTGAGGCGGCGGACCAGGCAGAGGGCGCCGTGGATGAAGCCCAGGATGTGGCGAGCCAGATGGCCGAGAGCCTGCCGGAGGGCTACGAGGCGTTGGGCCAGCCGTTCACCGACGATCAGGGCAACCAGATCCTCCAGGGCCAGGACGAAGAGGGCAACACCGCCATCGTCCGGCGCGGGACCGACGAGGCGGGCAACACTGTCGACTCGATCTTCGATGCGCAGGGCAACCTCTTGGAGGAGAACCTTTTAGAGGAGGCAGAGGAGGCCGCCGAAGATGAGGCCGAGGAGGAAGAAGAGCCCGAGGACATGGCGAGCCAGATGGCCGAGGCCCTGCCCGAGGGTTATACGGTAGTTGGCGAGCCGACCACAGATGAAGAGGGCAACCAGGTCATCGAGGCCCAGGATGAGCAGGGCAACACCGTGACCATCCGGCGCGAGATCGACGAGGCGGGCAACGTCGTGGACCGGGTCTACGACTCGCAGGGCAACCTGATGGACGAGAGGATCGTCCCTGAGCCTGTCGAGGACGAGCAAGTGGAAGAGGGCGAGCAGCCAGTAGAGGACTCTTCTAGCTCGGACTCCAACACTACGACGGTCGAAGAGAAGAAGGGCGAGGAAGGTCTTCTCGGCGGAGGGCTCCTCAGGCTCGACCTCCTTCCACCCGCCGAGAGCACGACGACCACCGTGGAGTCAGGAGACTCCGAGGACTACTACGGACCCGCCGATGGCGAAGGCGGCGAAGGTGAGCAGGAAGGCGAAGAGCAGCAGGGTGGTGGGGGCCCGCTCGATCAGGTGCAGGACACCGTTGGTGGCCTCACCGGCGGTTTGACCGGTGGCGGCGAAGGCGGCGGCCCCGTCGACCAGGTGCAGGATACGGTCGGTGGTCTCACCGGCGGCCTCACTGGTGGCGAAGGCGGCGGTCCCGTCGACCAGGTGCAGGACACCGTTGGTGGCCTCACCGGCGGTTTGACCGGTGGCGGCGAAGGCGGCGGCCCCGTCGACCAGGTGCAGGATACGGTCGGTGGTCTCACCGGCGGCCTCACTGGCGGCGGTGGCGGGAACGACGACGATGACGACGATGACGACGACAACAACAACGGCGGCGGAGGCGGATTGCTCGGCGGCGCCCTCTAGTACATAGCAGGGTTATCGACGGGGCCGGCCATGGCCGGCCCCGTTCCGAACAAGACAGCAAACAGAGAAAGGACACAGTATGACCCAGGGCTTGAACCTACAGCAGCAGATCGAACAGCTGTCCCAGCAGAGCGCGGGGGACTTCTACGCGCAGTCCATTGGCAGCCTGAAAAGTCAGATCCAGAACTACCGTGAGCAGCTCGAGCAGTACGCTGAGCAGCTCCCCGATGGCGATGCCAAGGCCCAGATCCAGGAGATGACCGACTACTACGTAGAGCTCGAAGGGTCCATAGACCAGACGGCCCAGGAGCAGGGGATCCAGGACCAGGTGGCAGAGGCGGCCCAGAGCACCCAGCAGAAGATAACGGAGGCGGCGCAGCAGGCGCAGGACGTAGCCGGCCAGGCGGCGGGTCAGGTCCAAGATGCCGCAGGCCAGGCTACAGACCAGGCAGGTCAGGTTGCTGGTCAGGCTCAGGAGGCGGCCGGGCAGGCGGCGGGTCAGGTCCAGGATACCGCGGGCCAGGCGACCCAGCAGGCGCAGGACACCGTTGGCGGCCTCACAGGCGGCCAGCAGCAGGGTGGAGGAGGTCCGCTCGGTGGGGTCACGGACCAGGTGGGCCAGGCCGCGCAGGGTGTGCAGGACACTGCGGGTCAGGCTACCCAGCAGGTGCAGGACACCGCGGGGCAGGCAACCGACCAGGCAGGACAGGTGGCAGGCCAGGCCCAGGACGCGGCCAGCGGGGCTGCGCAACAGGCTCAGGACACGGCGGGCCAGGCTGCCGGACAGGCCCAGCAAGCGGCGGGACAGGCTGCACAGCAAGGACAGCAGGCGGCACAGCAGGCAGCCAGTGGTCAGCAGCAGCCGAACGCCACGCAGGCCGCGAAACAGAAGGCCCAGGAGCTCGGTGTCGACCTCAACCAGGTTCAGGGGACCGGGGCCGAAGGCCGCATCACCGTTCGGGACGTCACTAGTGCTTCGAACCAGTAGTGGAGTAGGCTACACCGGGCTATCGAAGGAAAGGAGTGGTCATGGACGATAAAGCCGCAGGCAAGGCCAAGGAAGCCTGGGGTGCTTTGACCGGCGACGAGGCCAAGAAGGAGGAAGGCCGGGCGCAGCAGCGAAAGGCTGAAGCCAAAGAAGAGGCGGAACAGGAGAAGAGAACCAACCAGGCAAAGAGAGACGCCAGGCAAGCAGAGAGTGAGCGGAACCAGCAGAAGGTGAAGGACAAAGGCCTCCTTGGCGGCGTGACGGACACGTTGTCCGGGCGTGATCGAGGTTCCAAATCCTAGCCGCGAGGGTGCCCAGCGATTGACGGGCAACGGAGCCGCATGCCCGGGAAAACCCGCATGCGGCTCCGTGTTCGGTGAGAGGCTTCCCCGGGGGAGGAAGGATTATCCGAACAACTGCTGTGGCTTCATAAGCTGATGGGTTTACGGGGCCATCGAAACCCCTGCACGATGCCGCGGGGCCAGGTGGAAACAAGCCGGGGTATCTTTCAATTTGAGGAACCGGTACAAGGAGTGCGCCGATAAGAGGGCATCCAACGCGAGCGGTAGGAGCGGTAGAGAAGGGAGTACGGGTGGGCAGGTCGAGAAGACGGAAGACTTCGCACAGAGCCAACCCCAGGACGAGATCCGGCGCTAGGTCGAGGCCGGGCCGCGGCGGTTCGAGGGGAGGCGGGGCCACCATAACCTCGGTAGGTCCCGTGGGGAACATCAGTGGCTCCAGGCCCACGGTGCAGGCTATCGTGACTGACAGTGAGAGTACCTTGACCAAGGACGATATAAACGTTTTCCTCGACGGGCAGGAGGTGAGTGACTTTCAATACCGCCGGACCACCGGCAACTTGAATTTCACCCCCCGCAAGCTCTCCTCAGGCCCCCACACGGTCGAGATAACGGCCGGTACAGCCGGAAGTAGGAATGCCAGGAAGAGGAAAAGCTGGACCTTCGTCGTACCGTAATGGGCAACGGGAGAGGATACGGACCGGACGCGCCGGGTCGGGTTCCGGCTTGCGCTCGGGGCTTCTATTCGCGCGGCAAAGACGTTATGCTGTCTTAGAGGCACCGCTTCGTTGGAGATCACATAGGGAGGTGACCTCGTGCCTAGAAGACGAAGGAGGAACCGCCGGAGGAGTTCGCGTGGAACCTCGGTCAGGGTCACGAGGACGAGGGGTTCTGGCTCCAGTCAGACCACAAGCTACCGCACAGGTGGCGTCTCGATAACCGGCTTGGGTCCCACCGGCAGCGTCGCCAGCACCCGTCTCACCATCAGGGCGACTGTGTGGGATCAGGGGGGTAGCCTGTCCAAAGGGGACATAAGACTGTACCTCGACGGGTCCGAGAAGAGCAGGTTTCACTACGACCAGGCCAGCGGTCGCATGACCTATTATGTCGGTCGCGCTCTCTCTCCCGGCATTCACGAGGTGAGGATAGAGGCCGAGGCTGCAGGCTCGGATGAGGTGGGACAACACAGTGGCACTGCCAGTAAGAGATGGACCTTCACGGTGGTGCGTCGTTGAGAGCATGAAAGCGAGCACGCGTTCCGCTGGTGGGCTATTGGACTCGAGGTTCTCTTGGGGGACAGATTGACTGGTGGTGCGAACGGCAATAAGGCTAGAGAACGTGAACTCAAACAACAACTCGTCAAGGCGGCCAGGATGTACACCATGTCTCAGAAGGCCGGGGTCGCCGAGCCTCTGGACGTAACCGCGCTGGCGGTTGCCGCGTTCGAGGATATGCCTCTCAAGCAGGCACTGGTGTTCGTAAGGTCGAACGAACAGAACATTAGAGACCTTGCCTGGGCGTTCACGAATTCCGGCTCGGCCGAGGAGTTCGAGCAGCGGGTCAAGGAGATCAAGAATCC
Organism: uncultured Rubrobacteraceae bacterium; assembly: GCA_963808845.1. Lineage (GTDB taxonomy): Bacteria > Actinomycetota > Rubrobacteria > Rubrobacterales > Rubrobacteraceae > Rubrobacter_D. The sequence continues at coordinate 48,569 of CAWEHD010000009.1, forward strand.
CCCGAGCGACCGTCAACAAAGGTAGCCCGGAAGGCTGCGCGTTGCTCGCCAGGGACCCCGAAACATCTAAGAAGGCTCGAAGTTGCCGATGAAGGATCCCTACAGGATGTTGGATGTGGCGAGGGCGGCCACCGATGACGACATCCGCAAAGCCTACCGGCAGCTGGCCCGCAAGCACCATCCTGACGCGAATCCTGATGACCCCCACGCCGAGGAGCGTTTCAAGGAGATCCAGCAGGCCTATGAGACTCTTTCTAACCCGAAAAGGCGGAGGGCTTACGACGAAGGGTATCGCCCCTCGCCACAAAGACGCGCCGCATCACCCCGGGTGGCTACCGGCGGCGGACCTCGAGGAAGGACCTCCGGGCCGGTGGATCTCTCCGGCTTGCTCAGGAAGTCTGGTAGCGTATCCGGCGGGCAGAGGGAGATTAACTGGCAGTTCAGGGTGGAGGATATCGAGGATGTAGCACGCATCTCCAAGATCCTGGGCGTGGATCTGACGCGCCTCGTGAAGCTGGCGGGCAAGGACGTGCGAATGAAGGCGAGCGCAAGCTTCGAGAACGGTGATGCCACCACCTCCCGGTATGCCGCTACAGAGGGGCTGGGCAGCAAGCCGCGCAAGCCACCAATCCCACCCAAACCGCCGAAGACCAGAAAACCGCCTGATGCACCGTAGTCTAGGGAGATGCCCATCGGGAATACTGAACGGCTCGCATCGCGGGCGTAGAATACCTTTGTGGCACGAGAGCGGGGTCGTCCCGCCTTCGGGCTACCCGGAGACCTAGCGGGAGGCAACATGAGTGTACGTGAGCAGGAGCGGCGACAAAAGGAAGCCGAGCGCAGGATGGACGAGCGGATGCGTAGGGCAGATAGAGAAGTTGGGCAAAAGATCGCGGCGCGGGCACACGAAGCCTCACTCAGGGCCGAAGAGGTTAAGAGGAGGATCGAGAAGGGCGACGTCGAGCCGCGTCCCCTGCCCGGTATGAGGGAAGACTCGCTGGCGTCCATGGAGTCGATGCCCTCCATGGAGTCTTCGCCATCCATGAAATCTATGGAGTCGGCCGACTATGCAACCGAAGTAAGCGAAGAGGCACAACAAGCGGCGGAGGCAGGGGAAGTCATGATGAAGGACATGCCCCTACAGGGCCACATGCCCATAGACCCCGCGCAAGCGGAAGAAGACCTCGCGCAGAGGGTGACCGAAGAAACAGGCTCCGGGGGAGATCCGCACCTGCACAACGAGCGCAAGGCGGAGGAGATATCCAATCAGATAACGGGGACTACAGGCGCTGACGGAGACATGCAGGTACACGCCGAGCGGAAAGTGGACCAGATGTCACAAGAGATGTACGAAGACTGAGGGCGTTGCGCGAAGCCGGGAGAGCGCTGTTGCTACGTCCATATAGCGTT
>CAWEHD010000010.1:0-16030 GCA_963808845.1 uncultured Rubrobacteraceae bacterium
AAGACGAGGTCATAGGCAACGCCGCGACGAGCCTCTACGGCCGCATCGGCGACGAGGAGCTCACCAACTCGAGCTACCGCTCCTTCTCGGGTACGACGAGAGAAGAGCTACTCCAGCTCGAAAAGGGCCGCCTTCTCTTGCGTCACGCCCACTACGCAGTGCCTGTATTCGGGCGCTTTCCGCGCCCGCCTGTCCTCATGGGCAAACAGGGCACCGACATCTTCGGCGAACAGCGCGGTGACCCAGCGTCTTCCGTCCTCGCCGTCATGCGCAATCTGACGGCCAAGCCACCAGCCATAACTACCATCCGATCCGAGATAGCGGGCGTGCCTGAAGAGCAGGTTTACGAGGCCCTCGACGCCGTGCAGGCAGCACACCGCACGGGGCACGGTGCAGCAGATCCATACAAGAACTTCCGTTGGAACCTCAAGCGTCCGGCGAGGGCAGGATCAGGCCGCCGCGACGCGTCCAGAATCCTCTCTGGCCTGGATCGGATGAGAGACTAACCTTGAGTGAGTGAACCGAGAATGACAGAGCAACGCCGCGGGGGAGGAGGCTTGTGAACCAGCAGAAGTTTCCTCCAGGTTGGGATGCAGTAAAGGTAGGGAAGGTTATTAAGCACTACGAGGAGCAGACTGAGAAAAGTAGCGACCACAGAAGATGAAGGCGTCCCGAGGATAGTAGAATCGGATCAGGAGATTAATACGTGACAGATTTGCTCAGAAAGGCTTTCGACGCCGCTTCCCGGCTGCCCAACGACGAGCAAGACGCCGTGGCCGAGTGGTTGCTCGCGGAGCTAGCCGCAGAACAAGAGTGGGAAGAACGCTTTGCCGGAACGCAAGACACTCTGTCCGTACTTGCGCAGGAGGCAATTAGGGAGCGTGGAAGTGGATAACCTTCTTGACCGCATAACTATAGATCCGCAAATCTGTCACGGGAAGCCGGTCGTCAGGGGTCTCAGGTATCCGGTCGAGACGTTGCTGGAGCTAATGAGCGCCGGTATGACGAACGATGAGATCCTGGCCGACTACGAAGATTTGGAACGTGACGACTTGCGTGCCGTCCTCTCCTACGCAGCGCGGTTGAGCCAAGTCAAGCGCACCGAGCCTACTCGTGCGTGAACTTCCTGGTTGACGCGCAACTTCCCCGCCGGTTGGCCTACAGGCTGCGCGACGTCGGCCAGGACGTGCTCCACACGCTCGACTTACCCGACGGCAATCGTACTTCCGATGCCCAGATCAACGAACTCTCGACCCGCGACTCGCGGGTGGTAGTGACCAAAGACACGGATTTCCTCAGTTCTTTTCTGGTGCTACATCGACCGTACAAGCTTCTGCTGATCTCGACCGGCGACATCGCCAACTCCGATGTAGAAGACCTCTTCGTGGGTCAGATACCAGCGATCACAACAGCGTTCGAATCTTATGACTACCTTGAACTGACGCGAGACACTTTGATCTTTCACTCGTGAATCAGCGAACAATGTAGATAGAATAGTGTGGGCCTCTAACTAGAAAGGATCACAGGAACATAGTCCGTATAGCCCACATCTCTGATACTCATCTGGGGTACACCAGGTACGCGAAGCTCCATCAGGAGACTAGTCGCAACCAGCGGGAGGTGGACGTCCAGGAGGCTTACAGGCGGGCTGTCGACGCCATTTTGGAACGCGACGTGGATCTGGTTGTCCACTCCGGCGACGTCTTCGATTCGGTCAGGCCTGCGACGCATGTGATCATCGGCTTCCTGAAACAGACTTTCCGAATCACACGACAGGAGATTCCCTACCTGGTCGCAGCGGGCAACCACGAGACGCCGCGCCTGCGCTCGACGACCGCGGCCCTGGAGTACGCGAACCTGGTAAACGCGATCTCTGCCCACGGCTTCGATGTCGAGTACCACGACGAAGATGTCGGCGACGCCAATGTCGGGGTAACGCTCGTTCCGCACGGAGCCGTGTTCGGAACGGGGGCCGTGACCCCGGCGCGGGACGCGGACGTTAACATACTCGTCACGCACGGGTTGGTGCCTGGTCTCGAGGCGCGCCAGCACGAGATGGGCGAGGCGAACCTGCAGCCGGCGATGCTGGAGGGAGGCTTCGACTACATCGCCCTCGGCCACTACCACGAGTTCCACGAGCACAAGCCGAACGCCTTCTACGCTGGCGCGACGGAGCGGTTCGGGTTCGGGGAGGTGGCATCGGAAGCCTGGCTTCGCCATCGTAGAGTTCGACAGCAAGGGACTGGGGAGCGTCGAGCACGTCGAGATAGAGGCGCGTCCGATGCTGGATCTGCCCAAGATCTCCGCCCGAGACATGGACGCCACGGAGCTGACGGAGGCGGTGCACGAACGCACATCGGGCGTCGACCTCGACGGCGCCATCGCGCGCCTCAGGGCCTACGATGTCAGGCGCGGGGTGGCGAGCGGCATGGACCGCGAGTTGCTGCGGGATCTGCAGCGCCGCTGCCTGAACTTCTCGTTGGAGATCCACGCCGAGGAAAGGCCCGAGGACCTAGAGAGGAACGGCTCCTCGACCGCCGTCTTCGGGCCACTCGGCGAGGAGTTCGCGGCGTTCGTCGCCGGGCGCAAGGAGCGTGGCGAGCTGGAGGCGAAGTTCGCGGAAGAGTTCCTCGAGAAGGGACGCGCGTACCTGACACGGGCGGCAAGCGAAGAGCCGGAGAGCGCCGCGTGATCCTGGAGCGCCTCTTTATAGAGAACTACAAGCAACTCAGGGAGCCCGTAGAATTCTTTCCGCCCGAGGGGGCGATCGGGATCGTGGGCGCAAACGGCGCCGGCAAGTCGACGCTCTTCGAGAGCATTCTGTGGGCCTTTTTCGGCTCCCGCGGCGGCGGACCGCGCTTCGCCAACGAGTCTATTCCCTGGAGCGGCGGCTCGACGAAGGATCCGACCACTGTGGAAGTGACCCTGGCTACCGACGGCGGCTCGTTTACCGTGCGGCGGCGGCTCAAGAGCGGCTCAACGAGTGCCGAGGCTTTGGATGCCCAGGACAGAACCGTGGTCAGCGGGACGGCCGACGTGACGCGCTGGGTCGAGGAGAACCTGCTGGGGATGGACCGGACGGCTTTCGAGGCCACATTCTACGCCCGCCAGAAGGAGCTTCGTTTCTTCGCCCACGACGAGGGCATAAGCAGGGTGCGTAAGATCTCCAGGCTTCTTGGCATCAGCAGCGTCGAGACGGCCCAAACTTTCCTGCGCGAAGACCGCAATACCCTCCGCTCCGAAGCGAGGCTCCTCGAAGGACGCCTCGCCGAAGCCGACCTCGACTCCCTGCAGACCGAGCTGGAGAACGCTAGTAAAGAGTGCGAGCGTCTGGAAACCGAACTGGAGAAGGTCTCCCAAGAGCACAACGCCGCCGAGGAGCATCTCAAGACCTCCCGCCAGGCTCGCGCCGCCCTGGAGGGCACATACCGCGAACACTCGCGCCTCACATCCGAGCTGCGCGAGGCCGAGGCCGACAGACGCCGCGCCGAAGACCGCCGCACCGAGGCCGAGAAAGACCTCGCCGATCTCTCCGCAGCAGTGGAGGAGCTGGGCCGCCTACAGCCCCAGACCGCCAGGCTGCCGGAAATAGCGGCGGAGCTGGAGCAGCTAGACGAGGACCGTCGGCGCTCCGAGCAGCGCGCCCGTAGTCGCAAGGAGTACGTGCAAACACAGCGGCGCATCTCGGACATTGAAGGCGAGGTCTCGGACGATTTGGAGGCGCTGGACGGGGATAAGGACGAGGTCCTACCAGGCTTCCACGACCTCTTCGAGTTAGACGGAGAGGAATTACTCTCCGAGACCCTCGCTGTACTGGAGCATGCCACGGTAGAGTTGAAGAGGGCCGAGGACCGCCACGAGGAGTTACGGAGGCTCGCTGAGGATCACGAGGCCTATAGGGTCTCCGAGAAGGCCGTTCGCGAGGTCGACGAGTCGCATCAGGCGGCGCGGAAAGAAGCCGCCGGGCTGGCGGAGAATCTCGAGGACCTCTCCGGCGGCGAGAACCTGGAGCGGGCGGAGCGGGAGCTGCGCGAAGAGGAGGACAAGCTGCGGGAGCTCGCGGCGCATCACAGAGGAAGGGCCAACGCCGACGAGCGGGAGGCCAGGAACGTGGATAAGGCCAGGGAGGCCATCGACAGCGGCGCGGAGGAGCACTGTCCCACCTGCCACAGAGAATTCGAAAGCGGGGAGCAGGCGGAGATCTCCGACACCTTGAAGAGGCAGGCGGCCGCGATCCGTCGCCGCGCCACCCGCGAGACCGAAGAGGCCGAAAAGCTCGCCGCCTCAGCAGAAAAGACCGGCGAGAAGCTGGAGAGAGTGACTTCGAACCTGAACCGCTGGCGCGAACTGCGCGAGATGGGGGTCCGCGCCGAGGACCGCGTCGCCGCCCGTCTCGACGAGCTCGAAAAGGCAAGATCCGGCCTGGAGGAGATCGAGGCCCGCATCAAGGGCACGGAGGCTCCCGGCGACGCCGACCACGAAGCGTCCCGCGCCCGCTGCAACCGTCTGAGGGAATTACGCGACGCCCGCCCGCAGGTGAAGAGCCTGGCCACCGAGCACTCCAGGCTCGCACATCGTACCGAGGAGCTTGTCGAGGAGCTCGAAGATCTCTCCGGGGTCTCCTATGACGCCGAAGCTCACAGAGTGAAGCGGGAGGAAAAGGACCGGCTGGAGCGGGCGCTCGGCCGGGTCGAGGAGCTGGAGAGGCGCCTCGCGACGCGGCCCGAGGTCGAGAGGGCATTGCAAGCAGCCCGCGACGCTCGGAGAGACAGCGGAGACTACGGCGGAGAAGTTGCGGCGTGAGATCTCCGCCCTGGAGTTCGACGAGTCGGCCTACGAGGCTTCCGTGGAGCGTGTGACGGCTGCGGAAGAGAAGCACACGACACTGCAGAACAAGCGGGCGTGGCTGGGGGGCGAGTGGAAGGACGCAGATTTTCGCATCGAGCGGACGAAAGCCGAGCTGACGACGCCTCGACGATGACAGGAAGCTGGCCAACGAGAAGGCGGCGGCGGCCTCGCGCATGGACGAGATGGACGGACTCTTTACCGAGTTCTTCCGCAGCCTGACGGCGAGGGCGCGGCCGATGCTCGAGGTCGAGGCGTCCGACCTCGTGCGAGACCTCACAGACGGCCGCTACGAGCGGATGGAGTTCGACGACAACTACCGGGTGAAGCTACTCGACCGCTTCGATGACTCCTACGCCATCGAGCGCTTCTCGGGAGGCGAATCAGACGTCGCCAGCCTCTCCGCGCGGGTGGCTCTGTCGAAGATCATCGCCGCGCGCGGCGGCGGAACATTAGGCTTCCTCGTCCTCGACGAGGTCTTCGGGAGCCTCGACGCCGGGCGGCGCAACAACGTGCTACTCGCGCTCGAGCGTCTCAAGCGTTCGTTCGGCCAGATCTTCATAATCTCCCACGTCGCCGAGGTGCAGGAATCGGCCCTCGTGGACGAGGTCTGGATGCTCGAAGAAGACGAAGAAGGCAAGAGCACCGTCAGGCGTGTGAACACCCCCATGATGCCGGCGCCCGATGCTATCGCAGGCGCCGCGGGGGTACGTACGACCTTACGCTCTTTCGAGGCGGGCTTCCGGTCCCAGCTTCCCCGCCAGCGTCTCGGCCGCTCCCGCGTCGAGGTCCCTGACCCGCAGGGCAGATCCGCCTGATCCTGAGGCGACCTCGGCAAGAAAGGTGGCGAGCCGACACGCCGCTGGAACGGGTTACGCGTCACGCCGCGCGACTGAAGCCGACGTCGGGGAGCGACGGCGGTCTTGCGGCCAAGGCTCCGGTAGCGCACGACCAGCCGGTCCTCTTCGAAAGCCCAGCCGGCATCCCGGTAACAGAGCCACCCGTACGCGGCGGCAGGTAGTATCAGGAAGGGCGCGAGGAGACCCAGGGCGGACTGGAGGACGAGGAGGGACAAGGGCGCGGCGGCGAAGGCGATGATCAGGTACAGGAACGTGGCCCTGAAGACGTAACGCCGGAGGGCGCGGCGCGGGAGCGGCTTCAAGGTCGGAGCGACGGCGAACTCGGGAGCCGCAACGGCCAGGAACTCCCCCACCTCGTTACGGGGCAGGAGAGGAAAGAGCGTGGTCGAGACGCCCGCGTCCTCGCCATAGCCGGCGCTCTCGACACGCAGGGAGCAGAGGCCGAAAGGCTGGCGTAGTAGACCTTCAGAGATTCGGACGGCCTGTATGCGGGAGAGCGGTATGGTCGCCTCGCGCCGCTCCAGGAGACCGCGCTTGATGTACAGGAAGTTCCCCTCGCGGGAGAGCGTGAAACCAGTGTAGGCGAGGACGGTTCCGGCTATCGCCAGGAGCCAGGCCAGGAGCAGGCCCGCGGGCACCAGGATCAGGATCACCATGAGCCAGTTCGGCGCGAGGGTCTCGACGAGGCGCCGGACGAAATCCTCCGGGAAGAAATTGTCCAGGAACTGAAACCCGATGGCGAGCACCGAGAAGGCTACCCCGATCTGGCCACTCGTGGCACCGGCGACCAGCAACTCGCGCGTCGAGAGCCGCCGGAGAACCGTCGGGCCCGTAGTCTCCTCCGACCTCTCCATCTTGGAACCTTCGATCTCACGCCGCAGCGTCTGTGCCGCATCCCGGTCAAGCGCGGTGAGCGAGGCGTCAGGCTCGCTCGCGCCTCCGCCGGCCGTCTCGATCCGCACCTCGACGACGCCGAAGGCGCGCTGGATGATCCCCTGCACGGTATCCACCGACTGTACGTGCTCCAGCGGTATCGTCCGTTCGTTCTTCTGGAAGACGCCCTGGCGCAACCGGAAGGAGTTGCCGGTGACCTCGTAGGTCGTCGCCCGCCAGGAGAGAAAACCCCAGAGCGCCGCCAGCACGGCGACGACGAGGATGCCGAGCAGGAAAAGGGTCACCGTCCACAGGCTGAACCCCTGGCTCACCAGTAGGACTACGCCGGGGAAGACGAGCCCGCTGATCCAACGCCGCAGCGTACTTATGGCCCCGACGAGCATGGCCGACAGGGTGGAGACGCTTCTCAGAGCTCATCCTGCTCCCTGGTCAGCTCGGCGATGCGGTCCCGCGCCTCGGCGGCGACGGGGGTCGAGAGCTCGGGGATCTGGTTCGGCCCGGCCGCGGTGTAAAAGACCACGGTCGAGAGCCCGAACCGGCGCTGCAAGTGGTCCCTGCCTGGTGTCCACGTGCTGGATGCGGGCCAGCGGCACGAGCGTGCGGCTGATCCAGAAGATCCCACGCTGCAAGATCTACCTCGTCGGGCCGAATCTCGTAGCGCCACCTCCTCCACCGCATCCCAGGCGCCACCCCGACGACCACGCCGGCCAGCACAACGACAGCGAGCACGGGCAGAACCCCGAAGAAGACACGGACGCGTCCCCAAAGCGCAACAGCGCCCAGAGCGGCGAAACAGGCTCCGACCAGGAGCGGCAGCATGTTGAGAGCACCCGCGATCCTCCACAACGTTATCGCCCGCGGGTCGAGCCTCTCTGCGGGTTCGCCCTTCAAGAGCTAGGCCATGGGAATAGCGGGACGCCCGCGCAGGTCCTTCGCCGCGAGCTGGCCGCATGCGGCGTCTATGTCCTGGCCCCGGCTCGGACGAAGCGTCGCCGAGAGGCCGAGCTCTCTGGCGTACTCGAGGAACCTCTTGGCGTCCGCTTTCGAGGTGGCGGAGAAGCCCGTGTCCGTCCAGTTGAAGCGGAGCAGGTTCAGGTGGTAGAGCGGGTGGTCGAGGAGCTCCGCCAGGGCCTCGACGTGGCGCGGCTGGTCGTTGACGCCGGCGAGCAGGGTGTACTCGAAGAAGAGCTTGCGGCGCGTCGCGTGCTACGAAGTAGCGGGCCGCATCCATAAGCTCGGGGATGGTATGGCGGGATGCTACGGGCATGATCTCACGCCGCTCGTCCTCGAAGGGGGTGTGGAGTGAGATCGCCAGGTGGAATTGCTCCGGCTCGTCTGCGAAGCGCCGGATCTTCTCCACCAACCCACTGGTCGAGACCGCGATGTGCCTCGCCGCAAGGCCGAAGCCGTCAGGGTCGTTGAGGACCCTGAGCGCCCCGAGCGTCGCGTCGTAGTTGAGCATCGGCTCGCCCATACCCATGACCACGACGTTGGACACCCTCTCCGGTGCGATGTCGCGGGCGCACACGAAGACCTGCTCGGCGATCTCACGCGCCTTCAGGTTCCTCTTGATCCCAAGCAGTCCCGTCGCACAGAACGTGCAGCCCATCGGGCACCCGACCTGCGTCGAGATGCATACCGTGCGCCTGGCCTTCTCGGGGATCATGACCGTCTCTATGGCGTGGCCGTCGCGGGTGTGGAACAGATACTTTCTCGTACCGTCGGTAGCCAGGGAGACGCGCTCCAGAGCCAGGGCGGCCGCTGGAGCCTCCTCAGAGAGCGCCGCCTGCAATGCCCTGGGCAAGTTCGTGGCCTCTTCCCAGTCGCGCACGAGCGAGCCGGTGAGGGCACTGTAGATCTGGCGGATGCGGTAAGACGGTTCGTTCCTCTCTTCGAGGACCGCCTGCACATCCGGTAAGAACTCCGCCGCATTCATGGTCAAGAGATTATACGCGGTAAAGGACTTGCACCGGCGGTAGAATCTGTCGATGGAGTTCGCCGGCCTCAATTTCTGGATGTCTTCATCGCGCTCTTCGTAGTCCTCGTGATACTGCGCGGCGCGAGGACGGGCTTTCTCGCAGGCGTCTTCTCGCTGGTTGGCGTGGTCGTCGGCGCCTCCGCGGGGTCAAGGATCGCACCCGCCCTCATGCCCGAGGGCGGAAACCCCCTCTACGGCGCGGGTATAACCCTTGGGAGCATCCTCGCCTTCGCCGTGCTCGGGGAGGTCGTCGCCAGGACGATAGGCGGTTCGATCAGGGACCGTCTCACGGGCCCAACTTCCGAGACGCTGGACGCATTTGGCGGGGCAGCGCTAGGATTTGCGCTCTCCCTCGTGCTGGTGTGGGCCGTCGGCGCCTTCGCCCTCAGGTCACCGCCCCTCGCCGGGCTGCACCCGGCAGTGCAGGATCCAGTATCCTGCAGTCACTCGAGGATCGAATGCCCTCCGGGCTCATCACACATGCCGTCGCCAATCTGGAGCCGCTGCCCCAGATCCAGGGCCCCGAAACCGAGGTGGCAGCCCCCGAAGGAAGCATCGTCGGAGATCCCGACGTGCGGGCGGCGAGCGCGCGTACGCTGCGGGTAACAGGCATAGCCTGCGGCTACGGCGTGGAGGGCTCGGGCTGGGTCGCGGGCAGGGACCTGGTCGTCACCAACGCCCACGTCGTCGCCGGGGAGACTGCGACTCACGTACAGGTCGGAGGGCTCGGGACAGCGCCTGCCCGCAGAGGTCGTCGTCTTCGACGAGAAGAACGACATAGCCGTGCTGCGCGTAGACGGTCTCGGCCTGACACCGCTACGCCTTACGGCACCCCGGCGCGGCCAAGCCGTCGCCGTGATCGGGTTCCCCGAGAACGGCCCGCTCGACATCGAGCCTGCCCGCACGGACCGACGGAATGGGTCACCTCTAGCGACGCCTACGACCGTGGACCCGTGCAGCGCGTCGTCACCAGCTTCCGCGTATACGTGAGGCCGGGCAACTCGGGCGGCCCCGCCGTCAACGAGAACGGGCGGGTCGTCTCGACAATCTTCGCCAGCCGCACCGGCTCGGACAACTCAGGCTTCGGGATCCCCTCCCGAATAGTCCACCGTCACCTTCGGATGGCCGCCGACCGTACCAACCCCGTCAGCACCAGGGGATGTGCGAATTAGCATTTCAGTACGCCGTCTGCGGCGGCTGTCAGTCGGGCCGGCTTGCATCGCCGTCAAGAGCGTCGAACGGCGTCCGGCTGAAATGCTGACTAGCTGAAATGCTGACTAGCTGAAATGCCGACCTGCTTCTTCCTGGATGATCTTCTCCAGGGCAAGCTGGCTTCTGTTCAGTTCGGCCTCGATCGTCGACAGGCGGGCGAGGGAAGTCTCGCGCAGCCGGTCGCGCTCGACCTCACGGGCGACGGCTGAGGCCGCCTCCTCTATGGCCGTGACGGCGCTCCCTAGGATCAGCAGGTCTCGTTCGTCCACGGGACGGATACTACCTGAAACCGTAGCACTCGTTGTTGCGCTTCGCGGTAATGTACGCGTCGACCATGGCCCACGGCACACGATCAGGAGCAGTAACCAGCCGATCAGAACTGCCGTCAGCGCGCCGTTTATGAGCTGGATGAGGATGAAGATAACACCCTTGCCTATCTGGCCGTTGTGGATCCGGCCGAGCCCGGCGACGATGAGGCTGAGGATGGCGGCCAGTATGGGATTGCGCATGTCTTCTCCTCGCTGTCGACTACCTCTTCGATGAGGTATAGGTCGGAAACCGCTACTCATTTCGATCGTTCTTGACTGAACGTTCTATCAAGGGTATATTGATTGATCAAACGTTCAATTAAGGAGCAATGTGGCTGAGGAGTCGAACCGGCGGGCGCAGATCCTGGAGGCGGCTTTCGAGGAGTTCTCTGCGAAGGGCTTCAAGGGAGCAACGATCAAGAGTATTGCGCGGACGGCGAGTTTGCAGTCTCCGGCGCTCATCTACTGGTATTTCCCTGACAAGGAGGCACTTTTCAGGGAGGTTCTGGAGTCCAGGATCCCTGTTCTGCGTGCGGTGCGTGACCCTGCGAGCTTGCTCGACCTTCCACCGGAAGAGGTGTTGCCCGACCATTGCCAGGAGGTATCTCTCGACGTTCGATAATCGCGCCACCCAGAGAATGGCGCGGCTGCTCGTCGGGGAGGCCATGAGGCGGCCTGAGGTTTCGGAGGTATTCGGCAACGCGGTGATCAAAAGGGTGCTCGGGTTCTTGAAGAGTTACATGGCGCGCCAGGTCGAGCTAGGCAGGCTCAGGCCGCACGACGTGCGGGCTAGCGCCAGAGCGTTTATAGGGATGCTTCTCCCCCAGGCGGGGGCAAGATGTTCTTCGCAGCCATAAGGGAAGACGGCCTCACCGACGAGGATCACATCGAGGCCGCGGTCGGCATCTTCTTGCAGGGTCTAGAAGGGAAGGAGGACGGAGGGTGAATGCCATAGAGGTCTCCGGACTGACAAAGAGACACAGCCGGGTCGAAGGTGGAGTAGGAATTCAGAAGGGAGACAGATGAATGAGCCTGAGAACGGCGGCCCTGGCCTGATACTACCCTTCACCGCGATAAACAGGGGTGCGCTGGCAGTGGCCGGTGGCAAGGCGGCGAACCTCGGCGAGTTGACCCTGGCTGGATTTCCGGTACCGGCCGGGTTCTGTGTTACCACGGCGGCATACGACCTGGTGGCGGCAGATGCCGGGCTTGGGCCCACGCTTGCCTCGCTGGACGGTACGCAGCCCGAGGACACGGCACGCCTGGCCGAGCTCGCTACGGAGGCGAGGGCCTGCCTCTCGGATGCAAGCGTCCCTGACTCTCTCGGGCTGGCCATCGCGGGGGCGTACGAGGAGCTGGGAGACGGCGCGCCTGTTCCTGTGGCCGTCCGATCCTCGGCCACGGCTGAAGATCTGCCCCAGGCGAGTTTCGCAGGCCAGCAGGACACTTATTTGAACGTCGTCGGTGTAGAGTCCGTCCTCGACGCGGTGCGCCGCTGCTGGGCCTCGCTGTGGACCGACCGCGCCGTCAGCTACCGCGCGACGAATGGGATCGACCCACGTACGCGTGCGCCTCGCCGTCGCCGTGCAGCGGATGGTCGACGCCGCGGTCGCCGGCGTCCTGTTCACCGCGAACCCGGTCACCGGGAAGCGCCGGCAGGCCGTCATAGACGCCAGCCCGGGCCTCGGCGAGGCCGTCGTCTCGGGGATGGTCAACCCTGACCACTTCGTGGTGAACTCCTCGACCGGGGAGATAGTCGAGCGCCGGCTGGGAGACAAGCGCGTCGCCATCATGGCCGACCCAGGCAGCGGCACAGAGCAGGTCGACTCGCCTCGGGCGAACGACAGAGCTTGCCTCTCGGACGACCAGGTTCTGGCACTGGCGAGGCTGGGCGCGCGCGTCGAGGAGCATTACGGGGCCCCGCAGGACACGGAGTGGGCGATCGACGACGCCGGCGGGCTCTGGCTGCTGCAGGCGCGCCCGATCACGACCCTCTTCCCATTGCCGGAGAAGGCGCCGACGAACGATGAGGACCTGCGCGTCTACTTCTCCTTCAGCGTAGCCCAGGGCGTCTACCGCCCACTGACTCCGATGGGCATCCAGACGTTCGGCCTCATAACCTCGGCGGTGGCTACGCTGGCAGGCCGCCCACCATGCAACCCCTACGAAGGCGCACCCTTCTTCACCGAATCAGCCGGACGCATCTTCATCGACATAACGCCTGTGCTGCGCAGCGAGCAAGGACGCAGGCTCTTCACCGGTGCGATGCGGCACATGGAGGCGCGTACCGTCCCCATCGTCCGGCACCTGGCCACGATCCTCGCCTGGCCGACGCGTGCCGACGCCCTGGCCGACCGTCCTTCGTGCAGCGGTTTCTGTGTCAGCGCGTGGACGCATCCCTCTGCGTGTCGTGGGGGCGCTCGTCGCGCCCGGAGAAGGCGAGAGCCCGAGCGGCGCGTGTCGAGGCGCACCTCCGTGCTGCGGGCGACGTGCCTCGCTGACACTGGCGCCGCCGAGCGTCTCCTCGCCGCCGAGCGACTGCTGAGTAGCGGTCCGCCGGAGATGCTGCCCAACGTACCCCGGTCTTCGCCGCCGGGCTCGCGGCCAATGCCCTTGCAGGCAAGCTCCTCGGGGACCTCGCCACCGACGACGAACGGCGGGTGGCAATGCGAGCGCTTCCCCACAACCCGACGACGGAGATGGACCTGGCGCTCTGGGCGCTCGCCAAAGGGCGCGCGCAGACCAGGACATCGCAAGAATGTTGGGCGAAACCCCGCCGGAGCACCTGGCAGAAGACTATCGCGGCGGCTCTCTTCCGCCGAAGCTCCAGACGAGTCTGGCAGATTTCCTACGCCTCTACGGGCATCGCGGGGTGGCGGAGATCGACCTCGGCCTGCCCCGCTGGTCGGAGGACCCGACGTACATCATGGGCGTGCTGGCGAACTACCTCCGCCTGAAGACCCGCAGGCAGCCCCCGACGTCCAGTTCGGGCGGGCGACGCGCGAGGCCGAAGAGATGGTCGACGAGCTGACACGTCGGCGCTGCCGGCAAAGGCCGCCTGCGCGGGGCGCTCGTCCGGTTCCTGCTGGGGCGTGCGCAGAGCCCTCGCGGGCTGCGGGAGATGCCCGAAGTTCTGCATCATCCTGCTCATGGCGCGGGCCAGGGAACTACTTTGGGCGGTTGGCGAGGAGTTAGCCAAGTCTGGACGCCTGGAGAGCGCAGGTGACATCTTCTTCGTCTCCATACCCGAGGCATGGGCGGCCATGGACGGTGAGGACCTCCGCCCCCTCGTACGCGAGCGTCGCGCCGTTTACGAGCAGGAGATGGGCCGCAGGCACGTGCCCCGTCTCCTCCTCTCCGACGGCACCGAACCGGCTCCAGACACGCACGATGCGACCAGGGCGGATGGTGTCCTGCGCGGCACGCCAGCTTCCGGCGGCGTTGTGTCTGGAAAGGCGCGTGTGATCCTGGACCCAGGCGAGGCCAGCCTGGAGCCGGGCGAGATCCTGGTCGCGCCATCGACAGATCCGGGCTGGACACCCCTCTTCCTGACAGCAGGGGGCCTCGTGATGGAGATGGGGGGGCCGATGTCCCACGGCGCAATCGTGGCCCGCGAGTACGGCATCCCTGCCGTCGTCGGCATGCCCGACGCCACAGAGCTCATCAGGACAGGACGACGGATCACCGTGGACGGATCAGCAGGCGAGGTCATACCGAATCCGGGGTAGGGAGTTGGGAAAAGGCTGTGGGGCAAGCGAGACAACTCTAGATTCCAGATTTGAAAGGTCAGTCATAGCTAACGGGCATGGAGAAGCGCGGGTCGTCGTGCAGATCCCAGTACGCTTCGCGCAAGCGCAAGGTCACGGGACCAGGCTCCCCGGTTCCAACGGCCCTACCTTCCACGGTCGTGACCGGGATGACCCCGCCTGCTGTGCTCGAGAGGAAGACCTCATCCGCGCGCCTGAGCTCGCCGGCCGGGACGGGGCGGGCCTGGAGCTGGATGCCGCGTTCGGCGGCGAGCTCGATGATTGTCTTGCGGGTGATGCCTTCGAGGACTCCGCGGTCAGGGGTGGAGATAGCATCGTTCTTCACGGCGAAGACGTTGAAGCCAGGTCCTTCGACGATGTTGTCTTCAGCGTCGACCAGGATCACCGTCTCCCCACCGCGGTCGTAGGCTTCGAGGAGCCCGGTCTCGAGGTCGAGCCAGTGGTAGTTCTTGACGGTCGGGTCCACTGACTCTGGTGCTATGCGCTGCTTACTCCCGATTACGGCGTGCAGCCCCCGCTCCAGTTTTTCGGGGTCGGCGATCCAGATGAAAGGCACGATTCCACTAATCAGGATCAGGGGTGAGGTGATCAGCCTTATCGCTTGACGGGGTCACCGAAGATGTCCCTACCCTTCCTGTTGGAAAAACGAAGTTGGTGTAGCTATCGATCACCCTCCTCTTGAGGTAGGTAAAGAGATCAGCTTCACGTCGACCTCTGCACCGACCTCTAGCTCGACTTCGACCTCGACGGCTGCCCCGGCGGCTGCTCAACATCAGTCGGTACGCCCGAGACCGGTGGCCCTGGCGGTGGGACGGCCCTGTCGGTGCCGGTAGGCATCACGCTGCTCGCCGTCGCGGACACGCTGATCGTGGCCAGGAAGCGGATCTTCGGCTAGCCGGTACGATCTGCACGACCCAACGGGCACTTGCGAGGGGGAGGGAACCCTCCCCCTCGCAAGTGCCCGTGGGGAAGGACCCTACCGGTCCTAAGAAGGCCCATTCAACGGAGTGCGTTGAAGGGAAAGTCTCCGAAGTTCAGCCAGGGCAAAGAACCAAGCAGATGCGATAGACCTGCCTTATTATCGTGGCGAAGCCGGACGACAGGAGGTACAGAACATGCCCCTAGTGCGCATCGACCTGATGGAAGGTAAGCCCCCGACTACAGGAGAGCTCTCGCCGATGGTGTCTATCAGGCGCTCCTCGAAGCGGTCGGTGCCCCCGAGAACGATCAGTTCGTGGTCCTCTCCGAACATGGAAAAGACGGTTTGGTCTACGATCCTGGCTACCTTGGCATCGACCGCACTGACGACGTCGTCTTTATCCAGATCACTTTGAATGAGGGGCGCTCGGTAGAGAAGAAGAAAGACCTTTACGCGAAGATCGCCGAGCTGCTGAGCGAAAAGCCAGGAGTGAGACCGGAGGACTTGATGATCAACCTCGTGGAGGTATCAAAGGCTAACTGGTCTTACGGTTACGGGGAAGCCCAGTACGTGTCTTGAGGCTGCGCGGACCGGAGCGCTAGCTCTTATTCACCCAAGTGCGTAGAAGGGGAATTCTGCGAAGTTAGTTTGCAGCATCCTGCATACCCCGGTCCCACAGGGTCGGAGAACAGCCAATAGATCCGGTCCGGCACTGGCAGCTGAGCACTACATCTTGTGGTGGTGCATAAAGATGCGTTGCAGCAAATGGTACGTGGCCGATGAATATCTAGGTGTCGCGGCTCAACTGCTATCTCCGGACATCCTGCACGGCATCTGGCGTGCTGCGGAGGCTTCTGCTGGACGGGGCAGGCAGCTTCTAAACGACGCTTTTCATGCGCCTGCGGGACCGCAGCGAGTTCAACACAAGGTCCCTGGTTCGGATCATGCAAGATCGCTGTACCCGTTGGCTCCACGATCTGTTTGCTGATCGGGTGGTCTTGCGCGCCCTGACATTATCTCGCGTCGTGCCTAGTGACAGAGCCTACACGAGGCCGGCCAGGTGCGAGGTCTCGCCGCGACGGCCTAGCGCCGAATCATTGTAAGGAAGCTAAGGAAGCTCCAGCCCGATCCGCATCCCCAACGCCCGCTCATGTTGGCGCACTAGCAGGACCAGATCACCTCGACGACAGCTCAACAAGCGCCAGGAACTGCAGACGGTTCCAAGGTGCGAGGAAGTGTCCTGCACG
>CAWEHD010000011.1:0-148766 GCA_963808845.1 uncultured Rubrobacteraceae bacterium
GGGGAAGCCTGCGTTGTCCCCCCGCGCAGAACTCCCAGCCGTTTCGGGTTATCTGAGGGCTTTATAGCCGTGTTCAGCCTGAGCTGGGATGAAGGCTTTACGCCAGCCGGCTTGTTCAGATCCGGTATACCGGTCAGGAAGATCGTTGCGAGGTCGTTGCGAGGTGGACTGGGCACGTCAACGCCGAGGATCTCTCTATGAGACGGGCTGGCTCCAGATCGAACACGTAGTTCGCAAACTGGCTGTCGAAGCGCGGCTGGGAGCCATTCCAGCGGTCCTTGTCCTTCACGGAATGACCACTCGTTCACCAGCGGCATATCCAGCTGAGCTGCACCAGGGTCCTGAGGAGGAGCTCGGTCGTTGCTGCTGAACCCGGCTGTCCTATCGGAGGAGGACGCTCGTGCTCTGGCGGTAGGAGGTCGTCCTGACGCCAATGATGTTGCTATTGCCCTTCGTCAGCTTATCGATGGGCACCTGATGGGGACGGTATGAACGTTCAGATCCGCGAGGTAGTCCTCACCCTCGATGCCTTGAAGGAGGTCGAGGCCTCCGAGGTCGGCGAAGAACGGGTCGTCACGCGGCCCGGCGAAGACTTTGACGCCGTCCCCGACACCGTAGATGGCCTGATGGCCACATTGCGGTAGCCCTCAGTGTAGGACTCGGGTCCCACGTGGCCGGCGCGACCTGCAAGTTCCTTGCGACAACCTTGCCTTTGCGGAGCGAATCCTCGTGATCCATACCCTCGAGCATCGACACAGAATAACTGCTCCTGGTTGAGGTCAGGGTCTTTCAGCGAGGTGATCGGGCCCCATTGTAAAGGAAGGTGTTGCCGTTGTTGATGCGATCGTCGAAGCGGAACTGGAAGCTGATGTCGTCCCTGGCGTCGCCGTCGTTGTACGTTGAGCTCGTAGAGTACGTCCTCGCCGAACTTGTAGAAATTGGGTCCCGCCGCCGCCACCTCCAGCGGCACGTAGTTTGCGACCAGCGTCACGGTGTCCGGCCTGTCGGGACTGCGAAACGCGTAGACGTCGGTGGCATCGGCCTGCGGATCTCCGCCGATAACGGCGCTTTCTGTGCGATGAAGCGTCCGCCGGCTTCGATGTACCAACGACACCGAGCGCCACAGCCGAGATCGCCAGCGCAACCAGGATAAGTACCAGGTGCCACTTGCCCGCTCTTAGCGTCAGTGATTGCACGCTTCCTCCTCTCTATATGCTAAGGTAACCGCGGTCCTAAGCGCGGATACGGTTTGCGAAATCAGGAAGAACCTGTGCTCCAGGCGGTCCGCGCCCACGCGGGTGGGGGCACTCTCTCTGCGCCCACCCTTTGTTGTTCGGGTATGCTTCCATCTGTCATCTCCCTACAGCGGATACGCCACGACCCCGAGGGCGCCGAACATGTACCAGGTCCCGAAGGCGAGACTCGCGGCACCAAGCGCCGGGGTCAGACGTTCGAAGTTCCTGCCGATGGGACCGCCGGCAATGGCGAGCCCGAATGCAGTCGAAAGGAGCGCCATCGAGACGGCCGTCCCGCCGGCGAAGATCAAGAGTGCCCCTGTCGCCTGCCCCGAGTCGGGGATGGTCGAGAGTAACAACAGCGTGAGCCCGCCCGACCCGCCAATGCCATGCACCAGCCCGATACCATACGACGAGAGCGGTGTGCGAAAGGGGACACGATGTGCGTGCTCGTGCGAGGAATCGGATTCGTGAGAGTGGACGTGGCGGTGAACAGGTTCGCCGCCGTGGCTGTGAGTGTGGGCGTGGAAGTGCCCGCGCCGCCAGCGAATGAGCAACCGGGCGGCGAGGAGGATAATAATCACACCCATCAAAGTCTCCGCAACTCGCTGCACCGGCTCCGGCAGGTAACGTCCCAATAGTACGAGCGGAAGGCCGATGAGAAGAGGGAAGTACCGTGCCCAAGTCCCCAGGAGAAACCCATAAAGCCGGCCTTTCGCGCACCACCACCATCCTTTTCGGAAGCGATGAGTGTTGTAACGGCGGCCAGGTGGTCCGGGTCGGAAGCGTGCCGCAAGCCCAGCGCCAGGCTGACCAGCAGTATGACCCAGAGGGCCGCAGGCCCGTGCAAGAAGCCCTCGAGCCAACCGTCTATCGTCGCCATACCCACTCCCTTCTCCATGACCGGCTCCCCCACAGCCAGCTTCCGTTGTCCGCCGATGCGTATACGCTTGCGCCGCAGAAGCGGATCACAAACGTTACAAAACCAGGATGTCAGCACGCGCTCCTTCGGGCGCTTCTCAGCATTTCGGCTTTAGCCAACGCAAGCGCCGACTTGCTGCTTAGGGCTGAGGACTCTCGCTGGAGGTGCGATTGGCAAAATTGGCTTTCTGCCAATCGCTTTAGTGGCCCGTTCCTGGGTGGAAGGTGGTTGTATGTAAGGTCATGGCTTCGAGGAGGATTGGACGCCACCCAAGGATGGTTCTGCAGAGGTATAGATCTACTGCGAGTCGCGCACTCGACTGCGAGCGATCAGCGTTCAGCGAAAATGAGAAACCAACATGCTGAAGTACGCTCGACCTGGATCTGTCGCGTTTCGACATCCTCCGGCTCAGGGATGACTCCGAGTTGACGCAACATGCCGAGCTGGTCGAGGCTGTCCCAGCTCTCTACGACCTTACCCTCTTCCGAGAAACGGAAGATGCCAATTCCGGTGATCGTAATCCGCTTGCCGGTGGCCGGTATGCCCCTGAACTCGCCTGTATGGGTGACGCGCAGGGTCCAACGAGTCACCACCCTGTCCCCTTCCCCGATCATGTCCTCCACGATATCTTCGATATCCGAGAAAGCGGAGCGGTACTCCGTGACGAACTTCTTGACGTCTTCCGGGCCGCGCTCAAGGGCGGTGCCGTCGGACTGGTGGGAGAGATACCTTTCGGCGAAGACTTCGTCCGCGATGTCAAGCTGCTCGTCCTTCCAAACCTCTTCGATGTAGCGCCTGAAGGTATCCTTGTTCCTCTCGACCGACACTCTCTTACTCCTTCCTTCTAATCTCGATGGGTGGTCTACTGTCACGAGTTCCGCGATGAAGGCCGCGAGATCTGACGCAACACGGCCTGGGTCCTCCCAGTAGAAGGCGTGTCCGGCGCCGGGATAGATCAGGAGCCGGGAGCCCGTGATCGCCGCCGCGAGGGTCTCTTGATCGCTGTGCGGAAGGATCGCATCCCGATCTCCCCATACGATGAGGGTGGGGGCTTTGATCTTGTGGAGTTCCTCCAGGGAATCGTCCTCCAACAGTCCCTCGAACGTCTCTCTCCACACCCTTGCCGGGGCCTTCAGGTTCTCTTGCACGATGGTCTCGAGGAACGCCTGTGGCACCGGCCTGGTCAACGTGCCCTCCGCAAACTCGCGCACGAGGTCAGGGGAGATCGGGTCCTTCAACTTCGAGATCGTCGAGTCCCAGATCTCGAGCACGCCCGGTTTATCTCGCAGGATGGCCGGCGAGCCAAGAAAGACGAGTCCCAGGGTGCGCTCTGGATGGTCTATCGCGAAGCGCCGGGCGATGAAGCCGCCACTGGAACCACCCACGATGACGGCAGCATCGAGATGGACCGCGTCTATGAACGCCGCCAGGTCCGCCGCAAAATCGCGGGAATGGTAGCCCCTCGCGGGACGGCTCGCGTCACCATGGCCCCTCTGAGTCAAGGCGAAAGCGTGAATGGACTGGGCAGTTCAGACAGCACGGGCTCGAAGGATCGCCAGGAGTCCGCGATGGCGTGCAGGAGCACTACGGGAACGCCCGAAGGGTCTCCCTGCTCGACGTAGGGCAGCGTCACCCGGCCGGGAAGCTCCACGGACTGGATTATGGGCGTCGTGGTTCTTTTCACCGTTTTCCTCTGTGCGACGCTGGTCACAACTCTTTGCTTCCGCCGCTCTTATACCTGTTCTTCGCGAGCCTTTCTATTCGTCCCACGCCTCGATGTTGACCTGACGGAAGATCTTGCCACCACGCACATCGAGCGTCATCGCGGTCAGAACCCTGACCCCATCCGGGTACTCGCACATCTCATTGAACGCAACGCGATTCTCGCCAAGGACCTCGTCCTCGACGTGGTGGGTCATCGCCCGGCCGCACACATCGCGCAGCATCTCGGAGATCTCTTCCTTGCCATGAAGCTCCATCGGAGAGCTAGGCGTGGAGTTCTTGTTGACGACACGCAACTCAGCGTCGTCGGCGTCGAGGCTGATGAGCGCGTCGAAGTCCCTGTGCTCGATGCCGCGGCGCAGGGTTTCGAAGTCGAGGCCAGGGGCCATCTGTTCGGTCATGTGATAACTTCCTCCTTTACGTCTCGTCGGTCAGACTCTTCTCGTGGTCTCGAGCCGGACGCATGCCTATGACATCACCTCCTTGCTTGAGCCTTGTGTTTCGAGCAAAGCTTTATACCAGACTGCGGAGCCGGCTACATCCCCCAAATGAGCTACTCTAGCTGTGACTACGCCGGGTCGGCCCCGTCGTGGTCCACTCCCGTCTTGCGACGTTCCTCGTCGGCGAGTACGCGACGGAGGAGCTTACCCACGGCACTCTTGGGTAGCTCCTCGCGGAACTCGACTGCTTTCGGGGTCTTGTAGGCTGCGAGGCGTTCCTTGCAGAAGTCGAGCACCTCATCCTCCGTCGTCGGGGCGCCAGACTGCGTCACGACGAAGGCCTTGACGGTCTCGCCGCGGTACTCGTCGGGCACACCGATTGCAACGGCCTCGGCCACGTCGGGATGTTCGAAGAGGACCTCTTCGATCTCACGTGGGTAGACGTTATAGCCTGAGGCCACGATCATGTCCTTCATCCTGTCAACGATGTAGAAGTAGCCACTCTCGTCCATCCTCGCGACGTCGCCCGTGTGGAGCCAGCCGCCCTTTAGCGCCTCTGCTGTCTCATCGGGCATGTTGAGGTAGCCCTTCATGATTTGCGGGCCATTGATGATCAGCTCTCCCGACTCGCCGATGGGCATCTCGATCTCCCCTGTCTCAACGTCAACGATCCTCGCCTCCGTAGAAGGGATGGGGATACCGATGCTGCCCTCGCGTCCCCGACCCAAAAAGGGCGGGTTGTTGTGCGTCACTGGGGAGGCCTCGGAGAGGCCGTAGCCCTCGAACAGGGGTTTGCCGACCTTCTCCTCGAAGGACCGCTTCAGGTTTACGGGGAGGGATGAGCCACCTGAGTTGAAGATCCTTACATCGTGCAGGTGATGCTTGCGCAGATCCGCGCCGCTCGCCAGGAGCGCCATGTACATCGTAGGAACACCGGAGAACATGGTCGGCCTGTCGTTCTCGAAGACCGCCAGCGCCTCCTCGACCTCGAAGCGGGGGAGCAATACCTGCTCGAGGCCGAGCCTGATGCCGAAGAGCATCACGCAGGTCAGGCCGTAGATGTGGAAGAAAGGCAATGCGCCGACGCACTTGCGGCCTGTGAACTGGGCCGGGTCTCGGACGAACACGTCGATAGTCTGCTGGACGTTCGCGACCAGGTTACGGTGGGTGAGCATCGCGCCCTTCGACACCCCTGTCGTCCCGCCCGTGTACTGCAACGCCGCCACGTCCTCGGCAGGATCTATGTATACGTCAGGGGCGGGGTCGGCGTCTGTCGAGAGGAAATCTCCGAACGTGCTGTGCCCGGGGTCGAGTCCCTGCGGCTCGCCCTCGAAGTCCACGACGATGACGGTCTTCAGGTTTGTATCCGGCAGCACGGACTTCACCCGCTCGTACACGCCGGCGTAGACGACAACGGTTTCAGCGTCCGAGTCGTTCAGGATGTGCATGATCTCGCGCTCGACGTACATGGGGTTTATCTGGGTTACGACTGCCCCGAGCCTGACGATCGCGAAGAAGGAGATCACATACTGCGGGCAGTTCGGAAGCATGAGCGCGACCCGATCTCCCTTCTCGATCCCGCCGGCCGCCAGCGAAGCAGCCATCTTCTCGACGAGGGCCTGCAGCCGCTCGAACTCGAAGGTAGTGCCGTAGAAGCTCAGCGCGGTCTTTCCGCGGTGCTCCTCGGCCGCGTGCGTGAACAGTTCGTACACAGAGCCCTCGAAGATCTGCGTCTCCGGCTCCACATTTCCGGTCTCGTAGACCTCGAGCCACGGTTTCTCCGTGCGGAACATATCTCCTCCTCAACGCCGCGCTGCGTTACCTTTCCCATTTATCTAACCCGAGATGATATCGTCTAGAGGCATCAGGTTTCAGGCTTCAGGTGTCCTGTAGCGTCACGTTCCTGGCTCTTGCCCGTCTCACCAGGAGCGAAGCTGGCTTTGCGATTGAAGGGATCATTCCTCGTACATGGCAGCCCCTACGGTGATCGAGACCTGATACCTGTAGCCTGATGCCTGAAACCTTCAGACTATCGGGTCGCCCTGTTTCTCGAAGATGCGGAAGGTGCCCGTGCCCAGGGCCACGAGGTTACCATCGCCATCGCGAACTTTGGCCTCGACGGTGGCGATGCGGCGTGTCCGGTGCACGACCTCAGCGGAGCAGGTGATCCTACCCTCCCTCACGGCGCCGAGGAAGTGGACGTCGAGGCCGATCGTCGCCGTCCTAAGGCCGACGAGCGCGGCTACCGAGAGCCCCATCGCGTTGTCTATGAGCGAGGCGTAGACCCCGCCGTGCAGCGTGCCGTTGCCGTTGCGGTGGATGTTTTCCACGTCTATGTGGCAGACGGCCTTACCCGCCTCGACTTCCTCGACCTTGCTCTTGATGTACCGTGAGAAAGTAACCTTCTCGTCGAAGTACCGCGCGAGTCGGGTCAACTGTTCTTTATCCAGGTTCCCTAACGTTTCTTCCATCACAACTCCTCCCGGCCACGCCCTCGTCGACGTGCCCCTAATCTCTCGGCCCGCCGGCGACGTAGAGCACCTGCCCGCTCACGAACGCGGCCTCCTCGGAGGCGAAGTACAGGATGGCAGCGGCCACGTCTTCGGGCCATCCCGCGCGGCCAATTGGGATGCTCTGTACCTGCTGGGCGACGAAGTCGTCGAAATCCACGCCGAGCCTGGCCGCGGTCTCACGGGTCATCTCCGTCTCTATAAAGCCTGGGGCGACGGCGTTTACGTTGACGCCGTAGCGGCCCAGTTCGATGGCGAGGGTCTTGGTGAAGCCCTGGAGGCCAGCCTTCGCCGTGGAGTAGTTGGCCTGGCCGGTGTTGCCGAGCGCGCTCGTCGATGAGACGTTGACGATCCTGCCGTAGTTCCTCTCGACCATGTGCTTCTGGGCTGCCCTGGTGCACAGGAACGCACCGCCAAGGTGGACGTTCAAGACGGTACGCCAGTCCTCATCCGTCATCTTGTAGAGGAGATTATCCCGCGTTACGCCGGCGTTGTTGACGAGGATGTCCAGGCGCCCGTAGCGGTCCAGGATCTCCCCGACAGCGTTCTCGACCTCGGTGCGGCTCGTGACGTCCAACTTCGCCGCGAAGGCGTCCATACCCTCATTCACGAGCTGACGCGCCGTCGAGAGCGCACCCTCCAGGTTCACGTCCGTGAGGCACACCCGCGCCCCCTCGCGCGCAAAGCGCCGCGCTGTGGCCTCGCCTATACCGCGCGACGCCCCCGTTACCATCGCAACCCTGCCGTCAAGGCGGCCCAAGTTCGCTCCTTTCAGTCGCGCAGCATTTCAGCACGCTCCGCCCTTCGGGCTTCGCTCGTCAGCACTTCAGCATTTCAGCTTTTTGGTGTCGGTTCGCCGCCTGTGCTCGACCACGAATAGTTCTCTTCATAGACCTTTCTTCAGACAAATCATCTCCTCGCCGTCCGTTGCTGAGCTGACTGGCTGCAGATGCTGACAAGCGGGCGTAAGCGAGCGCGTGCTGAAGATGCTGCCCGGCTTCGCCAGGCACTAGACTTCGCCTGTGCGGGAGAGGTTTTCGGCGTGCACTATTAGGGTCCGCACGCGGTCGCCGAAAGTGGCGAAGCGCTCGTCTGTGGTCTGGCCGTTCCTGTAGCGGGCGTAGATTTGTTGCAGTATTCCGGCTAGCTTGAAGTAGCCAAACACGACGTACCAGTGCATGTCGGAGAGGTCGCGGCCACTCTTTTCGGCGTAGCGGTCGATAAGTTCCTGCCTGGTCATGAAGCCTGGTGTTACGGTCACGGTCGGCATGACGGCCTTCAGCTCGTCGGAGTCGCGGGGTTCGATCCAATAAGAGAGCGAGACGGCGAGGTCGAAGAGCGGGTCTCCGACGGTGGCCATCTCCCAGTCGAGGACTGCCCTTACTTCCGTCAGGTCTTCAGGGTCGAGGACCAGGTTGTTGAGCTTGTAGTCGTTGTGGATGACGGTCGGGGGCGGACTCTTTGGTATGTCGCGGGCAAGCCAGTCTGTGAGGGGCTCGATCTCTTTTATCTCGTCGGTCTTCGCCTTTTCGTAGCGTGAGATCCAACCTTCTGTCTGCCGCCGCAGAAACCCGTCGGGTTTGCCGAGGTCAGCGAGCCCTGACTCCGCGATGTCAACGGCGTGCAGTTCGACGAGCGTGTCCACAAGCGTGCGCGAGATCCCACGGCACTGCTCCTCGTCGGGCTCTACACCATCTGGGAAGGACTCATCGAGCACGACCCCGGTCCTTCTCTCCATCACATAGAACGGAGCTCCTATGACGGACTCGTCCTCGCAGAAGAAGTAAGGCCCCGGGGCGAGCGGGTATACGGCGTTGAGCTTGGCCAGGATGCCCGACTCGCGGCCCATGTCGTGGGCTTTGGGAGGGACCGGGCCGTGTGGTGGGCGGCGCAGAACCCCTTCCCAGTCACCAACCTTCAAGAGATAAGTCAGGTTGGAGGCGCCAGAGGGGAACTGGCTGACTCTCAGTTCGCCTTCTGGCACGTCTTCTACCTTGGCCCGCAGATAACGCTCGACCGCTTCGAGATCGAAGGCCTCGCCCTCGCGCACGTCTATGGTCTCGCTCATCCTTTTTCTCCCTGGCTTGCGTCGGAGACGCCGAGGGGGGTCGGACTCTTGCGCTCATCGGCACGCCGGAGCTTTCCTCCGACGACCTCTGGCACCAGCCCGCTCGCGCCGACGTCGGCGACGAAGTCGAAAGCATCTATCCTGTCGTTGTCGACGAACCAGCGTCCCGCCCGGCTCCGCTTCAGCGGCTCGTACACCTTCTCCCCGTGGCGTTCGGCGAAGTCGAGCGCCAGCCGGGCGCCGTCGTTCAACTCGAAGCCGTCCACGTTCAGGTAGGAGAGAAGCGTCGCCGCTCCGAGGAAGTCTTCGAGATTGAAGCGGCCCCCTGCGCCCGCGCATACGAGGTAGATGGAGTCCGTCCCCGAGGCTTCGAGGTGGTGGGCAACAGCCCTGGCGTTGCGGAGGGTTCCGAGGAGGACCGAGTATGCGGGGGCCGCGTCGGCGATGGCGCGGGTGCCGTTGGTGGTCACGAAGATCACGTCCTTGCCGCCGACGACCTCGGGTGCGTACTCTTCGGGGAAGGGCCCGTGATCGTAGCCTTCTATCCGCGCTGCGTCCTGTTCGCCGCCGCGCAGAAGCGAGCCGGTGTCCAGCTTCTCCACGGCCTGATCCGCCTCCTCCAGGCTCGCCACAGGAAAGACGTTCCTCGCGCCGTTCTCCAGTATGGTGAGCAGGGTCGTCGTCGCCATGAACACGTCGAAGACGACGGCCGTGGCGCCAGCCAGCCTCTCGGGCATGATCTCCTGCCGCGTCATCAGCACCCTGAGTCTCTTCAAGAAATCGCCGACCCCCGTCTCGTGACAGCCCGCACCATTCTACAGAAACGCGTCGTACGGAACCTGAAGTGACGGACGTGGCTTGCACCGTGGGTGGCTGGGTCTAGAATAACGCTGAACACCCCTATGCGGGTTTGGGTCGCGAGTGATCTGGAGGCGTAGTGAGCGAGCTGGAGCGGCGGAAGCGCAGGGAAGGCGAACGCACGGGCAACCCTTACCTCTACTTTTCGCTGGGAATCGGGTTCGTGGTCGCCGCGGTTCTCATAATCGTGACCGCGGGGACGCCTGCGGCCGGCCTCGGGTTCGTGATCGCCGCTGCTGCTCTCATCGGCAAGGGCGCATCCGACCTGCGGGGGCAGCAACGAGCCGTCTGCCCCACCCGTGAGCAAGGAGCGGGAGCTCCTCTCGGCCATCCGCGACAACGGTGGCAGCATATCGCCAGCGGAGGCGGCTATGGAGACCTCGCTTACCGTGCGCGAGGCGGACGGGATGCTATCTGAGCTCGCGGGCGGCGGGCACCTCGCGGTGAATAGCAGGGACGGGGTACTATTCTACTCGCTTCCGGGCAGAAGCAGCCAGGAGCTCGAAGGAAGGGAGTAGCAGGGCGGTTCACGAACCGCCCTATTGCCGTCCGGTGAAATGTGCCTCGCGCTTTTCGAAGAACGCTGTCACGCCCTCTTTGTGGTCCTGCGTGTAGCCGCAGAACGTCTGTCCTTCGGCCTCACTCTCCAGGGCCGTTTCGAGGTCTGTCTCGAAGCTAGCGTAGAGGGAGTGTTTGATCCTGCCAAGGGCAGCCGTCGGCATCGTAGAAAGGTTCTCGGCTAGGTTCCGGGCCTCTTCCGAGAGGGAATCGTCGGCTACGACTTTGTTGACGAGTCCTATTCTGTAAGCTTCTTCTGCCTCCACGGCGTCGCCGAGCATGCTCATCTCCATAGCCCGCCCTAGACCGACGACGCGGGGCAGTAAGAACGTGACCCCCGCGTCGGGCATTAGCCCTATCTTGATAAAGGCCACCGAGAACTTCGTATTCTCCGCCGCGACGCGCAGGTCGCACGCGAGCGCTATGCCCACCCCGGCCCCGTAGACCGGTCCATGCAGGGCGGCGACTATAGGTTTCCGGGTCCCGACCATCCGCTTTACGAGCCGACTGTACGTGCCGCGCAGGTATTCTCCGAGGTCAGGGTCCCCGTCCGCGCCTTCGACGATCTGGGCCAGGTCGGCCCCGGCCGAGAAGCCCTTACCCTCGCCCCGCACCACGATGCAACGGATCTCTTCGTCTTCCGCAGCGTCGCCGAAGGCACGGTAGAGCTCCTCGTGCATCGTGCCGTCGAAAGCGTTCAGCTTCTTTGGGCGGTTCAGGGCGACGTTCGCGACGCCGCCGCTCTTCTCGAAGAGGATGGTCTCGTACACGATGTAGCTCCTCTGTCGTATTTCTATGCTTCGGCTACGTCGTAGGCTCCTGCACGCCGGTGTCGGGCCCGCGTTCGCGCGAGGCTTCTGAGGTCTCGTCCATGCTTCGGCCGTAGGTCTCGGCGAGGAGGAACGCGCAGATCCCTGTTATGGCGCAGACCACCGCCATGTAGACACCGACGGATAAAGAGGTGCCTGTGGCGGCAAGCAGGGAGGTAGCGATGATCGGGGCGAGCGCGCCGCCGAAGACGGAGCCGATCTGGTATCCCATCGAGGCCCCTGAGTAGCGGACCTTGGTCGTGAAGATCTCAGAGTAGAAAGCGGCCTGCGGACCGTACATCATGCTGAGGAAGATCTGGCCGAGGACCAGCGCGAGCACGAGCGCGCCGGGGTTCCCGCTGTCCACGAGCGGCCAGAAGGCGAAGAGCCCCCACAGGCCTAGCAGTACGGCGCCCGCCATGTAGGGTATGCGGCGCCCTATCACGTCGGAGAGGGCCGCGAATCCCGCAATGGCCATGAGCCCCGCCACCGAAGAGATCAGGACGGCCGTCAGCACCGTGGACTGCGGAAGCCCGACTTCTGCCGTGGCGTAGTCGAGGATGTAGGTAATGAGTATGTAGAAGTTGGCGTTGATAGCGATAAACGCGCCGGCTGCGAGCGCTATCTCCTTGGGGTAGGTCTTGAAGACCTCCCAGACCGGAGAGCCAGCGGCCTCAGCCGCCTCGCGCCGCTCCTCCTCTGTCTGGTGCTGTTCGCGGTACTCCTGGAGGCGTCTGAAGGCCGGCGTGTCCTCGAGTTTGAGCTGGATGTAGAGACCGAGCCCGATAAGCAGCACGCTCAAGAGGAACGGTATACGCCAGGCCCATGCGACGAGCGCGTCATCGCCGAGCGAGGCGGCGATGATCAGGAAGATGATGTTGGAGATCAGGACGGCCACAGGCACGCCCATCTGGGCGAAGCTGCCGTAGAAGCCGCGCTTCTCTGACGGGGCGCTCTCAGTCGCCAGGAGAACCGCGCCGCCCCACTGACCGCCGATGCAAACGCCCTGCAAGAAGCGCAGCGTGACCAAGAGGATCGGGGCCAGGATGCCGATGGTCGCGTAGCCAGGCATGAGCCCTATGGTCGTGGTCCCTATGCCCATCAGGATAAGGGCCGTCACCAGCGCCCTCTTGCGCCCGAACTTGTCCCCGAAGTGGCCGAAGATAAGTCCCCCTACCGGCCGCGCCACGAAGCCTACGGCAAAGGTCGAGTAGGAGAGGATGGTCCCGGCAGTGTCCCCGAAACCCGGGAAGAAGAGCCCGGGGAAGACCAGCGCAGCAGCCGTCCCGTAGATAAAGAAGTCGTACCATTCGATGCTCGACCCGGCCAGGGCCGTCAGGGCTACCTTCAGGATGGAACTCTCCGGCGCCTCCTGGTTTACCGCGCCCGCGTTAGCCATTCATGTCCCCCATCACCCCTGTCCCACACTCAAATCAGCAAAGCCCTGCATGCGTGCCGCGTATCCCGAGCTATGGAAGCTCCTTCCCTCTTGTAACCTACGACGCAGCCTATAGCAGCGCGAATCTCCAGTCAAACGGTGCTATCCAGTAGTGCTCCAGATCTGCCGCGAGAGCTCCACAAAGCGGTCGAGGGATTCGGGGTTGCTCAGGGACTCTTTGCTAGCGGCTTTCTCCGGCGGGGTCCCCGAGAGAATCTTCTTGACCGGCACCTCGAGCTTCTTGCCGTTGAGGGTCTTTGGTATCTCGGGGATGGCGAAGATCTCGTTCGGCACGTGCCTTGGGGAGGTGTTCTCCTTGATGCTCGATTTGATCCTGCCCTTCAGGTCGTCGTCGAGGTCTGCTCCTTCTTCGAGGACCACAAAGAGCGGCATGAACGAGCTCCCGCGGTCTCTGGGGACATCGACGACGAGGCTATCGGCCACCTCATCGACCTTATCTACGGCAGAGTAGATCTCGCTCGTCCCCATCCTTACGCCGCCGCGGTTTATGGTCGAGTCGGAGCGCCCGTAGATCACGCATGCGCCGTCGTCCTTTACCTTGATCCAATCCCCGTGCCGCCACACGCCGGGGTAGACGTCGAAGTAGCTGTCCCTGTAACGCTCCCCTTCCTGATCGTTCCAGAAGTAGATCGGCATGGATGGCATAGGCTCTGTGATGACGAGCTCCCCCACCTCGTCTAAATGTGGATTCCCCTCCTCGTCGAAGGCCTCGACCTTTGCCCCAAGGGAACGGGCCTGCAGTTCCCCCGCGCGTACCGGCAGGAGCGGGACACCGCCAACGAACGCGCTGCACAGGTCGGTGCCACCGCTGGTCGAGAAGAGCCAGAGGTCCTCCTTGACGTGCTCGTAAGCCCACTCGAACCCCTCTGGCGGCAGAGGCGAGCCCGTCGAACCGATGGACTCGAGGGAAGTGAGGTCGAAGTCTTTGCCCGGCTCTATCCCAGCCTTCATGCAGGCTGTGATGTAGCTCGCGCTCGTCCCGAAGCAGGTCATACCCGTCTTCTCCGCGAACTCCCAGAGGACGTTCATGTCGGGGTAGCCAGGATTCCCGTCGTAGAGCAGGACGGAGGAGCCGGTGAGCAGGCCGGCGACGACCAGATTCCACATCATCCAGCCCGTCGTGGTAAACCAGAAAAAGCGATCGTCTGGCTCGAGGTTTATGTGCAGCACGGCCTTCTTGAGGTGCTCGATGAGGATGCCGCCCTGGCTGTGCACGATGGCCTTCGGAAGGCCCGTGGTTCCAGACGAGTAGAGCACCCAGAGCGGATGGTCGAAAGGCACCTGCTCGAAAGTGAGCTCTGCACCTTCATGCCCGGCCAGGAGATCGTCCCACATGACGACGTTCTCGAGCGGGCTCGTGTCCGGAACTTCTGAAAGATAAGGTAGCACGACGGTATTCTGGAGCGTCGGTATCTCCTGTTGCAGCCTTGCGACGACCTCTATCCTATCGTAGTCCTTGCCGCCGTAGCGGTAACCGTCGACCGCGATGAGGACCTTCGGCTCTATCTGCTCCATTCGGTCAACGACGCTGCCGGCGCCGAAGTCTGGAGAGCAACTCGACCAAACCGCGCCTAAAGAGGCGCAGGCGAGCAGGGCGATCACGGCTTCGGGGACATTAGGCAGGTAGGCGGCGACCCTGTCGCCCCGCCCGACGCCCATCTCCCTCAGGCCGGAAGCAAGCGCTGCTGTCCTCTCCTGCAGCTCGCCCCAGCTCACCTCGCCCAAGGACCTCGCCTCAGACTGGTGCAGGATCGCGGGCCCGTCCTGGCGGTCTGCGGCGTGCCTCAAGACGTGCTCGGCGTAGTTCAGCTCAGCCCCCGGGAACCACTCTGCTCCGGGCATCACGCGCTTTCCGAGCACCTTCTCGTAAGGCTTCGAGGCTCTTATGTCGCAGTACTCCCAGATCGAAGCCCAGAACCCTTCGAGATCGGTGACGGACCACTCCCAGAGCTCGTTATAGTCTGTGAAGGAGAGGTCCTTCTCGGCTTTCAGCCACCCCATGTAGTCGGAGATCCTGGCGTTATCTTTGAGCTCTTCCGAAGGCTCCCAGAGCGGGGTCCCTTCCGCAGTTTCGGTCACGAGCATCCCTTCCCCATTACTAGCTCTCTAGTTGTGGAAACGCCGTTCATGTCCCTCCTTCGCCTCGAAGAGATCGCCTGTCCCAGACAAAATCTTTCCCCGATGCGCCACCGGGAAACCAGTATACAGCGCCGTGCAGAAGGCTTGCGCACGACGAGCTATCAGCCTGTCAGCACTTCAGCAAGTCAGCAGACAAAGGGCTGAGTGCTAGCAACTGACTGCTAACCAACCAGGATTCCTGTCTTCCGGGAAGGGCGGCAAGCGAGGCTAGGGACGGATCTTACTCGGACTGCAGGGCCGCTTCGACGAAGTGGAGCCGGTCGTTGCCCCAGAACATCTCGTCGCCGACGAAGAAGGCCGGGGCCCCGAAGACGCCACGCTCCACCGCCTCCGAGGTCGCGGCCTTGAGATCCTGCTTCGCCCCGGGGCTCGCTGCCCCATCGAGCACTTCTTCGGGGTCAATGCCCATTCGCCTGGCGACGGTTGAGATCGGGGCGTCCTCGTCGGACTGCTCTAGACCTTCCGGGGCCCCACCCTCCTCCCAGTACAGCGCGAAGGCCTCTCGGGTGAACGCTTCCAGCTCTCCCCTCTCGCGCAAGAACATCGCCGCACGCATGGTCTTCAGAGTCCGGAAGGGAAAGGGGTCAGGGAACTCCAACGCCACCCCGTAGTACTCGGCCCAGCGGCGGATGTCCCGCGCCTGGTAGCTGGCCTTGAGCTTGGTCTCTATCGGGGCCTGTATGCCCGCCGCCTTGTGGACCGCCCCGAGCAGCATCGGACGCAACACCAGCTCCGCTCCACGCTCACCGCAGATCCGTCCTACCTGCCCGTAGGCCAGGTAGGAGTAGGGGCTGACGAGATCATAGTAGAACTCAACGCGGTTCATGTCGCTCCCTTCGGTCGCTTAGCACTTCAGCATGCTACGCCCTTCGGGCTTCGCTTGTAAGCGCTTCAGCACGGCAGCCAGGGTTGGCGCACACCAAAGCCGAAGTTCTGAAGTGCTATTCAAGCTCATTCTTTCGGACTGTTTCGTCCTGTGAGCAGCATGGAGATCACGACGCCGCACGCTGCGATTCCGACGGCGCACCAGAACGCCAGCCTGAAACATTCAACGAGGGCGACCCCATCGGGCGCCGTTCCCGCGAGTCCTGTCCAATACCAAGACCCCAGCAATGCCAACGCCAGAATGGAGCCAGGGTCGCCCACGGGCCACCTCCTGACGCCTCTCGTGCTCCCATACAAGGTGTGGCCACCTCACCTCACCGCTCCCCCCGACGCCGGGGCCGTAGAGCCAGCAGGAATTACGGTGCACCATGGAGGTCGCGGTACCTGCGAGGCCCGCCGGTCGTCGCGACGCGCGGCCAGGTGACTGGCAGAGCAGCGCGGCGACCCTTGAGTACTTTATCGCGCTTCCGCAACGAAAAGCGGCGGGGACCGGACCATGGTCCGGTCCCCGCCACCTTGGGTCGCGCGGGTTGGCGTGGAGGGCTAAGCCGGCTGGCTCTCCGCCCCGACGGCCCGGTCCCTGCGGAGCGCCGCTATCGCGAAGGCTATCGCCGCCAGCCACACGCCCACGATCAGGACGTAAAGCACGGTGGCAGCCCCACCCGAGATGCCGATGGCCCCGAGGAACGTCTTCATGTTCGTCACGAGGATGACGCCACCGACCGCCGTACCGAGGATGCGCGTCGGGAGAAGTCTGACGATATACGCCGCGAGCGGGGCGGCCACCATCCCGCCGACCAGCAGCGCGCCGACCACCGTCCAGGGAACTTCGGCGAAGGTCAAGCTGAACAGGAACCCAAGGCTCGCGCACAGCGCGACAACGAACTCGCTGGTGTCGACGGTGCCGATGATCTTACGCGGCTCCATCCGCCCGGAAGAGAGCAACGTCGGCGTAGAGATTGGGCCCCACCCGCCGCCGCCCATCGCGTCGAGGAAGCCGGCTATTAAGCCGAGAGGAGCAAGGAAACCCCTGGCAACGGGCCTGACCTGGACCGGACGCTCCCGCCTCCTAAACGCGAACTTGCTGAGGATGTAAACACCGAGGCAGAACAGGAAGATCGCGACGATCGGCTCGACGAGGCCAGCCGTTGCCTCCAGCGTGGACGCGTAAACCAGCGCCGTCGCCCCGATGAACCCGCCTATGCCGCCGGGGATCGCCAGCCAGACGATCTTGGACCAGTCGACGTTCCCGAAGCTCGCGTGCGAGATGCCCGACACCGCCGTGGTCCCTACCTCCGCTATGTGCACCGCCGCGGAAGCGAGGGCAGGCGCAATGCCCACGAGCAAGAGCAGCGTCGTGGACGAAACCCCGTATGCCATCCCTAAAGCCCCGTCCACCAGCTGCGCCCCAAAACCTGCCAGTGCCAGGAGTATGAAGTTCCTCATCTACACTAACCTCCTCATCGCTACTTTGTCTATAACGAAAGTTTACTTTACCGAACCGTTACGGACTGTAAAGCTTGGGGCACGTGGTGTCAAGTGAGTGGCGGAAATTTTTATCGCGGGCTCCCGCCGCCCGGCTTCGCGAGCTTCAGACGACCCGGCTCGTTGAGGATCCGCCAGAGGGGCCGCCCTGCTCCTGGCGGTTGACCCGGATCGAGAACACGAGGGCGGCGATCCAGACGGCCACGATCAGGATGTAGATCAGGATGGCGAGCGCGCCGCTGATACCGACGGCCCCGAGGAAGGTCTTCATGTTCGTGACGAGGATGACGCCGCCGACTGCGGTTCCGAGGATGCGGGCGGGCAGGATGCGTACGATATAGGCGGCTATCGGGGCGGCGATGACGCCGCCGAGAAGCAGCGCCCCGACGATCGTCCACGGGATCTGGGCGAAGCTAAGGGCGAGAAGGAAGCCGATGCTCGCGCTGAGGGCGACGAGGAACTCGCTGGTATCGACGGTGCCGATGATCTTGCGCGGCTCCATACGTCCGGAAGAGAGCAACGTCGGCGTGGAGATTGGGCCCCATCCCCCGCCGCCAGCGGCGTCGAGGAACCCGGCGATCAGGCCGAGAGGAGCCAGGAAACCTCTCGAGATGGGCCTGACCTGGACGGGACGCTCGTGACGCCTGAAGGAGAAGCGGGCGAGTACGAAGACCCCGAGCCCGAACAGGAAGATGGCGACGATGGGCTCCGCCGCCTCGGCTGTGATGAACGCACTCACCACCACGGCGCCGAAGAAGGCCCCGATCGCGCCGGGTATCGCAAGCGGCCACACCTTCGCCCAGTCAACGTTCCCGAACCGCCAGTGGGAGACGCCGGATGCCGCCGTCGTGCCTACCTCGGCGATGTGCACGCTCGCCGATGCAAGTGCCGGCGCAATGCCAATCGTCAACAGCAGGCTCTGCGACGTTACCCCGTAAGCCATGCCAAGCGATCCATCGACCAACTGCGCAAGGAGCCCCACGATCGCCAACAGCAGGAAATTGGCCATCTACCCTATCCCTCCACTCTTCATTTTGTCTACCATTTCTACCTTGTCTATTATTTCGGTATGAAAGATTCGTCGCACTCTAGTCGGTGCACACGCGGGTGTCAAGGTTTTTCGGCAATAGAATTGCGCGAGTTCCAAGAAAATATTCGAGTTTCTTAAAATTTCTACGCAAATGCTCTTGACGCGCGCGCTACGACCTGTTCTAGAGTCCTCATCGTCATTGTTAATAAACCTAGTAGGCAAAGATAGCAAGAGGGGAGAAAAGATGGACCGTCCAAACGTGGTGATGATCGTGGCTGACACGTTCCGCAGGGACCACCTTGGGGCATACGGGAACCCGTTCATCAGCACGCCGCACATAGACGAGTTCGCGCGTTCTTCGGTGGTTTTCGACCAGCACGTGATCTCCTCGTTCCCCACGATGCCGGCGCGGGCCGACATGCTGACGGGGACGTTCTCGTACACGCACATGGGTTGGGAGCCGTTGCCGCGGCAGCTGACGACGTTGCCCGAGGATGCTCTCCAAAGCCGGTTACCATACGATGGGTGTCGTGGACACGCCGTTCTTTATTCGCAACGGCTTCGGGTACGACCGCGGCTTCGACGACTTCATCTGGGTCAGGGGCCAGGGCGACGACACCAGGCCGCACGAGCGGGCCGACGCGCGTTCGACGTGGCGTTCCGAGGAAGACAGGATGGTCGCCCGCACGGTCACGCAGGCCGAGCGGTGGCTGGAGCGGCACCACGACGAGCAGTTCTTCCTCTACATCGACACGTGGGACCCGCACGAGCCCTGGGACGCGCCGGAGTATTACACGAAGAGATATCGGGAGGAGTACAACGGGGAGCAGATCTACCCCGCCTACGGTAACTGGAAGAAGGCCGGCCTCCAGAAGGACGACGTCGACTCGGGCCACGCCACCTACTGCGGCGAGGTCACGATGGTCGACTTCTGGATCGGAAGGTTGCTCGCGAAGCTCGACGCCCTGGGCCTCAGGGAGAACACGATCGTGCTCTTCACCTCGGACCATGGCTTCTACTTCGGCGAGCACGACTACTTCGGCAAGGCCGAGTGGGTGCACGACCCTGAGGCTTATGTCAGCGAGGACTCTTCGCGTCCCCGAGTGGCTGACAGGAATCCTGGCTGCTTACGGTCGAGCGTTCCCCGCTCTACAAAGAGCTGACCAACATTCCCCTGATGGTGCGTGGGCCTGGCCTCGAGCCGGGGCGCACGCAGGCGATGACGACCGCCCCCGACATAGCGCCGACGATAATGGACCTCGTCGGCCTCGGGGGCGTGCCGACCACCATGACCGGCGATTCCTTCGGCGGCGTCCTCGACGGGACCAGGGAAGAGCACAGGCCGCTCGTTGTCAGCTCCTGGCCGCTGTATCTGGCAGAGGGTGAGATCATCACCGCCATCGACTCCAAGGCGCGCAGGATCGCCGACTACATGCCGGTAACCGTCACGACGCCGGAGCGGTCCCTGATCCTGGGCGGCCCCGACGACGAGCCCGAGCTCTACGACCTCACCAGCGACCCGGCGAGCAGGAGAACGTCTGGAGGCACGAGCGGCGGCGAAGGCGCGCTGCTCGCCGAGCAAGCCCTCTCGTTCCTCGAGGGCGTGCGCACGCCGGAGGAGTACCTGGCCCCCCGCCGCGAGGCGGTCGAGCAGTTGGAGGGTCGTCAGAAAGTCCGCGTGACCATCAGCGCCTGAGATGACTACGACCGGCCACGCGTCCGAGGCGGCTTTACGAAAGACGCGCGGCCGGTTTTCTGTGCCCTGAACCGTCCCCCGCCAGTTCGAGAACGGGTAGCTCCCACACGAGTAACCATGTATCCCGACGGCTCGGTTGGGTAAGATATGCGAGCCTTGCGTAGGGTTGTCGACCTCGCACCCGCGGGAAGGGCTATATTGGAAGACGGATACGGCATACGCAAGCCGCTGCCGCCGGAGAAGTTCGTGGACCTTCGGGAAGGCGAGGCGGAGCCGGACGATCCTACAGGCGACCTCGCGTACAACGCGGAGATGCGGTGGGAGGCGATGGCCGGAAAGGGCTACCTGACGCCTGTCGAGAGCTTCTTCGTCCGCAGCCACGCCCCGACCCCGAGCATAGATCTCGCGTCCTGGACCCTGCACGTGGAAGGACCTGGCGTCGAGCGGCCGTTGGAGCTCACCTACGAGGACCTGTCGAATATGCCGCAGGAATCCGTCGTGCGGGCGCTGGAGTGCGCCGGCAACGGCCGCGCATTCTTCGAAGAAATTCGAGGACGGCGGCCTGAGGGCACCCCGTGGCGGCTCGGGGCCGTCGGCGTGGCTGAGTGGACCGGGGTCCCGTTGCGGGAGGTTCTGGAGCGGGCTGGGCTAAAGGCTTCGGCCCGGAGTGTGATGCTCGAGAGCCTGGACGCGGTGCGGATGCGGCGCCCGCTGCCGGTGGAGAAGGCCGTGGAGGAAGGCACGTTGCTGGCCTTCGGCATGAACGGGGGGCTGTTGACGCCGGACCACGGTTTCCCGCTGCGCGCGGTCGTCTCCGGCTGGGCCGCCGTGGCGAGCGTGAAGTGGCTCGGACGCATCCACGTCGTCAGAGACGCCGCTCTCCTCTCCGTGGAACACGACAGAAGTACGTGCTCACCGGCGGGGAGTTCGGCGCGAGGCGGGAGCCCGTAGAGGAGAGGGGCGTGAAGAGCGCCCTGGAGCTACCGTGGCCAGCCCGGCTTCCCGAGGGCAGGCACGTCCTCTGTGGCCGGTCATGGTCGGGTTACGGCGCCATCTCCCGCGTCGAGTACTCGGTGGATGTGGTCCCTGGCGTGGGGCGCGGCTCTTCGGGGAGAACATCCCGGGGGCGTGGGCACGGTGGAGCTTCGAGTGGGACGCGGAGCCCGGACAGCACGAGGTCAGGGTGAGGGCGACGGATGACGCCGGCAACGTCCAGCCGGACGAAGTGGGGTGGAATGATCTAGGATACCTCTACGATGGCGTCGTAGGGCACCCTGTCGAGGTGCTCTAGGGGATGAGGCAAGATTGGCGCCGGGAAGGAGGAGCGCCCGTGAACGAGAGTGACCAGGACTACCTCTTCGAGCAGTTCCGCATCGAGCGCGGATGCCTCGGCTACGTGGTCGCCAGCGCCCGTCAGGCCGCGATCTTCGACCCCGAGCTGGAGATGGTCGAGCCTATGCTCGACTACGTCTTCGAGCACGGTCTGAAGCCGGCCTATATAGTTGATACCCACACGCACGCCGACCATATCTCGGGCGCCAGGGAACTCAAGTCCAAGACCACGGCGAAGATCGTGATGCACGACAAAGCACCGGCGAGTTGCGTAGACATAAGGGTCGAGGACGGCGACCGACTTCTGGTCGGCGACCTTTCTATCAAGTTCATTCACACCCCCGGACACGCGAAGGACCTCGTCTCCGTGATGCTGCCGGGCCGCATCCTCACCGCTGATGCCCTGCTAATAGGGTCCTGCGGGCGCACCGACCTCCCAAACGGCAACGCGGTCCGCCAGTACCACACCCTCTATTACACCTACCGCGCCCTCCCCGACGACCTCCTCGTCTACCCCGGACACGACTACAACGACCGCGAACACTCGACCCTGAAGGAGGAGAAGGAGAGTAACCCCAAGATGCACTTCGAAACGGAGGAGGAGTTCGTCGAGTACATGGAGAGGGAGAACCCGGACAAACTCACGCCCGTGTATCATCTGGCTGACGCACTCAAGGCGAACATGGCATGATAGGTGTCAGGTTTTAGGCATCAGGTCTTAGGAGATCTTGCTGA
The DNA here is from genome assembly GCA_963808845.1 of uncultured Rubrobacteraceae bacterium. GTDB lineage: Bacteria > Actinomycetota > Rubrobacteria > Rubrobacterales > Rubrobacteraceae > Rubrobacter_D. The sequence goes on from CAWEHD010000011.1 coordinate 21,884, forward strand.
GACCTGTAGCCTCCAAGAGAGAGGAACGACGAATGAGCGTAACCGACGAGTTATTGAGGAACAACGAGGAATACGCCAGCACTTTCGACAAGGGCGATCTGCCGATGCCTCCGGGAAAACAGATAGCCGTGGTCACCTGCATGGACGCGCGTTTGAGCCCGTATGTCATGCTCGGACTCCATGAGGGCGAGGCGCACATCATACGCAACGCCGGAGGTGTGATCACCGACGACGAAATCCGCTCGCTGGTGATCTCCCAGCGCCTGCTCGGAACGCGCGAGATCATGCTGATACAGCACACGGACTGCGGGATGCTCACCTTCTCAGACGACGAGCTCAAGCAACAGATCCACGAAGAGGTGGGCATGAAGCCTCACTTCGCCATGGAGTCTTTCTCCGACCTCCACGAGAACCTGCGTCAGTCCATCGCCCGCATCAAGAGCAGCCCGTTCATCCCCAACAAAGAGAGCGTACGCGGCTTCGTCTACGAGGTCGAAACCGGTCGTCTCCGCGAGGTTGACGGCTAGTGAAGCTATCAGCACTTCAGCCTATTGTTTGCTTAGGGCTGATGGCCCGCCACGAGCAAGGCTCGAGAAAATCCCGATGACTGACACGTAATCTGGTTGCTCGCTTCTGGTTGGAGGAGTAGAGTATCAGCCGCGTCGTGGATTCCCGCTTTCGCGGAAATGATGCTTGTGCCGGGAGCAAGGGGTGGCGTGGCGCTCGCGCGTGCACACGCTGCGCAAGAGATCATGTGGTTTCCGTATCGGCCCTCAACATTCAGCGAAAAGAAGAAGCTGACTGGCTGAAATGCTGATAGAGTGCGGATTTTGCGGAACGCTGGGGGAGTCGGCCTGTAGTGAGCAAGAAACCGAAGAGGGCGCTGACACGCAGGGACTTCTTGAAGACCGCCGGTGTGGCCGGGGCTTCGCTGCTCGGCGCGGCCGGATGTACCAGCGTCGCCGACAAAATGCCGCGGCTGCCCGAGGAGTACCTCCCTGGCGGGGGAGCCGGGCCCAACGTAATACTAGTGATCATAGACAGCCTGAGGAAGGACCACGTCGGCGCCTACGGCAACCACTGGATAAAGACCCCAACCCTCGACGCCCTCGCCGAGGAAAGCCGGCTATTCACCCAGGCCTACCCCGAGGCCATGCCCACAATACCGGTGAGGCGCGCCATTCACACAGGGATGAGGACCTGGCCCACCCGACCGCCCTCCTTCGGGTGGAAGCCGATCCCTGCCAGGCAGACCACGGTGGCAGAGATCCTTGCGAAAGAGGGCTTTGGCACCTACCTCGTGACCGACACCTACGTACAGTTCCCTATGAACTTCGGCCGGGGATTCGGGGCTTACCAGATGATCCGGGGCCAGGAGAAGGACCCCTACAAGAATCCCTCCTCTATCTCCGAGGAGGAGATGCGCCGCCGCTACCTCATCCTTGGGGAGGGCAAGAAGGCCCGCCAGTACCTGGCCAACGTCAGGGGCCGCAAGGGCGAAGAAGACTGGTTCGCTCCCAGGGTCTTCCTCGACGCCATGGATGTGCTCGAAGTGGCGGCCGGGGAGAACCAGCCTTTCTTCCTGGTGGCAGACTGCTATGACCCCCACGAGCCCTGGGACCCGCCTGAGGAGTACGTGAGCCTCTACGACGAGGGCTACAAGGGCAAGGAGCCCCTGGACGACAACTACGGCAGCGATGACTACCTCACCGACCGCCAGCTCCTCAGGATGAGGGCGCTCTACGCCGGTGAGGTCACCATGATGGACCGTTGGCTCGGGAAGTTTATCGAGCGGGCGCACGAGCTCGGGTTGATGGAGAAGACCCTGTTCGTGGTCGTCTCCGACCATGGCCACCTCCTCGGGGAGCACGGCTACACGGGGAAGCTCGCTTACGCCCTCTACCCCGAGCTGACAGATATCGTCTTCATGGTGAGGCACCCACAGGGCGAGGGGGCCGGCAAGAGCAGCCACTTCTACGCTTCTACCCACGACGTCGCGCCAACGATCCTGGGCTTCCTCGGGGTGGAGCAGCCCGAGCCCATGGACGGTCAGGACCTTGCGCCCATCCTGGAGGGTAAAGGGCCCCAGCGGCCGAGAGACCATCTCACCCAGGGCTACAAGAACTACGTTTGCTGCAGGGATGAGCACAGGGTGATGTTCTGCCGCAGCGACATGACCGACGCCCACCTCTTCGATGCCGTAAACGACGCGGAGCAGAGAAGGGACCTGGCCGAAGCCGAGCCCGAGACGGTGAAGCGGATGTACGAAGAGTACGCCCGGAAGGAGTAGCCGCGCGTTTCAGGCCTGGGGCGGTCTTCTCCAAGGTTTGCTGACTAAGCGAAGGCCACCCCGCGAAGCCGGAGCGTGCAGAAATGCTGACCACGCTTGACCTCGACATGATGCTGGTCTACAGTCTTCTCATGCTCACAAATCTAGTAGGCAAAATGGTAAATTGGCCTCGCGGTATGCTCTCATGACGTTACGGCGTATCCGGGTATCATGCGTGGAAGGTCCTGCGGAGTCAGGGACGCTTATTCTGTGGAGTACGAGAGAGAGGCGCATGTGACAGCGAGCAAACCCGTTGCGTTATGGGCTGTACCCCGTTCCATATCTACTGCGTTCGAGCGGGTCTTTGTGGAGAGGGACGACTTCGAGGTTTTGCACGAGCCGTTTTCTGCCTCCTACTATTATGGAGAGGACCGGCTGAGCGACCGCTTCGCGGACGCGGAGCCGAAGGTTGAGTACAGCTACGACAGGGTGGTCGAGGACATCTTCAGGCCGCGCGAGCAGCGCGTCTTTGTCAAGGACATGGCCTACCACGCAAAGAAGGTATTGAGTCCCGAGTTCGCCTCGCGGTTCGTCAACACCTTTATCGTGAGGGACCCGAAGTACGTGTTGGTGTCGCTGTACAAGATGTGGCCTGACTTTACGCTGGAGGAGACCGGATACGAGGATCTTTACAGGCTCTTCCGTTATGCGACGGACGCGGGGGAGGACGTCGCCGTCGTTGATGCGATGACGTTCTCGGAGAACCCGGCTGGTGTGCTTGCCTCCTACTGCGAGCACCTCGAGGTGCCTTTCAGATCAGGCTCCCTCACGTGGGAGTCGAGGGACGTTCGTAGATGGGACAACTGGGAAGGGTGGCACGAGGATGCTGAGAGCAGCACCAGCATAGAGCCGGCCGAGCGCCTTGACCCCGAACTGCCCGAGGAGCTCGAGGCCGTCTACGAGCAGTGTTTGCCCTACTACTACGAGCTGGCGGCGCACGCCATCCCATCGGTGGCGCGGCTCTCAGCCAGGGACGCCGGAAGACGGGAAGACGAAAAGGAGAAGATCTTGCTCAGAACAGAGACTGCGATAGCTCCGCACGGTGGGGAACTCATAGACCGCGTGGTCCCCGATGAGGAGCGCAGGGAGCGTTCGATGGAGGCTGCGGAGCTGCCGAAGGTTCCCTTGAGCCCGCGGGCCCTCTCCGACCTGCAGATGATCTCGACCGGCGTCTTCAGCCCCCTCGAAGGGTTCATGCTGCGTGAAGAGTATGAGGGCGTTGTCGAGGACATGCGCCTCCAGAGCGGCCTCGCCTGGAGCCTGCCCGTCACTGTGTCTGTGGACGGAGAGCAGGCAGGCGGACTCTCGGAAGGTTCCGAGTTAGCCCTCGTAGACGGCACGGGAGAGCCCGTCGCAACCATGCTGCTAAGGGAACTCTACGGCTATGACAAGGAGCGCGAGGCCAGGATGGTCTACAGGACGACCGACGCCGACCATCCTGGAGTAGCCGCCGTCTACAGGCAGGGCGACATCCTGCTCGGCGGCGAGGTAGAGCTCTTGCGCCAGCCGGATGAAGGACGCTTCCCCTGCTACTACTACACGCCGGCGCGGCTCAGGGCCTCGTTCGCCGAGAAGGGTTGGAAGCGGATCGTCGGCTTCCAGACCAGGAATCCTGTCCATCGGGCGCACGAGTACATCCAGAAGAGCGCCCTCGAGACGGTAGACGGGCTGCTTCTGAACCCGCTCGTCGGGGAGACCAAATCGGACGACATACCGGCCGACGTGCGGATGAGGTCCTACGAGGTGATCCTGGACCGCTACTATCCCGAAGACCGCACGATGCTCGCGGTCTTCCCTGCAGCTATGCGCTACGCCGGTCCGAGGGAGGCGATCTTTCACGCGATCTGCCGCAAGAACTACGGCTGCTCGCACTTCATCGTTGGGCGCGACCACGCCGGCGTCGGCAGCTACTACGGCACCTACGACGCCCAGCACATCTTCGAGGAGTTCGAGCCGGAGGAACTCGGGATCACACCCCTCTTCTTCGAACACGCGTTTTTCTGCACGGAGTGCGAGGGCATGGGCTCATCGAAGACCTGTCCGCACGACCCTGACTCGCACGTCTTCCTCTCGGGCACGAAGGTGCGCGAGATGCTCTCCAAAGGAGAGTATCCGCCGCCCGAGTTCTCCCGCCCCGAAGTCATCGAAGTGCTCATGGAAGGACAGCGGGTCAAGAGCAGCTAGAGTGGAATGCGGGAGGCCGGGGCCTCCCGCATTCCACGGCCTCAAGCATCAGGTTTCAGGGAATCTGAGCAAACGGAGCTGGGGACCAGCTGGTGATGTTATGCCAGGAGAGACCCAGCTCCGTGAGTCGCGACGCTGACTACCACTACTATGCCGAGTGAGACGAGCATAAAGAAGCATCCGGCGTCGAGGACGTTCCTGAGTCCCACGACGGCCGGTAGGATCAACCACGCGGCCAAGAGGGTCGAGAAGAGAATCGCCTCGGCCCCCACCATTGCAGCCGCCACCTCGCAGAACAGTAGCGAAGTCAATACCACCGTACCCAGCGTAGGTCCGAGCCGCCCGAAGGGCCGGCCCTTCTCGTCTGCTTGGCACCAGATACCGTTCAAGTCCCCTCTAAACGCTCCCCTTCGATCTTATCCGGCCCGGCATCCGGCGGGCGTCCGGTGTCGGGGGCATCGCGGGCCTCACCCCGCAGGTCGTACCAGGTATCCAATCCCTGGCTCCCAGCCCTGTCCCAAAGCTCGTACCAGAGATCCAGTTCCCACTTCATCTACCCACCTCCACTCTATTCGCACATTGTCTATTTTGTAAGTCGACAATATGGTATACGACTGGCCTTGTGGGGTCAAGCGGCGTGATACCACGAGCCCCCCTCCTCGGAGTAGTGGATTCCCGCGTGCGCGGGATATGATGTATGGGAGAGCCTCCGATGTGTGCCACAGCCCAAAGGCTGTCCCGTTCAGTATGACCTCTTTAGAGCACGCGTACCGTCGAGAGTCACTATCTTGTCCGGCTTCCGGGCCTGTTGATCCCTTGAGGGTTTCGTGTATTCTTTACCATCGCAATAGACAAAATGGTTTTAGTGGACATTGGCCAGGTATTTGGGAGGAAGCTTTATGGGTATTCGATCCGGGCTCACTAGGCCGGCGCTGTCGTATTTGATCTGCGCGACGCCGCGCAGCGGGAGCACGCTGCTGTGTGCGGCGCTAGATGACACTGGTATAGCTGGCCACCCCGAGGAGCACTTCGAGGTCTTGCTCGAGACGGGGCAGCCGAGGCAACCGCGCGACTACTTCCAGCGTTCCAACGACCCTGAGGTGTGGGCGTTGCTCGATGACCCAGATTTCAGGGACGTTCTGGGCGAGTACGGTGGCAGGTACTCCGAGCATCCGGCGCGAAGGGACCCTCTCTGGAGCCCACCTGACTTCAGCAAGCTGGTGGAAGAGGCCAAGCACAGAGGCACGACCGAAAACGGCGTGCTTGGGACCAAGATCATGTGGGCCTATTTCCGGGATTTCGTTCGCCTGGCGCGCCGGAGGTCTGTGCCAGACGTCCGTCCCTGCGAGGTACCTGCCTCCGTCCTTCCCAACCTGCGGCGGTTCGTCTGGATGCGTCGTAGGGACACCACCCGCCAGGCCGTCTCCCTGTGGAAGGCGCTCCAGACCCAGCAGTGGCGCAGAGACTCCGACGAGGACGTAGTCGGGCAGGGCTTACGTTTCAGCTTCGCCGCCGTTGACCACTTGAAGTTGCGCATAGACGAGCACAACACCGCCTGGCAGAACTTCTTCGAAGGGTGCGGTTTGGAGCCCATGGAGGCGGTCTATGAGGAGCTCGTCGAGGATTACAGGGGGACTGTCTTATGGCTTCTCGATGGCATCGGGATCTCCATCCCGGAGAATTTTGCCGTCGCAGAGCCTAAAATGAGGCGACAGGCTGACGAGCTCTCCGAGGAGTGGGTCCGTCTGTATGACGAGCGCGCCGCAGCGAAAACCGTGCAGAAAGGATAAAGTTGCCGGAACTTCCGAACATCCTCTACATCCACTCCCACGACACCGGGCGCTGGGTCAGGCCCTACGGCTACTCCGTCAGGACGCCCAATATCCAGCGGCTCGCTGAGGAGGGCGTGCTGTTCCGCAAGGCTTTCTGCGCGGCCCCGACGTGTTCGGGGAGCCGGGCCTGTTTGCTGACAGGCCAGTACGCCCACTCAAACGGTATGGTGGGCCTCGCCCACCGTGGGTTCTCGCTCATGGACTACAGGCACCACATCGTGCACACCTTACGCGGTCTCGGGTACTGGTCCGCGCTCATCGGCGAGCAGCACATCTCCAAGAAGCCCGACGTCATAGGATACGACGAGGTCGTCAAGATCAGTACTAGCCACACCGACGACGTCGTGCCCGTGACGCTCGACCTGCTAGAACGCGCCAGTGACAGGCCTTTCTTCCTCTCCGTCGGGTTCTTCGAGACCCACCGCGAGTGGTTCCGTCCCAGCTCACCTAAGAAGGCCAATTACGTCATTCCCCCGCCCAATCTGCCTGACGCGCCCGAAACGCGCCTCGACATGGCCGCCTTCCAGGAGAGCGCCCGATCGCTGGACCGGGGCATAGGAGCCGTTCTGGACGCCCTCGACGCCGAGGGGCTCTCAGACGACACGCTCGTCATCTGCACGACCGACCATGGCCTCGCCTTCCCCGGCGCGAAAGCGACCCTCTACGACAGGGGACTCGGCGTCATGCTTATCCTGCGCGGGCCCGGCGGTTTCACCGGCGGCAAGGCGAACGACGCCCTCGTCTCCCACATAGATCTCTTTCCGACGGTCTGTGATGTTGCCGGTATCGGGAGGCCTGAGTGGTTGCAGGGCGAGTCGCTTCTCCCGCTCGCGAGCGGGGAGGCCGATGAGGTCAGGGACGCCATCTTCGCCGAGAAGACCTACCACGTCGCCTACGAGCCCGAGCGGTGCGTCCGCACCCACCGCTGGAAGTACATCCGGCGCTTTGGGGACCGTACCAGGCCCGTCCTGCCCAACACCGACGATGGCCCGAGCAAGGACCTGCTGCTCTCGTACGGGTGGGGCGATCGTACGATACCCTCCGAGCAACTCTACGACCTCGTCCTCGACCCCAATGAGGCGCACAACCTCGCCGGAGATTCTGCCCACTCGGATACGCTGGAGGAACTGCGCGGGAGGCTCGAGGCATGGATGATCGAGACGAAAGACCCGCTCCTCGACGGGGACGTGCCTGCGCCAGAAGGCGCCGAGCTCAACGACCCTGATGGGCTCTCCCCCAACGATCCCACGATCGTCGTGTGAGCAGGGCTGAGAAGGAAATGTAAACTACGACTGAGAAAGTCAGAGCGTCGAAAGGAAGCGAACATGAACGAAGAACGCGGATTCACTTTATGGTTCACCGGTCTATCCGGGTCCGGCAAAACGACAATATCCGAGATCGTCGAGCACGAGCTGCGCGAGAGGGAGCGGCATGTGGAGGTTCTCGACGGGGACATCGTAAGGACCAACCTGTCCAAGGGCCTTACCTTCTCCAGGGATGACCGCAACATAAACGTGCTCAGAATAGGCTTTGTGGCGAACCTCCTGACCCGCAACGGGGTGGGTGTGATCGTCAGCGCCATCTCCCCTTACAAAGAGGCGCGGGACCAGGTGCGGCGCAGGATCGTAGACTTCGTCGAGGTCTTCGTGGATGCCCCGTTGGAGGTTTGCGCAGAGAGGGACGTCAAGGGCCTCTACAAGAAGGCCTTCTCCGGGGAGATAGAGCAGTTCACAGGCGTCTCCGACCCCTACGAGCCGCCGAACGCCCCGGATCTCATCCTCAAGACGGACGAGGAGTCGCCGGAAGAGAGTGCCCGCAAGGTCATTGAGAAGCTCGAGTTCTTCGGGTACCTCTGGCCTCGGGAGGCGCAGGAGACGGAGTACAACTGGAGCTCCCGCTGATAGCGGCATCGGGAAGGCCTGGGCCTTCCCGATGCCGCGCTGGTCAGCATTTCAGCACGCTCAGGCTTCGCCTTCGCTTGTCAGCATTTCAGCACTTTGGGAGCGCAGGGTCGATTCTTATGAACACTCCTGTGAGAGGGTAGTCTCAGCGTGGAGGTGAGGTCTCTCCAGAACAGGGTCGCTGTGGTAACCGGGGCGTCGAGTGGTATCGGTGCTGCTGTGGCCGGGGCGCTGAGTGCCATGGGGGCGCACGTGGCGCTTGCGGCCCGCCGGAAAGAGGCGCTTCTACAGATCAAGTCTGGTCTCGATAGCGCAGGCGGCCGGGCGAGCATCGTCGTACCCACCGACGTTACGGACCGCGAGCAGGTCAAGTCGCTGGTAACACGTGCCCAAGAAGAGCTCGGACCGGTCGAAATCCTCGTCAACTGCGCCGGTGTCATGTACTACACCTTGATGAAGAATCTCCGCGAGGAGGAGTGGGTGCGGACCGTCGAGGTCAATTGCAAGGGCGCGCTCAACTGTGTCGGTGCTGTGCTACCGGGAATGCTCGAGAGAGGACGGGGGCACATCGTCACTATCTCTTCGGACGCGGGGCGGAAAGTCTTTCCCGGCCTCGCGGTCTACTCGGCGAGCAAGTTCTTTGTGGAGGCGCTCTCCCAGGGCCTGCGGCTCGAGACGGCGGGCACGGGGGTGAAGGCGACTACCATCCAGCCCGGGAACGTGGCGACGGATCTCATCTCGATGAGCGGGGACGAGGAGGCGCTGGAGGAGTATGGACAGCCGGGTGGGGCCCGCGTGCTCGATCCTGAGGACGTGGCCGCGTCTGTGGTGCACGCGCTCGTGCAACCAGAGCACGTCGCCGTAAACGAGATCCTGGTCGAGCCGCGCGACGAGCCGGTCTGAAAGCGGTGTGTACCACCTTGATAGTTCGGCTGGTTTGAATTGTGTTGTAAGTAACGCTTCTACGAAAGGAGAGCAAGTTGAATATCTTCCCGACGCACATCTTGCTGGCGACCGACGGTTCTCCGCACGCGCATCAGGCGGCTGACGTTGCGATAGATCTCGCCGAGAGCACCGGCTCGCGACTGCACGTCGTCGCGGTCGGACGCACGTTCCCCGCCGCCGTCTACGATGAATACGCCGAGTCCCGACGCGAAGATCTCAAGAGGGAGGCCCAGGAGATACTCGATGAACAGGTCCGGAGGATCGAGGAGGCTGGCGGCACCGTCGCGGTCGCCCACCTGAAGATGGATGAAGCGAGGGATGAGGCGATAGTACACCTCGCCGAAGACATTGACGCCGGCATGATAGTGATCGGCAGCCGTGGGTTCGGCGGGATGAGACGTGCTCTCATGGGTAACGTAGCCGACTCTGTGGTACGTCACGCCCACTGCCCGGTCCTGGTGGTGCGCCCGACAGGGGGTACAAGCCGGCCGTTCTAGCTGGTCAGCACGCGCCCTATCGGGCGCTGGTCAGCATTTCAGCACGCTGAGGCTGCGCCTTCGCTTGTCAGCACTTCGGCTTTTTGTTCTGCGTCGGCCTTTAGTGTTTGGGAGCTGTTCTGAGCTGGTGGCGTGGGGTGAAGAAGGAGCGGTATGAGAGCGTGCCGACCAGGATCGCTGCGATAGAGACGCTCCCGAGTAGCATGTAGAGGACGACTATCTGGAGGCGCACCGCTTCCAGCGGGTCGGCGCCTGCGATGATCATGCCGACCATCGCACCAGGCAGGAAGATTATTCCCGTTGTCTTCGTGGCGTCTATGAGGGGGATGAGGGCGCGTTGAAGGGCGGTCCTCAGGATGGGAGCTACGGCCTGGCGGCTCGTGGCCCCGAGGGCGAGGGCGGCCTCGACCTTGGGCCTTTGTTCGGCCAGGTCGTCGCGGATGCGGGTCATCGTAAGGCTGGCGGCGTTCATGGAGTTCCCGATCACCATGCCGCCGAGGGGGATCAGGTACCGCGCCGTGGCTGGTACGATCCTTAGCGTGAGCAACAATCCCAGAGTTGCCACAGCCGCCACCCCAACGGCGACGGCTGCCACGAGGAAGGCCCTGGGCACGTCCTCGGCTCTACGCGCCGAGGTCCAGGCGGCGAAGAGGACCATACCGGCGAGGAGCAGCACAACTACCCCAATATTTTCCAGTCCGAAGATATAGTCAATGACGTACCCAATCGCGGCGAGCTGCACAAAGGAACGGACCACGGCGACGCTGATATCCTTCTCCAGGTCGAGCCTCTCGTAGAGGCTGAGGACCACCGCAACGGCCACGAGCCCGAGGGTTAGAAGGGCTGAGCCGAGCGTTTGCAGATCTGCCATCCTAGAGCCTCCCTGCGATGAACTGCCGCGCCCGCTCTCCCGCACCGGAGAAGAAATCTTCCCTATCCCATATCCCGACACTCTTTCCCTCCGCCAGTACGAAGACCAGGTCGGCGACACGCTCGACCTGGGCGAGGTCGTGGCTCACGAAGACCATAGTGAGTCCCAGCCTGGCGTTCAGGTCCCTGACGAGTTCCTCGATCCTGCGCCGCGCTGCCTCGTCGAGAGCGCTCGTGGGTTCGTCGAGCAGGAGCGCCTCCGGCTCGAGGGCGAGGGCACGGGCAATGGAGACACGCTGCTGCTGCCCGACGGAGAGTGCCTGCGGGTCGCGTCCCGCCAGCGAGGCATCCAGCCCCACCATTTCGAGCAGCCGTCCCGGGTCTGCGTCCTTGCCAGAGAGGCGCGCCCCGTAGAGGACAGCCTCTTCGACCGAGCCACCGAAGAGGGCGGGGATCTGGAAGACCATCCCGACCCTTCGGCGCAGCACGAGCGGGTCCAGAGACCCCGCCGGCTCCCCGTCCAGGTAGACCTCCCCGGAAGACGGCTCTATGAGGCGGTTGATAGCACGAAGCAGGGTGCTCTTCCCCGCCCCCGAAGGTCCTACGACGGCCGTGACCTCCCCGTCCGGTATGCTCGCGTCGATGCCGGTCAGGATCTCAGTGCCCCCCGCCCCGTACCGGAGCCCTCGGACCTCTATCTTGGGCCGGTCCACCCTAGAGGGCCTCCCGCCTCAGGTAGGCGTAGAGGCCGTCGTAGAGTGTGTCGGTGTATTCCACGAGCGTATGGTCGTCGGGCAGAGCGAGTTGCATGCCGCGCACGATGGCGTCCAACCCCTCAGACTCGGGCCTCCCGTACTTCTCGTCCATGAGGTCGGCGTCGTGGACGATCTCGGCTATCTCGCGGAGCACCCGGTCCTCCAGCTCGTACTCCTTCAGGAAAGTCTCGAATGAGCAGTCCTCCCCTCGGTGGGAGAGCCTGGCCCCGACCACGTCGAAGAGCTCGGCCCCCTCAAGGGCTTCCGCGGGATCGCCGAAGAAGGAGAAGTCGGCCTCCGGGTCCAAAAAGCGCCTTATCAGCCAGATGCAGGCGGTGCGGTCCACGTGGCAGCCCCGGCGCGTGGCCCACAGCATCAGCGCTTACCCTCGCCGCCGAGGGCCGCGGCCGACCCTTCGCTGGCCCTCGCTGCTTCGCGGGCGGCCTTGAGCGCCTCCGCCGCCTCGCTTCTGAGCGGGGAGCGGAAGTAGTCGCGGCGCCTCTCGGCGCGGAACCGGCGCTCCAGCTTGCCGAGCTGTTCCAACACGCCACCGCCGCCCATCCGGGCCTTGCGCCGCAGGCGAGCTGCTTCGGCGATGATGGACCGGTAGGCCTCTTCCCGCGAGTGACGGAAGTCCTCCACCAGTCCGGCTTCCTCGGCCACCGTGCCCGGCCGGGCTTCCCACAGGGTCGCATCGCCCCCCGCCTCCCTCACCCTGAGCTGCAGCCACTCCAGCTGCTCTCGGGTGACGGCGTCCTCGGGCAGGACCGCCACCCCGTCCTGGAGGTAGAGGGCGCCAAGGTCCCTGAGCTTGCGCCACACGGCCACGCGGTGGCGCGAGGGCTCCCTCGGGAGGCGGTAGACGAGCAGTACCCAGCGCGTTCTCTCCAAGGGCGTCAGCCTAACCTGCTCCTCGTACTCTGGCCACTCCTACAGCAGGGTCCATACCATCCCCAGTACCGCCCCCGCGGGCACCATCAAGTATATGGGCACCTTGTACCTCTGGAGCACCACGAACGAGACGAGCGCAACCACCAACGCGAAGAGATCGATGCCGGCAAGGGAGACGCCCTCCGGGAACAGTACCTGCGTGGCGAAGTAGACGGCCAGGTTGGCGATAACCCCGACGACCGCAGCCGTGACCCCTATTAGGATCGCTTTTAGGCGGCGATCGTTGGCCAGAAGCTCTATGTAGGGGGCGAGGAAGAAGATGAACAAGAAGCACGGCAGGAACGTCGCGTAGGTCGTGATCAGGGCCCCGAGCGTCCCGTAGAGCAGGGGCGAGAAGGATCCTGGGTCGTTCCAGGCACCGATAAAGCCCACGTACTGGGTGACCATGATCAAGGGCCCCGGCGTGGACTCGGCGAGGCCGAGCCCCTGCACCATCTGGTCGGCCGTGAGCCACCCGTAATGGTTGACCGCCACGTCCGCGACGTAGCTGAGGACCGAGTATGCCCCCCCGAAGGTCAGGAAGGCCGCCCCTGTGAAGAACAGCGCCTCCTTGAGGAGCACGTCCTCCCCGCCTCTCCACAGGTAGAGAGCCCCCAACGGGAGCGCCCACAGCAGGACGAAGGTCCCTAGAAGCCTGGCGTTGCGAAGCAAAGAGGGCTTGGCGCTCGGGTCGGTCCGGTCGATGGCGGACTCTTCTTCCTCCGAAGAGTCGTGCCCCCCACCCGCGAAGGCATCCCCGGCGAAGTCCGTGCGGCTCAAGAGGAGTCCGGCCACGGCGGCGGCCAAGACGACCAGGGGGAAGGGTACGGAAAGGAAGTAGAGGGCGACGAAGGCCAGCACTGCGAAGCCGACGAGCACCCTGTGGTTGATGGTGCGCTTGCCGATCCTGAGGACGGCCTCGACAACGATGGCTATCACCACAGGCTGTATCCCGTACAGTAGGCCAGTGATCGCTGGCACGTCGGAGTGGGCCACGGCCAGATAAGAGAGCAGCCACAGCACGAAGATCGAGGGGATCACGAAGAACGAGCCGGCCACGATCCCACCCAGCGTTCCGTGCAAACGCCACCCGATGTAGGTCGCCACCTGCTGGGCCTCCGGACCAGGAAGGAGCATGCAAAAGTTGAGCGTCCTCAGGTACTGGTTCTCAGAGACCCACCGCTTCCGCTCCACCAGCTCACGGTGCATTATCGCGATCTGACCCGCAGGCCCCCCGAAGTTGATGAACCCGAGCTTCACCCAGAACCAGAAAGCCTCCCAGAACTCGACCGGCTTGGTTTCGGTTCCCCCTCTTGCTACCTTCTCGTTCTCCAAATCATCTCCACTTTTTTGGTGAACAATCTAGGGTAGAGTAACCACGGTTACATCGGAAGTCAAGATGGAGACCACATCCCCTGGATGCCAGAACGCCCCCGGCGGTGCGGATGTCGTGGCAGAGGACGATGACTTCAGCATCGCCCGGAGGTCTGCCTCGCCACCATAAGGCCGTGACCTCACAGCGAATCCCAGTGGATACCGGCAGCATCACAGAGCCCACCACCACCTACGAACCTCGTCGTAGCAGTGGATTCCTGCTTTCGCGGGAATGACGCGAGGGGGAACCGCAGCGCGCCTGCGGCCCGAGCACCGGCCAGTCCGGACGGATCACGCACCAGCCGGTCCACCTTCCTCTGCAAAGCGCTAACGAAGAAGCGAAGCCCTCACTGGCTCACGCCCACCCAGCATAAAGCTGACGAGCCTGCGAAGCAGGCGTGCTGACAAGCGAAGGCGTAAGCCTGAGCGTGCTGACTAGCTGACCAGCTAATGATGCACCCACGCTTCGGGGTCGCGGGTGAGTTTAGTGATGGAGGACGGGAGCTTTCCGTCGACGATATCGGCGAGGGTTACTGATTCGAGGACGGCCCGCAGATTGGCGCGGACGGCGATCCAGACCTCCTGCAGGTGTTCGGCGGCGCCCTGGTACTCGACGGCCTCGGGCCACTCGCCCCTGACGTTCGCGAGGGGTCCTTCGACGGCGCGGATGATTGCGGCGAGTGAGATCTCCTCAGCCGGCAGCGCGAGCCAGTAACCGCCCGAGGCGCCCCGGCGGGTACGGACTATCCCTGAGCGTTTCAGGTCGTGCAGTATGTTCTCCATGAACTTCTTCGGGATGCCCTGGGTCTCGGAGATCCAATCCCCCTTTATCGGGCCAGCATCCTCGGTCGCAGCCAGGGCCAGCTCGGAGGCCGCCCTGAGCGCGTAGTCGGTCTTGGCCGAAACCTGCAAACTACCTCACACTCCCTGGAAGGCAATACACACTGGCTTCAGCCTTCATCGTCGCTCTTTCCCTCGCCCCGGTTGGGCACGTAGACGAACCAGTAAGACCCTATCAATAACCCCAGGAAGAACACCAGCGCCCCGGCGAACTGCAGGTACTCCGTAGCCATCCAACCTCCTTCGGGATCCGAAACCACAATACGCCCCGCGACACAATTCTACGATAGCAGCGCCGGCTTCGCCGCCAGGGCCTGGATCCAGGCTCCCGTCGCCTCCCGTGGAGGTTTCCTGAGCTCTTCCTTTGGGGAACCTTATTATGGTTCCCTGGCCGACCCTCTCGTCGGCCGCGCCAGGTACTGTACGTAGCCGCGCGGGTTTCGTTCTGCCTCTTCGCCCATCTTTCTGGCCGACCACTCCGCCTGCTCCAATGTCGCGTAGCGGGCCACCACTATCTTCCCGAAAAGCGTCACCGCCACCACCTCGAAGCGTTCGTCTTCCACCCGGCTCCAGTCTTGACCCCCTTTCATTCTGCCTGCTAAGATCGCCTCGAGCAACGCTTTCAGGGAGTGGGAGTGCAGGTGCTCGGGACCGTATCAGTGACGGGACCTGCACCCTGACTATAGAGGAGACGAGATGCTAGAGGGACTTGTCCAGGACTTCCAACTCACCTTGCCCTACATCCTGCGGCGGGCTGAGCAGCTCTACGGGCACCGTGAGATCGTCACCCGCCGACCCGACAAGTCTTTCCACAGACACACCTACGCCGACTTCGTCTCCCGCACCAAGAAGCTCGCCGTAGCCCTCGGGAACCTTGGGCTCGAATCCGGTGACCGGGTCGGCACGCTGGGCTGGAACACCTACCAGCACCTCGAAGCGTACTTCGGTGTCCCTTCGTCTGGGCTCGTGTTGCACACCCTCAACCCCAGACTGCACGAGGACGACCTCTCCTACATCGCCAACCACGCCGAGGATAAAGTCATGCTCGTCGATGAGAGCCTCGTGCCTGTCTTCGAGAAGGTCTGGGGGCGTACTGGCGTCGAACACGCCGTCGTCGTGACCGAGGGCGGGGATGTGCCCGACGGCATGGTCTCCTACGAGGACCTGATCGGGGACGCCGAGGAGGCCGACTTCGAGTACCCTGACTTCCACGAGAAGCAGGCGGCGGCGATGTGCTACACCTCGGGGACGACGGGACGCCCGAAGGGGGCCCTCTATTCGCACCGCTCGATGGTACTCCACTCCATGATGGTAGCGATGGGCAACACGTTCGCGCTCTCTGAGGCCGACTGTGTGCTGCCTGTCGTCCCGATGTTCCACGTCAACGCGTGGGGCCTGCCCTTCGCCTCCGTCCTCGTCGGGTCCAAGCTGATGATGCCTGGTCCGAACCTGGACCCTGCGAGCGTTCTCGAGGACCTGGAGCAGGAAGAGGTAACCCTGACAGCGGGCGTCCCGACGGTCTTCCTCGCCGTCCTGCAGGCGCTCGACGCTGAGCCTGAGAAGTACGACCTGTCAAAGCTGCGCGCGATGGTAATCGGGGGGTCTGCGGCGCCCAAGGGTGTCATAAGAGACTACAAAGAGCGGCACGGGATCGGGATCGTCCACGCCTGGGGCATGACGGAGATGAGCCCCATCGGGACCGTGGCCAACCTGACTACGGAGATGAAGAAGCTCCCCGAGGAGGAGCAGCTCGAGTACGAGGCCAAGCAGGGTTACCCCGTTCCGTTCGTGGAGATACGCGCCCGCGGCGACGAGGGCTTCGTGCCGTGGGACGGCGAGGCGATGGGCGAGCTGGAGGTTCGTGGCCCGTGGGTCGCGAGCTCTTATTACGAGGCGCCGGAGGGTGACGACAAGTTTACGGACGATGGGTGGTTCAAAACGGGGGACGTCGTCACCATAGACCGTTTCGGGTTCATCCAGATCACCGACCGCAGCAAAGATCTCATAAAGAGCGGGGGGGAGTGGATCTCCTCGGTCGAGCTGGAGAACGCCCTTATGGCCCATCCCGCCGTCTCCCAGGCCTGTGTGATCGCCATCCCCCACGAGAAGTGGGACGAGAGGCCTCTGGCCGCCATCGTCCTCATGGAGGGCGAGAGCGTGACAGAAGACGAGCTGCACGTCCACCTCGAAGAGGACTTCGCGAGGTTCTGGCTGCCCGACGCCTACGAGTTCGTCGAGTCCATCCCGATGACCGCAACGGGCAAGTTCCAGAAGTTGAAGCTGCGCGAGCAGTTCGAAGGCTACACATCCCCAAAGAGCTAGGGTGAAGGTCATAGGGGCCGGCTTCGGCCGGACGGGCACGATGTCGCTGAAGGTCGCGCTCGAAACCCTTGGCCTCGACCCTTGCTATCACATGACCGAGGTCTTCACGTATCCCGAGCACGCGGGTTTCTGGATCTCTGCCTGGCGACGTGAGCCGGCAGACTGGGAAGGGATTCTCGGGGTCTACGAGGCGGCCGTGGACTGGCCGGCCTGCACTTTCTACGAGGAGCTCATGGAGCGGCACCCCGACGCCAAGGTGATCCTGAGCGTCCGCGACCCCGAGCGCTGGTACGAAAGCGTGCGGAACACTATCTACGAGCTGAGCGTGGTCGTTCCCCGCCACCCCCTCTACCGCATCGGCTATACGTTTGTCAGGCTCTTCGTTTTCCGCGGGCCAGGGAATATCAACCTGGCAGAAGAGATCATCTGGCAGGGCACCTTCGACGGCCGCTTCGAGGACAAGACCCACGCCATAGAGGTTTTCGAGCGCCACAACGCGGAGGTCCAGCAGCGTGTTCCCGAGAACAGGCTACTGGTCTACGATGTAAAGTCGGGCTGGGGACCCCTGTGCGAGTTCCTCGGAGTCGAAGAGCCGGACGAACCGTTCCCCCGCACGAACGACACGGCACAGATGCGGCGCAGGCTGCAGGGAGTAAAGGCCATCTCAATCGCCGCGCCCGCGACCCTGACGCTCTCGGTCGCGGCTGCTCTGGTGCTGCTCCTTAGACGCGCCAGTCGCTGAGACTCGGCACCGGCCTCACTGCAATGCCCTGAGGGCGACGCTGACGGCGTCGTCGAGCACCTCGCGGTCGGATCCCGCCCTGGCGAGAACCCGCAGACCGTGCAGCGTATTGACCAGAAACCGGGCCAGCGCCTTCGGGTCGCTATCAGCCGGGATCTCCCCGGTCTTCCTGGCCCGCGTTAGGGCATCCTCGAACGCATCCTCCGTACGGCTTACGTAGCGGTAGATCCTGCCAGCCACCTCGGGATCATGCGGGGCAAGCTCGACCGCGGAGTTGGCGAGCAGACATCCCCGGCGTACTTCGGGGGCTACGAGCCCGTCGACCGTCCGCCGGAAGACCACTTCGATTCCTTCGAGTCCGGCTCGCTCCAGAACCTCTTCTATCCACGATGTCCGCACCTCCCGGAACCGGTCGAGGGCGGCCAGGAAGAGGGCGTGCTTGTCCCCGAAAGTGTCGTAGAAACTCCCGCGCCCTATACTCATGGCATCGAGCAACTCGCGCATGGAGGCCGCTTCGTATCCCTTGCGCCAGAAGAGGTACATCGCGGCATCGAGCGCCTCCTGAGGCTCGAAATCCTTGGTCCTTGGCATTCCCTCAACTCCCGGTCTGCGCGCGGGCCACGAAGCTCGGTGCGGGACGCTCGACGATGGGCCAGTGTAGTCCGGCGGCCACGAAGGCGAGGGCGATGCCGGCCAACCACACCGGCATGAAAGAGCCGGTTTGCTCGATGGCGAGGCCACCGAGCCAGACTCCGAGGAACGCCCCGACCTGGTGGCTGAGGAACACTATCCCGAAAAGCGTCGCGAGGTTCCTCGTCCCGAACATCACGGCGACGAGCCCCGAGGTCAGCGGCACCGTCGAAAGCCACAAGACTCCCATCGCGGCCGCGAAGACGAGCACCACAGTCGGGGTCGGAGGCAGGGTGATGAAAAGCGCGATGACCACGGCCCTCGCGAGGTAAATGCCGGCGAGCAGACGCCGCTTGCTGTGGCGTGCGCCCAGGACTCCCGAGCCGTATGACCCCACGATGTTGAACAAGCCGATGAACGCCAACGCCCACGCCGCCACCGCTGGCCCTGCGGTGTCCATCCCCCCGTGCGTGTGCCCGGCGGCGACGGCGATGTGCGCAGGCAAATGCGTCGTTATGAACGCCACGTGGAAACCACACACGAAGAATCCGGCAACGAGCAGTAAGTAGCTGCCATGCCCAAACGCCTGCCGGACCGCGTCGCGGGCTGGCAACGCCGGATCCCTTGTATCCTGCTGCCTACCTCCACCCTTGAGGGCCACCGCGAGCGCGGGAACGATCACCATGGAACCGGCGAGCAACAGGAGTGCGGCCTGCCACCCGTATTCCGTGAGGAACGCCTGCCCGAGTGGGGCGAACACGAACTGCCCGAGCGAACCTGCGGCGGTCGCGAGACCCATTGCCTGCGAGCTCTTGTCTTCCGGAACGAGCCGCCCCAACGCAGCGATGACGATAGTGAACGAGGCACCCGAGAGGCCCAAGCCAACGAGCACGCCAGCGGTGAGGTTGAAGGCTAGCGGCGTCGGGCTTACGGCCATGAGTGCGACGCCTGCAGCGTAGACAACGCCTCCGACGGCGAGTATGCGAGCCGAGCCATAGCGGTCAGCCACGGCTCCGGCGAACGGTTGTCCTATGCCCCAGACGATGTTCTGTATCGCTATGGCAAGGGCGAAGACCTCCGGCGACCAGCCGCGCCCCTCGCCAATCGGCGCCGCAAACAGGCCGAAACTCGTCCTCAACCCGTAGGTGATCAAAGCGATCAAACACCCGCATCCCACTACGAACGCCGGAGACCTCCACCATCCCGACCCCCCAGCTACCAAACGCCTACCTCCTCATTGAGAAATGCTAGTCAGCATCAGCACTTCAGCTTGTCAGCTTTTTGTTCTCGCTTGTTACCGAATGCGCAGTTGGCAGTAGGCCGATACTTCGGCAAGCTGCTCTAATCTTGTGGGCGCCACTTAGATGTATTGGAACGATTGGTCAAATATAAGGGGAGGTATGCTGAGATCCTGGCTCGGGGTTCGGGTAGACTCAGGGCGGGTCGAGTTCGATGGTGGAGGGAGTGGTGTAGTGGGCGGAACGTTCGGGGTGCTGATCCAGAGGGGCGTTCCTGCAGAGATGCGCGACGGCACGAACTTGATGTCCAACGTCTACAGGCCCTCTGATGGTGATGGGTACCCCGTCCTCCTGACACGCCTCCCCTACGGCAAGGATCTCTTTTCGGACGGCCTGGTCCTTGACCCTGTAACGGCCGCGGAGGCCGGCTACATCGTCGTCGTGCAGGACGTGCGCGGACGCTACCGTTCGGAAGGAGAGTTCGTCCCATTCGTCGCTGAGTACGAGGACGGCTACGACACCGTCGAGTGGGCCGCGAATCTCCCCGGTTCCAACGGGTCGGTTGGCATGTACGGGCTCTCGTACTTCGGCAAGACCCAGTGGCACGCCGCCGTCATGCGGCCGCCCTCGCTGAAGAGCATGGTTCCTGGCCTCACGTGGGGCAACCACCTGAACGGCGTCCAGATGCGCGGCGGCGTGCACGAGCTTGGTCTGATGCAATATTGGGCGCAGACGTCGCTCACCCTCGACCTCCTCTTCCGCAAATACGCCGGCGACCGCGAGACCATCGGGGAGAAGCTACCTGAGGTGATCCGAACCATAGACACCCTCCTCGCTGGCGGCGGCTACGACGTACTGCCGCTCACGGATCTTCCGAACCCGGACGAGCTGGCCCCCTTTGTGGAGGGTGGCTTCGGGCGCGGCGTGGACCACGAGGGCTGGGAATACCTCAATATCGAGGGCAAGTACGAGAACGTAGACGCGCCGACCTTCCACATCGGCGGCTGGTACGACTGCTTTATCGGGGAGACGCTCCGCCAGTACGAGGCGATGAAAGAACGCTCTCGCGAGGTGGGGATGCGTCCGCCGAGCCTGATAGTCGGCCCGTGGACGCACGGGGACTTTGGCAGCACCTTCGGGGAGCTCGACTTCGGCATCGGGAGCTCAGGCATGTTCCTCGACTACAGGGGCGACCTGACAGCAGCCCACCTCCACTGGTTCGACGCCACCCTGAAAGGAGACGAGGGTGCCCTGGAAGGCACACCCCCCGTAAAGGTTTTCGTCATGGGAGAGAACCGCTGGCGCGGCTACGAGGAGTGGCCGCCTCCGGGGTCACATGAGGAGACTTGGCACTTGATCTCAGGCGGCTCGCTGCGCCGCGAGCCGGTTGGAGCAGGGGACGAGCCTGCGCGCTACGAGTACGACCCCGAGGACCCTGTTCCGACGGTTGGTGGTCCTGTACTCATGGCAGCCATTCACGGCTCGGGGCCGAGGGATCAGCGGCCAATCGAGAGCCGGCCAGACGTGCTCGTCTACACGAGCCCGACCCTAAGGAGTCCTCTTACGGTCCTCGGTTCCGTCTACGTCACGCTCTTCGCAGCCTCCTCCGCCCCGGACACGGACTTCGTGGCGCGGCTCGTCGACGTCTATCCTGACGGGCGGGCGATCTGCGTCGCCGACGGTATCCTGCGGGCGAGCGCCAGGGAGAGCTACCCCGCGCCCGGCGTGGTGAAGCCTGTGGCGCCCTCGCCGATCGAGCCTGGCGAAGTGTACGAGTACGTCATAGACCTGTGGGCTACGGGCATCACCTTCCTCCCCGGCCACAGCATGCGGGTGGAGATCACATCTAGTTCCCATCCCCGTTGGGAGCGCAATCTCAACACCGGCGAGAGCGCACTAGAGTCCTCCCGCACCGAAGTAGCCAACCAGACTATCTTCCACGACGCGGGGCGACCGAGCAGGATCACGCTGACCGTAGTAGAAGGGTAGAGGGATGAACGTCTCGAAAGCAGTCTTGATCACCGGCTGTTCCTCAGGTATCGGGTGGGCCACCGCCGCACGCCTCGCTGACGTAGGCTGGAGAGTCTACGCCACAGCACGCGACCTCGATAAGATAGCCCCGCTCGAAAGGAGTGGTTGCGACCTCCTACCCCTCGACGTGACCGATGAGGACTCGATGATCTCGGCCATCGAGGAGGTCGAGCGGCGGGAAGGGGCCGTCGGCGTGCTCGTCAACAACGCTGGCTACAGCCAGTCAGGGGCCGTGGAGGCTGTCCCGATGGATAAGGTGCGGCGGCAGTTCGAGACGAACGTCTTCGGGCTGGTGCGGATGTGCCAACTTGTGCTACCGGGGATGCGGCGGCAGAGATACGGCAGGATCGTCAACGTCTCCTCCATGGGCGGGAAGCTCACGTTCCCCGGCGCCGGCTACTATCACGCGACCAAACACGCCGTCGAGGCGCTGAGCGACGCCCTGCGCTTCGAGGTAGAAGGCTTCGGCGTAAGGGTCTCCGTCATAGAACCAGGCCTCATCCGCACCGGCTTCGCACACACCGCCGTCGGGTCGATCGACGGCCCCCAAGACGGACCCTACGCAGGCTTCGATGAGGCCGTCGCGAGGGCGACGACGGAGAACTACGAGCGGGGTCCCATCTCGAGGCTGGGCGGCGGACCCGAGGCGGTCGCCGAGAAGGTGGAGGAAGCGATCTCCGCGCCACGCCTTCGCAGCCGCTACGCCGTTACACCATCTGCACACCTCTTCCTATGGCTCAGGCGTCTGCTGCCGGACAGGGCGTGGGATGCTGTGCTGAGGACGAGCTTTCCCCAACCTGGGAGGTAGAAGGGATGGTGGAGAAAGTCTTCCCACTAGATCTTCCCGTAAGCCCGATCCGGGCACACCGAACAAGACGAAACGATCTGGTCCACTGTGACAGAGGAGGCCGAGCGAAGGTCTTACAGCGCCGCGCACAAGCCTTATGCACGACCATCCATCGGCCTCTCAGCCCTCAGCAAACAAAAGCTGAAGTGCTGAAGTGCTGACTGGCTGAATTGCGCGGGTTGAGGAAGGCCTTAAGCCTTCCTCAACCCGCTGATCAGGCACCATTTCGGACCACATCAAGGGCTGTTGCGTAGGTGTTCAGCGGACGGTTGTCGTCCATGGGCACGACAGTCACGTCGGCGCCTCGCCCGGCGACTACGGCGAAGGCCGGGTCGTTGGTGTCCATTACGACGATCGTCGAGATGCCGGCGGCGATCGCAGCCCCCGCGAAACCATGGTCGGCGACCACAAGGTCGACCGCCCCTGTCTGCCGCAGTACATCCCTCATGGGCTCAGGGTCGTGGGTGTGAAACAGGCTGGCCCCGTCGCCGAGGGCGGCTACCGACTCCGCCCAGTCAAGGGATACTCCTCGCTCGTATAGTCCGCGCGTCTCGACGGTGAGAACGTCGCCGCCCAGCTCATGCGCCCACCGGGCGAGCCCGAGGTAGTAGAGGATGAGAGCTCCAGGATGCCCGGTAGCGAAGATCAGACGCCCACCCGACCTGGCGACTGTCCCTATCCTCTCTCCCGTCTCGACGAGCCCTGCGGCCGTACGCGCCGGGTCTATGCACCCCCGTCCCCGATTCTCCTCCCTGTCAGGCGGGTTGCCGATGTGAAGCGCAGCGGCATCATAGGCCTCCTCGAATCTCACTCCCTGTAGCAGATCCTCCATCCCGAACGTGTTGGACGCATCTTGCTCGAAGAGCAGCCCTATCTTGCGGAGGTTGTTCTCAGCACCATGGGACGTGCAACTACCCGCTACCCCGGCTTCGGAGAGCCGGTGTGCATACTGGCGGAGCAGAGAGTTCACGGGACTTGAGTTTAGCAGAGCCCACCCACCGCGAGAGGACTGACTCCGGAGCCGTGGGCCTTCAGGCGGGCAAGGAGGGGATCTTCAGTCGGCGTAGCGCCCCACGCACTCCTGGATGGCTCCGTGTCCGCGTGGCCTTCCTTCAAGCGTCCTGTAGATGGATTTGGGCGTAGGGCACCTCCCACAGGGAATACCGACGCCTCGACAGTCTCGCAGAGCCCCGAAACCGCGTCCATCTGGGGCGGGCCCTGAAGTTTAGACCGGGACTAGGCTAGCCCCAACACGACCCCGAGCACCAGGAAGGCGAAGAATACGCTCTGTGCGGAGTGGAGGATGTTCAAGCCAATACAGGATGCCTGGCCTGCTCGCTCACGCGCTCGAACAGTAGACTGGCCTGCCAGTTGTGTGCCTTCTCGTGGCGGTGCGGTCCTTCGGCTAGCTCGGCGAGCTGGTGGCCCGCCTCGGTTTCGAGTATGTCCTCGTACGCCTCATGAAAGGGTTGGCCGGTACGGGTGGCAAGCTCCTCCGCCTGGCGTGCCAAGACTTCCACCACCATCTCTGAGACTGTCTGCTCCGCTCTCACGACGTATCCCTCCTCGCTTGCGTTTGCTCCTCCAGGTCTTTGGTAGCTCAGTAGGGCTCCGAGACGAGTTCGTTGTCCTCGGGTACGGCTACGTACTCCAGACCGTAAGCACCGTCTGCAAGGATCTCCGTAGCCAGCTCGTTTGCAGCCGATCCGACGCGCTGGCCGACAAGATGCTCTGCGACCAGATGTTCGCGCAGCGAGGCAAGCAGGGCCCGGTCGTCTTGTGCTTCCAGGTGTCGACGGCAACTGCACCGCACAGCTCGCATTAACTTCCCCTTCCCAAGGGTAATGGCCAAAAAGGTGTAGATACTCTACACCCTTGTGTGTAGGTTCGCAACCTCGATAGCAAACTTCGAAGCCCCTCGGGTACGCTTCCGGTTGCCCTCCAATCGTGCGGATTCCGTATTACGGCTTGCCCTTTGCGAGCCTGAGTAGTTCCTGTGGCATTCTTACGGGTTTGCCTGTGGCCAGGTCGACGCAGGCGTGGCGCGTGTGGCCCGTGACGAGAACTTCTCCATCCTTGAGGACCTCGTAGTCGAAGCGGAGGGAGACTTTGCCGAGTTCGGCGAGGCGCGTGCTCAGGGTCAGCTCGTCGTCGAAGATGGCCGGTCTGCGGTAGTGGAGGAGCGCCTCGACGACGACGAGGCCACGGCCCAGACGCTCCATCTCCCTGTAAGAGTGGCCTGTGGCGCGCAGCCACTCCACGCGTCCGACCTCGAAGTAGGTGAGGTAGGTGGCGTTGTTTACGTGTCCCTGGGCGTCGACCTCAGCGTAGCGGACCCGGATCTTGGTCTCGTGGACTATCGTCCCTCGAACTCTGGTTTGCGCTTCTCGCCGAAGGCGTTCATGCCTTCGCGGGCATCCTCGGTGGCGAAGAGCAGGGCGAACTGGTCCGCCTCGTACTCGAGGCCGCTTATGAGGTCGACGTCGAGCGACCGGTTCGCGGCCGCCTTCGAGTGCCTTACGGCGAGGGGTCCGTTGGCGGAGATCTCGGCCGCAAGCTCCCTGGCCGTGTTCAACGCCTCGCCCTCGCCGACGACGCGGTTGACGAGGCCTATCTCTTTGGCCTCTTCGGCGCTTATGCGGCGGCCCGTGAAGATCAACTCCTTGGCCAGCGCAGGCCCGATCAAACGCGGCAGCCGCTGGGTGCCGCCCATGCCTGGGAGTATCCCGAGGCCGACCTCGGGGAATCCGAACGTCGCGTTCTCGGCGGCTATTCTGATGTCGCAGGCGATCGCGACCTCGCAGCCTCCGCCGAGCGCGTAGCCGTTCACGGCCGCTATCGTTGGGATAGGGCTCCTGTCGAGGAGTGCCATCGCAGCGTGGCCGATCTCGGAGAAGCGCTTGGCCTCCAGGGGTTCCATGACGCTCATGGCCCTTATGTCGGCCCCCGCGATAAAAGCCCGCTCCCCCGCTCCCGTAACGATGATCGCACGCGGCCCTTCGGCCTCGAGTTCGAGTAGCGACTGCCCGATCTCCTCGACCACCTGCCTGTCCAGGGCATTCAACTTCTCCTGGCGGTCGATGGTCAGGACTGCGACATCGTCCTCGTGTTGCATCGTAACGTAATCCAAGACGAAACTCCGTTTCTGGGTTTCAGGCATCAGGTTTCAGGTATTTCCTGATACCTGAAGCCTAGCTCACTGCCTGCTGGACATACTCTACAGCTTTCTTCGTCGGTGTTCCCGGGGTAAAGACCTCCCCGACACCCATCTCCTTGAGCTTTGTGATGTCTACTTTGGGGATGGTGCCGCCGACGAAGACGAGGATGTCCTCGGCCTCGTTCTCTTGCAGGAGTTCGATTATGCGGGGTACGAGCGTCATGTGGGCGCCCGAGAGGATGGAGATGCCGATCGCGTCGGCGTCCTCCTGGATGGCCGCCTCTACGACCTGCTCGGGGGTCTGGTGGAGGCCGGTGTAGATGACCTCCATCCCCGCGTCGCGGAGGGCGCGGGCGATGATCTTGGCCCCCCTGTCGTGCCCGTCGAGGCCTACCTTCGCAACAATTACCCTTATCGTGCGTGCCATATTAGCCCCATTCTAACCGGAACCTGAGTCCCGACACTGTTTCTATGGATCGTCATCGTCTGAGCTCGCGCACGTTGTCCCAGAGGACGTAGAGGCCGACCACGAGCACGGCCGCGACTACGAGTTGCCAGAAGAACTCGTAGATGATGATGAGCGTGGCGACGACGGAGAGTCCTATGTTGGCGCTGCTGACCAGGTTGACGAGGCGGCCCCTGAAGCCGGCCTCGACGAACGCGAAGAAGGCGATGCTGAAGACGAGCATGGAGATCAGGTGTTCCCGCTCGAACATGGCTATTCCGACGAAGCTTATGATCATGAGGCTTACGCTTATGGCCGCCCACCCCTCGGCCACGCGGCTCACCCTCAGCTCGTCTTCGGAGGCAGGCCTGTGGGCACGGGAGATGTGGGAGCGGGCAGGGTCACGCTCGCCGGCCCTGAGACGGTCGGCGTACTCCTCGAGCGACTCCGAGACGGCCTCGTCCGTGGCAAGTTTGGCACGGAGCCGGTCCAGTTCTCCAGATAGCTCGGCGACGCCCCCGGCCCCCTCCTCGTAGGGCGCGTCGAGGTGCGATCTGTCGCGTATCGCCGCAAGCTCTGTGCCGAGCTTTTTGAGCCGCCGGCTCTTGTCGTCGATCTCGGTCCGCAGTCCCTCGCACCGCGAGATGATGTCGGCCCGCTGTTCGAGGATGGCCCGCAGCGCCTCGGTCGGTGGAGGCACTTTGTCGAGCCCAGCCCATCCAACGGGGTCGTACCAGGCGCGGTTGACGCTCTTGTCGCGGTTGTACATCGGGCCCGCCGGGGCGTCCTCACCCTCGAAGGGGTCCCTGGCATAGAGTCCCCACAACCCACGATAACCCGAGACCCAGTCGGGGATCGGGTCGGCGAGGAGCCTGGGCTCCTCCCACGCCCTGTCTCCCCCCTCTCCGACGGTAAGGCCGTCCCCGCGCGCGTAGTCTACGAAAGGAATACTGAAGTACCCGCCGCCTTCCCCGCCGTCGCCCACGTACTGGCCGAGCTTCGTCTCCCAGAAGGACCGGATGGAACTTGTCGTCCTGGCCATGGGTTTGGGCAAGGGGAGGGGAAGCTCCGTCAGGTACTCGCCGGGGGAGTAGTAGCTCGCGTGGGAGCCCGCGCCGACGTAGATCACGGGGTGCTCCCCGACCTTCTCGACCTCGGGATCGTCCCAGCGCCGACGGAGGTTGTCCCCGGTGTAGTTGTGGGCCGCGTAGGCCACCCACTCTGGCCTGACCTCCCCAGCCTCAGACTCTGAGAGGTAGATGAAGACCTTCTCCCAGTCGGCCTCGTGGTCGTTGGCGCCGAAGAACCCGCTCCTCCAGTTATTGAAGGGGTAGAAGAGCCAGTACTGCAAGACGATCCAACCGTCCTGGCGGAGCATGCGCCCGTGGTAGCGGTAGTGTTCATGCTCGGCCATTATGCGCTCGTAGGTCACCGAAGCCGCCGCCGCCGCCTCTCCAGGCACCCTCCCGCGGGCGAGGAGCGCGATCGAGTAAAGGGCGTCGACGAAGCGGGAGAAGTACCCGACGCGGGCGAGGCGGCCCCGCCCGGCCCGGAATGCCCGCCTCACCTCCTTGCGGTCCCTGGCGCGTCTGCGGAACAGTCGCACAAGCCCGCCGCGCGAGTCTGGCCCGATATCCTCGGCGTCGCTGAGCTTGAGGAAATGTACGGCACCGGCCTCGTCGAGGGGCTGCTGCGCGAGCCGGTCAAGGCTCAACTTTCCATCGGGCACCACGCATTCGGCCTCCTCGCCGGGCTTTTGCACCCACAGGCTGCAGGCCCGCACGTAAGGTTCGACGTCCATCGGGTAGAACCTGTCCCCGCTGGTCGACCGGGTCACCGGCTCGAAGCGCCGGAGCAGGGCCGTGGAGGTGTGATCAGCCTTCATACGACGCCCCCGAACCCCGTCTGGGAAGGAAAGCCACCCTGACGTCGCGGGAGTTGAGGTAGAGGATCATCAGTACGCAGTAGGCCATGATCGGGTAGACGTAGCCAGGCTGGAACAAGGTGTAGAGCCACACGCTCACCGCCAGGCTGAGTCCCTGGGCGATCGCCGCCAATAGCCATCCCCTGCGGCGCAGCAAGAGGAAGCTCAGCGCTGCCAGTAGCGTCAGGACGCCGGAAGGGATGAAGAGGGCGAACACAGCCACTTCCACGGCCTGATGTTGCGGACTCTGCAGATCCAGCCCCCTCCAGTAGACCTGCGAGAACTCGAAGACGCCGATGGCGAGAAGCCCGATCACCTCGAGGATCAAGAACACCCCGATCACCTTTACCGTCCGGTACGATGTCCTATCCGGTTCCATCAGGTCCTCGAAGTGCCTCCTCTCGACAACTCACAAATTCTACAGGCCGCCGCGACAGTAGCCTAACTACAATTCACCTTGTGCTCGGCACGGTACGGACTGTCATCCTCGCTTGCCGACGAGCACAGCACTTCGAGGGCCACGAGCTACTCGCCGCCGAAGATCTTGCCTGGGTTCATGATGCCGTTCGGGTCAGCGATCCTGTTTATCTCGCGCATGAACGGCAGGGAATCACCGTGTTCTTTTTGCAGGTGCCCGATCTTTCCAAGGCCGATGCCGTGCTCGCCGGTGCTGGTGCCGCCACGCTCCAGGGCGTAGTCCACGATCTCTGCGTTGACAACCTCGGCCCGCTCCTGGTCTGCCTCGTCGTCCGGGTCCACGGGGAAGACGGCATGGTAGTTGCCGTCCCCGACGTGGCCAAGGATGGCCCCGTCCAGGCCGCGGGACTCGATGATGTCGCGGGCGTGGCGCAGGGCGCCGGGGAGGTCCGAGATAGGGACGCACACATCCGTGCTCATCATTCCCATTCCAGGGTAGAGGTCGCGTATGGCGAGGGCGGCGTCGTGGCGGGCCTCCCAGAGCTTCTGGCGGGCCTCCTCGTCGGCCTCGAACTCGAACGAAGAGCAACCTTCCGCCGCGGAGGTTTCGCTGGCGACCTCCACATCGCTCTCGACGCTCGCCTTCGAGCCGCTGAACTCCAGGAAGAGGGTCGGGGCAGCTGCGTAGCCGGTGCCTTTGAAGGCGTTTACAGCACCGACCGTGCGGGCGTCGACCAGCTCGACGCGACCGATCCTCATGCCTGTGCGGATCATCCCTACGGCCGCCCTTCCCGCTGCCTCGATGTCAGGGAAGATCGCCCTCGCGGCCACGATCCGCTCGGGGAGCGGGTAAAGGCGTAGGATCAACTCCGCAAAGACACCCAGTGTCCCCTCGGACCCCACGAAGAGTCCCGTCAGGTC
The DNA here is from genome assembly GCA_963808845.1 of uncultured Rubrobacteraceae bacterium. Classification (GTDB taxonomy): domain Bacteria; phylum Actinomycetota; class Rubrobacteria; order Rubrobacterales; family Rubrobacteraceae; genus Rubrobacter_D. The sequence goes on from CAWEHD010000011.1 coordinate 51,015, forward strand.
GTATCCCGCCGAGGACTTCATAGCCATCCCGCCGGTACGCATCACCGTCCCGTCTGCCAGCACCGCTTCGACGCCGAGTACCTGGTCCCGCATGACCCCGTACTTGACCGCGTTCGTCCCGCTCGCATTGGTGCCCGCCATCCCACCTAGCGAAGCGTCCCAGCCTGGATCCACCGGAAAGAGAAGTCCATGACCGGCTAACTCGTCGTTTAGCGCCTCGTGGGTGAGGCCAGGCTGGACCCGCGCGATGAAGTCGTCGGGCCTGACCTCCAGGATGCGGTCCATCCTTCCCAGGTCGAGGCTGATGCCGCCGTGCACGGGTAGGGTGTGCGCTTCCAGGCTGCTTCCCTGCCCGAAGGGTACGATGGGTATCCGGTGCTCGTTGGCGAAGCGCAGGACCCGCACGACCTCATCGCGGCTCTCCGGGTAGACCACAGCGTCGGGCTGGACCGGGGCATGGTGGGTGAAGACGCCGCCCCCGTGCCGCTCCAGGTCGTCACCACCCGAGACGACCCGGTCCCCTGGCAAGATGGCTCCGAGCCCCGCGAGCAGGTCCATGTTCTAGTCCGTCTCGACCGGGTTTGTCAGGGTGCCGAGGCCAGCTATCTCGATAGTGACCTCATCCCCCGCCTTCAGCCAGACTTGCGGGTCGCGGGCCGAGCCGACACCGGGTGGCGTGCCTGTGACTATGACGTCGCCGGGGACGAGCGTCATGCCCTGGGAGAGGAAAGAGACGAGCTCGGCGACCGAGAAGATCATCTTCGCCGTCGTCCCGTCCTGCATGACCTCGCCGTTGAGGATGCATCTGATCGAGAGGTCTTGCGGATCTTCGATCTCATCACGGGTCGCAATGTAAGGCCCTAACGGGCAGAAAGTGTCTATGGACTTGCTGCGCGTCCACTGTCCGCCCTCCGAGAACTGGAGGTCGCGCGAGGAGATGTCGTTGGCGTTTGTGTAGCCGAAGACGTGATCCAGGGCCTCTGACTCGGAGACGTTGCGGGCTGCCCTTCCGATAATGACGGCGAGCTCGGCCTCGTAGTCGGCCTGCTCGGTTATGGGGGGTATCCTGATGGCCTCGCCTGGCCCTATAACCGTGTTCGGGTACTTGGCGAAGACTATGGGCTTCTCAGGGATATCCGCCCCTGTCTCTGCCGCGTGGTCCTCGTAGTTGAGGCCTATGCCGATGACCTTCTGAGGTCGCTCTATCGGGGCGTGGATGCGCGCCTCCCCTAGCGGCACCGTAGCTTCACCGGGCTCCGGACTCCCTCCGTACTCGATGAATTCGATCATGTCCTCGCGCGCGAGCGGCCTTATCTCTTCGCCCTCCAAAGACCCGACACGCGGCTCCCCACCACCCACAGAATACGTAACCAGCTTCAAGAGCTCTCCTCTCTCTAGAATCCAAGGCGCAGTACTGCTACGCATCTTAGCAGGGACCCCCACCTCAGCACTTCAGCTTTGCTGGGGAGCAGCTTGCGTTCGTATTACTCCCCGAGAGACGAGACCCCGCATCGTTTGCCACAGAGCCTGGCTGCGCCTTGGAGCCTCGCTGGTATGCACTTGCTGACATGCCGACAAGCCGCCGCCTGCGGCGTGCTGAAGTGCTGAAATGCGCGGTTTCCGGAAGGGTAACCCTTCCGGAAACCGCTTTCAGACTAGCGCGAGGGCGTTTTCGTAGACCGTTGTCTCGAAGTCCATGTAACCCGTGAACGAGATCGGATCGGCGAACGGGAATATCTGGGTCGCCCAGAAACCTCCGAGGCCGTTCTTGCGGTCGATCCAGAAGAACAGGTTGGGAAGCCCGGCCCAGCCGAGCTCGCCGGCGGGCCTTCCGGTCGGAGCATCGTGGTCGTTGATCATGAAGGTGTATCCCCACGACTTGGGCATTCCGGGGAAGAACTCAGCGTCGTTGGAGAGTTCTGCGATGACGCCGGGCAGCATCTTTATCTTCATATCCCCGAGGCCGTTCTGGCCCATTATCTCGACCATCTCCGACGACAGCACCCGGCCATGCTCGCCCTCCCCACCGTTCAGGATCATGCGGATGAACTTCATGTAGTCGCCGACGGTGCTGTACAGGCCGTGCCCTCCCATGTGCTGCTCGGGGTCCGGCGGCAGCTCGAAGTCAGGCATCGCTGAGAGCGTCCCATCCTCGCCTCGCTGGTGCATGGTTGCCCGCCGCGAGCGCATCTCATCCGTCATCGTGAACGCGGTTTCGTTCATGCCGAGCGGCTCGAAGATACGTTCCTTCATCACCTCACCGAGGCGCTTGCCCCTGGCCCCTTCGACGACCTTGCCGGCCCAGTCTATGTTACTCCCGTACTCCCACTGCTCGCCCGGATCGAACAGTAGACACGACGTGAGCGATGCCATCGAAGACGTGACGACGCTAGGGACGCCCCTCTTCTCGCCGTACTTCACGAGGTCCTCGTTGAAGAAGTCGTAGCCGAAGCCGGCGGTGTGCAGCATTAGCTGCTCTACCGTAATATCGGACTCCGGCGGACGAAGTCGCGGCTCGCCGTCAGCGTCGAAGCCTTCCAGGACCTGGATGTCTGCGATCTCCGGCGCGTATTCCTTCGCGGGGTGGTCGAGGGAGATCTCACCCTCCTCGACGAGCTGCTTTACCGCCACGCCCGTTATGGCCTTCGTACACGAGAAGATGGCGAACACGGTGTCCGTGGTCATCTCCTGATTCCCGCCAAGCTCGCGCTTGCCCGCCGCGCCTTCGTAGAAATTACCCTCGCGGTCGGTCGCCATCGCGACCACGCCGGGCACGCCATTCTCCTGCTCTACGGCCCCGCGCAGCACGCGGTCAGCGGCTTCCTTGACGTCTTCTTTCATAGCCTCCTCTTTTCCACAGCCAAAGCTGCATTGTATGCTCCGGAACCCCGATCCGGATAGACAGATATATGCTAGCCGGGAACTCTCACTGCTGTCAAGCCGGGCGATTCCCACTACGGTTGGAGACGCTCGATCCTCCAGGCTCCGTCTTTGCGGCGATACACGAGCCGGTCGTGCAGCCTGCTCTCACGCCCCTGCCAGAACTCGATCGCGTCGGGTTCGACCCTGTAGCCGCCCCAGAACGGGGGGCGTGGGATCTCACGCCCCTCGTACTCCGTCTCCAACGCCCGTAAACGCTCCTCCAGAACGCTCCTGTCCTCGACGGGGCTGCTCTGCTGTGAGGCCCACGCCCCGAGGCGACTCCCGCGCGGACGGCTCGCGAAGTACGCGTTGGATTCATCGTTTGAGATTCGGCTGGCGCGGCCTTCGATCCTAACCTGCCGCTCGAGCTCGCCCCAGTAGAATAGCAGGGCGCACGCGGGGTTGGCCTCGAGCTCACGTGCCTTACGTCCCTCGTAATTGGTGTAGAAGACGAAACCACGCTCATCGTAACCCTTGAGAAGCACGGTGCGGGCCGAGGGCCTACCTTCAGGTGTTGCTGTAGCGACGATCATGGCGTTAGGCTCGTGCAGGTTTGCAGCGAGAGTTTCTTCGAACCACGCGCCGAACTGGACTATGGGATCGGAGTCAACGTCAGCTCTGTCCAGGCCGGCGCGCGTGTATTCCTTGCGGAGGCTCGCGGCGTCCACGGCTTATCTACCAGCCCCAGGTGCCCGGGGAGCCCTTGAACGGGCCGACGATGTCGGGGGTGATCCAACCGCCGTAAAAGTCCCCCTCCTGCGCCTCGACCTTCTCCCCCCCAACCCAGCATCCATCCATCTTCGACGGATAGAAGGCGACGTAGTCCTTGAGGCTGGTAAAGTACGGCGTCGGCTCGGGATAGAACCACGCGGCCCGCCTCTCTTTACGCTCTTCGGTCATCGCGTCGTAGTAGCCCGCCCGGCCCTTCCACTCGCAGAATGAGCCCCCACCAGAAGGTTCCAAAAGCTCTATCCTTATGTCCTGTGGAGGGATGTAGTAGACGGGCGGGTGGCTCGTTTCGAGGACGCGTTTGGCCCGCGTGGTGTAGGCGAGCGTTACGCCGCCGAAGACGACCTTGACCTTCTTGTCCACGTCCTCGAGCCTCGGCGGACGTGGGTAGTCCCAGACCGACTCCTGTCCCGGTCCCGGCTCTACTCGCATGCAACCCATAAGAACCTCCTCGTCTCTTGACACTTGAGATTATATGATCGAAACACAGGCGCCGACCTGATGCTACGTCCGTCCACGTCGCGGCTACCGCAGAGGCGATAAGCAGGTAGCAAAGTATGCCCTGGCGTAGAATTCCTAACAATGGACACCAGGCGCAGATTGGGCGGCATGATCGTGAACGAATCTCTGAACGATCCGGCGGAGGCGGAACGTCCGCCATGAGATCCAGATTCCGGCTACCGTCCTCCACTTCCCATAGAGCGGCACGTATCGAAGGCATCATCGAGGTCGGCAAGCGCGTGGCGGGTAGCTTCGCCGAACACCGCATAGCCACCTACGCGGCGGCGCTGGCCTACAGGGGGCTGTTCGGGCTCTTCCCTTTCGTTCTGGTCGTCGTCGTGCTCATTGGTTTACTGGGTCCTCCTGACTATTTCGACCGGCTCGTCGATGAGGTCAATGCCAGATCCTCAGAGCAGGTACCAAAGCAACTGGAGCCGGTGGTCGAGCAGGGTAGAGAGCAGATCCAACCGCTCGCAGATATGGCCAGGCGGGCCCAGAAACAGGCCGACGGCGGGTTGCTACTCGTGGGCATCGGCGTCGCGCTCTGGTCCATCTCAGCCCCCGCGGGTACCCTCGCCGATGCCTTCAACACCGCCTACGGGCTGACCGAGACCCGTCCCTGGTGGAAGTCGCAGGCGCTCTCTCTGGCCTCGGGTCCCATCGTCGCGCTCGCGGTGATCTCCGCCGCTGTCCTTATGCTCACGGGGACGCGGGCAGTCGAAGACGTGGCTGCGGTGTTCGGGCTGCGAGACCTTTACGTCCTGCTGTGGTCCTGGCTGCATTACCCAGTCGCACTCCTGCTGCTCTGGGCGGCGCTCTCGGTCATCTACCGTTTCAGCCCGGCCGTTACGCAGCCCTTGAGGTCTGTAACGCTGGGCGCGGCGCTCGCCGGCAACCTCTCACTGTACCAGGAGCTAGGTTTTATCGAGAAGATAGATCAGATGCTGGAGCAAGGCCGCCTCTCTCGCGATAGCGAGTACAAGCACATCGTGTTGCGCGTGATCGAACTGTCCCGCTCCCGCCTCTCGCGCTCCCTTGGCGCCGCCTCCAAGATGAACCGCGATCCAGGCTTTATCCAGGATCTACCGAGGCGAGCGGCGAAGACGACGGAGGAGTAGACGATGCCCACTGAATACTTCTTCGTAAGCGACCTGCACATAGGCGGGGACGAGCAACTCAAGATCCTCGACTTCGAGGACGATTTCGTGGCGTTCCTGGAGATGCTCGAACAGAGAGAAGGGGACACCGAGCTCGTCATTATCGGCGATGCCTTCGGACTGTGGGAGTTCAATACCGCAGAGGGAGTCGAGAAGTTCGACCTGCTCGTCTCGGACCACGCGCGGCTCTTCGAGCAGTTCAAGAGGACGGGGGAACACTTAAAGATAACCCTCATCCCCGGCAACCACGACTACGAACTCGCCTGCTACCCGGGGTTCGTCGAGAGGCTGGGGGAGTACGGGATCGTCCTCGAACAAGAGGTGTCCATCACCAGGAAGTTGGGTGGCAAGAAGATCTGGATCGAGCACGGCATGCAACGCGACCCGAGCAACTACATGCCTGACTTCGGCAACCCGCATGCGAATCCGGTTGGCTACTTCGTGACCCACTCGCTGGTTGGGACCGCGGGCAGGTTGTCCGGGCGTGGGAGATACAACTGGCTCAGGGACATACAATCCGTGACCCCGCTGGAGGAGATCCCACGTTGACTCATCTCCAACTACTTCTACAGGGAGATGAGCCCGTGGCTGCGTTACGCCGTCGTGCCGTTCTTGATCCTGTTTACCTTGAGCGTCGTTAACGTGATAGGACTCGCGCTCGAGGCTTCCGGCGTAGTCGGGACACGCATCTTCCTGGACGACCGTCTCCTCGCACTTTTTGGCCTTGCGGGTTCCATCCTGGGAGTGATATTCACCGTCAACACCGTCGTAATCGTCATCCTTCTGCTCGTGTCCATCCCGCTCCTGATCTTCTACCGGGACGTCAGGAAAACGCTCGTGAGGTTCGATGTGCTGGCCACGATCCCCGCTATTGGCCCAACGGATGCCGCCTGCTTCGAAGCGGCCAAGGAGGTGTTCGTCTCAGACCCCGAGACGTATATCTTCATCTACGGGCACACCCACAACGCCTCCCTCAAACGGGTCGGCGAGAGGGTCGTGATCAACACAGGCACCTGGCTGAAGAAGCTGGAGCGGGTGCCCGCGCGGTCCCGGCTGTTGCCTTCGGTTTATCGTCCTTCCTTCCGCCTGAACTATTTCAGGCTGAGCGAAGACGAAGGAAGAATCACCATCGACTACGAGAGGATCCGAAAATCTCCTCCCCGTGAACTCTCGCTCCTACAGCGCCTGGTCGCCCGGAAAGCACAACGCGATGCGCTGGAAGATATCCCGGAGAGAACGGTCATCGGGTAGGCTGAGGCAAATGCCCCGGTAGGAGGAGTCTAATGCTGAGCCAGGAGATCAGAGAACGGGGAATCGGCGTCTTCTCACCGGGGCTCGACGCTTACGGCAACAGTGTCAGGGACACAGCGGTGTGCGAGGAGATCTCCGAACGCCTCGGGCTGCACGTTTTCGCTGACGCCCACGAAGACGCTTTGCTAGGTCCCGCTGTGTAGGATGCCAGCACCAGGGTGTATAGTCTGCGGAGCGCTAATGCGGTCGGCTGCGTGAAAGTAGGGCGTTTGTTCTCCAGGATCAGGGACGGCCTCTCAGCGGGATACGGCCGTCTCAGGACCAGCGTCTGGCCGGTCTTGCAGGCGGCTGTGGCTGCGAGTCTGGCTTACTTTGTGGCTGAAGTACTCGTGGGGCACGAACAGCCCTTCTTCGCCCCTATAGCCGCCGTTATCTGCCTCGGCGTAACCCTCGGCCAGAGGAACAGGCGCGCCGTCGAGCTCATCATCGGGGTCGCCGTCGGGCTCATGGTCGCAGACCTCCTCGTGCTCGTCATAGGTAACGGGACGCTCCAGATCGCCGTAGTCGTACTCCTCGCTATGGCGGCTGCGGTTTTCTTCGGGGGTGGCACCATACTGATCAACCAGGCGGCCGTCTCTGCTGTTCTCGTAGTCGTGCTGCAGCCTCCCGAAGATGTCTTCTCGCCAGAACGCTTCGTCGACGCGCTTATCGGGGGCGGGGTGGCGCTCGCGATCAACTACCTCTTCCCCGTCAATCCCGAGCGCCTGGTCGAGAGGGCTGCGGCCCCCGTCTTCGACGAGCTGGTCGCGGTGCTGGAGGAGATCTCCGCCGTGCTCCAGGGAGGAGGCGAGAGGCGGGCCGAACGGGTCCTGGAACAGGCCAGGGAGCTAGACGGCAGGATCAGAACCCTGAACGAGGCGCTCCAAGCGGGCCACGAGACGGCGAGGCTCTCCCCCACACGCCGCAGGTCCTTGAGGCAACTCGAGTTCTACGGCAGCGCCGGTATAAGGATAGAGCTGGCCGTCATAAACACCCGGGTCTTGGCCAGGGGCGTTTACAACGCCATCAGACGAGGAGACCGTATAGCCCCGCAGCTACCCGAGGCCGTACTCGACCTCTCGCGGTCCGTGAGGGCCCTGGCCAACTTTCTCGAGGACGACGAAGGACCTGAGGAGGCCCGCCGGTGGGCCCTCGAAGCCGCCAGGTGTGCCACCGAGATCCTCGAGGAGCGCCACGAGCTCGGGATCAGCGTCCTCGTCGGCCAGGTCCGCTCCGCCGCCGTCGACCTGCTCAGGAGCACGGGTATGGATCAGGTCTCAGCCCTACAGGCCCTGGAGGACGCCGCAGGCCGCGCCTCGGAGATCGGGTAGGGGCGGGTTTGAAACCCGCCCCTACGATTCGTCGATGAGGGCGTCGGCCTCGATCTCGACCAGGATCTCGGGTGCTATGAGGCGGCTGACCTCGACCATGCTTGTGACGGGCTTGACCTTCCCGAAGAACTCGCCGTGGGCGGCGCCGATCTTCTCCCAGTCCTCGATGTCGACGACGTAGATCCTGGTCCTCACCACATCGGATAGCTCTGCACCGACGGCCTGGAGCGCCACCTTGATGTTGTTTATGGCCTGGACGGTCTGCGCGTAGGGGTCCCCTACACCAACGTATCCCCCGCTCCCGTCTGTCGCGGTCGTGCCAGAGACGTACACGAAGGGCCCGCGCCTGATGGCCCGCGAGTAGCCGACTCTGCTCTCCCATACCGTGCCGCTGGTTACGTTCTCCCGCTTCATAATAGTCCCCCGGGACGAAAAGAACGACGTCCATTCTACCCTTCTACCGTCACGCGGCCCCAGGCGTTCGGGCTCCTCTCTAAACAGGTCCCTCCCTCAGAGTTCTGACGGCGGGCTCTCCGATAAGAGCCGAGACCGTCTCGTAGACGTCGCGCTGCGTCGAGCCTGCCGTTCGGCACGGTCTACGCGGGTGTCTCCGGGTCTTCAGGTTCGAGGCCACGTCGTCGTATGAAGTCGTCTATCATGGCGCGGGCAATGCTTATCCTGGGCGGCAGTTGTGGCAGGTCGTCTGCTGAGTACCAGCCGGCGTCTTCGATCTCGCCGGGTTCGGGGGTAAGGTCGCCACCCGTGTAATCCGCGGTAAAGCCGATCATGAGCGAGTTCGGGAAAGGCCACGGCTGGCTCCCGAAGTACCTGACGTTCGTGACCTCGACCCCCACCTCCTCACGCACCTCGCGGACGACGGCCGCTTCAATGGATTCGCCGGGCTCGACGAAGCCTGCGAGTACGCTGTAGAGTCCCTGCGGAAACCCGGGCGAGTGTGCCAGCAGGATCTTATCTCCTTTCCTGACGAGGACGATGGCCGCAGGGCTGAGGTGCGGATAGTGCATCATTCCGCAGCGCGTACATCTCATCGCAAGCTCCCCTGACGCAGGCTCCGTTTCTCCGCCGCAGCGCCCGCAGAACCGATGCGTCGCATGCCAGCCGACGAGCTGCTTCGCCCTGCCCGCCATCCTGAAGAAATCCTCGATCAACCCTGTAGAAGAGAGCCCCTGAGATCCTCGAAGACCATCCCCTCGGGTGGTTGGGTGTCGGCGCCCACCTCGACGGCCCAGCAAGCGTGCCCGCCGAGGTCTCCGATCTCCCAACGGAACAGGACATCCAGACCAAGCTCGTCGGGACCACCAGCCAGCGGCACGCGGACAGGCGCTTCTTCGAGCACGAGCATCCTGACGCCCCTGAAGGCGAACCACAGATCGCCGGCCAACTCATCCTCTCCCGTCGAGGATTGAGGCCAGATACTCGGCAGGGTGCAGGGCCCGACGTTGTGTTCCGTCGAGGATCTGCTCCCTGCAGCTTGTCCCCGGCGCGACTACGACTCGATCCCCGGCCCCGCGCACCGCGGGGAAGAGTCTTCGCTCCCCCATCTTCATCGAGACTTCGTAGTGTCCCTTCTCGTAGCCGAAGAGCCCGGCCATCCCGCAACATCCCGAGTCCACGACCTCGACGTCGGCGGCGCGCCCGAGCAACCTCTCCGTCGGCCCAGTCCCTACGAGAGCCTTCTGGTGGCAGTGTCCGTGCAGGAGGATAGGGGCGCCTTCTCTCAGCGTAAGTTCTCCTTCGAGATCGAGCATCGCCTCCTCGAAGAGGCGGGTGGCTTCCGCCAGCTTTTCGACACGCTCGTCGTCAGGGATGAGCTTCCTGTAGTCGTCGCGCAGGGTCAGGATGCAGCTAGGCTCGAGGCCGACGAGCGGGACGCCACGCTCTACGAGGGGCATTAGCAAATCGAGGTTGCGCCTGGCGTTCTTCCTCGCCTCGTCCACGAGCCCCTCCGAGAGCATGGGCCTCCCGCAACATACGACCTCGGGCAGATGTATTCTCGCTCCCGAGGCCGCGAAGAGCCTCACGGCCCCCTCCCCGACTTCGGGCCGCTGGTACTCGTTCCAGGTGTCGTTGAAGAGGGCGACCTCCGCCGGTCCGGCGCCCTGCGGTAGCTCGGGGAAACGCCTGGTGAAGGTCTTGTTCGTCACGCGCGGCAAGGAGCGGCGGGGGTCTATGCCGGCGAGGGCGGCGGCCCGGCGGGCGAGACGAGTTCCTGCGACCGCGTTGTAGGGCGAGGGGATCAGCGCCGCGAGCGCGAGCTGTCGGCGGATGTGGCCTGCCGCCTTCTGGCGCAGGGAAAAGCCATGTTCTTTGCCCGTCTGGTAGAGGACTTCGGTCTTCATGCTTGCGACGTCCACGCGGGAGGGGCATTCGGTCTTGCAAGCCTTGCAGCCCACGCAGAGGTCCATGACCTCCTTCATGCGCCGTCCCGTGAGCTCCTCCTGAGGGAGGGTGCCTTCGATCACGGACCTGAGCATGTTGGCCCGCGCCCTCGTCGTGTCCTGCTCGTCGAGGGTCACCATGTAGGAGGGGCACATCGTGCCTCCGGTCCTCTTGCGGCAGAAGCCGCTCCCGTTGCACAGCTCGACAGCCTTGGCGAAGCCGCCCTGATCCTCGAAGGAGAGGCCCGTCTTTATGGGGAGACGCTTTCGGCCTGGGCCGATACGTAGCTGCCGGTCCATCCTGGGCGGGGCCACGATCACACCAGGGTTCATCATCCCTTCAGGGTCGAAGAGGCGCTTTACGTCTGCGAAGGCGCGCAGGATCTCCCCTCCGTACATCTTCTCAATGAACTCCGAACGCGAGAGGCCGTCGCCGTGCTCCCCCGAGATGGACCCGCCGCAGTCGACGACTAGGCCAGCGACCTCCTCGGCGATACGCCGCATCCGCGATACGCCATCGGGGTCCGACGTGTCGAGCGCAGGCCTGACGTGCAGGCACCCCACGCTGGCATGACCGTAGAAGCAGGCCCAGGTACCGTTATTCTCGACGATCTCCTCGAAGCGGACTACGAACTCCTCCAGCCGATCCGGTGGCACGGCCGCATCCTCCACAAAGGCGACCGGTTTCTCTTTGTCACTCGTACCGAGCAAGAGCGGCAGGGTGGACTTGCGGAGCCTGACGGTCTGGCTCATCTCCTCCTTTGTGCGCAGCGGTGTCGCAGCGAGAGCTCCGGCTTCGCCAGCAAGCTCATCTAGCTTCCCGAAGATCTCGTCTAGCTCATGTTGCGTACCGCTCCACTCCACGACCAGGACAGCCTTCGGGTTGCCCTTGACAAAGCGGGTCGAGTCTTTGTATGCGGGGTTGGCCCTCGCGCGGCCTATCGCGACGTCGTCGAGCAACTCTATCGCCGATGGGTCCGTATCGAGGAACCGGCGTGTGGCGCGGGCCGCTCTAGAGAGGGAATCGAACTCGAAAGAGGCCAGGGTGCGGGCCTCGGGGAGCGGATGCAGCCGGAACTCCGCGCGGGTTACCACGGCAAGTGTGCCCTCGGATCCGCACACCAGGCGTGTAAGGTCCAGGGTCTCGGGGTCGATGAGGGCGTCCAGACCGTAGCCGGAGACGCGCCGGATCATCTTCGGGAATCGGCGCCTGATCTCGTCCCCGTAGCGGTCCCCGATCTCCATAGCCCCGCGCAGCAGCCTCGCTAGCGCGTCGGCGTGACGCGCGCGTCCTCGGGCCTCCTCCCTGCCGAGGGAACTCAGCTCGACCGTCTCCCCGGAGGGGAGCACGCAGCGCAGGCCGAGAACCTGATCCGAGGTCATCCCGTAGACGAGCGAGCGCATCCCCGCGGAGTTGTTCCCGACCATACCCCCAAGCGTAGCCACGTCCGAGGTGGATGTATCGGCCCCGAACACGAGCCCGTGCGGCTCGACCATCGCGTTGAGCTCGCCCTGCACCAGGCCAGGCTCGACGACGCAACGCCGCCCTTCGAGGTCTATCTCCAACGCCCGGCGCATCTCGGAGACGTCGAGAGCGAGCCCTGGGGCCGTCGCCTGCCCCGCGAGACTCGTGCCCGTGCCACGGGGCGTGATAGAGAGTCCCAGCTCGCGGGCCGCCGAGAGGGTGAGTCTTACGTCCTCCTCGGAGCGGGCGGCGACTACGCCAACGGGCTTGCGGAGGTAGATGGAGGCGTCCGTGGACCAGAGGGCCCGTGAGGCTTCATCGGTGCGCAGGTACCCTTCTAGCTCACCGTCGAGGGCGGCGTGGAGTTCTTTTATCAGAGATCCCCGCCTTCTTCGACGAGACGGTTCAGTTCCCTGGCCAGTAGGGCGAGACGGGCCTCTTTTACCAGGGGCACTTCCTTGCGGCGGCGGCGCACGTTACCGAGGTCTATGTCCACGGTGATCAGGGCCTCCTCATGGACCGGCCCTTCCGCAACGACCATCCCCCAGGGGTCGACGACGTGCGAGTAGCCCCAGAAAACAAGGTTCTCCTGTTGTCCGACACGATTGACGAAGATAACGTAGCTCTCGAGCATGCGGGCGTAGAAGCGGGTGATCCCGCGCCAGTAGCTCTTGGTGTCCAACAACTCGGGGTAAGGGTAGGAGCCGCTGTCTGCTGGGATTATGAGCACCTGGGCGCCGTCCTGGACCGCGATGAATGGCAGAAACGTCTGCCAGGCGTCGTTGCAGATCAGCATGGCCATGCGGCCGAACCTGGTGTCGAAGGCGCGCATGCTCTGTCCCGGGTTGTAGTGCTTTCTCTCTTCGTAGATCCTGTAGTTTGGTAAGTAGAGCTTGCGATGAAGGTGCCTGAGGACCCCTCCTTCGAGATAGGCCGCGCTATTGTAGGTCTGGAAGCGCTGCCCCTCCTCGCAAAACCCAACGACCACAGCCATCTCCCCCGCTGCCTCGGCCAGGGACCTGATGGGCTCGCTGTGCGCCTCGATGGCGACATCGTCGTCGAGCTCATCCAGCGCGTAGCCGGACAGACTCAGCTCAGGGAAGACGGCGAGGTCAGCGCCTCTGTTCCTCGCCTCCGCCACGACCTCTTTGGCCTTGCGGAGATTCTCTTCCGTATCGCCGAGGATGGAGTCGATCTGGGCCAGTGCTATCCGCAAAATTCCTCGCTAGCTCTATAGTCTACGTGCATGTCATTTGCGCTGTGGTACCGGAATAGAACCACCGGGAGAACGGGATAATCGGTCAGAAGATCGGGACAGCGAAGAAACAAGACGGTCCGATTGTACTTTACGCCGCACGCCGGTTAAAGCCTCGCGGCCCCCGATCCGCCTACGACAAGTAATCACAGAAGCTCCGCTTGCAGAGGACTCAGAGAGACGCATCGGGTAACCGCAAGGAAGGCAACGCGCATCCTCGAAGAGAAGGGTAAGAGTCCTTTACGCAAAGTCGTCAAGTAGAGAGGCGATTGCCGGGCGCGATGTCCGGCAATCGCCGTCTGATCGCTCCTTAGATGAAACCGTTCTCTTTGAGCCACTCCTCGGCCACCTGGTCTTCGAGCTGCCCATCCACGTCGACCTTCTCGTTCAGCTTCTGCAGCTCCTCTGTGGTCAGTTTCTTGTTGATGGGCGCGAAGATCTTCTCGATCTGCGGGTACTGATCCATCACCTTCTTATTCACGAGGAGCGAGGGATTGTAGATCGGGAAGAAGCCCTTGTCGTCCTCGAGCACTTTGAGGTCCAATTGAGCGATGCGACCGTCGGTCGCGAACACCTCACCGAAGGTGCAATCGTCGCCTTGGTCGGTGGCCTGGTAGATCGGACCTTCCGCAAGCTCGGAGATGTCTTCGAACTCGAACCCGTAGGCTTTCTCCAGCCCCGGCAGACCGTCGTCGCGGCTGAGGAACTCGGAGGCGGCGCAAAGGGTCGCCTGGTCGGGCTGCTCCTGGAACAGTGGCTTCAAGTCGGAGAGCTTCGTGACGCCGAGCTTGTCCGCGGCCTCACTGCGCACGGCAATCGCGTAGGTATTATTCGCGGGCGCGGGAGGGAGCCACTCGATGCCGTTCTCCTTGAGATCCTCCTTGGCAACGGCCTCATACTGTTTCTGGCTGCCCTCGATAGGCTTGGTATGGCCCAGGTAAACGATCCAACCCGTACCCGTATAGTCCCAGTACATATCGATCTGGCCTGAGGTAAGCGCCTTCCTGACGGCGACCGATCCGGCCAGACGGGTCTGGTCCTCTACAGTGGCCCCTGCATTCTCGAGGACCAGTATCGACATCTGGCCGAGGATCAACTGCTCGGTAAACTCCTTGGAGCCGACCGTGAGATTGGCGTCCGACAGGTCAACCTCCCCCGAGGTCCCGCCACCACCGCAGCCCACCGCGACCACGACAAGAACGGCGATGATCCCGAGTAGCTTCAGCGAATTTATCGATGCCCTTTGCACAGCGATCCTCCTTACGATTGGGTCAACAGAACGTCGACGGTCCATGCTACAGACCTTTCGGACGCAAGATTTTCTCGGCCACGCCAGCCAACCAGTCGACTGACAGGGCCAGAACGGCGGTCAGCACGCTGCCGACGATCAGCACCGAATCCCGTCCCAGACGGATACCACGGTCGATCACGGTACCGAGCCCGCCGGCGTCCACGAACGCGGCCAGCGTGGCGGTGCCGATATTGATGATCAGTGCCGTCCTGATGCCGGCGAGGATGATGGGGACGGCGAGCGGCAGCTCGATGCGGAAGAGCACGGCCGTTTTCGTCATGCCCATGCCGCGGGCGGCCTCGATGGTGGAAAGATCCACCTGCTGCAACCCCACCATGGTGTTGCGCAGAATCGAAAGGAAAGAGTAAGCTACGAGGGCGACGATGGCGGGCCAGAACCCGAAGTCCCAGGTGATGGCGAACAGGACGAGCAATCCGATGGAAGGGACCGCCTGGCCTATATTGGCCAGGCCGATAATGAGCGGTGTCACCCTGCGGGTGCCGGGCCGGGTAAGCAAGATGCCGGTGGTCACGGCCAGTACGACGACTATTACGGTCGAGACGGCCGCAAGCTGGATGTGTTCGATCACCCGCGCAAACAGAAAGTTCGCTGTGAGTATGCGCTTCTCGATGCTGTCGAGCGGCTTGGTACTCACGTACAGGTAAAGCGCCAGGCACACGACGCCGAGGAAGAGCGGCATCCCGAGATTGCGCAGTAGGCGCGGCGCGCCGCCTGCCCCTTTCGCGGAAGCCCCTTGCCTGGTAGTCATCGCCCATCGTCCCCGGTTTGCTGGTCCTGCACAGTCCCCTCGCGCTCCTGATCCGATGCGTGCATGGCGGTGGTCGCCGTGAGTACCGTATCGAAGTCGACAACGCCCTGGTAGCGGCCCTCCTCGTCCACGACGATGGCAGAGCCTTTGAAAGAGGTGATCATGGTGTCCAGAGTCTTGTACAGGCTCGCGGTGGCATCGACGATGGCTACCGCGGGCCGGCCTGACTCTTCGAGCGGGGTGTCGTCGTGCTGGATCTCCTCCTGGCCAACCCACCGCCCTGGCTTTTCCTGCTCATCCAGCAGCAGTACGTGATCTCTGCTCGTGCCGCGGATCTTCTCCCGTACCTCTTCGTGGCTGTCAGTTAGCCTGGCGACTGGCCAGTCGGATGTCTCGATATCCAAGACCCTGCTGAGACTCAGACGCTTTATCGCGGCCCCTGTACCGATAAAGTCCCTGACAAAGTCGTCGGCCGGGTTGGTCAGTATGTTTTCGGGAGTGTCGTACTGGGCGATCTTGGACTGCTGTTTGAGGATCGCTATCCGGTCGCCCATCTTTACGGCCTCGTCTATGTCGTGGGTGACGAAGACGATGGTCTTCTTTATCTCCCTCTGCAGCCTCAGGAACTCATCCTGAAGCCTGTCGCGGGTGATCGGGTCTATCGCCCCGAAAGGCTCGTCCATCAACAAGACCGGCGGATCGGCGGCCATCGCCCGCGCCACCCCGATGCGCTGGCGCTGGCCGCCCGAGAGCTCTTTGGGGTAGCGGTCGCGGTAGGAGAGGTCTATACCCACGGTCTCGAGCAACTCGTCGATACGCTCTGAGGTGCGCTCCTTGTCCCAGCCGAGCATCTTCGGCACCGTCGCGATGTTGTCCGCGATGGTCATGTGCGGGAAGAGCCCGATCTGCTGGATGACGTAGCCTATCCTGCGCCGCAGGTTGTCCGAGTTGACCGTCGTTACATCCTCGCCCTGGAGGAAGATCCTGCCGCTGGAAGGTTCGATCAGACGGTTGATCAGCTTCATCGTCGTGGTCTTGCCACAGCCGGACGGCCCTACCAGGACCACTATCTCCCCCTCGTAAATATCCATCGAGAGATCGTCTACCGCGGGTTCGTCCTGGGCTGGGAAGGTCTTGGAGAGGTTCTCCAGACGGATCATGGTCTCACCCGTTTGTGTAGTATTCTCCCTTGTGGCTTCCTCAGTCACGGATCCCCCTCGAAGTCGTAAGTTTGCCAAGCACGTTGAAGAACGTGTCGAAGAGCAGTGCCAGCACAACGATGCCGAGTATGCCTCCGAGCACGAGGTCGAGGGCGGTAACGCTGCCGACGCGGGCGAGCCCGGAGAAGATGTCCTCGCCGAGCCCGGGACCGCCCACGATCGCGGCGATCGCCGCGATTCCCATGAGGAGCATCGTGGACACGCGCACCCCGGCGATGATGACCGGCCACGCCAGGGGTAGCTCGATCCGCAAGAGCCTCTGCCTGGCGTTCATCCCCATCCCCTGCGCGGACTCGGCGACCGCCGGGTCTACGGAGCGCAGACCGGCAACGGTGTTGCGCAAGATCGGCAGTAGCCCGTACATGACCAGCGCGGCGACCGCAGGCAGGTAGCCGAGGCCGAAGATCGGGATGAAAAGGCCGAACAGCGCGAAAGAGGGGATGGTAAGGAAGGTAGAGGTGATCGCCAGCGCCACGTTTGCGGCGCGTTCCCTATTGAACACAAGCACGCCGAGCGAGACTCCTACTACGACGTCGATGGCCAACGATATGCCAACGACTATGGCGTGGCCGATGGCCAGTTCGACCACGTGGTCCCAGTTAAGGGCAAGGTATTCGAGGAAGCCACCCATCTATCGAATCTCCTCTCCTTCGCGCTTTCGGCCACGGCGGATCAGAGAGTCGGAGGACCAGCCGAGCAAGGCTGAGAGCTCATCCGCGGCCTTCTTGACCTCCCGTCCCGCGGCCTCTAGCCGCCTACCGAGACGGAACTTGGGCGCCGAAATGTTGAGCGACGCGACGAGTCTTCCCCTGAAGTCCCTGACGGGCGCCGCCGCACCGACCAGGCCGAACTCGAACTCCTCATCGCCCAGGGCATAGCCTCGCTCCCTCGCATGGGAGATGCTCTCCTGTAACTCCTCGACGTTGCGAACAGTGCCAGGTCTCAACTCACGGAACTCGACGCCCGAGAGGAGTCCGGAGACAGCTTCCCTGTCGTGGTCGAAGAGTAGCGCCCGCCCCGACGAAGTGCAATAAATGGGGACCGTGCGGCCGGCCCAGCCATCGGCTTTGACGGCGTGCGGCGGGGACTCGGAGAGCACCGTCAGAACCTCGGTTCCCTGCAGAACGGACAGGTGAGCAGTTTCGCCGAGGTTCTCTACGAGCCGCTCGAGCAGCGCAGGGGCGACGGTGAGCAACCTTTGCTCTCCCGCGCGCGCCGCGAGCGCAAAGAACCTCCAACCCAGCCTGTACCGGAGCGTCGCCGTATCACGATCTACGAAGCCACTTTCGGCTAGTATCTTTAGCGTCCGCGATACTTGACTTTTCTCCCGCCCGATAAGTTCAGCGATCCGGACTACTCCCAAACCCCCATCCTCGACCGCTTCCTCACCACCAAGAACCGTCAATATGGCAAGTTCCCGCCGAAGGTTCGTTTGTTTCGCTCCCGCCACCTGTGCTAGTATCACATATACTATAATCATGCGCAACTATAGTTGCTGTATACACATTTCTATCGGTAGCCGCCACGGGGTCTCCACCGCGGCCTACGATATCTCACAGCAGCGGTTCACGCAGGCCGGTTGTGTGCGATCCAGGTGATTCGATAGATGCGAGGTAAGGTACGGCAAGGGGCTTTCCTGACCTCGAATGGCGCGCTAGGGGCCCACGTGCTTGGCCCTTTAGAGCTTAGATGGGCCGACGCCGCCGGGTCCGACGCTCGTTGTCGCCCCGGCGCCCATAAGCCCGTACGAGGCCGCTCCTCGATTGCTCGGCCTTCCGCGGGTTGCGCTTCTGGACAGTAGCTCGGCGAATGACCATAGCGGGAGGTATTCGTACCTGTCCGCCGATCCGTTCCTGACGGTTCGTAGCAGGGGTCGTCGCGTCGAGCTCGCAGGCCCGGCCGGACGGACGGTGGTCGAGGCTGATCCTTTCGATCTATTGCGGGGACTTCTGTCCTGGTATCCCTCTGCGCAGTCGCCGGGGTTGCCACCGTTCCTAGGAGGCGCCGTAGGCTACTTCGGCTACGACCTCGGCCGGCTGCTGGAGTCGCTGTCGGCGACGAATCCGGCCGACGAGACATTGGCGGAGCTGGACGTCGGCTTCTACGACTGGGTCCTGGCAGCCGACCACCTCTCGGGTGAGAACTGGCTCGTCGCGACGGGGTTACCGGCTGGCACAGAGGCGGCCGCGCGCGCCAGGCTCGCGGAGATCGAGGCGCGCCTGGACGCTCCTGCAAGAGCCTCGAAGGAACCGGAGGGTTCGAAAGAGTCGGGTAGGGCGCGGGATCCGAAGCCCCTGCGGTTCCGGTCGAACGTAAGCAAGGCAGACTATCTCGAAGCCGTGCGTCGGGCCAAGGAGTACATCGCCGCCGGCGATATCTACCAGGTCAACCTCTCGCACCGCCTCGAAGGTGAGTGGACTGATTCCGCCTGGCCGCTGTACGAACGGCTGCGGGAGGCTTCGCCCGTGTCGTACGGGGCCTACCTCGACCTTGGAGAAGGCAAGGTTCTGAGCGCTTCGCCCGAGCTGTTCCTGCGGCTGGATGGACGGCGGGTACAGACGAGGCCTATCAAGGGTACGCGTCCTCGCGGGAGGACGCCGGAGGAAGATAGGATGTTGGGCGCGGAGTTGCTCTCCAGCGAGAAGGACCGGGCCGAGAACCTTATGATCGTCGATCTGTTGCGCAACGACCTCGGCAAGGTCTGCCGCGTCGGGTCGGTGCACGTGCCCGAGTTGTTCGGGATCGAGGGATACAGTACCGTCTGGCAGATGGTCAGCACCGTCCGCGGCGAGTTGCGTTCCGGGCTGGGGGCGGTGGAGTTGCTAAGGGCTTGCTTCCCCGGCGGATCGGTCACAGGTTGCCCCAAGATCCGGGCCATGGAGATCATCGAGGAACTCGAGCCGGTGCGGCGCGGCGTGTACTGCGGCTCGATCGGCTACATAAGCTTTGGCGGAGCGATGGTCACGAGCATCGTCATTCGCACGCTCGTGCTGCAGCAGGGCAAGATACACCTGCAGGTGGGGGGCGCGATCGTCAGCGACTCGGACCCGGAAGCGGAGTACGAGGAGACCCTCGCAAAGAGCCGGGCCGCCTTGCACGCGCTGGGGACGGAGTTGGAAGAGTGGTAGGTCAAGCACAACTCCTTTGGGTAAACGACGGGCTGGTGCCCGTCGGCGAGGCGGCCCTTGACCCGCGCGACCGGGGCTTTACCCTGGGCGACGGGCTCTTCGAGACGATAAGGGTCAGGGACGGTCGCCCACTACTTCTCGACCTCCACCTAGCCCGCCTGCGTGCGGGGGCCGGGCGGATCGGACTCTCCAGGGTCCCTGATGACGAGACGCTCTCTGGGGCGATCTGCATGACGCTGGAAGCCAATAGGCTCTCCGATGCCGCCGTCCGCCTGACCGTCAGCAGGGGCGTACCGGCGAACCGCGGGCTATCGTCCAAACCGGAACCTGCGCCGTCGCTGGTGGTTCACGCACAGCCTTTCGCCGGCTATCCGGCCGAGCTCTACTCTCGGGGAATGCGTGCGGTCATAAGCAGCATCCCGCGCAACGAACGGTCGCCGCTCGCGAGGATCAAGGCGTTGAGCTACCTGGACAACGTGCTCGCTCGCCGCGAGGCCGACGCCAGCGGTGTGGAGGAGGCGCTTATGCTCAACACCGCCGGGCACCTGGTTTGCGCCAGCGCCGCCAACCTCTTTCTCTCGCGCGGGGAGACACTCCACACGCCGGACCCGGAGTCGGGGGTTCTGCCGGGAACCGTGCGGGGGCTCGTGCTGGCCGAACTCGCCCCGCAGATGGGCCTGACCGTGGTCGAGCGCCCGGTCCGTACCGAGGAGTTGGCTACATCCGATGAGGCCTTCCTGACGAGCGCGCTGCTAAGCGTCATGCCGCTGACCGAAGTAGACGGGCTCCCCGTCGGAACCGGCGTACCGGGGCCAATATCCTCGGGTCTGAGGGCGAAGCTGGAAGAGGCCTTGTAGCGGGTTGGGGAAGGGTCCAACCCTTCCCCAACCCGCGCTAGTCAGCATTTCAGCACGCCGCCTACGGCGGCTCTCAGCACTTCAGCTTCTTGTTGGCTGAAGTGCTGAAATGCTGACTAGCGAAGCCCGAAGGGCGTAGCGTGCTGAAATGCTTGCAAAGAGGTCCTGACCTCTTTGCAAAGGTTCTAGCGGTGGCCTGTTATGAGGCTCATGGCCTCCTGGCGGGTGCGCGGATCTCTGGCGTAGATACCGCGCACGGCGCTGGTGACCGTCACGCTCCCCGGCTTCTGCACCCCCCTCATCGTCATGCACAGATGTTCGGCCTCTACGACGAAGATGGCGCCACGAGATCGCAACCTCTCATGGATGGCGTCGGCGACCTGGGCCGTGAGACGCTCCTGGAGCTGGGGGCGGCGGGCGTAACCCTCCACAAGTCGGGCCAGCTTGGACAATCCAACGACCTTCCCGTCCGGTATGTAGCCCACGTGGGCCTTGCCAACGAAAGGCATGAGGTGGTGTTCGCAGAGCGAATGCAAGGGTATGTCTCGTACGAGGACCATCTCGCGATGTTCTTCCTGAAACCCCACGTCCAGGTGCCTGGCGGGATCGTCGCCCAGCCCGGCGAAGAGGAATGCGTAGGCCTCGGCGACGCGGTGCGGCGTGCCTCTCAGGCCTTCCCGTTCCGGGTCATCCCCTATGGCGAACAGTATCTCCTTTACGGCGCGTTCGATCCTCGCTGTGTCCACCCGGTGTTCGGAGCCTCCGTGTGTCAGCTCCATGGGAAGGGAGAATTGCTGGTTGGGTGTATTTCTCCGGTCTCGTAGCGGGAGAAGCGGAACGGTTCGAGCAGTTCCTGAGGCTCGTCCACTAGCTCCTTGGCTACCAGCGCGCCGACCCCGATCATCTTGTAGCCGTGGTTGGAGTCGGCGATGACGTAGGCATTGTTCCTGAACGTGTCGAAGACGGGGAAGCTGTCAGGGGTGAAGCAGCCGATACCGCCCGATGGCTCCTTCGAGAACAGGTAGCCCTTGTCCTCGAAACGCCCGTGGCAGTGCGCGAGCGCCGAGGTCCACATCCTGGCGAAGTCTTCTCCGACCACGAAGTCGGGGCTATCGGGGCCGTAAGGGTCGACGGCGACCTCGCTTGCGGGCTGGTCGACGATGTAGGGTGTGGCACCGCCCTGTACCCCGTTGAAGTAGAAGTCAGGCTTGTAGTAGATCCCCCAGAGCTCGTCAGTGACGAGCTGTCCGTCTTCGTCGTAGAGCGGGGCGTCGGTGTCTACGTGGATCACCGGCGGCATCCCGCCTTCGTTGTCCGTAAGGAAGCTCGGCTCGACCCCGAGCACACCCTCCTGCAGCGACCAGTAAGTCCACATCTCGCGGTCACGGTACATCTCCCCATCGGGATCCTTGACAGTAATCTTTTCGGGTAGATCCAGCATCTTCCAGACGTCCCTGACCCAAGGGCCGACGGCCACGACGAGGTGCTCGCAGCCGACCGGACCCTGATCGGTTTCCACGGATCTCACTGTGCCTTCCTCGAGGCGCAAGCCCGTGACCCTGACCCCGGTTTGGATCCGGACCCCCTCGCCCTGGGCTTTTGCGGCGAGGGCCCTTATCGAGGCTTTGTTGTTCGCGTACCCTCCGCGGTGCTCGTGCAGCACGCACGTGATGTTCTCGGCCCGCCAGTCGTGGAAGATGTTCCTCATGTACTCCAGGCACTCTTGCTCCCCCTCGACGAGCGTCGATGGGTAGCCTATGGCCTGCTGCTGTTTATAGATCTGCACCACGTCGTCGTGCATCACCTCGGGAGAGATCTGCATGTAGCCAACGGGATGGTAGGCGAAAGCCTCGGGGTCCGACTCCCAGACCGAGACTGAATGGGCCATCAGCTTGCGCATCGCCGGCTGGAAGTAGTTGTTACGGATCACACCGCAGGCGATCCCCGACGCCCCCGCGGCGACTCCGGTCTTGTCGAGCACGATCACGTCCTCACCCGATCCTCGTCCTCGCGCCTCTAACTCCTTGGCCAGGTGCCAGGCCGTGCTCAGGCCGTGGACCCCGGCTCCGATAACGACGTAAGGGGCTCGCTTGGGTAGCTGCATCATCTAGAACAACCCCACTATATCGCCGTCCTCGTCTATGTCGATGTTGTGGGCCGCTGGCGCGAGGCTCAAGCCAGGCATGGTGCGCATGTCGCCGCAGATAGGGTAGACGAATCCTGCCCCCGCCGAAATCCTGGCCTCCCTGACAGGGAGTGTCCAACCCGTAGGCGCCCCCTTGAGCGACGGATCCGAAGAGATCGAGAGGTGCGTCTTGGCCATGCAGATTGGCAAGGTTCCGAAACCGTTACGCTCGAAGGATTCCAGCTGGCGGCTCGCGGTCAGATCGTACTCCACACCACTAGCCCCGTAGACTCTGGTTGCTATTGTCTCGATCTTCTCCCTCAAAGGAGCCTCCTCAGGGTAGAGGAACCGGAACGAAGAAGGCTCCTCTGCAGCCTCGGCAACTGCCTCTGCAAGCTCCACAGCCCCTGCACCTCCCTTCGAGAAATGGTTGCATACGGCCACCCGCGCCCCCATCTCCCCTGCCACCTCCCGGATAACGTCGTATTCGGACTCATGGTCTGTTGGGAAGGCGTTGATCGCAACCACCGGTGAGACGCCGTGAAGGCGGATGTTCTCTATCTGCTTTCTGAGGTTGGCGGCCCCTGCATACACGTCGTCTGGGTTCTCACTTTGCATCTTCTCGGGGAGTGGCTTGCCTGCCCTTACCTCGTGGCGGCCAGAGTGTGCCTTCAGCGCCCGCACCGTTGCGACTAGCACAGCGGCGTCTGGTTCTAGCCCAGAGATGCGGCACTTGATGTTGAAGAAGCGTTCTGCGCCCATGTCTGCCCCGAAACCTGCTTCGGTTATGAGGAACTCACCACCGTGGATGCCTATAAGGTCAGCAACGATGGATGAGTTGCCAGTGGCTATGTTGCCGAAGGGACCGGCGTGGACGAGGGCGGGAGTGTTCTCCAGGGTCTGCATGAGGTTTGGTTTTATGGCTTCTTTCATGATGACAGCCATGGCGCCAGCGGCCTTGAGATCCTCTGAGGTAATAGGGTTTCCGTCGACGTCGTTGCCGACCACGATCCGCCCGAGGCGGCTGCGCATATCCCTGAGGGAGCGAGAGAGCGCGAGGATCGCCATCACCTCAGAGGCTGGGGTGATATCGAAGCCTGTCTCGCGGATAACGCCGTCGACCCGCTCGCCGAGGCCTGTGATCACGTTCCTCAGTGCTCTATCGTTTATGTCCATCACCCGGCGGAACCCGACGCTGTGCCTGTCGACGTGGAAGAAGTCGTCGTTGTGGTGGATGTGGTTGTCGATCATGGCCGCCAGCATGTTGTGGGCCGCGGTGACGGCGTGGTTGTCGCCGGTAAGGTGCAAGTTGAATGTTTCCATCGGCACGACCTGGCTGTAGCCTCCGCCCGCGGCGCCGCCCTTGATGCCGAATGTCGGGCCCATCGAGGGCTGTCGGATGGCGACCGTGGCCGTCTTGCCGATGTGCTTGAAGGCCTGCCCGAGGCCAACTGTGGTCGTCGTCTTCCCTTCGCCAAGAGGGGTTGGCGTTATGGCGGAGACCACCACGTACCTGGCCTTAGGCCTTTCAGAAAGCTCCTCGATAGCGTCGAGCTTTATCTTGGCGACGCCCTCTCCGTAGGGCTCCAGGAGGTGCTCCCCGATGCCTATCTCAGCGGCGATCTCGTTCAGCGGCTCGAGCTTCGCCATCCTGGCTATCTCTAGGTCGGTCGGTAACGTCATGCTCTCTGGACTCCTCTGTTTCCTGGGTCGACGAACCCGTCGACCTCTATGCCGAACTCATCGCCTGCATCGATCAACGCGTCGAAGAGGTACTGACCCGAGGACCGCTCGCAATGTAACATGTAAGATCTCTCCCCCCCAATGTCGTCGCGAACGACGTCGGTTACGAGCTTCGCCACGGAGCTACGGAAGGCAGCCCCGTCGGGCGTAACGTCGTCGGCGAGATCGATGGCGCACACTTTAGCTAGAAGATCGGGCGCCCTCGCCCCCGTAATACGCATCAGCGCCCGCCCATGCGTCGCGTCGAAGACGCTGACGAGTCCTCCGTCCTGCCCCTGTTCTACACGCGCCGTGACCACCCCGCCCGTTCCTGGTGCGGCGAGAAGCAGCCACTCGCCTGGGCCTGAGCCGACGACGAGCGTCCCTTGCTGGTCGCGGGCGGCGCGTCCGAAGGGGACGCCCAGTGCACGGGCGAGTTCGCCGTCTGTGGGCGCAAGCACAAGGATCTTGGCGAGGGGGGTGCAGTCGGTGATCTTCAGTTCGGCGGCGCTGCGGCGGGCGCTGACCTCCCAGCCGTGCTCGATAGTCGTGGGCGGGACCGGCACTATAGGGCTGCGGGCGACGGGCACTCTCTCAACCACGCTGGCGCGTCCCTTCGGGGTCGTAGTGCGCGTGGTGCGGCATGACGGAGGCTGGTATGCGTTCTCCGTCGGGGAGTTGCACGATGACCTTTGTTCCCGGCGTGGTAAGGTGCGGCGCGACGAAGCCGAGGCAGATCGAACGACCCAATGTGGGCGACATGCGGCTAGACGTTATTCTGCCAACGATCTCGCTGTTTCCCTCCACGATCTGGCTGGCCTCAGGGGGGACCAACGAGCCGTCGTGCGGTTGCAATCCGACGAGCCGAAGGTGGTCGTCGCGTTCACTCTGCCACGCCAGCTCGGGCTTGCCTGTGAAGTCGTCCTTATCCAGCTTGACCATCCGGCCCAGGCCGACGTCGTAGGGTCCAGTGAGCCCGTCGGTGTCCTGGCTTACGATGAAGTGTCCCTTCTCCAGGCGCAGGATGCGCTGCGCCTCTACGCCGAAGGGCCCTACGCCGAGGTCAGCGCCGGATTCCAGGAGCGTCTCCCAGACGTGCAGGCCGTAGGCCGCGGGGACGTGAACCTCGTAGCTGAGCTCGCCGGTGAAACCGAGGCGCCACATGAAGCAGCCTTCGACGCCGGCGATGCGCCCCTCGCGAACCCTCATGTACGGGAAGGCTTCAGGCGAGAGGTCAACTCCTTCTGTGAGGCGCAGGAGCAACTCGCGGGACTTGGGTCCTGCGACGTTGATGCTGGCGTACGCTGTGGTTACGGGGGTGACGTGGATCTGCCATTCGGGATGGGCAGTCTGCAGCCAGTTGTCGATCCACTCCCAGACGCCGGCGGCACCTGAGGAGGTTGTCGTCATGATGTAACGCTCGGTGCCGAGGCGGCCTGTAACGCCGTCGTCGAATACAACGCCGTCCTCGAGGCACATAACGCCGTAGCGGACGCGGCCTTCCTCCAGGTCGGACCACCGGTTGACGTAGAGCAGCTCCAGGAGCTTTGGGCACGTCGGGGCCGCGCAGGTCGAACTTGCCAAGAGGCGTCACGTCTATGATGCCGACGCTCTCCCTAACGTTCAGGACCTCGGAAGCGGGGTCGCCGTAATGGTCAGGGCGGATCCAGGCTCCGGCAACCAGCGGCTTCGCCCCGCGACGCTCATGCCACGGCTGCATGGGCGAGTACCGCACAGGCTCGAAGTTGCGCCCGGCCAGGGCCCCCAGGGTGATCGGACTATAAGGGGGGCGCCACACGGTGGTTCCCGTCTCTTCGATGGTGCGCCCCGTAGTCTCGGCCATGATCGCCACGGCGTTGACGCTCTCGAGCTTGCCTTGGGCAGGGCCCATGGTTACGGTCGTATACCGCTTGACCAGCTCTATGGAGTCGTAGCCCTCCTTCTCGGCCGCGACGAGGTCCTTGGAGGTGACGTCCTCTGAGTAGTCCACGATGCCGTGCGTCTTGCCGCGGAACAACGCCGGGTGCTTGTAGAGAGGCAGCTCCGGGATCTCCCCTGGCGGCGTCTCCGGCTCTCGTACCTCGGAGGCCTGCGGGATGCCGGCCCGCAGCCGCCGCTTCGCGGCCCGCCTGGCGGCCTCGCTGCCTGTGGCGCGCGCGTGGGCGAGTAGCTCGTCGAGCTTCCCGTCGCCAGCGATTCCCCCGCACATCAGCACGTCGTCTGGGAGGTGGGAAGAGAAGAAGCGGGCCGCCCTCTCGCTGTAGACAGGCCGGTCGCCGGCCATGTTTATCAGCGAGGTCGGCGCGGTCCAACCCACGGCCGTGACGAGGAGGTCGCACTCTATCTTCTCCCCGTCGGCGCACTCCACGGTGCGTACTCCCTTGCCGCTCCTCACGCGCACGATGTCGCCGCCCCTGCGGGCGTCGACAACGCGGGCGATCTCGACACCCGAACGCCCAAGATCTTCCGCCGCCGCGTCGCCGCTCTCGTTCGCCGAGAAGACGACAGCCCGCTCCCCCGGCTTGATGGCGTAGAGGTTGATCAGACGCCTCGCCGCGGTCGAGAGGATGACCCCTGGCGTGTCATTGCCCTCGAAGACGTAGGGGCGCTCTATGAGGCCCGGCGCGACCACAAGCGTTTTGGCCCTGGCTTTCACCAGCCGTTCCTCGACGTGGGGCAGGTTACGTTGCATTACCGCGACCCAGTTGTCGTCGTAGCGCCCGTTGACGACCGAGTTTGCCATCACCTCGATGCCAGGCGTACCGGCCACCTCCTCGCGCAGCACGCGCAAGGTGGCAAGCTCGGCTTCATCCCCCCAGCGAAGATGGCCACCGAGCTCATACTCTTCCTCTACGAGCAAGACCTGCGCCCCTGCTCTTGCGGCCGCGACCGCCGCAGCCATCCCGGCGGGACCGCCTCCGGCGACGAGGACGTCGGGGTGGACGTAGCGCTTGTCGAAGTAACCTTGCGCCGGGCTGGCTGAGACTTTGCCGCCTGCGGAGAAGCGCCGCAGCATCCGCCGGTATACGGGCCACAGCCTGCGGGGCTTGATGAAAGTCTTGTAGTAGAAGCCGGCGGAGAGAAAGCGGCCGAAGGCCCCGTTGGCAGACTTTATGTCGTACTCGAGCGAGGGCCAGACTCCCTGGGCGCTCACGACCATACCAGGCTCTACGCGCCTGTGGGCGCCCCTGACGTTCGGCTCGTCGTCGACCTGCACCATGCAGCCTGGGTCGAGGAAGCTCGCCGAGAGCAGCCCGCGCGGGCGGTGGTACTTGAAGCTGCGGGAGAAGATCCGCTCCCCGCAAGCGGCCAGCGCCGAGATGATGGTGTCCCCCTCGTAAGCGGGGTACTCTTCCCCGTTCCACGTGAACGTAAACTCCCGACCGCGGTCGATGACCTCGCCCGGCCGGTGGTCAAGGCGCATGGACATGGCGGTCTTCTGTACCGGCTGCGTAGTCAGTAGATCGCACCTCCACCGTCGCCAGCGACGTTCCCGCCGGTGGCGCTCTTCTGCTCCCCCGCAGTTGTGCGTCGGGGAGCCGCGAGACTCTTACTTCGTTGGTCACCGTGTGCCGCTCGGTGACGAGGTGCTGCCTGCAGCCTGCGCGGTGGAACCACGTCTCAGTCGTCCAGCCCGCCGGGTTGTTGCGCGCGTAGAGGAAAGCCCTCCACTCCTCGACGCCGGTCTCGTTCGGGTCTGGTCGCTCCGAGACCTCGCCGACGTAGCGGAACTCCGAAACGTTGCGCGGCCCGCAGTAGGGGCATGGCAGCAGGATCATGGCGTTCCCCCGATCTCAGTGCCCAACGGCCGCGGCTCCTTTCTCGCCCATAAGGTCGCCACGCTCGAACCGGTCGAGGCCGAAGGGGGCGATGAGCTGTGGCGTCTCGCCCGTGGCGACGAGCGAGGCCATCGTCTCGCCCGAGACGGGGCCTGCCTTGAAACCGTAAGTACCCCAGCCTACGTCCACAAGAAACCCATCCACCGGCGTTACGCCCATAATAGGCGAGAAGTCCGGCGTCATGTCGCAAAGCCCAGACCACTGGCGCAGCAGGCGCATTCTGGCCAGGGAGGGCATGAGCTCGAGCACGTGCCCGGCCAGGCCCTCGGTGAATTCCAGCGAGCCCCGCATCGAGTAGGAGGTGAAAGGGTCCACGCTGGCGCCGAAGACCAGCTCTCCCCTGTCGGTCTGGCTCACGTACACGTGCAGCGTGCCAGAGACTATTACAGGATCCAGGAACGGCCTCACCGGCTCGGTGACGGCCGCCTGCAGCGGGAAGGTGCTTATCGGCATCTTCACCCCGGCCATCTCCGAGATCAGAGTCGACCACCCGGCCGTGCAGTTGATCACGACGTTCGTCTTTACGTCGCCCCGCTTCGTCCTGACACCCTGCACCCTGCCTGCTGTTCACGTCGATGCCGGTAACCTCGGTGTTCTGGTGGATGTGCACGCCGTTGGCATCCGCGCCGCGGGCGTAGCCCCAGACCACGGCGTCGTGGCGGATGATCCCGCCCGGAGGATGGTAGAGCGCGCCGAGAATCGGGTAGCGCACGTCTACTGAGGTGTCCATAAAGGGGACGAGCTTCTTGATCTCATCAGGCCCGATGACCTCGGAATCTACCCCTTCGAGCTTGTTGACCTCGGCCCGCCAGCGCATCGTGCGCAGCGAGCTGTCGTTGTGGGCGAGGGTAAGGTGGCCGCGCTGGGCGAACATCGCGTTGAAGTTGAGGTCCGCAGACAGGGTCTCGTAGAGCTTCACGGAGCGGTCGTAGAAGCGTATGCCCTCAGGCGTTAGGTAGTTCGAGCGGATGATCGCCGTGTTGCGCCCCGACCCACCGCTGCCTATGTAGCCCTTGTCGAGCACTGCCACGTTCGTGATGCCGTGATTTTTGGCCAGGTAGTAGGCGGTGGCCAGCCCGTGCACGCCGCCCCCGACGACGACGACATCGTAGCTAGATTTCAGGTCGTGCTTGCGCCAGGCCCGCGGCCAGTCGGCCTGCGAGAAGCCGTGGCGCAAGAGGTCGAACGCCGAGTACCGGTAAGGCTTGTGGCCGTTCGGCGAGCCGTTGCGGTCGTCGGACCCGATCGAGGACGTGGCGGCCCTGAGGACCGACTGTATAGCCCTCGACGCCCTCATTGCAGCGCTCCTGCGCTGCTGGCCTGCTGGGGACCGAGCATCCGTTGCCTCCACTGTTCCGTGCCCTCTACCTGGTTGAAAGTGTAAAGGTGCGACCCCGCGATATCGTAGTGCCTGTCACCGGCGTACGGGGCCAGCCTCTCGACCAGTTCGTCGGGGCTGTAGCCGCCTGGCTTCAAGAGCATGCTCACCAGGCCGGACTGCTTTCTTAGGAACCGGACCGAGTCGCCGACGCCGACCTTCAGCGAGACCTGCAGCAGCTTCTTCCGGTCCACGGCGCCGGGTAGCCCGACGTAGACCGGCAGCGCGATCCCTTTGTCCCTGATGTCGGAGATCCAGCCGAGGATCGTGTCGGCGTCGAAACAGAGCTGGGTTACCACGTAGGAGGCGAACGGCTGCTTGTCCACCAGCGCACGGTCGAGATCTTTGTCGTCGATCAGGGGGTGCCCCTCAGGGTACCCGCCGATACCAACCTCATCGACGCCGTGTTCCAATTGCGACATCGCTTCGAGAAGTTCGAGGCCGCTCGCGTAAGGGCCGACGGGCTCCCTGGCGTCCCCCCCGATAACGTGGATCTCCCGCAGACCATGCTCGTCGAACCACCGCAATATCCTCTGTAGGTGCGCCCTGTCGGCAACGAGCCGCGCCGCGATGTGCGGCACGACCCGAAAGCCGCGCTGCAGCAGTTCCTCGCTGAGGCGCAGGGTGCTCTCGATGCCCCTTGTCGGCGAGCACGTCACGGCCACCTTCGCATCTCCTGGGAGATAGTCGGCCTGCTCCTTGGCCCCTTTCGTCGGGAGGATCTCGAACCTGGGTCGCGACAGTAGACCGGAATCAGTCATCAGCACGGAACTCGATACGTATTCGCACCACCTCGTCTGGGCGTTCCTCCATCAAGAAATGCCGGGGCGGCGACGGCCCGCCGCCGGTCCATCGGCAAACTCCCCGGGCCGCTAGGACGACCTGGCCGTCCCCACCTTCAGGTCCGCCTTGACGGTCTCCTTTCTCGGGTCTATGAACGGCTTTTCGATGACGGTGGCCTCGAACTCGCCGGTCTCCATCCTCACCGTCAGCCCGGTCCCCAGATCGGCGTGCTCGATGGGCACGAGGGCGTACCCGATGTTCTTCTCGAGGCGCGGGGACCAGAACGCAGAGGAGACCTGACCTATCTGCGAGCCGTCATCGACGACCTGCAGGTAGTCCTCTATGTAACCTACCAGCGGGTCGCAATCGAGCTCAATGCCGACCACCTTGCGGCTCACACCCTCGTCCGCGATGCGCCTGAGCGCCTCCTTACCGATGAAATCGGCCTCCTGATCCAGCTCCACCGTGTACCCAAGGTCCACCTCGTAGGGGTTCAGGAAGTGGTAGTCACTGTAGGAGTTGTTATCCAGCGCGATGTCTGAGCCGTAGCTAAGGATGCCGGCTTCGACCCGCCGGATCTGGCACGGCCCGATCGGCGAGAGGTTGTGGGGCTCGCCGGCCTCGAGCATCGTGTCCCAGAAATTCATGCCGTCGCGGCTGGCGTTTTTGAGGTAGATCTCGAACCCCACCTCGCCGGTGTAGCCGGTCCGCGACACCACCACGTCCATGCCGTCGAGATCGTATTCGTCCATCCAGTAGTACCTGAGGTCCAGGATCTGCTCGCCGAAGATATCTACCATGAGGTCCCTGGACCTGGGACCCTGGATCTGCACGGGGGCGACATCAGGCTCCCTGATCTGCACGTCAAGACCCGAAACGGCGGCCACGCCCTTCGCCCAGAGCAGCACGTCGCCGTCGGCCACCGACAGCCAGAAGTGGTTCTCGCCAAGGCGCAAGAGCACAGGATTGTTGATGATGCCGCCGTCGACGTCGGTGTTGAGGGCGAACTTGCACTGCTTGACCGAGCACTTGTTCAGGTCGCGCGGGGTGAGCATGTTCGTCAGGGTGAAGGCGTCGGGGCCAGTGATCTCGACCTGCCGCTCGGCGGCGACGTCCCACATCGTGACGTCGTTGACGAGCTTCCAGTACTCGACAAGCATGTCGTCGTAGTGCCTGGGGTGGTACTGGCGGTTGGTGACCGTGTAAGACTGGACGCCGTGGCGCTGGTGTGAGTAGAAGAATGGCCCCTTCCGGATCCGCGTGTACATGTGGATCCTGGGGGTGTCGTAGGGTATGCGCAAAGCAATACCTCCCGGGATGTCGTGATCTGTGACCCTCTTTGTTCGGATTTTGGGTGCGTCGCTGCGAAATACCCTGTATCGGCCTCCCCGTTCTACGCTCTCCGCAGCCGGAATGTATCACGCACTAGATGACTGCGCAACTATAGTTGCTGTCTTTGCAACCGTTCGAGGGAACGTGCGTTTGTATTCGGGGAAATGCCGATGTTAGACTGCGCTAGAGAAAGTACCGAGCGTTATTATCGTTGGTCATCTGGCGACAACCGATTGGAAGGAGTAGGTTCGTAGATGTCACAAGCTGAAAGACCATCACCGCGGTCGCCTACATGCTCTCGGCGTCGACGCCGATCAACAAGGGCGTCAACATCTTGAGCCAGACGAGTATGTACATCGCCTTCGCCCTGCTCGTCTACTTCATCATCGTCGGGCCGACACTCTTGCAGCTAAACAGTTTCACGCAGGAGACCGGTGTCTACCTGACCAACCTCGTTCCGCAGAGCTTCAACATGGCTGCCTTCGAACCGCAAGAAGCGACGTGGCTCGCCGATTGGACGATCTTCTTCTGGGCTACGTGGATCGCCTGGGCCCCTTACGTTGGCGTCTTTATCGCCCGCATCTCCAGGGGACGCACCATCCGCGAGTTTATCCTCGGGGTGATGATCGCCCCGACCATTTTTTCCATGATCTGGTTCTCCGTATTCGGGGCGGCGGGCATCCAGGCCGATAACCAGACCAACGGGGCGATCAGCTCGGCCGCCGGGACCAGCGAGGCCCTCGGGCTGTTCGCGTACCTCGAACAGGCCCCGCTCTTCCTGCTCACCTCGATTGCGATGATCTTCCTCGTCTGGATCTTCTTCGTCGCCGGCGCTGATGCAGGGACCATTGTTCTGGGCAGCATGTCAGCCGGCGGCGTTCTGAACCCGAAGCGGATGATCAAGCTAACCTGGGGGGCGATAATGGGGGCGCTCGCGGCGATCCTGCTCCTGACCGGGGGGCTCGACGCGCTCCAGAACGGGGCGATCCTGGCAGCGACGCCGTTTGCCATACTCATGTGCCTTATGTGCTGGTGTCTGTACAAGACACTAAAGCGCGACTACCGCGAAGAGAGACAGCAGGTACAGGAGATCATGGCCCACGACCAGAACGTCGAAAAACAGCAAATGCAGGAGATCATGCGCCGCCACGAGGCAGGAGAATCCGTGGGTTCTGCGATGCCGGACTCCAGCAATAGCGGGACGCGGAAGGGTCGACCCTTCCGCATCCCGCGCACTTCAGCATTTCAGCACGCCGCCTGCGGCGGCTCTCAGCCAGTCAGCTTTTTGTTTGCTGAAGTGCTGACCAGCTGAAATGCTGAAATGCTCGTCGTTCATAAGGTTTAGAAAGCCTTATGAACGACGTTGTATCTCTATGCGCCGGGGCTCAGGCACGGCCGCGGCGGCGCCCCTGACGGTTATCTCCAGCAGGCCGTTCTCGAAGTCGGCGCTTATGTCGTCGTCGCCTATTCCCGCGGGCAAAGTCCAACTCCGCCTGAAAGCACCGTAGTAGCGCTCCCTGACGTAGAAGGTTTCCTCCACGTCCTCCAGCTCGTTCCTGCGCTGCCCGGAGACGGTCAGGACGTCGTTGGAGAGGGTGATCTCCACGTCCTCCGGGGACACCCCCGAGAGGGAGACCCTGATGATGAGGTCTCTGCCCCTGGCGACTACGTCGGTAGAAGGGACCCAGGCGGTCGCGTGGGTCCTCGGCCGCTCTTCGTGTCCGGCCTCTGGGCCGATCCTCCCAGATCCCAACTCCCGCATCCGGTTCCATTCGCTTATCGAGTCTACAAGACCATGAAACGGGTTTCTTTGCCGCCTCTCCATCCTCTCTCCTTTCGGCTACTCTGCCGACTTGCGGTTTACCCGACTATATAGGAAAGAAACCAGGATCGCTCTGCGCCCCACTCGCCTGGCGGTCGGCCGATGCTACACGGACGATCTCGCCGGTTACAATCGATGGATCGGTCGAGGGCGAGCTTCGAGGGACCTCCGAGTGGACGAGCATCCGATCCGGGTTATGAGCTTCAACGTCAGGGGGGCGTTCCACGACGCGCGCAAGAAGAACGCCTGGCGCAACCGGGCTGATCTCAACGTCGCCACCATAGAGCGTTACGCGCCGGATGTGATCGGGCTTCAGGAGGCCCAGCGCGGCAACCTCGGGTCATACCGTAAGCGCCTGCCACGCTACTCTCGCATCCGTGGCCCGAGATACGGCAACACCATCCCCCACGACTTCAATACGATCCTGTTCGACCCCGAAAGGCTTGAGCCGCAGGATTCAGGGGGTTTCTGGCTCTCCGAGACACCGGAGAAGTACTCGAGGAGCTGGGAGACGAGGGTCGCGCGCTCCGCCACATGGGCGCTTTTCAGGGTGCTTGGGACGGATCTCACTTTCCTCCACATAAACACGCACCTCGACCACATAAGCGCTCTGGCGCGCAGGGAAGGCAGCAAGCTTATCGTGAGGAGAGTCGCGCAGATCTCCGGGCAAACGGGCGTCGATCCGCCAGTCATCGTCACGGGAGACTTCAACAGCAGGCCGGGCAACAGGACCTACAGAACCTTCACCGAGTCGGGCTTCGTGGACACTTACCTGGCCGCCGGCAACGAGGATGGCGAGGGCGCGAACACCTTCCACGCGTTCAGAGGCATGGGCTACCGCGATGCGCATCCCGACCGCGGGCCGCGGCGTATAGATTGGATCCTCTCGAAAGACCCCCAGAATCGACTAAGGGCAAGGTCGCACTGGATCGTCCACGACGCCGACGAGAGCTCCGGTCTGTATCCGAGCGATCACTATCCAATTCTCGCAGATTTCAGTTGAGGCTTCAGGTGTCAGGCAACAGGCTTCAGGATCCTGAAACCTGTTGCCGCCGCAGGTTTGGCGGGCGGCTTGGGCCGCCCCAAACCGCCCTACGCGGCGCCGCGGAGGACCATACCGAGCTCTCCGCTACCGAGCATACGCTCGGCCTCGCGCTGCAGCTGGCGGACGCGCTCGCGGGAGATGCCCAGCTCTTCGCTTAGCTGGGCGAGGGTTGCGGTATCGCGGTCGCCGAGGCCATAGCGGCGTATCAGGACGTGCTTGTGCCGCTCGGGAAGCCGCTGGACAGCCTCCTTCAACGAGCCTACCTCTATCTCCCCGATGACCGTGCCGGCAACCTCGGAGGCGCGCTCGTCCTCGATCAGCTCTCCAAGCTCGGAGCCGTCGCCGTCGGAGGAGAGGGTCTGGTTGAGACTGGTGGCGTCCGGCATCGCGCTCTTGACGTCGAGCAGCTCGCCGACCGTCCACTCCAGGCGTCCCGCAACCTCCTCATCGGTGGGCTCGCGGCTCAGCTCGGTGGAGAGCTCATTGTAGGCGCGGGCCATCTTGCGGATCTTGTCCCCCATGTGCACCGGCACCCTTATGGTACGGCCCTTGTCGGCCACCGCGCGCTGCACGGCCTGCCTTATCCACCACGTGGCGTAAGTAGAGAACCTCCAGCCGCGGTCGGGGTCGAACTTCTCGACGGCCCGCATCAGGCCTACGTTACCCTCCTGGATGAGGTCCTCGAAAGGCAGCCCCATCCCACGATACCTCTTGGCTACGCTCACGACGAGCCTGAGGTTCTTCTCGACCAGCTTCTTGCGCGCCCTGTCGTCGCCGGCCTTGGCCCGCTTGCTCAAGTCGATCTCCTCCTTGTGCGTCAGGAGGTTCCCCTTGTCGATGCGAGCGAAGTACCCGGGGATGAGGTCGGGGGTCTCCGCAGGCCGCTCACTCCGCCGCCCGTTGGCTATACCAATGGTTTCCATCAAAAGCCTCCTTGCTCCTTGTTAAATCGCCTCGTCCTCGAAATCCCGCATTATTCCCCCACTTCCGGACGCCACGGACCCAGAGAAAAGTATCGCACGGGCGCCGCCCTTCGTTACTCAAAGTTGTATGGATGCGGGGATGCAGGCTGTTTTTAGGATCTTGCCAAACTAGTAGTTTACACATTTTCGAGCGTTAGTCAAGTCGGGCTGCAACAAGCAGGCCCAGCAATGCAGAAGGTGGCCAGCCACTCCGCATCCTCTACTCCGACCACCGGAGGGGTAAGCTGTTCGGGTGACCGTCTATCGAGGTTGGAACGGGTGCAACTCATCCTCTCCTTCTCGCACCACGCCGTAGCTCGATTCGGGTACCTCGTTCCACACCCCTGGGAGGTCGCCGAGCGGCTCCGAGACTATCACCCTAGTCGCGAGCCAGCGGCACATCGTTTGCTCCTTTCCTATCGTCGGTCGACCTCAGGCCGATCCTTGCGGCTCACCAGCCAGGGTATCGGCGTGCCGGCTGTGAGCCTTAGATCAAGTCTCGGCGCTCATCTGCGCACGATATCAAATGCTGTCCCCAGGGATCTCCCCAAAGTCGATGTAATATTCTGCGGGCGCAAGGGACATCAGGCCAAGGCACCGGAACAAAGGTGCCGTGGCTCCGCTATAGGTCGGGGCACAAGCCCGGCCCTATCTGTGCATCCGCGGGTATAGTGTTAGGCGATGGATGAGACCGCGGAGAGTCGGGTTCGGAGAGGAGCAGGGTGCGTTTCGGGTGCTTGAGCCTTGTGGTAAGGGTTGGCGTGGTGGCAGTTGCGGCGGTCCTCGCCGCGTTGAGCATGGCCCTCATCCTCTCGTTCGCCATCTCGGCGCTCGGGCAGCCTGACGGGGTCGAGAGGATCATCAAGGTACTCGTGGCCCTGGCGGCGGGGTTCGCCTTCTTCCTGGTCGGCCGTGGCATCTGGCGGGACCTGAGGCGGCCTCCGTCCGCAGAACCCGAGGAAAGGCCAACCGAAGAGCGCTAGCGGGTTGGGGGCGTGATCAGTACGCCTGTGGTCCTCGTAGTGGATTCCCACTCCCCGCTTCTGCGGGGAAGGCCTCGCGGGAATGTGACGTGTAAGGGAGGGCGTACCCGCAGCCAGAACTCGGTCCTCTTCGAACGAACTCGGTATAACATCTATCCTGGCCCGACGACCGGATCCCAGAGTAGAACGGAGAGACATGTGCGGAATCATCGGCGGATACGGAGGCATGGACCCTGCAGACCGCCTCGCGAATGCTGGCGCGTGTCGTCCACAGAGGACCTGACGACGAAGGGCACGTCGAGGTCGCGGGGAACGTGCTCGGCCACAGGCGACTCTCCATCGTCGACGTAGAGGGCGGCAAGCAGCCGCTCGTTACGCCCGAAGGCGACCTCTACCTCGTCGGCAACGGCGAGGTGTACAACCACGAGGAGATCCGTGAGAACCTCGAAAACGGCGACATGAGCACGCGCTCGGACAACGAGGTGGCGCTGCGGCTGATCTCCGAGCGGGGACCCGAGGCCCTCTCGGAGCTGCTCGGGATGTTCGCGTTCCTGATCGCCGGCAAGGACGGCGCGTTCGTCGCGGCCCGCGACCCTGTAGGCATAAAGCCTCTGTATTGGGCACACCGCGATGGCCTCGTCCGCTTCGCCTCGGAGATGAGATCCTTCGACGAAGATTGGCAGCCCTATGTCGAGTCCTTCCCGCCGGGCCACTACTGGACCCCAGAAGGTGGCCTCATCGAGTTCGGCACCCCCGTTCCACCCAAAGACGAGTTGGAACACTTCGACGGACCGAGCGAGCCTGGCGCCAGGATTCCGGATGAGATACTGGAGAAGGTCCGTAACCGTCTCGTAAGGACCGTCGGGCGTCAGATGATGGGCGACGTGCCCGTCGGCGTCTTCCTCTCAGGCGGCCTCGACTCCAGCCTCGTCGCCGCCATCGCCACCCGCTGGTACGCGAAGCGCGGCAAGAAGCTAAAGACCTTCGCCGTCGGCCTGGCGGACTCTCCCGACCTGCTGGCCGCCCGTGCCGTCGCCGAGTACCTCGGTACCGAGCACCATGAGAGCATCTATACGGCGGAGGACGCGCTCAGCGTGCTACCGAAAGTCGTCGGCACCATCGAGAACTTCGACCCTTCGCTGGTACGCAGCGCCGTCCCCAACTACATCCTCGCGGAGTTCACAGCCAGGCACGTCAAGGTCGTCTTGACAGGCGAAGGGGCTGATGAGATCTTCGCCGGCTACGAGTACCTCAGGGATTTCCGCACGGAGGAGGAGTTACACGCCGAACTCGTGCGGACTATCGAGGGGTTGCACGACCTGAACCTGCAGAGGGCCGACCGCGTCACGATGGCCCACGGCCTCGAAGCGCGGGTACCGTTCCTTGAGCTCGACATGATCTCACTCGGACTCTCCCTCCCCGCCGGGTGGAAGCTCGCCGGAGAGGGCCAGGAAGAGAAACGGCTTCTCCGCCAGGCCTTCGAAGGCTGGCTTCCAGACGACTTCCTGTGGCGCAAGAAGGCCCAGTTCGGGGACGGCTCGGGCGCGGCCTCGGTCCTCATGACGCGTATGGAGAAGAGCGTCACCGAGGAGGAATTCAGGCGGGAGCGCCGCAAGGTCGAGCCTCCCTTGCGCACCCGCGAGGAGGTCGCCTACTACCGCATCTTCGCCGAAGACCTCGGCGAGGTCAGGCCGAAGCGCACCATCGGACGCTTCGCTACTACCTGAAAGCGGTTTGCGGGGGTCCTGGCGGATCTCTAGTATTGAGTCGAGACTCTACCGAAGGGAGCGGGCGTGGAGAAGTTCATCATCAGCGCGGCGATTACGGGCGGGATGACGGTGCCAGGGCAGAGCGAGGCTATACCTATAACGCCGGATGAGATCGTAGATTCCGCCGTCGGGGCGCACGAGGCCGGGGCGACCATCGTCCACCTCCACGTTCGTGAGCCTGAGACGGGGAAACCCAGCTCGGACATCGGACTGTTCCGCGAGGTGGTCTCGGGGATCAAGGACCGGTGCGACGTGATCGTACAGCCGACCACGGGCGGCGGGAAGGGGATGACGCTCGAAGAACGGGCCGCCGTCCTGCCCGAGCTGGAGCCCGAGATGGCCACGTTCAACACGGGCAGCTTCAACTTCGGCCTGTTCCCCATCGCCGAGCGGGGCGGAGACTTCGAGGCGTGGGAGATAGACTACCTGGAAGGCACCCGCGACTACATCTTCCGCAATACCTTCGCGGACATGGAGAGGGTCTGCGCCATGTTCCGCGAGGCCGGAGCGAAGCCCGAGCTCGAAGCCTACGACGTCGGGCACCTCTACAACATAAAGTATCTGCTCGGCAGGGACCTTCTCGACACCCCGGTCCACATCCAGTTCGTCCTCGGCGTAATGGGCGCGAACGCCGCCACCATCGAGCAGTTGATGCACATGCGCCGCACGGCGACGGAGCTCTTCGGGGAGGACTACACGTGGTCCGCGGCCGGCGTCGGCTACCCCGCCGAGTATCACCTCGCCGCGATGTGCCTGATGCTCGGCGGCCACGTCAGGGTGGGCCTGGAAGACAACCTCCGCCTCAGCCGCGAAAAACGCGCGGACACAAACGCCGAGCTGGTCGAGAAGGCCGTAGCCCTCGGGGAGATGTTCGACCGAGAGCCGGCCACCCCTGACGAAGCTCGCGAGGCGTTCGGTCTCAAGGGCCGCGCCGAAGTAGCGTTCTAGAACCGCTTGTCAGCAGCTTCAGCATTTCAGCTTTTTGTTTTGGTTTATCGCTTGTAGCTCGATGCGCGATTTGCAGAGGTGTTGACCTTCGCTTATCGTTTCAGAGAAGGGATACATGTGAAGAGAGTTTGTGTCTTCGATGTGAACGAGACTCTGCTTGACCTCGCGGCCCTCGATCCGCTCTTCGAGCGGGTCTTTGGTGACGCTGCCGTGCGGAAGTTGTGGTTCAACCAGATGCTTCAGTCGGCCTTCGTAGCCACCATGACGGACGCCTATGTGACGTTCGGCGAGGCCGCCGCGGCCGCCCTCAGGATGACGGAAGAGCGTCAGGGTGTTGAGGTCTCGGATGAGGACAGGCGGGAGATCCTGACCGGACTGCGCAACCTGCCGCCGCACCCCGAAGTGCCTGAAAGCCTGGACCGTCTGCGCGAGGCTGGTTTCAGGCTCGCCACCCTGACCAACTCTACGCAGGAGGTCGCCGAGGCCCAGATTGAGAACGCCGGGCTCACCGACAGGTTCGAGCAGATCCTTTCGGCCGACACCGCGAAACGCCTCAAGCCCGCTCCCGCCCCATACAGGATGGCTGCACGATCGCTACAGATCCCGGATCGCGAGCTACGCCTCGTCGCGGCCCACGCCTGGGACGTGGCAGGCGCCTTGCGCGCAGGGTGCGCCGCCGCCTTCGTCGCCAGACAGCCCTTCGACCCGCTCGTCGAGGAGCCGGACGTGATCGGGGCGGACCTGGCCGAGGTCGCCGAAGGTATCATCGCCGCCGAGGATTGAGGGCATTTCAGCCCGTCAGCACGCCTGCTTCGCCTTCGCTTGTCAGCCACGGCGGGCTGCTGCCGCCTTCTTCAGCTCTGTCAACTCCTCGAAGACGTCACGCCCCGGACGCCGCTCGCCCCGCTCCATCGCGTGCATCAGTTCGACGACCCGCTCGTTGAGCGGGGTCTCGACGCCGTACTCCCGCCCCCGCTCTACTACGCCGCCGTTTATGACGTCGACCTCGGTCTTCGCGCCCCTTTCGAGGTCCTGGAGCATAGAAGCCTTCGTGGCCCCTGCGTAGCCCATCGCCACTTCGAGGGCTTCGTCGGCCCTCTGGCGGTCTTCGGGGCCTCGTATGACGAGCGAATCCGCGGGGACGCCGAGGACCTCATCGAGTGTGATCTCCTGGGCCATCCCGACGTCGTAGCCCTCGCGCCAGACGGCGAGCGCGGCCTCTTTGCCTGCGGGATCAGCGACGACCTCTCTATATAGCAGGCCCGAGACGGCGCCGAGGCCGGAGAAGGCGCTGTTGACGAGTAGCTTCGACCAGACCTGGCCGCTGATGTTCTCGGTGATACGCACGTCGGCCACCGTTCCTAGCGCCTCTGCGAGGAGGCGAGTCCTGTCCTTCGTCCCGCCTTCTGGCTCCCCGATCACGAACGGCGCCATGGTGGTCTGCGCGAGATGACCAGCTCCAAGGTTCGTAGCCCCCCACTCTACCGTCCCGACGACGAGGTTCTCTGTGCCGACGATCCCGGCTATGCGGTCCTGTACGAGCCCGTTGCCTAGAGAGACGAACGTCTTTGCCAGGCCGTGATCCACGATGGGACCAAGGGCGGCTTCGAGGTGGGGCGCCTTGAGGGTTACGAGGGCGAAGTCGAAAGGGTCTTCGAGGCCAGAGGGGTCGGCGTGGGCGTCGAGCCGCACGCGACGCTCCTCGCCCAGTTCGTCGAGCAGGAGGCCAGGGTCCCGCATCATCCCGACGTGCTCTTGGTCGGCGTCGAGGACGCTTACGCGTCGCACCCCGCCTTTCATCTTCGCCGCCGTCACGCCGCCGATGGCACCGGCCCCGACTACCAGGATACTGGCATCTATCATGGGGTGTCCTCATCCCGCATCGACGGGTGGCAGATCCTCTAGCAGCTCGTTTAGCGCTGCGTAGCGCCGGTCGCGCTCGAGGAGCAACCGTTCCCGCTCCTCGTCCGTGTACTGCAGGAACCCGGCACCGCTCTTGGTGCCCGTGCGCCCCTCTTCGACCAGCTTCCGCAGCGACTGGGGTGCCTCGAAACGCTCGCCGAGGCCGTCTCGGAGGACGTCGAGCACGTTCTCGTACACGTCCAAGCCGGCCATGTCGGAGATCTGGAACGGTCCGAAGAAGGGTAGACGGAACCCAAAGCAACTGCGCACCACCTCGTCAACCTCCTGCGGGGAGGCGAGCCCCTCCTCCACGCACCTTACAGCCTCCAGAAACAGGGCGTTCTGGATACGGTTCGCCACAAAGCCAGGCCCATCACCGACGACGGCTGGACGCTTCCCGATCCCGCGCAAAAACTCGACCAGCAGCCCGACGACCTCCGGGGCAGTCGCGGCGGCCGGTATTACCTCGACGCCCGGCGTCCACTCCGGAGGGTTGAACCAGTGCATACCGCAGAAGCGCCCTGGCCTCCCGACGAACTCCGAGAGGTCGTTGATCGGCAAGGAAGAGGTGTTGGAGACGATAACAGCATCTTGCGGAGCCGCCGCCGAACAAGCCCCCAGGATCTCCTGCTTCAACCCGACGTCTTCGGGCACGGCCTCGAAGACGAGGCCAACGTCTCCCACGGTGCCAGCCACATCGTCCGCGGTCTCCACGGCCTCGATCCTTCCGACGACACCCTCAGCCACCAGCCCAGCATCGGCGTGCCCCCTTGCCCGATGTACCAGCCGACTCTTCGCCTCCCTTGTAAGCTCGGGGGTTGCGTCTGTGAGGAGCACCCTGATACCGGCCGCGGCAAAGCACTCGGCGACACCTAACCCCATCGTGCCCGCCCCGATGACAGCGGCCGCACGCGGCCATCCTTCGTAAGTGCCTCGCTCCTCCATTCGCTACCAGTTCTCCATCGACTCGCGGATGATGCTGGCCAGGTCTTCCTCGCTCACCTCTCGGGGGGCCCCTACGAGAAGCCGCTGCTGTTTCATCGCGCCTTCCACAAGGTCTTCTATGTCGTCTTCGCTGTAGCCGAGCTCGCGCACGCCTTTCGGAGCACCTACATCTCTCATCAGCCGGATCAAGACCCCAGGCAGCGTGTTCTCGTCGGCCCTCTCTACCTTCTCGCCGGCGAGCAACTCGGCGACCCTGTGGTGCCTTTCGGGGTCGGCCTCGTACGTGAACCGGAAGGCTGCCGGTGCGGTGACGATAACTGACCAGCCGTGCGGCACAAAGGGATGGTCCTCAGGATACCCTGGCGGCTGCCACTCGTGTTTGAGGCCTGCTATTGGGTAGGCGCAGGCGTGAGGGATATGGACTCCCGCCGAGCCGAAGCCAACGCCGGCGAGTGAGGCCCCGAGCATCATCGCCCCGCGGGCTTCGACGTCTTCGCCGTTCTCGACGGCGCGCCTGAGGTACTTGCCGCCGTACTCCAACGCCCTCGCGCTCCACATGTCCGCTATCGGGTTAGCCCCTTGGTAGGGCGGCCTGTCGTCGGGGCTCTCCGGTTTCGGGCGGGCGTCGTAAGGTTTGGAGATGTAGGACTCGGCGGCGTGGCAGACTACGTCGAGGCCGCAGGAAGAGGTTACCTCCGGCGGCATGCTCAGCGTGAGCAGGGGGTCGACGACGCCGCGGTCGGGGCGGAGGTACTGGTGCGAGATGCCGCTCTTCACCCTCTGTTCGGGGATGTCCAGGATCGCGACCGTCGTCGCCTCCGCGCCCGTGCCCGCGGTCGTGGGGATGGCGAGAAGTGGCTTCAGGGGACC
This sequence comes from uncultured Rubrobacteraceae bacterium, assembly GCA_963808845.1. Classification (GTDB taxonomy): domain Bacteria; phylum Actinomycetota; class Rubrobacteria; order Rubrobacterales; family Rubrobacteraceae; genus Rubrobacter_D. Next base: position 93,754 of record CAWEHD010000011.1, read on the forward strand.
GGGCGGCTTCTTGCCTCCGCCGACAGGAGCGTTGACATAGTCGATGATCTCACCCCCGTGCGTCGCTATGAGGCTGGAGACCTTGGCCGTGTCGATGCTCGAGCCGCCGCCTACGCCGACGAACCCTTCGAAGTCTCCTTCGACGGCGAAGTCTGCAGCGGCCTGGAATGATTCGTCCGTCGGCTCGACGCGCGAGCGGTCCCAAACCTCTACCTCTATGCCTTCCGCCTCGATCGACTCCACGATGCGATCCGTTATGTTCGCCTTGACGACGCCCGGGTCGGAGACGAGCATCACCCGCCCGACGCCCATCCGTTTCAGCTCCCAGCCAGCCTCTTCCGAGGCGCCTGGGCCGTACTTCAGAGGCGTGGCTTCCATAGTGAAGATGGTCTCGTTGTTGTTGGTCGCATGGCGGTAGCCTCCTTTTCCCGTGAGCCGTGCCCGAGCATTAGGTACCCGCTCGTTTCGGCGAATACACGTACGGCGTGGGCGAACATAACCCGTAGATGTCCGCAGCACCCTTCGGATCAGTCAGACATCAAGGTGGAACCCATACCTGCTGTCCACCAGCTCTGTTCCCAGAGAATCCTGATACCAGAAACCTGTTGCCAGCACTCTAGCCCATTTGCTGTATGCCGGGTGGCATACAAGTCGGCCACAAGATATGCCGAACGGCAGACGCGTCCGGGCGCTTCTGACTCTAGAGTTCACATTACAAGGCCAGTAGTTTGCTGGCCGTATAGCGGTAGAGGCTGAGAAACCCCTCTAGAAAATGTGGGCGCCCGGAGCGGGTGGAGCCAATGGCGCAACCGGCTACCTCATTGATGAGGCGGCCGGTTTTTATTTGCGGAGGTCAGAAGACAGAAAGGCGGGATTAGAGACGAGCATCAGTGAATTAGCGGAGAGTCTGGAAAGAGAAGTGAGGAAAGTTCTCGGATACCCGAGGGAAAGGAGAACCAGCATGAAGTGTAGATGTACCTCCCTTAGGAGGACTAATGGGGCGATTTAGCGCGCTGATTGAGCGACGATCGCCCACAACCTGGGCGATCGTCGCACTCGTGGGAGCTATCGCTGTAGCGACGGTGCTGCTAGTTGGCATTCAGGCCGCGTTCGCCCTGACGGGCAGTAACTTCGAGATCGACACCAACGCGAACCTCAAGGTCGATAACGCAGCGCCATCGATTGACTGGGTGAGCGTCAACGAGACCCGCAAGGCGGACAAGGCATCAGGCTCCGGTGACGACTCGTTCGGCCAGGGCACCAAGGAGGACACGGCCGTACCGACTGTGGTGAGTGGCAGCATCCCGCCGAACAAGAGCGACCTGCTCAACTTCGGCGTCTACCTCGAGACCACGCCTTCCGGCGCCCGCTTCCTGAACCTGTTCTGGCACCGGGTGCAGGAGCCAAGCGGCACGACCAACATGGACTTCGAGTTTAACCAGTCCAGTACCCTCTCGGGCAACGGCGTGACGCCGGTCCGTACGGCGGGCGACCTCCTGATCCAGTACGACCTGGCGCAGGGCGGGACGAACCCGCAACTGTTCCTCTCCCGCTGGGTCACGTCGGGCTCCGCCTCACAATGTCAAGCGTCGAACTCGGTGCCCTGCTGGGGTACGAAGACGGACCTGACAGCTGCTGGTGACGCCGCCGGCTCGATCAACACCTCGGCCATCCAGGCCGCGGAGTCCGACGGTCTGGGGCTCATCTCGCCACGCACATTCGGCGAGGCGCAGATCGACTTCGACGCCCTTACCGGCGGTAGCGGAAACTGCGCCTCCTTCGGTAGCGCCTACCTGAAGAGCCGCTCGTCTGACTCGTTCACCGCGGCGCTCAAGGACTTCATCGCCCCGGCGAATGTGAACCTCAACAATTGCGCCACGGTGATCATCCGCAAGGAGACGAGCCCGGAGGAAGACCCCAACACGACAAACTTCGGCTTTACGAAGGCGTTCCCGACGCAACCCTCGAGCGCGAACACGTTCACGTTGCAGGATGACGGCAGCAAATCGTACTCCAGCGTGCTGCAAGGCACCGGCTACACGGTGGACGAGGATGTCATCCCGACAGGTTGGGACCTGCAGAGCATCGACTGTAACGTCGCCGGGCACCCGAGCTCGGGCGTGACACCCACCATCAGCGTGCCGAACGGCACCGTGACCTTCAACATCGACTCTGCGTCCGACGTCCTGGACTGCACGTACACGAACACCAAGCGGGGCAAGATCCTGATCGACAAGGTAACGAACCCAGCTAACGATCCGCAGAAGTTCGACTTCACGCTCAAGGGCGGGCCATCTGGCCTCAACCAGACCTTCCAGCTTGCCGACCAGGATCCCAAGCACGACAGCGGCCCCGTCAAGCCCGGCAATAACTACGTCGCAGCAGAGACCGTTCCGGCCGCTTGGGAGCAGACCAGCGCGAATTGTGACGACAGCAACAGCACCGTTGGTAACATCGACTCTCCTGGTGAGACGGTCACCTGTACTTTCACCAACCTCAAGCAAACAACGAACATCAGCACGGAGCAGAGCTTCACTCCGCAGGACACGGCGACCATCACAGGCACCGGAAGCGGAACGTTCGACGGACAGGTCGACTTCGAGCTCTACCAGGGCGCGGATTGCACCGGCGATCCGGTTTACTTTGAGAGGAACGTCGCTCTCCCAGCCAGTGGCAGCGTGAGCACCACCAACGGAGACCCAGCGGGTGCGAACCATGACGACCCCTACACTATCGAGGAGGACACAGCAGGAGAGTACCACTGGAAAGTTAGCTACCACGACGACCCGAACCACCCAGACGCGACCAGCTGCGTCGAGGAGTCTAACCTCACGATCGACAACGGCAACACTCAGCCATAGCCAAACGTGTTCGTCAGGTCCCGGCCCGCTGGAGCCGGGGCCTCGCGAACACCCAATACTAGGAGGTACGAAGACGCTGAGGCCCGCTCGATGAGCGGGCCTCAGCCTTTGGCGGGTATCTTATCTATAGGGCTTTTCCCAAGTCCGGGTGATCGCCAAAGGTACGACGGATCCCGCCATTGCCTACCGCCCTCCTCCTCGTCGTGGAATCCCGCTTGCGCGTGAATGAGATACTCTCGCATGCTGGGAACATAGAGGTAGGAATACCGAACCGAGCAAGAGCAAAGCGGTAAACGCCAGGGAGGGCTGGTCTGGCGAGGTGTGATCCGACACCTCCGGACCACCGCAGAGGGTAATAAAAATTGCAAAATACTGCATTTGGGGTAGGCAAAAGGTCTCACGAAGCCGCAAAATGGTGTCGTGAGTGCAACGAGTGGCAAACCTGCGAACCGCTACACGCACGTGAAGGGAGGTCGAAGAAGCGCTGAGACGCAGCCTGAACGCTGTGCTCGCACTCTACGAGACAGACCTCCGGTACGACGGTAACGGCGGAGGTCGAACTGCCAGAGAATACGGAGGGCCCCGGCGATGCAGAATGAAATAAAGCGGCTCGTCCTCGCTGACGATCACCATCTTCTCAGGAGAGGATTCCGTAGCTTGATCAGCGACGAGCCCGGACTGGAGGTGGTCGGCGAAGCGTCGACCGGCCTGGAGGCCATCGAAATCTGCCGGCGTCTGGCGCCGGATCTCGTACTTATGGACGTCCGCATGCCCGAGATGGACGGCATCACGGCGACCCGCCGCATCAAAGGCGAGCAGCCCAGCGTAAGCGTACTCATGGTGACCATGCACGAGAACCCCGACTATCTGCTCGAAGCGATTGCTGCCGGCGCCGCCGGATACATACTCAAAGACGCTCCTGCTGACCGCCTGATCAACGCGGTCCGCAGAACTCTAGACGGCGAGTCTCCACTCAACCAGGAACTGGCCACGCGACTCCTCAGGCAGTTGGCCAAAGAGAAACATCGCAACCTATATCGTCGTGTTCCGTCACAGCGCCATGAGCCTACGGACGACGCGCTTACGCCCCGCGAGACGGAAGTCCTCGGGCTCCTGACTACCGGGCAGACCAATCAGCAGATCGCGCAGACACTGACCATAAGCAAGGGTACGGCCAAGGTGCACGCGGAGCACATAATCCGCAAACTCGGGGTCTCGGATCGCACCCAGGCGGCGGTGCGGGCTATCGAACTGGGGGTCACTTCTCCGGATGCGGGGATCGATTGTCTTCTTGAAATAAGGCTTTAGATTTCAGCCCGCCCCTGCCTGCGGCTGTCCGCAGTCAGCAATTCAAGGATATGGGTACCAGGCTACCAGACGAAACCTTCAGCCGGAAACACTGAAGTGCTGAATGCCGCGGTGAAATGCCTCAGTATATGCTGTTAACACATAAGTTTCATTTGCTTGTATAATCTGCAGGTCGGCACCGCTGAGAGCGAGGTGGGTGCTGGCAATGGGCATTGTTTCGTGGAATGACGAGGAGGTTTTGGGTTGATGGAGGAGAGAGGAGCCGTGTCCGGCATGGACCCTGCCGAGCTCTGGCGCCAGTGGATGGAGTCGGGGAGCATGATGTGGTCGGAGATGGGCCAGGGGGGCAGGTCGACCCCTACGGCGCATACCGCAGGTGGTTCGAAGGTGTGCGAGAGATGCAGGAGCGGATGATCGGGGCTGTCCCCGAGCCTGTCGCTGGCAACCCTGGGGTAAATGACCTCTGGCAGCGGTGGTTCGAGCTGACCACGGACTCCTGGCAGAAGAGCGCCGAGATGGGCCAGAACGCGATGGAGATCCTGCCTCGCTGGATGCAGATGCTCGATGAGGCGCGCACCAACCTGGTGGCCGGAGGCGCTCCGCCGAATGATCCCCTGCAGCTCGCGGCCCAATGGTACAACGCAACGAGCGGCCCATTCTCGGACTTTGTCGGGGACGTGATCGAGCGCGAGGAGTTCCTCGAGCCTTCGAGCCGCTTCCTCCAGAGCTATGCCAGCTTCTACACAGTGTTCAAGCGCAACTCCGAGGACTACCTCAAGAACCTCCAGCTCCCCGTCCGCTCCGACATCTCCAGGATCGCCGGCCTCGTCGTCAACCTGGAGGAGAAGGTAGACCGCATCGAGGAGGTGCTCGAAGACTTCGAGTACGGTTATGCCGAGCCTGCTACGAGTGAGTCCGTCAAGGAGCTCGAGACGCGGCTCGGGCGGGTCGAGGACAAGCTCGACCGGCTGCTCGCCGCGCTGGAGGGCGGTGCCAAGGACGGCGGCACGCAGGTGGCCGAGACCAATGGGTCGGCGGTCGAGATCAGGGCCACGGACGCGGCAAGGCGCAAGGCACGCGAGCTGGGCGTCAACCTTGGGGAGGTGGTCGGGACCGGGGCCGAAGGCCAGGTCACCGTCGAGGACGTGCGCAAGAAGGGAGAGAGCTAGATGACCGAGACGGCCAACTACGGCGCGGTTCCTACTTCGGGCGACGCCGAAATACCCGCTGACGTAGAGAACTTCTTCGACAAGTACAGCCGGGGGATGAAGATCGTCGTCGAGGGTGCCCAGGCCGACACGGGCCAGACTCCCAAGGAGACGGTCTGGACCAAGAACAAGGCGAAGCTCTACCACTACGCTCCCAATGCGGAGAAGAAACATCCCGTCCCCATACTCATGGTCTACGCCCTCATCAACAGGCCCTACATCCTCGACCTCATGCCAGGCAATAGCTTTGTCGAGTACCTGATCGGCGAGGGATTCGACGTTTACATGCTCGACTGGGGCATCCCTGGCGACGAGGACAAGGACCTCACCTTCGAGAACTACGTCCTGGACTACCTGCCGAGGGCGGTCAAGAAAGTCCTCAAGCACTCGCACTCCGAGGAGTTCACCATGCTGGGCTACTGCATGGGCGGCACGATGAGCGCCATGTACGCCTCACTCTTCCCCGAGCACCTCAGGAACCTCATCCTCATGACCGCCCCTATGGAGTTCCCCGAGGGCGAGATGGGGCTCTACAGCCTGTTTACGAGCGAGAAGTACATGAACCCTGGTCTGCTCGCCGACGCCTTCGGCAACATCCCAGGCGATCTTATCGACACGGGCAACAGGATGCTAAAACCCGTAACCAACTACGTCGGCACCTACGTCAACATGTGGGAGCGCATCTTCGAGGAAAAGCCGATGGAGACCTGGCTCGCGATGAACAAGTGGGTCAACGACGGGCCTCCCTTCCCTGGAGCGACGTTCAGGCAGTGGATCACCGATTTCTACCAGCAGAACAAGCTTGCCAAGGGCGAGATAGTCCTCCGGGGCCGCCGCGTCGACCTCTCGGACATAAGTGTCCCGCTCCTCAACATCGCCGGCAAGAAGGATCACATTTGCACGCTTCCGCAGGCCGAGGCCACGATGAACCTCGTCAGCAGCGAGGACAAGGAGTTCTTCGTCCTCGACGCCGGCCACGTCGGCCTCATGACGGGCCGCGGCGCCAAAAAGGGCCTCTGGCCCAAAGTAAGCGACTGGCTTAGCACCCGCTCTGGCGGATAGAGGAAGGGCAAGCCCTTCCTCTATCCGCGCCTGTCAGCGCTTGCTGATGCCTGAAACCGATGAGTAGCCTATTTTTCCTTCACGTATGTACCTGGGGCGTCATCTATCGGCGGGTAGGTTTCGCTGCCCATCTCCGGTGGGTCTACTTGCCCTCCTGAGTGGTCATCGAGCCACCTGCTCCAGTCTTCCCACCAGGAGCCTTCGTGCTCCCTGGCCTGTTCGCGCCAGGCTGCGGAGGTATCGAAGGCACCGCCGTTCTCGGTCGCCCAGTAGCGGCCCTTGCCCTTGGATGGAGGGTTGATCATGCCCGCTATGTGGCCTGAGTTGGCGAGGGTAAAGCGGGTGGTGCCATTGGCGAGCCTGGAGATCTTCCACGCCGAGGCCCAGGGGACGATGTGGTCCTTCTCGGCCCCTACGGCGTAGATGTCGCCATCGATCCTGGAGAGGTCTATGGGACGGCCCTTTATCTCTACCTTGCCAGGCTCTATGAGGTTGTTCTCGAGATAGGTGTTGCGCAGGTAGAAGCTGTGGGCGTCGCGGGCCATACGCGTGCCGTCCGAGTTCCAGTACAGGAGGTCGAAGGCAGGAGGCTTCTGGCCGAGGAGGTAGTTGTTGACGACGTTCGACCAGATCAGATCGTTGGAACGGAGCAAATTGAACATGTTGGCCATCTTGCGGTTATCTAGATACCCGCGCTCGAGCATCTGCTGTTCCATGAACTCTATCTGCGGCTCGTCTATGAAGACCCCGGTCTCCCCCACCTCCGTAAAATCGTGCAGCGCGACCATGAAGGTCGGCGGGCCGAAGGGGTTCTCGTCTTCGCCGGCGGCGAGCCAGGAGAGGGCGATCGCGAGCAGTGTCCCCCCTACGCAGTAGCCGACAGGGTTGACCTTCTCGGAACCGGTAATGTCCCTTACGACCTCAGCCGCAGCGAGCGGCCCCTTGGTCATGTATTCCTCGAACTGAGTGTCTTCCATCGAGGCATCAGGGTTCTTCCAGGAGATCATGAACACCGTGTAGCCCTGGTCGACCAGGTACTTGACAAAGCTGTTCTTCGGCTGCAGGTCGAGGATGTAGTACTTGTTGATCCAGGGCGGTATGAACATCACAGGCGTCTCGTGAACCTTGTCCGTGGTCGGCTCGTACTGGATCAACTCTATGAGCTCGTTGCGGTAGACGACCTTGCCCGGTGTGATGGCCAGGTTCTCTCCCGGCTGGAAGGCGTTGGCATCGGTCATGCTCATGCGGCCTTCCTGCAAGTCCGCGAGCAGGTTGCGGGCACCCTCGGCGAGGCTGGCTCCCCCCGTCTCGAAGGCCCGCTTTAGGGCCGCGGGATTGGTAAGCAGATAGTTGACCGGGGCCATGGCGTCAACGAACTGTTTGAGGTGGAACTTGAGTCGCCGCTTCTCGGCGGTGTCCTCACCATCGGTCCTTTCCGCCTCCTCGAGCAGGTACTCCGAGGCGAGCAGGTAAGACTCCTTGAGTGTCTCGTAGTATGGATTCTGCTCCCAGTCAGGCGCCGAGAACCGCTTGTCGGGGCGGTTCTCTTCGTCATCCTGCGATGTCTGCAGGCCCCAGAGACGGTATGTGGCCTCCTGCCAACTCTTCATCGTGGCGCCGAACAGCTTGGCGTTGAAGTCCGTAGCCCGCTCCATGGCGCGCGCCGGGTCGGACATCTCGCGCGCCCAGAGGGTCTGGAGGGAACGTGTGATCTCCATCCAGTCAATGGGCAAAACGCTCTGCATAGGGTTGGCGTCCCACAGCTTCTCGACGGTAGAGAGCAAGGGGTCGTTCCGCACGGCCCCCTCGGGCAACTCCGCGGTCTCCTCTCCTGTCCTCACACCCGGCATCATGAGCCAGGGTACGCTTGTGCCCGGCGTCGCTGTCATAGGTCCCATGTTCGCCTGCATCCACTCCGCCCACACGTCGAACGGCGCCATCTGGGACGGAGCATCGAAACCGCGGTTGGGGATGTTACCTTCGCTCATCTAGTGTTCCTCCTCGGAGAGATTCACCCGGCGGCCAGCGCCACCGGTCTGTATTCGGTCTCACTATTCTACCCACTATGCCGGTGATCCCAAAAGCGGCCCGCAAGAGGGTTCAGAAGATGCTGTCCCACGCCCGCCTCGACAAGCGGCCGACGGACCGTCAAACCTCCCTGATCCAACCCCACACCCCGGCCAGTGGCTTCGCCCGCTGTATGTTGGCGCCATGCCCGCACTCCTGCCTGCGGGACCCGCGGGGCCTGAGGAAAGTGACCACTCGCCCCGATCCTGCATCGGACCAGCACATCCCTCTATAACGATAGCTTCATTCTGCACTTAGATGCAATATGAAGTTATTGTAGAGGACTGGGTATGATGGGCAAGCTGCTGGCGTGAAAACCATCACCTATAGATTGACCTTATTGTAGCCAGAACCTATGCTCTCTCCGAGGGGGCGCAGGGTGGCGTCCGGAGTCGGAGCGCAGAGGAGAACCTGAGGACATGACTATTACGTCAGAGCAAACGCAGCGGGAGAAACGGCCTGTTGACCTCATAAACGCGGGCAGTCTGCTCTCGGACGAGGAGAAGAGGGTCAGGGATCGGGTCCGCGAGTTCGTTGACCGCGAGGTTATACCGGTTGCGGCAGACTACTGGGACAGGGCACAGTTCCCTTTCGGGCTCCTACCTGGCCTTGGGGAGCTCGGCCTCGTTGGCGGCACTCTCCCTGGGGAGTATGGTTGCGCCGGCTGGAACAACGTGGCCTATGGCCTCGCGATAGCCGAGCTGGCGCGCGGGTCGGGGAGCCTGGCTACGTTTTTGCATGTCCAGAGCGGGCTCGCGATGACGGCCATACACGAGTTGGGATCCGAGGAGCAGAAGCGGCGCTGGCTGCCGCCCATGGCGAAGTGCGAGAAGATCGGATGCTTCGGCCTGACAGAACCAGAGGCCGGGAGCGATCCCGGCTCCCTGAGCACGACGGCCGTAGAGAAGGACGGCGGCTACGCACTCAGCGGGGAGAAGAAGTGGATCGGCAACGCCTCATTCTCGGACGTGGCCGTGATCTGGGCCAGGACCGATAGCGGTAAGATCTCCGGTTTCCTCGTCGAGACCGATAATCCAGGCTTCCGGGCCGACGTCCTCTCCCGCAAGGCCTCCCAGCGTGCCGCCTGGCAGACGCACATTACGCTCGAAGACTGCCACGTACCCGAAGACGCCAGGTTGCCGAAAGCCAGGGGTCTTGGCTCCACCCTGTCGATCCTCACGCACTCACGCTACGGCGTGGGGTGGGATGGATTGGGGCAGGCTGCTGACTGTTACGAGACGGCCCTGGCCTACGCCGGGGAGCGAGAGCAGTTCGGGCGGCCCATAGCTTCGTTCCAGCTCGTCCAGCAGAAGCTCGTCGAGATGGTAAATGAGATCTCACTCAGCCAGCTCCTCTCCATCCACGTCGGACGTCTGAAGGACGCTGGAGGGCTCGATCCTGCGACGGTCTCGATGTTCAAGATGAACAATGTCGCCAAGGCGCGCCGCATTGCGGCCACGGCGCGCGAAGTCCTCGGGGGCAACGGCATCCTGCTCGACTACCGCGTGATGGAGCATATGGCAGACATCGAGGGCGTCTACACCTATGAGGGCACGAACGACGTCAACACCCTCATAGTGGGCCAGGCCATAACCGGCCACCGCGCCTTCTCCCCAGAACCTCCGCAACGCGCCGAAGAGAGAACAGAGTGACAAAAGGAAAACCGTGTCCGGGAAAGAGAATGCGGAGGCAAACGCAGGGTGCAAACGCTCCTGCGGGGAGCGTGTAAGGGAAGGAGAGGAGAAGGCATGAGACGAGTAGTGCTTGTGGTGGCGACGATGGCTCTAGCCAGCCTGATGGCTGGCGGGGTGGCGCAGGCCATCATAAACGGCGAGCCTGACAGGGGCCCCAACGCCCATCCCTACGTGGGAGCCTACGTGACGAAGTTAGGGGGAAACTTCGCCCCTTTTGCTCGGGCACCCTCATCTCTCCCAAAGTCTTCCTTACCGCAGGCCATTGCACGGAACCCCTGATAAGAGAGGACCTGCCATCCTACGTCTCTTTCGATCCAACCTACAAGCCGGGAGCTTCCAAACTTGTAAAGGGAACCCCCTACCTCCACCCGAAAGCTTGCTTCCCGCCTAAAGAAGGATGTGTGCCCACTCCTATCGTCAGGCAGGTCGTTGGATATCCCCGCTACGACGCCGGGGTGGTCGTGCTTGACAAGCCGGTCAGGATGGCCACCTACGGGACTCTGCCGAAGGCGGGTCTGGTCGATACCCTCAAGGAGGGCCAACGCCTCACCACCGTGGGCTACGGCGCCAACGGATACGAAAGAATCGACGGCGAACCGCCCCCGCAGCTGGTCTATCCGGACGACCGCTACAGTGCAACCGTCAGGCTCCTCAACACAAATGACCCCGAAGTAGGCGAGATGTTCGTCAAGACCACGGGCGTAAGCCTAATAAAGGGCAAGGGAGAAGCTTCCTGTTACGGAGATTCGGGGGGCCGCTGTTCGTTGGCGACCAGCAGACCATAGCGGGCCTTACCTCGTTCGGTAACGGGGTGTGCAGGGGACCGCCACTACTACCAGCGGGTGGACCTGCCACGGGTATTAACCTGGATTCGCTCGTTCCCCTAAGGGAGGCACGAAGCGGCTAGAGTTGTGAGGGCCGGGGCGTAGCAGCCTCGGCCCTTTCTCTTGTCCTTATTCACCGGAGTGCGTGGAAGGTGCCCTACAGCATCACTTAGTGCACAATCAGGCAACCTCCTGTGGAATGATAGTTGCTCGTAATGAGGACATCAGAAAATCCGGCATACCTTATCGGCAAGCTCGCCGAGCAAGAAGCGCCACCAAGCCTGCGGGGGGGAGATCTCCTCCAGGTCCCTTGGCCAGAACAGCCTACACTCGCCGTCGGCCAGGCGCACGTCTACGGCGATGTACTGCTCTCCCCCGTAACGGGCCAGGACCGTACCCATAAGGCCTCGTCTCTCACTAACCCTGTGGTGTTCAATGACCCTCACCCGCGCGCGGGGTCGCGCTTGTTCAGGTGTCATGCTCCTGGCGCTCCCTTTCCTACACTTTCTACTCCACAAGCGCCTAGTAGTGCGCGCGCTCCTCCTTGCCTTCCAACCGCTCCATGTAGCTCTCTAGCCACGAGTAGTCGCGTTCGGCTGCAAAGCGCGAGAGAGCCTCCGAAGCAAAGAGGTGCATCATTCGTTCCTCGGCGCGATCCCAAAACACACTTGCCTGCCAGGCCTGAGCCTTCTCCTGGCGATGCGCACCGTTTGCCAAATCCCTAAGTTGTCGCCCGGCTTCGGTATCGGCGATGGCTTGGCGTGCATCTTCTAAGGAGTGCCCGCTCCTGTGCGCCAGGGCCTTCGTCTGGCGCACAAGGACTTCCTCTGCCATCTCTGCGACGGTTTGACCTTGTTGCACGTTCTTCTCCTACGGAAGGGACTGCTCTCAGCGTTCTCTGGGCGTCGCTTCCGGACTAGGCTCTTTCGGCTATCTCCTCCAACTCGTGGTGCCAGAACAACTGCTGAGTGCCATCGTCGAGCAGCACGTCCAGCGCAGTGTAGCTGGGGTCTCCCCACCTTTTCTTGATCGTGCCTACCGAAGGCGGCAGGGTTGGCCATAGACGGGCGCCTACGCGCACTCTCACCCGCTTGCCGATAAGCGCATCCTCGGAACGCATGTGGGCCTCTCCTCAGGGGGCTGCCATGATCGTCTAGGACCGCGGCCCTCTCCTTTCCCTTTCCCAGGAGAACATGCTTATTTACCCACGCCCCGCGCTAGGTTACCGTATCCTGCAATACAGCGACGTTTAGAACCAGAGTATGTGCGGTACGAACGCACCAACCCGCTAGCTCGACTCCTCCTTTCCCTTTCCCCGCGGAGGACCATCATCAAGGTCCTCTCACCCCGAGTGTGGGCGCCGGGCTTTCGATTCGCCCTCTGTAGTATCGCCTGATACAAAAAGTGGTAGGATGAGGACCATACACCAACCACTTTTTGCGGACCCAGGCCGACTCCTTCTCCTCTAGAGGATGGCAATCAAGTGCGTCTCTGTAGAGAGGGAAGGAACGCCACCTTATGCCCATGTCCTTACAAGAACAGATACGCCTGCTTTCGATGGTCGATATCCTCGGTCCTCTCTCTGAAGAGGAGATGGAGGACTTGGCCAAGAGGACCCCGGACACCTTCCTCGCGCAGGGAGACGTCCTCTACGCCCCTCAGGACTCAACCGAGAGGCTGTTCATCCTCAAGAAGGGTCGGGTGCAGCTCTACGAACTGCACCGAGGGGGGAGGAGATCACACTATCTGTGGTCGAGGACGGCAACGTCTTCGGGGAGATGGCTCTTACAGGCCAGAGCCTGCAAGGTGTCTACGTGAGGGCGCTGGTTCCCTCAACGGTGGTCTCCCTCAGGCGCGAGGAGCTGGAGGATTTGATCATGAAGAAACCCGAGGTGGGCCTGAGGCTGGTGCGCGAACTAGCAGAGAAGCTGCACGCCTCTGAGGCTCGCTACGCAGCCATCATCGGCAAGGACGTGCCTGCGCGGCTTGCCACCCTGATCCTAACGCTTGTGGACTCTGAGGGAGCCGTGAGCAGCGAGAGCTACCGCATCCCCACCCACTACACCCACGAGCAGCTAGCCTCGATGATAGGCTGCAAGCGGGTGGCGGTTACCCGCGCCTTCCGCAAGCTCGAGGAGGGTGGAGCGGTTAAGCTCAAGGAGCGCCACATCATCGTCAAGAACCTCGTGGTCCTCAAGAGTTTGGCCGAGGCTAGCTGAGAGCTACGGAGGTTCTCAGAAGGCCGGGCTGCCAGGGAGGGGGGTAAAACCGACGAGCCCAGCCAACTAACAAACAGAATTGTAGCACTTGGATCAACCCCTTCATATGCCGAAAGTGAGCGATTTTTGTATCACATGTTGTTATCTACGAGAGAACCGGGGCAGAGAGTGAGTTTTGCTCGCACGCGGGACGGTGAGTACGGAATACACAACCCGACGCCCTCCCCCTCCAAAAGGTACGTCGGGTTGGGCACCAACTGAACCCCATGATCACACGGAATAAGCCAGGCGCAAAACACAGTTCGACCCATTTCCCGAGCCAAGACAGCCGGAGAATGAAGCTTGAGCGGTGGAAGGTCGGCGCCGAGCTCGTCGAGATAGATCTCGTACCAGGCACCGTGGTTTGAGACGGCGCAACTCCTCGAGTATTAGCCTAGAATCCTTCTAGTTGCGCGATGAGGTGGCAGCGTTTCTCTACGGTCTCGTGGGACACTACGTCCTCGACGGCGGAGATTTGGTCGTCGCCCACGCGGGGTTGAAGGAATCCTTGCAGGGACGGACCTCAGGCAGGGTCAGGGACTTCGCCCTCTTCGGCGAGACAACGGGTGAGACGGACGAGTTCGGCCTGCCTGTACGTTACGACTGGGCCACGGAGTGAAAGGGCCGAGGTGTTGAGCCTCGGCCCTAGCTGACTAGCTGACATGCTGACAAGTCGCCTGGAACAGGCGACTGTGCTGACTAGCTGACGCGCTCGAAGATCGCGGCTATGCCCATGCCGCCGCCGATGCAGAGCGTCACCAGGCCGTACTGGCCTCCCGTGCGGGCGAGGTGGTGCAGTATCTTGACGGTGAGGACGGCTCCTGTGGCCCCGACGGGGTGTCCGAGGGCCACTGCCCCGCCTACAGGGTTCATCTTCTCCGACGGCACCTCGAGCGTACGCTCCACGGCGATGGCGATGGAGGCGAAGGCCTCGTTCGCCTCGACGGCGTCGAGGTCGTCGACCGAGAGCCCGGCCTTCTTCAGGGCCAGCCTGGAGGCTGGGATCATACCAGTACCCATAACGGAAGGGTCGACCCCGGCCACGGCCGCTGAGAGCAGCCTGCCAGCCACGGGCATCCCGAGCTCCTCTGCCTTGCGCTCGTTGCTCACGAGCATCATGGCAGCGCCGTCGTTGATGCCAGAAGCGTTGGCTGCGGTTACCGTGCCGCCGTCTTTCTTGAAGATCGGCTTGAGCTTCTGAAGGCCCTCCACGCTCGCGTTCGCGCGGATGTGCTCGTCCGTGGTGAACTGGACGGTCTCCTTCTTCTGCTTGACCTCGACGGGTACGATCTGGCCGTCGAATAGCTCTTCTTCGTGAGCCTTGGCGGCCCGCTGATGGCTGCGCACGGCGTAGGCGTCGGAGTCCTCGCGGGTTATGCCGTACTCCTCGGCGACGTTCTCTGCGGTCACGCCCATGTGGTAGTCGTTGAAGACATCCCACAAGCCGTCGTAGACCATGTGGTCGTAGATGTCCGCCTTGGGCATCCCCATCCTGTAACCGTAACGGCCCTTATCCAGCAGGAAGGGCGCCATGTCCATGTTCTCGATGCCGCCGGCCATAACCACATCGGCGTCGCCGAGGGCTATCTCCTGCGCCGCTGAGACTACAGCCTGAAGCCCGGAGCCGCACATCCTGTTCAAGGTCATGCCAGGGACCTCGACGGGGAGGCCGCTCTTTATGCCGACCTGGCGACCGGGGTTCATGCCCTGTCCTGCGGAGAGTATGTTGCCGACTATTACCTGGTCGACCTGATCTCCTTCGACCCCAGCGCGCGAGAGGACCTCTTTGCCGACCGTGGCCCCTAGTTCCGTCGCAGGCGTGTCCTTGAGCGAACCGCCGAAAGTCCCTATACCCGTCCTGAGGGGCGTCGAGATGACTATCTCGCCGTTCCCGTTACCGTTACCGAAACTCACCCTTTACTCCTTCCGTTTACACTTACTTAGAGGATACATCAAAAAACAAGGCCCGGATCATACGTCCCGGGCCTCGCTATACGCTCTTCAGCGTTTGCGCTTCATTTACTGGTTGGCCCTCCGCTGCACCTCATCCAGGTTGCCCCTGTAGTAAGCGAACATGGAGTTGAGAAAGTCCATGTAGGCGTTGACCGAGCCTTGGGCCAGCGTACGGGAGGCCTCCTGCTGCTTGCGCTGTTGCTCGATCAGGTCCTCAGACAAACCCCTGTTGTTCTCGGCCTGGGTCCTCAGGTTGTTGATCACGCCGTTGAAGAACTCCTGCGTCAACTGTGCGTTGAGGTCCTGGGCCGAGACGGAGCGGTCTGCTATCGACTGGTACGATTCCTTCAGCGCTTCGGCGAATTTCTCCGCCGCTTCATTGACCTGTTTTTGCTGCTTGTCGTCCACGGTCTCCCTTCACCTTTCTCAACTTGCGTATGTACTTATCGTTACCCGAGATCAAAGCCGCGAAACATAAGAGAAATGTAAACGAAAGGGGCGGACCTGAAGGTCCGCCCCAAAGAACTTCGATCCTGAACTACGCTCTACCTGGTGGCCTTCCTGGCGGCCGCAAGGCCCTCCTTGTAGTAGGTAAAGGGTGCGTACGCGAGGTCCATGTAGGCGTCGAGGGACTGCTCGACGAGGGTCTGGTAGGCGTTGCGCTGGTCCTCTGCGCGCTCGAGGAGTTCGCCCGCAACGCTGCGGTTGCTCTCGGCCTGGTGGCGTAGCTCCTTGATGGTGCCGTCCACCATCCCCTGCGCGAATCTGACGTTTCGCTCCTGGAGTCCCACTGTGTGGTCCATGACCGTCTGGAAAGAATCCCGCGTGGTCTCAGCGAGCCTCTCCACAGCCTTGTTGGCCTTCTCCGTAGTAGCCATCTACATCTCCTTTCTCGCGTAAAACGCGAACTACTTGCTACTTCCTTCGTCGTTCTCATCCTGCAACGGCCTGCCCGTGTAGAGCCGGAAGAAGTTGTCCATGGTGTGCTGGTACTGCTCCAGCGACTTGGCCCAGAAGTCGAGGTAGGACCTTCCCGTGTCCGTAATGGTGTACATCCTACGCGCCGGCCCGCCTCTGGAGGTCTCCCAACTAGACTCGACGATGCCGTCTTTCTCCATCTGCCTTAGCGTCCTGTACAACGTTCCAGGGTTCATCGCCTCGAACCCGAAGGCCGAAGCCCGCTCCATGAGCTCGTACCCGTAGGAATTCCACTCCCGCAGCGATAGTAGGATCACAGGCACCAGCCAGTTCCTCGGCCGCGCCTCGACCCCGCGGAACTCTCGCTCCCTGCCTCCTGCTTCGCGCTCCTGCTCTTCGTTGTTCATAATTCTCTCTTCCATAACCTATGTGCATTTTACATATATATATCGATTTGTCAAGGGTTGGACGGGGCCTCTTACGCTGGGCTTCCCTTCCGTCATCGAGACCACCGACCCCATATTGGACCTCGTATGGACCCCTTATGGCGGTGCTACGAGGATATCTGTCTGTCGAACATAAATACGTAGTACATCTTAGCCGAAATTACATCTAAAGGTGCATGACTGCTTCGGAAATCGATGTAACCTGAATATCCTCCGTGCAAGGAGGGGAAACGGCGTCCGTTGGGCACTCCTTTCCCAAGCTCCAACTATCACCCCACCATCACGGACGCCGATTTGTTCTCTACCAGCACGGAATTCGGTACTGGAGCCAAGCGCGTGACGGAACTCTACGTGCGTATGGTACCTAGTTTGCGCCTGACTTCTCCAGTCAATAAACTCTGTTCACATACGAACGGGAAAGGGAGGATAGCGTGGGCACCTTGAAAGAAGCCGTTATTGTCGTGACCGGCGCGAGCAGGGGTCTTGGCAAAGCCATAGCGGAGGAGTTGGCGGAAGGGGGGGCCAAAGTCGTCGTCAACTACTCCCGGAGCAAGGAACCTGCCGAGGAGTTGGTGGAGCAGATCTCGGAGAGCGGTGGGGAGGCTATCGCCATTCAGGCCGACGTCTCAGACGCTGAGCAGGCCCAGAAACTCATAGATCAGTCGATAGAGAAGTTCAACAGGGTAGACGTCCTGATAAACAACGCAGGGATCAACATAGACCGTACGCTCCAGAAGCTCTCCGTCGAGGACTGGGACAAGGTCATACAGGTAGACCTCAACAGCGCCTTCTACATGGTCCACGCAGCATTGCCGCACATGACGGAACAGGGCGGGGGCAAGATCATCAACATGAGCTCCTTCATCGGAGAGGCCGGCAACATAGGCCAGGCCAACTATTCGGCGGCCAAGGCCGGGCTGCTCGGCTTCACCAAGACGGCCGCCCAGGAACTGGCCAGGTTCGGAATCACCGTCAACGCCCTCTGCCCCGGATTCATAGAGACCGATATGGTCGCCAGCATCCCCGAGGAAGCCCAGCAGAAGCTCCTCAAACAGGTGCCCCTCGGCCGCTTCGGGAAGCCTGAAGAGGTCGCCAGGGCCGTCCGTTACCTGATAGTAGACGGTGACTACATCACAGGCCAGTCTATCGATATAAACGGCGGTATCTACATCAGGACGTAACGGGAGACGATCGCCCAACTTCTCGCCCCGCCTGCGGGCGGGGCTTCCTGATCTGTTGTGTGATCCCGCAGACAGGCAGACCGCCTCGAAACATATACGATCCCCCCCGAGGGCCGCAGGATCACGATTCGTTCGCAAATGTACATATCTGTTCTGGACACATAAGTTCCCCTCGTTTACAATTAACTGTCATGTAACAAAGAAGACACCCTCCTGGGGTGTGGATAGTAGTGTTCCCGAACCGAGAGAGGTGGACCTTTGAGGCTTGACGGAAGTACGGCTGTTGTAACGGGGGCTGCGCGGGGCATCGGGGCTGCTGAGGCCATCCGACTGGCGCAAGAGGGGGCGAACGTAGCGGTCCTGGACCTATCGGCGGAGGTTTGCCAGGAGACTGTGGAGGCAGTCGAGGCCACTGGGGCCGAGGCGATCGCGATCGCCTGCGACGTATCGAGCGCGCAGCAGGTCGAGAAGGCGTTCGAGGAGATAGCCCACCGCTTTGGGCGGATCGACATTCTCGTCAACAACGCCGGGCTGTTGCGCGACAACCTCTCGTTCAAGATGAGCGAGGACGACTGGGACAAGGTGCTCGACGTTCACCTCAAGGGCAGCTTCCTCTGCTCCAAGGCTGCGCAGAAGTACATGGTCGAGCAGGAGTACGGCAAGATCGTGATGACGAGCTCCATCGTGGCTCTGGGGAACAAGGGGCAGGCGAACTACTCCGCCGCGAAGGCAGGCCTTCAGGCGCTCGCGCGGACGCTGGCGCTCGAGCTCGGGCGTTTCAACGTCAACGTCAACGCTGTTGCTCCCGGTTGGATCGAGACCGAGATGACCAAGGAGGCCGCCGAGCGGGTAGGGATGAGTATGGAGGAGATGAAGGACCGCTTCGCCAAGAACATCCCCCTCAAGCGCTTCGGGAGGGTGGATGACATAGCCAACGTCGTCGCCTTCCTCGTCTCCGACGACGCCTCTTACATCAGCGGTGAGACGATTTACGTCGCCGGAGGCCCATCGAGTTCGGTGATTTAAAGCTACAGCATCAGGTTTCAGGTTTCAGCTTTTCGGGCGGGGGTGATCCCCGCCCTTTTGCTATGCGGAGGTTCCGCAAGACCGATATCACAGTTTGTCGGCCACCTACGCTGGAACGCTACGTCCAAGGATCTGATGCCTGAGGCCTGAAACCTGAAGCGCTCACGGGCCGAGGATGAGTTTTCCTGTTGTCTTGCGGCCTTCCAGGGCGGCGTGGGCTTCGGCGGCCTGGGCGAGTGGGTAGGTGCTGCCGATGGTGAGTTTCAGCTTGCCCGAGGAGATCCAACCCAGTACCTCCTCCAAGCTGGGGACGAAGAGGTCGGGGCGGCGCATTATTTGCGGCAGGTAGAAGCCGACGACGGCGTGGCAGCGCTTCATCAGGGCGGCGGGAATGATCGTCCCCCGCTCCCTACTCGCTGCGCCGAACACGACCATGCGGCCGAAGACGTTCAGGCACGTCAGGTTCTTCTCGGGGAAGTCGGCTCCGACCATCTCGAGGATCACGTCCGCGCCCTTGCCTTCCGTGGCTTCGCGGACCTTCTCGGGCCAGTCTTCCTCCGCGTAGTCTATGAGGACGTCGGCGCCGAGGGAGCGGGCGAGGTCTAGCTTCTCCTCGCTGCACGCTGTGGCGATCACGGTGCCTGCCCCGAGAAACTTCGCCATCTGGACTGACAGGGTGCCGACGCCTCCTGCTGCGGCGTGGACCAGGACGCTCTCGCCCTCTTTCAAGGCGCCTGAGGTCTTGATGCAGTGGTAGGCGGTCAGTCCCTGGAGGGGGATGGCGGCGGCATTGTCGAAGTCCAGTTCTTCGGGGAGTGGGATCAGATTCTGTGTGGGAGCGACGGCGTACTGGGCGTATCCGCCAGTTCCCAGCAGGGTGACCACGCGGTCGCCAGTTGAGACGTCGTCGACCCCCTCCCCCACCTCGGCGACGATGCCTGCCACCTCGGACCCTGGGATGAAGGGAAGGTCCTGGGCTTCGACGTACTGGTTGCGGCGACGCATGGTGTCTGCGTAGTTGACGCCGGAGGAGCGGACCTCGATCAGTGCCTCACCCTCGCCCGGCTCAGGACGTCGGACGTCGACGTGCTGTAGCACCTCAGGCTCGCCAAACTCCTCGACTCTTGTCGCCTTCATCTGTGCCACGGTGCCTCCTGTTCGTTCGTAAGTTTGCGGGAAGCAGGCGGTTCGGAACCGCCCCTACTAGCGAAAGGCGTGGATACCTGTGATGGCGCCGCCGAGGATCAGGGTGTGTACCTCGTCCGTGCCCTCGTAGGTCCTTACGCTCTCCAGGTTGCTCATGTGGCGCATTGGGGGATAGTCGAGTGTGACACCGTTGCCGCCGAAGACGGTGCGGGCTTCGCGCGCGATCTCTATGGCCTCCCTGACGTTGTTTAGCTTGCCGAAGCTTATGTGCTCGGGCCTGAGCGTGCCCGCGTCCTTCATCCTGCCTATGTGGAGCGCGAGGAGCGTCCCCTTGCCGACCTCGATCAGCATGTTCGCGAGCTTCTGTTGGATGAGCTGGAAGGATGCTATGGGTTGCCCGAACTGCTCCCGCTCGATGGCGTAGGCCAGTGCGGACTCGTAGCAGTCCCGCGCTGCCCCCATCGCGCCCCAGATGATGCCGTAACGGGCTTCGCCCAGGCAGGCGAATGGTCCGCCGAGGCCCCTGGCTTCCGGCAGCATCGCGCCCTCGGGGAGGCGGAGGTCTTCGAGGTGGATGTCGCACTGGATCGAAGCCCGCATCGAGAGCTTGGGGGTTATGTCTTTGGCCGAGAAGCCTTGCGTATCGGTGGGGACGAGGAAGCCGCGGACAGGGTTTCCTTCCTCGTCGGTGCGCGCCCAGACGACGGCGACGTCGGCGATGGTGGCGAGCCCGATCCAACGCTTCTCGCCGTTCAAGATCCAGTCATTGCCCTCTTTCCTGGCGAAGGTCTTCATGCTCGCTGGGTCCGAGCCCGCTGTCGGCTCGGTCAGGCCGAAGCAGCCGATCGCCTCTCCCCTCGCCATCGGCGGAAGCCACTCCTGTTTGTGCCGCTCGGAGCCGAACTTGTGGATGGCGCTCATGGCGAGCGAGCCCTGTACGCTCACGAAGGTCCTCAGGCCGGAGTCGCCAGCCTCAAGCTCCATGCAAGCGAGCCCGTACTCGACGGCGCTCTTGCCAGCGCATCCGTAGCCGGAGAGGTGCATACCCAGAAGGCCGAGATCGGCGAACTCGGGTACGATCTCCTTCGGGAAGACGGCCTCGTCGTACCAACCCTCAATGTTCGGTTTGATCCTCTGTTGCACAAAGGAACGTACCCTCTCCCTGACACGCTTCTCCTCGTCGGAGAGGTGGGCGTCGATGTTCAGGAAATCTATCGCATCGGGGCGGGTGGAGGAGCCAGCATCTGTGTTGCTTCCGGCCCGGGTCACAGCCATCTTCTCACCTCTCTCGGAGCTCAACCATCGACCCGATGTTAGCACGCGCCCTGATTCGGGCGGCTTGTCAGCACTTCAGCAGGTCAGCATTTCAGTAAGGGCACGGGGATCGTGGCCGCCGTCCGCAGGGCGAGACTCTCATCGTGGAGTTTCGCTTTGCGAGCACGGGAGACGCCGTTCGAGGAAAAGCTGGCCGCTGAAGGCGACCGAAGGGAGCATGCTGACAAGGCGCAAAGCGCCGTGCTGACGAGCGGAGGCCGAAGACCGGAGCGTGCTGCCTTGCGCTACACTGGGCGCATGGAAGACGGCCCGAAGTTGCCGCTCGAAGGCGTCAAGGTCCTCGACCTCTCGCGGGTCCTTGCCGGGCCTTACGCGACGATGGTGCTCGGTGACCTCGGCGCCGACGTTCTCAAGGTCGAACACCCCGAGCGTGGAGACGACACCCGCCACTGGGGCCCGCCCTTCGCAGGTGGTGAGGAACACGGCGAGTCGGCGTATTTTCTCTCGGTCAACCGTAACAAGCGTTCTATTGGGGTCGACCTCAAAGAGCAAAAGGGCTGGAGCAAGTCAGGAAGCTCGCGGCCGGGGCCGACGTCGTGATCGAGAACTGGAGGCGCGGCGCCCTGGAGAAGCTCGGCCTCGGCTACGAAGCTCTAAGAGAAGCGAATCCCGGCCTCATCTACTGCGCCATCACGGGCTTTGGCGCTGGACCGGATGAGGACCGTCCTGGTTACGACTTTCTGGTGCAGGCCAGGGGTGGTGTCATGGGCATCACGGGCCAGCCCGGCGGCGAGCCGACGAAGGTAGGAGTTGCGATCTCGGACATAGTCTGCGGCCTTTTCGCGTCGAACGCGATCCTGGCCGCCCTCTACCGGCGCAGTACAACCGGAGAGGGCGCGCGCATCGAGGTTCCGCTCTTCGAGTCCACCCTCGGCTGGCTCGCCAACCGTGGTCAGGAGTACCTCACGAGCGGCGAGGACACAGGACTGATAGGCAACGCTCACCCCTCCATCGTTCCATACCAGACCTTTTACGCTTCTGACAAACCCCTCGTTGTGGCCGTCGGCAACAACACCCAGTTCGCCAACCTGTGCAAAGCTGTAGGCCGTCCCGAGCTGGCCGAGGACGAGCGCTACGCGACCAATCCCGACCGCGTGGCCAACCGGGAGGCACTGATCGGAGAGCTTCAGAAAGTGTTCAGCGGGCGGCCCGCTGAGGAGTGGGCTGAGGAGATCCGGGCCGCCGGCGTCCCTAGCGGCCCAGTCAACACGCTGGCTGACGTGTTCGCTGACGAGCACCTCCTCGGCTCGGGCATGCTGCAGGACCTGGATCATCCCTCAGCCGGACACCTCGAGATGCTCGCCTCGCCAATCCTCGTCGACGGCGAACGCCTGCCCATCCGCCGCCCCCCACCGACCCTCGGCCAGCACACGGAAGACGCAGAATGGGGCACATGAACCCGAGAACTATCTGGAGACGACCGCTACAGGCCTGACGGGCGAGCCGGTCGCGCCGACGAGCTTCAGGGGCGTGCAGATGAGCTCGAAGCGATAGTGTCCCGAGGCAGCCAGCTCGTCGAGTGCGAGGTTCTCGATGATGTAGATACCCTCCCTGGCCAGAAGGATCAGGTGCCCAGCCATCATGCACCCAAGCTCGGGATCTCTCGAGCCCGGCGCATCCCACGCCATGTTGTCCGCCCCGACTGCCAGCACGCTCCGCTCAGCCATCCAGTACGCCGCGCTCGCGTCCATGCCTGCTCCTGCCAGGTAGCGCTCTTCGTCATCCCAGAAGCGGGCGTTGCCGAGCCTGACGAGCGCCACGCTACCAGCTTCGACCTCCACTCCCTGAAATTCACAGCACTCTTCGAGGTCAGCACCCGTGACGATCGCGGCCAGACTCCAGAGATTCGACGCCGTCCTTGGCGGCGACGTCGAGGAGGACGCCTGGGGCGACTATGGGCTCTATCTCCTCGACGCCGTGGCGCGCGAAGCCGCGCGGGGATTGCACCTCCCCCACGGGTACGCCGCCGCAGAGGGTGAGGGCGTCCGACTGGTGGCAGAGGGCGTCTATGTGGGTGCCGGTGTGTTCTCCACAGATCAAGATCCCTGCCGCTCCGGTGCGCGGTCCTGCTTCTTGTGGGCGGTACTCGTCCTCATGGTGGCGGTGCAGTAGGTAGGAGTAGCCGGCCTGTTTGTGGGCGGGGTGGATCGGCATCTTCTCGGTGCGTGGTTGTTCGAGGTCGAAGATGTGTGCTGCTACGCCCTTCATATCGGTCCCTCCCGTGTGCGCCGGCCGGGTAAGTGTGACCGGGCACGGAGAAGACGTCAACGGCCCGTGGGCCGGAGCGCGGTGTGGGTCAGGCCGGTATAATCCCTTTGGGATAAGTGGGAATCTCTCTTTCGAGGAGGCGGAGATGGAAAGGATCGGCGGGGAGAACACGGGGATGCCTACTTCGATCCGCAAGGTGGTCGTGGCCAGTTTTATCGGGACGACCATCGAGTGGTACGACTACTTCATCTTCGCCACGGCCGCGGCTCTATTTTTTCCTGATGTCTTCTTTCCAGGCTTCGGTGAGACGACAGGGACCATACTCGCCTACACGACGTTTGCCGTAGGGTTCGGGGCGCGTCCTCTGGGGGGTCTGATCTTCGGCCACTACGGGGACAAGATCGGGCGCAAGACGATGCTCGTTACAACGATCCTGATCATGGGCATAGCAACCTTCCTCGTCGGCGTCCTTCCCGGCTACGACGCGATAGGTGTCCTTGCGCCGATCCTGCTCGTGTTGCTGCGCGTCCTACAGGGCATCGGGCTCGGCGGCGAGTGGGGCGGGGCCGTCCTGATGGCGGTCGAGCACTCCCCCGATGACCAGCGCGGCCTCAACGGTAGCTGGCCGCAGATGGGTGTCCCCGCCGGGCTCGTGATCGGGACCGGCGTCTTCGCCCTCGTTGGGGCGGTCTCCGGTGAGGCGGCCTGGGCGTGGCGCGTGCCTTTCCTCCTGAGCGCGATCCTCGTAGCCGTAGGACTCTTCATCCGGCTCTCCATCCACGAGAGCCCCGCCTTCTCCAGGGTGCGCGAGTCGGGCACGGAGGCCCGCATGCCGATAGTGGACGTGCTGCGCACCTACCCCAAAAACGTGCTGCTAGGCGTGGGTTCCCGCATCGGTATCGACGCCGCCTTCTACATCCTCGCCGTCTACTCACTGACCTACATCACCGCGAACCTCGGGCTCCCCGAGGGCGTCGGACTTACGGCAATCACCATCGCGGCACTCATCGAGATCTTCACCATCCCGGCTTTCGCCTCGCTCTCGGACAGGGTGGGCCGCAGGCCGCTCCTCATCGGCGGTGCTGCCTTTATGGGGATCTGGACCTTCGTGTTCTTCGCCCTGCTCGGCACCAGGTCTACGGTCCTGATCGTGGTCGCCACAGTGATGGGCCTGGCCGTCGGCCATGCCGCGGTCTACGGGGTACAGGGGAGCTTCTACGCGGAGCTATTCGGCACGCGAGTTCGTTATTCAGGGGCATCTTTCAGCTACCAGATCTCAGGCATTTTCGGCGGCGCCCTGGCCCCGATAATCGCGGCCACGCTCTTCCCGATAGGCGGGGCGACCTTGATCTCCGTCTACATCGCCGTGCTATGCGCCCTTAGCGTCCTCTGCTATTTCCTGGCCGAGGAGACTTTCCGTAAGGACATCTACGAGGAGGAGCCCGAGGAACGGCGGCTGGTCGCCGAGCAGCAGGGATGAAACAGGGAAGGTCGGAAGATTAGCGGCACACGGCTCGGGATCGACGTCGGCGGTACGTTCACCGACCTCGTCGCGCTCGGCGACGGCAGGGTCCTGACCGCCAAGGTCCCCTCTACGCCCCGCGACCAGTCGGAAGGCGTGATGAAAGCCATCGAAGCCTCGGAGGTCGATGCCGGCGCGGTCTTCGCCCTCGCCCACGGCATGACGGTCGCGACGAACGCCCTCCTCGAACGCCGCGGCGCCCGCACGGCACTCGTTACGACGGAAGGCTTCCGGGACGTACTTGAGATAGCCCGCCAGAACAGGCCCTCGCTCTACGATCTTGCGCAGGACCGCCCGCCCGCCCTCGTCCCGCGAGAACTACGCTTTACCGTAGAGGAACGGATGGGTCCGGACGGAGAGCTGGCGCCGCTCGACGAAACGAGCCTGGAAGCCACCGTCACCGCCGTCGAAGAGGCGGACGTAGAGGCGGTCGCCGTCTGCCTGCTCTTCGCCTTCGCGCATCCCGAACACGAACGGCGGGTAGGCGAGGCGCTGCGCGAGGCGCTCCCCGGCGTGTACATCTCCCTTAGCAGCGAGGTTCTACCAGAGTTCCGCGAGTATGAGCGGTTCTCCACGACGACCGCCGACGCCTACCTCGCCCCGAATCTCGCCGCCTACCTGGAGAAGCTGGCGGAGAGGGTGGACGAATCAGGGAGCCCGGCCACCGCTCATAATGCAGTCCTCTGGCGGCGTAACCAGTGTGGACGATGCCGTCTCCGACGCCGCTGGCTGTGTCCTCTCAGGTCCTGCGGGAGGCGTAGTCGGCGCTGCTTATGTTGGCTCCCTCGGCGGTTACACGGACCTCCTCACCTTCGACATGGGCGGTACGAGCACGGACGTAGCCCCGATCCTGGCCGGCGAAGCCCAGACGACAACCGAGACGGTGGTCGCAGGAGTCCCCATAAAACTCCCCATGGTCGACGTCCATACCGTCAGCGCGGGCGGCGGCTCTATAGCCTGGGCCGACGCCGGCGGCGCACTGCGCGTCGGCCCCCATTCTGCGGGTGCCGAGCCAGGACCCGCCGCCTACGACATGGGCGGCGATGAGCCCGCGGTGACCGACGCTAACCTCTTCCTCGGCTACCTCGCCGATGGCACGGAGCTTGGCGGTGAGGTCGTGTTGCGGCGCGATCTCTCGGAGAAGGCCCTCGCCGCCCTCGGCGAGAAGTTGGGTCTCACTGCCGAGGACGTCGCCTTGGGCACCGTGCGTGTGGCGAACGCGGAGATGACGCGGGCGCTCAGGATCATTAGCGTCGAGCGCGGCCTGGACCCGCGGGAGTTCGCCCTGCTCGCCTTCGGCGGGGCAGGCGGGATGCACGCCTGCGCCCTCGCCGAGGAGCTTGGCATGCAGACCGTCCTCGTACCGCGCGCAGGCGGCGTCCTCTCTGCCCTCGGCCTCGCCATCTCGGATATCCGCCGCGACTACGTCAGCCCTTACCTCTCTCCTCTGGAGGAGGTGGACGCTGGAAGAGTTCGAGCGCAGGTTCGCGCAGATGGAGAGCACGGCGGAAGGGGAGCTCACGACCCCGAGCACACGCGCAGGGCTGACCTCCGCTACGGGGGCCAGTCATTCGAGTTGACCGTCGAGGCTGACCCCCTCGAGAAGCTAGAGCACCGCTTCCACAAAGCGCACGAGCAGCGTTACGGCTACCGCATGGAGGACGAGGCCGTCGAGCTCGTGAACCTGCGCCTCATCTCCACGGTCCCTGTCGAGAAGCCCGAGCTCACGGAGCCCGAGGCGAGGGACGACGCCGGGGCCGGAGAGCGGGAGGCCAACTTCGACGGGGAGTGGATGGAGGTACCTGTGCTGGACCGTGAAGAGATGGGCGAGGGCTCCGAGGTAGAGGGTCCTGCCATAGTCGAGTTCAGGGAGTCCACGTGCGTGGTGCGGCCAGGATGGCGGGGCGTGGTTGATGGTGTAGGCACGCTCGTGCTGGAGCAGGACGATGGGTAGGCTGGATCCTGTAACCCTCTCGGTTCTGGCCAGCGCTCTGGCCGGCATCGCCGAGGAGATGGGGGCCGTCCTGATCCGGGGCTCCTACTCTTCGAACATCAAGGAGCGGCGCGACTGCTCGACGGCGCTCTTCGACTCAAAGGGCCGCATGGTCGCCCAGGCCGAGCACATCCCTGTCCACCTCGGCGCGATGCCGGAAGCGGTCGCGGCCATAATGGACCGCGACCCAGAGCCTGGCGACGTGTTCGCCGTGAACGACCCTTACTCCGGCGGGACACACCTGCCCGACATAACGCTCGTCTCCCCCGTCGCCTACGAGGGAGAGATCGTCGGGTACGCCGTAACCCGGGCCCACCACTCCGACGTAGGGGGGATGCGTCCAGGCTCCATGCCCAGCGACTCGCGCGAGATCTACCAGGAGGGCATCATCATCCCTCCGGTTCGTCTGGTGCAGTCCGGCGATTACGTCGACGACGTGCTCGACCTGCTGCTCGCCAACGTCCGCACCCCCGACCTCAGGCGTGGCGACCTGCGCGCCCAGATCGCCGCGAACAGCATCGCCGAAGAACGCGTCGGAGAGCTGATAGAACGCCGCGGCAAAGACACCATCCTCGCCGCTTTCGAGGAGGTGATCTCCTACGCCGAGAAACGCACCCGCGAGGCCATCAGTGACCTCCCCGACGGTGAGCACTCCGCGGAAGACTGCATGGAGGGCGACGGCATCACGGACGAGGACATACACATACGGGCCACCGTGACCGTCGAGGGCGACTCGATGAGGATAGACTTCTCAGGCACCGCCGACGCCGTCAGCGGCAATATAAACTGTCCCCTCCCCGTCACCCGCTCGGCCAGCTACTTCGCCCTGCGCGTACTGCTCCCCAACGACGTACTCGCCAACGCAGGCACCTACGCCCCGCTCAGCATAGAAGCCCCTCAGGGGAGCCTGGTCAACGCGGTCTACCCTTCCGCGGTCGTGGCCGGGAACGTCGAGACCTCCAACCGCATCGCGGACACCGTGCTCGCCGCGCTCGCCGGCTTCGCCCCCGGGAGGATACCCGCGCAGGGCCAGGGGACGATGAACAACCTGCTCATCGGTGGTCCTGGCTGGACCTACTACGAGACCATCGGCGGCGGCCAAGGGGCGAGCCACAGGGGTTCCGGACCCTCCGGCGTCCACGTCGGGATGAGCAATACTCTCAACACCCCTATCGAGGCCTTCGAGATGGAGTATCCCATGCGCGTCGAGCGCTACGAGCTGATCTACGACTCTGGCGGGGAGGGCGCGCACCGCGGCGGCGACGGCATCGTCCGCGCTGTGAGGGTGCTCGAACCCGCGAGCCTCTCCCTGCTCACCGACCGCAGGCGCCACGGGCCGCGTGGCGTCGACGGCGGCGAACCTGGCAGGGTCGGCCGCAACCTCCTGAACGATGAAGAGCTGAGGCCGAAGGTCAGCAGGGAGATGGAGGAGGGAGACGTCGTTACCGTCGAGACACCCGGCGGTGGCGGTTACGGTCATGCCGGCGAAGGACCGTAACTGCTAAGCTCTTACCAGGGTTCAAAACAAAAAGATACCGCTATGCCGGAGGGAGTACGAAGGATGAAGGGTGTCGTCGAGGAGATCTTCGTTACGGGAGAAGGCAGCGCGGCCATGGAGAGCGTGGAAGAGGTCCGAACCATCGAGGGGTGTGGCATCGAGGGAGATCGCTACTGCGCAGGGACGGGATACTGGACGCGTTATGGAGACGTTTGCGAGGTTACCCTGATCGAGGGCGAAGACCTCGACTTTATCCAGGACGAGCTCGGCATCGGCGTCAAGAACGGCGAGCACCGGCGCAACATCATCACCCGTGGCATAAGGCTGGGCGACCTGCGCAGAAAGAAGTTCCGCATCGGGGAGGCGGTGCTGGAGTACGACAGGCCGCGGCCACCCTGCAGGCACGTACAGGACCTGAGCGAGCGCGGCATGACGCGGGCCCTCAAGGGTCGGGGCGGCATCTGCGCAAAGGTCGTCCAGGCCGGCAGCATAAGGGTGCGCGACACCATCGAAACAGAGTAGCGTTCACTGGGGGCAAAGCTCGGCGGGGTTTGGAACGAGACATCCGCTCCCAGGAACCGGTCTCTCGTAGTAGAACCAGTACTCGATCCATACGCGGCGCATGAGATCATCCTCGCTTATGGGCAGTGCCATGGCCAGAGGGAGGAAGAACACGGTAAGGGCCACGGCGCAGGCGGTAAAGCCGACGACCACCCAGGGGCC
The DNA here is from genome assembly GCA_963808845.1 of uncultured Rubrobacteraceae bacterium. GTDB lineage: Bacteria > Actinomycetota > Rubrobacteria > Rubrobacterales > Rubrobacteraceae > Rubrobacter_D. The sequence goes on from CAWEHD010000011.1 coordinate 122,985, forward strand.
CCACTGCGGGCGGTTCCAGATCCTGCAGAGCCAGTAGACCAGCGCCATTATGGCGAATGGGTAGATGGGCACGTAATTGTAGATGTAGGGTATCCTGGTACCGGCCGCCCAGGGCGCCAGGAGGAACACGTAGCCGAGTACGATCGGTATGATCGGGTCGTCCGCCGAGAGCTTCCTGGTTACGGCCTTGCGCGCTATATCGAAGATGCTCACGACCACGGCCAGCGTGCTGCTCCACCAGATCAGGGGGTTGCCGATCGCGACGACTACCTGGAGCAATCCCTCTGCGTTCGCCCCGTAGAAAAAGCGTATCGGCCTGAGCATGATCGGCCAGCTCCACCAGGGCGAGCCCCAGGTGTGGGGGATAACGGCGGTGACCTTGCGTAGGGCATCGACATGCCAGTCCCAGGCCCACACCCATGCCTCGAGGGGGTTCGTGGTGATGGTAATGAGCGCGCCGACGTAGACGACGGCGACGTAGACGAGAGCGGAGATCCAGAGCCCCCCCAGAAACGGTCGCAAGAGTCCCTTGCGCCAGAGGACGTAGCCGACGGGCACGGCCACAGGGAAGGCGGCCCACTTGACGGCGATGGCAAGGCCGAGCAGCACGGAGGACCAGATCACCTGCCTGTCGCTCTCGGCGAGCAGCGCCGCAAGAAAGGCCGCGAGCACGAAGAAAGCGACGAAGATGTCCATTACCCCGATCCTGGAGTGGACTATGAATATCGTCTCGGCGGCGAAGAAAGTGGCAACCAGCATGGCGCCGACCCTCTCCTTGAGACAGTACCAGCCGAGGAGAGCGGCGAGCGGCAAGAAGGCCAGGCCGAATAGTGTGGGCATGATCCTCCAGCCCAGGGGCTCGTTCCCAAGGATGGAGATGCCGACGGCTATGATGAACTTTCCCAAGGGCGGATGCAGGTCGAACTGGTAGACGCCCTGTAAGTACTTGTTGGCCATGGCAGGGAAGTACTTCTCGTCCCACAGAATGCTGGTTGGGAAGCCCAGGTGGTACAGCCTGGCCCACACCCCCAGTGCGAGCGTGCACACGCTGATGAGCAGCATCGCGCGGTAGGCCCACGACCTGTCGTGGCTCAACAAGGACTTCACAAGACCCACGTTACTAGGTTTCGTGAAGGTTTGTAAAGCGGGTGAAGCCGAATATGAAACGTTCTATCTGGATCTCGCGGCGAAGCTCTCGGCATCGTCGATCATCGACATCGGGTGTGGTACCGGGCTGCTGACCTGCGAGTTGGCTACACGCGGCCACCGGCTGATCGGCGTCGAGCCGTCGAAAGCGATGCTCGACGTGGCCCGGCGCCGTGCTTGCGGTGAACGGGTGGAATGGATCGAAGGGGACGCGTTTAGCTTGGGCGAGTCGCGGGCCGAACTTGCGATCATGACCGGCCACGTGGCCCAGTTTTTCCTCGACGACGAGGGCTGGCACTCGGCGCTCATCGCCATCCGCAAGGCGTTGCTTCCGGGCGGTCATATCGCTTTCGAAAGTCGCAATCCCCTCGTCCAACCGTGGGCCGACGAGAAGATCGAGGACCACATCGACTGGCCGTCGCGAACGTCTCGCCGAAGGGTCGAAGATCCCGTGGCGGGACGGATCGAATGGTGGACCGAGATCTTGGAGGTCGAGGATGATCGGGTGCGCACCGAGATTCACTATCTTTTCGCGCACTCCGGTGAAGAGTTGGTGTCGAGCAACGAGCTGAGGTTTCGCACCCGGGCGGAACTCGGCCGGTCGCTATCGGACGCCGGCTTCTCGGTGGAGAGCGTCTTCGGGGACTGGGATGGTCGTCCGGCCGACGCGGTGAGCCGCGAATTGATCTTCCTCGCAGTCTCTTAAGCGAAGTTCGTAGAACTGTTGAATGCAGGATACGGGCATCCGCCTCCTCCACGACGTTGCGGTTACGTAGGTGACGCCCGCGCCGCCTCCCTGGCTGCGCCGAGCGCATTCGGGGACCTGTAGCATCCATTGAACCCACCACTCGGTTCTGTGGAGGGTGGCGCCTAAGTCGGCATGCCCACGAGCCGGAGCACCTCCGCCACCACCTGGTCGAGTGGAACGCTGGTATCGACCACGTATCCGGCGCCCCTCTTCAACATCGGCTCGACGGTTTGCAGAAGTCCCAGCACGCGAGCGACTTCCTCGGGACGTTTTCCATACGGATTGGTTGTCCTCGTGGCCAACCGCTCAACGATCGTGTGGGCCGGCGCGGTCAGCAGGACGATGTGGTCGAACTGCGCGTAGAACTTACCCTGGTTCGGGCACATCCGCCGAGGAAGAGCACTTCGGCGTCGTCGGCGGACAGGAGGTTTTGGATGCGGTGTTCTCGCCATACCCAGTCTTGACCGGGATCCAGGCCGGTCGCTTCGTCGTCGGGGACGTTTACCAATTCGGATAACCCATCGGAGTCCGTATCGACGGCCTTGTAGCCGCGTGCGGCCAGTTCCTCGATCACCGTCGACTTACCGGTTCCCGACATGCCCGTGAGAAGGACGCGTTTCACGACATCACCGTAGTCCTTACCAACGCCGGGAGGCGCTGCCGCCCACGGCGGAGGTCGTTGGGACGGATTCCCTGGTTGCTTGGCCGTCGCCGGGAGTGTAGCAAATGGCTACCTGGGAACGTAACCGATTCGTTGGGCGACTCAGCCGGCTTCTCCAAGTGTCGAAGATACCCACACAAGATCCCTCCCTTCTGCCAGCTCTGGCTCCCGTCCCCGAGCTGTACCCGAAATCGTCGGTCACCTGGGCCTGGATCTCCACGTGCAGCGGATCTTCAACTCCGCTCAGACCGGCTACGAGAAGCCGTACCCGGAAGCGTTCCGCGGCGTGCTTGACGCCCTCAGCGGGGCCGAGGAGCTCTGGATGGTCGGCGACAACGCCGCCGCCGACGTCGCCGGCGCGAAGGCGGTCGGCATACCCGCCATCCTCGTGCGGAGGCGACGCGAGGGCGTCGAGCCTTACTGCGAGGACCTGGGCGGTATCGCGGCGATCGTCGACGGGTAGGTTAGACGCCGACCGCGACGGCTGGCTCCGGGGGTCCCTCCTCGAGGAGCTTCCTCACAAGCGCGGGCAGATCGGCGGGGGCGAACTCTTCGTCGGTGTCCTCTAATTCCGGGAGCGTCCACCAGCGCAAACCGCCGAAAACGCCGACCTCGGCAGCCCCGAGGAGCTTCGGACGCGGCTCGAAGGCAGGGACGCTTGCCACGAAGTAGCGCTCCTGCTGACAGTAGAGGCGTCCCTCGAAGCGGAAGACGTGCTCGCGGGTCCAGACGCATGGTCCCAACTCATCAAGCTCGAAGCCTGTCTCTTCGGCGACCTCCCGCCTGGCGGCGTCTTCGTGTGTTTCGTCGTCCTCGAGTCCACCGCCCGGCGCGACCCACCAACTCTTCCCATGGTAGCGAAACCTCACGAGCAGCACCCGGCGGTCCTCATCGAGCAAGAGCACGCGCGCGGCTCGCCGGACGGTAGGTGTTTCCCCTGTCATCGTCCCACAGCGTACACGAGTCTGTACACCTTAGAGCAGCTCGTCGTGGCGCGCTATCCTACTGCATCAGGCCCCTCGTCTCACGCCTCCCGTAAGAACCTGCCCTCGAACAGCTCCAGGCACCCGCTCAGCCCGGGGTTGTGCAGCAGTACGGCCCTGCGGATCTGCGCCCAACCCTCCTGTGAGACCTGGTCCGCCTCGATCGCAGCGGGCACCTCGTAGAGTGGGACGGCGTTCTTCAAGAGCAACAAGAGTGTAACCTCTCGGCCGTCCTGCTCGCAGAAGGCCACCAAGAACCCCAATGGTCCAGGCGTCGCTATCGCCAGAAGGACGCCCTCGAAAGACTCAGTGGCCGCCCACTGCCACGACCGGAACGCACCCTCCACAGCCCAGTGCCTCACCCGCGAGGAGAGTTGCTCGTCGGCTATCACCAGCCTCACCCCCATTGCACTACGCCCGGGATGGCGACACGTTGCGCGGGTGTCGATCGGTCACGCCTCTGCCTCGACCCTTCGCCCGAAGCGCCCGGCAAGGGACGCCATCTCTTCTTGCGGGATCTTTAGCCCGCCCATGCTCCAGCTGGCCCACGCGCCCTGCTGGTCCTCATAAGGCACGCCGGGAGGCAAAGGCACGACGTGCCAATGGACGTGGGAGTTGCCCTCATTGGAACCGAAGGTAAAGATGTACATCCGCTCCGCGCCGACCTCCTCGCTTACCGCCTCCGTGACCCGGTAGAGGAGCCGCTGGAGCCGGAGGTACTCCTCCATCGTGAAGTCCCCGGTCACCTGCTCGCGGTGCTCCTTCGAGGCTACCAGGGTGTAGCCGTACGCCCTCGGGTAGCCGTCGAGGAAGACGAGGGTTTGGTCGTCTTCGTAGACGATGTTCTCGGGAAGCCGAATGTCCCCAGCCGCCATCCTGCACACAAAGCAAGGCTCCGTCCGGAAGCCGTGGTGCATGGCCTCCATGTCCGGGTGGTAGCGTCCGTAGCTCTCCTCCAGTTTTCCCTCCCCAAAGGGGTCGTGCTCAATCGGCTGCCCTTAGCGCCTGTACCAGCCGGATCCCGGTCGGGGTTATCAGGAACATCCCGACGAGCCCTGGCCGTACGAGTAAGAACACATTCCAAAACGTGTCGCAGCACGCCGGTAGTTCAGCGCTTACTATAGTAGATGATGAGCGGCGACAAGGCAGGCCAGTCCAGCTCGGTCTACTCCTTCGGGGAAACGGACCTGGCGGCCGAACGGCTACGGGTCGTCTCTGAGGTCTTCGATCCGACCAGCGAGGCGTTCGTCTCCGAAAGCGTGCGAGGCCGTCCACGGCTGGCGTTCGACCTGGGATGCGGCCCCGGCTTCACCACGCGGCTTCTCTCTCGCATAGCGAGACCGGAGAGACCGTAGGCATGGACCGTTCGGAAGCCTTCTTGAGCCGGGCGAGAGCAAGCTCCGCCGGGAGAGAGGAATATGTCGCAGCTGATGTTACGGCGGTGCCACTGCGGATAGCGGGCATCGGCGAGCAGCCGGATCTGATCTACGCCCGGTTCCTCGCATCTCATCTTCCACAGCCGGAGCAGGCGATCTCCGACTGGGCTAAAGAGCTCGAAGCAGGCGGACTCTTGATCGTCGAGGAGGTGGAGAGCATAAGCACAGAGGTTGCGGCGTTCGACGAGTACCTGAAGATAGTGTCGGAGGTGCTTGCCCAACACGGCAATGAGCTGTTCGTCGGTGCTCGTCTCGCTACTACCCGATGGGACGATGACCTGCGGATAGAAGTCAATCGCGCAGCGGAGGTGCGCCCGAGTACCGGACAAGCCGCGAGGATGTTCTCCATGAACTTGCCTACCTGGCGCCACGACCCTTACGTGGGGGTCACTTATCCTCCGGAGAAGATGACGTGGTTGGCCGCCGAGCTAGATGCACTTACCGGACTTGCGGAGACGGGACAGATCGTGTGGCAGATGCGCCAGATCTCTTTGCGCCGCCTCGATCAGCCTGGAGCTTGGTATTCGACTCGAATCGGTACTAGGGCTTCGGCGACTGCGTTGTAGCCGATCCTACGGTACACCGAGTTAGAGGTCGGATTGCCCAGGTCGGTGTAGAGGATACAGCGGTACCCCTCGTCACGCATACGTCGCGAGAGATCGCCGACGCACGCTCCGGCGAAGCCGCGATTGCGTCTGTCCGGCGGCGTGTAAACGGCCTGCACGCGGAGGACACCTTCCACGGGCTCCGAGTTGGCCGCCATAGACACGGGCTCGCCGTCTTCCCAAAACCAGAAGAGCCCTGCTGCCAGCCGCCGTTCGACTACGGGTTCGTGGCCTCTTACTTCCTGACCAACATCGGCGTAAAAGCCACGCATCCAGGCGACGACGAGGTCGCGGTCGTTGGGAGACGCCCTGCGAAGGCGACCGCCGATCATCTTTCTTTCCGGCATCCGGGCAAACTCGTAGATGCGTTGTCCTTCGATGGGGAACGCCGCCGAACCCTGGCGCTCCGTCCACTGCCCGGCGAAGCGTGCCGCTGTCGCCGCCTCGCCGATCACGCCAGGGAGAATGACACCAGCCTCCACGATCGCGTTCACTACCGCCGAGACGACTTCGGGCCTCATGGGGGTGAGAGTAGCGGCGAAGTCCAATGGCGACTGGAAGGCCACGCCAACAACAGTGTCGCCTTCTTTGGCCAGCCAGTATCGGCCTGGCTCGGGGTAAGCGAGACGCTCGTGCAGGAGCGTGAGGATAAGGTTGTGAAGTACCGGATCGAAGCCAGGAACACTGTAGCTTCGGCGAGCGCCCCTCGGGATCTTCATTAAAGGCGACTTCGATAGCCATGCCGAGATTTGCACGCCGCGTTGTGAATTCTTGATCGAGATGTCGCTTCGCGAGCATTGCTCGACACGGGTGGCAGTAGGCTGGCAGGCCCCGCGACGTTTGGCCTCCTTGACCGCCGACCAGTACTCGCCCGGTGCCTGGGACGCCAACACGGGCTCGGGACGGAGGGATCTGGTGCATGACGGGTTGCTAGCCTCGGGTCGCCGGGTACAAAGACCGATGCCAGTGGACAACGGACAGGAGGCTAACCGTGTTTCTCGAACACAGGGGCGAACGTCCTAAGGTCCACGACGGCGCCTACGTGGCGCCCAACGCCACCCTCTGCGGCGATGTGACCGTAGGCGAGAACGCCCGCGTCATGTTCGGGGCGGTCCTCACCGCCGAGGGCGGCCCCGTGGATGTAGGCGCCAACTGCGTGGTGATGGAGAACGCGGTGGTGCGCGGTACCAAACGACACCCGACGAGCATTGGTGACAACGTGGTGGTGGGGCCGAGGGCGCACCTGGTTGGTTGCCGGGTCGGGGACAACGCCTTCCTGGCCACGGGCGCGACCGTCTTCAACGGGGCAGTCATCGGCGAGGGGGCCGAGGTGCGCGTCAACGGGACCGTGCACCTGAAGACGGCGCTGCCACCGGAGACGGTGGTTCCCATAGGTTGGGTGGCTGTGGGCGATCCGGCCGAGGTCTTGCCTCCAGGAGAGCACGAGCGGATCTGGGAACTGCAGGAGCCCCTGGACTTTCCCGGCACCGTCTTCGGCGTCGAGCGCGGACCGGCCGGAGAGATGATGCCCGAGATGCTGCGCCGCTACACTGGCGCCCTTGGCGCGCACCGGGAGGACGCCGAGTTGCCGCAGCGGTGATCGACCGGGCGCGACGCCCCGGGGATGTACACGATCCACCGAGGGTTACTCGCTGATCGAACCCGCGGCGAGGTCCGTGAGGCGGGACATGGCGGAGCTCGTCGCCGGATACAGCGAGCGGTAGACCTCGTAGTGCTCCTCGTAGATCTTCGTTCGCTCCGGGTCGGGCTCGGTGGTCTCCTCCCGCAGTCTTACTACCGAGGTCGCCTCCTCGACGTCGGCGTAGGTGCCTGAGGCGATCCCTGCGAGGAGTGCGGCACCATAGGCTGGTCCCTCGTCGGCGACGGTTCGGCGTACGGGGGTGGCGTAGATGTCGGCCTGGAGCTGAAGCCAGAGATCGCTCCTCGCGCCGCCTCCTGTTGCCCTCACATCCTCGACGGGTACGCCGAGCCCGTACATGATCTCCAGGGAGTCGCGCAGGGAGAAGATCACACCCTCCATCACGGCGCGGGTCATGTGCTCGGCGCCGTGACGGGCGGTGAGCCCGAAGAAAGCCCCCCTGGCTTTGGGGTCGAGGTGCGGCGTCCGCTCGCCCGAGAGGTAAGGCAAGAAGACGAGCCCTTCTGAACCCGGCCTGATGCCCGAGGCCGCCTCGACCAGCTCGTCGTAGTCGCCCCCTAGCGTCTCGCGCCACCAGGAGAGGGACCCTCCCGCAGAGAGCGTGACGCCCATCAGGTGGTAGGCGCCAGGCACGGCGTGGCAGAAGGCGTGCAGGCGCCCGGACGGGTCGGGGTTGAACTCGCTTGCGTGGGCGAAGAGGACGCCGCTCGTACCGACGGAGGAGTTGACGAGCCCGGGGCCAACGATGCCTGTCCCTACGGCCGCCGCCGCGTTATCTCCGCCGCCCGCCGCCACGGGGATGCCTTGCGGCAGGCCAAGCTCTTCCGCCACGCTCTCGCGAAGGATGCCCGTGCTCTCGGGGCCTTCGTAGACTTCGGGCATCCACCCGTGCGGGATCTCCAGAGCGTCCAGGATCTCACCCGACCAGTCGCGGGCCTGCATGTCCAGTAGCAGGGTGCCCGCCGCGTCCGAGGCGTCCGTGGCGTACTCGCCCGTGAGCTGGAGCCTCACGTAGTCCTTGGGCAGGAGCACGTGGGAGATTCGCCCGTAGTTCTCCGGCTCTTCTTCTCTTAGCCACACAATCTTCGGTGCCTGGAAGCCTGTGAGGGCCGGGTTGCCGGCGATGGAGATCAGACGTTCCTCCCCCACGGCCCCGGTTATCTGCTCGCATTGCCTGTGGGTGCGCTGGTCGTTCCACAGGAGCGCGGGCCTTATTACCTCGTCCGAGCGCGTCGAGGAACACGGAGCCGTGCATCTGCCCCGTGAGACCGATGCCCGCCACCCGCTCTCCTGTCTCTGTGGCGACCTTCCTCAGTACCTCTTTCGCGCCCTCCCACCAGTCTGCGGGGTCCTGCTCGGTCCAGCCAGGGCGCGGGCTGTGGAGCGGGTACTCGGAGGAGGCTTCGGCGACTATCTCTCCTGACTCGTCCATGGCGACGGCCCTCGCGCCGCCGGTCCCGACGTCGAGTCCGACCAGGACGCTCACGCCTCTCTCCTGCTTGCGCGGGCCTCCTTGCGGCGCCCAACGATCTCCGCCTCATAACCTTCGTCCATGCCTAGCGCGGCGTAGACCGCCTTCTGGCCGGCCAGGGCGTCGGCCCTGTTTTTCGCCTCGCGCAAGGCGTCGCGGTCTATCTTTTTCGCCAGGTCCCAGACGAACTCCCACTGCAAAATGGCGCGCCTGACTGCGGCGACCTGGTCTTCCGTGTAGGGATAGAGGTCGAAGCCGATGATCTCGCCTTCCTCGCCGTAGCCCGTGTCCTGTAACGTCTGGGCCAGCTCGAGGGTCTGCATGAAGAAGTTGGTTCCGACCACGTTGTCGTCGTCGAAGGTGCCCCAGCCGTCGTTTCCGTGCTGGTGGCCGAGCTTGTGCTCCGAGGCAAGGAGGTCAGCGTACTCGGCCAGGTTCTCGCCGTTCATTATGAGGTGCTGCCAGTCCATGTTGACCTGCAGGTTGGTCGTGTCCACCCCGAGGGCGTTGACCTTCTGGATCGTGAACAGCGTCATGCCGATGTTCTGCATCAGTATCTTCATCGCTGGCTCTGAGTTCTTGTGCTCGAGAAAGACCTTCACACCTTTCTCGTTGGCGTGGTCGGTCAGCTCTGCGATGCCTTCGACGAAGCGACGCCAGATCTCCGCATAAGGGCGCTGGAAAGTGTAGTTGTAGCCCTCCGCGCCGGGCCAGATGATGAAGTTAGCCCCGATTTCGGAGCAGAGGTCTATCCCGCGCCTCAGGGTGTCTATGCCCTGGCGGCGGAGTGCATCGTCGGGGTTTATGAACGCGCCCATCGCGTAGGTCGGGTCGGGGTGGAGGCCCGCGGCGATCACCGGCAGGTCCATTTCGTGGGCGGCGAGGACCCGCAGCACTTCATCGGCGTTGTCCTCATTGATCTCACCAGGATAGTGGTACTCGAGCCCTTCCAGAAGGTCTTGGAGCCCGCCTGCGACGCGCTCCGTCTTCTCGACCATGGGCTCGTCAGCGACCTCGTTGTGGTAGCCCGGCGGCACAAAACGGGTCACAGCAGGACCGAAAGCCCATATCCCGACAGAGTTCTTGATCATCCGGCTCCTCCTTGCCTCTCTTACCTTACGCCCATCATAGACCGATACCGACCCTGCAGCTTCCCCCACGGACGCTCATGGTCAGGGGTCGGGGGTTCGCTTGTCCTGTAGTCTCGAAGGTCCTACTGGTGTAACATACGCTCCAACGTTCCTGAGCCGCTTCGCTCAAGTGTGGGACCTTCGGTCCGGGCGTGGCTCGCAGCGTTTCTGCCGCGACGCTCTGTCGCTCCCCAATCTAACGAAGGCAACACGGTTACGGTATCCCCGTCAGGCATGGTCGCTCTTACGCGGGCATCGGCCCAGAGGTAAGTGGAAGGTTATAGGCGACGCGAACGCCGGCGGAATCTACGAAAGGAAGGTCTGCGGTGCAGGACACACAGGGAGACAGGCACGAGGTAGGCATCGTATTCTGGGTCTCGGCTACCGTAGCCCTGGCGTTCATCTTGTGGGGTGTGATCGCGCCGACGAACTTCGGCACCGTTACCCAGGCGATCTTCGACTGGGTCGTCTCGAACCTGGGCTGGTTCTACCTCCTGGCAGGGAACTTCTTCCTCGTCTTCGTGGTCATCCTGGCGCTCAGCCGTTACGGGAAGTTTCGGCTCGGCAAGGAGGGCGAGACGGCCGAGTTCGGAACGTTCGCGTGGTTCGCGATGCTTTTCCAGGCCGGGATGGGGCCCTCCCTCATCTTCTGGGGTGTCGCCGAGCCCCTCTCCCACTACAGCGCACCGCCCTTCGGCATGGCCCAGGCAGAGACGGCCGAGGCCGCCCAGGTGGGGATACAGTACACGTATTTCCACTGGGCCCTCCATCCGTGGGCCATGTACGCCGTCGTAGGGCTCACGGTGGGGTACTTCAGCTTTCGACGGGACGAGCCCGGCCTCATGAGCCCCGTCTTCAGGCCCCTGCTGGGCGACCGGGTGGACGGTCCCTTGGGTAAGACCATAGACGTCTTGGCGGTCCTCGCGGTCCTGTTCGGCGTCGCCGTCTCCCTTGGGCAGGCGGGTCTCCTGCTCACCGCGGGCCTCAGCGAGACCTTCGGCACCTCGACAGGGATAGCCGTGCAGCTGCATCGTTATCGTCGTCACTACGGTGGCGTTCATGATCTCCGCCTCCACGGCCATAAACAAGGGGATCAACTACCTCAGCCAGATCAGCATGTACCTGGCCGGCGTGCTGCTCGTCTTCTTCCTCGTCATGGGCCCTACGGCAACCCAACTAGGCGCCCTTACGCAAGGGGTCGGCGACTACCTCGGTGGCATCGTCCCCATGAGCATGAGGCTCGACTCCTTCGCCCCCAACAACAGCTGGCTAGGGAGCTGGACCGTCTTCTACTGGTCCTGGTGGATCGCCTGGTGCCCTTATGTCGGGCTGTTTATCGCCCGTATCTCTCGTGGGCGCACCATCTGCCAGTTCGTCGCGGGAACAGTGATCGGCCCGAGCGTGGTCACCTTTATCTGGGTGGCCGTCTTGGGCGGATCGGCGCTCAACCTGGCCGAGACGCAGGGCCCGGGGATAGCCGAGACGGTCGTGGCCGACCCCGCCTCCGGGATGTTCGTCTTCCTCAATCAGTTCCCGCTCGCGCTGCCCATGTCGATCCTGACGCTCGCCGTGCTCTGGATCTTCTTCGTGGCCGGCGCGGACGCGGGGAGTCGTGCTCGGCGGCCTCTCCACCGGCGGTCCCCAGGAACCGAGGCGCTGGATCAAGCTGGCGTGGGGCGTAGCGATGGCGGCCATCGCCTGCATCTTGCTCGTGGCCGGGGGCCTTGGCGCGCTGCAGTCGGCCTCCGTCCTGTTCGGGGCGCCTTTCGGGATCATCATGGTCCTGATGTGCCTGGCCTTCTACATGCACCTGAGCAGCGAGGCCAGCGACAGTGACCGGCGCGGGATCGAGGACGCCCCACCCGCTCCTCAGCCCAGTAGCAGACCGTCGGCGGGAGGATCCTGCGCCGGGCCAGACGTTCGCGGCCGAAGAGCCGGCGCCGGGCTACAACAGGCAGCCTGGGATCGAGCAGCCAGGAAGGGAGGGCACGATGATCCCACGTCTGACGGCGGGTAGGACATTGCCGCGCCTGCTGCTCCTGGCGACCATCATCATCTCGTCGGGCCTGGTCGCTGGTTGTGGGGCCGGCGGAGGAGGCTCCAGCGAGGACCAGGTAAAGATCGCCGGTGACCAGTTCAGGCTGAGCGGCACGCAGAGGGACGCACAGTTTGCCGTCGGGTCCGAGGGCTTCACCGAGCAAGAGGTCCTTGGGCAACATCGCCATCCAGGTTCTCGAGGCGGCCGACGCCACGGTCATCGACCGAACGGGCCTCGGCGGCAATGAAGCCGTGCGGTCAGGCGCTGGAGTCCGGCGAGATAGACCTCTACTGGGAGTACACGGCCACGGGCTGGCTGGTCCACCTCTCCGAAACAGATTCCATACCCGACCCCCAAGAGCAGTACGAGGCCGTCGCCAGGCAAGACCTTCGAGGAGAACGGCATAAAGTGGCTCGGATCCCGCGCCAGGTAACGACACTACGCCATAGCCGCGAGCGAGAAGACCAGCAGGGACCTCGGGGTCGAGACCATCTCGGACCTGAAGCGCCTGGTCGAGGAACGTCCCGAGGAGGCGACGCTGTGCCTCAACAACGACGACGATTTCAGGAGCCGTTCGATGGCCTACCCGGCCTCGAGCGGGCCTACGGGTTCGAGTTCTCCGGAGGAGAACTTGATCGAGATGTCCGTCGACGCGGTCTACGACGCCACCGACGAGGCCGAGATCTGCAACTTCGGCGTGGTTTTCACGACGAGCGGCTTTATCACGGGAGCTCGATCTGCAGTCTCCTGGAAGACGACAAGGAATTCTTCGCCGTCTACAACCCGGCGCTAACCGTAAGGCAAGACGTATACAAGCAGTACCCGCAGCTACGCAAGATCTTCACCCCCATCTCGAAAGAGCTCGACACGGAGACGCTGCGGAAGCTGAACTACGCGGTGGACGTGCAGGATAAGTCTCCCGAAAGAGTCGCCAGGACATGGCTCAGGGAGAACGATTTTATCGAGTAGCGGCCAAGACAAGACGCTGACATGCTGAAGTGCTGACCGGCTGAAATGGCTTGCAAAGAGGTCTAGGACCTCTTTGCAAAATCTATGGCGAGGAGGTAAACGACCATGGAGCTAGGCCTGAACAACAAGTCCTTTGTGGTAGGCGGCGCGAGCAGCGGGCTAGGCAGGGCGGTAGCACAACAACTAGTTGCGGAGGGCGCCAGGGTTCTCCTGGTCGCGCGCAGTGAGGACGCCATCCAGGAGGTGGCACGGGAGCTCGGCGAGCAGGCCGAGCAGTGTACGGCAGACGTCTCCAAAGCGTCGGGCGTAGACAAGGTCGCCACGGTCGCGGTCGACCGCTTCGGCACGCTCGACGGCGTGCTCGTCAACGCCGGTGGACCGCCTTTCGGGCCAGCACTCGAGTTGACCGACGAGCAGTGGCTCGACGCGTTCCGTCTGCTCTTGGGTGGGCCCGTGCGGCTACTGCGCACCCTCGTCCCGCAGATGAACGACGGCGCCTCCACGCTCTTCATCACCTCTTCATCGGTGCGCGAACCGATACACGGCCTCGACGCCTCGAACGTGCTGCGTCCTGGGGTGGCTGCGCTCGTCAAGTGCCTGGCGCAAGAGCTCGGGCCCAAGGTCCGCGTCAACAGCATGGCCCCAGGGCGCATCGACACCGCCCGTTCCCGCTCGCTCGACGAGGCGCGGGCCGAGGACTCCGGCATCTCGACCGAGGAGCAGCGCCGCAACGTGAGCGAGGGAATACCCCTTGGCCGCTACGGTGAGCCTGCGGAGCTAGGGAGGGCGGCAGCCTTCTTGCTCTCCCCCGCCGCCTCCTACATTACCGGCGTCTCCCTGCAAGTCGACGGTGGGCTCGTCTCCGCCGTCCCGTGAGACATCAGGCATCAGGCTTTGCACCCCTGGTGTCGGCGTTGATGCTCGCGTTCGCCAGCTTCGCCTGTGCAGGAGAGCAGGCCGGGAATGCGCACACAACTCCCAGGCAGGCAAGCGCGACGACGGGAGCGGGAGTCGAGGTCACCCGTGGCTCATCGGTTCGGGAGAGCGCCTCAGACAGCGCGATCGGCAACGCAAGGCAATACAGGCTCAGTTGTCGGCTGCAGACCCACATTTTCAAAGTGGATATGAGCAAGGCCGAGATCAAGGAATTCAACTCCCGGATAACCTATAGAGTTCAGGCCAACCTGAACGGCGGCGGCGACAAGAACCTGGGTGACATCCTGGATGAGCTGAACATCCCTGCCTACGACACGCTTTGCGGCTAGTAAAGGCATCAGGCAACAGGTTTCAGGCATCAGGAATTCTCTGCCAGATTGCGACACTTATTATGCTGTGCCAGAATCGGCTCTCCGGCTCTTACGAGAGGAGAGGTTGTGGTCTTCGAGTTCACTGAGAAAACAAAGGACTTCCGAGCGCGCATCGAGGCTTTCATGGACGAGCTCGTCTACCCGAACGAGGCGAAGTTCCACGAGCAGCTAGAGGCTGCAGAGACCCGGTGGTCCGTACCCCTGGTCATGGAGGAGCTCAAGGAGGAGGCGAAAGCGAGGGGGCTATGGAACCTCTTTTTGCCTGACTCGGATCTCGGCGCCGGCCTCACGAACTTGGAGTACGCGCCTTTGTGCGAGGTCATGGGCCGCAGCCCCATAGCCCCGGAGGCCTTCAACTGTAACGCCCCCGACACGGGCAACATGGAGGTGCTCGTACGCTACGGCACAGAGGAGCAGAAAGAGCGGTGGCTAAGGCCGCTGCTCGCCGGCGAAATTCGGTCCTGCTTCGCGATGACCGAGCCCGCTGTGGCGTCCTCGGATGCGACCAATATCGAGGCGCGCATAGAGAGGGACGGGGACGAGTACGTGGTGAACGGGAGGAAGTGGTGGATCTCGGGCGCCGGAGACCCGCGGTGCAGGATCTCCATCTTTATGGGCAAGACGGACCCCGACGCGCCGCGCCACGAACAGCAGTCCATGATCCTGGTCCCGCTCGATACGCCGGGCGTAGAGGTAGAGCGAACCCTCCCCGTCTTCGGCTACGACGACGCCCCGCACGGGCACGCGGAGATCTCCTTCGACGACGTGCGCGTGCCGCTAGAGAACATCATCTGGGACGAGGGCAAGGGCTTCGCAATCGCCCAGGGACGCCTCGGACCAGGACGTATCCACCACTGCATGAGGCTCATGGGCGTCGCAGAGCGGGCACTCGAGATGTTGTGCAAGCGGGTCAAGGAGCGGGAGACGTTCGGGAAAGCGCTTGCAGAGCAGGGTGTCGTGCAGGCCTGGATCTCGGACTCTAGGATGGAGATAGAGCAGGCGCGCCTGCTGACCTTGAAAGCGGCGCACATGATGGATACGGTAGGAAACAAAGAGGCCAGGGCGGAGATCGCCATGATCAAAATAGTCGCCCCTAACGTTGCCCTGAACGTCCTCGACCGGGCCATACAGGCCCACGGGGGCGCGGGGGTCTCGGGCGACTTCCCGCTCGCCTACCTCTGGGCGAGCGCCCGCACCCTGCGCCTCGCGGACGGCCCCGACGAGGTCCACCGCGCTGCGGTAGCCAGGCTCGAGCTCAAGAAGGGGCGCCCGACAGAGTCGTAACGAGTAGAGGAGGAGAACATCGAGAGCAGGAACTCCGTGCTCCTCGGCATAAAGTACGAGGCTGCGAGAATAGGCGACGTGGGTGAAGACGCGCTCGCCAGTATCGAGGAGCAGATAAGAAGAGAGATTGGCGACGACTGGGAGTCGGACGACCGGGTAATCCGAGGACGCAACGCCGTAAGGCGGGAGCACGGATTGCCCGGACTCGGGGAGCCTGGCGACAGGCCCTCACCCGTTGCCTCTATCAAGCGGCCACTTCTGCGCAGGCTCTTTGGGAAGTAGGGTTGCTGTGGGCATACAATAAGGGCGTAGGCGCAACCCTTCCGGAGGCTGGATGGCGATAGAAATGACAGGTGGCAGGATCGTGGGCGAGCGCGGCACTGTCGTTACCTTCAGGCAGAAGTGCGAGGCGTGCGGCTACGTCTTCGACTGGAACAAGACTACCATCGTCCCCGCTTACGGCTCTCGAAAGGTACGCCCATTCACGTGTCCCGAGTGCGGTAACTACCAGGAAGTAGAGGCCCGTTATCTCCACAAAGGTCCGCGCCAGGGGCACGCTTGATCCCTGGATCATTCCTCTCCTGGGCTTGGCATCTTTCCGTCTTCCACCGCGCGTTGTTCTGAGGCGAGCCAAAGGGGGCGTGGGGGGCTGCTGCCCCACGGGGGGCGGTCGGGGCCTTCGTAGCGGTCGAAGACTACAGGGGGCTGCGCCTGCTGCCTCGCCAGGGTATTGAGCTTCCGGGCTTCGAGATCCCGGTCGGCACAGAGGATGAAGTCGAAAGCGTGCTGGCCCTGGTCGGTGTGCCAGTCCCGCCCAGCGTAGACTTCTGGATCTTCTCCACCCCAGGCCATCCTGGGGCTCCTCAAGAGGGTCCACTGCCACACCTCGCCGTCCATGCTAACGCTGTAGGCATCGTGCGTGACGAGGGCCAGCCGGTTCGCGTCAGACTCGACGAGCGACCAGCCCTGTACGGGCCACTCCGTCGCCCCCGCGGCCCGTTCGGCCCACCCAGACCCGAGCCACCGAGCCATTTCCCGGAAGCCCGAGGAAGCTCTATGGGCATCTGTATCATCTCGAACATCTCGTCGAAGGAGACTTCCAGCTTTATCCGCAGGAGCGGATCACCCCTGTGCAGGTCGAGGGTCCACTCACGATCACGTCTGTGTCGTCTCCTTTACGTCGTTGTTTGACAGGCGTTGTCGCAGCCTACCGTGGCAAGTCCTGTGTAGCAATATATCAAGTGGTGACCTGTACGAAGGTACATGCCGAAAACCGTACTCCCGCACGATGCGCGAGACCTTTCCCCGACGCAATATAGAGGCACGACCCGGCGAATCGGAGGAGAACATTGTAGGGAAAGAGGGTTCCCTGCCATATACTTATGGGGCGCACAAGTGTCGAAGAGAAAGCGTTATCGTGAGGCGTCCAGCCGGCGTCGGGAGGTGCAATGGAGGGTAACGGAGAGATGAGCATTAGACGTGGTTCGGCGGAGGGTGAACTGGCGATACGCGCGGAGGGTCTGGTTCGCCGGTTCGGGGACAACGTCGCTGTCGACGGTGTAGACCTGAAGGTGGCTCCGGGTGAGATATACGGTTTACTCGGCCCTAACGGCGCAGGCAAGACCACGACGATCCGCATGTTCGCCACCCTGCTCCGCCCGGACTCGGGCTCGGCTCGAGTATTCGGCCACGACGTCGTGCGCGAGGCCGATGCGGTGCGCGGCCTGGTTAGCCTGACCGGACAGTTCGCCTCGGTCGACGAGGACCTCACCGGCCTCGAGAACCTCGTCCTGATCGCCCGGCTGTTGGGCCACTCGCGCAAGGCGGCCAGGGCGCGAGCAAACGAGTTGCTGGATGCCTTCGGCCTTACCGAGGCGGCCGGCCGTCAGGTCAAGAAGTACTCCGGGGGAATGCGGCGCCGGCTCGACATCGCGGCGTCGATAGTCGTCACGCCTGACCTGATCTTCCTGGATGAGCCGACCGCAGGGTTGGATCCCCGCAGTCGCAACCAGGTCTGGGACATCGTCCGAACTCTCGCCGCCGGCGGCACGACGGTGCTCTTGACCACGCAGTACCTCGACGAGGCCGACCAGCTCGCCGACAGGATCGCCGTCATAGACCACGGACAGGTTATCGCCGAAGGAACACCTGGCGAGCTCAAGGCATCGGTCGGCTCGGGCGCGCTGCACGTGCGGCTGCGCGACCCCGAACAACGACCCGAGGCGGAGCTCGTGCTGTCGCAGGCACTCGGCATATCTGTGCACCTCGAATCCGACCCGGCGGCGCTCTCGGCCAGAGTCTCCGATCCAGAACGAGTCGCGCACGCCCTCGCGGAGCTCTCGCGCTCCGGCGTCGCGGTCACCGACTTCGCGCTCGGCCAGCCGAGCCTCGATGAGGTGTTCCTCGCCCTGACCGGTCACCCGGCCGAGGACGACGATACAAACCACCGGAGAGGATGCCGCATGACGACGCCGACTACATCAGCACAGCAAATCCGCGACGATGCCTTGCGCTCGGCGCTGTCATCCCGCAAACGACCCTCGCGCCCAAATGCGCTCTCCGCATCGCTCACCTTCGGGTGGCGGGCGCTGCTGAAGATCAAACACGTACCCGAGCAGTTGTTCGACGTCACCGCGTTCCCGATCATGTTCACGCTGATGTTCACCTACCTGTTCGGAGGAGCCATCGCCGGCTCGACCGGCGAATACCTGCAATTCCTCCTGCCCGGCATCCTGGTCCAGACCGTGGTGTTCATCACCATGTACACCGGTATGGGACTGAACACCGACATTACCAAAGGAGTCTTCGACCGCTTCCGGTCGCTGCCCATCTGGCGGCCGGCAGCCCTCGTCGGTGCCCTGCTCGGCGACGTGGCGCGCTATACGATGGCATCGACGATGGTCGTCGCGCTGGGTCTTCTGCTCGGTTTCCGCCCGGCCGGCGGTGTGGTCGGCGTGCTGCTCTCCGTGGCGCTCCTCCTGGTGTTCTCGTTCAGCATGTCGTGGATCTGGACCGCGCTCGGGCTGGTTCTGCGGACGCCGAACTCGGTCATGATGGTCAGCTTCATGATCCTGTTCCCCCTCACGTTCGCCAGTAACATCTTCGTGGACCCGCGGACCATGCCGTCGTGGCTGGAGGCGGTCGTCGGCGCCAACCCCATCACCCACCTGACGACGGCGGTGCGGGGATTGATGTCGGGGACAGCGACTGCCGGGCAGATCGGCTGGGTACTCCTGATATCCGCAGTCCTCGTCGCCGTATTCGCGCCGCTCACCATGTACCTCTACGGCAACAAGAAATGATGTCACCGCGCGACAAAGGAGGAAACGAATCCAGGGCGCTGCCGGATTATGATGAAGAACAGCTCGCACAGGCGCGAAGCCATCGAACGGCAGACCGATCCGATCAAGCTGGCAGCCTGACCTTGCAGCCCATCGTTTCGGTATCCAGGCTCTCCAAGACCTACGCTTCCGGCTTCCGGGCGCTCGAGAACATAGATCTGGAGATTCGTCGCGGTGAGATCTTCGCCCTGCTCGGTCCGAACGGCGCAGGGAAGACGACCCTGATCAACATCATCTGCGGGATCGTCAACCCGACCGAGGGCGTCGTCCTGGCCGATGGTCACGACATAATCTCGGAATTCCGGGCGGCAAGGTCCCTGATCGGGCTCGTCCCGCAGGAGCTCACGACCGACGCCTTCGAGACCGTCTGGGCCACGGTCAACTTCTCTCGGGGCCTCTTCGGCAAACCCAGGGACCCCGGCTACATCGAGAAGGTACTGAGGGACCTCTCCCTGTGGGACAAGAAGGACGACAAGATCATGACGCTCTCGGGCGGCATGAAGCGCCGGGTCATGATCGCCAAGGCCCTCTCTCACGAGCCGCGAATCCTCTTTCTCGACGAGCCGACGGCCGGCGTGGACGTCGAGTTGAGGAAGGACATGTGGCAGATGGTGCGCCGGCTTCGCGAGAACGGCGTGACTATCATGTTGACCACCCACTACATCAATGAGGCCGAGGAGATGGCCGACAGGGTCGGTGTGATCAACAACGGCGAGATCATCCTGGTCGAAGACAAGGCCGAGCTGATGCGCAAACTCGGCAAGAAACAATTGACGCTGCAACTGCACGACAAGCTGGATGAGGTCCCGGCCGAACTCGCCGGCTACGGACTGGAACTGGTGTCGAACGGCAGCGAGCTGGTCTACACGTACGATTCACAGGCGGGGCGGATGGACATCGCCGACCTTCTCGCAGACCTCGACGAAGCGGGCGTCACGTTCAAGGATCTCCAGACGAAACAGAGCTCGCTCGAAGAGATATTCGTCAGACTGGTGAAGGAGAGAGATTGAACTTTCACGCGATACGCGCGATCTACACCTTCGAGATGGCGAGGACTTTCCGCACGCTGTTGCAGAGCATCGTCTCGCCCGTGATCTCGACCTCATTGTACTTCGTCGTCTTCGGCGCGGCGATAGGCTCGCGTATCGCCAGCATAGAGGGGGTCGGTTACGGCGCGTTCATCGTGCCTGGCCTGATCATGCTGACCCTGCTGACGCAGAGCATCTCCAACGCGTCATTCGGCATCTTCTTCCCCAAGTTCACTGGCACGATCTACGAGGTACTCTCGGCGCCGGTCTCCTACATCGAGATCGTCATCGGCTACGTCGGGGCCGCGGCGACCAAGTCGGTGATGATCGGGCTGATCATCTTGGCCACGGCTGGCCTGTTCGTGCCGCTTCAGATAGAGCACCCGCTGTGGATGATCTCGTTTCTCGTGCTCACGTCCGTTACCTTCAGCCTCTTCGGCTTCATTATCGGCATCTGGGCCGACGGCTTCGAGAAGCTGCAGATCGTGCCGTTGCTGATCATCACGCCCCTGATCTTCCTCGGCGGCAGCTTCTACTCCATCAACATGCTGCCGCCGTTCTGGCAGACGGTCACCCTCTTCAACCCCGTGGTCTACCTGATCAGCGGCTTCCGCTGGAGCTTCTACGGGATCGCCGACGTGAACGTCAGCGTGAGCCTGGCCATGACTCTCCTCTTCCTGGCCGTGTGCCTGACGGCTGTCTGGTGGATCTTCAAGACGGGCTTCCGACTCAAGGCGTAGCCCCTGGAGGTGCCTGAGCCCGCCTCAGGCACGACGGACGAAACAGGGGTAGAGTGAGTAACACTCGGGCACACGGATTAGAGGAGGCTGGTGATGGGCGAGCACCGCGGGTCCCCCATAGAGCGGATGTTGCACAGGATCGAGGAGCACCTGGAGGATTGGCGCAAGCGGGACTCCGCCCTGCAGGCCGAGGCCGACGCGAGCCGAAGCCGGCTGTGGGCCGAGGCGGCCGAGCGTGAGCGGCTGTTGGCAGAGGCCGTTGGTGCGGAAGAGGAGCGGCGTGAGTCTATCGAGGAGCTCACGATGCAACACAGGGTGGTCTTCGTTCTGCACCGCGACGAGGTGGTCGAGACGCTAGAAGACTTCGCCCGTCAGGGCGATCGGCTCGTGAGCGTGGTACCCCGCAGAGGGGGCGAAACTATAAGCGACGGCCTCAAAGGCTCGTGGCTGGTCTTCGAGTCCTCCGAATAAGAGATAGTCAGCATTTCAGCAACCTTAACCTGACTGGCTGGCGACGCGGGTTGCTGAAGGGTTGGACCCTTCAGCAACCCGCCGTGAGAGGAGAGCGATGGGTGAGTGGCGCGAGAGTGGCGGGAGGCGAACAGGGCCAACTGGGACGAGCGTGTCCCTATCCACGTCTCGGGGGAGTTCTACGACGTCGCCTCTTTCAAAGCGTGGTCAGGAGCGTCTGCAACCGTTCGAGATAGACGAAGTCGGCGACGTAACGGGCAAGGAGTTGCTGCACCTCCAGTGCCACTTCGGGATCGACACCCTGAGCTGGGCCCGCCGCGGCGCCCGCGTTACGGGCCTGGATTTCTCAGCCCCCGCCGTGGAGGCGGCCCGCGGACTGGCCTCCGATATGGGGCTCGAAGCCACGTTCGTGCACTCGGACGTCTACGAGGCCGTAAGCGCCACGGGAGGCCTCACTTTCGACATCGTCTACACGGGCCGCGGCGCGATCCTCTGGCTCCCTGACATCGGACGGTGGGCGGGTGGTCGCTGACCTTCTCAAGCCAGGCGGCTTTCTGTACCTCACGGAGTTCCACCCCTTCACCGATATCTTCGGAGACGAAGACCTGAGCGTGGAGCACGATTACTTCCAGGACGAGAATCCCAGGGTGTGGGACGAGCCAGGCACCTACGCCGACTTCGACGCCGAGACGTCGAACAACCTGACCTACGAATGGAACCATACTCTGGGCGACGTAGTAAGCGCGGTGAGCGCCGCGGGCCTGAATGTCGAACTGCTGCACGAGTACGATTACACGATGTTTCCCAGATGGCCCATCCTGGAGAAGTCAGGTTTCGATACCTACCGCCTGCCGGAGGGCACCCCAAGGATCCCTCTCATGTATTCGCTAAGGGCACGAAAGGCTTAGGGGCGCTTCGCGAACCGCCCTTACACGAAGGGCCCCTACGAGGGTTTGTTTGCCATTGGTCGAGGCCCCGGGCCCTGCACGATTCTTACGAGCTCGGCGCGTACGATCAGGCGGTCCGTGTAGTTCGGTAGCGTGCAGGTCTGGAGGCTGACTACGTTCCTCCCCGCTACGGGCTTCGTGGCTGAGGCATCGTCCGGGCCCAGCACGAAACGGTCGTAGACCCTGTAGATGTATCTCTCGCCCTCCGAGTCCGTGAGCACCACCCTCCGTCCCATCCTCAACCTGTTCAGATCCCAGAACACCAGAAAGCTCTCCGTGCGCGGGTAGCCCAGCCTGTGGCCCGCGATGTAGACGTTCGCCTCCCGCTGCCATGGAAAGCCTGTTCCTTCGAGGTGCAGCGTCCCGTTGCGCAAAGCCGGCTGGTTGTGCGCAGCGGCGGTGTAGACGGGCACGTTATCCACGTGCTTCATGCTCGGGATGGACAGTTTCATGGTCACATCCCTCTTCGGCGGCGGGGCGCCGGCCTCTTCCCCGGCCCTCCTCACGTCGAGGAACACGAGCCCTGCCGAGAGCAGGATCAGGGCCAGACCGGCCAGCACGAGCACCTTGCGGCCAGGCCGCCACCCGGACCTGTAGTAACGCGTACTCTTGCGTTCGCGGGTCCACGACCCGTAGCGTTCGGGTCTCACGAAGGAATATGATACAGCCCCCGCGCAACAAAACAACGCACAGCGTTAACGATAGTTCGCGAGGCCGATACTCGTCCGCTATCACCTGCGGCGGGGGTCAAGGGCGTCGCGCAGGCCGTCGCCGATAAAGTTCACGGAGAGGACGGCGAGGGCTATAGCGATCCCGGGGAAGATGATGGCGTGCTGGCCCTGGACGAAGACGCCGAAGCCGCTGCGGAAGGCGTCGGTCAGCATCGCGCCCCACTCTGGGGTCGGGGCGCGGGCACCGAGGCCGAGGAAGGAGAGGGCGGCGACGTCGAGTATCGCCGTCGCGAGCGTCAGGGTGGCTTGCACGATCAGAGGGGCCATACAGTTAGGGAGCACACCGGAGAAGATGATCTGGGAGTTCGGTGCACCGATGGCCCGCTCTGCCTCTATGAAGTCCCTTTCCCTAACGCTGATCACGGCCGAACGCACCACGCGCGCGATCTGGGGCACGAAAATGATACCTATGGCCAGCATCGCGTTAACCAGGGAGGGACCGAGGATGCTCACGATCATGATGGCGAGCAGGATGCTGGGGAAGGCCAGTATCACGTCCATGAGCCGCATCAGGCCCGAGTCAGTGTAGCTCCCGAAGTAGCCCGCGACGACCCCGATGAGGGTACCAGCGGCCGTCGCTAGGACCACGGCGGCGAGGCCCGCGGTCAGCGAGATCCTGGCGCCGTAGATCACGCGCGAGAGGATGTCGCGGCCGAGCTCGTCCTGACCGAACGGGTGCGCCAGGCTCGGCCCGTCAAACTTCTCCGGAAGGTTCTGGTCCAACGGGTCGTATGGCGCGATGAGCGGTGCGAAGACGGCCATGAGGATGAAAATAGCCATTGCGACCGTCCCGAAGATCGCCATACGGTTGGAAAAGAAAGCCTTGACGAAGTCTTCCCTGCGGCTGCGTGTCTTGACACCGGGAGCCGCCTGGGTGTCCTGCTGCATCTGCGCTTCGGCCATTTCAGTACCTCACCCTGGGGTCCAGTATCGCGTATAGGATATCGACGAGCAGGTTTATCAGCACGAAGAGCAGGGCCGCGTAGAGGACGACGCCCTGTATCGAAGCGTAGTCCCTGCTGGATATAGAATTGTAGGTGTACAGTCCTATCCCCGGCCACGAGAAAATAGTCTCCGTGATGATCGCCCCGCCCATGAGCAGTCCCGTCTGCAAGCCGATCACCGTTATCGTCGGCAACATGGCATTTCTCAGAGCATGCTTGAAGACCACCCGCCACGGAACGACCCCCTTGGCCCTCGCCGTCCTCACGTAGTCCTCGTTCATGACCTCCAGCATGCTGGATCGGGTCATCCGCATGATCACGGCCATGGGGATCGTCGCAAGGGCAAGGGCCGGCATTATGAGGTGCAGTAGCCCGTCCCAGAAACCCGCGAAGTTCAGAGTAAGCAGCGAGTCCACGAGCACGAGCCCGGTTATGGCGGTGATGCCAGTCGTCGGATCAAGGCGGCCCGGGAACGGCAGAAGCTCCAGGTTGACGCCGAAGATCACGACCAGGATCATGGCCAGCCAGAAGATGGGCATGCTTATCCCCGTAAGCGCCAGGACCGAGGTTGATTTGTCCAGCAGCGAGTACTGCCTGACGGCCGAGATCACGCCTACGGGAATCCCCACGAGGATGGCGATGAGCATCGCGAACGCCGTGAGCTCGAGGGTGGCAGGCAACCGCGTTAGTAGCTCGGTAGTCACCGGTCGGCCGGTGACTATGGAGTCGCCCAGGTCGCCCCTGAGAGCGTCCTTGAGGAAGAGCCCGTACTGGACGAAGATCGGCTTGTCGAGACCCATGTTCTCCCTGATCTGCTGGACCTGCTCCTGGGTGGCCTGCTGGCCGAGCATGATCTGGGCCGGGTCTCCGGGGATGGCGCGCACCATGAAGAACACGACTATGGACACCCCGAGTAGCACCGGAATGATCTGCAAGATCCTGCGTCCGGTGTACTCAACCAGGGTCTAGACCTCCGTCCGAACGAAAAGAACAGCCAACGCTATGCGGCCTCTACTTTCCGCCTTCGATTTTGACGGTGTTGAAGGGCTCGCTGCTTGTCGGGTTCGGATCCAGGCCCGTCACAGTCTCCTGCATGGCGAGAGGCGGCGTGACATACGCGATGGGCACCCATGGGGCATCCTCGTGCAGTATCTTCTGCGCCTTGTAATAGGCGTCCTTTCGTGCGTTCTCGTCTATGGTCGTCTGGCCCTTGAGGAATAGTTTGTCTACCTCGGGGTTCTTGTAGTAGGCGAAGTTCTGGGCGTTCTCGGGGGTGGCACCCGCACTGTTGAGCAGGACGTTGAGGAAGTTGTCAGGGTCACCGTTGTCCCCTGTCCACCCGATCAGGCACGTCGAATGCTCCCCGCTGGCTATCTTGGTCAGGTAGGTGGCCCACTCGTAGGTCACGAGCTTGGCGCTTACGCCAACCTTCTGGAGGTTCTGCTGCATGACCTGAGCGACGCTCTTGGCGTCAGGCATGTAGGGGCGCGGTATCGGCATATACCATAGGTCTGTCTTGAGGTTCGCGGCTCCTGCGTCTTTGAGCAGCTGCTTTGCCTTGTCGGGGTCGTAAGGGTAGGGCTTGATGCTATCGTCGAAGTACGGCAGGAGCTGACGGGAAGTAGTTCGAGGCTACCTCTCCCTGGCCCCGTAGCACGCTCTCGACGATCTGGGGTATGTTGATGGCGTAGTTGAAAGCCTGGCGCACCCTTGGGTCGTCGAAGGGGGCCTTCTCGTTGTTCATAGCCAGGTAGCCGATGGTGTTCGGCGGCCGGAACTTCACCACGAACCCTTCCTGCTCCTCGACGGAGGGCACGTCGTCGGGCACGAGACCGTCGGCCGCGTTGAGCTGGTTGCCGGTCAGCGCCGCGACCCGCTGGGTATTATCCGGGATCGTCTTGATGACGACCTGCTTGGTGTGAGGCCCTCCGTACCCCTGGTTGGCGGGGAGGCTACTACCCCACCAGTCGTCGTTGGCCTTGACGCGTACCTGGGAGTTTCTTTCCCACGTGACGAATTTGTACGGTCCGCTACCGACGGGCTCCTGCCAAAAGTTATCGACGTTCTTCTTTATGGCCGCCGGAGAGGCAATCGCAAAGGGCGACATAGTAAGGTTCTTCACGAAGGGTCCCTGCGGCTCCT
>CAWEHD010000012.1:0-92036 GCA_963808845.1 uncultured Rubrobacteraceae bacterium
GCAAAACCGAGAATGGCCACGAAGTAACCCAGGTACTACATTAGCTCTTCTAGCGCTGAGTAGCCACCCTCGAGCATTAACATCAGCAGCGGACCGGCGCCCATCACGGCTGCAGCGTAGGAGAACCAGTCGCAACCGCGGGCGCTCGACTCCCCTCGCCTGGCGCAGACGAACGAGCAGCGCGGCGACGGAGGCCAGGAAGCAGAAAAAGAGAAGCGTCAACCGAAGCCACCCAGCATCTGCAGGAAGTTCCCTACTGCACCCTCGACCGCGAACGGGTTACCCATAGAACCGTAGTCAGTGCCAAGATTGCTACGTCCCAAGGCATCTCCGAGGGCGACCACCACGCTCGCGACAACCGCCGTCCATGCCACGAAGCCCCACTCACGAGACGACAGCTTGCCGTCGGGGAACAGCAAGAACAACATCGTCGCGACCAAGAGCAAGGTCGGGGCTAGTGTCCAGCTCGCGATCCAGGCCGCGTACTGCACGCCGGGCAGGGACCCTGTGCTTGCGTTCAGGGCGTACTCGGAATAGTTCTCAGCGGAGACAGTGACACTCAAGATGAGGCCCCCAGCACAGAAGATCCAGCCTATGGGGTTCTCGGGGCGGCGCGAGGCGACCACTGCGCCGACTGTGGTGAACGTCCAAGCCAGCAAGGCGAGGAGGACGATCGTGCCCAAGCTGGGGAAGATTCGGGCCGAAGCACTCAGGAACCCGAGCACTCCTCCACCGAAGGCCGCGACCGGTAAGGAGATCGCCCACATAGACCATGCTATCCAGGTGGCAGCACGGCGGCTCATCCCATCGACTCCTCGACCCTGATTTCTTGCCCCTTCTGTCACAACACCACGCTACAACACTACCGTCTGCTAAGCGTTACGACAAACGTTACGGAGATCGTTTTCTGAGCCGGAGCGAGCCGATCTTCCAACGGTTCACCTACTAAGGTAGGCAAGCGATGTATGCTTGTGTTCATGAAACTAGCGACGGATTTTTCGAGGGGGTGTGCAGCTTAGTGGATCGCTCACTTCCTTTTCGCGACCCACCCTGCTCGGCGGCGGTCAGGCGACGAGGCTAAACAACGACCTCAGCGGCCTTCTGAGCCGTTTTGCCGAGAGGATCGCAAGCGTCTGGGTACTCGACCCCGCCTGCGGCTCAGGGAACTTCCTGAGCGTTTCTATGCAACAACTATTGAATTTAGAGAAAGAGGTCATCGCCTTCACGGGTGATGTGGGCTTGCCCGCCTTCTTCCCGAGAGTAGGACCGGAGCAGGTGCACGGCATAGAACTAAGACGCCGACGCCCACGAACTCGCCACGGCAACTGTCTGGATTGGCTACATCCAGTGGCTGAGGGACAACGGCTTCGGTAGGCCCTCGGAGCCGATCCTCAAGCCCCTCGAAACGGTCACGCAGATGGACGCGATACTCACCCATGGCGAGCAGGGCAACTCTGTAAAACGGAAGTGGCCGGAAGCCGATGTCATCGTAGGCAATCCGCCGTTCCTGGGCGGAAACAAGATAAGACAAGAGTTAGGCAGCGATTACGTTGATGAGCTTTTCGAGTTGTACAAGGGTCGCGTACCTGCCTTTGCTGACCTAGTTTGCTACTGGTTTGAGAAGGCCAGATCCATGATCGCGGCAAATCAACTTGAGCGTGCAGGTCTGCTAGCGACGCAGGGCATACGTGGTGGGGTTAACCGGCGTGTCCTGGAACTCATCAAGCAAACCGGCGACATCTTCTGGGCGTGGTCCGATCGGAACTGGATACTAGAAGGAGCGACCGTACACGTTTCCATGATCGGTTTCGATGATGGGTCTGTGGCACACCACACACTGAACGGCCAGCCCGTTTCCAGAATAAATCCCAACCTGACCGCTGAAACCGACTTGACCTCAACCCCGCCCATGTGAGGGCTCTCTACCGGGAGAAGCTGGACTCCGGCCTTTCTTCGGCCACTGTGCACAAGATACACAGCATACTGCGCAAGGCGCTCAAGAAAGCGTGCTCGACGGGCTGATCCCCCGCAACGTCTGTGATGCCGTCAAGCCCCCGAAGGTCGAGCGCAAGAAGATTACCCCCCTGGATCGGCAGCAGTCAAAGGTCCTGCTCGAAGCGGCGAGCGGCGATCGTCTCGAAGCCCTCTACGTGTTGGCTGTCCACACCGGCATGAGGGAAGGCGAGCTTCTTGGCCTAAAGTGGGAGGACGTGGACCTTGAGCGCGGCCCGCTCCGCTTGAGACACGCCCTTGTCCGAGAGGGCGGCAAAGCCGTTTTAGGCGATCTCAAGACCCCTAAGAGCCGCCGCAGCGTCCGACTCACCGGCGCCGCCACAAACGCCTTCCGAGGCCACCTTGAGCGTCAGCTAGCGGAGATGGAACGGATGGGTTCCCTCTACCAGCCCGGCGGCCTCGTCTTCGCTACAGAGCATGGCACCCTCATCAATCCTTCCAATCTACGCAACCGCTCCTTCAAGCCCCTGAGAAGACGGGCATTCGGCGAAGCGGGGCCTGACATCTGCTTTCACGACTTGCGTCACACCTGCGCCACCTTGTTGCTCTCGCAAGGCACGCATCCCAAACTCGTTCAGGAGCTTCTAGGACACGCCTCGATAGCGATGACCCTGGACACCTACTCGCACTTCCTGCCGAGCATGGGGGACCAAACCGTCAAGGCCATGGAGGCGGCGCTTTCTTAGAACAAGATCGCGTTGCTGCACCGTTGCTGCACCAAGGCTCCGGATGCACCCCGGGGCTCTCATTCTTGCTCTACGTTTCACCTGCAAACCGGCGGTTCTTTAGAGTGGGCGATAGTGGATTCGAACCACTGACCTCTTCCGCGTCAAGGAAGCGCTCTCCCCCTGAGCTAATCGCCCTTACTCTCCGTGGACGCTTACTTCGCCGCTCCGAGAGGCGGCACCCGGAATCGAACCGGGGTACAGGGTTTTGCAGACCCTTGCCTAACCACTCGGCCATGCCGCCAGCGGCGCCGCTACGCCCCACGGCCAGAGCGGAAGACGGGATTCGAACCCGCGACCCTCACCATGGCAAGGTGATGCTCTACCAACTGAGCTACTTCCGCGTTCGGCCCTAATTTAGCACGGGCCAAAGGCTCTTACAAGCGATCATTGAACCACCGCTTTCGCGAGAAAACCACATATCGCATGATGAAAAAGCTGATGGTAGAGGCCACGGTGACGGAGATGATCTTTGCGACGTTACCGGCGAGATACGTCGGCACCTCCGTATAGACTATGATGGGGTGGATCAGGGCCCAGAACAGCCCGCTACTTATCACTATGTTGACGAGCACCTGCAGCCCGAAGAGCACTATCTGCCTCACGTCGTGTTCGGCCCTTCCCCTAAAGGTCCACAGTGTGTTCCACGCATAACTGTTCAGGTTCGCGAGGACCAGCGCTACCCCGTTGTAGATAACGAGAAGGGTCACGTCGCGCGTCGGCTCGAGCCACAAGAACAGGTTCAAAACCCCTATGTCTATGGCGGCGTTGGAGAGCCCGACGATTGAGAACTTGGAGAAGCGTTTCCCCCCGCTCTTCAGCTTGGCCTTCGCCTCGCTCATCTTTCCCCCATCGCCTGCTCGTAGTATCCGCGCAACGTTCGCGTCGCAGATCCCCAGTCGCGTCTCTCCGCGGCCGCGCGTGCGTTACGCCCCATCCTCGCCCTCAGACCGTCGTCAGAAACGATCTTTCTGACGGCGGCGACGAGGGCTGCATCAGAATCGGGATCGTAGAGTAGCCCTGTCTCGCCTTCGTCGACCACCTCCCCTGTCGCGCCCGACCTTGCGGCGAGCACGGGTAGCCCGGAGGCGAGGGCTTCGATCATCGCTATCCCCAACGTCTCCGTGGTCGAAGGGAACAAGAAAGCGTCGGCGGAGGCGAACGCTGCAGCGAGCTCCTCGCCGTGCAGCGCCCCCGCGAAGAACGCCCGCGTATTCGCGTACTCCTGTTCGAGGTCCCTGCGCGCCGGTCCGTCTCCGACGAGCGCGAGACGTACTCCTGGCACCTCGTCTAGAACAACCCTTAACCTTCCGATGTCCTTCTCATGGCCGAGGCGCCCGACGTAGAGCAGGAGCCGCTCCGCCGGGTGGCCGTTCGTCAGCCTGACCCGCCAATCCTTCGAGAACTTGTCGGGGTGGAAGCGCCTGGCGTCGACACCTTGCGGCCACAGATGCAGCCGCTCGACCCCCTCGCCGGCAAGGTACCGGAGCGTCGCCTCCGAGGTGCAGAGGTTGATGACTGCCCTGTTGTGCAGCTTCCTCGTGTACCAGAGCGTGGCACGGTCGAAGAGCCCGAGACCGTAAAAGTGGGCGTAGGCGGCGATGTTCGTGTGGTAGGAGGCCACGAGAGGGACGTCAAGCCGCCTCGAGTAGAAAGGAGCTCCCCGTCCGAGAACAAAAGGGTTTACGGCGTGGATCAGGTCCGGCCCGAAACTACGCAGCGCGTTGCCGACACCGGGGTTTATGGGAGCAAGCTTTATCTGGGGATAGGGCGGGAATGGCACGCTCGAGACGCGGTGGATCGGAACCCCTTCGTATGAGCCGGATCCTTCCCCGTACTTCGGGGCGATCACAAGCATCTCATCACCCATCCCGAGCAACTCTTCGATGGTGTGCTTGAGCCGTGTGACGACGCCATCGGTGGCCGGAAGGAAGGTCTCGGTAAAGAACGCGATTCGCAACCGGCCACCCCCGCTAGCCGCGGCCGAACCAGGACGTTACGACCCCGTAGCGCCACCTACCAGCTCCTCTACAGGTTCTGTTGCTACCGGCCCGCACCAGCCTCCGATGTCCACTCGTAACGATTCGCATCCCAATTCTACAGGTTCGAGATGATGGCCTGCGTAAACTCCTTGGTCCCGGCGCTGCCGCCGAGGTCCTTTGTGCGCGTCTCGGGGCTCCCCAGCGCCGCCTCTATCCCCGACTGCATCCTGTCGGCCTCCTCGCCATAGTCGAGGTGGATGAGCATGTTCTTGGCCGAGAGCAGCGTCGCGAGTGGGTTGGCCCTGTTCTGTCCGGCGTACTTCGGGGCGGAGCCGTGGACGGGTTCGAAGACCGCGATCTCCTCCCCTATGTTGGCCCCAGGGGCGACGCCGAGCCCGCCCGTAAGTCCTGCACACAGGTCAGATAGGATGTCGCCGTAGAGGTTCGGACAGACCAGGACGTCGTAGAGGTTCGGTTTCATAACGAGCTGCATGCACATGTTGTCGACGATGCGGTCGTCTATCTCCTCGAAGTCGTTCTCGTAGTCTTTTGCGACCTCGAAGAAGACGTCACTGAACAGGCCGTCGGTGAACTTCATGATGTTGGCCTTGTGGACGACGGTGATGTGCTTGCGGCCCTGCTCTTTAGAGCGCTCGAAGGCCATCCGGCAGATGCGCTCGGTACCCTCGCGGGTGATGATTTTGATCGACTCCGCCGCGTGCTTGCCGACGGTGTGCTCTACGCCGGCGTAGAGGTCCTCCGTGTTCTCGCGGAAGATGATAAGGTCGATGTTCTTGTACGGCGTCTCCACGCCGGGCAGGCTCAAGGCAGGCCTGATATTCCCGTAGAGGTCGAGCTCTTTGCGCAGCGCCACGTTCACGGACCTGAACCCCGTCCCGACCGGTGTGGTGAGGGGCCCCTTCAGCGCCACCTTGTTACGCTGGATAGATTCGAGCACGGACTCTGGTAGAGGCGTGCCCTCCCTGTCCATCACCGTCTCGCCGGCTTCGGCGATCTCCCACTCGATGTCGACGTCGAGCGCGCCTATAACCTCCTTTACGGAGTCCGTGAGATCCGGACCTATCCCGTCGCCCGGTATGAGAGTAACCGTCTGCGCCACGCCAACCCCCTTCGCTAGTAAGACCGCCGACAGTATAGCGGCCAGCGAACAGCGAGGGCGCGGACTAAACGACCGTCTGGCCCCCCTACAGGAGGACCGTGCCGCAGTGGGACTGGCTACTGCCCCTGGCTGAACGCGGCGGCCAATATGGCCACAATGGCGACGCGATCAGGAGCGCCAGGAGCGCGAAGATGATCGCGGGTATCAGCACCACAGCGACGGCCCGGCCGGTGGTTGTGGCGTGAATCTCGCGAATACCAATCACGCTCAACACCACGCCGTAGATAGCTATGGCGATGAGCACCAGAATCCCAAGAATAGGTATGGCCGCCAGCCAGCTTGCGAGCTGAATTACCGACGCATATGCCACGACCCTGAACGTGCCTTCATACCCGGCGTGCGAGGGCCTAATGATAAGAATGACGAGCAAATGGTAGATGGCCGCCCAGATAAACAGAACCGATAGCCGTGGCTATCGGGGTAATGATGATCGCACCGAACAAGCTGCCGAAAGCACTGCCGAGCCCGTTGCCCGTGGCCAGGGAGATCAGCAAACCGATAATCCCAGCAAGCAAGCCGCTGATGACGGCACAGATAATCGCGAAGAGTAAGGGGTTCAGGAAGTCGCCCTCGTCGGCGGATGCCTCTGAAGAAGCTTACCGGGTTGAAGAAGACCTCGCGTACGGTCTGAACGAAGCTTGGCACAAGCTCGTGTAATTGAACTCCGCGCCGGAAGCACCACCAGATACCCGCGGCGGCGGCCCGCCAGGTCCTCGAGAGGAACCACCCGACCCTGTGCCCCCATCGGATCCCGTGTTGAAGTCCACGTGAATCTCCTCTCGCATCGCACTTCGGATAACTAGTAGAAATGTACACGTTCTCGATAACCCGCGCAACAGCGGGGGTTGTCATTGTGAAATACTGTTACGCGCGGGCATCGGGGAGCGCCGCTGGCGGAC
This sequence comes from uncultured Rubrobacteraceae bacterium, assembly GCA_963808845.1. GTDB lineage: Bacteria > Actinomycetota > Rubrobacteria > Rubrobacterales > Rubrobacteraceae > Rubrobacter_D. The sequence continues at coordinate 6,800 of CAWEHD010000012.1, forward strand.
GGGGTGCTGTAGAATAGTCGTGAAGGTGGGCGTTGAGTGGGAACGAGGAATTTTTGGTGTCCTCGACGATAGAGACCCTCGAGCGGGAGCTGGGCGAGGCCCAGACTGAGAGACAAACGGAGCAGCGGGCCGTTGTCAGGGCCGAGAACGCCCACGAGGCGGCGTGCTCGGCGCGTGATGAGGCCTGGTCCAGGGGATCTGCGACCGACCCCGAGGTAGAGGAGTTGACCGCGCTCGTCTACCGTCGGCGCAGGGAGCTCTACGATGCCATAGACCGGCTCAAGGCCTCCGAGGGCAAGGAGCGCAGGATCAAGAGCCGCCTCATGTACGTGCTCCCGGCCGAGCGGCGCAGGTACCTTTCAGGGACCGTCGACGAGGAGTTCGAAGACCTGCTCGAGGCCGTGAGGCATGCTTACAGCGACACGTTGCCTGACGCGCGGGTCGCCGTCGTTACCGAGAAGCCCGGCGAGGTCGACCTGCGCGGGGACGCGACCTGGCGGGCGCTGGAGCGCTTGTACTCTGGCACCGTGCGCAGGTGGGTCGAGATAAGAAGCGACGTCGACTCGCCCGAGGCGGGGAGGATGGCGCGCCAGATCTCCTACTACGCAGGCGGCCATACTCCACGCACCTTCATCGGCCACAAAGAAGTCAGGACAGGCTCTTTTCGGGGCCAGCGGGAGCTGCGGGCCCTGGACGGCTACGAGAACGCGGAGGGGCGGATGGCCCTCGCGCGCATCACAGCGCGGCGCTACCTCGACGAGAACTCCGTCGGGCGTCTCGCCAAGCGCCCACAGAGCCTCGTCCAGGTGGCCGAGATCGCCCGGCTCTATCAGACCATGAGCCTCACCGTGGACGAGATCCGCTGGAGGCTGGAGCAGTTGATCTCCTTGCGATTCGAGGTGCTCGAAGCTGTCTACAGGCTGACCGGCCAGCGTCGTCGCTTCTCCTTCTACGAGATCGCCCGCGCCGCCCGGCTGCTCGACGGCCACTTCCCCGACTCTGGAGTCGCCGCCGAAGTCCTCACCCAGTGCGTACAACAGGCCCTCACGACCGGCGTTCCCCTCGTCGACGTCGCCTACATGAACGTGACGACAAGCGAAGGCTTCTGATCAGCCTTTCCCTCATACTGACGAGGTAGCGACGAAGGCCGAGTTATGGATACGGGCCACCCTTCACAACCTCCGTCTGCGGCCGCCATCGAGGCCGGCCAGCAAGCCCTGGAACGGGGAGCTTGGGAGGAGGCACGCTCCGCGTTCGAGCGTGCGCTAAGCACCAGCGAGCCGGAGGGGAACGCCGAAGTCTTATCTGGCCTGGCAGAGGCGCTGTGGTGGCTGGGTGAGATCAGGGAGTCGCTCGAATTATGGGAGCGAGCATACTCGGGATTCCGAAGGCGGCCCGATCCTGCTCAGGCCGCCTCCGTCGCCATCCAGCTCGCCGTGCTCTACGACGCCAACCTCGGCAACCATGCCGCCGCCGCCGGGTGGGTGGCGCGCGCCGCGCGGCTGGTCGACGAGCACGCCCTCGAGCCTTTGTGGGGTTGGGTATTGCTCGCCAGAGCGGCCGGCGCCGCCGATTCCGCCCAGCACGAGGCCCTGGCCCGCGAGGCGCACCGGCTCGGTCGGACCTCTGGAGATCGCCACCTGGAGTTGTGCGCGCTCACCCAGATCGGTGTCGCCCTGATCAATCAGGGTAGGATCGCGGAGGGCATGACCTTCCACGACGAGGCGTTGGCCGGAGCGCTCGCCGGTGAGGGAGAGTTAGACACCGTGGTTTTCACCGCCTGCGAGATGATGACCTCCTACAGCCGCTGTGCTCAGTACCAGCGCATGGCGCAATGGATAAGGGCGGCAGATCGGTTCGTCGAGCGCTACGGTTGTCCTTACCTCAACGCGTCCTGCCGCACCCATTACGGCGAGGTGCTGTTCTCCACCGGAGACTGGCCGCGCGCCGAGGAAGAGTTGCACGCCGCGCTACGCCTATCGGAAACCTCCCTGCCCGCAGTCCAGGCCACGGCGCTGGCGAGCCTGGCGGAGCTACGGTTGGCACAGGGCCGCGTCGAAGACGCTGAGCACCTCATGGCTGGGTTCGAGGACCACGACGCATCCGCTGCGGTGTGCACAAGGATATACCTCCTGCGGGGCAAGTTCACCCTGGCTGCCGCGACAGCCCAGCGCTGGCTAGACATGATCGGCGAGGACCGGCTGGAGTGCACACCGCTTTTGGAGCTGCTTGGAGAAGCCGAGATCGGTCAGGCCAAGATCGAAGCGGCGACAGGGAGAGGCCGCGCGCTCGCCGAGATGGGCAGCTCTCTCGATTGTCAGGTCATGCTGGCGCGGGGCGAGCGCCTGCAAGGGCATGCCCTTGCGGCCGCATCGGATTCTTCCGCAAAGCAGCACCTCGACGCGGCCCTGCGTGCGTTCGTTCGGCTCGAGATGCCATTCGAGGCGGCCCGCACACGCCTGCTGCTCGCGCGAGCCCTACGGGGGCTCGAGCCCGAGGTCGCCGCAGCGGAAGCCCGCGCGGCGCTGGCCGTCTTCAAGAACTTTGGCGCAGTCACCGACGCTGGGGGCACATCTACCTTGCTACGTGAAATAGAGACCAAGATCAGCGAGCGAACCGGTAAGGCTCCCGATCCAGCCGGCCTGACCCGGCGGGAAGTGGAAGTGCTCCACCTGGTGGCGCAGGGCTTGAGCGACAAGGAGATCGCAACCAGGCTCGTTTTGAGCCGGCACACTATCCACCGTCACATCCACAGCATCCTCACCAAGCTGGACCTTCCGTCGCGCACAGCCGCTGCCGCCTACGCTGTCCGGCACGGCCTACTCTAAACCACTCTCTCCGTATAGCCAAGATTGGCCATAGGCCAGCGCCGGACAAAATGGCCTGTTTTCGGGACGCCGCGCTCGCAAGCCGGGTGTAGGCTCATGGAACAAGGGAAGCTAGTAAAGGAGAAGACCCTAATGTCGGAAGAGAACAAAGCCCTGGCGCGCCGCTCTTGGGAGTTCCTGGATAACCCGGACATCCTCGAAGAGGTTTACGCCGCTGATCTCGTGTGGCACGAACCAGATCAAGACCTCCGGGGCTACGAGGAAGCCAGGCAGTTCGTCTCTATGTACAAGACCGCCTTCCCCGACCTGAACGTAACCGTTGAAGACGCGATAGCCGAGGATGAGAAGGTTGTCACCCGCTACACCGTACGCGGTACTCACCAGGGAGAGATAGAGGAGTTTGGCCCGCCCACCGGTAGACAGATGGAGCTGGAGGGGATCACCATACACCGCATCGAGGACGGAAAGATAGTCGAGGAGTGGGAGCGCTACGATAACCTGGGCATCCTGCAGCAACTCGGGCTCGTTCCAGAGCAGCAGTAGATCGGGAGTTGCCAACCACCGGGCCGGGACGAGAAACCCCGGCCCTTCTCTTGGCCCTTCCCGAAGTTGATAAAAGAGGCGTTGGAAGGAGAAGTCGATCATGGCGGACCTGCGATTCACTACGCCACCGGGGCGGAAGCTGCTCTCAGCGAAACGGTTGTCGAAGAGTTAGCCTCGACGCTTCGCGGCACGTTGCTGCGGTCCGGAGATCCAGACTATGAAGAGGCCCGTTTGGTATGGAATGACCTGATCGACAAGCGCCCGGCGCTCATAGCGCGCTGCGCCGGGGTCGGCGACGTGATCGACTCGGTGAACTTCGCCCGCGAAAACGATCTCCTGCTGGCGGTGCGCGGTGGCGGTCACAATGTCGCCGGCACCGCCGTCTGTGACGGCGGCCTCGTAATAGACCTCTCGACGATGAGGAGGACACGGGTTGACCCCGAGCGGCGCACGGTCCGTGCCGAAGGAGGCGCAACCTGGGCCGACCTCGACCGAGAAACGCAGGTCTTCGGCCTGGCGACACCCGGCGGAGAGGTTTCGGAGACCGGGATTGCCGGACTCACGCTGGGCGGGGGGATAGGGCTGCTGCGACGCAAGTACGGACTCTCTTGTGACAACCTCCTCTCCGCGGACGTGGTGAGTGCCGATGGACTCTTGCTTACCGCAAGCGAGACAGAGAATGCAGATCTCTTCTGGGGGATCAGAGGAGGTGGTGGCAACTTCGGCGTCGTGACCACTTTCGAGTACCGGCTGCACTCTGTCGGTCCCGAAGTGATGTCCGCCGCCGTGATGTACCCGTTCGAGCGAGCCAGGGAGCTACTCAGTGCCTGGCGCGATTATACGGAGCAAGCGCCTGACGAGGTGACATCCGAGGTCTTGCTTTGGAGCATACCCGACATACCCGATTTCCCAGAGGAACTACGTGGCGAGCCCACGGTCGTGGTCGCAGGGATGTACGCTGGTCCTGCCGAGGTCGGCGAGCGCGAGGTCCGGCCGCTGCGCGAGTTCGGAACCCCACTAGTGGATCTGAGCGGTGTACAGCCCTACACCGCAGCACAGAGCGACTTCGACGCATTTTTCCCGGAGGGGTTACTCTACTACTGGAAATCCCTCTATCGACACCTCGACGACGAGGCGATCGCCGCCATGGTCGTCCACGCTGAGGATCGTCCATCACCCGAACACCGCTCATAGTGCGCCACCTGGGTGGCGCCATCAGCAGGGTGCCTGAAAATGCTACCGCCTACGGCAACCGTACCGCCTTGTTCAACCTCAGCATCGATTCGACCTGGGAGGATCCCATTCAGTCCGAACGAAATATCGCGTGGACCCGCGAAGTATGGACGAAGATGCGCCGGTTCTCAGACGGTGGTATCTACCTGAACTTCGCCGGTTTCCTCGAAGAAGGAGAGAAGTTGCTCCATGAAGCCCACGGCGCGAACTACGAGCGGCTGGTCGAAGTGAAGAACAAGTATGATCCAACCAACCTTTTCCACCTGAACCACAATATAGGGCCCACCGCGTAAGAGATATGTCGAGAGAAATCGGCAAGAGGAGCGGTCACGTTCGGGTCGCCGCTCGTCTGCGAAGACACGCATTGTACGGCAATACCTGAAGCCTGTTACCCGTAGCCTGAAACCTCAGACCGCCAGGTCTGACAGATCATGCTCGGGCACGGAGAGATTGTAGGGTCGCGCTGGTTTCTCTGCGAGGACGCGTATCTTGTAGACGAAGTCGGGGACGAACTCGCCCCGCCTGACGTCGAGTATCTCGACCGGCTGTCCTGTGGCTCTCAAGGCCGCGCGCTCTCCCACCTCGTAGCGCGCTGGCCGGTTGCGGTCGACCATGTTCCCTCCTCATCGTAGCCGACGTATAATTCTGGCACAGTAGGGAGGGCTTCGAGAAGGAGGATGATGGCCGAGCGGTACGATCTCGTGGTCGTTGGAGCCGGTCCAGGCGGCTCCTCGGCGGCCTACCACTCAGCGAAGGCGGGGCTGAACACGCTGCTCATCGACAGGCAGGAGTTCCCCAGGGACAAGACCTGTGGCGACGGCCTGATGCCGCACGCCGCCTCGGAGGTCGCGCTGATGGGACTCGCCGATTGGCTCGACGAGCCGCATCACGGCAAGTTCACGGGCTTCTCCATCTACACTCGCACGGCCTACCTTCGCCAGGTCGTCCCCCCTACACTGCATGGTCCTACGGGCTATGTCGTAAAGCGCCAGGAGACCGATGCCAGGCTCCTCGAGCGCGCGACCTCCGCCGGCGCCCACTTCCGTTCCGGGGTCAGGGCCATTGATCTCGTGCGGTCGGCGTCAGGCAGGGTTACAGGCCTCGAAGCCACGAAGGCAGACGAATCCTTGCGCTACGAAGCGCCCCTGGTAGTCGTGGCCGACGGCGTCGGGGGCTTCGCCGGCAAAGGAATGAAGGCCCACCAGAATGCCGTCGCCCGCAGGCAATATTTCAGCGATGTGGAGGGTCCTGACAAGCAGGACCTGCACGTCTTTATCACGGAGGACATGAACGCAAACGGCGCAGGCTACGGCTGGGTCTTCTACCTGGGAGACGGCAGGGCGAACGTCGGGGCAGGCGTCTCGACGGCGTCGCTCGCCCGTACTGGCCGAAACCTCAAGGACTTCTTCGACCGTTTTCTCGAAGAGCCGCAGCTGGCCGCCTGGCTGGAGAGTGCCACGCCGGAAGGTCCACCGACGAGCTGGTCGCTCAAGATGGGTATGTGGGGCGCGAAACGCTACGACCAGGGGCTGATGGCGGTCGGGGACGCCGGCAGCATGATCCACCCAATAAGTGGAGAAGGCGTCGGTTACGCGCTGGAGTCGGGCCGGCTGGCCGCCTCGTGGGCATACGAGGCCCACGTCAGGCAGGATTTCTCCGCTTCTGTTCTCACCGGTTACGAACGCCAGCTAAAGCACAGGCGGGCCCGCGAGCACCTCTCGGGATACGCGCTCGTCAACCTGGTGCCGAACATGGTGCTGCTCGATCCCATCTTCAAGGCCTGCGAGAAGGACCCCGAGGCCCGCAGGACGCTCCTGGAGGTTTTTACGGGCGATTCGCCCGTCTACAGCCTCCTCAAACATCCAAGCACGCTCGCGAAGGCCATGAGGGATGGCGTCACAGAGAGGGTAAACAGGGCGTAGGGGCGCCAAGCCCGCTATCATTCGGATTCACGACCAGAGGAGGGTTCGGCGACTTGGCTACTACGACAACCTTCGACGTGGGACAGATGAGGGTCCACATCCTGGACGACGGGGTATTCGTTACAGACGCTGGCAACCTCTTCGGCGGCTCCCGGAAAGCCAGCATCAAAGGCGCCATGCACCCCGTTCTGGTCGAGGCGGGCGATGACCTAGTGCTAATCGATGCGGGATTCGGGCCAGAGCTGCCCGAGATCCTGGTCGGCCGCTACGAGCTGAGGAGGGAAGAGAACCTTCTCGACCATCTCGACAATTGGGCTACACCGCCGGGGACGTAACCCACGTCATCCTCTCGCACCTTGACGCCGACCATGTCGGCTGGGCGCTGGGCCCCCCGAGCTTCCCGAACGCCACGGTCTACATGCAGGAGGCCGCGCTCGAGGAGGCGCGCCAGATGCCGGAGAAAGATGGACGTCGGGCTGCCGTCCCTGCCATCGAGAAGGGCGTTGAAGCTGGCTGGTGCGAGCTGCTCGACACAGACGCAGACGTTCTGCCAGGCGTCAGGGTCGAAGTACGGGCGGGGCATTCTGCCGGACATCAGATCGTGTGGATCGGGGAGGGTGAAGACGTGGCGCTCTACACAGGGGACCTCGCGCCGGCGAAGATCTGGCTCGACCCCGACCTCATATCCGGTGTCGATACAGACCCTGAAGCGGCCAGACGGAACCGCATCGAAGTGCTCTCTGCCGCAGAGTCACTCGACGCCCCCGTAATCCTCTACCACGAGCCAGGGGACTGCCTCGTAAAAATCCGCAAGGCGGAAAATGGGTTCGAGGCGGTCCCGATAGGAGACTGAATTCAAGCTGGTCAGCATTTCAGCACGCGCCCTGTCGGGCGCTTGTCAGCACTTCAGCACGCTACGGGCCTGTGGCCCTCGCTTGTCAGCATTTCAGCTTTCGCTTGCGCAAATGCTGGCCGAATTGCTGAAAGGCGGCGGAGCCGCCGGTGCTGACTATCGAAGGCGTCAGCCGGAGCGCGCTGACTGGCTGAAGTGCTGATTAGCGTTCGCGCCGGCGGTTCCTGATCTTGCGCCACACTATCGGCGCGGCCAGTATGAGGGCACGCCTCAATATCGTCTTCACGTTCGACTCCTTGCCTCGTTGACTACTTCTGGATACGCAAGCGCCGCCCGTCGGTTGCGGCGAAAGGCACCCAGCATATTGTTTGCTAAATGCTGAAGAGCGAGGGCGAAGCCCGAGCGTGCTGACAAGCCGCGAAGCGGCGTGCTGAAATGCTACTCGTGCCAGACGGTCCTCTCGCCTGCCGGCCTGCGCCTGCGGGGCCTCTCGCCCATGTCGGGATAGCCGACGTAGAGGTAGGCGACGATCCGATCATTTTCCTTCAAACCGAAGAACTGGCGCATGTGCTCATGATAAGCGACATGGCCGGTGCGCCAGATGCTCGCGAGTCCGAGGGAGTGGGCCGTGAGCTGCATGTTCTGGACGGCCGCGGCGCAGGCCGCGTAGTTCTCCAGGGTCTCGACCTCGTCGCGGCCCGAGGTGGAGATCACAGCGATTACCACGGGCGCCCTGAAGGCCTTCTTGCGCTCCCGGCTGATCCTGCCCGCCGCCAGTTCCTCGTCCTCACCCTCCGCCTCGGCCTGCAGGCGGGCCGTATCCGCCCTCGCCCTCGCCAGCTCGCCGCGCCCCTTGCCCGTAAACACGTGGAAGCGCCACGGCTCGGTGATCTTGTGGTTCGGGGCATGCACGGCGCTCTCCAGGATGCCCTCTATAAGGTCTTCGGACACGGGGTCCCGCTTCACGCGGCCGACGCTCTGGCGCGTCTGTATGGCACGGATCACATCCAACGAAGCTCCTGGAACGTCTCACTCACGGATCTGATTCTATCCGGGTTTGGCGCGGCAAGCTCCGAGGTATTCACATATCATGGCCTCGAGCGACAAGGCGAATACAGGAGGGAACGAAATGGCGAAGCGGAAGGTTACCGTAGTAGGCGCTGGCAACGTCGGGGGCACCACGGCCCAGAGGCTCGCGGAGCGCAACTATGCCGACGTGGTGCTCGTTGATATAGTCGAGGGCCTACCCCAGGGCAAGGCGCTCGACATCCTGGAGAGCGGCCCTATCCTCGGCTACGACTCCAACGTAACGGGCGCCAACGACTACGAGGAGACCGCGGGCTCGGACGTGGTCGTCATAACCAGCGGTAGCCCCCGCAAGCCGGGTATGAGCCGCGACGACCTGCTCAAGACGAACCAGAACATCGTTGGGAGTGTCACGGAGGAGGTCGTCAAGCACTCGCCGGAGACTATCCTCGTCGTCGTCGCCAACCCGCTCGACGCAATGTGCCACGTAGCGATGGAGTCTAGCGGCTTCACCCGCGAGCGGGTGGTAGGCATGGCCGGCATCCTCGACACGGCTCGCTACCGCACGTTCATAGCAGAAGAGCTCGGCGTCTCCGTGCGCGACGTCTTCGCGCTCGTCCTCGGCGGGCACGGAGACACGATGGTCCCTCTGCCTAGCATGGCCACAGTAGGCGGGGTCGCGATCACGGAGCTTCTCGCAGAGGATCGTGTCGAAGCCATAGTGGACCGAACCCGTCAGGGCGGGGCCGAGATCGTCGGCCTCCTCCAGAGCGGGAGCGCCTTCTACGCGCCGTCCGCGGCCGCAGCCGAGATGGTCGACGCCATCCTGCTCGACCAGAAGCGCATCCTCCCCTGCGCAGCCTACCTGCAGGGCGAGTACGGTTTAAATGACCTCTTCGTCGGCGTCCCCGTCAAACTCGGCGCCTCTGGCATCGAAGACATCATCGAGCTCGGCCTCACCGACGAAGAACTGGGGGACCTGAACGACAGCGCCGACTCCGTGAGAGAGCTCGTGCAGGTATTGCAAGGCTAGACGGCTGAGGGCACGAAGTCGGCTAGCTATTCACGCTTCTATGTTTACTCAACAGAGCCACGAAGCGCCCCGCTAAACGATGCGGGGCGCTCCTGATCTACCTGTTGCCTGAAACCTGAAGCCTACAACACCTTTATCCGCCTGCGGATCTTGGTCGCGGCGAGGGCGGCGGCGATCTCGTCGAAGGCGCGGGCAGGGGCCGAATCGACGTCGAAGAGAGAGCGTCCAGGCTCACCCGTGGCGTCAGGCAGGATCGGGATGCGGCCCATGACCTGAGAGTCTAGCTCTCCTGCCACCCTGTCGCCTCCGTCGCCGCCGAAGATCTTGAGCTCCTTGCCGCAGTCAGGGCACTCTGCATAACCCATGTTCTCGACGACCCCTGCGACCTTGAGGTGCGCCTGCACGGCCATCTTGCCGGCCTTGACGGCAACCCGCGCGGCGTCCGCCTGCGGGGTGGTTACGACGAGCGCCTCGGCCTTTGGGATCATCTGCGCAACGGTCAAGGCGACGTCCCCGGTGCCTGGCGGCATATCCACGATGATGAAGTCGGGCTCATCCCAGTAAACGTCTCGCATGAGCTGGGTAAGAGCCTTGTTCACTATTGGGGCGCGCCAGATTATTGCCTGCCCCTCGTTCACGAAGTTGCCCATGGAGATGAACTTTAGTCCCTGGGGGGACTCTATAGGAAAGATCACACCCTCGACCACGTTAGGTTTGGCGAGCGAGCCGAGCATGACGGGGATCGAAGACCCGTAGACGTCTGCGTCGAGTATCTCGACGGAGTGTCCCGCCCTATCGAGCGCGGCGGCCAGGTTGACGGCGACAGTGCTCTTGCCGACCCCTCCCTTTCCGCTCACCACGGCGATGATGCGGGTCTTGGACTCGTCCCGAAAGGCAGGGGCCAGCTCCGAGGGGCCGCCGTGAAGTGACGTCAGCAGGTTCTGGCGGTCTTCGTCGGTCATCACGCCGAAGTCGACCTCGACGCCAGCGACGCCTTCGATCATCATGAGCCTGTCTTTGATATCCGTGGTGATCCTGTGCTTGAGAGGGCAGCCCGCGGTCGTTAGGGAGACGCCGACCGTAACGTTCGAACCCTGTATATCGATGCCCCGGATCATATTCAGCGAGACGAGGTCACGGCCGATCTCAGGGTCCCTTACGTCCCTCAGGGCCTCCCGGATACCAGCCTCGGAGAACCCGTCGGCCGGCTCAGGCTCCCTGGGCGTACGGTCCGCAAGCTCTTCTGCCGTCTCGGCCTCGGGATGCCGACCAACATCGTCCGATGGCCCAGCCTTACGTCTGCGAAACCAGTCAACCACGTCTGCCAACCTCCTCCGGCACCACGTACCGGCGATTCAAACTAGCTCGAAAGAGCGGTAGACACTTCCTGCCTCGGGCCAATGTTAACACAGGGTCAACACACCCCCGTACGCGCCCATCGAGCCGTTGGCCAAACCGGAGATCCTGGCCTACATCCTGAAGCCTGACACCTGCAGCCTGATGCCGTTGAGCGGAAGATCCATCCTTCCGCACATCGCCCTCAAGAAGGCCTGTACTCTCCGAAGACCCCGCGAAGCGTGTCGGAGACCTCTCCTAGCGTCGCGAGCTCTGCCAGGGCCTCTTTCATCGAGTACAGGAGGTTCTCGGACCCTTCGGCCGCTCGCTTCACGTCGGCGAGGGCCCTCTCGACGGCGGCGTCGTCCCTGCTGTCCTTGAGGTCTGCGAGGCGTTCCTTCTGGCGCTCGCGGATGGTCTCGTCGACCGTGTGAAGCTCCATGTCTGGGTCCTCGGTGCCACCCGAGGTGTGGCGGTTGACGCCGACGATGACGCGTTCCTCTCTCTCGACCTCCCGCTGGTAGCGGTAGGCGGCGTCCTCGATCTCCCGCTGCATAAAGCGCTCCTCGACGGCCTTTACAGAGCCTCCCATCTCATCGATACGCTTTATGTAGGCCCAGGCTGCCTCCTCGACGGCGTCGGTCAAGGACTCGACGTAGTAGGAGCCGGCGAGCGGGTCGGCCGTCCCCGTCAGTCCGCCCTCGCTCGCCAGGATCTGCTGGGTCCTAAGGGCGATGCGCGCGCTCCGCTCCGTAGGGAGCGCGAGGGCCTCGTCGAAGGCGTTGGTGTGCAGACTCTGGGTCCCGCCGAGGACCGCGGAGAGCGCTTGGACCGTGGTCCGGGCAATATTGTTCTCGGCCTGATGGGCCGTCAGCGAGGACCCTGCTGTCTGAGTATGGAACCGGAGCTTGAGGCTCCTCTCGTCGGTCGCGCCGAAACGGCCGCGCATGATCGAAGCCCACATCCTCCTCGCCGCCCTGTACTTGGCCACTTCCTGGAACAGGTCATTGTGGGCGTTGAAGAAAAACGAGAGCCTGGGCGCGAACTCGTCCACCTCGAGCCCGGCGTCGATGGCGGCCTCGACGTAGGCTATGGCGTTAGAGAGGGTGAAGGCGAGCTCCTGGACGGCCGTGGACCCGGCTTCCCTTATGTGGTAGCCGGAAATGGAGATGGTGTTCCAACGCGGCAACTCTGCTGCGCAGTAGGCGAACATATCCGTGGTGATCCTCATCGAAGGCCCCGGCGGGTAGATGTAGGTGCCGCGGGCCAGGTACTCCTTGAGTATGTCGTTCTGGGTGGTCCCCGTGACGTTCTCGGGCTCCACGCCCTGCTCCTCCGCAACGAGCGAGTAGAGGAGCAAGAGGATCGAGGCTGTCGCGTTTATCGTCATCGAGGTCGAGACCTCTCTCAAGGGTATGCCTTCGAAGAGGTCGCGCATGTCAAGGAGCGAGTCGATGGCTACGCCAACCTTGCCGACCTCTCCAAGGGCGAGATCGTGGTCCGAGTCACGCCCCATCTGCGTGGGCAGATCGAAGGCTACGGAGAGGCCCGTCTGGCCGTTGTCAATGAGGTACTTGAAACGGGCGTTCGTCTCGCGCGCCGTGCCGAAACCCGCGTACTGGCGCATGGTCCATGGCCTGCCTCGATACATGCTCGGGTATGGGCCGCGGGTGTAAGGGTACTCTCCCGGGTCTCCGAGCCTCTCGGGATAGTCGAAGCCTTCGAGGTCGTCGGGCTTGTAGAAAGGGTTGACCTCGATCCCGGACTCCGTGCGGATCTCGTTCTGGCGTTCCTCGGTGTCCATGTCGTGTCCTCCCCGCTCATCTCAGGCGTCTGGCAATTCTACTAGCTCGGTGAGCACCCCGAAGGCGCCCCTGGGGTGGACGAAGGCCACCCTGGTCCCCCCGGCCCCCATCCTCGGCTCCTCATCTATGAGGTCGACGCCGTTGCGCTTGAGCTCCGCCAGCGTCCCGCTGATGTCATCGACCTCGAAAGCGACGTGGTGGAAGCCCTCGCCGCGTTTCGCCAGGAACTTTCCGACGGGCGAGTCGGGACGGGTCGGCTGGACGAGCTCGATGCTTGATTCCCCGACCCTGAACGTGGTGGCTACTATGCCCTGCTCCTCTACGACCTCGGCCTCTCCTGCTACGGCGCCGAAGTTCTCCTCGTAGAATATCGAGGCCGCCTCGATGTCCTCCACCGCGTAACCGAGGTGGTAGATCCTGTTCAGCATTCTTCTCCCTGATCGTGGCTCCTGAATGGAACCCCCGATTGTAGTCCATGGAGATCCGCTAGAATCAAGGAGGTCCATAAGGCAGGAGGCGAGGATGGCACAGGGTGTGATGCGCAAGATAGGCGAGCTCTCGGAGGAGCGCGAGCGGCTCCTGGCAAGGGAGGGTACGCACCACGCGGATCTAGAGGACCGTGAGCGCCTCGTACAGATAGACCACGACCTGCAGGTCCTCTGGGACCTCAGGCGCAGGGAGCTGGCAGGCGAGATGATCAACCTCGACGAAGACTTCTACGACCGCTATACGGTCGACCCTGGCCGCGACGCACCAGGCAGCTAGGGGCGGGTTTGAAACCCGCCCCTACCTAGAATCCCAGGCGCGTGTTGATATCGGCCCATTCGGCCGTAGAGGAGATCCTCCCGAGAATGTTCTTCAGCTCCAGCATATCGTCTTCGGAGAACGCCTCGCGGCCCGCATCGGGTACGAAGTTCATCACGCGTCCGTCCGAGTAGCGGACGACGATCTTGGTAACCCCTATTCCCTGTTCCGCTGGCCCGTGCGCCTTCCTGGTCCGCTCTATACCGTGCAAATCTTCCTCCTCTAGTTCTTTTTGCCTTTGCGAATGCTGTGGGCCAAGGAGTCGAGGTAAGCCGCAGTCTGGTGCAGCTCGTAGGACTCGAACTCCTCGCGCTGCTTGGGTCGCAAGATGTCCTCGTCGCCGTTGTCGAACTCGATGACGATCTCCTTTATGCCGTACGCGTCAATGTTGCTACCCGCCACGTCCAGCGGACTGCCCCGCCACTGCCTGTCAGTCCCTTCCATCACCCGCTCCTTCCTGTAGTCTAAACATCTGCGCGGCTCTCCGATTTTCGATCCTCGTACGAATACTAAAGTATCGGGCGCACCAACGTAAGTCATAGCGGTTTGCTGCAGCAAACCGCTGCTGGTCAGCATATCAGCATTTCAGCTAGTCAGCTTTTTGTTTTGGCTGAAATGCTGAAATGCTCGTCGTGCAGAAGGCTATGCCTTCTGCACGACGTTGTCAGAGCGGCCACAGGAGGCTCGCTGCGACAAGCAGTGGGGCGAAAAGGAGCGCGGGGAGCATGTTCGCCACCCTGACCTCCTTCAGATCGAGCAGTCCAAGGCCGAGGCCGAAGATCAGGATGCCTCCTGTCGCCGTCGTCCCCGAGATCATGGACCCCGTTACGACCGCGTCCAGAGACCCGGCCCCGAGCGTCAGCGAGCCCTGCACCACGAGGACCGTCCCGGCCGAGAGCAGCACGCCCCACCCAAGCACGGAGGCGAAGGCCAGCGCCGCGATAAAGTCGAGGGTGCTCTTGAGGACGAGGAGGCTGTAGTCACCGTTCAGGCCGTCCTGAAACGAGCCGATTACCGTCAGCGGTCCGACGCAGAACAGGAGGCTCGTTGTCACGAAAGCCCGGCTGACAGGACTCTCGCCCTTGGAGAACCTCCTCTCCAGACGATCGCCCAACTTCCTGAGCCGTGCGTCTATGTCGAGGAGCTCCCCGACGGCGAGGCCCAGGATTACGCTGACCAGAGGCACGAGCACGTTGTCGTACTTCAGGAAGTTCGCGACGCCGACAAGCAACGTTACGATGCCGATAGACTGCATCGCAGTCGAGCGCATGCCTTCGGGTAGCTTCGCGCCTGCGAGAATACCGATGCTCCCGCCGGCCAGCACGGCGAAAACGTTGATCGCTGTTCCGATACCCAAGGGAGCCCGAAGTATATGACAAAACCGTCTCCGGCACCCCCGAACCTCTCCGGATCTGTCAAAACGTAAAACTAGAACATGGCCCACCGGGAACCTGCGGCCCGCTACCCTGGGTCTTCGGTCTCCGGCGTGCTGCGGCCCAGGTGTGGACCCGGCTTCTGACCGGGGAGCCGAAGCACGAACGTCGAGCCCACGTTCACCTTGCTCCTGGCTTCTATAGTGCCCCCGTGAGCCTCGGCTATCTGGCGGGCTATGGACAGCCCAAGGCCCGAGCCGCCCTCGGAGCGGGAGGAATCAGCCCTGTGGAAGCGCTCGAAGATGAGGGGCAGCTGATCCTCCGGGATGCCGACGCCCGTATCCGAAACTTCAAGCGCGACCCGGTCGCCGTCCTCCCGCACACCTACCGTAACGTTCCCGCCCTCGGGCGTGTAGCGCACGGCGTTGTCCAAGAGTATGGAGGCGGCCTGGAAGGCGCGGTCCCTATCGAAGGTGGCCTCAACCTCTCCTTTCGGGAGGACGCATTCGATAGACACCTTTCCATTGTTGGCGTCCCGGGTTGCCTGCGCCGCATCCTCGGCGACTGCAGCTAGGTCGTGGCGCCCGATCTTCAGCTCTGCGCCATCGTCGCCGCGGGTGAGGGCAAGGAGGGACTCGGCCAGGCGACGCATCCTGTCGGCTTCCCGGCGGATGATGCCGACGCTTCGTTTCGCCCTCTGCGGGTCCTCTTCGAGTGCCCACTCGTCGAGCATCCTGGCGTGACCGGTTATAGCGGAGAGCGGCGTGCGCAGCTCGTGGCTGGCATCGGCGGCGAAGCGTCGCTGACGCTCCAAAGCCTCCTCCCTGCGGACGAATGCGGCCTCCAGGCGCGAGAGCAGACCGTTTATCGTGATGACCAGACGCCCGATCTCGTCTTTGGGGTTGGCCACGGGCAGCCGCTTGGAGAGATCTCCCTCGCCCATCCTGCGGGCGGCGCTGGTCACGGCGTCCACCGGCCTCAGGGCAACTCCCGCCAGCTGGTAGGCGCCACCGATGGACAGGAGAAAGGCCGCCCCGATGACGAACGCCAGCACGGTTCCGAAAATCTCGAGAATCTCCTCGGTTTCGTTGTAGGACTTGGCAAACTCAACCACTCGAGCGGGGCGAGCCGAAGGGTCCATCGCTACGGAGTAGATGTAGTAGTCATTATCCCCCAGGCGCACACGCTTCTCAGAAGCGTGCTGCCCGTTTTTGAGCGCCTTGCGCCACACGTCGAAATCGGCGGCTGAGGTGCCCGCCGGGAGACCGATCTCCTTGATGACCTTGCCATTCTTGCCCCGGACGATCAAGGCGTCGCTGGCGTCGAATAAGATCTGGTCGTCATCGTTGGGGGCAGTGCTCAAGGTGTCTCCCCCCTCGATGATCTGGGCCACGGCCTCCGCCCGATTCTTGGCGGTGTCTTGGACGTCTTTGTGCAGCGTCCCTCTGATCAGCAAGTAGAGTGTTAGGCCAAGGGCGAGCAGTATCACCCCGATCGCCAGCGCGATGAACAGCGTCAGGCGCCACCTGATAGGCAAGTGCTCACGCTCCCCTCAAGGCGTAACCAACCCCACGCACGGTGCGGATCAGCTGCTCCTCGCCAGGGAAGTCCACCTTTTTCCTGAGGTAGCCGACGTAGACGTCGACCAGGTTGGTCGTCAGGCCTAGCTCCTCGTCCCAAACGCGCGAGAGCAGGAGATCGCGGGAGAGCACCCGGCGATCATTCTGGGCCATGAACTCGAGCAGCTCGTACTCGCGGGCCGTCAGCTCTATCTCCCTACCCCCCCGCCTCACCTCGCGGGTGGAGGTGTTGATCTCCAGGTCGGCCACACGGAGTATCTCGTCTCCCTCGACCCTCCTTAGCAGCGCACGGATGCGGGCAAGGAGTTCCTCTATGTCGAACGGCTTGGTCAGGTAATCGTCCGCGCCACGATCGAGGCTGTGGACCTTGTCGAGCGTAGTATCGCGGGCTGTCAGCATGATCACAGGCACCCTGCTTCCCCCGTGGCGCAACCGCTTTAGGACCCCGACGCCGTCCAACCCCGGCAACATGATATCCAGGACGATCAACGCAGGCCCGAACGTCTGCGCCTCCTCCAGGGCGGCGAGACCATCGTAGGCGCAGCGCACCAGGAAGCCCAGGTGTTCGAGCTCGGGCTGGACGAAGCTGGCGATCGAATGGTCGTCCTCTACCAACAGTATCTTGGTGCCTGGTATCATCCACTCCTTTTCGGGCTCTGGATAGTATTGTACTCCCGGCAATTAGTGTGTGGGCCACCGGCGCTTTCCCGCTGGGCGCAACGGACTCCGAGAATCCTCCAGCGCACGCAAAGCTGCGCACCTTACGCCACAGTGTCCCTCTCTTTATCTGCCCAGTCTGTTCTCGTCCGCAGGAGGCTATCTGCGATTGCACGAGGGCCAACCCTAGACACTCTCTCTGAGAGGGAGATGAGAACCTGTCAGGCAGCCCCGACGCCGAGCGGTCCCGCAGGGAGCCTCGTACGGCGAGGAGCTTCTTGCGATCATAATTAGGGTTTGGAAGTCTGTATAATTTCGGATCGTTATGGCCGTCTTCGCGGGAGTCTTCTAACTTGGATCTCTACGAGTATCAAGGGAAAGAGCTGTTGAGGCACTACGACCTGGAGACGCTGCCAGGCATCGTCGCAGGGACGCCTGAGGAGGCGGGAAGGGCCGCCGAGACACTCGGGGGAACGGTGGCGATCAAAGCCCAGGTCCTGACCGGAGGACGCGGCAAGGCAGGCGGCATCAAGGTTGTCCACAGCCCACGGGAGGCCGAAGAGGCGGCGGGACAGATCCTCGGCATGGACATCCGCGGTCACACCGTTGGGCGCGTCTACGTCGAGCACGGAGAGCAGATAGACAGGGAGTTCTACCTCTCCATCACGGTGGACAGGACGGCGAAGCGGCCCCTGATCCTGTTCTCCACAGAGGGCGGGGTGGAGATCGAGGAGGTCGCGGAGACGAACCCAGAGGCCATCGTCAGGCTGCACGTCGACCCTCTGCTCGGGCTCCTTCCCTACCAGGTGCGTGAGATTACTTTCGCCGCGGGGCTGGAAGGAGACGTCGCAAAGGGCGTTGGAATGGTGCTCTCGCACCTGTACAAGGCCTTCGAGGGCCTCGACGCGAGCCTGGTCGAGATCAACCCTCTCGTCGTTACCGGGGAAGGGCGCGTCCTGACGTTGGACGCCAAGGTCACGGTGGACAACTCAAGCCTGTACAGGCACGAAGACATAGCCGGGATGCACGACGTCGAGGCCGCTGACCCGCAGGAGCAGCGGGCGCAGGAGGTCGGGCTGCAGTACGTCAAGCTCGACGGCGACATCGGCATCCTCGGCAACGGGGCCGGGCTCGTGATGAGCACGCTCGACGTCGTCGCCCAGGCCGGTGGCGAGCCAGCCAACTTCTGCGACGTCGGCGGCGGGGCCGACGCCGAGCAGATCTCGACCGCCCTCGATATCGTCACCTCCAACGAGCAGGTCAGGAGCGTGCTCTTCAACATCTTCGGCGGCATAACGCGCGGCGACGAGGTGGCGCGGGGGTTGCTCTCGGCCATAGAGCGGACAGGGATCACACTCCCCATAGTCGTCCGTCTCGACGGCACGAACGCCGAGGAGGGACGCAGGATCCTCGCCGAGAACACGCCGGAGAACGTGGTCACCGAGGAGACGATGCTGGAGGCGGCCCGCAGGGCTGTTGAGCTCGCTACAGACGGGGGAAGGTAGATCTATGGCCATACTCGTAGACGATGGGACGCGGCTCCTCGTTCAGGGCATAACGGGCAGGGAGGGCGCGTTCCACACGGGTAGGATGCTTCAGAGCGGCACGAAGGTGGTCGCTGGTGTAACGCCGGGCAAGGGCGGGCAGGACTACGAAGGCGTTCCTATCTTCGACACCGTCGATGATGCCGTCCGAGAGACGGGCGCGAACGCGAGCGTGATCTTCGTCCCCCCACCCTTCGCCGCCGACGCCATCTTCGAGTCGCTGGACGCCGGACTCTCGACGATCTGCTGCATCACAGAAGGTATCCCCGTGCACGACATGATGCGGGTCACGAACTACCTGGGGACCAAGGATGCTACCCTCATCGGGCCGAATTGTCCCGGCGTGCTCTCGCCGGAGAAGGCTAACGTCTCCATAATGCCCGGGGACATCTTTATGCCTGGCAACGTCGGCGTCGTAAGCCGCAGCGGCACGCTGACCTACCAGATCGTCAACGAGCTCACGCAGAGGGAGATCGGGCAGAGCACCGCCGTCGGGATCGGCGGCGACCCGATAATAGGGACTGATTTCATCGAGATCCTGAGCAAGTTCGAGGCCGACCCCGAGACAGATTGCGCCGTGATGATCGGGGAGATCGGGGGCAACGCAGAACAGCTTGCGGCCGAGTACGTCAAGAGCGAGATGAGCATCCCTGTCGTCGCCTATATCGCCGGCTTCACGGCGCCTGAGGGCAAGACGATGGGGCACGCCGGCGCCATCGTCTCTGGCGGCGAGAGCACCGCAGAGGCCAAGAGCGAGGCGCTTAGGGAGGCGGGCATCAGGGCCGCGACGAATCCATCCGAGGTCGCAGAGCTCGTCGCCGAAGCGCTCGGCCGGGGCTGAAGCACAGGGAGTATACTTCCCGGGCTCACCATGAACGGGTATCGTGCAATCCAGTCAAGCCGGATCTCCACGACAGGGGCACGGCCATAATGGCCGAATCCACCGGTTCGAAGGAGCATGCCGGCAGGCGTTTCATGCGCTGGCTCCTCGAGGAGCGCATCGAAGAGGTAAAGGGGCCCGAGGCCAGGGAGGGAGAAGAGCAGCACGCGTGGTGGCAGGTCGTGTGCCTGACCGGCGTGGATTATTTCTCCACCCTTGGCTACATACCGGGAATAGCATCGCCAGCCGCCGGCGCACTGTCCCCCTTCGCTACCCTGCTGATCGTATTGTTGACGCTCTTCGGGATGTTACCCATGTACCGCGTCGTCGCGGCGGAGAGCCCGCACGGGCAGGGTTCGATCGCGATGCTCGAGCGCCTGCTCTCGTTCTGGAAGGGCAAGCTGTTCGTCCTTTGCCTGCTTGGTTTCGTGGCGACCTCCTGGGTCATCACCATCACGCTATCGGCGTCGGACGCCACCGCCCACGTCGTCGAGAACCCGTTCTGGCCGGAGGCCCTTAGGGATCAGAGAATACTCATCACGCTGGTGCTGCTCGCTGTCCTCGGCGGGGTCTTCCTCAAAGGCTTCAGGGAGGCGATCGGCATCGCTGTCGCCGTGGTCGGCGCCTATCTGCTGGTGAACCTCGTGGTCGTAGCGGCGGGCTTTTACGAGATCGCGACGCAACCCGGTGTCCTGGCCGATTGGCGGAGCGCCCTCTTCAGGCAGCACGGAAGCGCCCTTGGCATGATCGGCGTCTCGCTCCTCGTATTTCCTCGGCTCGCCCTCGGCCTCTCCGGCTTCGAGACCGGCGTGAGCATGATGCCGCTGGTGCGTGGAGACGCCGACGAAGACCCCGAGCGCCCTGAGGGGCGCATACGAAATACCCGCAAGATGCTCTTCACTGCGGCCCTGATCATGTGCTTCTACCTGATGACGACGAGCATCGTGACGACCCTCTTGATCCCCCAGAGCGAGTTCGGCCCTGATGGCGAAGCGCAGGGACGCGCCCTCGCCTACGTGGCGCACGAGCAGCTCGGCACCGCGCTCGGCACGATCTACGACATCAGCACCATAACCATCCTCTGGTTCGCCGGGGCCTCTGCCATGGCAGGGCTGCTGAACGTGGTGCCCCGCTATCTACCCCGCTACGGCATGTCGCCGGAGTGGGGCAGGGCCGTCAGGCCGCTGGTACTCGTCTACACAGCCATCTCCATGATCGTCACGGTCATCTTCGCAGCCGACGTGGGCTCGCAGGCTGGGGCGTACGCGACAGGCATTCTGGCGATGATGACCTCGGCGGCCTTCGCCGTCACGCTGACCGCCTGGCGCGCCAGGCGCACTCTGGGCACGGTCCTCTTCGGGATAATAACCGCCGTCTTCATCTACGCTCTAGCGTCCAACGTCTACGAGCGTCCTGACGGCATCACCATATCGTTGTTCTTCATCGGGGCGATCATCGCCATCTCCCTGGTCTCCCGCATCCAACGCTCGACCGAGCTCAGGCAGGAGAGGATAGAGATGGACGAGACGGCCCAGCGTTTTATCGAAGAGGCCGCCGAGCGTGGTGAGATCCACCTGGTCGCCCACCGCCGCCGCGCCGGCACCAAGGAGGAGTATGCCAGGAAGGAGAGGGAGCAGCGCGAGGACAACCACATCCCGCGCGAGGAGCCGATTCTGTTCCTCGAGGTACAGGTCGAGGACGCCTCTGAGTTCATGGACGTGCTGGAGGTAAGGGGCGTCGAGGTCGGAGGTCACAAGGTGCTGCGGTCCGTAAGTTCGGTCGTCCCCAACGCCATCGCGGCTTTTTTGCTACACCTGCGCGACACGACAGGGAAGTCGCCGCACTGCTACTTCGGGTGGACGGAGGGCAATCCCATTATCTACCTGATCCGCTTCATCCTCTTCGGCGAAGGCGACACGGCCCCCGTCACCCACGAGGTACTGCGCGAAGCGGAGCCGAACCCGGAGAAGCGCCCGGCGATCCACGTCGGCGGCCGATGAATCGGCAGTTCGTCGTCGTCGGCCTGGGACGTCTCGGCATCTCCATGGTCGGCACCCTCGACTCGTTGGGACACGAAGTACTCGCCATAGACAAGAGAGAGGACGTAATACAGGGTCTAGCCGACGACCTGCCGAACGTCCACCTCGTGGCCGCGGACGCTACAGATGAAGATGCCATGCGAGGCCTGAACGTCGAAGGCTTCGACGCCGCCGCCGTGATGATAGGCGAGAACCACGTCGAGGCCGGCATCCTCGCGACGGCGACTTTGAAGGAGGTCGGAGTACCGAGGATCGTCGCGCGTGCCACGGGCGGCATCCACGCGAGGGTGCTCGAGAGGGTTGGCGCAGACAGGGTAATACAGCCAGAGCTGGAGATAGGAGAGCAGCTCGCGAGGACGATGGCCTCGCCGGTCCTGCTCGACTACGTCGACTTCGGAGAGGACGAGGCCCTGATCGAAGCCGAGGTCCCGAAGGAGTGGCTCGACAAGTCCCTCTCCGAACTCGACCTCTCGCAGAAGATGGGCCTCACGGTCTTGGCCCTCAAGCCGAAGGGCGGGCCAGGGTCCCTGCCCCAGGGCGACACCGTATTGCAGGAGGGGGACGTGCTCGTGGTCGGAGGATCCAAGAGGGCCCTGGATAAATCCCCACTCGTACAGCCCGACGGTTAGCAGGAGGTTTACCGCTTTGCACACGGTGATCATAGGAGCAGGGGAGGTCGGGCTCAACACGGCCCGTATGCTCTCGCACGAAGGCCACAACGTCGTGCTCGTCGAGAAGGACGACAAGCTCGTGGAACAGGCTGCCGAGGAGCTCGACGCGCTGGTGATCGCCGGTAACGGCGCCAACCCCAAGCTGCTCGATGAAGCCGGCATCAGGAGCTCCGACCTGCTCATTGCGGCGAGTAACTCCGACGAAGTGAATATCATCGCTTGCCTGGCTGCGAAGTCCCAGGGAGTCTCCCGCACCGTGGCTCGTATACACAACCCCGACTACTTCGAGGCAGGAGAGCCATTCGCCAGTGAGATGCTCGGGATCGACTTCATAATCCACACCGAGCAGATGGCGGCGAAGGAGATCAAGGAAGCGCTGCTGGTGCCTGGCGCGATCAACGTCGACAGCTTCGCCGAGGACACCATCGAGGTCGCCGAGGTGATCCTGAACGAGGGCTCGGAAGCCGTGGGCCGCGCGCTGCGCGACGTGAACTTGCCCGACGACAGCCTCATCGTCGGCGTCGTGAGGGGTGGGGAGGCGCTCGTACCGAAGGGTGGAACGGTTCTCGAGCGAAGGGACCATGTACTGCTGATCAGCGGCCGCAGGCAGGTCTCCGAGGCCGTTGGCGCCCTGGCAACGGACACAGCGCCGGTAAGGGAGGTGACCATCTACGGCGGAGGGCGCATCGGTCTGCGGCTTGCCCTCTCGTTGGAGAAGGCAGGGATGTCGGTGAGGGTCATAGAGAGGGACGAGGGCAGGGCGCGCTACGTGGCTTCCCAGCTCAGGAAGGGGTTCGTGCTCCACGACGAGGGGATCTCCCGCGACTTCTTGCTCCAGGAGGGCGTGGACCGGACCGACGCTTTCGTAGCCGTCACGGGGGACGACAGGGCCAACCTCCTCGCCGCCATGTACGCCCGCCAGTTGGGGGCCCGCATGACAATCGCTGGTGTTAGCCGCGGCGAGTTCGCGCCGCTCGCCGACGCCCTCGGGGTCGACCTGACGATCTCACCCAGGATGCTCGCCGCCGAGGCCATACTCCGCTTTGTGCGCAAGGGTGAGGTCATAGACGTGGCGCTCCTGGCGAGCGGGGCCGAGATGATCGAACTTCGGGTCCCCGAGCGGTGCAGGGTCGCAGGCCGTCCACTCTCTGAGGTAGGGTTCCCCGAAGGCGCTATCGTCGGGGCCCTACTTCGCAACGGGGCCGTCATCATCCCGACAGGCAAAGAGATTCTCAGGCCCGGCGACGACGCGGTCGTGTTCACCGTCGAGGATGCCGTAGAAGAGGTCGAAAACCTCTTCGCCACCTAACCTTTGAACCCGAGGGTCATCATCAGGGTGAACGCCGGTGTGATCCTCGCTATAGGGCTGGCGCTCCTTGTCCCCCTCGCGCTCTCATTGCTCTACAGCGACGGATCGTGGGCGAGCTTCCTGCTACCTGCCACGGTTATGGTCGCGGCCGGTATCGTTGGCATCCGAGCCGCCAGGCCCAGGGGCCGCGCCCCTGAGTACGTGTCCAACAGGGACGTCTACCTCTCCGTGACGCTGGCCTGGACACTCGCCGCACTGCTCGGCGGTACGCCGTTTCTCGTCGAGGGCACCTTCCATAGCCTCCTCGATTCCAGCTTCGAAGCCATGAGCGGGTTCACGACCACGGGGGCGACCCTACTCTCGGACATCGAGGCCGAGACGCAATCCATACTGTTCTGGCGGAGCATGACCCACTGGCTCGGGGGAATAGGGATCGTGGTCCTCTTCGTCGCGGTCGCGCCGCTTTTGGGGGTCGGTGCGGCGCGTCTGATCGGCGCGGAGATGTCTGGGCTCACCCAACCCCGCCTGACGCCTCGCATCGCGGACACGGCCAAGGCCCTCATAGTCATCTATCTCGCCATCTCCGTCGCCGAGACCGTCGCGCTGCTACTTGCGCGGATGCCGCTTTACGACGCCGTCATCCACACGTTCGGCACCGTCGCTACTGGGGGTTTCAGCCACAAGACCGCATCCGTCGGCTTCTACGACTCGCTCGCCATAGAGGCGATCATCGGCTTTTTCATGGTGGCCTCGGGCGTCTCGTTCTCACTCTACTACCTCCTCTATACCAGGCGCAGGCTCGACGTCTTGCTCGACAGGGAGCTGCTAGCTTACCTCGGGATCATCGCGGCGGCCTCGATCTTCGTGTGGGTGACCCTCGTCCTCAGTGGCGACTACGGGGACTCCCTGGGCAGAGCTTTCAGGGACTCGGCGTTCGCGGTCTCGAGCATCATCACCACGACGGGCTTTATAACGGCAGATTTCGACCAGTGGGACCCTGCCGCCGAAATCACCCTGATCCTGCTCATGTTCATCGGGGGATGCGCCGGATCGACCGCGGGCGGGATCAAGGTCATCCGCGTCCTCATCATCTTCCGCACGATCCTCCAGGATGTTTTCAGGATGATCCATCCGCGCGCTGTCACGCCACTCCAGATAGGCGGGCGCGTAGTGCCGGAGACCGTGCGGATCGCGGTGCTCGGCCTATTCGCTGCCTGGATGGGGGTGTTCGGTATAGCGACGTTCATCGTAGCCCTACAGGGAGACCTGACGCCGCTCTCCGCTGCCAC
Organism: uncultured Rubrobacteraceae bacterium; assembly: GCA_963808845.1. Classification (GTDB taxonomy): domain Bacteria; phylum Actinomycetota; class Rubrobacteria; order Rubrobacterales; family Rubrobacteraceae; genus Rubrobacter_D. Next base: position 31,524 of record CAWEHD010000012.1, read on the forward strand.
CGCGGTCGCGACGACCCTGAACGACGTCGGCCCTGGACTGGGGCAAGTCGGTGCCACAGAGAGCTTCGAGATCGTCAATCCCCTCGGCCGCTTCGTACTCACCGTCTGTATGCTCCTGGGGAGGCTGGAGATCTTCACCGTCCTCGCACTCCTCTCCCCCGCATTCTGGAAACAGATAGGCTACAGGCATCAGGTTTCAGCTGTCAGCATTTCCGGAAGCTGGACCAGAAGGCGATACATCGCTGGGTCCCACGACACAGCGGAGCGTGTCCTTAGCAAGGACACTATCCACTGCAAATCCTGATGCTGAAGCTGAAACCGCGATGAGCAGAGGTCTATGACCTCTGCTCATCGCTCTCGCGGTAGGTCGATGATTCTGCGTCCCATCAGGCTCTCGACTAGCTCGACTGCGAGCGTTGCGGTGCCGTTCTTGATGTCGAGGATGGGGTTGACCTCGACGACGTCGAGCGAAGAGATTATTCCGGCTTCGTTGACCAGCTCCATCAGTAGGTGCGCCTCCCTGTAGGTGAGGCCTCCGCGCACGGGGGTGCCGACGCCGGGGGCGACCTCTGGGTCGACGGCGTCGAGGTCGAGCGAGAGGTGCACCCTGTCGACTTGTGACAGGCCCTTGATGGCGCTTCGCACGACGCGGGCCGCACCGTAGGCGTCGATGTCCTTCATCGTGTAGACCCTCACGCCAGCCTCACGCAGCAGGTTCCTCTCCTCCACATCCACGGAGCGCAGTCCTATGATGATGACGTCCTCGGTCCTCACGCTCGCCTCAGGACCGCCGATCCCGACCAGGTCTGGGTGGCCGCGCCCCGTTATGGCCGCCAGCGGCATGCCGTGGATATTGCCGGAAGGCGAGGTCCCTGGCGTGTTGAAGTCAGCGTGGGCGTCGACCCAGATCACCCCGGTCCTGGCCCCCGAAGCTTGGAGCGCGCGACACCTGAGACTGTCCCGATGGCGATGGCGTGATCCCCGCCGAGGAAGATCGGGAACATCCCCTCGGAGACTATGGTTGCGGCCCGATCGGAGACCTCTTCGCAGACGCCTCGTACGGCGGCCAGGTGCTTGACCTCCGTCTCGGCCACGACGGTCTCGGGGATGGGCACCCCTGCGTTGCCGAGGTCGGTAACCCTGTGGCCGAGGTCTTCCAGGGATGCCTCCAAGCGTGCGTAACGGATGGCGCTTGGTCCCATATCTACGCCTCGCCGGTCCTGGCCGAGGTCCATTGGCACACCGAAGATCCCGACCGGCTGGCGCTCGTTGTCAAGCAAAGGCAGTCCCTCCCGAACGACGGGGATCAGCCGCCGCTTCGAAGCGTCCTTCCGGTGTTCGCCTGACCGCGTTGACCCCGCCGAAGAACATGTTGGGAGTCTCGTAGGTCAGAACACGATCGTAGCTGTCGAGGTCAGCCGCGCTGGCACCGGCCTCGCAGGCGAAGAGGTCCCCCTCCGCGTGGAAGCGCGGGGCGAGAACCGCCTCCTCCAGCGTCATCCCGAAATCCAGCACGTTTATGACCGTCTGCAGTATGGCCGTGGGTATGCGCGAGGCGCCGGGCGACCCTAGCGCGATGACGCCGCCCTCCTCCGAGGAGACGACGGTCGGGCTCATGTTGGAGATCAAACGCTCCCCCGGCGCGAGCGCGTGGAACCCTCTTGGGTTGAGCTCGGGCTCGCCGAGGGTGTTATTCATAGGGATGCCCGTGCCAGGCACGACGAGCCCAGACCCGTAGCCCATGCTGGCCGTGATCGAGACGGCCAGGCCATCGCTGTCCACGCACGAGAGATGTGTCGTGTGCGGCGAGCCGAAGGCGGAGAAGATCCTGCGCCGCTGCTCCGCTGCGTACTCCTCTCCCGTCAGCCGCTCGGCGACCCGGCCGTTCTCCTCACCGTCGAGGTAGGCCGTCTCGCGGTCCTCGAGCGCCAGCTTCATCGCCCCTGTCATCACCCTCACATACTCTGCCTCAGGCATGGTCGCCAGCTCGTAGGCGGAGACGACTTTGAGCATCTGGGCCAGCGTCGGGCCACCGGCTGAAGGCGGGCCGTTGGTATGCATGGCCCCAGCACCGTACCTGACGCTCATTGGCTCCCTGACGACGGCCTCGTACTGGGCGAGATCCTCCTCGGTTATAATGCCGCCCATCTCGAGCATGTAGGCGGAGATCTTACGCGCCAGCTCCCCCTCGTAGTAGAGCCCGGCCCCACCCTCCCCGATCGCCTCGAGCGTGTCCGCGAGCTCGGGGAACCGCACCTCTTCACCTTCGAGATATACCCGCTCTCTTTTGTAAAAGTGCTTGCGGGTCTCCTCAGTTAGCCTCAGCACCTCCTCGGCGACCCCGAACCAGAGGGCCGAGGTCCTGCACAACCTGAACCCTTCGCGCGCGAACCTGACCGCAGGGGCCAGCGCCTCCTTCATACCGAGCCGGCCGTGACGCTCCAGGAGCTTCTCCCATCCCCTCAGGGAGCCCGGCACGGCAGACGATGCCCCCCCGACGATGGAGCGTACTCCAGCCCCATACTTGAGGAGCATCGTCTGCGGGCTGCCGCCGGCCCCGAAGGCCGAGGCAGGGAGCCCCTTGCCTGGCATCGCGTCGTAGTAGTCGATAAGCTCAGCCCCGCCGGAAGGGTCCCTGACCAGGGCGAACCCTCCGCCCCCGATCGAACTCATCAGCGGCTCGGTAACCCCAACGGCCGCTGCCGCGGCCACGGCCGCATCGGCGGCGTTGCCACCCGCACGATACGTCTCCGCGGCGGCTTCGGCCGCGTATGGCGTACCCGCGGCGGCGGCGAAGGTAGGGTTGGGGCCTGTAGTCTCCACAACTGGTTATTATGCACCGTGTTTAGCATCCCGTGCCGCCCAGGGCCGAAAAATACCTATCACGTAGGGGATGTTGGCCGTGAAGGCGTATTCCACTGCTTCCGTTGGTGCGACTGGGTCAAGCCACTTACGGGCACGAACGCGTTACGACGATCGTTCACGTAGCGGAAAGGGACCCAACCCTGAGGATCTACCCCGCCCATCTCCGCGAATCGTGGCGGGCCGGTGTCACCACACCGCTAGCCCGTAGACGGCCACAACAAAGCCTACCGCAAGCCCGATCAAGCTCCCCGCAAACGCCGTATTTAGCTGGGCAGGAAGAGTCTTTGCCAAGCCACTCGCAAATGAGAGCGAGCCGGTGGTGAACAGGATCGAAGGTCCTACAAACGCCAGAGAATAGACGATGACCCGCCACACGCTGGGTACGGAGTATACGGCGGAGAGTAAGAGCGCCAGGAGGAGGATTGCCAGGAGCGTGAGCGCGCAAAACCGCCACAGCCCTCGCTGGCCGCCCACTCTGAGCGCCCACACTGCGCCTGGGGCGAAGGCCAAGATCAATGGGAGAACAAATAGCGTGATCATCGCTTACACCCTACGGCCTAGGCCCAGCGAGACTCGACCAATGTCACGCAGAACAGGAACATTCCTAGGACACGCTCCTTCTCTCAGGTAACTGGGTGAATAGGGGCTGCCGGCCTGACCCATCACCCTTCGGGAGCGTGGCCGGGTGCAACCAGAGCGAGACGTGGGCTGGTTGCATCGTCTCCCTCACCACACCTACCAGTTCGTCGCTAAGTGCGTCCAGGTCTGTTTCGTTACGCAGCTGGGCCGAGAAGGCTTCCAGGGTCTTTCTGGCGTCGTACTTCCTGCGGTAGAAGCGGCGGTCTATGAAGGACTGGATGCGCCGCCTCAGGGGAGTAAACAACGCCGCGATCAGGAGGGTGGAAGCTACGACCGCAAGGGTGGACTGCTGGCCGGTTAGAGCTACGAAGAGCCGCTGCAGTATGACGATGCCACAGAAGTACATTAGCGCCAGCACAAGCGTCAGCGAGCCGTAGACGAGGGTGCGGTTCACGATAAAGTCTATGTCGTATAAACGATACTTGAGGATCGCGATACCCGTCGCGATGGGAAGCCCTATGAGGGGGAGCTCATACATCAGCGAACTGGGCGGCACGAGCCCCGTCAAAGCTAAGGAGAACCAGATCACGAACACGACGACCATGACGGCGACGGCGTAGGCGAACCACTTCAGTTGCTGGCGTTCGTCGCCCCTCGACCGGCGGAAACGTACGATCACAGCCGCCCCACTCGCCACGATCAGCAGCGGGAACGTGTAGTTGAAGAGCTCGTAGAGCAGGCCCATGATCTCGGACTCCAGCCCCAACGGGTTGCGAACGGAGGTTAGCCTGGGGTCGTTGGTCTCCGGAGATAGCCAAGACGCCAGCGTGAAAAGCGCGACGGAGCCAGCAGTCCCCCACAAGACAGGACGCCAACGTGGGGAGGGCAGCCTCCCCGTAGGAAACAGCAAGAGCAAGAACGAAACGAGAAGGAACCATCCTATCCCACGCGCCCAGGCGCCGAACCACGCAGCCCACACCCCAGCAGGCAGCGCACCGGGGTCGGTGATCAGCGCGTAGACGCCGTATTCCAGCGTTAGCTCTCCCACTATCCAAACGAAGGCTCCAGAGAGAAAGAGCCAGCCGATCGCATTCTCGGCGCGGTAGGAGGCGACAAGAGCCCCGACCGTGGAGAAGGCGAGAATCAATACAGGGAGGAGTACCTTGTCCCACGAGGAGGATGCAGGCTCGTTGAGTGATGCAAAAATCAGCGTGAGCATCGAAGTCGGCACGATCAACGCCCACACACTCCACGCAAACCAGCGGCCAGTGCGACCGCTCATGCCACCGGCTCTCTCGCCCGTTCCGTCACACCACCACCCTACAACACTACCGTCTCCCAAGCGCTACGACAGCCGTTACGAAGTATGGAGGCGGAGTTCCGAACTATAGGATAGTTCCCCTACGGAGAAGAGCTCCTGCTCAGACCACAAGAATGAAGTTCGGGCTAGCAAGGCATTCTGCCAAAAAGAAGCTTTGATTGATGGTAGTTGGTCTACATGCTGGTACATAAAGGGTCGGGCTTGTAACTCGGCCCTTTACTTTTTCCTGCAAATTGGGATATTCGATGGCGAATTGACTTGTAGTAAGTCCAATTGGCTATGATACGCCAGTAGGCACACTAGCGGAAAGGGTTCGCATCTTGAGCGAGGACAGTACGCGGCGGCAGGAGGTTCAACTCGGCCACGGACGCGGAGATCCTGAACGCCGACGTCGCAGACTCCTACTTCCACAGGACGATGGAGATCCTGCGCGCCCGCGGCCTCGCGGATACCCCCGTGCACGCCGAGCTCGCCTACAAGACCTCAGACCCCGACGACTGGTTCGTTGTCGCGGGCCTCGATGAGGTTGCCTACCTCCTCGACGGCGTGGACGTCGAAGTGAGGGCCGTGCCCGAAGGTACGATCTGCCGTCCCCAGGAGCCGATCCTGACGCTCTCGGGCCCCTACAGCGCATTCGGCGAACACGAGACGGCGATACTCGGTCTGCTTTGCCAGGCCTCTGGCGTGGCCACGGGGGCGGCCCGCTGCCGCCTCGCCGCGGGTGAGAGGCCTGTGATCTCCTTCGGCGCGCGCAGGATGCACCCTGCCGTCACCCCCATGATCGAACGCGCAGCCTACCTCGGAGGCTGCGACATGGTCGCCGTCGACCTTGTGGTCGAACGCCTCGGCATCCCGGCCACTGGGACAACCCCCCACGCCCTCGTCCTGATCCTCGGCTCGACCGCCGAGGCGGCCCGCGCTTTCGACGAAGTGATGGAACCGGAGGTGCCGCGCACCATTATCATAGACACCTTCGATGATGAGAAGTTCGGCGCGCTACTCGCCGCCGGGGCCATACCGGATTCGATCTCAGCGATCCGGATGGATACGCCGGGCAACCGCCGCGGCGACTTTCTGGACCTCATGCGTGAGGTCCGCTGGGAGCTGGACCGCAACGGCTTCGAGCGCGTGAAGATCTTCGCCTCAGGCGGCATCGACGTCGAGTACATCCTCCACCTCAACCCGATCTGCGACGCCTACGGTGTCGGCGGCGCTATCGCAGACGCCCCCATGATCGACTACTCGCTCGACATAGTAGAGGTCGACGGCGAAGACCGCTCGAAACGCGGCAAGCGCGGCGGGCGCAAGCGCCTCCTGGAACTTGATGCTGGCGCGCGCAAGATCCTGCCACAGACCACCCCCGCTCCTGAGGGCGCGACCGACGTCCTTAGCTCCCTAAAGGACCTGTACACCTCCCCGCCCGACATCGGCGCCCTGCGTCAGCGCGTCCTCGACCAGCTCCACACCGGCGACTTCGAACTCTGAAACCCCTTCCTCGCCACCTAGACCAAATTGGCTAGGGATAAATCACCCATTTGGGTGATGTCGGATCGTATCTTCTGGTCCATGATAGTGGTGTGCCCAAAGCGACGAGAAGGGAGGCGGCATGGACAATACGGACGGCGGAGCCAGAACTCTGACCTGTCCCTTCTGCTCGGATGCCGAGCTCCGCGCCTTCGGCCGCAACTCCCTCAGGTGTGATGAGTGCGGTGGCGTCCTCGGCGGGGCGCTCCTGGAGACGCTCAACCGGATAATCTCACTCCCCGACGCGGCCGGTGACCACGCCTGCGAGTGCGGTCACCCTGAGATGAGACGCCTTCCCGACAGCGTGTACCGATGTCCGGCCTGCGGATCTGAGGTAACCCCTATCTCCGCCCCTGTGTCCTGGAAATCCCCAGACCACACCGAGGCGTACTGGTGTGGCTGGCTCGATGGCCGCTACGGAGATCCTGAATGGTTCACCAACAACGTCCGCCTGGCCAAATGGGAGGGTCCCTCAGACCGCCTCGACTACTACCGTGGCCACCGCGCCGGATACGAGGCCCGTCTACGGAAGTCAGGGCTCGTCGAAGCGTCATAGCATTTCAACTGGTCAGCATTTCAGCACGCGCCCTTTCGGGCGCTTTCAGCAGTAACCAGCCGTCTCAGAGATAACACGGGTCACTTCCCGCGCGAGCTGATGACCAGGTAGTAGCTACATGCCCCCTCGCCTGCATTGTCGAATCGGTGCGGCACGTCAGCCTCGAAGTACACCGCATCGCCCTCCCCGAGCAGATATTCCTCGCCGCCGAGCGTCGCCCTCAAACTCCCCCGCTCGACGACGATGTGCTCCTCGACGCCCCTGCGATGCGGCGGAAACTCGCCCGAAGTGGAGCCTTCGGGGATCTCGTTGCGGATGAACTCGACCCCCCTCCCGACGAAGTTCGGCGAGAGCAGCTGGCGCTCGAAACCCGTCTCGGGGTCGCGCATGACCATGCGCCTCTCCCTGGGCACCACGACGACCTCGCGCCGCTCCTCCATGCCGGCAAGCTGCGAGAGCGTCACGCCAAGCCCCTCGGCCAGCTTGGCAGCGACCACTAGCGTGGGATTCTTCTCTCCGCGCTCGAGTTTGGAGATCATGGCCCGACTCACCCCGGAAAGCTCGGCCAGCTCCTCCAATGTCAGACTCCTCCCCCGACGTAACTCCTTTACACGTCCTCCCAACCGCCCGGAGGAGACCGCAGCTACCATGGTAGAACCCCCGCTTGCAGTCGCATCGTTCATTTGGTAGAAGTTATTCTATCATGGTAGATTCGTTTGGGATACTGATCTCGGCGTTGCCTTTCGCCGTCGCCGCTGTGGGGTTGGCGGGTCTGGGGTGGCCCGCATCGAGGGCCGGTGCGGCATCGTTGGCGACGGCGGTGTTGGGGGCGTTGGTGTGGCCGGGGCTGGAGGCCACTGCGGTGCCTGGGGCTTTGCTCGGGGGACTCGGTACTTCGGCCCAGGTGCTGTACGTGCTGTTCGGGGGGTTGTTACTCTACAATCTGCTCTCGGCAGGAGGGGCTGTCGAGGCTGTTTCGCGGTTTCTGGGGAGATTGGAGCCCGACCGTGTGGCGCTTGCGGCAGGGGTTGTAGTAGGGGTGGCGCCCTTCTTCGAGTCCGTCACGGGCTTCGGGGTGGCCGTGGTAATAAGCGCCCCGATCCTGCTCGCAGCGGGGTTCACACCGCTAAGGGCCGCCGTGCTTGCGAGCTGGGGCCAGTGCGCCGTGCCATGGGGCGCACTTGGTGTTGGGACCGTGATCGGGGCCAACCTCGCGGGGATGGGCTTCGGGACGCTCTCCGACGCGAGCGCATTCTTGAGCCTCCCACTCTTCCCCGTCTACGGCGTCGCCGCCGTCGCGTTCGCGGGCGGGTGGACGGGCGTGCGCCGACGTGGCGCGGAGGCGATAGTGCTCGGGCTAATTGCGGGCGCCGGGACCATTGTGACGAGCCTGTACCTGGTCCCTGAGCTGTCTGGTGCCGTCGGAGGACTCGCCGCTACGGCGTTCTTCCTGGCGCGAAGGCGTCACCGGCTCTCTGGGATTCCCTTACGCGCGCTGGTCCCCTACGCGTTCCTTCTCGGGCTGCTCGCGGCGGCGAACGGCATCGGGGCGCTGCGCTCGGTCATCGAAAAGCTCGGTCCCGTGTTCGACGGTCCGGGCCTTCCTTTGCTTGTTTCCGGGGTATTCGCGGCGCTGCTGTTGGGTCTCGGTGGAGACGAGGCCGGCGCCGCAACCAGGAGGACCGCGACGCAGTGGCTTCCGACTGCAGGAGCCGTCCTTACTTTCGTTCTGGCTGGAGAGGTGGTGGCAGATAGCGGGGCAGCCGGGTTACTTGCCGGAGGCGCAGTAGCCCTCGGTGTCTACTTTCCCGCTGTCTCGCCAGTGCTCGCTGCCCTTGGCGGCGCCCTCACCGGCTCCAACGCAGCCTCGAACGCATTGTTCATGCCGCTTCAAGTCGAGGCCGCGCGGGGACTCCATATATCGGAGGTGCTCACGGCCGCGGTGCAGAACGTCGCAGGGAGCCACGCCAGCATGCTCGCCCCGCAGCGCATGGTCCTCGCGGCCACGGCGACGGGCCTGCTCGGCAGGGAGGGCGACATCCTGCGGGCCTCGGTCGCCCCCGTTGCCGTCTCGATCGGCGTGCTTGCGCTCCTCGGGATGTTCCTTCATTGAAGCACTTCAGCACTTCAGCTTGCCAGCTTCTTGATGGCTGACCGGCTGAAATGCTGTTGGCGTGTCGTGCGTAGGACCACACGGGTTCAACCGGTCCTGCTGGCGTTACACGGTTATTGGCGAGGTATCGGCGGTGGGCTCCGACGCTGGTATCTCCTTGGCCGCAGGCCGGGTTGCGATCTTGCACTTCTCGAGGAGGGCGATGGCCTTCTTGTAAAGCTCATCTTCGGTACGAGCGTATCGACCGCCCTCGAGGTTTTCGTTCTCTTTGTCACTGATTCCCTGCATAATCATGAGACTACACGTCGTACCTCGCCTTTTGGTTACAGAAGTGCAACATTCCGGTAAGAGTCCGGTAACGTGAGAGAGGCCCGAGCCGTACCCACTTTGCGGTCGACGAGGAAAAAGATAGGATTCGCATTCACCTATACTGATGCCTGTAGCCTTGGAAGAGAGGAGGCCATACGAATCCTACTTTGAAACGTCCGAACGTGATCTTCTTCTTCACGGACCAGCAGAGGTGGGACACCATCGGACTGCACGGCAACCCTCTGGACCTGACCCCGAACCTCGACCGCGCGGCCAATATCGGGACGCACCTGTTCAACTCCTTTACGCCCCAACCCCTGTGTGGCCCGGCACGCTCGTGCCTGCAGACGGGGCTCTACGCGACCACGACCGGCTGCTACAGAAACGGTATCCCACTGCCGCGGGAGAGTACGACGCTAGCCCATCGTTTCAGTGAGGCAGACTACGACACCGCCTACGTCGGCAAGTGGCACCTGGCCGGCACAGAACCGGTGCCTGAGGCCGAGCGTGGCGGGTACCAGTATTGGCTCGCCTCCAACGTCATCGAATTTACTTCCGAGGCTTACCGCACGGTCGTGTACGACGAAGACAACGAACCCGTGCGACTGCCGGGCTACAGGGTGGACGCCCTTACGGACGCGGCGATCCGCTATGTAGATGCGCATCAGAATCGTCCTTTCTTCCTGTTCTTGTCGCTGCTCGAGCCTCACCATCAGAACCAGACCGACAGCTACCCTGCGCCCGACGGCTACGCCGAACGGTACACCGGGCGCTGGATGCCGCCGGATCTGGCCGAGTTGGGCGGTTCGGCGCCAGAGCACCTCGCGGGTTACTGTGGACAGATCAAACGTATAGACGAGGCCTTCGGACGACTACTGGAGGCGCTCCAGAGTCTCGGCCTCCGCGAGAATACCGTCGTCGTGTTCGCGTCTGACCACGGCAACCACTTCAAGACGCGAAACGACGAGTACAAGCGCTCCCCACACGAGAGCTCGATCCGCGTGCCGATCGTGCTCCTGGGACCCGGCTTCGAGGGTGGAGGACGCATAGAGCAGCTCGTCAGCCTCCTGGATCTACCCCCGACGCTCCTCGATGCCGCCGATCTGCCCGTCCCCGATGAGACGCAAGGACGCTCGGTCCTCCCGTTGCTCGAGGGCGAACGAGAAGGGTGGCCTGAGGAGATTCTCGTCCAGATAAGCGAGTCGCAGGTCGGACGCGCGATCCGCACTCGCCGTTGGAAGTATTGCGTCGTCGCCCCCGAGGCTGACCCCAAAGAAGATTCCGCTTCCGAACGCTACGTCGAGGACGGCCTATACGACCTGAAGGCCGACCCTTACGAACTGCGCAACCTCGCCGGCCTCAGGTCGCACAGAGACGTCGCCGACACCTTGAAGCAACATCTGATCTCACGCATGGTCGAGATCGGTGAACAGCATCCGATCGTCGAGCCGCCATCGAGGACAGCCACTACGACATGGACCTGACGTGAAGGTAACGGTGGCCTTTCCACCACAGGAGGCTGCGTCGGGATTTCGCATGGTTCAAACTGGGTATCGAGCAGAGATCTACCCTGGGAGGACCTCGTTGAAGGAAGTGAACACCACACATCCTGGCGCGCAGGACGCCATCGTCCTGATACACGGACTGTGGATGACCCCGCGCAGGTCGGAGTGGCGTGTCGAGCGCCACGAGGGAATCATGGTCGGGACGGAGTGCCCCCGACCCTCACAGACCACTCCTTCGGTGGGACACTCCCAGTGAGGGGTCTCTGCGATGGGCTCTAGGTTCACGCGACGCCGGTTTCTCGCAGCGGCTGGCGCCGGCGCCACGTACTTCGCGCTGGCGAACACAGTTGGCTGCGAACCGCCCGAGCGAACCTCGAAGGTCAACGCCTCGGGTACCCCAAAGATCAGGCCCTTGCCAGGCGTTGCATCCCCGCCTGCGGGCGGCGTGTGGGCCTTCCGCTCGCGCCCTGACCTCGACCCACCCGCCGTCGAGGTGGCCACAGGTGCGCACGACGGCACCGCCACAGGCTACATTTTCCTCGCTCCGGAGAAGGGCGGCGCCGGGAAGGGTGGCTCGATGATCATCGACGATCTCGGTGATGTGGTGTGGTTCCATCCCCTGCAGGGCCCGTACGGACGCACCATGAACTTCGAGACACAGACCTACCAGGGCAGAGACGTCCTTACCTGGGGACAAACACCGGGTGAGTATGTGATCTTCGACGGCTCCTACCGTGAGATAGCCAGGTTCGGGGCCGCAAATGGCTATAACGGGGACCACCACGAGTTCCTCATCAGCCCTCAGGATACAGCGCTGATCACGATCTACAACGCGGTGCCACGGGACCTCACCTCCGTCGGCGGCTCGGGCGACAGCGTAGCGATACAAGGTATCGTCCAGGAGTTGGACATCGAGACCGGAGAGGTGCTCTTCGAATGGCGAAGCATCGACCATATAGGCTTGGAGGAGACCTACGTCACACCGTCTGAGGATCACTACCCTGGTATCGACTACTTCCACATCAACTCCATCGACGTAGAGCCCGACAACAACCTGCTGGTCTCTGCCCGCGAAACCTCAGCCGTCTACAAGATAGACCGCAACAGCGGTGAGGTCATATGGCGCCTTGGCGGCAAGAAGAGCGACTTCGAGATGGGACCGGGCACCCGCTTCGCTTTCCAGCACGACGCCCGACGCCTGCCCGACGGTACCATCAGCATCTTCGATAATGGCAGCCTGGTCTTCGAGAACGGCACCCCCAAAGCGGTAGAAGAGTCCCGCGCAATCGTATTGGAGCTCGACGAGGAGCGGATGCGTGCCTCGCTGGTACGCGAGTACACCCACCCCGACAAGCAGTACGCCGATGCGGCCGGCAACTTGCAGGTGCTGCCGAACGGTAACGTGTTCGTAGGGTGGGGCAGAGGACTGGCAATCTCGGAGTTCAGCAAGGACGGGGAGCTGCTCTTCGATTTCAGGGTGTCGCCCGAACACAGGTCCTACCGGGCCTTCCGCTTTCCGTGGAGCGGCCAACCGTCGGATCAGCCCGCTGCTGCTGGCGGAGAGGATCTCCGACAACGAGCTCGAAGTCTACGCCAGCTGGAACGGGGCCACGGAAGTCGCCGCCTGGGAGGTGCTTATCGGCCCAGACCCGGTCCAACTAGAGTCCCTGGGATCTATCCCCCGCGACGGGTTCGAGACGGCCATGCTGGTGCAAACCTCCGACCCGTACGTCGCCGTGCAAGCCAGAGACCGTTCGAAACGAGTACTCGGCACATCTACGCCAGTCGAAGCATGAATCCAGCATTTCAGCACGCCGCCTGCGGCGGCTTGTCAGCCAGGGCCCGCATGCGACAAGCTGAAATGCTGAAGTGCTGTCAAGTCGCCCGGCGAAGCCTGGCGACGTGCTGACAAGCGCCCGACAGGGCGCGTGCTGAAATGCTCATAGACTTCGAAGATCTCCGACCAGTACCTTCTCACCACTAGAGCCGGGATCACCATCATCGGGCTCGCGGGTCACCTCGATCTTCGGATACGACGTGGCGCCCACAGGAGCCGTGAGGTTCACGGTTGTCTGACCTCCCGGCTGCGCGCGGAAGGTGCCGCAGCTGATCCGTCCGCCACCCTCCTTGGCGTACCACAGCTCATAGTATTCGTCCTTTCGGAGATCGGGCAGACCCCACACCACCAGCTCGATATGAAGGTTTCCCTCGTCCATCTCCCCGTTGACCTCGCCGCCTCTCTGTGAGGCAGCAACCGTCGCGGTCAGGGGAATACCTTCCGAAGACCCTTGGGTGATCGCCCAGAGGAGACCGGCGCCAAGGACAGCGATCGCCAGCAGCGCGGCCGCCGGAACCCAGAGCCTCCATCCGGCTCGGGAGCGGGCCGGGATCTCACCTCTCGCCCGTGCCAGCACGCGGTCCTTGAGCTCCTGCGGTGGCCCGCCGGCGGCCAGCTCTCGGAGGAAGCCATGGGTCTGGCGGGCGCGAGCGAGCTCACCCCGACATCCGGAACACCCCTCCAGATGTCGCTCCAACTCGCGCTCCTCGTCGACGGAGAGCTCGCCTAGCAGGTAGGGGCCGAGGAGTTCCTCGAAGCGGTCTTCAGTCACGGCGGGGCTCCTCCGCTGCGGGGTTTACCAGGCTCCGGTGCAGCCTCTTGAGGGCGGCCGTAGTACGGCTCTTTATCGTTCCCAACGGAACGCCGGTCCGGCGAGAGATCTCGCGCTGAGAGAGTCCCTCGAAGTACGAAAGGGTCAACACCTCCCGGTGCTTATCGGGGATGCGCGAGAGCGCCCGGACGACGTCCCAGCCATCCACCCCTCCCTCGGGCTCAGGGCCGCCGGACACGTTTCGAAGCGGCTCCTCGCCGGCGGACAAAGGCCGTACCTGCCGCCTCCGATCGAGATCCACAGCCCGGTTGCGGGTGATCCGATAGAGCCAGGTGGCAAAACTCGCCCGCCCAGGGTCGAAGGAACCAGCCGCGCGCCAGACACTCGTGAAGGTGTCCTGGACCACCTCCTCGGCCAGGGATGAATCCCCGAGTACCCTGATGCCCGTGGTGTAAACCGGCCGCGAATATCGATCGTATAGTTCCGAGAGCGCCCTGTCGTCCCCTTCCGCCACCCGGCGTATCAACTCCTCGTCCTCCACACCTCTCACTACTGCTCCAAACATCTCCCTCCCACCGGGAGTTCTGAGCTAGCTGGTCAATTCGCACTCCGGCGTCCGCGTCGGTAACCACAGGGACAGGGGGTAGTACCCTCCAGGCTTCCTCGCCGATCTCTATACGGTATGTACGCAACGAGCCGGCCAGCTGGTTTGTTTCAGCGAGAGTACACCGCCTGCATCGATTGTCATCATGGGCAAAACGTTCTAAGGTGTGAAGCGATGAGTTCTGGGCAAATCGCCGACCGACGCTCGGCGGTGAGGCGGGTACGCAGCGTGCTCGAGCGTCTGGTTCACGACGGCACCGCCGTCGCGCGCTCCGACGGCACGGTCCATAGCCTCTTCCCGGTAGCGGTTGGCGCCGCCGAAAGCGAGGCGTTGCGGGAGTGGGTCTCGCTGGAGGGGGCGACGCAGACCATCGAGATCGGCCTCGGCTACGGCATCTCGGCGCTCCATATTTGCGAGGGCCTGCTTGGGAACGCCGGTCCGACGCCACGGCACGTGGTCCTCGACCCCTACCAGGCGACGAGGTTCGGCAACTGTGGTCTGCAGTTTATCGAGGAGGCTGGTGTCGCGGAGCTGGTGGAGCACCGCGCGGAGGAGTCGCAGATCGCACTGCCGCGATTTCTAAGCGAAGGCAGGAGCTTTCACCTCGCGTTCGTCGACGGCAACCACCGGTTCGACGGGGTCTTCATCGACCTCGTCTTTCTCGGTAGGCTCGTACGCGCGGGAGGGATCGTGTTCGTCGATGACTATCATTTGCCAGCGATCAAGCGCGCAACGTCATTCTGTCTGACGAATCTGGGCTGGACGCTCGAGGAGGTCTCGGCTGCGGACGATTCTCACCAATGGGCCGTCCTCCGCACCCCGGCATTAGCGGATAAGCGACCGTTCGACTACTACATCGAATTCTGATGCCACTGAAGTGCTTGCTTCTCGGGACAGCGCGAATACACCAGCCCGGGTCGAGGCGTTGAGGGTTAGCGGCATTCCGACGGATTCGACCTATCCGGCCCAGTAACCGTCAGCCACTTGGGCGGCTGTCTCGACGTGCAGCATGAGAGGAGACAACATGGCGCAGATCCGTGTGCCGGGCCAGATCGTTGTCCTGAACGGCGCGCCGCGATCCGGAAAGTCGAGCATCGTCGCCGTGATCCAGGACACCTTCGATGGCGTGTGGATGAACCTGGGGGTAGATCGGTTCATGCAGATGACGCCCGGGCGCTACTTGCCAGGGATCGGGCTACGACCAGGGGGTGAAAGACCGGATCTCGAACAGTTTGTTGTAATCATGTATCGCGCGATGTATGAATCCATCGCCGCACACAGCCGTCTCGGACTGAACGTTGTAGTAGATGTCGGACACCATGATACATACAGCGAATCACGAGGGATACTTCCGGATTGTGCTCGGCGGCTGACCGGGTTGCCGGTCTTGTTCGTGGGCGTTCAGTGTCCCATCGAGATCATCATGGAACGCCGTCGCACCACGGGCTGGAGCGTCGGCAAACATCCGGACGGCGCATCGGCACCACCGCCCGTGCGCTTGTGGCAACAGGAAGTCCACCTCCCCGGTATATACGACCTGGAACTCGATACCTCGATGCTCAGCCCGGATGAGTGTGCCACGATGATTCGACAGCGCCTCGAGACCGGTCCGGTCCCTTCAGCAATCCAACGACTCGCCGCAATGGCGACCGAGCAAGGCTGAATGACGGGAGAAAATCGCATCACTCTGCGTCGGGACGCGCTCTCCTACCAGTCGTAGGCCTCGGGGCGGCGGTTCTTAAGGGCGGGGAAGTCCTCCCGAAAGCGTTCGAGGTAGTCGAGGTCCAGGGTGGCGAGCGCGAACCCGTCGCGGTCGGGGCACTGGGCGAGCACCGTGCCCCACGGGTCGACGATGATCGAGCGTCCGTAGGTCCATCGTCCGTCGGCCTTCCTTCCCCACTGGGCCGGAGCGACGACATAGGCCTGGTTCTCCACGGCCCGCGCCCTCAAGAGTAGCTCCCAGTGGTCCTTGCCCGTCTGGAGCGTGAAGGCGGCAGGGACAGCGAGTACCTCGGCACCGCGCAGCGCCAGCAGGCGGTAGAGCTCGGGGAAGCGTAAGTCGTAGCAGACGGAGAGCCCGATGGTCGCGGCGCCGGCCTTCGCTGTAACAATCTCCGTGCCGGCCGCGATGGTCCGGCTCTCGAGGTATTCGCGGTCAGGGGCCTTCACGTCGAAGAGGTGTATCTTACGGTAAACAGCCGACATCCTGCCGTCAGGTGCGAAAAAAGTGGATGTATTATGCAGTTTCGTAGATTGGGGACCTCCTTCGAGGATCGAACCCCCTAGTAGGTAGACTCCGAGCTCGCCCGCGAGGCCGCCGAGGAACTCTGTCGTCGGCCCCGGTACTGGCTCGGCGTTCTCCCTGTAGACGTCCTCGAGGCCGTGGCAGTTCCACAGCTCCGGCAAGGCTATCAGGCCGGCCCCCGAGGACACGGCCGAACGTATGAGCCGTTCCGCCGTGTCGAGGTTCTCCCCCTTGTTCGGGGTCGAGGACATCTGGATCGCCGCCGCAGTGATCTCACGCCCGTTCATCACACCACTCCTCTCTGTGCTTGTAGCCCTCTACGTGGGCTTCTCTGTGCGTTCTGTCTACGCCAGACCCGTGTCCGGCGAGTAAACGCAGTAGCGACTCCACGTCGTCTACAACATAGTCTAGCGGGACACGCACCATCGGGTTCAGTCTCCCGCCGATGAAGGCCGCCCGGGTGTCCGTGTGGAGCCCGACGAGCAGCTTCTCGCCTTTCTGGAGGTACTTCTGACAGTAGGCGATGCCGAGTTCCACGCACGCCCCCTCGTCAGGGACGCGTCCGTCGAGCACGAACAGGAACACGTCTGAGTCAAGGATCCTTGTTCTGTCGAGGCGGAACATGGCGTGGCGCCGCTCCTCTGGGGTCATGGTGTCGTAGGGCGGCATGTCGCGCTCGACGCCGTCGCGTTGCGGGAGGAAGACATCGAAGCCTAGAGACTCCAGCCTGTGTGTAAGCCCGAGGTTGAAGCGCCTCTCAGCCTCCGAGAATAGTGGTCCTGCGAAGTAGATCAGCATACCTCTACAGCCTCCGAGGATCGGACGGGCCATAGAGCCTGGACTCGAGCACGTGATGGGCATCGAGTTCGTGCAGACCGAGGTAGTAACGGGCCGTCTGCAGGAGGGCTTCGAGCGGAGCCAGGCCGACAAGCTCGGTCGACTCTACTGAGGTGCCAAGGTCTGCTGCAGCCGAGCGAACGGCTTCGAGGGCCACGGGGATAGTGGTCTGTTCGAGGTCAGTCAGGTTCATCGAGACCTGAGCCTTTCCGCCGACACCGAAGCCGAGCGCCCTCACGGCCGGGAGGCCGCCGCCGCTCTCCCTGACCCGTCTGGCCACTGCTCGCGCGACCTCGACGTCGTCTGTAACCAGGTACGCATTGAAAGCAACGAGGAAAGGACGCGCCCCGACGGCGACGGCCCCTCTGTGGGGGTCGAGCGTTTTCGGACCGTAATCCGGCTTCCACAGCGGGTCACTGAGTCGGGATGCGACGCCTTCGTAACCGCCCCGCCTGATGTCGGGGAGAGACCGGCGGTGTGGGTTTGTCGCGGCAGACCCGTAGAGGTAGACAGGAAATCCAAGGGAACCCAGACCCTCACCGGCCCGGTGGGCCAGCCTGACGGCGTCATCTATAGTGGCGCCTTCGAGGGGCACGAAGGGGAGTACGTCGAGCACGCCCATCCTGGGGTGCTCGCCGGACTGGAGGGCGAGGTCGAGTTCGGTGGCGCATGCCTTCGCCAGGGCGAGGGCGCCAGATAGCACGGGGTGCCTCTTCTCCGGCGAAGGTCAGGACGCTCCTGTTGTGGTCGGGATCTGAGTGGAGGCCGAGGATCCGGACGCCGGGCACGGCGCGGACGGCCCGGCTGATGCGTGAGATCTTCGTGCCATCCTTACCCTCGCTGAAGTTCGGGACGGCCTCGAATAGCGGAGGTTGCACGGCGGTTCAGCTTGCTCCGAGCGCGCGATCGAGGTGTACCGCGGCGCTGATGAGCGCCAGGTGGGTGAAGGCTTGCGGGAAGTTGCCGAGTGCCTCGCCGGAGTGCCCGATCTCCTCGGCGTAGAGGCCAAGATGGTTGGCGTAAGAGAACATTTTCTCCAGGGCGAAGCGCGCTTCGTCGAGGCGTCCGGCCCGGGTGAGGCACTCGACGAGCCAGAAAGAACACAGGCTGAAGCTGCCCTCGCCCCCTTCGAGGCCGTCAGGCGCCGCGTGCTCCGGCTCGTAACGGTCCACGAGCGTGTCATGGGCCAGTTCCCGCTGGATACGGTCGAGGGTGGCGATCCAACGCGGGTCAGTGGGGCCGACGAACTTGACCAGCGGCATCATGAGCAGCGAGGCGTCGAGGGCATCCGAGCCGTAGTACTGGACGAAGCTGTTTTTCTCGGGGTTCCAGCCCTTCTCCATGATCTCCTCGTAGATGGCGTCGCGCTCGGCCATCCAGCGCCCTTCCCCTGCGGGTAGTCCGCGCTGGCGGGAGATCCTGCCCGCCCGCTCCAGGGCGACCCAGCTCAGGACCTTGGAGGAGACGAACTGGCGCCTGCCCCCTCGCACCTCCCAGATACCCTCGTCAGGCTCCCGCCAGTTCTCGCTAAGCCAATCCAGTATCTTCCTGAGGTTCTTCCAGAGGTCGTAGTCGAGGGGGGCGCCATGCTTGTTGTAGAGGTAGGCAGCGTCGAGCACGGCCCCGTAGAGGTCGTGCTGGCGCTGCTTGTAGGCGCCGTTGCCGAGCCTCACAGGGGAGGAGTTCATGTACCCGGAGAGGTGCGAGAGCTCCGTCTCGGTAATGTCTTTGCGGCCGTCTATGCCGTAGAGCGGCTGCAGGAGGCCGTCTGCGTCCTCGTGACAACGGTCCCTGAGCCAGCCCATGAAGTGTCGCGCCTCGTCCTCGAAACCGACGTAGATCAGGGCGTAGAGCGCCAGCGCCGCGTCCCTGAGCCAGGTGTAGCGGTAGTCCCAGTTGCGATCTCCCCCGATCCTCTCGGGCAGGCCCATCGTGGGGGAGGCGACGAGGGCACCCGTCGGATCGTAGACCATGAGCTTGAGGACGAGGGCGGAGCGGTGGACTATCTCCCGCCACCGCCCTTGATAGGTGCTGTTCGAAAGCCAGCGCCTCCAGTATCCAAGGGTGCTGTGGAGCAGCTCCTCGAACCCGACGTCCGAGAGGATCTCTCCTGGTCCCTCGCCCTCCGTAAGATGCGCCAGGACGAACGTCGCCCTCTCGCCCGTGCCGAGCGTGAACTGCGCCCCCGCAGCCCCCTTCGCCTGCTCCTCGAGCCGCAAGTCGGTAGCCAGCCCGAGACAGTATTCCCCGGACGCGAACACGGCCCCTGACCTCCCGACCGAGACCGAGTGGCCGCGGCGGGCGTAGTCGAAGGCTGGAAGGCACTCGACGCTGAAGTCCATCCTACCCCTGATTACCCGCACGTTACGGACGAGCCTGTGACGCTCGCCCTGGCGCGTCATGATCGGCATGAAGTCAAGGGTCTCGGCCAGGCCCTCAGGCGAAAAGAATCGGGTCAGGAGCACGTTGGTGTCTGGCAGATACAGTTGCTGGCTGCGGGTGTACTCGACAGGGCGCAGGGCGAAGTGCCCGCCCTTCTCGTCGTCGAGGATGGAGCAGAAGACGCTCGGAGAGTCGAAGGCTGGAAGGCACAGCCAGTCTATCGTGCCGTCCTTACCGACGAGCGCCGCCGTATAGAGGTTCCCGATGATCCCGTGGTCTTCGATGGGCAGATACCCCACTCCAGCCTCCACTCTCAAGCGGCGTCCTACAGGTATCTTACAGCGCGTGTAGTCAGCACGGTTTCAGGCTCGCCAGGCGACTCTACAGCACTTCACTTGCATGTGCCCAGCACTTCCTGATCGGCTGACAAGGCGGCTGAAGCGCCGGGTTTACAGCGAAGGCGAATGCCGAGCGCTGAAATGCTCTAAAAGCTGACGACCAGCGCACCGCCGACGATGATAAGGACGACACCGAGCGCCTTCGGGACGCTGAAATCGGCCCCTGCTCCGAAGACCCCGAAGGCGTCGAGGACGAGGCCTACGATCAGTTGGGTGGCTATGACCAGCGAGAGGGCGCGCGCCACCCCGGCCTGTCCGGCCGCGACGGCGATAGAGCCTACGATCACGGCCCCGAGAAGGCCGGAGGCCACAGCGTAACCCACGGCACGGCCTGTAAAGTCGGGTTTCGCCACCACAAACGAGATCAAGAGCCCGAACACCCCGGTCGTCAGGCCCGAGATAGCGACCAGAACAAGGGGTCCGAGCGTTCGCTGGGCCGCCCCTGTGAGGCTGGTCTGGACGGCCACGCACAAGCCCGCGAGTACCGCGAGGATAAGGGTAGATCTCATATTCTCTCCCTGAGCTTCGTGGTTTCGACACACGGCCCCGGTCTGGAGGCCCGCAGGATTATACTGAGATACAGGCCGTTTCTCCGGTTTGTGAGGTGGGTATACATCCCTTTGTTCTTATCTTGGATCAAGGTTGATGGACGTACGGAGGATAATCGTGGAACAGCTGCTAGGCGGAACAAGGATCACCTACCTCGGGCACTCGACGTTCAGGTTTGTGACGGCGGGCGATGAGCAGATCATATAGATCCTTTCCTCACGAATAACCCCCAGACACCGGACGACTTGAAGCGAGTCGGCGAGCTCGACACCATACTGATAACCCACGGCCACTTCGACCACTTCGACGATGTGGAGTCACTAGCGGCCCAGACTGGCGCTGGGACTGTCTCCAACTTCGAGATCATGTCTTACCTGCAGGGTCAGGGAATCGAGAAGGCCGTACCGATCATGAAGGGCGGCAGCGCCCAGGTAGGCGGCATCAAAGTGACGGCCACTCACGCTTTCCACTCCTCGTCCATCGCCCTTGACGATGGGAGCATGATCTACGGCGGCGAGCCTATGGGGTTCGTGCTGGAGTTCGAGAGCGGATTCAAGCTCTACCACGCCGGCGATACCGCCCTGTTCGGCGACATGCGACTTATCGGTGAGCTTTACAGTCCGGATCTGGCGCTTCTGCCTATCGGCGACCGGCTCACGATGGGTCCGTTCGAGGCAGCCCACGCCGCCCGACTCCTCGGCGTCAACCATGTAGTCCCGATGCATTACAGCCCCGAAGTCATGCCGATCTTCACCGGCACGCCGGAGAAGTTTCGGGAGCATGTCGCCACGATCGCACCCGGCGTAAACGTTCACGTGATGAAGCCCGGCGACGATCTGGCGTCTTAGGGCGGTTTCCTTGTAGGGACGGTTCGTGAACCTCCCTTAGAGGTTCACGAACCGCCTAGGACCGGGGCTATATCGTTGCCGAGAGCAAGACGAGCAACACGGCGCGACACGCCTCTCCGGTTGCCCCCACGAGGTCGCCGCCGATCCCACCAAACTTCGTTGCGGCGATCCGTAGAGCACCGAGCGTAACCAGGGGTGCTGTCAGAATGGCGAGTGGCGCGAGGGCGCTCGTCGTTAGAAGGAATGGCAGCGGCACCACCAGGGCCAGCGTGATGCCGACGATACGGCCCGGTCCGGAGAGCGCCTTCACAAAGGGAACGGAGGAAGAACGCGCGTCCGCCGGCTCGCCGAAGGCGAGCGTTAGGAGCATGGCAGAGCGGGCCGAGACTTCGCTGGCAAACAGGGCGAGCGCCGCACGGCCGGGAGAGGTGGCGCAAAGCGCGCTGAGTGCGCCCACAGTGGGTGCGTAGACCAGGAAGAGCGCTCCGAGACCACCGATGCCCACGCGGGTGTCTCTGAGGACCTCCCGGCGCCGCGCAGGCGCCCCGTGGGCCATCAGGGCGTCACCGACGTCGAGCACGCCGTCGGCGTGATGCATGCCGGCAATGAGGAGTACCGCCCCGAGCGCGAGGGTTGCGGCAACGCCGGGAGGAATTACGTCGGCCGCCAGTAGGACGACGGCTCCAGGCAGTCCCGTAACGAGGCCGACGAGGGGCAAAAGGGGGGCCTCACGCGCAGCCTCTTCCAGAGACGCTCCGCGAACCGGAAGAACCGTGAAAAACGAGAGGAGATCCTTCAACTACTTTATCCTTATGCCCACCCCGGCCACGCAGATGTGAACCTCCTCAGCCGCCTCGGCCGCCCGCTGATTGACAAGACCTAGCACGTCGCGGAACCTCCTCCCTGCCTCGCTCTCCGGCACGACCCCGAGTCCAACCTCATCGCTCACCAGAAAAAAAGGCACGCTGAGATCTCCGGCCAGGGCCAGGAACCGGTCGAACTCGGCGGGCGCTCGTTCCTCCCTGGCCGCGACCCACAGCGTGAGGGAGTCGAGCAGGACCGCGTCCCAGCCCTTGGCCGTTTTCGAGACTTCGTCGAGGCCCTCTATCTCCAGCGTCCCCCACGCGCCAGGCCTTCGCTCCCTGTGTAGCCTGACGCGCCGTTGAAGGTCCTCGTCCCCCTCCTCCAATGCGGTCGCCACGTAGAGGACACGCTCGCCTCCGAGTGAAGAGGCCAGTCGCTCGGCGAAGGCGCTCTTCCCGCTGCGGGCGCCGCCGAGGATGAGGGCGCGAACGGCTACAGCTCCTCCCTGATCGCCGCGACGAGCCGCCCGTTCTCTGCCTCTCCCCGTACCGCGACACGGAAGTACTCGGGCCCGAGCCCAATGAAGGGACCGCAGCCCCGCACGAGCACCCCCTGCCTGGCGAGCCGCCCCGGGAGTCCATCGGGCCCGCGGACGAGCAAGAAGTTCGCGGCGCCGGGGAAAGGCTGCAGGCCGGGGAGCGCATCCAGCGCCCTGAAGAGGTCTTTGCGCAGGCCGGCTACCTCGGCTACCGAGGCTTCGGCGAAGCGCCGGTCGCTGACAGCGGCGATCCCTGCGGCGGCGGCGACGGCGTTCACCGGCCAGGAAGGCTGGAGCGCCTGGACGCGCCTGGCATCGTCGCAGACGAGACAGCCGAGCCGCAGACCAGGTATCGCGAAGAACTTGGTGAGAGACCGCGCGACCCACAGTCCCCTGTCGACCATCGCTGTGACGCTGATCCCCGGAACGAAGTCGGCGAAGGCCTCGTCGACAACGAGGACCGCGCCGGCCTCCTTTACGCGCGCGGCCACTTCGAGGACTTCGCCGCTGCCGAGCGAGTCGCCAGTAGGGTTGTTCGGGTTGCACAGGAACACCACAGAGACCCCTTCGAGGTCTCTGAGCGGGGTGGGATCCCACCTGAAATCCTCCTCGCGCCGCCTGGCCACTCTGCGGACAGGCTCCACGCCCGAGGCCCGCGCCGCCGCCGCGTACTCCGAGAACGTGGGCTCGAGCACAAGTGCCTTTCCGTCCGTTCCTGCCGCCCTGGCTGCGAGGAACAGCGCCTCGGCCCCGCCGTTGGTCGGGACGACCATCCCGGTACCGACGCCGAGGTAGGCGGCCAGGGCCTCGCGCAACTCGGTGTATTCCAGGTCGGGGTAGCGGCCTGAGTCCTCGTCGAGGGCCTCTCGGGCTGCTCTCAGGGCGTCACGCGGCGCACCCAGAGGGTTTATGTTCTGGCTGAAATCGAGTAGCTCCCCGACACGGACGTCTAGGGACCTCGAGACGAGGTCGCCGTGCGCACCGTGGTGACGGTCGCCAGGGTGCTGTGCCCAGCCTCTAACCACGACCAAACCTCTCCGCCAGGAATACCAGAATGGCGACGAACACACAGGTGCGATGCATGAGATCGACAGCGCGCCTTAAATCATCACGTGCGGGGGGGCGTCCATCTCCGAGTATCGGTCCTTCTCGCGATAATCCCTCCGTACGCGTTGGCGCCACCGAGCCTGAGATCGAGGGCACCGGCGAATGCGGCCTCGGCCATGCCTGCGTTGGGGCTGGCGGTGAGCGGACCATAGCGAAGTGCGGTCAGGAGCGTTCGAAGGGGCCGCCCGGAGATGGCCGCGGTGGAGAGCATCGTAAGCCTCGACGGCGCCAGGTTGGTGAGGTCGTCCAGGCGGGCAGGAGCCCAGCCGAGGTCCTCGTAGGGAGGTTGCCGGTAGCCCAACATCGAGTCAAGGGTGTTCACGGCCTTGTACGCCAGCGCGCCGGGTGCACCGAAGAGGACGCCGTAGAGCATCGGGGCCACGACACCGTCGCTCGTGTTCTCCGCAACCGATTCCACCGCCGCCCTGCAGACCCCGGATTCCGACAGGTCGCCCGTGTCGCGCCCGACGAAGTGACCCACCAGCGTTCGTGCTCTTTCGAGTCCTCCGTCGCGCAGGCCGAACTCGACGTTCCCTGCGGCCTCACCGAGGCCGCGCATAGAGAGCGTGCGTCGAGATCATGGCCGTCCCTATCATCCACCTTGGTTTGTGGGGCAGGATGCGGAGGATCTTCTGTGTCGAGACGAACACCAGCGAAGGCAACGTGAGGGCGAGCACGATGCCTGCTAGACGCCTGTATCTCGCGCTCTTCATTCTCAGCGCCCGATTCTCGAAGGCCGAGATCACACGCCCCATCAGTACGGTCGGGTGTATGGCCTCTGGAGGCTCGCCGAACACGGCGTCGAGAAGCAGCGCCGCGGCGACCTGTCCTCCTCTTTCCTGACTCATTCCCTGCGGGGCTTCTCATCGTCCGAGAGAGCAGGACGGCCGCGGAGCGCCCCGACAAGCCCGCCCGCCGTTCCGAGGAGGACAGTGCGCAGGACGAAGTTGGCCATAGAGCGGCCGAGGTCCCTTGGCGAGGGCGGTTGAAGTGTCGCCTCGACCTCGACGACCTGCGCCGGTGGCGGGAGGTCCCTGACCTTCTCGGGGGAGGCTCCGCGCTCTTTGCGTTCCTGCCGGATCTCCGTGCGCACCTCGTTGACGTAGGAGACGATCTTCGGGGCGGCCTCCCCAGCGTAATCGCGGGCGGTATCGGCAAGCAACGTCGCCTGCAAGGCGGTCGTCAGGAACAGTGTGGCTCCTACCATGGCGGCGACCACCGTCGCGGCCAGGGCGCCGTCGCGAAGCAGCAGCGACCGGTAAGGCACCCCGGGATCGAGGCGCGTGGGGCGCACCCTGAGAGCCGCCAGTATGGCCAGGAACAAGAACAGAGCGAGGGCCAGCCGCGTCCTGTACTGCGCTATTGCGGCGAGGACCCAACCAGGCGTATCGGCGGGATCGACAAAGAGGAAATACAGATCCGAGACGAGCGCGACGAGCACACCAGCGATCCCATAGAAGCAACCCGTCCTGATCGGTCCCGGAAAATCTTCCTGGGTAGCCGTACATACGGGTGAGGATACAGCATACCCCCGGAACGCTCTGTGATCGAAGTACCCCCACGCGGCCTAGCGGTCGGGCTCGACCGAACGTCCATTGAGGAGAAAATACAGCCCGGCCAATACGACCGCGCCGCCGAAAACCGTCAGAAGGCCAGGCCTCTCGGAGAGGACGAGCCAGGCCAGAAGTGCGGCGACGACGGGTTCTGCCAGGATGGTGCCGGAGATGATAGAGGCCTGCATGTAGCGCAGCGCCCAGTTGAAGACCGTGTGGCCCATGAGCTGCGGACCTGCGGTGATCGCCGCCAACCAGAACCAGGTCTCTCCCGAGTAACCCCAGAGACGGAATCTCGAAGACGAGGGCGACGGGCACCAACGTCGCCGCAGCCGCCGAGTACACGACTATGGAGTAAGGGAGCACGCCGACCCCCCCGGTCGTACGGGAAGAGCGTCCGATCAGGACGTACACGGCCACCGTCACGGCCCCGACGAGGGCGAGGACGTTCCCCAGGACTGCGGCCGACCCTACGGTCGTGTCGAAGGCGATAACCGCCGTGCCTGCTATGGCGATCAAGATGCCCAGGAAAGATAGCGGGGTGGTGCGCTCACCGAAGAGCAAATACGCAAGAACCGCCACGAAGACAGGCTGGGTTGAAACGAGGACGACGCTCGCAGCCACGCTCGTATAGTCGAGCGAGGAGATCCAGAACCCGAAATGGGCCCCGAGCGCCACGCCCGAGGCTATCCCCACATATAGGGCACGGCCCCTCGGAAAGTGGTCCTTCCTGATGAGCGCCGGTGGCAGGAGCACGGCCGCGCCAAGGGCACACCTCCAGAACGCGATGGCGACGGCGGGGGCCTCGGCAAGCCGGATAAGGATGGCGGACGCCGATACGGCAAGTACCCCGACGGCTACGGCCGGGAGAGCGCCCCTACCCCGTACCTTATCCTGTACCAGACCAGCGCCCCACTTTCCCTGACGAACTGTCCCCTACGGGACCACTTCTTGCGCCACATCGGGCTACTATACACCGGCTCTGCCGCAGCAAGCAGCCCAACCCTGCCGAAGGACGCGACCGTCCTGACGCAGTGCAGCGGGTCGGTCACCACAAGGACCTCGCCGATGCCTCTACGACGTGCGATTTCAGCCACCCTCAGGGCTGATTCCCAGGTGCTCCCGGCAGTGTCCTCGCGTAGGATCGCCGCCTCTGGTACACCCATCTCCCGCAGGATGCCCGACATCACGACTGCCTCACCGGGCGCGTGTTCGCCCTCGCCTCCAGTCGGTACGAGGAGATCTGCCAGGCCCCGGCAGTACAACTCGCCTGCGTGACGCGTCCGGGCCTCGAGCGTCGGACTCGGTCTCCCGCCACGCAGTACCTGCGCCCCGAGAACCACAGCAACCCGAGGTCTCCCTCCTGCCTCACCGGGGACTGAGGTGGGTGACCGGCTCCTATGTACTCTCTGTAGTTCCCATAGCTCCATGAGGATGTCTCCCGGAAACGGTCCCTTCAACGCCGGGCCCCGCGTCTTGCCCGCTCCAGATCCTCGGGCGAATTGACGTTCACCAGCAGAAGGCCGGGGTCCCCGAACCGACGCAACTCCACTTCGACATAATCGACCTCGTCAACCCCTTCCAGGAACCCTTGCACAGCCCGTGCCCCGCCGTCGAGATCCGTCTCGAGACGTGGCACAAGCGCCCTGGCGTAGGCGGCGCAGAGTGGGTGCGTTCTGCCCCGGTATCGCGGGACCACGGCCAGAACGCCGCTCCTGTCGAGGCGTTCGAGCAGATAATCCACCATGCTCCGGGTCAAGAAAGGCATGTCACCGGCTGCGACGAAGGTTAGTGGGTGGCGTGCGGAGGCGAGGCCGGCCTCCATACCGGCCAGTGGGCCAAGTCCGCCAGGTCGCTCGCCGGTGACGTATCTGACGCCTTCGAGCCTTACCCCGCCATCTCCGACCACGAGTACTTCCTGGCAGCAGCCCGCGAGCGCGTCTCTGACACGTTCGATCAGGGGCACGCCCTCGACCTCCAGGGATAGCTTCTCGCGCCCCATCCTGCGGCTGGCGCCACCGGCGAGGATTATGCCCGAGGCCGGGCGGCTCAGAAGGCCGCCCGAACGGTCGCTTTCTCTCTCAAGCCGAGGATCTTGCGGCGGAGCAATCTGACGCGGTCAATGCTGCCGGGGCTACCTGTTCGTCGGGCCAGGCGTTTCGCGAGGGCCAGGTCAACAGCGGCGGCGTGCAGTCTGCGGACCCTGAACCATGTCATTAACTTTCCCGTAAAGACCAGTCCCAGGTAGTAGCCCGTCCTACGGAAATAGCTAGGGAGCATGGCGTATTCTTGCGAGGTGATCGTCCCTTGCGGAACCTCATCCCGAAGCTCTTCGCGTATAGCGCGTCGCTCGACGGCGAGCCACACGATGATGACCACGATGTAAATGAGGATTACGCAGAACAACACCAGATAGCCGACAGGCCCGAACAAGGTGGCCGTAAGGTTGAAGGCCGCGTGCAACAGTATCGCCCCGAGGAGGCCGAGCACGGGCAGGATGCCCTTGAGCATTCTGTTGTTGACCAAGGGTACGAGGCCGATACCGATCCCCGTAAGCGAGGTGAAAGACGCGTGGGCGAAACCACCGAAGATCCTGCGGACGATGAACGTCTCCGGGCCGAACTGTAGACCGTAGAGCAGATCCTCAGCGATGGCGAAGCCGAAACCGACGGCCGATCCGTAGACTATACCGTCCATCACACCGGCGAACTCGACCAACCCGCTCCTGCGGCGCGCGAGGTAGGCGATAAAGAAGATCAGGAGCAATGCGGCCCCCTTCGAGCACTCCTCGACTACTGGCGCCTCGACGACCGCGGTAAAAAAGCTTGCGGTCTTCACGCTCGTCACTGAGCTGAGGGTCACCTGGAAGAGCGTATTGAAGACCAGTGAGACCGTCGTAGCCACGGTAAACCCCCACACGAAAACAGGTATCACGTAGCGCAGCGGCTCTCGCTCGTAGAGGTCTATGGCCCGGATAAAGAGGAGGTAGATCACGGCTTGCAGGATGCCGAGCCAGATCAGGGTACCGCCCAGGTTCATGAGGCTTGGCGTCCGGAGAATGACATGGTCCGCAGTATACTCGCTCCTGATAAAATACCTTTGTCCGTACCGGAAGGAGAGGATTGGACAGGGACCTCCAAGACCGCGACTCTATACCGGCGGCCCTGCGTCACCTGACCCACGGGGTCTACGTGATGGGAACCCGCCGCGGCCGTCAGTCCAACGCCATGACGGCGTCGTGGGTGATGCAGACCTCCGAACGTCCGCCATGCCTGGCGGTCGCCGTCAGGAGCGACCGCTACACACACGACATCACCCTCGAGAGCGAGACCTTCGCCCTTAGTGTCCTGCGCGAGGATCAGGTAGATGTTGCGACCCACTTCGCGGACACGAGCGGCGAGTACCACGACAAGCTTCAGGGCATCCCCTACGGCCTGACGCCCGGGGGCTCGCCCTTTCTTCTAGACTGCCTGGCCTACCTCGACTGCAAGGTCATAGACAGGGCCAGGGCGGGCGACCACACCCTGGTCGTCGGTGAGGTCACCGCAAGCGACACCCTCGACGAGAGCTACCCCCTGATCTACGACCCCGGCGAATACGAAGGGGCCCTCCGGTAGGCTGACAATGAGCCCGATGCGGCGCAAGATTCAGCCGCTCGGCGTATGATATATTCGAGAGAACAGATCCAATATCGGGAGGCGCGCTATGGATGCTACCCTACGGAAGACAGGCATAAGGCTTTACACGGGCGATTACTGCCCTTTCTGCCGACGCGTAAAGAGCGAGCTCGAGCGGCTCGGGCTCGAGTATGACGCCGTCGACGCCGACGCGGACATGCGCGAGGAGGTCATCCGGCTCTCGGGACAGCGGGCGATCCCGATCCTCACCCTCGGCGACGAGGTGCTCGTCGACTCCTCTCACATAATTCGCGAGCTCCGCAGCCGTTACGCCTGAGCCTCTCGGGGGCTTCTCATCCCCCCTCCCATTGTTCGAGTACGTACTCGGCGTAGAAAGCTAGCGACTCCTCCGGCCCGTATTCGAGGAAAGCCCTGGCTTTGCCGACGGGGTCGAGTACGAACTCCCCCATCTCGACGATGGGTCCTTCTCCCCACCCCTCGGGTGGGCACCATACACCGGGTGGGCTGACGTTGCGGCGGATGGTCTCGCCCAGAAAGCATCCGAGCCCGGCCACGAGCCCGCTGGAGAGCGGCGGGCTGTCCTGGGCTTCGTCGCCCTCGAGCGCGGCGATGAGTAGCTCTTCGACAAGCGGGAGGTACCCCGGCTCGTAGTCGAGGTCGACGCCCCAGTGGCTGCTCCCGACCTCCCGGAAGAGGCCTGCGCACACCTCGGGCCGGTCCGGTGTTAGCCTCGCGAGATCTAGCTGCAGCAGCGCAGCCGGCGACGTGCCGAAGAAGAACTCGACATCGGAGGGCACGGGGTAGCCGCTAAGTATCTCCAGTCCCGCCTCGGCATGCTCCGAACTCCGTAGAATAGCAGCCTTGTCGAGTGCCTCGCCCGACTTACGGTCGTCCCACGGCCCGGTCGCGACCTCGATGAAGAAATCCCTGTCGTCCTGGCGCAGGTATATGGGAAGGACCACCCTTCCGAGCGGAGACTCGATCTCTTTGAAGAGCTCGAGTATCTTGCCCCCCCGCTCTTCCAGCTCTCCGGCTACCCGGAGGATCGTAGCCGGGCGAGCGGCGTCGCGTGCGATCATTATGGGATCCGATTGCTCCTCAGAAGCTTCTGCAACGCCTTCTTCGGGCGTCGCTTCTCCGTCTCTCCAGCTCATCCCGGCAAGCCTCCCCATCGAACCACGAACTCGCAGATTCTAGCATCGGAGGAGATTTGCCGGAAGCGCCTCCATACACTACCCTTACCCGATGCCGGAACTACAAGAGTTACTCCTGGTGCGTCACGGACAGTCCACGGCGAACGCGAAAGGTATCTGGCAGGGCCAGATGGAGTTTCCGCTCTCGGAGAGAGGCAAGGTCCAGGCAAGCCTTGCGGGACGCAGCCTCTCCGGCGAGCCGTTCGAAGGCCTCTACTCCAGCCCGCTCTCCCGCGCTTTCGAGACCGCAGAGATTATCCGCGCCCGTGCGGAATTCACAGGCGAGGTCATCCCTCTCGACGGTCTGAGCGAGAGGCGCGGAGGCATCCTCGAAGGCCACACTTGGGCCGAGCAGGAGCAGCAAAACCCCGAGCTGGCAAAGAAGTTCCTCGCGATCCCTGAGGAAGAACGCTGGGAGCTTGTCGGCGCAGAGACAGACGAGGAGGTCATCGCGAGGTTCGAAGAGGCCCTCTCTTCCATCCGCGCCCTCCACCCCGACGGCTCGCGCATCGTCGTCGTCTCGCACGGGGGGGTGATGCGGGCGTTTCTCATGAAACTCTTCGGGCCTGAGATACTGCCTGACGCGCAGCGGGCGGCCAACGCTTCGATCACACGCATGCAATGGGACGACACAGGGCCGCGCTTGCTCGAGGTGGCCTCGACGGCGCATCTCGCTGAAGATCCGGGTTCTACTGCCGTGGAATGATCCAGGCCGCGTGACCCGGGCCCGAAAGCGATTCGCAGAGGCATAAACCTACCGCGAATCGTACATTCCGCTAGAGGCGGAAACAAAAGCTGATAGGCTGAAGTGCTGACCTGCTGAAATGCTTGCGAAGAGGTCCTGACCTCTTCGCAAACTACTCTAGCCTAGAGTCCGGACGCTTCGTGCGTTCGGGCCCCGATCGTTGCGACCGACTGCGTACTCTACTTCTCCGCTGGGAGCGAGTTCCGAAGGGTCACCCTGTACTTCAGAATGATGGACGAAGAGATCATCGCCCGTGGGTCGTACCAGGAAACCGTAACCTTTCTCCGCGTCGAACCACTTGACGCGCCCCCGCTCGCGTGGCAGCCCTGACGCCTCGTCATCGGACGTTCCGTCGAGGGTAGCCACAGGTGTCGTAGTAGTCGTCTGCAGACTTCGCCTCTCCCCCATCGACCTCGAGCACTATAGAGTCTTCGGCCACCTTCACGACGACAGCCTCCACCCCTGCCCAGTACTCCTTCCAGATCGGGTCATCCGCGATGGAGGGGTCGAGCCACAGGCCCCAGCCGTCGCGTTCGCCGTGGTCGAGAACGCCTTCGAAGACGCTCGCGGGCTCGCGAGGCCCGCGTTCACGCCGGTAGATGTCGTTGCGCGAGCGGAAGGATTGTACCGATGAGGCGCTGGTGCCGAGGGCGTCAGCGATCCAGTCATCCGTCTTGCCCGTATCCACCCACTCCCTGATACGGTCCATGTGAGGCTTCAACGCTATGCGCTTTCTGGAGTCTGCCATGCTAACGCCTGCTCCTTCTTCGAACCCGTTCTGGTAGATGCTGCGCTGAGCGGTTGCTAGACGAGTTATTGTTGGTAATGCCTCTGAGTATTCTACCATTTCTCCGGGCTTGCGGGAGCTTTCTGGCCCACTCGTCTCTTCACCGTCCGCGGTACCGGCTGTGCCCGCGTTCTCAGCCTCGGACAGGGAGGTACTTAAGTCGGGAGCGTCTGAAGCCTGCGGGTCCTGCACCCTCGAAGATCCATCGCCCACGCCAATGTCATAGCGGTCCGTCCGGCGGGCTGACTAGTCCGCGGAACTCGGCTTCTCCTCGGCCGCCGCTCCACCCTCCGATGGGACGCCCTCCTCAACTTTCTCCTCAGGCTCTGCGGTCTCGGACGGCGGTTCGGGAAAGTCGTCGAAACCTTCACGGCCGAGGTCCTCGAGCATCTCCCCGACGATCGGAGCGGGAAGCCCGAGGTGCAGGGCGAGCCCCTCCGCGTGGGCGAGGGCCTCGTATGCGTCCCCCTCGTAGCCGAGGGCACCGAGTGCCCTGAAGACGTTCTCGGTAGGCACGAGCGTATTGCCGCCGGCCGCCACGCGCAGGTACTGGAAGAGCGTAAAATCCAACCCCCCCACCACGCCGACCACAGGTTCGGTATCGTGGATGCGCCGCCTTACGAAGAGGCGTGTATCGTAGCCATCGGCCCAGCGTCTTGCGACCTCACGCTCTTCCACGTAGTTGTACTGGGCAACCCTGTGCTGCAACTGCCCGAGCAGCCTGCCCGTTAGCACGCGGAGGTTCTCGTCCCCGAAGAACCACCCGTCGCCCTCGACGCTCATGATGGCGCTCGCACGGGGGATGGTCAGCGGCTCTTCCTCATCCTCGAAAGTCTCGCGGAACTCGCGGACCATGCCGCGGATCTCATCCTCACTACGTCCGCTCTTCATGAGTGCGGTCTCATAGACTATCAGCGCGGGTTCAGGGCGCTCCCTGGAGATCTCGTCGAACCTTTGCGCCGCCCTCTCGAGCCGCCTGTCGTAGTCCTCTAGGTTCCTGATCTTCCAGGCCGCCTCGCTGAGCCTGATCCGCTAACTCGACCATGGTTTCTCCTCGGATTTGGTAAGAATAATTCTCCGCACTATAGCATCTCCCTGTGCGTCAAGACGCTTGCCTCAGTCCGTAGACGCCGGGCGCAACTTGAACGAATAGCGTATCCGGGTTGTCCCTGACGTCAACGGAGAGCCTCGCCCTCATCGTGTTCTGGGGCGTACGGCCCGCGCTCTGCAGGTACCCTGACTGCAGCGCGATCTCCGTTATATCCGTGTAGTGGAGAGGATGGCCGACCTCCCCGAGGACATCCCGCGCGGCGGCCTTGAAGTCCACCCCGTCTCAGGCCGTCAGGCTACTTCGGGAGAGACTTCGGGGTAGGCTCCGATCAGGCCTACGTAGGGGCAGTGCTCCTCGAGAGCTTCGAGGGCCCGCTTCACCCTATCCTCCTCGGGGTGGCCGAGGAAGTCCGCGAAGAACACGTAGGTCCAGGCACGCTTGCGGCTCGGGCGGCTCTCGATGCGGGTAAGGTTGATGCCCTCCTCAGCGAAAGCCGAGAGCGCGTCCTTGAGAACGCCTGGGCGGTCCTTGACGGAGAATACGACGCTGGTCTTGTCCTTGCCGGTACGCGCTGACCACGTGCGCCCGAGCACGATAAAGCGTGTCGTGTTCGCGCGAGCGTCCTGGATGTTGCGCGCCAGGACCGTCAGCCTGTGGGCACCGGCCGCCAGAACGCTACCTATTGCGGCCACCCCTGGCTCGAGGGCCGCGCGGCGGGCCGCCTCCGCCGTTGAATCCACCTCATCCAGGCGTGCTCCCGGAAGCTCGCGCCTGAGCCAGCTCGCGGCCTGGGCCAGGGCCATCGGATGCGAGCACACCAGGCTCACCCTCTCCATTGACTGTTCTCTGGAGATCAAGTTCTGCGAGACGGGCAGGTAAATCTCCCCGCATATCTTCAGAGGGCTGTTCATCAACTCATCCAGGGTGTGGGTTACGGCCCCCTCCATCGAGTTCTCGACGGGCACGACACCGTGCTCGACCTCCCCGCGCTCGACCCTCGCGAAGACCTCGGCGACCGTTGTCTGGGGCTCGAGCTCGATGCTGGTGCCGAACGAACGCAGGGCTGCCTCGTGCGTGAACGTCGCCTCAGGACCCAGGTAAGCGACCTTGAGCCTGGCCTCGAGCGAGATGGAGGATGAGATGATCTCGCGGAACACGGCCTGGAGTCCACGCCTGGGGAACTCCCCATCGCCCAGCGCTACGACCCTGTCGAGGACGGCCCGCTCTCTAGCAGGGGCGTAGGCCGCCAGGCCGTTCTCGTGTTTGATCTCACCTATCCTCCGCGCCAGCCAGGCACGCCTGTCGAGCAGGCGCACGATCTCCTCATCGACCGAGTCTATGCCTTCGCGCAGAGTTTGCATCTCGTCCGGGGCTTCGGGAGCCTCCGGGTCGTGGGTGGTGTTCTCGTCGGGTGGGAACATAGGTGTGCGTCCTTGGGTAGGTACCGGGTTTGGGCTCAGGGTAGGAGGAGCATGGCCACCGGTCTGGGTCGGGCACACTCCTCCCCGATAAATCGCTGAAACGCACAGAACGCTAGATTCATATCGGCCTCAAACTACCAGAAGGGCGCGGCGCATGTCAAAAGCCCCCGATGCCGAACAACAGGAGCACGACCACCACGGCGGCCAGCGCGAACCGGTAGTAGGCGAAGACGAGCAGGCTGTGCCCGGTGAGGTAATTGAGCAGAAACCTTATGGCCAGGTACCCGACGACCCCCGAGGTGATGCTGCCGACCAGGAAGAGCAACACGTCGCTGGAGTCGATCCCCGACCCGAAGGCGTCGACCAGGCTAAAGAGCGCGGCGGCGGTCGTGATGGGGACGCTCATCAGGAAAGAGAAACGCGCCGCCTCGTCCCGCCGGAGGCCCAGAAAGAGACCGATCGTGATCGTCGCCCCCGAGCGCGAGACGCCGGGGAACAGGGCCGCCGTCTGTGCCAAGCCGATACCAAGCGCCTCCTTGAAGCCCAGCTTGTCGGAGGTGCGGGTCTGCCGGCCCACGACCTCGCCCACGATGAAGAGCGCGCCCACCAGCACCAGGTTGAACGCGACGAGCCACGGCGAACGCACCTCATCCTCGAAGAAGTTCTGGAACAAGAGCCCGACGACGCCCGCCGGGATGCAGGCAACCAGGATCAAATACGCCATGCGCTGGTCCCGGTCCGCAAAATCCGGACCCTTAAGCGAAGCCACAAAGGCGCCCGCCATACGCATGAGATCCCGCCAGAAATACAAGACGACGGCCAGCACTGTACCCGTGTGGATCGAGGCGTCGAACGTAAGCCCGAAGCGGTCTTGATCCATGCCGAGAAAGTATTGCCCGAGTAACAGATGGCCCGAACTGGAGACCGGCAGGAACTCCGTGAGCCCCTGCACCACCCCGAGAAGTATCGCTTGAACCAGCTCCAGCACGCGGCAATATTAGCCCATCCGTGTCCGGTTTCCAGCAAGAGACCGGGGGACTACTCGACGGGTGGTCACTTTTCGTTCCGGGAGAACCGTACTGGAGGGTAGCCCGGCCTCTAAACCCCGCTTAGCACGGCAAGGGCCGCGGGGTCTTTGAGGGTGATGCGACCTGCCTCGACCTCGATCACGTCGCGGTTACGCATCTCGTTGAGGACCTTGGTGACCGACTCCCTGGTGGAGGCGACCATGGCGGCGAGGTCCTGGTGGGTCAAACGTAAGTCTATCGTTACGAGACCGTCCCTGCTCTGGCCGAACTTCTGCGCCAAAAGGGGCAGCAGATTCGCGAGCCGCACCTCCGTCTCACGGGGCAACAGACACTTGACGAGCTCCTCGTACTGCACGAGACGCAGCTCCAGTAGGGTCATCAGCTTGAAGGCGGCCTGCGGTTCCTGGCGGACGGCGCGTTCGACGAAGATCTTGGGTACCTTGGTCACCCTGCACTCCGTAACGGCCTCAGCGTAAGCGCGTTGCCTGGTCTCCCCGGCGAAGGCCAGATGGCCGAAGATATCCCAGGGCTTGAGCAGGCGTAACGTCGCCTCCTTGCTACCCGAGTAGGGCCTGAACAGCTTCAGCACGCCCGAGGTCAGCACGTAGAGGGCGTCACCGTACTCGCCCTCGTTGTAGATGGCGTCCCCCGGTCCGTAGACCCTGTCGGCCGTGGCGATGCCCATCTCGCCGAGCAGCCGCAAGAGCGACCGGCACTCCTGCTCCTGCAGCTTCGTGTACTCGGTCAGGGAAATTTCAACGGCCACGTGCGTCCCCTCCCTGCGATTCCGCCCCAGGACCGTCACGAACCTCGGGGCTGAGCGTGCTACACATTGCTACATTGTACATTACGCGCGGGCGAGCATGAGTGCATTCCGCAGGACGGGCCTTGCCGATTGGGTTAGAATGGCGCGGACGTTCGCGTTCGAGAGAGGAGACGAGGTGCGGGAGCGGCTGGCATTCGGAATCCTGATCCTGTTACTGATCCTCTTGTTCGCCTTCACCTTCGCCGTCCTCGGGAAGGGTGAGTACGAACCGGCTGGAAAGCCGCCACACCAGGTCTCTTCGAGCCTGGCCTGAACCTCAACCCGGCTCCTAAACCTCCGGAGCACGCTCGAGAGCGACCAGGTAGGAAGTCATCTTGGGGTGGCCCGTTAGCAGCCCACCCGCTCCACTACGCCCGTGCGCTTTGGTGAACTCATCGCTGTGAACCCAGGCATCGAAGGATTCCCGGTCCCGCCAGCGCGTAACGACGAGCACCTCGTCCTGTGCGTCGGACTTGAGGACTTCCATGGATACGAACCCTGGGAACCCCTGTACGTGTCCGCGGCTTTCAGCGAAGCGGTCCACGATATCATCGGCGGCTCCTTCTTTGACGGGAAGGCTGTTGAAGATCGCGATCACATTTGCCTCCTGGCTACCTAGCGGGCTACCACGATGCCGCTGCCGCCGACGCGTTTGGCCATCTTGAGCGCCTTTAGGGTCTCCCCCATCAACTCCCCCGCGTCTGCACCGTGCGCCGGGTACTCGGCGACACCGACATCCACCTCGAAGTCTGCCATGCCCTCTGCCAGACGCCTGAGCACCCGCTCCGCCAACCGGTAGCCACCTTCACCGCTCTCGCCAGGCAGGACGACGCAGACTTCGTCGTCCCCGAAGCGGGCGAAGACGGACCCCTGCGGCGAGGACTCCTGCACGGCCTCGGCGAGCGTGCGCAGCACCTTCCTGGCGCGCTTGACCTTCCCTGCCGCGACGGTCTCGGTAAAGTCGGCGACGTCGAAGACGGCCACGGAGAACCGGTCGTGCGAATCGATTGCCCGTGGCAGAAGCAGCCGGTTTAGCTGGTCTCTGTCAGGAAGCCCGGTTACCAGGTCAGTGGCGGCGGCCCGCCCGAGAGCCTGCTCCATCTCGCGCCGCACGATTGCGTCGAAGGCCTCCAGCCCGGTCTCGGTTAGCCAGTCCGAAGCCTGCATCAGCTTGGCGAAAAACCCTGAGACCTCTCCCCCGTGAAGCCCGCCGAGGTCGACACCGGCCTCGACCGAGCGCCAGATGCACCGTCGCAGGACACTGAAGTCCTCTATGACCCCGACCGCGTCCCTGCCCAGATCGTGCTGGTGCTCGGCGATCCTGTTGACCATAGCCCTGGTCGCGCCACCCCGGGAAAAGGTGTCGACCGTCTCCATACTGCGCAAAAAGCCGACGAACACCGAGACCAACTCCTCCATGCCGGCGAGCATGTGGTCATAGACCCCGTCCTCGTTGTCTCCACGCCTGCTCGCCTGCCAGCAGGCCACAATGCCGGCAACGTCCTCGTTTATGCGGTCCGGTATGCGGGAGGTATTCTCCATGAGCCCAAGTATAACCGCGCCCGCCGCAAGGCACCGCCAACACCACTACGAGGCGGGTCCTATGCAACTATTTCGTGTCGACATACGTATGTATCTGTGAAGTGAGAAGTGCTGATGAGAACCGGCGCGGAAGGAAGCCTCCAGAGGTTTAGGGAATTAAACCTCGCGGTAAAACCAATAGTAGTTTCTAGAACTGATTTCCGGTAAGATGGGTTTGTAGTGAGGAGGGTATTTTGAAAGCCAATTTGGAGAAGCGGAAAGAAAATCAGAAGATCGAGCGGGAATCGGAGACCCCCGAACTCCTCGCCAAGTATCTCGCGCACATCGGGCAGGGGAATCTCCTTACGCACAAGGAGGAGATAGACCTCAGCTTGAGGGCCAAGGCCGGCGACAGACGGGCGAGGCAGAGGCTCATCGAGAAGAACCTCAGGCTGGTCGTGAGCGTAGCCAAGAAGTACAGGGGCTACGGGCTGCCGTTCGAGGACCTGATCCAGGAGGGCAACATCGGCCTGATGAAGGCCGTCGAGAAGTTCGACCCCGATAGGGGCTTCAGATTCTCCACCTACGCCACGTGGTGGATAAGACAGGCTGTGCAGCGCGCAGTGGCCGACAAGGGCCGTACCATCCGCGTCCCCGTACACATGACGGAGAAGATCAGGAAGGTCAGCCGTGCCATGAGCGAGCTTGCCCTGGAGATCGAACGCGAGCCGACCGAGGACGAGGTCGCCAGGCGCCTGGATTGGGACCCCGACGAGGTGCGCCTCACGATGCGCGCCATGCCAGATGCGACGAGCCTGGATCAGCCGGTGTCCAGCGAGGAGACGGCTTCGCAGCTGGGTGACTTCATCGAGGACGATAAGGTCTCGGATACTCCTGATACCGTAATGCGTGAGATGGAGACGGAGCATCTGAAGGAAGCGATCGAACGTCTCCCAGATAGGGCACGCTACGTGCTCGTCAGGCGCTACGGTCTCGACGACCGTGAGCCGGCCACCCTCGCCGAGCTCGGCGACGAGCTCGATATCTCGCGCGAGCGGGTCAGGCAGCTCCAGAGGGAGGCTGAACGCATCCTGAAAGGTGGAGAGTACGGCCGCGTCCTGCGAGACGCCGTAGCCTAGAGAGGTTTGCAAAGAGGTTTGAACCTCTTTGCAAGCATTTCAGCACTTCAGCTTGTCAGCTTCTTGTTCTCGCGGAATTTAGCAGCGCCGGGCCACAGTGACCGGCGTTTTCGTACCCCGCTTTGATAGTCTGTAACGGCGTGAAGGGCGATAACAGGCT
This sequence comes from uncultured Rubrobacteraceae bacterium, assembly GCA_963808845.1. Lineage (GTDB taxonomy): Bacteria > Actinomycetota > Rubrobacteria > Rubrobacterales > Rubrobacteraceae > Rubrobacter_D. The sequence continues at coordinate 70,258 of CAWEHD010000012.1, forward strand.
GATCCTGCTGCTCTCGACAGCGGCTTTCCTCGTCTGCTCGGCGGCGGCCGGCGCAGGGCTGTTCCGCCCCTTCGACGTACTGGTACTCGACCTGGCCCTGAGACGAGACTCAGGGGTCCTGGATGTGGTCGGGATGATAACCTCCCTCGTGGGCGGGGTCGAGTTCGTCGCTGTCGCCACGGTCGCGCTCGCCGCCGGTCTGCTGGTGGAAGGACGGGGGCGTCTCGCACTTAGGCTCGTCATCGCGTTTCTGGTTACAGGACTGATCGAACTCGCAGCAAAAACGGTGGTGCCGCAGCCACCCGTACCCGAGGAAGCCGTGCGAGCGCCGGACCCATCGTTGCTCGACGTTACTACGCCATACCCTTACCCCAGCGGGCACATGCTTCGCGCGGTCCTCCTGCTCGGGGCCATCTACGTACTGTGGCCGAGCAGGCCTGGCAGGGTCGCGCTCTTGATCTTCCTCGCCGCATCAGCCGCGAGCAGGGTCTACCTCGGAACACACTGGCCCTCCGACGTCCTCGGTGGCGCCCTGCTCGGCATCGCCGGACTCGCATGGACATTCGATAAGCAACCAGCCAAGACCAGACTCGGTGAGCACCAAAACAGAGAGAAGACCTGACAACCTGAAAGGCTGACAAGGCGACCAACGGCGCCGATGCTGACAAGCGAAGCCCGAAGGGCTGAGCGTGCTGAATAGCTGAAATGCTGTGACGACCGAAGGGAGGAACATGAAAATCACCATCGTAGGATCAGGTACCGTAGTTCCACGCCTCGAGAGGCGCCAGAGCTGCGTGGTGGTGCGCGCGGGTGGGCAGACGCTCGTCTTCGACCTCGGTTCTGGCGCGGTCCGCGGCATGCTCCGGTCGGGCCTGGACCCTCTGGCGGTAGACCGCATCTTCTTTACGCACCTCCATCCAGACCACACGGTAGACGTCGTTACACTCCTCTTCGCCATCAACTACGGTGCACCTGAGAGGCGTACCCTGCCCCTCTACGTGACCGGTCCCGAGCCTTTCCTGCCGGTTCTGGGGCGCCGTGATGGAGGTCTGGGGAGAGTGGATGGCCGGCGACTACGCCACGCTCGTCTCCGAACTGCCACACGAGTGTCTATCTCCCATCGACCTCGCAGGCTGCCGGCTCTCGTGGGCCCCGGCGGAGCACCGCCGCGAGAGCATCGCCTACAGGCTGGATCACGAAGGCGGAGCGTTCGCATACACGGGCGACACAGAGTACAGCCAATCCGTCGTCGAACTGGCACGCGGCGCTGATACCCTCCTGATCGAGTGTTCCTTCCCCGACGAAGCCCCCGTTCCAGGCCACCTGACACCTTCAGGCGTAGCGCGCATCGCGAGCGAAGCAGGCGTACGTCGTGTCGTCCTCACCCATATCTATCCGGCAGCGGACAGACTAGACCTCGTCTCTGAGGTTAGCCGCGGGTTCGATGGAGAGGTGATCCTGGCGGAAGACGGCCTGGCTCTCAGCGTCTAGAGCGGCATGCGTCGCAAACCGCGGCAACAGGTTTCAGGATTTGGACCAGAAGTCGATGCGCGCCGCCTTAATCCTGCAGCCTGTAACCTGATGCCTTACGCAGAGCAGTTCGCACAGCGGCCGTGAAGTGTGATCTCGTGCCAGTGCGTTACGAAACCGGTCTCCCGCTCGACCTGCAGGGCCAGATACTCCATAAGCTCCTCGTTGAACTCGATGACAGCGCCGCACTCGCTGCAGCGGGCGTGGTGGTGCACCCGCTCGGTCGTGAGCTCGTATCGGGAGTAACCCTCGCCGAAGTCATCCTTGCGCACGATGCCAAGCTCGGTCAAGAGGTCGAGCGTACGGTACACCGTGGAGAGGCCAAGGTCGGGATGCCCGCCCTTGACCCGGTCGTAGATCTCCTCCGCCGAAAGGTGCCGCTCCCCCTCCAGCTCATGTACGATGATCCGCCGCTGGTTGGTTAGACGGTAGCCCCTGTCCTTGAGTATCCGCTCGAAATCCAACATCAGCCACAGTCTATCCTCGCCACACAGCAAGATCAAGAATCAATCTTATCTCATCGCGTTTGAGAGGTCTCGCGGATTCGTTTGTCCGGAGATCAGTCCCTGGTGGGCGTCTTCGGGTCGGCCCCGAAGGTGACCTTGCGTCCTCCTGGCCACCAGTTCCAGTCACCCAGGATACGCATGGTGGCGGGGACGAGGAGGATACGGATGATCGTCGCGTCGACGAATACGGCGACGGCGAGGCCGAGGCCGACGGCTTTGGTCAGGATTATCCCCGTGAAGGCGAAGGCCCCTGTGACCACTATGATGATCGCGGCTGCCGAGGTGATGATACCCGCTGTGGCCACCAGGCCCTTCGAGACGCTCGCGGTGTTGGAGTCGCCGTTCTCGTAGGCCTCCTTGATGCGGGAGAGCAAGAAGACCTCGTAGTCCATTGACACCCCGAAGATAGTACAGAACATCAGGATGGGGAGCGTTGCGTCCACGAAGCCTAGTGGGGTGAAATTGAGTAGGCCCGAGAGGTTGCCATCCTGGAAGACGAAGACCATAGCCCCGAAGCTAGCCGTGAGGCTCAGGATGTTTACGATGACAGCCTTCAGCGGGATGAAAACGGAGCGGAAGGTGATCAGCAGTACCAGGTACGTCACCCCGATGACGAAGGCGGCGGCGAAGGGCGCCTTGCCGTAGAGGCTGGAAATGAAGTCCTTCTGGCCGGCGGAGAGTCCGCCGACGAGGAAGCTCGTTGCATCAGGCGCCTCGACGGCACGCACAGCATCGACCGCGCCGTAGGCATCCTGCGTGTAGGGGTTCGCCTCGGTCACCCCCCGCAACAACGTACGGTCTCCCGCCACGTAGGAGTCCAGCGTAGTCTGCAGGTCCTCGGACTGCCTGGCCTCCGGCAGTTTCAGGAAGTTCGCAACGCCCTCTGGAGTAACCTTACCGCCGGCCGAGATCCCCTCAGGCAAGTCGGGCACCTTGCGGTCCACTTCCTCGGCCACCCGTCGCTCGACCTCATCCCTTATGCGTCCCTCAGAGGCGCGCACCTCGCTCTCCACCCGCGGCCGGATATCCGCCCGCAGCCGCTCCTCGGTCCCCGGCGGGACGGCGCCGTAGGTAGCCTCTATCTCGGATAGTTGCTCGTTCACGGCTCTGTCTGTCTCGTTCTGCGTCTGCTCTTCGATCTGCCGCTGCACGAGCCCGTCCACCTCTTCTGCAGCCTCCTCCCGCGCCTGCTCGCGGGCGTCTGCGACGCGCCCTGCGTAGTCCTCCGCCGCCGCTTCTCCGACGGTGTAGACGCTCTCGACACGGGAGACACCGTCGGCGCCACCGATCCTCTCGCCGAGCTCTCTCGTGTCGGAGAGACCGCTGGCGCTGAGTGGGTCGTCGTCGAGGTTCGCGACGATCTCCATCGGGTTGAGTGCGGAGTAGTCGAAGTTCCTCTTCAGGATGTCGTCTCCGGCGCGGGACTCGTATTTCTGCGGCAATACGGTCGCCTCAGGGATGCCGACCTTCATGTGGCCGACCGGGTAGAGCAGGATGCCGAGGATCGCGGCTGCGAGCAGGATCACGGCGAGAGGACGGCGCATCACGACCTCGGCGCTTCGGCTCCAGAACGCCGAACCAGTCCCGCCCCTGCGGCGCCGGATGGCGAGCCTGTTGATCCTCGGTCCGAGAACACCAAGGAGGGCTGGGAGAAGCGTTAACGCCGCCAGGACGGACACGAAGACGACGACGACTCCGGCCACCCCGATCGAACGCATAAACATGAAGGGGAAGAAAAGCAGGCCGGAGAGCCCGATCAGGACGGCCGTCCCCGAGAAGAAGATGGACCGTCCCGCGGTAGCCACCGTGCGCGGCACCGCCTCACGCGGTCGGGTAGGCTTCCAGTTCCTCCCTGAAACGGCTAACGAAGAAGAGCGCGTAGTCTATCCCGAGCCCGAGACCCAGCATCGTCGAGAGCGTCAGCGTGAAAACGGACATGTCGTAGAAGCCGGTGACGAAGTAGAGTGTGGCGAGCGCCGTCAACACGCTCGCGCCCCCGATCAGAACGGGCACACCTGCGGCGACGAGCGTGCCGAAGGCGAAGATCAGTATGATCACGGCGAACGGGAAGGCGTATTTCTCGGCATTCTTCACGTCCTCGTTGCTGGCCTCTTCGAGGTCCTGGTAGACGGCCGGCGCCCCAGTCACGTAGGTCTCGAGCTTGTCGGATCTGACCTCGCTCCTCACCGCCTCGACCACGTTGCGCGTCGCGTCGATCGAGACATCGGAGGTGACCACCGCGTAGGACTTCTTACCATCCTCCGAGACAAAGCGAGGGTCTTCGGACCCGGCGTAGGAGACGACCTGGCGTACGTTGTCCAGCTTGCGTACGTCGGCGAGCGCATTCTCCTGGGCGCTCTGGAACTCTTCGCTGCGGGCGGGGATACCGTCGCCGGTAAAAACCACGGTCAAGGTCGCCGGAGAGAGGCCGAACTCGCCCGACATCAGGTCCTGCACCCTCTCCGCCTCCGAGTTCGCGCCGTCGAACCCACCGCCCTTCAGCTTCCCCGAGAGCCCGGGGGCGAAGAACGAGCTCGAGATCAGAGAGCAAGCCCCAAAGCAGCAATATGGCCCACCTGAAGCGGTAGGCGAAGATGCCGATACTATGGAATACGCTCACCCTTGCGGACGACCTTCTCTAAACGCCACTCTCATCGGCGATATGGTACTCGACCCAAAGGGAAGGAATGGTGTTTGGTTACACGAACCGAAAAGGTATCAGGCTACAGGTTTCTTGCTCGAGAGCCTGATGCCTCGTTTCGCGGGGCAGGGTCAGGGCGAGGAGGAGCCCGGGCACAGGCAAGGCGGCTATAACGAGCATGGTGAAGGAGAGACCGGCGTTGTCAGCGACGAGGCCGAGTATCGGCGCCCCGAAACCACCGAGCCCGATGGAGAGCCCCATCGTGATACCGGCCGCGAGCCCGATGCGTCCTGGCAGGTACTCCTGGCCCATAACGACGGTAATCCCGAACGTCCCCACGGTAGCCGCCCCGACGAGGACAAGCAGCGCCATGCCGACGAAGGGACCGGCGAGGGTGAAGCAGAAGACCAGGGGCGGAAGCACCAGCATGGAGGCACCGAGTACCGTGCGCCTGCCGAACCTGTCTGCGAGGGGGCCCATCGTCAGGGTTCCCGCGGCCCCGCCGAAGAGCATCAGCGTCAGGGCGGTGTTCCCGAGCGCCGGCGACATGTCGAGCACACGCTCGTAGTATGAGGCGACGAAGGCGACGAGCCCGAAGTAGACGAAGGACCGCACTATGACCACCCCGATCATGCGCACAAAGGGTCCCCAGTGTTCTGGCGCAGCCGCCACCCTCTCCCCCTCGCTCTCGACCGCCTCGGGTTTGAACCCGAGCATCCGCGGCAGCTCATGGAACAGCACAGCGGCCATCACGACGGCCGGCAGCGCGAGGAACAGGGCTCCTGGCAGGCCGAAGAGGAGGACGAGGGGCGTTGTCAGCGCGGGGCCGAGTGCGAAGCCGGCGTTACCGCCAACGGAGAAGAAGCTCATCCCGCGCGCCCGGCCCGACCCCGAGACGTAGTTGGCGAACCTCGCCGCCTCGGGGTGGAACGCAGCCACCCCGATACCGCTCAGAACGACGCAGAGCAGGATCACAGGGATAGCTCGGTGCCACGCCGACGAGCGCCATTCCGCACCCCGCGAGCAACACGCCGAGCGGCATGAGGGCGGGTACTGGCCGTCTGTCCGAGAAGATGCCGAACAAAGGCTGCACGATCGACGAGCTCACAGTCGCGGCGAATAAGAGCGCGCCGGCCGCGGCCAGGGAGATGCCACGCTCCGAGATCAGGAAAGGCAAGAGCGCCGCCACAGCACCCTGGTTCAGATCCGTAAACAGGTGCCCCGCCGACAGCCCGGCCATGGCCCGCCGGTCGACGCCTTTGTTGGGGGTCTCGCTCAATACAGAGTCCTTCTCGAACTGCGGCCTTCGCCGAAAATCCTATCAGCCTTCCGAAGATTTCGTATGGCGCGAGCGCCAAAATGCCGCCGGCGCGAAGCTCTGAGAGCGCAAGCCACATCTCCCCTATCGCTTCTACGAGGCTCTGGGCGGGCTCTCCAGGAGAGGGACGTCCGCTTCGTGGCGGGGTTACCTTCGTCAGCACCCCTGGTGCGTCCCGCTCTATGCCGCCGAGCTCCCTCGCCTTGCGCAGCGCCTCCCTGAAGCCACCGGTCTCGTCGACGAGCCCAAGATCCATCGCCTCGGCACCCGTCCACACTCTTCCTCCGGCGATGCCTTCGAGGTCGAGAAGCTCCATTCCGCGCCCCCTCGCGACACGATCCTTGAACTCGGCGTAGATGCGTCCGATCTGGCCTTCGATCACCCGCAGTTCGTCAGGGTCTGGGACGGCGGCTCGGGTCGAGAAGACCGGCACGCGCCCCCCGCTCCAGTGCGACGGGGTTGATACCCAGTTTTTCGTAGAGTCCGAGCGCGATCGGACGAATGGCCAGCACGCCTATGGAACCCGTGAGCGTACCGCGGCGCGCGACGACGTGGCTCGCCGCCGCCGAGACGTAGTAACCGCCCGAGGCGGCCGCGTTCCCCATCAGGACGACGACCGGTTTTTTGGCGCCGATGCGTTCGACCTCGCGCCAGATCAGATCCGAAGCCAGCGCGTCGCCGCCGGGTGAGTCGACATGAAACAGCACGGCGGCGACCCTCCGGCTCTTCTCGGCCACCCGCAGCGCGGCGACAACAGAGTCACTCCCCGCCTGCTCTCCTCCCACGAAAGGCAGCGGGAAGGGCAGTCTCCTGCTCCTACCCCGCACTATGGCCCCCGAGAGGGTGACGAGCGCGACCTTTTTCCTGGATCGCCTCCTGTAAGGCATACGCAAGGACCCTTGCGCCTGGCCCCACTCGGCGAGGGTGGCCCGCCGTTCGTCCGACCCGAGCCTCCCTGGCAACTCGTCCTCGTAACAGACGCCGTCGAGCAGGCCTTCCGAGAGGGCTTCCTCAGGCGCCATAAGGGGCCAGGTCGATCCTGGCGCGCACCTCCTCGCGGGAGAGGTCTCTGCCTTCGGAGATCGCATCGACTACCTCCTCGAAGCGGCGGTCGAGGAGACGATGCGGCCTGCTCGCGGGCCTCGCGCGAAAAATCGTTGCTGACGAAGCGTTCTCCCGCAGACTTGTAAGGCGAGACGGCGACGACCTCGACCTCGAGGCCCAGGTTGTCGAGGGCTTCTTTGAGGAAATCTACCCTGGCGCGGATACCAACGACGTTCAACTCGGCGAGCGGGGTGGCCAGTATCTCCTCCGCCGCGCACGCCAGGTAGTAGGAGCGAATGTCAGCGGGGTCCGCAAAATAGGCCACGACGCGGCCTCCGCGCGACCGGAACGCGAGGATCTCGCGTCGCAACTCCTCGATGGCGGCCCACCCGGCATCGAGGTTCTTGATGCGCAGGACGACTCCGCGCGGACGTCCGTCGGCGGTTATACGGTCGAGCCACAAGCGCAGCCTCTCCAGCGTCGGCGGACTCGGGCCAGGGGACAGACGGCGCCTGAGGAAGCCAACAGGCGTCTCGAACTCTGCCAGCGGGCCCCAGACCTCGATCCAGACGTAGTCCCGGCGGCCTGCCGAGTAGCCGCGCGCGGGCGTTGCGAAGCAGGCGCCAGAGGTTCACCAGGGCGTCGGTAAAGAGCGACATCTGGAGGCTATAGTACACCGCAGCACGAAAAACGCCGTATGATAAACTCTAAAAATAGGAATGGTTACTGATCACCAGACAGCGCAGGAGGATACGACAGGCGTGCTCGTACCCGACGTCAGGGAGAAGCTACGCAGGTCTGGCTACACCCTCACCTCCCAGCGCAGGGCCGTTCTCGAGGCCCTCTCCCAAGCGAAGGGACACCCTTCGGCCGAGGACGTATACCTGATCGTCAAGCGCGAGAACCCGCGCGTGGCGCTGGGTACGGTCTACCAGGCGCTCTCCGTATTGGAAGAGGTTGGCATCATAGGCTCCAAGCACTGGGCCGAGTCCCCAACGCGCTACGACCTCAACGTGGACCCGCACATGGACATCAGGTGCATCCGTTGCGGCGAGGTCTCCGAGGTCCCAGGCGTCGCACTTGGTGGCGTGGAAGAGACCATTCGCAACAATACTCCTTACAGGGTCACCCGCGCGACGATGGTCGTCGAGGGCCTGTGCCCGGCCTGCATCGACAACTAACCAGCGTTTCAGCACTTCAGCACGCTCCAGCCTCGGCTGTCGCTTGTCAGCACGTCAGCTTCTCAGCACTTTGCTTTCGCTCGTAGCCGAAAGGGCGATAAGCAGAGGGTCAACACCTCTGCTTATCGCTTTGGCCAAGCGTTCGAATACCGTCCCCTGTGAGCAGGGTCTTTACCCTGGGCCTGCCAGGGGTTACCCTTCCGACCAACGTGGTGTTGTGAGTAACACAGGAGAGGCGATGATGAGCGAGGATCCCAGGGATGAGGCGGCCGCGCTCGCTGAGGGCATGGAGGCTGCGGGCGCCTTGATCGAGAACCTCGAGCGGGAGGTGGCTGACCTCAGGAACGACGCTGGACCAGGCGGTCCGTGGCGCTAAAGGCTGCACAGGAGGAAGTCTCCTCTCGGGCCGGCGCGCTCGAGGAGAAAGAGCGGGCCCGCGTCGAGGCCGAGAGGGAGGCCGAGGACCTGAGGGCAGAGGTCTCCGACCTCAAACAGACGGCACCACGACGAGCAACTGCGCCTCAGCAACGAGCACATAAACGAGCTGGCAGAGGTGCGCCGCACGCTCGAAGAGCAGCGACGCACCGACATTGACGCGGCCTCCTCCGGGGACTCGCCTCGATACCATCAAGGAGGAGTTCAGGCGCGAGCGCGAAGCCCTGGAGTCGCGTTACAAGGAGGAGATTGCAGCCCTCAAAAGCGCCTCCGAGCATTGGGAGGAGCAACTCGGACATCTTACCAGGAGCAGGAGGCGCGCCACGCGGCCGAGCTCGAATCGGCCCGCAGCGAGGCCGCCGAAAGGGAGGGCACCCTCGAGCGTTCCCTCGAGGGAAGACTTCGAAAGGAGGCTGGCCGAGGAGCGAAGCGCTCAGACGAACGCCATACAGGCGGCCGTTCAACCCTGAGGAGCACGGCTGCGGAGACGGGAGTTGGAGCTCCAGAGAGAATACCGGGACGTGGTCGAGGGGTCAGCAAACGGAGATCGAGACGCTGCGCGAGGAGCTCGAAAGGTCCCCGAAGCTCGAGGAATGGCGCAAGGAGGAGCTGCGGCGAGGTCAAGGCGCGGCTGAGCGGCGCGAAGGCGAGTTGAGAAAGACCGCACGCGAGCAGGCTCGCCGAGGCGAAGGAGTCAGCAGACAAGTAGGATCGCGGCCATCCAGGCTCAGAGGGAGGCGGACAACAGGGCGCTGCAGGACGCGCCACGCGGAGGAGACCGAGCGAGCTGCGCCGCGAGCACAGGAGAGCCTCGCGGCCGAGGACGAGCGCAGGAAAGCCGAGACCTGGGCACTCGAAGAGCGCCTGGGGGAAGCCTCGCTCCAGCGCGAGACCGAATTGCGCGCCTACACGGCCCGCCTGACGGAGCTCGAGGCAGCCAGGCTGGCCCAGAGGTCCTCCGCTACAAGAGGATCTGGAGCAGGTGGAGGATCGTTTCGGGGCGGAGATCTCCGGCCCACGAGAACCGCATCGCCGAGCTCGAGGAGGCCTTGCAGGAGTCCGAGGCCAGAGAGAGCGACCTCGGAGGGTACTGGGCGAGATCCGCTCCAACGCCGTGGCGCCGTCGGGCATAGAGCGCAGATCCCGAGGATGCAGAAGAGCCCGACGGCCAGCGACAGCTGGAGGAAGTCGAGGCGCAAAGAATCCTGGCCGAAGAGAAGGTCGAAGACCTCGAGGCCAGGCTCGCGGAGGCGAGGGAAGAGAGCCGGCGCAACGCCGAAGAGCTAAGGAACGCCCTGGAGAGGTTGTCGAAGCTCTCGGACCCGGAGAAGCGCCTGAGAGAGGGGATCGCGTTGTTCAACGAGAGCGAACACGCGAGCACCGTAGCCTCGATCTCGAGGACCTTCGGCCTACCCAGGGTCCACGCCGCGCTCGACGATGCGACCCCTGGAAAACCGACCCTCACCTTCCTGTGGGAAGGTATGGCCTGGCGCCGATACGTCTCCGACCCGACGGAGGGGGCCGAGGAGCCCAGGGTCTACCTTACAGGCACCGGCGAAGACCCGGCCGAACTCGACGCGCCGAGCAGAAGGCCCAACGCCAGAATGGACTCGCGTGGGCGGCTTATGATCGGCGTTCAGGCTCGTTAGAGCGGTTTGTAAACAGGTCATTGACCTCTTCGCGAAGCCGGAGCGTGCTACTCAGGGGCTTTGAGTTTGCGCCTGCGCCTCTCGACCTGCTGGTTGTGGGCGTAGAGCTCCGCCCCACGCTTGCCCCCAACGTAGGAGGCCGCGCTCGAGACGAGGAGGAAGACCACCACGAGCCCCAGGGTTCCCGCCCCGCCAACGCCGGGAAGAAATCCCTTGCCCAGGACGAGGTTGAGCCCGGACGAGAGTACGAACGCCGCCGGCACCACCAGCACCCCGTGAAGGAGATGCCTGGAGGGAGCCTTGTAGCTCGCGGCCATCCCACCGAAATAGAAGGCGAAGGCCGCGGCAAAGACTAGCAAGACGAGCGGGCAGGGCGGCGGGACCGGTCTGCTCCATGCCGAAAAAACGTGTGAACACCGGCGCCAGGATACCCTGAACCACAAGCAAGCCGACCGCGAGCGAGAGCAGCAACCCGATCCCCACAGCCACAACGCTTTTCATAGGAACAATTCTAGCAGTTGCAGGACGAATCCAAGTATCAGGGTTCACCGCGGGACCAGCCCCAGCGAGCTTGTAGGGTGTATCTCTGCGTAGTACCCTCTTGCTTTGTGAACCAGCGCACGGCACGCACGCTTACCCGCAAAGATTTCCTCAAGCTTACCGGCGCGGGGGTTGCCGGTGCGACGATGCTCGGCGCGGCGGGATGTGACCTCACGGAGCGCATCCGCAACGACCATCCTACCCTCAAAGAAGGCACCAACGTCGTGCTCGTCATTATCGACAGCTTGAGGAAGGATCACATCGGTGCCTACGGCAACCGTGACATCCACAGTCCCAACCTGGACGCCCTCGCCAAAGACAGCCTGCGCTTCACCCACGCATACCCCGAGTCCATACCGACCATCTGCGCCAGGAGGGCGATACACACAGGCCTTAGGACCTGGCCTTTCTATGGCTGGAAGCCACCGAAGGACGAGGACATGATCCTGCAGGGTTGGGCCCCGATCCCCCTGTACCAGACGACGCTCGCCCAGATGATGCAGGCGGCCGGGTACGGGACGTACTTCATCACTGACACCATGCACCAGATAAAGCCCTCGTACAACATGCACCGCGGCTTCGACGTCTTCGACTTCATCCGTGGCCAGACCACGGACAACTACAGGCCGATCTGGACCTACCCGAAGGAGAAGGTCGAGCAGGCCCTCATGAAGGGTAACGTTCCCGCCATGACCGGCCAGATGCGCCAGTATTTCGCGAACGTGCAAGACAGGAAAACCGAATCCGACTGGTTCTCCCCGAAGGTCTTCTCCCGCGCTGCAGACTACCTGGAGCTCCTTAAGCGACGGCGGACCCTTCTTCCTCACCATAGACTCCTACGACCCGCACGAGCCCTGGGACCCCCCGGAGAACTACGTAACCATGTACGACGACGAGCCGTACAACGGCAAAGAGCCATTCTCGGTCATCTACGGACCCAGCGACTACCTCACGGACCGGGAGCTCAGCCGGATGAAGGCGCGCTACTCAGGCGAGGTGACGATGATGGACCGCTGGCTGGGGCACTTCCTCGACAAGATGGAGGAGCTCGACCTCTTCGAAACACCCTCCTCATCCTCCTCTCCGACCACGGCGTAGCCCACGGTGAGCACGGCTACACAGGCAAGCCAGACTACGTGCTGTGGCCGGAGATCACGGACATACCCTTCTTCATCAGGCATCCGAAGGGGAAGCGGGCCGGAGAGACGAGCGACTACTACGCCTCGACCCACGACGTCGCACCAACGATCCTGGGCTACCTTGGGATAGAGCCTGCGCAGGAGCTGGACGGCCAGGACCTCTCGGTGCTGATCGAGGCGGGGAGCGCCGGAGGCGAGGCCCCACTTCTCGCTCGGATACAATGACCACGTCTGGACCCGCGACGACCAGTACGTGATGTTCAGCACCAACCAGGGCAACGACCCCAAGCTCTACGACACGCAGAAAGATCCCGGCATGCACGAGAACATCGCGGGGAGTGAGCCTAACACCGTCAAGCGAATGTTCGATGGCTACGTGCTAAGGGACGCCGGTGGCGGCCCGCTGCCCACCTACGATTACGGCGCCGCCGCAAGATAGAGCGCTACACTGTCGTACCCTCGTGCTCTAAGCATGTTGGAACATTCCCCGAGCGTCCACCTCACCCGCACCACTACAGGTGGGATAACCTCACCTATACGGCACCGGACTTGAGCGCCAGCGCTACGAGCGAGGAGCCAAGGACGAGCATCAGGTCGCAGCGGCGGGCATGGTCGTCGGCCAGCATAAACGCTGTTTCCGGCAGCGGAACACCGAAATTCACCACCGAGGAGATGAGCCGCCCGCCGCAGTTGGCACACTCCGTCTGGCCGGGCACCGGCTTCTCGGTGCGGTAGCCTTCGCCCCATCGGCCTGTGTCCCACCCACTTCAGCAGTGGGGAATAGTTCCCGCACGCTCCAGAAACCCTTGCAGGCTCAGTTGCTCTTTTCAGTCGTTTCGCGTCCTCCACTCCTACGTAGCGGTAATGCCAGGGCTCCCAATGGTAGCCGGTCTGCTCCTCTTTACCTCTAGGATAAGCCAGAACAAATCCGTACTCCCAGGCGTGATGCTCGAGCCACCAGTAAGCACTCGTCTGCGCGAAGGGCGCCCAGACCTGGTAGCCTGCAGCTCCGTTCGTGAAATCCACTGCGGTACCGAGCTGGTGCTGGCTGTGTCCCGGCGTGGCGCTCATACTATCGGCGCCCACCCCGAAGACACTCAATAACCTATTGTGGGAGAGCTGCTGCTCCTCGTAGGAGCGGTAAGCTGAGGCCACCACCAGCTCCTCTCCGACCTTCGTAGCGCCTTCCACGAGGCGTCCCAAGTGCTCGGCGGCCTCGCGCCGGAGTACCTCGCTACCTAGCGTGGGAACCCTGTAATCTTGTAGCGAGACGAGATCCGTGGGGACGTAGTCGGGGGGGAGGGAGTGCGAGCGGTCTACGAGAACGTTTACATCATCGCAAGTCGTTGCCGCACCAGGTGACTTCCGCGTCTGCTCCTTCGTCTTCTGACCCGTTAGGCATCATCCTCCTTCTCAGGGGACCCTGTGGTGTAAGAATTGGAAAACCCGGACCACTCCGCCGCGGGTGTGGAGGACCCCATCGGCGCCGCTATCCCTTCCTGGACTAACCCTGATAACGAGTATCCCACCCCGAACATGAAGACAAGGGCAAGTATGACCACCAGCCGGCCCCCGCGGCGACGGTGCTTTCTGGCTGGGCGAAAGCGTCTTGCCGAACGGCACTTCTTGATTGGCCCTGAATCGAACACTGGTAAAGAATTCTCCTCTATCCTCTAGTTTCCTCCGCCTGCGTATGACTCCGCACGATCCCCATACCGCCGCCGTCGTATCACTTCCTGGTGCGCGCAAGGTCCGAGTTTGCACGAGGCCCTTATATTGAATCTCTCGAGTGGTGACAACGTACTCCATCTCGTGGCTATATTGAACCACTATATATTGTGGTCGCTGACCGACGCATACGTATGCACTTTCTCTCAACATCGACGCTGACGGGTGCAGCACTGGATCCAACCGCTATCGAGCACCGTGGTCCCGCGCCGGAAACTCACAGCATCAGCTCCCAGGTCTGGCCTACCAGATCCTGCCCGAAGCTGTGGTGCGGCTCCTCGTGGACGAGCCGGAAGCCCATCTTTTCGTAGATGCGGCGGGCGGCGTCCAGCACGTCATTCGTCCACAATGTGATCTTTCGGTAGCCGGCCTGCCTGGCGAAGCGAATGCACTCCTCCACCAAGCGGCTGCCGATGCCAAGCCCGCGCGCTTTCGGCTCGACGAGGAGGAGTCGCAGCTTGGCAATCTCCTCCGACTCCCTGACCAGGAACACACAGCCGACGATCTCGCCGTCCCTCTCGGCGATCCAGCACCGCTCCAGTTTCGGGTCGTACTGCTGGATGAACTTCGCCACGATCTCAGCCACGAGCGCCTCGAACCGCTCATCCCAACCATACTCTCTGGCGTAGAGGACGCCGTGGCGGTGAACGACCCACCCCATGTCGCCCGGCCGGTGGGGCCTCAGAATGTAAGGGACCTCTGGCTCGGGCCGAGCGCTGAGGAGTCCCTCGATGGTTCGCATCGCCCCGACCAGGCGTTCTTGCCCTTCTACAGACATGCCACCAAGCATCGCGCCGATGTCGTTGCGCGAGCGCGCGTCGAGCGGGGCGAAGGCCTCTTGACCTCGCTCCGTAAGCCGCAGGAGCCTGCGCCGGCCGTCGGCTTCGGAGCGTCTCTTGTGGATCAGGCCATGCTTCTCGAAGCCGCGTCAAGATGCGGCTCAGGTAGCCAGCATCCAATCCCAGCTCCTCACCGAGATCGCCCGCCGTGGTCTCGTCGCAGTGAGCAAGCTCGTAGAGGACACGTACCTCGGTCAGGGAGAAGGGACTCTCCAGATACCCTTCTCGCAACACGCCGATCCGGCGCGTCCAGAACCGGTTGAAGCGCCGGACTATCTCCTACGCGTCGATCGAAATCGTCGTCTGTCATCGAACTACCCCAATCCCCACACCCGCAAACATATGCTATTGTCAACTAGTTACTTGATTTTGTCAAGAGATTAGCATCGTGTAGCGTGTGATGTGGGAAGGGCCTGGAAGCAGGCTTTCATGGGGGGGATTCCGCCCTCGACCTCTGGCTTGCATCCCCTCGATTCTCACGTTTCAGACAATGTTTCACTACTCTCAGTGAGGATCATGAAGTATAATTGAGGAGTAATGATCATGGCTATCTAGCGCGGGAAAGAGGGTGTGGGGAATGATAAGAATCTCGGTCCAGGTGAGCAGTGGAACGGCGCGTTTCAGGGTGGCGATACAGGCCGAGAGCATCGAGCGAGCTTTGGAGAGTGTGGCGAGGCAGCACCCTGGCAAAGTTTGCAAGGTGATGTTTCCCATAGATCCCGAGACCTTCTTTGTCGAGGACTCCGTTGCCCGGTCGGGCAGCTGGCAGCGTAGAGCGGGCCTTGAGGACTCCATGAGTACAGGCACGATTTTATCGCCGGCGGTGGACACGGACTTTTTGAGTAGTATCTCCGTGCTACCTACGGAACCAGCCCTACAGCAGGCCGCTCCTTTCCTGGTCCGACTTGTAGATGACCCCGGCTTTTTCGAAGGTGAGATTCGCCCCCTCCTGGAAGAAGCGAGATACGCTGCGGGAGACTGGTATGTGGCACATAGCTATGGAGGCAAGGACCATACCTACTCTTTGCAGGTCTTCGTCTGGCCTCCGAGAACAGAGACCAAGATTCACGACCATACTTCCTGGGGAGTTTATTGTTGTGCTTTGGGCTCCATTTTAGAGGAGCGCTACAAGCGTCTGGATGACGGCTCTCGGCGGGATCACGCCCGCCTCAAAAAGTTCCGGCAACACATATGGAGCAAAGAAGACGGTGCCTCGAGCATCCTGCCCCACGACGGAGGCATTCACAGGGTAGGGAACCCTGGGGAGGAAACGGCGATCTCGGTGCACCTGTACGGACCTCGCGTAGGAGCGGTGGACGGTCGGGACTATGACCTCTCTTGCGACTACGTCTGTGACCGGCGGGAAGACTAGACACTACGGGGCGGCTCTGTGTAGGGTAACCAGAGTGATGTCGTCCTCCTGCTCCCACCTCTCCCCGGTGAAAGAGTAGAGTTCCTCCATCAGGAAGTCCACCAGCGGCTCTCCCTCAGCGTGCTCCGCAACGAGCGCCCGCAGACGGGGAAAGCCGAACATCTCACCTTCCGGGTTATGGGCTTCGACCACTCCGTCGCTGTAAAAGAGAGCTCCGTCGCCAGCTCCCAGGATGATCTCCTTCTCCTCGTAGCCCATACCAGGCATGAGTCCAAGGGGCATCCCCCTCGCCATTAGCTCATCAGCGTCGCCACTACGCCGCACATATGGCAGGTCATGGCCGGCGTTGGCGAAGCTCAAGGTACCGCTCCCAGGGTCGAGGACGCCGTAGAAACAGGTGACGAACATGTTGGCCGGTATGCGGGCATACAACGCCTCGTTGACCCGCTGAAGCACCTCGCCTGGCGAGTAGTTCGAGGCCTGAGTGACGGCCCTGAGCATGCCACAGGTGGTGGACATCACGAGCGCTGCCGGCACACCCTTGCCCGTGGCGTCCCCCACAACCAATCCCAGGCGACCGTCTTCTAGCTCAGGAAGTCGTAGAAGTCTCCTCCCACCTCCCTGGCCGGTCTGTAGCTAGGGGAGATTTCCCAACCCTCTAATTCGGGCACCGCCTCGGGAAGCGAAGCCTGCTGGATGCGCCGAGCCACGTGCAACTCTTGCTCGATGCGTTCGCGGGCGTGTGCTTCTTGCTTGAGACGTCGCTCCCGGGCCTGATTTCTCGCCTCATGAAGATCGCCGTCGCAACCTGCGAGACGAGGTTTGCGAGGCCGACCACAAATTCGCTATCCGCGCGGATATGTGGGTGGTAGGCTGCACTATTCGCTGTGTTTCCCGCGATCAGCATACCGATCGGCTGTTGTGGCTCACCGCCTAGCGGAAACGCGACATATTCGGCCATCTCCAGGGCTTGCCCAAACGCAAGCAGGTCGTCTTGGTCGCACCCTTCTGCGCAGATTATTCGTTCTGAGTCAGCCAATATTGGAGCAAGCAGGGGATCGTCCACCGAAAATCGTAGGCCCATCACCCGCGCCTGACTTCCCTCATCGTAGTATCCATCGTGTGCTCTAGCGTAGAAGGTGTCGGTCCCGGGGTCGTACAAGAGCGCCACACACCGCTCGAATCCAAGCTGATACAGGACGAACTGGGTCGCGATCTGGAGGAGCTCACCCAAATCCAGGGTCGCGTTCAGCTCCTTGCCAACCTCGTAGAGGTGGCGGTAAATGCGGATCTGGTCGTCGAGTTGTCCCTGGAACTGATAGAGTTCGTGCTCGGTTCTGACAAGGCGTTTGACCTGGTCAGACAGGCGTCGGTTCTCATCTAGCAGGGTTGCCAACCGCTGCTCGACTTGTTCGTGGCGCTTACCCGACGCTTCCGGTGACCATTCCATCGTCAACTCAGGGCAAGGACAACAGACGTGTAGAGATGAAGGTCATTGTGCTCTTCTACCGGGCCAATCTCCCCTATAGTGTAGAAACCTACCCATGGTGCGTCCGGATCAAGGATTGCCGAAACCGCTTGAGGATCTGCAGCTTCTCCTGCTCACGGAACATCGTCTTGCCTCTGGTCACACACTCGAACTGGAAGACGAGTTTGGGTTTCTCACCACCAAGTTGGTCCTTGATCTGGGCTGCCATCCGATCGAGCCCGTGGTGATCTTCTCCTTGTCTCGGCTCGAGAACCAGACACTCGTGCCCTCAGAGACTTCCGTTTGTACGGTAGATGGAGCCGTCGGCCATCCTCAACGCAGGTACGCCTCTAACCACGTACTCTTCGTCTTTCATGTAGCTGGGAGCCCTGAAACACAGGGCAAGCGAAATAGCATAACGCATCCAGTCGCGGTCCTCGATTAGGGCATGCTCAGGTAGATACTCCTTGAGCACTTCTACAGCTGGTTTATCATCGAACTCGTAGATGACGTTCCCTTTAGAGCGCGTCACTATACGCTCCCCCCCTATCGGCATCAAGCCGTGGCTGATGGCCCAACTAGCCTGTGCCTTACCCGAGATCAGCGCGTAGGAGATCCCACCGGATACGACTTCATCATCGCAGTATTGATAGGTTGGCCCCTCCGTATCGAGATTGTTGCCGGCTCCCCCACCCCACAGTGGGAGGAACTGCACTGTTGAGAGATTCTCCTCTAGCCCTGCAAAGAAGTCTTCGAGTGTCAGGGTGATGAGCCCATCAGGGAAGATGAACAGGCCAATGGTGTCAGCAGATAGGTCGGGTAACAGGTCCTGGGCTACCTGCTGCCCGACGGCGCGTGCGTCGTCCTCGAGCCCTCTCGCTATTCCGTTGGGCCACTGCAGGTCATCCGAAGAGATCGCCGTAACGACCACAGAGAAGCTGGATTCATCAGCCTCGTCTCCGTTTATCGTGCCCTCCGCCGAACAACCTGTGAGGGGTGCACCTCCGGTAGCCTCTGCGGACCGCCCGCACCAAGGAGCGCTGGTCGTATCCGATCGAGCCGAACATGAAGACGAAGTCCGGTCTGCTTACCCCCGCCTTCTGTAGTGCTTGCTCTGCGGCCTCACGACCCGCGACATTCGGATTGTGATGCCGACTCATGCCGACCCCGGCTTTGGTAGCCATGGACGTACCTCCTGCTTGTTATGAACATATCTTAGCTTAGGAACGTTTGCGCGGCATCTCTCACTCGCGCTGCCAAGCCTTCCTGTCGTATCCGTCGCGATTCACGGTCCGTCCTCAGTACGCGAGGAGACACAGGCGGGGGTCAGCCATTATGGTGGTCCGACATCGCGACGCCAGTTCATGCACAATACTGCTCGAACGTCCGAGGCCCGAGAGGAGTGCGCAACCTTCCAAGCGGAGAGAATGGACCGGGGTATCCTTAGAGGGAGTTTAGGCCCGCTTATGAGAAGAGAGGGGTTAGGTGAACCGGAAACGCGTTGCGAGGTTGATCGCGCTTCTTGCCCTCGGCATCGCTGTGGGGGCTGCTCTTGCGTTTCTCGCCCTAAGGTACCTGTAGATCCGGACACAGCAGCGGTCGCGAGTAAGGGCTCGGGCCTTCTGAAAAGCACTACAACATGCGAATGATAACGAATCCGGGAGAACAGTGGTGTGTTGCGCGTCGCCACGAACCTCCGCCTCGTCCGATAACGGCTCTAAAGGACGTGGATTCCCGCTTTCGCGGGAATGACGTAGAGGACGGCCCCAGTCTGCCCGCAGCCCGAACGCGATCCCATTCAAACGGACGCGGTATGAGTTTGTCGTGGCGATCAGGTATCGGAGCGGGATCTTCCCCTTTCGCCACCGAACAGGTACGCCGCGAGCAGGAACGCTGTTCCGAAGCCGCAGAACAGGAGTATGCGCAGGATGGGTTCCACCGCGGCGAGGTCGTAGAGGAACAGCTTGGCGACCACCAGTGCGAGCACGGCGTAGCCCGCCCTCGTAGACCAGTAGACCAGACCAGCCGAACCAGTCCCTCGTGGTGACGAGGCGAACAGGAGAGCGGGACCAGCGAGGAGTGCGGCTGAGAGCGCGCCCCACGCGACGCTTACGAGCGCGCCGCCGCCCGAGAGAGGGTCGAGAACCGTCCAGGTCCAACACAGCGCGAAGAAGGTAGAAGCCGCGAGCAACAGCACCGCCGCAATGGGCAACAGGCTTTCATCCTCCCACGCGGTCGAGGAACCCCTACTGGCATTGCCCCACAGGAAGAGGAGCCCGGCGACGCCGAACAGCACGAGGACGCCGACGAGGTTGGCGAGGTTGGCCCCGGACTCGTACAACGCCTGGGAGGCGGCCGTGGGATAGCCCGTCCACGTCCCGGCGATGTCGAGGCGCTCCCACAGCCACGGCGCGACCACGCAGAGCACAACGCCGACATCGAGCCAGGACGCCACCCACGACGGCGGACGCCACGGCGCGGGCGAGTGCGCGCGAGGTACGTCCGTGGTCGGCAGGTTGATCTCCGAGAAGAAACGCGCGAGTGCCAGGGCGAGTGCGTAGAGCGCGAGGAAGGCAAAAGAGACACCTGAAGGGAGGTCCGAGCGGGCGAACTCCGAGACGACGCCAAGGGCCAGGATCAGGTGCCCGAGCAGGCGGAATCCCGCGGCAACGCCGCGCCAGGGCAAGGCGCTCGCCCGCTCTCCGATCCGGCCGACGAAGAACAGGGAGGCGACCACCGCGAGCAAGGAGAGGGCGTCACCGTTCAGGAAGGGCAGGTAAGCCTCTTCGCTGCCTGTCACGCCGAACGGGTCGGCCGCGCGCCACACCACGGTGCCCAAAGAGTAGAGTGCGGCGAACGTCAAAAGGAGCCAGGACTTCGCGGTGATCAGGCGTCGCCCGGAGAGTCTCGGCGCGGTCTCGCCTCTTACGGAAGGACGAATTAGGTAGGCAAGGAGCGCGCCTTCCACGGCGAGGGCGCTGGCCAGCGCCGCCCCGTCGAGGAGGAACACGACGGCCAGCGTAAGGAGCACGACGGCAGCGAATGCCTGCACCCTGCGTAACGCAGCGCGAGCGCGAGGTGCTTTCCGCCTGGCCATCTTCAAGGAGCCCTGTAATGGCGGATGCCTCGAAGAAGCCGCCGTTGCCCTGCTGCCCCCTGGACGTACCGGCGACAGATGAAGAGAGGGCCCTGCTGGCGACGACGGCGTAGGCGATGAAGTGTACGAGCGCCATCGCAACAGCGAGGGAGGTGAGGTCGACGCCGGAGACAGTTCCCGATGGCCACGCGCTCCACACCAACAGAAAGGCGACGAGCGGGGCGACGCTGGTGGCGGCCGCCTCCGTCAGGACTCCGGTACGGCCTCCCCCATTGACTCGCGCCCCCGCGAGCAGGTAGCGGCGGGCGCTGGTGAGGAAGAGTATCGTCAACCAGGCGACGAGCGCCCCCGTTGACACCGACCACGCGGCGGCGGTGGGCAGACGCCCTCTATGGTGGTATAGGTGCGCGCCCCGAGGTCTGACACGGCGAGAATCGTCCATATGCCGAGGATGGCGCTGCCGTACACCGAACGCCACCCCCTGAAGACGTAGACCATCAAATAGCCACCGAGCAGAAGCAGTGAGTAGGCGACCAGGGCCGGTACGTTGGAGTAAGGAGAGAACAGCATGAACGGCGTCGCGTAGCCG
The DNA here is from genome assembly GCA_963808845.1 of uncultured Rubrobacteraceae bacterium. Classification (GTDB taxonomy): domain Bacteria; phylum Actinomycetota; class Rubrobacteria; order Rubrobacterales; family Rubrobacteraceae; genus Rubrobacter_D. The sequence goes on from CAWEHD010000012.1 coordinate 91,334, forward strand.
CCAACGACGCCTAACAGCGCGAGCCACTCCGCGCTCAGACGCACCGCCGCAGCGAACGCGAACGCGGTGGTAAGCACGCAGAAGGCAAACGCCGCCTCGTAAGGCACGAGGTGCCACACGCTCCACGCGCCGAAGGCTGAGAGATAGAACGCCACGACACCACCGCCAACGAGCAGTTGCGAGTACGCGGGACGGGAAGTTCTGGTACGCAGCCCGAAGGCAGAGAGCGCGACGCCAATGAGCACACCACCCGTCACGCGCACGGCCGGCGTGAGCCATCCTTGCTCGACGCCCATCCGCACGAGAAAGGACACCCCAACGAGAAGCAGGACGACGCCTGCCCTCGCCACCCACCACGTCGCCGGCGGCAGCCCGTCGGGGAACAGCCCGAAGAGCGGTCCCCCTCTCCGGTGTCTCCGCCCCTGCGCCGCACGCGATTGCGGGTAGCCTCGGCGAAGGGAGAGGAGACAACTTCCCTCTGCGCGGGACGCTCCACAGTAGCAGTCGCCGCCTCACCAGAGGTCTCCTCACGCACCCCGTTTTGCGGCCCTGCGCTAGCCAGCCCTTGCGCCTGCCCTCGTACCTGCTCTCGCAGTTCTTCCACATCCTTCTCCAACCGCAGTACGCGCTCCTCGAGCGGCGTCGCCCCTGTCCCCCCGCCGTGTCCTGCGTCCCCACTTCCCGCGACCATCTCGCCTCCATC
>CAWEHD010000013.1:0-164054 GCA_963808845.1 uncultured Rubrobacteraceae bacterium
ATGTCACCCTCCGTGGTCTCGTAGTTGTTCGACACAGGGCGTGGGCGGCGCACAGATCCTGCACGTCGCCCACGTCCGCCGATTAACGCAGCGAGGCGAATGCGGCTCGCATCTCCTCAGCGAAGAGCTCGGGCTCTTCCCATGCTGCGAAGTGGCCACCCCTGTCGGCCTCGTTGAAGTAGATGAGGTTGTGGTAGGCGCTCTTCACCCAGTGGCGCGGGGCCTGGAAGAGCTCGCCGGGGAAGACCGAGTAGCCCACTGGGAGCATGACGTGCGGTGGCGGCTGCTTGAGTGCGGCGGTCGTACTCTTGCCGGTCTCCCAGTACAGCCGCGCGGCCGAGGCCGCGGTGTTCGTCAGCCAGTACAGAGTGATGTTGTCGAGGACGTGCTCGCGGGTGAGGTTGCCCGAGGGCTGCCCGTCGAGGAAGGCGCGGGAGATCTTCTCGTAGCTGTCCGCGTCGTGATCCAGCATCCAGGCCGCCAGACCCAGCGGTGAGTCCAGCAGGGGGTAGCCGATCGTCTGCGGGTGCTCGCCCATCTCGGCGATGTAGCCTCGCATGAAGACCGCGACGACCTTACTTAACTCCGCGCGGTCCTCCATGGAGAACGCGAGCCTGATGTTGAGGGCGGCCATCAGGAGCTCCCGCGGGGCCGCGTCCAGGAAGTTGAAGTGGATGCCGACCAGCCCATCCGGCGCCTGGCGACCCATCGCGTCGCTGACTCCGGCGCCCACGTCGCCGCCCTGGGCGACGTAGCGGGTGTAGCCGAGGCGCCGCATCAACTCCGCCCAGGCCCGCGCCGTCCGGCCGAGGTCCCAGCCGATCTCCGTCGGCTCGCCGGAGAAGCCGTAGCCGGGCAGGGACGGCAGCACGAGGTCGAAGGCGTCCTCTGCGCTGCCGCCGTGTGCCGTCGGGTCCGTGAGCGGGTCGACGGTCTCGAGCAGCTCGACGACCGAGCCCGGCCAGCCGTGCGTCATGATCAGCGGGAGTGCGTTCTTGTGCGGTGACTTCACGTGGATGAAGTGGACGTCCACCCCGTCGATCTCGGTCGTGAACTGCGGGAGCGCGTTCAGCTTTGCCTCGCACTCGCGCCAGTCGTAATCGCTCGCCCAGTAGCGGGCGAGTTCCTGCAGCGTCGCCAGCTGGACGCCCTGCGACCGGTCTTCGACGAGTTCCTTGCTGGGCCAGCGCGTCGCGGCGATGCGTCGGCGGAGGTCGTCCAGATCTTCTTCCGGAACGTCGATGCGGAAGGGGCGGACTGCGGGAGGGGTAGTGGTGGTCTCGGTGCTGCGATCTTCTCGAGTAGCCATGTGATTCCCTTCTGGCTAGGGTTCGCCGGCGGAGGCGGCCTCAAGAGCGCCACTATTCTGTAGAAACGGAGGTCAGCGCCTGCGGCGCGCCCTGTTGCAGAGGACCTCAATCGAATTTTTCACGTATGTGGACACCTCCTTTCTTTTGCCTTCGGCCTACTCCAGAGCCTACTAGGAAAGCGTAGTGAGACCGTAGTGAGGAGCTTTGCCAAGCGTGGTGAGGTACACGCTGAAGAGTGTAGGTGTGCTCCACAGAGCTCATTTTTAGCGAGCCGGGGTATCGGGGCATGGGCTTTGCGGAGCCTCACGCTCGCCCTAACCACGATCATCGCGCCAGGTGAACAGCAGCTCGCTGCTCCCTGCCCGTGGTAACCGCGCCAAATCGAAGCCGAAAAGCTTGCGCATTGCTCCGCTGTACCATGAGTCGAAAGGCGCCTCCGATGCCGCAAGCTCGCCCAGCACCCGCTCGGGATCCAAGGCTTCCAGGTAAACCACTGCCACCCCTCCCCCGCTCGGCTTCGGCACGAGCCACACCGACTCGGCCGAGACACCCAGACGCCTACGAGAGTCCATGTACTCCTCCTCGCAGCGAGCGTACGAAAGCTCCTGCAGAAGCCGCCGCCAGGGCTCCTCCTGAACCGCTGAGACATCCCAGACTAACAGCAGGGTCCTACCCACCGTTGCCACGACCACCACTGGAGCTCGCCATCTGCGGAGTACTTCTTTCGTCTCGGGTGCCCATCTTCACAATCTCGATAGTACTTCCCGTTGCGACGCATCGAGGGGAGCGTGTACAATTTGAGTGGGAAAGGCTCAAGCCAGCGCCCATTCCTGCACTACAAGCCACCATAGCAGCGGGGCGTAGCGAAAGCGTGGCGCGTGAGATTCGAGACGGAGACCCCAGAAGACAAACGGCTAAGCCTCAGGCTGCTGGGGCCACCTGAGGCCAGCCTCGAGGGGCTGCCCGTCCGGTTCAGGATAAAGAAGGTGCTCGCGCTCTTGTGCTACCTGGCCGCCGAGGGGGGTAGGCACCCAAGGAGAGAGCTCGCAGAGCTTTTGTGGCCGCAGAGCGAGGAGCGGAACGCCCGCGCGGACTTGCGCGCTGTCTTGCACAAGCTCAGGAAAACCGTAAGGGAAGACAGCGCCCATGACGCAGTGGACCGCTTCTTCGTCATCGAGAGCGGCCGCTTAGAACTAGAGCCGTGGGGGATCGACCTCGACCTGGAGGTATTCGAGGCTGCCATTTCGCTGGCGAGAAGCGAAACCTCGCTGGGAGGAAGGAGCGCCGCTGCTGGAGAGCGCCGGGAGCTCATCGGCCGGCTGCAAGGGGACCTGGGGCTCTACCGGGGTGAGTTCATGGAAGGCTTCTCGCTCGAAAATTCCCACGAGTTCGAGCTGTGGCTCGAGGGTGAGCGCGCGAGGTGGCGGCAGGTTTTCGGGGAGTTATGCGAGAGGCTCTCTCGCCTCGAAGGGGAGGAGGGTCTAATAGAGGAGGCCATAGGGACTGCCCGGCTGTGGGTGAGGCAGGCACCGCTAGAGGAGATTGCCCATCGGCGGCTTATGGAGCTGCTGTCCAGTGCGGGCGAGAGTGAGAGGGCTCTGCTGGTCTACGAGGGCTTTCGGAATACCCTAGGCACAGCGCTTGGGATGGAGCCCTCTTCTCAGATGCAAGAGCTTGCCGCTCGGTTGCAGAAGGAGGTCGAGGAGAGGGCTTCTTTGGGTGCGAGCCATATACACTCTGCAGCTACTAGTGCGCTTTCGGTGTTGGAGGTGCCGCTGGTTGACCGGCAGCAAGAATTTGGTGCGCTCGTCTCAGAGTATCAAGCGGCTGGCATGGGACAAACGCGCGTCGTGGCGATCCTGGGGGAGGCAGGGATAGGAAAGACGCGCCTGGCAGAAGAGTTTCTCCTCTGGGCTAGAGCTAGGGAAGCGGACGTCCTAGAAGGGTGGGCCTCGGAGGGAGCAGGGTTGCCTTACAGGCCGCTCATAGAGGCAATAAGGCCGCGCATGGAGCGAGAAAGGGCTCCCGACGACCTCTTGAAGGATGTGTGGCTCTCTGAGCTCTCTCGGCTCTTGCCCGAGCTCAAGGAGAGGTATCCTGATCTTCCCTCCTCTACCTCCGATGGAGGGGAGATGGCCAAAGGGGCGCTATTCGAGGCGATTGTCAGAATGGTGGAGGCTTTGGCCTTCCGTACCCCTGTGGTCCTCTTCCTGGACGACCTGCAGTGGGCGGACGCGGCAACGCTCGAGGTGCTCGAGTACGCGGGTAAGCGCTGGGCGGAGCAAGGAGCGCCTGTGCTGGTGGTAATCGCCGCGCGCCCGGAAGAACCGGAGGCAGGCTCGGCCTTCGAGAGGTGGCTCTTGGCGTTGGGACGGAGGTTGCCCCTGAGAAGCATGACCCTGGGTACTTTGACAGATGAGGAAGTCGAGGGACTCCTGCCGCGGCTGGCGACAAGCGCCAGCTCGTCGAAGTCCCCTGCCGGGCCTCTGGAGGCGAGGGGCTCGAACGGGGTGGAATTAGGGCTTAAGCAATTGGGAGAACGGCTAGCAGCTGAGACAGGGGGGCAGCCCTTCTACCTGGTGGAGACGCTCAAGGTCCTGATCGAAGAGGGCATGCTCCTTATACGAAGCCGCGCGGACGGGGAGAGGGTCGTGGAGGTAGGCCCGGCCTGGCGGAGCCAGAAGAGCGCCTTGAGAGGCCTGCTACCCCAGAGCGTGCGGGAGGTGATCCGCGCGCGTCTCTCTCGGCTCTCGGCTGAGGGCTCGGAGCTGGTGAGGGCTGGGGCGGTGTTGGAGAGAGGCTTCGACTTCGAGTCGGTGGTGGGCGTGGCGGGGCTAGGAGAAGCAGAAGGCCTGAGAGGGCTCGACGAGCTAATCGAGCGTCACCTAGTACGGGAGGAGGCCAGGGGAAGTGAAGAAGAGGAGGAGCCACTCTTACACCCTAGCACCACCTACTCCTTCACGCACGAGAAGATAAGGCAGGTGGCCTACACCGAGATGGGGCATGCGCGACGGAGGCTGTTGCACCGCAGGGCTTTTGAGGTGCTGAAGGAGGGAGGTGCCCCTGCTGCGCAGCTGGCGCGGCAGGCGCTGGCCGGAGGTCTGGCGGAGCAGGCCTTCGGGTATGGTGTGGCGGCAGGCGACGACGCCGTGGAGGTGTTCGCCGTAAGGGACGCCATCGCGCACTACGAAAGGGCGCGCTCCCTACTGGCAGAAGGAGAAAGAGTACCAACTGGCGGTAGTAGGCAGCTGGGCGAGTCGTCGGTCCCGGACCTCGAGCACCTGTACATACAACTGGGCCGGGCCTACGAGCTGTCAGAGGAGTGGGGCAAGGCCAGGGAGGCTTACGAGACGATGCTCGCTCTAGCCCGAGAGGTGGGAGAAGCCAGGCTCGAGGTGGGCGCCCGCAACAACCTTGCTGTCCTCGCCTTCCACCAAGAGTCTGACCCCCCGAGGGCGAGAAGGCTCCTGGAGGACGCTATACGGGTGGCCAAGGAGGCGGGACTTGAAGAGTTGCTGGTAGAGATAGAGTGCACACTAGCGGAAGTCATGACTTACGGGACGGGGGAATTCGAGCACTCCGGCGCTCTCGCCGGGAAGGCTCTGGCCTCCGCTCGGACCTTGGAAGAGCGTCCAGACCTGATCGCGAGGGCACTGGAGACGCTGGCACGACTGGAGCTGTTTAGGGGAAGGTTGGAGGAGTCGGCAGCGTGCGCCGAGGAGGGAGCTGAGCTGAGCCGGGAGCTGGCCAAACGTCGGCCACCGCGCACGCTCCTTCCTTCGATGCCTACGGCCATGGGGCTCGTGGCCTCGTGGAAAGTAGGCAACAAGGCCATGGAGAACCAATGCCTCATGTATCTCGCGTACATCCGGGTCTTCCAGGGCAGGCTGCAAGAGGGGATCGCGTTCGGGCGTGAGGTGCTTGGCAAGTCCCGCGAGTTGCCCGAGCGGGCCGAGGCGATGGGCTCACCGGCGCTTTCACTCGGGCTCTTGGCGAGTGGCGAGTATGAGGAAGCGCTCGAGGTCTGCCTGCGAGGAACGGAGCTGGCTCGCATAGCGCAAGACACGTTTTTGCTGTGGCACAACCTCGACCACCTCGGGCGGACATACAAGGTGTTATTGGACCTGCAGGAGGCGCGGAGGGTCTATGAGGAGGCGCTGGAGCTTGGGGCACAACTGGGGCCGCATTACGAGGCGCTTTCCTCTGCCAGCCTCTGCGCGGTGGCGGCCCTCTCCGAGGATTGGGAGGAGGCTTACTCCCACGCCAAAAGTGCACACGAAGCAGGCACCTCCTTCGATGTGCTAGACGGACTCTACCTCCATTACGAGGTCGAGGCGCTGCTGCGTGCAGGGGACGAGCGACGCGCTCGAGAAGTGGTGCGACGTTTCGCCGACAGACCGCGGACGAACGGACGGGAACGAATAGCCTACCTTCGCTCTATGGCGGTCCTTAGCGAGTTCGAGGGCGACACGCAAAGGGCGATAGGTCAGCTGCACGAAGCACGGGCACTAGCCGAGAAGATCGGTCTACCTAAGGAACTCTGGCAGAGCCAGAGCAAGATCGGCGAGCTTCACGAGCAGCGCAGGCAGACCGAAGAAGCCCGGGAGGCGAACTCTCTAGCGGCGCAGACCTTGAGAATGCTCGCGGGTAATATCAGGGACGAAGAGCTAAGGGAGGGCTTCCTCTCGGCAGCACGGGTGCGTCGCGTGCTCACGCACAATTAGGGTACAGAGCACCCCTTCTCGAGCGTACGGTGCGAACAGGCTGTACTCGGCCCGCCCCATGCGCTGCTAGCCTCAATTGGCGGGATAACGGCCTCGTGTTCCGCACTATCGGCACGCTGGTGGACACCTTGAACGTCGTCAACCGGCACTTCAAGCCCCTGCTGAAGTGCGCAGGGCTTCGCGATATTCGCTGGCACGACCTCCGGCACACGTGCGCCACCCTGCTTCTAGGGCGTCGCGTTCGCCCGAAACATGGTTCAGCATTTTCTGCATCTTCTGTTTGGTAGCCGATCAGGGACGAAAGCGGGTACCAAGGGAGTCTTTGAACACGCTGTCTCCTTCCACGCACTAGGGTGAATACCGCCCGCAGACAGACTACGATAGCTACCACACCAGAGCTTCGAAGGAGAAGGAGGAGGCGATGATCGAACGCATCAATGCTCCCGGACTCAGCCAGCCTCCCGGCTACTCACACGTCGTGGTGGCCTCGGGAAGCCGACTCGTCAGCACTGCTGGGGCAGTCCCATTAGACGCCGAGGGCAACCTCGTAGGAGCAGGCGACCTGCTCGTGCAGGCTAGGCAGACGCTCGAGAACTTGGCGTCAGCCCTCGAGGCGGTCGGCGCGAGGGAGCGCGACCTCATAAAGACGACCGTCTACGTGGTGGCAGGTGAGCGTGCCGATCTGGGGTCCGTGTGGGTTGCGGTGCAAGAATCGGGTATAGCTGGGGCGGCGAGCACTCTGTTGGGAGTGTCGATGCTCGCCGTCGAGGGGCAACTCGTGGAGATCGAGGCCATGGCCGTGCTTGAGTAGTGGCGCTCAAGTGGTTTCGGACTTGGACGTCCGCATCCGCGAAGAGGTTGGGGCTTCGGCCACTTCCCTTACGGAGGTCTTCGGGGTCGGGCCGATACTCGCGGCCAAGATCATCGGCCTGGTCGGTGACGTCTCGCGGTTTCCCGGCAAGGGACACGGCAACCGTAGGCTCAACCACGCCCTGCACATGATCGCCCTCAACCAGGTTCGCTACAAAGGAGAAGGAGGCGGCTCTCCGGAGAGAGATCGCCGAGCTAGACGCACAACTCGACCAATTGGTGGCGCAAGTCGCCCCGGAGCTCTGGTCTCTTTGCCAGGCATAGGCACCGACCACGCCGCGACGCTTCTGATCGTGGCCGGCGACAATCCCCAGAGGTTGAGGAACGAGACCTCCTTCGCCAGCCTGTGCGGGGTCTCTCCCATCGAAGCTTCCTCTGGGAAGGTCCTGAGGCATCGTCTCAACCTAAAGTAGGCAACCGGGACGCTAACCGTGCGCTGTACATGATCTGTCTGGCTCGGATGCGCCGAGACCGTCGCACCAAGGAGAACGTCGCGAGGCGCACCGCTGGCGAAGCCTGGCAAGAGCAAGCGAGAGATCATCCGCTGCCCAAAGCGCTATGTAGCCAGGGAGGTCTATCGCGTAGTGTGGTGCCCGCCGCGTCGCCGATCAGGCCATTGTGAGGGCAACATCACCCTCGTGACCGGCGTCGCTTGACCATAGGAGGTTGGATGAATAGCTGCCTGTGCTCGATGGCGGGGTACGGCATGTACTCACGTGGCCCGACGTGGTGAGCGCATGTGTCCATAGGCTAGGGTGTCCCACACTGCAAGACCGACCACGATCAAGCCTGCCGCACCGCTGAGCGCGAGCGTTGGTATCGCGAAGCCCACAGGTATCAAGGCCATCAGCGCGGCGACCGCGACCGCGTGCGACCAGGGCAGCACCCCGAACACAGCCCACTTGAAGAGCGCGTGTCCGGCCACAAACAGCGCGGTTCCTCCGAGAGTAAGTGTGATAGAGGCGAGCGTTCCGGTCTCGCCGGGATGCGCAACGGTGAGTTCATCGGCCGCGGCGATGGCGATGATCCCCGCCACCATCGGCAGGTGGAAGTAAGTGTAGGCTGAACGACCCAACCGGCCAGGGTCCTCGGAGGAGGTAACGACCTCGCGAGCTGCCTCGGCGCTGCGCGCGAAGTAGATCCACCACAGCGCGACGCTGCCGAGGAAGGCCACCACGAACGCACAGACCGTTACCGCGGACGCTTCGATCTCGCCGAAGGTCGTGCCGGTCACCAGGATCGACTCGCCCAGTGCGATAATGATGAACAGCTGGCACCTCTCGGCGAAGTGCGTCCCCTCGATGGTCCACTCCTCCGTGCGCGAGCTCCCCAACCCCGGCGTCCTGTAGCGCATCACTGGTCCGGCGTAGTCCACGGCCAACGCGAGCAGCCACAGCACGTAGCGCGCCCCGCCTTCGACCAGGCCCCCCGCCACCCACAACACGCCGGCCGCCACCAACCAGGTGAGGATCCTCCAGAAGGTTCCGCTCAGTGGGTGGGACGCGCCATACAGGGCGAGCGCCGCGAAGGCGGTGCGCCCGACCTGTATGGCGACGAATGCCAGGGCGAACATCAACCCGCGCTTGCCGAAGGCCTCCGGGATCGCGACCGACATTAGCAGGCTCGCGAGCATCACGGCTACCAGCACCAGGCGAACCGGCAGCCGATCTGGGTCGAACCAGTTGGTGAACCAGGCCGTGTAGACCCACGCCCACCACACCGCCAGTAACAGGAATAGCGTCTGCAAAACTCCTCTGATGCTCAAGTGGTCCAGCAGCAGGTGGGAGAGCTGGGTCACAGCGAAGACAAAGACCAGGTCGAAGAACAGCTCCAGGGGCGTTACGCGCTGCTCGCCACTGTCCCGAGTTCGCAGCGGACCCCCGTGATCGGAGACGTCCATCATCCACCCCCTATGTTCATCGCGCCTGACTAAAGGCGGCGCGGTTAGGTTCATCTTGCCATGTGTGGAGGTCCTCTTCGCGGCTTCGGAGGAGCGGGCGATACCCTAAGCCGTGCTTTCACGCTCGGTCGCAGTCCAGACGGGCCAAGAACGCCGGGGAGGCGGGACCATCGCGGGGTATTCTCAGCCAGGGACGCCCATGGTGTGTTGGACATGGGCTATGCGTACTTCCGAGAACCGTCAAGGCGAAGTTCGCAGAATTCCACAGCGTGTTGAAAAACTCCCATGGTGCCCACTTTCACCCGAAATCGAGCACCAAAAGCACCGATTCGGGATTCTAGGAGCCCGATTCTTGGTCGCAATCAGCTCGATGCCGACTTTTTCAACACGCTGTCCACTTCCACGCACTCCGGTGAATAGACCTGAGGCTACGCTCAAGCCGCTGGACGCTTCGCGTGCTCTACCGCCCACTCAAGGGCGTAGTCTGCTACCTCCTCCCATCCGTCCTGCCCCACCGTGTAGTGCGAGCGTCCTTCGAACTCCTTGTAGTCTGTAACGGTCTTGACGTGGCGGTAGTGCTTGACGTTAGACTGGTTGACCGCTGGAGGCATAAGGTTGTCTTCTTCACCCGCTATGAACAGCAAGGGCGCGCGGTCTTCGTTCCTGAAGTCGACGTAGGTGTCCTGGTGTCCGGGCGTGAAGTTAGCGAGGGGCCCAGCCCACACGAAGCTGCCCGGAGCGGGGATGTGGTATCGCTCGTAGACCTCGTCTGAGTCCTCCCGGCTTAGGGTGTTGGCGAAGGCGTAGTGGAACTGCTCTTTCGTGAAGCCCACTGCCTTGTGGCGGTTTGCGGGGTTACTCAGAATCGGGAAGAAGACCCTTATCTGTGAGACCGGAGTTACCCTGACACCCTCGGCTGGCGCGGAGTCTATGGCCACCCCAGCGGCTCCGTAACCGTGGTCCAGGAGGATCTGGGTAAAGAGGCCTCCTGCCGAGTGGCCCATGATGATCGGGGGGTTCTCTAGCTCGCCTACGATGTTCTCCAGGTGTTCGACGACCTCAGGGATAGTCAGAGCCTCGATCGGGGAGGGATCCTCGTTGAGCGCTTCGACCTCGACCTCAAAGCCTGGGTAGGCGGGGGCGAGCACGCGGTATCCCTTGCTCTCGTAGTGCTCGACCCACTTCTCCCAGCTTCGGGGGGTCACCCACAGACCGTGGATCAGCACGATGGTGTCTGGGGTGGCCGGGGTGGGGGTGTTCTCGGCGGTCATGGGGTCCTCCTCCTAAAGTCGCTGTCTCCTCCTAGCCGACTTAGCGCGTAGCCGAGCTCACTTCGGAAGTGGCCTCTTCAATGAGCGCAGCGACGACATCCGGCCGCGACACGTAGATCGCGTGGCTGCCCGCGGCCTCCTCGACGGTCGCACCCGCCCGCTCGGACATCGAGCGCTGGGCGGACGGGGGGATCATCCGGTCTTCAGTGGCGACGAGGTACCAGCTTGGCTTGCTCCGCCATGCCGCCTCGCCGACCGTAGCGGTCAGGGCTTCAACTCCCCACGGGACCTGCGAATCGGCCATGAACGCGCCCTCATCGGCACCCAAGTCGCCCGCGAATGACTCATGGAACTTTTCCCGGTCGAGTAACAGGAAGCCGTCCTGCGGCGGCAGAATAGCGTCTCCCGCGCTCGGCACGCCGGACGGGAAGGTTCCGATGAGCGCTTCCTCCGTCTCGCCCTGGTCCGGCACGAAGGCCGCGATGTAGACTAGCGCCGCCACTTTGGGATCATTACCCGCCTCGGTGATCACCACTCCGCCATAGGAATGGCCAACGAGAATGACCGGTTCGCTCTGCTGGCCGAGGATCATCTTGGTCGCGGCGACGTCGCCTTCGAGTGAAAGCGTCGGGTTCTGGACGATCCTGACGCTGTAGTCGTCCTTCAAGAGGTTGTAAACGCCCTGCCAGCCGGATCCGTCCGCCCAAGCGCCGTGCACGAGGACGACGGTGGGCTGGGATCCATCCTGCGGGTTTGTGCTCATGGCTTCCTCCCTTTCTTGGACCGCACCACTTCAGGGTAACCCGAAGTCTACTAGGGGAGCGTAGTGAGAGCGTAGTGAGCAGCTACGCCGAGCGTAGAATAGTGAAGAAATCTCTCAAGCGAACGTCGCGTGCGAGCTTCTCAGAACTGCGTCAAGGCGAAGTTCGGAGAGTGAACCATCCAGAATACGGGTGTACCGAGGCGCTTCGTTCGCAACACAACCTCGAGTACGCAGGCGCGAGGATCCCCCGTAAGCCCGCCACCAGGCGCGGTGGGAGAAGGAGAGGCCACCGGGTGCACCCGAAGGCGCTTAGGCAGGAACTTCGCGCCCCTGGTGGGGTGTCTGGGGATAGTCCCAAACCGAAGCCCGCGGGCATAGCGCTCACGCCAACCCTACGTCCGGCTCCTGGCCAACAGGAGCGCAGAGCAGTACGTGGCAGGTGCGTTCGCAAATCCGTTGCATTCGGATATTACGTGGACCGTGAGCGCGCTGTGCGGTGCGGCGTACGCTGTCCTGGCCCAGCGGGCGTTCGCCCGTTACGGTGCACCAACCGTAACGGCGTACGCGATGGTGCTCGGCACCCTGCTCCTCTTGCCGGCCGCGCTGGTCGAGGGCCTGATCGGGGTACCCCCACAACTCGATCGGCAAACGCTGGCGTTGCTCGTGTTCTTAGGGGTTTTCGGCGGAGCGCTCGGCTTCTTCCTGTGGACGTTCGCCCTGACCCGGCTAACACCTACGCAGGTTGACGTGTACATCAACCTGAACCCGCTGGTGGCGATGGTGTTAGCAGCCACACTCTTGGCGGAACGCCTCACTATAGTCTTCGCCACGGGCTTTAGCGCGGTGGTGCTGGGGTGCTATTGGTTAACTGGCCGAAGCGGACAGAGGTAGCGCCCGCCGACCCTAGCCGGTAAGGAAGAGCCGACCTTCTGGTAGGAGCGTGACCGAGCGGTCTCGAGTGTTATTCACCCACCTTCGGGGAAGGGGCCCTACAGTATCAGTTACGCAGAATGGCCCGCGAAACGCTGCTCGGACGGGCGGATCGAGGGCGAAAGCACCAAAAAGAGGCTCACAGAGCGGGACAAGAGGCGTCAAAGTCTGGGCCGCTGAGCAGGTCAGAGCTAAGTGATGCTGTAGGGCTCCTTCCACGCACTCCGGTGAAGAAGGGCAATAACGAAGATCCTGACGCCGCGAGGTTTACACTGGACATATGTGTGGTAAGAACATAGTAGCAAAGACTTACTATCTACTATGGAGGTACTACTGTGGCTACCACAGCAAACATCGATAAGACGACGCGCACCACCCGCCAGGTGGCTGAGGCCCAGCGCGATGCTTACGAGGCCCTCGCCGAGAACTTCGCTGCCGCCCAGCGCCGGAGCATGGGGCTTGCCAACGACGGGCTCGAGTTCATAAAGCTGCGGGAGGACAACGCCAGGGCGGCTCAGGAGTGGTTCGCTGGTGGCGTGAAGCTCCTTAAGCTCCAGCAGCGCAACGCCGAGTTCGTGCAGGGCTGGACGGGCGAGGCTGTAGAGGCTATGCGCGAGCAGACCGAGCACAACGTGCGCACCGCCGAGGCCTTCACGCGGGGCGTAAGCAAGCAGCAGGAGGGGTATCGGGCTCTCACGCAACAGTGGGTGGGGACTTATAGGGACTTCTTCTCCCCCTTCTCCTACGTGCAGGAGGGCATGAGGACCTTCCAGCGGGCCACCCAGCAGGGGCTAGAGACCACCCAGCAGGTAGCAAGGCAGGGACTGCAGGCTACCGAGCAGGTGACCCAGCAGGGGCTCAGGGTAGCCGAGGAGGCCACCGATCAGACCGAGAAGGTCCTGCAGCGGACTGAGGAGGCCACCAGGCAGGCGGATCTTAAGGCCGCCGTCTTCGGTGCCCTGAAGACCACGAACTACGAGGACTTGACTGTAGAGGACATCGTGAAGCAGCTCGACGGCCTTACGATCCAGCAGCTCGAGCAGGTCCGCGAGTACGAGAAGCAGAATAAGGATCGCGAGACCCTCATCGAGCAGATCGACCGCAAGATAAGGACCAAGAACTCGTAACCAATGCCCCTTCAAGGGGAAGCGCCGAGGGCCGGGGCTTTTTCGCTCCGGCCCACATCTTCTCCAGCCTCCCGCCCCGTTCCTCGTCCTGGCGAACTTCCGCGAAACCGCTACACCCGAAGCCCCGAGAACACCCCTTCCTAGGCAACAAAGACACCAGAGAGAGATATAGGATAATCGGCATGAACAAAGACCAAACGCTTACCCTACCTACCGGAGTCGAGATCTCCTTTCGCGTCGTTAGGCCAGACGATGTTCCCGCCTTGCAGCGCCTCCACGCTCGATGCAGCGAACGTACCATCTACCTGCGCTTCTTCGGTCCGATGAAAAAGTTATCGGACGAGCAGGCCCGGTACTTCGCTAGCACTGATGGCGTGGATCACTTCGGCTTGGTCGCCCTAGATCCCGAAGACCAAGAGGAGATCATCGCTGTCGTACGCTACGCTCGCAAACCGGGTGACGAACGAGCCGAGTACGCGGCGCTCGTCGAGGATAGTTGGCAGGGCCAGGGGATAGGTACGGCCTTGACCCATCGGCTGATCGACGTAGCGCGAGGCAACGAGGTTAGGTCATTTTATGCGCCCGTAAAGGGTGCGAATAAACGCATGCTCAGCGTTCTGCGGCACCTCGATCTTCCCGAACGAGAGCGAGTTGAAGATGGCGAGAAGATGGTGGAGATCAGGCTGTTCTACGAAGTAGGCCAACGAACGGGGTAAGAGCCTTTGCCTTGACCCCGTTTTAAGCTCTTCAAGCCCTCCGAGTTTCCGAGAATCATCCTTCCGAGGCTGTATGAAAAGTCCTCAAACACGGGCGAGCCGCCTCGTCATGAGGCGAATCATGGCAGCATATACCAACGCTTCGCCACTCGCACATAACCTCTCGTAGTCTTTGCTCATCCTCCTGTTCTGGTCGATACACGCGATCGTCCGTTCCACCACCCACCTACGAGGCAGCACCTGGAAGCCTTTGGGGGGCAACAGATGCTCCCAATCCACCTTCACGCCTTCCTTGGCCCACTCCCTGGCCCACGCCATCAACACCTCCTTGGGAGCGGGCTTTTTCGGACGCTCGACGACATCCACGCTCCACCCCAAACTCTTCCTCACCCAGTCTGCCCCCTTCTCCTCTCCGCGGTAGCCCACGTCCACCCACAGGTGAGAGAAGCGAGGAAATAGCGTATCTGCCCTATGCAGCAGCGTCTTGATCCCTTCGTAGTCCATCACCTTGGCACTGTGGAGCTTGGCTTTGAGGACGAAACCCTCCGTGTCCACCAGGATGTGGCGCTTAGACTGCCCTTGACCTTCTTTCCCCCGTCGTAGCCGCGCTCTTCTCCGCCCACTGCGGTGCTCTTTACAGACTGGGAATCCACCACGCCCGCGCTGGGCTTAAAGGATCTCGCTTCAAGCGCACTCGCAGGCGTTCTCGCAGAGCTCGGTTGATCTTCTCCCAGGTACCATCGATGCGCCATTTCCTGAAGTACCAGTAAACGGTGGGCCATCTCTAGGAAAGTCGTGGGGGAGCAGGCGCCACTATTGGCAGCCGCTTCTTAGGAGGTAGAAGACGGCTTAGAGGATCTCGCGAAGATCGTGGATCCTGGGTCGTCCGTGTCCTGTGGGGGCGGGCAGGTGAGGCTGGATGTAGTTCCATTGGGCGTCGGAAAGATCCGTCGGGTAAGGCTTTCTCATGCGTGCTAGAGTAGCGGATCACCACCCCAGGACCACTTTTCATACAGTCTCTACAGCATCAGTTAGCTCTGACTTGCACGACGGCCCCGATTTTGGTGCCTTTTGCCCGCTATTGGAGCATCTTTGCACCATTCTCGCTCCTCAATTCACGCGCCGAGCGGTGTTCAGCAGGTCGTTCCGCATAAGTGATGCTGTAGGGAAGTACCAGCCTGTTGAAAAACCCCTCCGTGCTCCCCTCCGAGCTTTGTTCGAGGGCCCAGCGCCCCGCTTTTGCAGCGTCTTGGCAGTATTTCCCGAGCGTTTGGATACTATTTGGTCTATCGACCGGTCGGACAGCGACTTTTTCAACAGGCTGGTACCTTCCACGCACTCGGTGAATAAGGGCCAGACAGAGGGGCTGCGGCTGCTACACCCTGTCCCGACAATTCTAATAGCGCTGTTACCGCAGCATCAGCGCACATCCGCTGTGCCCTACTAAATTTTCTCCTGCATACTCAACCTCTTGTACTCCATACTCGTCCCAACGAGAAAGCGGGTTCCTACAAAAGTCGCATATATAATCGTCTATGGTCCGAAAACGTGAAGTGGCTAGACGGATATGTGCGTCAGGGAGCAATTTGCTGGCTGATAAGAACTCGCAGATAGCACGAAAGGGATCTATGCGGCACCACCAGCCTGCAACATGGTAGATCTCGTAGCCCATAGCCGCCAACATTACATCTCTCTCTGTCTTTAGCTCGTCTTTCTGGCTCAAGATGCACTTGGCCATCTACCTCAAGACCAATAAGCCTTACTTTGCGGTCAGGATAGAGCATGACCCATAACTGATCTAGTAAATAGGGAGCTTTCCACGCTTCCAATGGATCAGGGACAATGAATTGTCCTGTCAGTTGGCATAAAGATGACCTGAACGAATAAAACCGATCTTCGTAAGATGGCACTTCACCGAGTGAGGTAATCAGACGGTTGTTATCACCCTCCATGTAAGGGTAAAGCTCTAAAAGATGTCCTCTGGCGATCATGTCGGCAGCGTAGAAAGCCTCCTGTTCTGAATAACTCACCTCTCGGTTGGTAAAGAACCTTTCTGGAACAGAATAATCTCGCGCTCTGGCCGTCGCATACGCTTGTGTTGTCGTGGTAGGGTTCGCCGAGCCGGATCGTTCACGCCACGCATATGGCACCCGACCTTCAGAAAGCATTCTCACAAGAAGCTTATGATCTCCACCTTCAAACCACTCCGCTTTTAGATCCAGCTCTCTATCATCAAGGGGTGGTGACAAGTCAGCGGCAACTTTATTGGAGGAATACAACGCCCGCATGAGGCTCGCATTAATCCACTCTTCAGGAGAAAGGCGTGTGCGAGTGCTGTCTTCCTGGGGAAGGTGGAGCGTGTGAAGCATTTCCATATTAGGCGTTGACAGAATTATAGGAGAGGACCTTTGTTCCTTTTTGACGCTCTTGTGTACTTTTACGCTAGATTCGATCTGGGCTCTGGCCTTTTCTTTCATCCAGTACACGTACGCCACATCTCTCCTTCTCGCCTCATCTCCTGAACACCTTACACCATCACGGGCGCTCTACGCTGCCCTGCAGACCTGAGGCATCGTACCGGGACTGTGACCCATCTCGGCTGCGTCCTCGCCCTTCTTGGGCGATTCTCGAGTCTCCTGCGGGGCTTCTATGGCCGGAATGCGGCTCGTCAGCGCCGCGACGATACGCCGGTTCTCCCGGTTGGCCTTCTCGAGGGAGCACACTCGGTCCTGTAGCTCAGCAATCAGGAGGTCCGTAGGGTCGTCCAGTGGCGCGTCGAGCAGAACGTAGACAGTCTCGCCTTCCCGTTCTAGAGGGAGTGTGCCCTGGCGAATGCGCCCCCGCACGGCCTCGGCACTGATCCCCAATACCTCGGCAGCTTCGGCCACGGTCGTACGCGAGACGCTAAGCGATGTATGCTTGTGTTCGTGGAATTGGGCGCGGATTTTTCGAGGGGGTGTGCAGGCGAGAGAACCGTCCACTTGCTTTTCGCGACCCACCCCTATCCCTCGATTCGCGAATTGGCTCTGGGAGATACTCCTTCCCCATCTTGAGAGAACACGACGGTCGCTAGTCTGTCTGCTCACCCTTCGGAGCCGTCTCTGGGCGCAACCACAAAGAGACGTAGGCTGGCTGCATTGTCTCCGCAACCACTCCTACCAGGTCGTCGCCTAATGCGTACGGGTCAGTTTGGTTGCGCAACTGGGCCGAAAGGGCTTCCAAGGTCTTCCTGGCGTCGTACTTCTTGCGGTAGAAGCGACGGTCTATGAAGCCCTGGGTGCGACAGCGCAGAGGGTTGAACAGGGCAGCGATCAAGAGCGTGGAAGCGACCACGACCAGTTGCGACTCCCCTCCGGCACTTCGCAAACTGTGTTTTGCGAAGTGCCGGATGCAGACTTCTCACGATGCATCTTCGACGGACCTCAGCGAAGAAGGCCCTACTCCTTCACGCTAACCTCGTAGTGCTTGCGTACCGGCGCGCTGATGAAGTAGTCTTCCAGTTCGCCGAGCTCCCGATGGTGGAAGTCGCTCTGCTCGCTGGCGAGCATATCCTCCACCGACTCCCACAGGGAAATCGACAGCCCCTCGCCAGTCTCCGGATCGGTAAGCATCCACGCACCCCTGAAGCCCTCCTGTTCCCTACCGGCGGGCACCACCCGGTATCGGTAGGTACGCACCGCCTCTGCGACGTCGATCGGCAGCATCTCCATAATCACCACTCGCGCATGCACGGCTCTCCTCCTCACTCCGCATTGTGTGACTCGAACGGATTCTAGCCTTCTTTGAAAGCAGCGTATCACCCTGGCCGGGAGGGCGGGCCATCCATATAGCTTCGTGGTTCCTCCTACATTGGGGCAACGGGCGCACCAGCCGGGTATGCTTAGCCGAGCGCCGCTTTATCGTCAGCTATGCTTTGGTGTCGCCCAGCTAGCAAGTGGGGTGCACCCATTGGCCCGGACAGCTCCGTAAGTCAACTTCTCTGGAGATTGGATGTAGAGTTACATCCACATAGAGGAGGAGAGATTGTCCAGGCGGAGGAGAAACCACACCAGGGAGTTCAAACTTCAGTGCTGTCGCCAGGCGGCCACCGGCGAGAAACGCCCCGCTCAGATCTGTCGCGAGCACAACCTCTCAGAGAGCGTGCTTCTCAAATGGCGCAAGGAGTACGACGCTCGCGGAGAAGCAGCCTTCAGCGAAAAGCAGCTTTCGGGCAACGAAGCTCTGGAGGCAAGGGTCGCGGAACTGGAGCGCTTCTGCGGCAAGCTCGCCCTGGAGAACGAGATCCTAAAAAAGGGGCTCTCCAGGCACCACTGGGGCAGCGGCACACCATGATCGAAGAGGCTAGGGCAGAGCACCCCGAGGTCTCACTCAAGGAGCTGTGCGAGCTGTTTTCGGTGAGCCGCTCATGGTACTACGAGCGCCCGACTCCAGAGGAGAAAGCTCACAGAGATCTCCAGATCCGCAAGGCCATAGAGCGAATCGTTCTGGAGTTTCCGGGTTACGGATACCGTCGTGTGAGCGCCGAGCTCCGTAGGCGAGGGTGGGGTGTGAACCACAAGCGGGTATTGAGGATCATGAGAGAGCAATCGCTGCTTTGCCAATTGCAGCGGCGCTTCAAGGTGACCACCGACTCGGCCCATTCCTTGAAGAGATATTCGAACCTCCTCAAAGACGTAGTCCTCAAAGGTCCCGATCAGGGCTGGATCTCGGACATCACCTACGTGAGGCTACCTACCACCTTCTGCTACCTGGCGGCTATCCTGGACGCCTACTCCCTTCTTTGTGTGGGCTGGTCGCTGTGCAGATGGATAGACACAAGCCTTACGCTTTCGGCGCTTGAGATGGCACTAGTTTCTCGCCGGCCGGCTCCGTGGGCTTGATACGGTTAGGTGGACACCTGAAGATTGTAGGGTGAAGACTCTCTGAAAGGAGTTGTTTCGGGTGCCACCAACAAGACCACCGTATCCACCAGAGTTCAAGGAGGAGGCCATAAGGCTCATGCGCTCCTCCGTGAAGCCTCTGGCGCAGATCTCCCGCGAACTCGACGTCTCCGAGCAGACCTTAAGGAACTGGAGGAAGCAGGAGGAGATAGACGAAGGGGAGCGCGAAGGACTAACCACCGACGAGAAGGAGGAGCTCGGGCGGCTCCGCCGGGAAAACAAGGTTCTCCGCCAGGAGAAGGAGATCCTAAGAAAAGCGACGGCCTTCTTCGCTCGGGAAGACGGGATCCGATGAATCTTTTCAGGTTCATCGACGCGGAGAAGGCCAACTATCCCGTCTCGCTGTTGTGCCGGGTTGTGGAGGTCTCCCGCTCGGGCTATTACGCCTGGAGGGAGAGGCCTCATTCGAGGAGATCGGCGGAGGATTCGGCGCTCACCACCAGGATTCGGGAGATCCATGAGCGCTCTCGGGGCACTTATGGCTACCCTCGCGTACACGCCGAGTTGAACGCATCAGGCGTCCGGTGCGGCAGAAGAAGGGTGGCGAGGCTGATGCGAGAAGCTGGCCTTAGCGGCTGCATGCGCGGGCCTCGCAGGAGATCGACTACTCGCCGCGATGGGAATGCCGCTCCGGCACCCGACCTGGTGGACCGCCACTTTCTCGCCGCCACCCCGGATCGCCTGTGGCTGGCCGACATAACGTAGCTGCCCACCCGAGAAGGGTTCCTCTACCTCGCCTTCATTCTCGACGCTTGCAGGCGCAAAGTAGTCGGCTGGTCGATGGCTAGCCATCTCAGAGCGGAGCTTGTCGTAGACGCCCTGAGAATGGCCCTGTGGAGGAGAGGATCGCCTTAGGGAGTGATCCACCATTCCGACCGAGGATCGCAATACACGGCGCTCTCCTTCGGCCAGAGGCTGCAGGAGGCGGGCATGTTCCCTTCGATGGGAAGGATTGGCTCGGCTTTGGACAACGCCATGGCCGAGTCGTTCGTCTCGACGCTGAAGGCCGAAAAGGGCGCCTCCGTGTTCACCGACACGGAAGCGGCGAGGATCGCAGCCTTCGACTACATCGAGGGCTTCTATAACCCACTCAGGAGGCACTCCTCGATTGGCTACATGAGTCCGGCCGACTATGAGCGAGTCATCATGAAGGAGGTGGAAGCGGCCTAAAGTGAAAAAGTGTCCATCAAACCGTTGTAATTCCAGCGCTCGTCAAGAGGGTCGAGAGTGAAGAGCAAACGGCTAGCGGGATCGTACTCCCTGACACAGCCAGGGAGAAGCCGCAGACTGCCGAGGTCGTTACGGTGGGGGACTCAGACGAACTGAAAGTGAGCACCGGAGACGTGGTGGTCTTGGCCAAATATTCTGGTACGGAGGTAAAGATCGAGGGGGAAGAACACCTGATTGTGGACGCCGACGACATCCTAGGCATGATGGAGAGTTAACAGAGAAAATCAGTGTTACAGAGGAGCCAGACAGGACAGAAGCCCAGTCCGCTACAAGAGGGGCTCAGGAGAGTGTACAGAGAGCCTGGTGGTGTAGGGTGTTCGGGGGGTAACTTGGTGCATTTCCATAACCGCGAAGATCGCGAACGGTACATGGATAGCCTCGAGCGGCAGATGGAGCTCCAGCGGGATCAGATAGATCGCACCCTGAAGCAGACGCTCGGAGGACTCAGACCGAAGGCGGAAGGCTTTAGAAAAACTCCGAAGCTCCCTTCCCAGCTTTCCCGGCCGCACCCCCGTGCGAGGCGCCCCAGAACGCGAGGAGTCCATAGAGCCGATCAGAAGTGATACACCCTCAGGCGGCGAGAAAAGTCCCCGGAAACCTTCCGATCCACGGTCCTGGTGGCAGCGCACGTCGTCTACTTGAGCGGAAGGCAAACCAATAGCTGCGGCGAGCTATGATCGGTGACATACTTCTGCTTGAAGGAACAAAGTGGAAGCGGTTGCCAAGCCGCAGCATTAGACTCTTTCGCAGGCAAGGCGCCGTTGCAAGAGGCACGAACCAGGGATAAAGATGAGAGAAAGCGAAGAAAAACCCAAGGTCAGACGCCGCAACATCGGCCCGTTCCTTGTTGCGGCTGCCCTAATAGGCCTCTTGCTCATTGCGTTCATCCTGTCCCTAGCACAAGACAAGCTGCCCGAACTAGCCCTCAGTCTTACTGTCTATATCTTTGCGACCACGCTTGCCGTGTTCGTCATCGAGCGGATGGTCGCCTGGCGAGAAAAACGCCGGTGGAACGCGGCAAAGGATTGGCTTTATATGATCCTGCTCGAGACGATCGATGACCTCCTGAAAGAGCTGCTCCCTGCCGCAGTTCCCCGAGAAGGGGTAGAGACCGACGAGGAACTCACCGTCTACGAAGTAGTCGGCGAGCGGATCCATTTCGGTGAGACCGTTGCCTACAGTCCGCTACAGCTGTTGGTAAGTCCTGGTGAGAAGGATCTGCAGTCCCACATCAACTGGTACGCCAGTGAACTAGGACCGCTACGATACGCGGAGTTGGCTAGGGCAGCTTTGTTCGACGCCCGAGGACGGGTAAGGGATATGTTGGCAACTTCTGGTCAGTTACTAGAAGCCGACATCACGTCCATGGTGATGAGTTTCGACCAAGCGATTGCCGCGGCCGTGAGGCACTTGGACTCGGCCGCGAATATGCGAAACGAAAAGTTGGAAGATACATCATATCTCGACGGCGAGGCATCGGCAGCGCAGCTTACTAGAGAAGCCGATAATGAACTGGCCTTCGTTAGCAGCATCATCGTAGAGTCTGTGGTCGATTCGGCGATCAAGCCGAAGGGGTGGCTTGAGGATGAGATGCTCAACTGGGAAGGCCAATCTTCCTTACGGCGCCTCCGAGCGTAGAAGCCGTTTTTCATTCATTAGTTAGTCGGCCATCGGGGTGGGGCAAAGCGAAGGGCCGGAGCCAAGTAGACTGGAGAGCTCCGACCCTATGAGAGAAGCCGGTGCGCCGAGCACGGAGGAAGTTGTAGCGGAACAGAGTGTGCCCACCCCACCGGGGTAGTCATGGTCGTACCACCGAGGATCCTGCGCAACGCTTGGGGGACGCAAAGTAGAAGGGCCGCGCGAAAAGGAGAGAAATGCGCGGCCCAGGGCGATATAGAAGCTGGGGCTTTCGGGCTCTGGCCCGGTCGGTCAGGGTACTATTCCTCTAGCCCGGATTATTCACGAAGCCGGGTCTTGCTGATGAATAGGGAGAGGGCTATTTTGTACGTTGGGAGCCGATAATGAAGGCAATCAGCGCCTTTTCCTGTATATTCGCCAGTCTTCTGCGAGCAGAACAAAGTCCTCCCAGATCGTTCATGAATAATCCGGGTTAAGCGGATTTCTTTGCTCGCGGTTGCCCGCAGTTGCTGCGTATTGCGCCCTGAGTGGTGTCAGCAGTGGTGTCAAACGGTGTCGGCTACCCCCTTTGCCCCGCAGTGCATCGGCTTGGTGGACCCCGGGCAACTCAACAGCCCCTAGGCGGATCGGCTACACGGCACGCAGCGACGCACGCAAGAAAGCCAATCCGTCAGTGGCCAGGTCGTCCGGGGAGGCAGCCAACGGACGCCAGACCGCAGCGGCCGTGGCGATAGCATCGTTCTCGGCCGTGAAGGACTCGATCACGACTGCGCCATCGTAGCCGACGTCGGCCAGGGCTCCCACGATGCCGGCCCAGTCCAGATGGTCGGCGCCCGGGGCGCCGCGGTCGTTGGCGCAGGCGTGGAAGTGGAAGAGCCGCTCCCCTGCCAGGCGTACGGCCGCCGGGATGCTCCTCTCCTCAATGTTCATGTGGAACGTGTCCAGCAGCAACCCGAGCGCCGGGGAGCCGACCGCCTCTACGACCTCCAAAGTCTGCTCGGCGGTGTTGAACAAGCTCGTCTCGAAGCGGTTGAGCGGCTCCAGCGCCAGGCGCACCCCTAGCTCGCCGGCGTACTCCGCGAGCGGCGACAGGGCGTCGGCCAATTGGCGCACCAGCTTCGCCCTCTCCCCCGCCTCCACGCGCCACGTCCTGCCGACGGAGGCGTAGAGCGGTCCGGCCACGACCCCGGAGCCGAGGGCCGCGGCAGCGTCAACGCAGCAGCGCACGTAACGCTGTGTGGCGCCTACGGTTGCCCGATCGGCAGCGACGAGCTCGCGACCTGGGGGCATTACCGCGCAGACGGTCGCGCCCAAGTCATGCTCGCGAAGCACGTCGGCCGCGCTGGCGGGGTCCCAATCGGAGGGGTCCTCCACGGGAAGCTCGACCAGGTCGAACCCCCAGGCGCTCATCCTCGGCACGAGGTCCGCCAACCACTCGTCCGTCAGCGGGGATGTCCAGATCCATGTGTTCGCCCCGATGGGGATCATGGTCTCCCGTCGATCGACGGTACCGGGGCCATGCCGCATGGCCCCGGTGCGCCTCCTTCAGTTTACCGGTTCTGCCAGCGCTCAGGGTAGCCGGGCATCTCCTCGCAGCCGCACAGAGCATAGTGGAGGGGCGGCATGCTCGAGTCGTTGTAGTCGGAGAGGTTCTCCTGGGTCACCGCGGGCTGCGGGAGGATCCACTCTTCTGGCACCTCTTCGCCCGAGAGGATCATCTCCGCCGCGATGATCGGGGTTCGCCACTGGTAGTTGGAGTAGGTCGGGGCTATGGCGGTCAGGTTTTCCTCCTCCCACTTGGTCAGAAAGTCCATCTGGTCCTCGCCCGTGATCGGGGGCACCTCCATCCCGGAATCCTCGAACGCCTCGGTGGCCGCCACGGCCGTCGCGCCGGCGTCCATCCAGACGCCGTCTATCTGCCCGAAGCGCTGGATGTAGTCCGTCACGATGGACTTGGTCTTGGCCGGGTCGCCGTCGGTGAACTCGGCGCCAACGACGTTGACGTTCTCCTGCTCGAAGATCTCCTTGGCCGCGTCGTAGCGCGTCTCAAGCACGTCCACGCCCGGCAGGATGCGCAGGGCCAGCACGTTGCCGCCGTCGTCGACCTCATCAACCAGGAACTCGGCCGCGTCCGCGCCGAAGGCGTAGCCGCCTATCGGGTGGATGAACGTGACGGGGCAGTCCGTGTTCACGCCGCGGTCGAAGACTATAACGGGTATGTCGGCGTCACACGCCTGCTCGACGGCGGGGGTGAGCGTCGCCGTGGTGTTGGGCGAGACGATGAGCGCGTCGCAGTTGCCGCCGGAGACGAGCTGCTCTATGTCCGAGATCTGTTTCTCATCCTGTGCCTCGGCGTCGACCGCCTGGAAGTCGCCGATCTCCTCGTGCAACTCGACCTCGGCCTGCATGGTCGTCCAGCCGGTCTGCCGCCAGGGGTTGTCTATGGCCGCGTTGGAGAAGCAAACGTTCCAAGGCCCCTCCGTCTCATACTGCGAAGTGTCCACCATCTTGGGCTCGAGGGCCTGGATCCAGGGCTCGTCCGCCGGTCCCTCCGGCTCGACGTCGCGCAGCCTGAGCTGGCGCTCGTACTCCTGCTGGTCGAAGAACTGCGAACGCTTGCTCAGGTCTATGCCCTGCGCCTCCTCGCCGCCCCCGGCCTCCCCGTTGCCGCCCCCTCCACCGCAGGCCGCCAGTACCGTCACCGCTATCAACGCCGCGCACAACAGGAGCGCCGTCCTCATTCTCTTCGCCACCCTTTCTCCTTTCTCGCTTCCCTCTCGGGACGCATCGCGGTTTTCGCAAACCGCCCGACAGTCACGACCTCGGAACTCACGAAAAGCCTCTCTAGAGCATCCTCAGCCTCCCCTTCCGCGCAGGGACGCGAAAGCGACGGCCCCGATGATGATCACGCCCTGCACAGCGTCCTCCAGTGCCCCCGGCACGCCGAGGAAGTTCATCAACGTGAATAGCGTCTCCAGGGTGAGCGCGCCGGCCATCGCGGCGGGCACCGAGCCGCGCCCGCCACCTAGGACCACGCCGCCCAGCACGGCGGCGGCTATAGCCTCGAACTCTAGGCCGATCCCGACCTGGGCCGAGATACCGCCGATGCCGGCGAGGAGAACCCCCGCCACCACCGCCGAGAGCGCGGAGATCACGAAAGCCACCGTCCGCACGTTCGCTACGTTGACCCCGGAGAGCGCCGCGGCTCGAGCGTTGCCGCCCGCCGCGAAGAGCCGCCGTCCGAAGTCCGCCGCCCCCAGCAAGTAGGCCCCGATAGCCCCGACAGCGACCAGCACCAGCACCGCGTACGGAAGCGAGGTGATCACGGGGACGTCGTCTATCCGGCCGCGCCCGAACTCGCGCAGGTTTTCAGCCAGCTCGCCCGTGGGCGCGCCCCCGGTCCAGAGGAAGACCGCGCCCTGCAGGATCAGGAGCATCCCCAGCGTAGCAATGAACGACGGGACCCGCAGCCGCGTCGTGACCCCGCCGTTTATCAGGCCAACGAGCACCCCGATCCCCGCGAGGACCGGCAGTATCCACCATGTCCGCCCTGCCTCGCCCTCGCTCAGCCTCGCCGCCACCACGACGACTACCGTGACGAGCGAGCCGAGCGACAGATCGAACTCCCCGGCGACGAGAACGAACGTCGTCCCGGCGGCGAGCACCATCAGCGGCGCGGAGCGCGCCAGGAAGGACAGGAAGAGCGGCGGGCTCAGAAAGAACGGCGAGACCAGCGTGGTGCAGAACAACAGCACCGCGAGCACCACGAAGATCGGGCCGACCGAGAGGAGCGACCGCAGGAGCCGCTCCCGCCGGCTGCCGGACGGGGCGGGCTCGCGGGTGGCGTCCTGCGACGAGACGTTCAGGCCTTCCCCCTGCGACGCAGCGCGTACAGGGCAACGGCGGCGATGATGATGACGCCGCGCAGTACGTCCTTCAAGAAAGCGTTGACCTCCAGGACATTGAACAGGTTGTCGAGGACGGCCAGGATCAGAACGCCCCCGAGCGTCCCGATCACGCCTCCCGTCCCCCCAGAGAGCGCGGTCCCGCCGACGACCACCGCGGCGATGCTTTCCAGATCGTAGCCGCCGTTCGGCCCGACGAGCGGGTCGCCTGCACGCAGGCGGCTGGCTAGGAAGAGGCCGCAAATCGCCGCGGAGAGGCTACAAAGGACGTGCGCCCCGATAAGTGTGCGATGGGTTCGCACCCCCGAGAGTCGCGCCGTCTCCTCGTCGCCGCCGACGGCATAGAGCTGATGCCCGAAGCGCGTCGAGCGCAGAAGGAACCACACCAGCGCCACGAACGCGGCGAGCACGATCACGCTGATCGGCACCGGACCGATACTCCCGTAACCCAAGAACCCGAACTCGCGCGGCACCTCGCCCGATGCACCCTCGAAGTTGGCGTCCAGCAACCCCCGCATGATGAGCGCCGTCCCCAAGGTCGCAATAAAGGCGTTGACGCGCAGCTTGGTGATGATGAGGCCGTTTATCAGCCCGACTCCCGCCCCGACCGCCAGCACGGCACCGATGCCGAGCGGGATAGAGGCCGCACGGCCACCCATCGCGGTCGCCGCGACAATGGTCGACACACTTATGAGGTAGGCGACGGAGAGGTCGAGCGAGCCGCCGATTATGACGAGCGTCTGCCCGGCGGCTACGATGCCCAGCGCGACGGAGCGCACGAGCATGTCGCGGATGTTGGGGCCGGAGAAAAAGTTCTCGCCCTGAGCGGCGCTCAGTACCGCGGAGACGACGACCACGACCGCCAAGGCGAGGAAGATCGGACCGGCCGAAGATCCGAGCAGCGCCCGCCGCAGTCCGCCCGGGACCCCGAGTCGCGCAGTCTCCGTGGTGGCCCTCACGGTTTACCCCCTTGGGCCATCTCCGGCTGGCCGGCCGCGCCGCCCTCGCCGGTGGCGAGCAGCATGATGTCAGCTTCGGTAGAGTTGGCGGGGAGTTCTCCGGCGACCTCGCCGTTGCGAAGCACCATGATCCGGTCGCTCATACCGATCACCTCTGGCAGCTCGCTTGAGATCATCAGCACCGCCATCCCCTCGCGGGCGAGACGGCGGATCAGGTCGTGTATCCCGGCCTTCGCCCCGACGTCGACGCCGCGCGTCGGTTCGTCGAAGATGAGCACCCTGGGTTCGAGGGCGAGCCACTTAGTCAGGACGACCTTCTGCTGGTTTCCGCCGGAAAGGTAGCGCACCTCCTGCTCCAGGCTCCGCGCCCTCAGCTCGACCGCCCGGCTCAACTCCTCGACCTTGCCCGCCCTGCCGAGGCCGAGCGACCGGCGCAGCCTCCCCCCGAGTCCCCGCAGCCCCAGCCAACCGTTCTCTCGCACCGACCTGACGGGTACGATCCCCTCGGCCTTCCGATCCTCCGTGACGAACCCTATACGATAACGAATAGCCTCCCGCGGGGACCGAATGCGGACGGGCTTCCCGTCTACCTCGACCTCGCCCGACTCGAAAGGCTCGACGCCGAAGATCGCCCGCGCGAGCTCCGTCCTGCCGGAGCCCTGCAGCCCCGCGAGGCCCACCACTTCCCCGGATCTGACCTCCAGGTCAATGTCCCTCAGCATCCCCACGGATGCACCGCGGACCCGCAGGCGCACCGCGCCAACGTCCTCCGGCTCCGCCCGCGGCGGGTAGTAGTGATCCAGGTCGCGCCCGACCATCATCCGCACCAGTTCTCGGGGGCCGACCTCCCCGGCCGCGACCGTCCCGACCTTTCTTCCATCCTTGAGCACCGTGATGCGGTCGGCCAGCTCGAAGACTTCCCTCAGGCGGTGAGAGATGTAGATCACGGCGAGGCCGCGCTCGCGCAGCGCCCTGACGCGTCCGAAGAGGATGTCGGCCTCGGCGGTGGAGAGGGCGGCGGTCGGCTCGTCCATCACCAGCACGCGCGCGTCGAAGGAGAGGGCCTTCGCGATCTCGACCGTCTGCTGCTGGGACACGGGGAGATCCCCGACTAGCGTGCCGGGCCTGATGTGCTCTTCGGCGTCGAGGGTCCGCAGCAGCACGGCCGTCTCTTCCTCCATCTTGCGGCGGTCCACGAGCGGGCCGCGGTGCGGCTCGCGTCCGAGGAACACGTTCTGGGCGACGGTGCGCTCGGGTAGCAGGTTGAACTCCTGGTAGATGATGGAGACGCCTTTCTCTTGTGCCTCGCGGGCGTGGCGGAAGCTCACCACCTCGCCGGCTAGAAGCACCTCCCCAGCGTCTGGCGTGTGCGCCCCGGCTAGCACCTTCATCAGCGTAGACTTGCCGGCCCCGTTCTCCCCAACGATCGCGTGGACCTCACCGGCCCGGCACTCCAGATCCACGCCGTGGAGCACCTTCACGCCGACGAAGCTCTTCTCTATACGACGCATCTCCAGCAGCGGCGCCTCGGGCCCGCCCCTCGGGCTAACGTCCTGGCTCAACTTGCGACCTCCAGGACGCCCTCGGCCGCCAGCACGCTCGCGCCCACGACGCCGGCGGCGTCCTCCAGTTTGCTCAAATCAATGGGCAGGTTGCGGGTGGCGAGCGGCAGCGACCGTCTGTAGACGGCGCTGCGGATCTCCGCCAGCAGCGTGTGGCCCGCCGCGTATGCTACGCCGCCCCCGATGGCAATAAGCGAGGGATTGAGCACGCTAACCAGGGTTGCCAGCGTCTCTCCGATGATTCGCCCGGACCTTCGCACGATCCCGACGACTCCCGTGTCTCCGTAGGTTGCGGCCTTGAGTACGCCTCCTAAGTCGAGTTTCCCCGCCTCACGCAGCGCCGCAAGCGCGCCGCCCGGATCCTGCCCGGCGAGCCGCTCGGCCTCGCGCACGATGGCTGGTGCGGCTGCCATCGCCTCCACGCACCCAACGTTGCCGCAGGCGCAGACCGGACCATTCGGCGCTGCCTGCACGTGGCCGATGTCCCCGGCGTACCCTTGCGAGCCACGGTAGAGCCGCCCACCCACCACGATCCCGCACCCGATCCCGCTCCCGATCTTGACGAAGAGCATGTTCTCCACGCCTCGCCCAAGCCCGTAGCGGTGCTCACCGAGCGCCATGGTATTCACGTCGTTGTCCACGAAGACGGGCGCGTCGTACCCGTCTACGAAAGCCTCACGGACCGGGTACAAGTCCCAACCCGGCATGAGGGGGGGTGCCGTCGGCCGCCCCGAGTCGTATTCCACCGGACCCGGCACCCCGATTCCAACCGAGATGACCTCGCGCGCGGCGACCCCTTGCTCGTCCAGAATCCCCGCCAAAAGCTCCGTCACCCTGCCCAAGATCCGATTCGGGCCTTCCCGGATGTCCGCCGGCTCGCCGATCCGCCCGAGCACCTCGCCGCTAAGTGTAGTGACCGCCACGTCCACCGACGAAGCCCCGAGATCTACCGCCGCCAGGAGCCCGGCCTCGCGCGGTATCCGCAACAGAGAAGACCGTCGCCCACCATCAGACTGGCCCAGCCCGTCCTCGACCAGAAGGCCCGCCCTTACAAGCTGACCCACCACTAGCGACACCTTGCTCCGGCTCACGCCCAGATGCTCCGTTAACTGTGCCCTTGAAACCGGCCGCTCGCGTCCCCGCACGTAACGCATAATCTCCCCCTGCGCCGCGCTGCCGACCAGCGATCGTGCCGTACCGTCTCGCCCTCGTTTCTCCATCCCACCGCAGCATAACGAGCTTATGTCTAGGTTTCAACAACTTCTACCAACGTTTGACAAAAGAATCGGAGCGGAGCCACCACAGCAGCGTGGCCGGACGGCCCGTGATTAGACCAGCAGCCACGCAACCCATGGCGGAGCCAGGCTCGGCGGACACAGGAGCGCCGAGGTTTGCTAGACCGGATCGAGTTCTTCGCGGGGCTGCCCCCATTCGACGGAGGACGGCGCCTGCTGCCACTGCTGCATGGCCTCGCCCGTTACGGGATCCCGGTTGGGAATAGGCAGGGTCATGATGCGTTTGATGGCGTCACGCCTTTCTGCCTCGGAGACGTGCTCGTCTCTCATCAGATCCCAGTCGCGCCCATCGGGGTAACCGCCGACCACCAGAATATCGCTCGATCCGTCGAGATAAATGTGCGACACGCCGGCCGGCATAACGAGGATGTCGCCCGCCACCAAATCCACATCGGATCCACCCTCGCCGAACAGCCGCAGCTTCATCTGACCGTGCGCGACTCCGAGCACCTCGTGCGAAGTCGAATGGAAATGGTAGTAGTCGTAGATGCCGGGGTAGCGCCAGTTGTTCAGCCAATTGTGCCGCCTAAAGCTGGCTTCAATGGCGCTGGCAAGATCGGTGTCCTGATCGGCCTTCACAGCGTTGCGGTGAATGAGCACCGGCAGGCGGCTGTTGGGCACCATTCCGTTAGGGCTCGACGAGAGCGTTTCGAGACGGTAACCATCCTCGGTCATTTCTGGGCGCCTTTCCCTAACCTTTCGCCCCCAAAAGTCTACCTGTTCCGCGTCGAAGATTCATGGCGAGGTTTGCCCCGTAGCAGCGCTCAGAGACCGTCTGAAAATTTCCAAGACTCTGTGCTTTGGCGTAACTAATCACTGAGGGCCGAGGCACCCGCTCGCCCCTCTGCTAAACAGTCACATATGCACAGCACCCACCATCACCAGGCGGCGGCTCACTTGATTCCAGTTCGTCATTCGGTTTGGGGTGACCTCACCAACTAGGGCTTGCGATCCAAAGACTCGAGAAGGGTCTTGCGGTTCTTGTGTCGCTTCTCGTAGTCACGAACCTCGCGAATCTCCTCCTTCGAGAGCCCCTTTGCCTTCTTCTCTATTTCCTCGACGCTCAGATCGTCGTAGTTCTTTAGCGGCGAGGCCTTAGACTCTTTACGAGCCTGCCGCGCCTCTTCCGTATTGGCGACATGTTGTTGGCCCCCTTTAGAGCCCTCGCGCTTCTTGTTCTCCGTCTCGCGCTTCTCCTCGTCGCTCATGTTCTCCCAGGCATTCTTGGGTAGATAGCGCTTCGTCTCGCCGTCACCTCCCCGGGCCTGAGCGTCGCCTTCCTGGGTCTGCCACTCCTCATCGGTCCACTTCTCGAGGTTCTTCTGGCTCTCGTCCTTGTCGCCCTTGTAGCCGCCGCCCCGCTTCTCGTACTCCTGGGTCAGCAACTGAGACTTGCGAGCGCTCCACTGGCCCTTGTTGCCGCCCTTGTCAGACGCTTTGATCTCTTCTTTGATCCGCTCTCTGAGCTCGGGGTCGGTGTACTTGTCTTCATTGGACGTCTTGGCCATCGGTTGCCTCCTTCTTCCAGTAGTAGGATGTCGCACCTCAGAGGAGCCTACTTATCAGGGAGCTCACATGAGATCGCTCACCTCATGACCTTAAAGGTGGCCATACGTAGCATCGGTAATCCTCCACACAGTCGCCCCCGCGTGCCCGACGGGGCTCGAACCCCGCGGCCTTCGGAGCCACAATCCGCCGACACCTGTTTCTGGGTGTTGCCCAACGTTGCAGAATCGGCTTGTCTAAGCTAATTTCTTTGCTCGCGGTTGCCCGTCGTTTCTAGGTGTTGCGCCCTCAGTGGTGTCAACCACCTTTACTGTGGGCGTCTCGCTTTCGCACCCCAAGGCACCCCTAACTGCGCCGGCTGGGTCCCCGCAGAGGCGTACACTCGAAACGTCTCTTCGAGATGCTTGCGCACTCAAGCGTCACCACCACTCCCGGCGGGTATAGACACTTGAAAGTGGGACTCGGGAGATGGTCGCGGGCGCGATGGACGAGGACCACGCCAAACTACTGACCCTACTGATCCTCGCTCGCCTTAAAGTGCTTAGCTGCCATCTTCGCCACCTCCTAGTTGCATGACCAGCTCGATGGTGTGATGGTCCGGGTTTGCGGAAACGCGGATCTCGTCGACCATGTTCTGGATCAGGAAAAGTCCCCAGCCCCGAGGCGTTTGCATACTCTCCAGCTTGGTCTCCAAATCCGGCACCTCCTTCGTTGAGCTCGGCAGAGGGGTGCTACCCCGGTCGATGATGCGCACCAAGAGACGCTCCTCAAGGAGCCATACCTGGATCTTTACCGGAACGTCGGGGTTGTATCTGTTGCCGTGCTCCATGGCGTTCATCGTGGCCTCAGCCACAGCGGTTTTGAGTCTCTCGAGGGTCTGCTCAGGCAGCCCCAGCCCGCTCACCGCCCTAGCCACCTCCTCCATCGCCCGACGCTCGTTGCCTCGCTCGCTGGGAAGGGCAAAGTCAGTAAGAATTCGCCGGTTGCGGTTATCGCCTGCCACATCTGACCGCAGCGGGGTCTTGCGAACACTCACGCTAACCTTCGACCTCTCCAGGCTTACCAGGGTGATGTCGTCCTCCTGATTCCAATTCTTGCCGGTGAAGCGGGTAAGCTCGGAGAGGAGGAAATTGTTAAGCGAAGAGTCAGCTGAGCGGTGAGCTTCTATCAAACCTTGCAGACGCGGGAAGCCGAACATCTCACCTTTGGGGTCGTGGGCTTCGACCAACCCGTCGCTGTAGAACAGGAGGTCGTCCCCCACGGCGAGGACGGCTTCTCCCTCCTCGTAGAGCATGCCCGGCATCAGGCCAAGGGGCATCCCCCTAGCCCTTATTTCCTCAGCATCGTCGTTGCGACGGCGCAGGTAGGGCAGGTCGTGGCCGGCATTAGCGTAGACAAGGCGACCACTTTTTGGTTCAAGGACGCCGTAGAAGCAGGTGACGAACGTGTTGGGTGGTATGTACGCACACATGAGCTCGTTAGCCTCCTCCAATACCTGCCCCGGAGTAATGTCCCTTCTTCGGGCGACTGCACGCAGTACGCTTTGGGTGTTGGCCATCACCAAGGCCGCCGCCATCCCCTTGCCGGAGACGTCGCCTATGACCAAGCCCACCTGGCCGTCATCGAAGCGGAGGAAGTCGTAGAAATCTCCTCCTACCTCTCGAGCCGGCTGGTAGTGGTAGGCTATCTGCCAGCCCTCGAGCTCTGGCAAGTCCTTCGGAAGCAGGGCGTGCTGGATGCGCCGCGCCATCCTGAGCTCCTGCTCGGCCGAGTGGTAGTAGGTCTCCAGCTCCTTGTTGGCCACCTCGAGCTCCTGGTTAGAGGCCTCAAGGTCTTTGCTTGTGCGCTCGACCTTGGTCCGGCTACGCACGAGTATCCAGGTGATCCCAAAGAGCACGAGGCTCACGGCGACGCCATTGGCGAGCACGAAGGTGGGCAGCTTGCTCTCTGCTCCCTTCTCAAACCTGGGCAGCGTAGCAAAGTACAGACTCCACTCGTGTCCGGCCACTTCGACGCTGCTCTCTTTGGAGAAGAGGGGCTCGGTCCCTCTCTCCCCGGCGCGTTTTATGGCGTCGCGGTCGTAGAGCAGCGGGCTCGACGTCGTGCTCGCGCCGTCGTAGACCTCGAAATCTATGGCAGGGTCGAACGATCCCTTGAAGATCCCGTCAAGTAGCTCCTCGCTTATGAAGCGACCAACGATGAATCCTTGAAGCGCGTTCCTACGTTCGGCGAGGGTCTCCAGCGGCTCGCCTTTTTGGTAGATCGGAAGGTACACTACAAAGCCACTTAGCAAGGCGAGGTCAGCGCTATGGTCCTCAGGAGCCTCGGTCAGCACGTCAACCATCTTCGTCGCCTGCGGCTCTCCAGTGTCCCGTGCCTGGTTCATGGCCTCCCGGTGCACAAGATCGGCGTAGAAATCGTAGTTGAGTCTTTCCTGATTAGCGGCGTCAAGGGGACCGATGTAGGTTATGGGGAAGTACACCCTGCGTTCGCCACCCGGAACCAAGTCGGGGTGAAGGGAGGGTAGACCCTCCCTTTGCGCCCTTCTAGAGAAGGCTTTTCTCTCATCTGGTTCCACACGCTCGGCATAGCTTAGTGCTTGGAGGCCCTCGAAACGATCGCCCGGCTCTATGCCCTCTACGTAGTTGTCCCACTCCTTGCGAGTAACCGACTCGCTGGCGTAGAAGAGCCCGCGGGCACCAAACATAGCATCAAGGTAGGCTTTGGTGCGGCGCTCTATGGCCTCTTGGGTGGCCTGGGCGGCCTCGTCGAACCGGAGACGGTTCTGTGCCTCGACGTTCTGGCGCACGTAGTAGTAGGCTAGAGCCGTAAGGAGGAGTGAGATGAGCAGCACTCCGTAGGCTGCTCCACTGCGGCGTAGGTGCTGCCCGATACGGTCGTACCCCCGCCGCAACGCCTGCAAGCCGGCGTTCACTCTACCCACGCGACACCCGCCCGCGAGGCTTCATGATTCCTGGTGGAGTACCCTCTCGGATAGGTTCTCTCCTAGGTTCACTGCCAATCCATCCTTCGTCTGTGAGCGGTCGCTACCATCTCTGCGTCCTTTTCTCCTATCCTACACTGCTAGCGTCTCGAGCTCGTTACGGAGAGCGTTACGAAGCCTGGCTACTCTCTAGTTCACCCAACTGCCTGGAAGTACGGATTCCCAGAGGTCCGCTCACCACTCGACTCGAATTCGTAACGCTTAGGAGACGATAGTACAGTAGAGTGGTGACTGTGGCAGATGGGACAACCAAACAGGATCGAAAGGATCGAGACAAGAAGTATGCACGTAAAGACTTACAGAAGGCTGCCGATTCTGTTGCTCTTCCTGACGGTCGGGATGTTGGCCGCAGGCTGCAGCGGGTTGGGGGCGGTCTCAGGAGGCAAGCAACTCACGCTCGGCTATATAGGCTGGGACGAGAACGTGGCGGTCTCTACCCTGACGAAGGTCTTGCTCGAAGAGCAATTCGGCTATGAGGTCGAACTACACCGATCAGATGAAGCGGTCCTAAAGCAAGTCTACACGGGCGTCGCCGGAGGCGAACTCGACGCTTTTCAAGATGTGTGGATACCGAACCAGAAAGAGTACCTGAGCGAAGTCGAGAACGACGTCGAGCATCTCGACCCTTGGTTCGAGGGAAAGACTGAGCAGGGCATCGCCGTACCCTACTACATGGACGTCCAGAGCCTGTCGAAGCTCGACCATGCGGGGACGGACATAATCAACGGAATAGAGCCAGGCTCGGCTGTTATGCCCCAGATAGCGGATAAAGTCATCCCCGGCTACCACCTGGATATGAAACTGGTCGAATCCAGCACCTCCGCGATGCTCTCCGAGCTGGACAAAGCATATAAGACGCGCGAGCCGATCGTGTTTTACGGGTGGTCCCCACACTGGATGAATATCCGCTACGACATTCGCTACCTAAAGGACCCTAGAGACCTCCAGGGTCGCTTCAACCACTCGGCGGAGATCTCCTCCATAGTCAACGAGAACCTCTCCGAGGACGATCCCGTAGCTTACGAACTCATCAAATCCATCTCGCTCAGCAAGGAGCAGATCAACCAGATGGAGACTGACATCAATGAGACCGGAGATCCAGAGGCGGGCGTCAAGGCGTGGCTCGAGGACAATCGTAGCGTCGTCCAGCCCTGGATTGACGCCGCAAAGAAGGCTAGGGAGACATAAAGTCCTCGGATGGCAGAATCCTCGCCGTCGAAACTGGCCAGGAATAAACAACCGTCATATTGTGGAGCGTTGACCAACGTGTGGCCGTTACTGGCG
This sequence comes from uncultured Rubrobacteraceae bacterium, assembly GCA_963808845.1. Lineage (GTDB taxonomy): Bacteria > Actinomycetota > Rubrobacteria > Rubrobacterales > Rubrobacteraceae > Rubrobacter_D. The sequence continues at coordinate 34,935 of CAWEHD010000013.1, forward strand.
AAGCAATCCAAGGATATGATCCTGGGCCCCCTCACGTAACCGCTCAGGGACAAGGCGGCAAGAGCTGGAAATGTAGGATGTTCGCTGGATGAGGAGTAGGATATGACAGAAGACTTTGACAAGGATGTACGGAGCATTCTCGGCCAACTCATAGAAGCCCGGGAGGACCAGAACGACGCTGATAAGCGGCTCCAAGACTACAGGGCAGCCAATACGCCTCCCGAAGTTCCCAACGAGTTCGAGAATTTGGATACCTTCCTCGACTACCACCACCGCAGGCAGCGCTACGAGAATGGGCTTCGGCAACACGAGAACGCCCTGAAGAAGGCAAAGAAGGAGTACGCAGACACCACCCACCAGCTCCTGCTTTTCCTGCCCGAGAGTGCGCCCTTACGTTACACCTACCAAGGTGAGCGGAGCGAGCTATTAAGCACAGAGTACATCCTCGTGCGCAAGCAGGGTGAGATTGTTATCCAGAGGTCCAGCAGAGCGCCTAGCTAGCTGCGAGGTGCCGGAGAGCAAGACACCTGCCCCGACCCCCGAGGAGTTCCACCGTCGATTCTGGCGGCTCTCTGAGGCCATTTACGCGTCCAACGATTGTGCACACGGACTATCAAATGACCGGCAACGAACAGCAATAATCCGTTGAGGTAGATGAGAGAAGCGCTATTGGCTTCCCAGATAGGATACTCTCAGGGAATTGGACATAGTCGCATGACACCCAAAGACACGTTCTACAAGGTGGGCACCGGTATTCACCGGGCGATCTTCAACTTCTCTAAGGGACGGATCTTCGGCAGAGCCTTCGGGATGCCCATCATCGAACTCGTCACTATCGGACGCAGGTCGGGTAAGGAACGCTCGACGATGCTCTCGGCTCCAATCGTCGACGGCGAGCGCTTGGTGCTTGTGGCCTCGTTCGGCGGCGATGACCGGCACCCAGCATGGTACCTAAACCTCCGGTCCAACCCAGAGGTACGCGTCACGATCGCAGGCTCAACTCGTACCATGGATTTTCTGCGGGGGTTTGCGGATCAAGGGATCGGCCACTCGCTTTTCACTACTATCCTCCACCACCCTGTCGTTCACGAATGGCTCCGTGCCAGCACAAGGTGTGCGGTGATTCTCGCCGCAGCGGGCATAGATTCACTGTCCCAATATCTTGTACCTGGCAACAAGCTAAGGAGCAAGGCAAATAGGCTATTCTCCACCTGCATAGCCCCGGTCCTATGCAGGGTACTGGCTCTGGACTTCCGAGAACACGCCTTCTTCTAGTACTACTTCGTTAGATCGCTGCTCGGCCGTAGATGGCCGCTAGATCGGTAGAGAACGACCCCGGATTCTAGGACTTTTCGGGTCGAAAGGCGCCGAAATCGGGACCTACAGAACGACTTTTGTCTATCAGGGACCCTTCAAGAAGGACTCTTTTACCAGCTCTCGAGTAATTAACGAAGTAGTACTAGGCACTTAGGTGAATAAAGCCTTCGCGGATGCAGCAGTCTTCGGTTGGTGCCATCATGCGGAGTGTGAGCGTTGGCTAGATCACCAGAAACGCAGGCGGAAGGAGGCCTCTTCTTATGTCCTCGGAAGAAAACAAGGAGATCGCGCTGAGCTTGCTCGAAGCACTTAACGCCCGCGACCTGAGCCTGTGGTCGCGGCATCTAGCAGAGGACTACATCGCAGAACATCCAGGTGTGTCCATCCCCCTAAACAAGACCAGGAGTATGGGGTACCAGCAGCGCTTCGTGACGGCCCTTCCAGACATCCACTTAGAGGTGCTTCACGTCCTCGCCGAGGGCGATCACGTCTTCATCCACTGGATGGCAAGCGGTACCCATGCCGAACGACTTGCTACCGTCACGGGAGAGACCATCCCCCCGACCCGGCGAAGAGTGAGGGTGTCGGGCGCGTTGCTCACCGAGGTGAGGGATGGCAAGATCGTCCGGGAGTGGACCTACTGGGATCAGCTCTCGCTCTTAGGCCAGTTGGGCATCACCGACCAACCCGGACTCTTCTTGTCTCCTGAGGGCTTCTAAGATGGAAGGTGGAGCAGATGCCGCGGGCGACCAGAGCGGTAAGCCGCAAAGATTTCCTTAGGCTCAGTGGCGCTGGGCTCGCGGGTGCAGCGCTTCTAGGCACCACGGGTTGCGGCGGGGGCCAGGGAGGCGGTGAGGTCATCAAGTACCTTACCGAGACCCCAGAGACGACCAACCTGGAGAGAACGGCAATAGAAATACAAGTCAACAGGTTCGAAGAACAGAACCCGAAATATACCCTTGAGCGCGAGACGGTTGCTCCGGATGATCTGCTCACGGTCGTAAAGACCAGGTTGCAATCCGGGCAGCCCCCCGACGTTTTCAACTACGGTACCGGACCTGGCTTCGCCGGCGTACTACAAGACGCGGGACTCCTGAGTTCTCTGGAGAAAGCCTACAAGGAAAACGGCTGGGAGATCTACGACTGGGCCAAGCAGCAGGTCACCTACGACGGCACAGTCTACGGCGTCCCCAACCTACTCCAGGAGATGATCGTCTACTACAACAAGGATCTCGTGCCCGAGGCACCAAAGACCGTGGATGAGCTCAGAGAGATTGCCGACGATATCAAAGGGCAGGGGAAGGTCCCGATCGCGTTCGGCGATTCGGAGCGGTGGCCTGCCGGCCATCTGTTCAGCATGGGGGTCAGCAACCTGCTTGGAAGGGAGGGCTTGGACGAGATCCTCTACGGGGACGGCCGGTGGGACGTTCCCGAGGTGGAGAAAGCCATAGATCTGATGTTCAGGGACTTCGTGGAGAGCGGCTACTACCCAGAAGGCGTAAACGCCATCACCTACGACGACGCCAATTCGCTCTTTTACGAAGGCAACGCAGCTATGCTGCCAACCGGCACCTGGCTCATTTCGGCGATCGGCGAGACGGTCCAGAACTTCGAGGTCGATTTCTTCCCGTTCCCATCCATAGACGGCTCTGATATCGCGCCTGCGGCTGGGACAGGGACAGGCCTGTTCGTGGCCAAGAACGCGACGAACTCCGAAGGGGCGATCACGTTTATCGACTACGTGTTGCAGAACGACACTGCTCGGCTGCTGACCGAAAAGTTGCTAACGATTCCGGCGCACCCGTTCGATCAGGCGGGACTCGATGTCCCCGAGCTGTTCAGGGCGGTTCTCCAGGACGTGTCGAAATCGACGGAGGTCGGAGCCCTCGGCTACAACATTGACGTCCTGACCCCACAGAACTTCAACGAGGTGATGTTCTTCGGTTTCCAGGAGGTCCTAAACGGTAGTAGGTCACCCGCAGAGCAGGCCCGAGCATTACAGGAGGCTTGGGCGGCAGCGAAGAAGCAGGGGAAGCCGGCGGCGCAAGGGTAGGCCGAGAGATGCTTCTATGGCGTCCTCGACCCTAAGAGCGGTAGCTTGCGATACGCCAACTCGGGCCACGACCTGCCCTACCTGTGGCATGGTGGCGATGCCGAAGAACTCAGGGCCAGGGGATGCCCTTAGACCTTACGCTGGGAATGAGCTACGAGCAAAAGGAGATGGTGCTCGAGGCAGATGAGATTACTCTCTTGTACAGCGATGGACTGGTGGAGGCGCACAACCTCTATGGTGAGATGTTCGGCTTTCCGAGGCTACGGAGGCTCGTCGCGGAGCACGACGAGGCGGCGTCGCTGAGTAACTTACTCCAGGAGGAACTTCACTCATTCACCGGAGAGACTGGAAGCAGGAGGACGACATCACCCTCCTTACCCTACGACGTTTGATAGCCCGAAGCTGTCATTCGGAGAATCCCGCCGTCCAGCAACTGAGGGGATGCTAGCCTGCCTGCTTGCCCTTGGAGGCCGTGTCGGGATGCAGCCACAGAGAGACGTGGGCAGGTTCCATCGTCTCCCTCACCACTCCCACAAGATCGTTACTTAAGGCATCCAGATCTGTCTCGTCCCTGAGCTTAGCTGAGAAGGATTCCAGGGTCTTTGCGGCATTGTACTTCCTGCGATAGAAGCGCCTGTCTATGAAGCTCTGAATGCGCCTTCTTAGCGGGATGAAAAGGGCCGCGATGATCAGCGTGGATGCCACTACCGCAAACTGTGACTCTTCCCCAGTTAGCGCCCGAAAGACGTACTGCAGGACCAGTACTCCACCTAGATACACGGCAGCCAGCACCGCCGTGAGGGAACCGTAGACGAGAGTGCGATTTATGACGACGTCTATGGCGTAGAGGTGGTGCTTGAGGATGGCCACACCCACGGCAATGTAAAGACCGGCGAAGCCCAAGGCGACGAGTAAGGTCGAGAGCGTCCTGCTGAAGCCCACGGCCACGTGTAAGGTCGAGAGCGTCCTGCTGAATAGATCCTCGTATCCGAGCACGCCTATCGAGATGATGGAACCGAAGAGCACGGCGGCATAGGCGAGCCACTTGATCTGCTGGCGCTCGGTTCCACCAGCGCGATGGAACCGAAAAACGAGCGACAGCGCGGCAGGGATGACGGCGATCAAGAAAACTCGCATTCCGACATCACGGATGCCGGTGATGACCTCGCCAATGACTCCCCCTACGGCAAAGGGGTTAAAGGTCGGTGCAAAGGGGCTGAGGCCGCTGGCGAATAGTCCGGAGATCAATAAGACTGCCCCCGCCGCCACGACGGGCCACATCAGGAATCTCCAGCGTCGCGACGGCAGCTTACCGTCGGGAAACAGCAGCAAGACACAAGGTATGAGGGTGGCCACCACCACCCATCCCACCCATGCTCCGACAAAGAGGACTAGGTTACGAGCGAGCAGTGATCCCGCGCCCACCGTCATGGCGAAGGTATAGTACGTCTGTGCAAACATCCAGAGAGCGGCGCCCAGCCCTAGCCCGCACCACAACCATCCGTAGGGGTTCCTTGGTCGATGCGAGGCGATGAGCCCTCCAAGGAGGGGAGCGCCGATGATCGCGACGAGAAGGATGGCTAGGTCACGCCACTTCGTCCAGTAAAACGTTAATGCCATGGACGAACCGAGGACGGTCAGCAGCAACCCCAGAACCACAAGAGCCAAGCTCACGGCACATAACGACCAAGCGAGCCAAGCGGCGACGCGGTAGCTCATCCCACCGATCCCTCTGCCTTGCTTCCTTGCCCCTTCTGTCATGACATCACTCTACAGCACCACCGTCTCCTATGCGTCAAGACAAACGTGACGAGGTTCGTTTCCAAGCCTAGAGTGAGCCGATTTACAGAGAATCCACCTACCTACCGCAGGGAAGTGGCCTCAAGGCGACCCCCTCATTACGAGGGATAAACGCCCGACACAAACGCCAAGCCGCGGCCCTATTCTGCGGGTTCACCTTACCTATGCGGGATACGGGAGGGTGACCGACGGGGCTCGAACCCGCGACCTTCGGAGCCACAATCCGCCGACACCTGTTTCCAGATGTTGCCGTATGTCGCAGAATAGGCTTACCTAAGCCGTTTTCTTTGCTAGTAGTTGCCCTGGGTTTCTGCGTGTAGCGCTCTGAGTGGTGTCAGAAGTGGTGTCAAAAGTACGCGAATATCAAGTCGCAGTTTCTATTTCAAGCCAGTCGTAGTCTACATGCTTCCCACCCGTCGGCGACCGACGCTCTGAATAGGGTTGCCAGGCTGCAACCCTATCGTACATTTCACCCCATAGCAGAGGCATGCCCTTTGAAGCTATGTACGCAATGACGTACTAATGCAGTCGGAGGTGGCCGACCCTAGTGCCACTGCACCTGGCTCCGCCGTTGCTCATCACTGGATTGACTCAGGTGCGGAACGGAGCAGGGATTGCGTCGAGTTTGGGTAGCACGACCCTGGCTATGCTAGCGAAGGGGGAAGGCTTGCAGGCCTGAGCAACGCCAACGTCGCCCCGAATACTGAGGAGAATAAAGGCGTCCTCCATGCTCATCCTCCACTCGCCGGCGAGCAGCCTCCCGACAGGCCTCCCGCATGGCGTCCGGGTATTCGACAGCGGTGCCGTGGGCGATCCAAGTGTCCTCACAGCGGTGCCCGTAAATATTGAGCTATGTATGTTAGCCTCCGGGCATGAAACCGTATTCGAAGGATCTGAGACTCAGGGTGCTCTCGGCCGTGGATGCCGGAACACCCAGGGAGGAGGTCGCCAAGACCTTCTCGGTGTCGATGCCCACCATAAAGCGCTGGCTCAAGAGGCGTAGGGAGACCGGGGACGTGGAGCCCGAACCGATCCCCGGCAGGCCTTCTAGGAAAGGGGTGATGCTCAAAGAGTGGCTGCCCAAGCACCTTGAAGCCAACGACGACCTCACCCTGGAGGAGCACCGCGAGGCTTTCGGGGAGCACTTCGGGGAGGAGGTATCCACCTCCACCATCGGTAGGGCCATAGCCGGCTTGCCCGATGGCGGATGGCCGCTCAAAAAAAGGCCAAGATAGCCACAGAGCGCGACCAGGAGGCGAGGGGTTTGTGGCGATGACTCGCTTCTCGCTTCGACGCTAGACGCCTCGTGTTCGTGGACGAATCCGGCTTCAACACCTCCATGACGCGCCTCAGGGCCAGGGCTCCCAAAGGGAAGAGGGCCTACGGCAAGGTTCCCACAAACCGCGGCAAGAACACCACCCTCATCGCCGCGATAACCCTAGAGGGAGCGATGGGCCAGCCGATGACCATAGAGGGAGCCACGGATGCCCCGGCCTTCGAAGCCTACGTCGAACACTTCCTTGCGCCGTCTCTTTCTGAGGGACAGGTGGTGGTGCTCGATGGGCTAGGTGCGCACAGGACCGAATGGGTGAGGGAGCTCGTCGAGGCCAGGGGCGCCGACCTCCTGTTCCTGCCTTCCTACTCGCCGGATTTGAACCCCATAGAGGAGGCCTTCAGCAAGATAAAGCACCTCGTGCGTAAGGCTGGCGCACGCGTGCGCGAGGCGTTGATAGGGGCGATAGCCCGAGCGTTGGCGGCCGTCACGATCGAAGATGCCGCGAGCTGGTTCTTCCACGCTGGCTACCGGCCGCAAGGTCAACCCTTATGAGTACCGCTGTTAGAGCCGCCTCAAATGCCTTTGTAGCCGAGGAGCCAATGCTCGGCGGCTTGGGGCTTAATGAGTTGGTCGAGCCTTCAAAGCAACTTCTACGCACACCCCTGTCAGGCCGACCGGGCCTTCGGTAGCAGACCGGGGGTCGAATCTCCTGCCTACCCCACCCCCGTCTCCCCTGAGGTTCTGCCCCGACTACTCTTGATCACGCTTGACCTCCTCGTCACCGGGCTCTGCGCCGGACTTGCTTGGCGCAGAGCCCGGTCACTGTGCGTGAGACGTTTCCTAGCCGGCCGTGGGGGCTTTCGCCCTACCAGAGGCGATCTCTCTAACCGCCTCGACTGTGGCGCCCTGCCCGCCGATACCCCAATCTCCGCTCTTGACGTCCTCCTGCACGAGGACCCAGGTCAAGGGGCGCATGTTCTCCCCTTCAACGGAGACCATCGCATCGGTGACCTTCTCGATCATCTGCTGTTTCTGGTCGGCGGTGAAGACCCCTTCGATCAGCTTTATCTGGATCAATGGCATGAGTTTCTCCTTTCTCGCCTGCTCGTTGTCTACAAACAACCCTGTTGCTTGGTCTGGCTACTGGCCAATGATCTGGAATCCGTGCCCTCTACCCACCTCCTATCCTTGTTTCGGCAGGGTCATCAGGCTGCGAACCGCCCTTGCCCAACCGAAAGTTCGCGACGGGGTTTGGCTTCGCCCCGGAGGACGAGACCGGGCTCCTCTGAGAACCATTCGAGGTAGTCGGTGTGGTCGCAGCTCCGGCACGTGAGTGTTCACCTTCCGGACTCGTCCAGAATCGGCTCTCGATCCGTTATCTCGCCCCGTCTGTCGCAGAAACAGTCTTCCTTCATCGTTCACCACCTTCTCTCGTGTCCCGCCAGAGCTTGCATGCTCCATTCAACCGGGAGTAGAAAGAAACGACTTCGCCCGTCCGGGCCATGTTCCAGGCACGCAAAAAGATGGCCCGAACGGGCCACAGAGATCAGACTGACGGACGCAGTAGACTCAGAGGAGGTCGTGCCGGGCCGCTTGCGCGACCGCGGCGGCACGAGATGAGACCCCCAGCTTGCCGAGGACGTTGGCCACGTGGCGGTGGATGGTATGCTTGCTGAGAACGAGACTGGTGGCGATCTCCTGGTTGCTCATGCCCTGCGCCATCAGACGCAGGATCTCGAGTTCGCGATGTGTTAGACCAGAAAGCGTCTCGCGCGTGCGCTCAGGTGTATTCAGCCGCCGTACAAGGGCGGCTGCACGATCCGCTTCCCGGGAGGCTCCGAGCTCTTGAAACGACTCGAGAGCGGCGCGGGCCATCTTTTCGGCGGGATAAGAGCGGCCGAGAGCCGAGAGAGTACTGGCGAGTTCGGTACGTGCTAGGGCAGTTTCGTACGGGGCGCCGATACGCTGGAAGAGGTTGACCGCATCCTCGAAGCTTTGTCGAGCAGTCTCGTAATCACCGTCGGCGGCAGCGACGACGCCCTCGGAGAAGTTGACCGACGCGCACAGCGGCTGCGTCGCAACCGTGGTCGAGATCTCCCGCAGATCGTTCAGAGTGGCCGCCGCTCCTGCGCGTTCGCCGAGCGCACTCTGAACTCGTACGAGCAGTTCCAGAACCGCCGCTCGCTGGGTCTTGTTCTCCGGTGGCACATGCCGCAGGAACTGCTCCAGAAAGTCTTCAGCGCTCCTGGGGTCGCCCCGATCCAGGGCAATTTCGGCGCTACCCAGGAGCGCTAGAACATGCCACTCAGCCTGCGCGAACAGCTCGGTTGCTTCGTCCAGGCGACCCTGGCGGCGCCTGAGCTCGGCCAACCTTACGATGCCTTCTGCTGCCATTGGGGGTCGGCTGCTTGCGAGAACCTCTATGGCGTGCTCGAGTTCGGCTTCGGCGTCTTTCCACGCCCCGCGCCCCATGAGAACCACCGCATAATTGGTACGACAGATACCCAACCAGTAGCGGAAACTGAAGCGCTCGGAGAGCTCCTCCATCTTCTTGCACCACTGCGCCGCCCGGTCATAATCGCGCACGCGCTGACAAGCATTGATCAGATAACAGGAGGTCCATCCCATCGTGATGATCTCTTCGACCTCACCACTCATCGCCACCGCCGCGGCTTCGTCCAGGCACCGCATGCCCTCATCTACCTGTCCCTCGCTCACCAGGGCGAGGCCCTCCATCGCCAGGCCGAGCATTTCGAGGTCGATTACGCTCAGACGCCGACCGAACTCAGAGACCTCCCTACCCAGCCGCTTGCCCAACGTCGGGTTCTCGTTCAACTCCAGGCCAACCTGACCCTCAATTAGCGCGAGCCAGCCATGTTCAGGTACGGGATCCAACCCCTCAAGGAGCCGACGAGCCCGTTGGCGCCACCCGTTTGCGATCGCCAGCTCACTTCGGAAGTGGATGTAATCGTGGGCTATCCAGATCGCCATCCGGGCAGCCCCGCGCCGATCACCCCTGGCTTGGTACAGGCGGTAGGCGCGCTCGCGAGAGTCAAAGGTGACCGCAGCGTCGCTGAGCCACCAAGCCGCCCAACTCAGGCCCTCCAGAGCCTCCGGCGTCTCTTCCCGCTCTAGTGCCGCCTCAAAGTGAGCGCGGGCCTCCTCCCAAGCCGCCCGAGACAGAGCTTCCTGGCCGGCCTCGAGCGTCGCGGCGGGCCGCGCTCTGACTTTGGGCGCGTGTCCATAGCTTCGGTCTCCGCCGCTGCGTCGTCTACGTCCAGGCGCTCTCGTGTGGCCTCCGTGCTGCTGTCTCTAGCGACCTATAGCTTATCCCACATCCTGATTTTGCGCAGACCAGCATACCCTTGAAGGAGGCTCACCAGAGATATTCATGTGTTGCAGGGATTTGCTGCACCACCCTCTCTGCGATCTCGCGCAAGAAGCCAGGATCGTCCAGCAAGACCTCTTGCGCCGTCCCCGCCTCCACTCTATCGTCCAATCCCTAGTCGCCCAAGTCGAAGGCATTGCCGAACTTCTGCGGCAGGGGGATCCTCCATAACCCGACTCGTGCACCCTTGAAACGACTCCTAGCACATGCGCTGATCATCCCCGATTCATTCCGCCGCAACTCCCTCCCTTAGGTGCGGCGGAATGAATCGGTATGATCTACTAACCTCGCATGTCCTCGCCTGTCAGCTTCGTCATGGCGGCATGCAGCGTGCCGTTACTCGCTACTATTTCCCTGCCCTCTAGATCCAGAATGCCTCCCCGATAGTTCGTTACCTTGCCGCCGGCCTCCTCCAGGATCAAACCCCCGGCTGCTATGTCCCACGCCCAGATGCCGCGCTCGTAATAACCGTCTAGCCTGCCCGCGGCCACATAGCAAAGATCGAGCGCGGTGGAGCCAAGGCGCCTCATCCCTCGGGTTATGGTCGCGAAGCGCCCAAAGAGATCTAGGGCCTCGGGTATCTTTGGGCGGTCGTAGGGGAAGCCTGTCGCGATCAGTGCCTGGATCAGCTCCTCGGTATCGGACACCCTTATTGGCTCGCCGTTGAGGGTGGCGCCTCCTCCACGCTCGGCGACGTAGGTCTCCTCTCTCATGGGGTCGTGAACCACCCCCAGGACCACCTTTCCGGCCCTCTCGAGCGCTAGGGAGACGCAGAAGAGCGGCAGCCCGTGGGCGTAGTTGGTGGTGCCGTCCAAGGGGTCTACGATCCAGCGGGCGTTCTCCTCGCCCTCGAGCGTTCCTCCCTCCTCGGCCAGCATCCCATAGGCGGGAAAAGCTCCGAGAAGGCTCTCCCTGATCACCTGCTCTGCTCGCTCGTCCACCTCCGTGACAAGGTCAACCTCACCCTTGTACCTGACGGAGTGCTGCCAGCCGAAGCCTTTGTGCAGCACCTCGCCCGCTTCCTTGACCGCCGAGAGTGCCGTCTGGAGTTCCGTCGTCACGTTTTCATCCTTCCAGATAAGAGCAAGTCCTGTGTGGTTCATGGTAATCCCCCGGAATATGAGGATCAGCAGGATACCACCGAAGCTCACAAGATACCGCCCGCACCGACCGCGACCATTCTCATCGAGGAGAAAGACCCGCCAAACGGGCGATTCTTGTCTGTTCAATCCGCGGTCGCTATCGGCGGGTTGCGGGCGATAAAGCCGTCTCCGCGGTAGATGATGGCAGTCAATACCGACCGCAAATTATCCTGCAAATAGCAGTACTACCCACGAAGCGGGCGATGCGGTCGGTACTTTGCTATGTTCTTCGGGCAAGACTAACGCCATTGCCTTCTCCGCAGTTCAGCCGCATCGACTAGACGTTCTCAAAGCCGCCTCAAACGCCTTCGTAGCCGAAGGTCAGGCGCTCGGGGACGTGGGGCCTAAAGGGGTGCTGCGAGCCTTCAAGACGGCTTGTACCCGCATCGAGGGCAGGCCGACCGGGCCATATAGAGGACCGGGGGTCGAACCTCCTGACTACCCCTCCCCAGCTGGTTTCTTTCCGCCGCTCCTAAGGGAGGGAGTTGCGGCGGAAAGAAACGGTACCCCTTCCTGGTCTCTGCGCGAGATCGGAGGAGGGACGAGCATACGGCTCTCACTACTGACGCCGGGTTAGGTACACGCCAAGGAGGATGATCGCCCCTCCAACGATCTTCTCGACCCCCAGCCCTTCTCCCAAGAGCACGATGCCCGAGGTGACCCCGACAAAGGTGATGAGGTACTGGTAAACGAGCACCTTGTTGGCCCCTAGTAGGGAAGCTCCCTTCTGCCAGGCGAAGAACCCGAATGCGGCGACCAGGACGGTCGAGTAGGCGACCGCCGCCCACACACCGACGCTCATCACATCCCAATCCACGCTAAGAAAGCCTGGCAAAGCGAACGGTAAGGCGGCCAGACCTCCGAAGAGCATGGTATAGGCCGCGACCACCAACGGCGAGTACTTCTCGAGGAGGGGCAGTGAAAGTACAGTGTACGACCCCCAACACACCGTGGCTCCCAGGACCAGGAGATTTCCTTCTAGGCTCGAGCCGCTTCCGCCCAACCCCCCGTACACGACGACGATGATGCCGAGGAAGGCTATCCCCACCCCGAGGATGCCCCTCAAGGTTGGCCTCTCCAACCCCAATACGGAGCCCAGGATCATGCCCCACACCGGAACAACTGCGTAGATTAGGGCAGTGTCCGAGGCGTTCGTGAGGTCCACGCCAGACGTGAAGAGCATATTCGTCGCCCCGACGCCTAACGCGCCTACCCCCATCATGGCCAATAGGTCCTTCCGCTCGACACCTCCTCCAGGTCCCAAGAACAAACGTACGGCAGCTAGGAGCAGCAGTCCCGCCACCGTGAACCTCAGGGCCACGAAGGGCAAAGGGGCAAAGGCGGAGACGGCGTACTTGACGGCCACGGGGTTGGTGCCCAACAGGAAAACCGCTCCCAGCAAGAAGAGTTCCGTAGAATGGGTAGTCGCCTTCGACCGTTCGTCCTTGCGTCCTGCCCCGACTCGTTCGTCGGTTGTGAGCGACGTGGCGGGCGCGTCCCTTAGTACGTTCTTCATAGCCTGTTGGCTTTCGTCATGTACGCTGTGCGCCTCACTCACTTTGTTGTCATTCGGGTGAGAATAACAAAACGAAACGTTTAGTCTAGTAATTCCCCTCACTCCCCGCCACCGCTGGCTGCTAGTATGCGGACGTGAAGCAAGCAGCTAAGAATGACCCGCAAGCCCGATCACTGGGCCGACCTCGCAGCGAGAGGGCACACCGCGCGATCCTGCAAGCAGCCAACGAACTGCTAGAGAGCGAGGGGTTCGCCGCGGTGTCGGTGGAGGCGATCGCGGAGCGAGCCGGCGTCTCAAAGGCAACGATCTACCGCTGGTGGCCCAACAGAGCGGCGGTCGTGATGGATGGCTTCCTTTCGACCGTCTCTTCCGAGGTCCCCTTCCCGCACACGGGTCATGCGCGGGAGGATATCCGGATCCACATGCGCAGGCTCGCAGAAGCGTTCAGCGGCAAGATAGGGCGTACGGTGGCCGCCTTGATAGCCGAGGGTCAATCCGACCCGGAGCTTGCCGGGGCGCTTCGTTCTCGCTGGCTCTTGGTACGGCGGGCAGAGGCCAGGGAGATACTCGAGCTCGGCATCGAGCGCGGCGAGCTGAGAGAGGACATCGACCTGGAGGTGGCCGTCGACGTCCTTTACGGGCCCATCTACTACCGGATGCTTGTCGGCCACGCCCCGCTCGACAACGGTTTCACCGACGCCCTGGCCGACCACATCTTCGCCGGCCTAGCCGCTGGAGATCCAGCGTAGCTTCGGACAGGGGTGAACAGTTGAGTTAGCGCGTATTAGCGCGTGCCCCTATACGCCGATCACATCGTGGGCGTCTCTTGGTCCCTAAGCCTACGGCCATCTGGAGAAGACTTAGTAGCGTAGGAGACCGGTCCTCGGCTCTTTAGAGTCTAACCCCACGCATAAATACGCGTTAATTGATGGGCGGTGCGGCTCACGTCTCGTCGGGCAACGGCCAAGGCGAGTGCTCGCTGGGGAGATCTCCTCACGCCCGGTAGGCCGCCTCCAGCGCTGAGAGAAACACCGTGCGGGCTTCCCTAACATCCGCGGCAAACAAGAGCACGGTCTCCGAATCCGCCGCCGAGCCGAACCTCTCCTGGCGCTCCACGGCTCTTAGGTACCGCTCGTCCGCTTCGGCTACGCGTAGTATGCTGTCCGTCGCCATCTCCTCCCCAAACGCTGTGATAAGGAATCCGTTAGGCCTTTTGAGCAGCAGATTGTTACCAGTCGCTTCCAGCTTGTAGCCTTTAGGCAGCTCGACGCTCTTCTCTTCTTGGCGAGGTGCGAAGCTCATTTGTGCCCAAAATAGCATATACAGTCGCCTCGTGCATCTTCTGTCGAGGGTATCGCAGTGCAACGGGGAAAGCCCGTAATGTATAGCCCGCACCGACCGCAGCGAGCTAAAGGAAGGTGAAAGAGCTGCAAAACGGCTCATTTCCAGGCGATCGATCCGCGGGCGGTATTTTCGGGAGCGGTCGGTAATGGTATCTCGCCGTCGGTAGACGATGCTTGGTAGCGACCGCAAGAAAGCCCTGCAAACTAGCGCCTTACAGGTCTTGCGGGCGATGCGGTCGGTACTTTGAGACGTTTACTGAAATCTTTCTCCTCCCTATCGTGACCTCCTTACCGACCGAGGTCCCTTCAAAGCCGCCTTGAACACATTTGTAGCCGAGGATCACTTCCTCGGCGGACGTAGGGCCTAACGCGTTGCTGCGAGCCTTTAAATTGGCTTGTACGCGCGTTTCGATCCGCGTTGGTATAAAAGACCGGTGGAGCGCCTCGAAGAGGAGGAGAGGAACATGACCGAGCAGGAGGTTCCATGCCCGCGATGCAGCCAGGACAACCCACCGACAAACCGTTTCTGCGGGTCGTGCGGCGTCCAGCTGAAGAGCGGCGAGCAACTTGCCACGCGCCAGGAGCACAGCCCTGTCCAGGCCGATCGCGCATGGCCCTCCAAGCTAGACCTTGCGGGCAAGGCGCTGGTGGTGGGCGTGGCGGTCCTGGCTGCCGAGGCCGGCGTGTCCTGGCTACAACGCAGGATCGGCACAGAACGTCGGTCGTCGTTGCCTGCCGTCCGAGACGCCGACTCCGCCTCGCGCCATTATCTCGTCAGCCAGATCCTCGAAGAGGTTCTCGTCGGGACATGGGAGGATTCACGTGGCCGGGTTGTCGCCCACCGAGAGGTTCGATTGTTTCTCAGCACGGGACCAACCATTAGGCGAAGGTAGAACATCCCTCTCCTAAACCGCAGAGGAGTCACTCTAGTCTCTGGCTTGCAGGCGAAGATGGCTCAAAGCCGCCTCCAACGCGTTCTTGGCCGCAGAGCGGACCTTCGAGGGCCCAGAGGCCCCAACGATATTACAGGAGCCCTAGAAACGCCTTGTACCCGCATCGAGGCCAGGCCGACCCGCCTCTGGCAGCAGGCCGGGGGCATGAACTCCTGATACCCTCCCCGCCTGGTCCTTTCCGCCGCTCCTACAGCGCAATGCGATGACATTGACCCGTATGCACGCCACAGGCACATGCCTCGCTGCGACTATGCCTTCATTGACGGCTCCAGATCAAGTTAGCCAGACGACTACCAATCTGCCCTATGTTGGGGGCAGATTGGATGGCTGCGAGATGCTGCTCAACCTCTCCTAAGCTAAGATGTGTTCGTATCAAGCAGGAGGTGCTTCATGGCTACCAAAGCTGGTGTCGGCATGAGTCGGCATCACAATCCCAACGTAGCGGGTCGTGAGGCCGCAGAGCAAGCACTCGAGAAGGCGGGGGTCAGCAAACCGGACTTCGTGCTCATGTTCGGCTCTATCGGATACGAGCAGCACTCCTTGGTGCGGGCTGTTCGCGAGACTACCGGAGGCGCACCCCTAAGCGGTTGTTCGGCGGAGGGCACGATAAATGGAGACGACGCAGATGAATCCAACTTCTCTGTGGTGGTTACGGCTATCTCTTCGGAGCAGTTGCGATGGCGCAACGGATTAGTGACGGGACTTAGTGCCGACCCGCGCGCCGTCGGGAAGCGGGTAGCCAAGGACTTGTTGCCCCACCTATCTGCTGAGACCATTGGCCTGTTCGTCTTCCCGGACGGGCGCGTAGACAACCTCTATACCTTCTTTGCGGGGTTGGAAGATAATCTCCCGAGCGAGCGGTTCCTCCCACTGTGGGGCGGGGGCGCTAACACCAGCCTCAGCGGGGAGGGGCCAACCTATCAATATTGCGACGACGAAGTCATCTCGGATGGTATCTCCTACGCGCTGCTCTCGGGCGAGGCGCACGCTGGTTGGGCTATCAGCCACACCTTGATACCGATAGGTGGCGAGCGCATAGTGACGCGCTCCCAAGGAAACGTCATCTACGAGATAGACGGTAAACCCGCCACAGAAGTACTCAAGGAGTATCTACCAGAGGGTGCCCTCGTTGAGGATCGTGACTGGATGCGTTACGCTATATCGCTTGCCCTCTGTTTCAGAGCCCCCAGCTACATGAAAGACGAGGAGTACGTTTGTCGAGGCTACCCTGCAGTTAGGATGGCCGACGGATCGATCACCGTGCAAACGGAGGTCTCCGAGGGCACGAGCCTCTGGTTCTCGACCCGAGACAAGAAGAAACTCGCCACTGGGCTTGATCGGATGGCCGCTCAGATCAAGGACCAACTTGAGGGTGAGAAACCCAAACTCGTCTTTCAGTTCGAGTGTGCCACCAGAGGCAAGATGATGCTCCGCGATCAGGAGAAGTTGCAGTTTCTAAGGCAGTTTCGGCAAACTGTTGGCGCGGACGTGCCATGGGCAGGTTACTACACTTGGGGAGAGATTGGTCCGGTAGAGGAGCACAATCTTCGCCATCTCTACACCTCGGTTGTCCTTGCCCTCAGTTGACGATGGCAGGAACCATCCTAGCGTAGCGGTTGACGGAGGACAGGCCCACTCCGAACAGGTAGGTGGCCTCACTCTATTGCATCCCTAGGCTCCGACTTCTCTGTTGGGAAGTATCCTCCCATGAAGCCGTAATGTCCTGTGGTTCAATACTGCTGCAAGACGCGCTCAGGAGTGGGTCAACTTCATTGACTACCGCTCTAATCAGGTATCAGGTGAGGGCACTCAGGACCCAAGGGCTGCTCGCAGGTGCTAATCTAGCAGTTCTTGAGACGGGCATACTGCGTGGTCCGTGGGCAATACGGGGTCAGGTGTTGGGCGGTTTACCTGAAGCCTGCTGCCTGTAGCCTTATTCCTCGTCGTCTTTCCACACAAACCAGTTGAGGGCGATCTGTGCGCTAAGGACTGCGAAGAGTAATGCGAAGAGTCCGCGGCTGAAGTCGTGGCGCCACGCGGTGTAGATGACGAGGGCGCAGGAGACGATTAGGGCGGAGACGACGAAAAGGAAGGTGACCCCGAGCACCACAGCACGGAGTGTCCGTCTGACGATCCCGTCCTGGCGGCTTCGGCTCTGCGGCAGGCCGGCGCCACGCGCCACGTTTTCAGTCCCTTTTTCCTGGGCTGGTGGAGGACTCGGCCGGCTTCTCTTTGCTTTTCTTGTCTTCGGAGCCTGATCCCTTATCCCCGTTGGTGCTCTTGGAGGTATCCTTCTGTGCGGCCTCTTTCGGACCCTTTTTACTGTAGTCCGTGGAATAGAAGCCCGAGCCCTTGAACGAGATACCGACGGGATGGAGGACTTTCCTGACCGGTGCGCCGCACTCGACGCAGGACGCGAGGGGGTCTTCGGCCAGCTTCTGCATCACGTCGAAGACGTGCCCGTTCTCACACTTGTATTCGTAGATCGGCATCCAGCCTCCATTTTAGGTGCTCGCGAATCCTAATTATACAGGCTGGATAGACTTACGGTCCCGCCCGAGCAGGCGGTTATCTAGGTCGCTGACCTGGGTCGAGTTCCCCCGAGCCGAAGTCCTCCCTCAGATGCTCGCGGGCGGCCTCGACGAGCCTGGGGTCAGCACAGATCTCCTCTATCTCGAGGGGTGTTGCGTTGCGCCGCACGTACTCCTCCTGTACCACGTCGCCAAGGTGCGCCCCTTCGCCGAGGCGGTGGATGATGTACTCGACGACCCTCTCCTCCCGCGCGGAAGGCTGATTGCGGCCAAACAACCTGTCCCAGAAAGATCTCTTCCTCTCTTCCGGCACTCGTGTCCTCCTTGTTCCCGGTCCGAAGACGCCAGTATGCGCCCACAGTATAACGCGACCGGCAGAACCCTCCGCAAAACGGGCCGGTGCTACACCCGCGCGCGGACGCCGACGAGCGCCTCGGCGATCTGGACGGCGTTCGTCGCCGCGCCTTTGAGCAGGTTGTCAGCCACGCACCAGTATTGGATCACCCGCCCCTCCACGCGCACCCGCCCGACGTAGGTCCCCGCTTCTCCTGCGACCTCAAGCGGCGTCGGGAACTCGGATGCGTCGTCAGCGAGCCAGACGCCTGGAGCCGCTCCCAGCGCCTCGAGCACCTCGGGGAGCCCAGCCTCGCGCTCCGTCTCGACGTAGACGCTCTCGGCGTGGCCCGTGTGAACCGGGATTCTGACGGCGGTCGCGAACACGGGAAGGTCCGGTAGAGAGAGGATCTTACGAGTCTCCTCCCGCATCTTGGTCTCCTCGGTGGTGTAACCGTCGTCGCCGACGTCCCCGATCTGGGGTATGGCGTTCCCGACTATGGGCCTGGGGAACGCATCTTCCCTGCCGTTCTCGAGGGCCTCGACCCCGCTGCGTCCTGCGCCCGAGACGGCCTGATAAGTGGAGACGACGACTTTCTTCAGGCCGAACTCACGCGCGAGCGGCGCCAGCGTGACGACCATCTGGGTGGTCGAGCAATTGGCGTTGGCGATGAGGCCTTCGTGGCCTTCGAGCGAAGCCACGTTCACCTCGGGGACGACGAGGGGCACCTTCGGGTCGAGCCTGAAGTCGCTGCCGTTGTCGATGACGACTGCGCCGCGTGAGATCGCCTCATCGGCGAGCTGGACGGCGGCCCCCTTCTCCCCTTCCGTGCCCGCAAAGAAAGCAAGATCCACCCCCTCGAAAGCCTCCGGCTCGGCCACCCCGACCACGAACGTCTCCCCAGCGAGGACCGCGGTCCGTGCGCTTCTTGCAAGGATCCGCAATTCCTGGAGCGGAAAGTCCCTGCGCCTCAGCTCCGCGACCAGCCTGTCCCCCACGAGTCCGGCCCCGACGACCGCTACCGTATACCCATCGCCCATTAGATCCTCCACCAGAAACAACCTGAAACCTTATACCTGAAGCCTGACACCTACAACGCCTTATGCGCGATGTCCAGCAGGTCCCAGACTACACCGCTCGCCGTGCGTTGCGGTCCGGCTCCCGGCCCGCGCACGGTGAGGGTAACATCCGAGTAGCGGCGCGTGCGGAAGTCGAAGACGTTCTCGGGGCCACTAATGGGCCCGAAAGGGCTCTCCACCGGTGTCTCCTGCAGGCCGACCGTAATCAGGTCCTCCTTCGGTATACAGACCAGGTAGCGGAGCATGTGATTTTCTTCGACGGCGAGAAGGCGCGCTGCGAAAGCCTCGTCGTGCTCAGGGAGACGCTTCATGAATTCATCCAGCGGGATGTCTTCGAGGCCCTTCGGCACCAATGATTCGTAGGGGATCTCCTCGGGTTCGATCTCCCTTCCCATCATGCGCGCCAGGATGATGGCTTTGCGGGCAACGTCGAGCCCCGAGAGGTCATCGCGGGGGTCTGGTTCGGCGTAGTGGAGGTCTACCGCCTCCCCCACCGCCTCGGAGAACGACCGGCCGCCCTCGACCGCGCTCATGACGAAACCGAGTGTGCCGCTCGGGCTTGCCTGTATCTCTAGTATTTCGTCCCCCGTCTCCAGCAGGCCGCCCATGGTCGAGATGATGGGCATGCCGGCCCCGACCGTGGCCTCGTGCCAGAGACGGTCAGGGATCATGCGCATCAGCTGGCGGTACTGGGCCGTGCTGCCAGAGAGCGGTCCCTTGTTGGAGAGAACGAGATAGGCCCCGCCCCTAATCCCGAGCAGGTCGAGGTCGAAGGTGCCGCCGTGCACGGCCACGTCGACGACTACTCGCGTAAATCCCGGCTCGGGCTCCGAGCCGAGCACTCCTTCGAGCGGCTCGACGCCAAGCTCGGCGAGAGTACCGCCTTCCTCTTTGAGACGTATCGCCTGCGGTAGCGACTCCTCACCGACCAGCGCGCCCGACGTATCCGAGACGGCGCGGTACCTCACCTCGATGCCGCGGTGTTCGAGCCAGCGTTTGCGCTCCTCCAGGACTATCTGGGCGACGGCCCGCCCTACGTGCCCGAGGCCGAGCTGGACTATCTCCAGCCGCCTCACGCTACCTCTTCGCCGGCGAAGTCTCCTGCGGGTGGGATCAGCCGGGCGTGCAGAGCGCGCAGCGCATCGAGGCCAACGTCGGCGGAGACGACGAACACGAGCCCGGCGGCCGCGATGCCGAAGTGTTGTACGAGGATACCGGCCTCACGCAGGCAACGTTTGCCGCGCTCGAGATCCTCGTCGTCCGGCGAGCCGATGCAGACGACCATAGCGGCCCTCCCCTCGCGCCCGTCCGTACACGGGATCTCCATGGCCACGTTCTGCCTGAGCGCCACGCAGCGGACGCCAGCCCCGGGATCGAAGCCCGTAACGTGCGTGCCTGCGCCATCCGGCGCGAACGTGTTGCGGACGAAGACCTCGATGCCGGCCTCGGAGGCGGGCTCCATCGTCCTCGGATGCAGGATCTTCGCGCCGAGGCCGGCGAAGATGCCAGCCTCCCTGTAAGAGAGGCGCGGCATCAGGGAAGCATCGGGGACCAGACGCGGGTCGGCATCCAGAACGCCGTCGACGTCGGACATGATACAGACCCGATCAGAGTCGAGCGCCCTCCCCAAAACCGTCGCAGAGAGGTCAGAGCCCCCCCTGCCCAGCGTCGTAGGCACCCCCCCTGGCGAGCGTCCTACGTAGCCTGGCACGACCGCAACGAGCCCTCCCTCGAGTAGCGGTGAGACGAAACGAGCCGCACGTTCGCGTGTGGCCGCCGGGTCCACCTCAGCCTCTCCAAAGCGTGCGTCCGTGGCTATCGGGTCGGCGGACACGACCCTCGAGGGAGTACCCTGGCTGCTGACAGCCCCGGCCAGGATCTCCGCTGTCAGGCGCTCTCCGTAGACCGCGATCTCATCCCGGCGCGCCTTCACGTTGTCGGAAGGAGCCCCGATGACCTCTTCGAGCTCACCGAGCAGGTCGACTACGCGCCCTTCGACCCCCGCCAGATGTTCGGAGTCCACGGCCTCGCGGGCGGCGCGCAGGTGCCTTTCGGCCAGCATGCGCCGGAGCTCCGCTATGGAGGCCTCGTGCGTCTCGCCCTCGAGGGTCCGCTTTACCCAGCCTGAGCTCTTCCTGGCATAGCCGAGCAGGGTGTCTGTCGTGCCGCCCATCGCAGAGACGACCACGGCCACAGGGTTACCCGTGGCAGCCTCGGCGGCGATGCGGGCGGCGCGAACGAACTGCGCGCCGCCTCCGACCGAGGTGCCCCCAAACTTTATGACCAGGGGTCTCTCCAAAAGGTCACGCCCCGTTCAGTGCTGTATCGAGATCGTACAGTATGTCGTCGATAGACTCGAGGCCGACGGAGAGCCTTATGTAGTCATCCGTGACACCGGTGGACTTCTGCTCGTCGACCGAGAGCTGCGAGTGAGTCGTCGAGGCAGGGTGTATGACGAGGCTCTTTGCATCGCCGACGTTCGCGAGGAGGCTGTGCAGCTCGAGTCCGTCTATAAAGCGCTTGCCAGCCTCGAGGCCGCCTTCGATGCCGAACCCGAGGATCGCACCGAATAGACCTTCCTTATGGTACTTCGCCGCCAACTCGTGCGAAGGATGGTCTTCGAGGCCTGGGTAGTTGACCCAGTTGACCTTGGGATGGCCCTGCAGGAACTCGGCGACGGCCTGCGCGTTCGTCGAGTGGCGTTCCATCCGCAATGGTAGCGTCTCGAGTCCCTGCAGGAAGAGGAAGCTGTTGAACGGGCTGAGGGCGGGACCCCAGTCCCTTAGCATCTGGACGCGCGCCTTCAAGATAAACGAAAGCTCGCCGAGTGTGGGGTAGATCTCCAGCCCGTGGTAGGAGGGGTCTGGTTCGGTGAAGCCCGGGAACTTGCCGTTGTCCCAGGGGAAGGTGCCGCCGTCCACTATGACACCGCCGATGGAAGTACCGTGCCCACCGATGAACTTGGTCGCAGAGTGGACGACGATGTCGGCCCCGTGCTCCAGAGGATTGACCAGGTAGGGCGATGGCAGGGTGTTGTCGATAATGAGCGGGACGCCGGCGTCGTGCGCCACAGCCGCAGCCCCCTCGATATCCAGGGTGTTGAGCGCGGGGTTGCCTATGGTCTCGGCGTACAAGGCTTTGGTCCTGTCGGTGATCGCCGCGCGTAGGCTATCAAGGTCCGTCGAGTCTGCGAACTTTACGTCGATACCGACCTTGGGCAGCGTGTAATGGAACTGGTTGTAGGTGCCGCCGTAGAGCTCCGCCGCGGAGACGATCTCATCGCCGGCCCCCATGATGTTCAGGATCGCAAGCGCCTGGGCTGCCTGGCCCGAGGCCGTCCCGAGCGCGCCTACGCCCTTCTCCAGCGCGGCGACCCGCTTCTCGAAGACGTCGGTCGTGGGGTTCATGATCCTGGTGTAGATGTTGCCCTCTTCGGCGAGCGAGAACAGGTTCGCCGCATGCTCCGTGTCGTTGAAGACGTAGGAGGTCGACTGGTAGATGGGTACGGCCCTCGCCGTCGTCGCCGAGTCGACCTCCTGCCCGGCGTGCAACGCCAGGGTGTCGAACCCGTAGTCGCGCTCCTGGATCTTCTGGTCGGTCATTTTCGCTCCCTTCATTGGAGGTTTCGGGCTTCAGGTTTCAGGTCTTGTTTAGGAACGGTTTTATCGCTTCTGAGAGTTCTTTCCAGTCCTTCAAGAAGGCATCGTGGCCGCTTTGCGTGTCTATTTCGGCGTAGTGTGCCTGCGCGCCGGCTATTTTCGCACTCTCGGCGGCGGCTCGTACTTCGGCGGCGGGGAAGAGCCAGTCGCTTGTTATTCCCACGAAGAGAACCTCGGCCCCGATGCGCGAGTAGGCCTCTTCCTCGGACTCGTAGCCGCTAGCCACATCGTAGAGGTCCATCGCCCTCGAGAGGTAGAGGTAGGAGTTGGCGTCGAAGCGGCCAGAGAGCTCACGCCCCTGGTAGTGCAGGTAGCTCTCGATCTCGAATCTCCCACCGAACTCAGGGTGCAGAGCGGGACGCCCGGCGGGCCTCCGGCCGAATCTCTCCCACTGACCAGCGGCGCTCTGGTAGGTCATCATCCCCGCCATTCTGGCGATGGCGAGCCCGTTATCGGGCCTCCTTCCCGTGCCGTAGTAGTCGCCACCACGCCAGTCAGGGTCGGCCATGATGGCGCGGCGTCCGATCTCGCTCATCCCGACGCCCTGCGGCCCGAGGGCGCCCGTGGCGGCCACGGGTACGGCCTTCTCGACGAAGTCAGGGAATTCGACGGCCCACTCGAGCGCCTGCTGCCCGCCGATGGAACCGCCGACAACGAGGGCCAGCCTTCGCACGCCAAGGGCGTCGAGCAACAGCCGCTGCGCCCTGACCATGTCCCTGATCGTGACCACGGGAAAGCGCATCCCGTAAGGTCGACGCGTCCCCGGTTCTGTGGAGGCCGGCCCGGTGCTGCCAGAGCAACCTCCGAGGACGTTCGAGCAGACGACAAAGTACTCTTCCGTGTCTACAGCCAGCCCTGGCCCGACCATCGGGTCCCACCAACCCCCGCGCCTGTACCCTTCGGAGGGGCCGCCCGCGGCGTGCGAGTCTCCGGTCAGGGCGTGGACGAGCAATACGGCGTTGTCGGCGGCGGCGTTGAGCTCGCCCCAGGTCTCGTACGCGAGGGTGACATCCTGCAGGCTTCCGCCGAGTTCGGGCTCGAATGGGCCTATGTGGTGGTATCGTAGGGCCGGGGCGTGGCTAGCGCCGGCCCCCTGGTCTAGTGTCATACTCGGTAGTAATGCGGCCTCCTTCTGTGATCGGGTTCTACGCCTCTCGCGCAACCCGCTCGTAGAAGAGGCTGCCCACCTCTCCCCACATCTTCCAGGACGGTAATGACCGTCCTGCTGGACTTGGCACCTTGCGGGAGTAGCTCACAGCTACCCGTGGGTTGCCGCGGTTTCTCGGGGCCAGTTCCCTCCACCGCTCTCGATGCGGGTTCGCGCTAGGCGTTGATGCTAAAACATCAGGGTGCGCCCCGTCAAGCCAGACGCGGCTTCTGGCAAAAGGTGCTGACCCCGTACTATCTGTCGACCCAGCGAAAACGTAGGTACACCCAGGCATTCTGGTACTTCTTCAGGCCTATGTCGCGGGCGACGGCCGGCGTAACGTCGACTCCGGCAGGGTTGAGGACCTCCCTGCCGAACTCGTCCTTGCCCTCGTTGAAGTCTTGGTAGTAGGCGAGCTGCGCCTCCGGCTTGCAACGCGGAACACGTTTGAACTTCGTGCGGTACTTCTTCCGCATCCAGTAATTATCGTAGGTGTTCCACGGCCCGACCTCCTTGACCTTCGGCCCCACCCTGGGCCCGCCGCTGACGCGCCGGATGTGAACCCTCGGCTGGCTGCTGAACTTGAGGTTGCGATGCGGCAGGGCGACCTCGTACCTGGTGTTCCCGTGGTACTGCGTGGCGAAGACTTTGCACAGTATCCCGTCGCTGTGATAGGAGGTCTTGTTGGCCTCGGAGGAGGCCGTGAAGTCTTCCGTGGAAGCGGTCTGAACCTCCTGGTCCCACTGCTCGTCCACCCAACCTTCGAGTTCGGATCTCTGATCCTCGGGCACGATGGCCTCGATTTTCTTCTTCGTTCGTGCTACGGCCGCGGCGACCTGCTCGTCGAAGTCGGAGGCGGCGATCTTCTTCGCTATCTCCTTCTCGGGGAGATCTTTGTTCGCGGCGAGCACACGCTCACTCTCACCAAACTCCTGTGCCAGGACCCGGTTCTCGAGGCGGGTCGCGGCGAGGACGGCGGCGACCTGCCTGTCACTGAGACCGAAATGCGCCTCGAACTTATCGATGTTCCTCTCCTCGGAAAGGATAATGGAGATTGCCGGCTTCTTGGGATCCGAATACACAGAGTAGTCCTCGGCCTCGACGGCGACATGATCTCCCGCCAGCAGGATCAGGAAAGTCACCAGCCCAAGGGGAGCTAGCCAGCCACCTCTGTCTCGTAGTGACGACAGACACCATCTCGCAGCACGTAGTACGGAAGACCGCACAGAGACCCCCTCCAGGCAGGCGCTTGCAAGCCACTCGCCCACATTATGTTACTTATAGCGCGCAAATGCTAACCGCTCGCGATCCTGGAGTCAACATATCGTCGTGCGTAAGGCTCGAGAGCCTTACGCTCGACGAGCACTTCAGCATTTCAGCACGCTCCGGCTTCGCCTCCGCTTGTCAGCACTTCAGCTTGTCAGGTGGTGCGGTCGGAGAGGGCTCTCCGAGTGGATGTGCTCCGCTGGCATTCTCTCGGGCGCATGTACGTCTCACCACCCACCATGTAGCTGACATGCTGACAAGCGCCCGACAGGGCGCGTGCTGACAACGCGGCACAGCCGCCGTGCTGAGGTGCTCTCAGTATGCCCGGGCGAAGATGGCGGTCCGGCCGGGCCTTCCCGAGACGAGGTCCTTCCCCTCCTCCCGCTCGAAGGGCAGGAGCCGGATCGTTGCCCTGGTGTCTTCCTTGATCTTCTGCTCTGTCTCTTCGGTGCCGTCCCAGTGGGCAATGACGAAGCCGCGCTCTTGGGCAATGATCTCCTCGAACTCCTCGTAGTTTTCGGCCAGTCGGGTGTTCGCATCTCGGAACTCCGTCGCCTGAAGCAGCATGTTCTCCTGGATCTCGACCATCATAGTCTTCAGCCGGCTGGGCAATTCCTTCCTGCCCACGAACTCCTTCTCCCCGGTGTCGCGCCTGACGAGGACGGCCTGCCCCTGCTCGATGTCCCTGGGCCCGAGTTCGACGCGCACGGGGACGCCCCTGAGCTCGTGCTCGTTGAACTTCCAGCCGGGCGAATGCTCTTCGTCGAGGTCGACCTCCATCCTGATACCTGAGTCTTTCAGTTCCGTGTACAGTGCCTCGGCCTCGCGGCGCACCTCTCCCTTGTTCTTGCCGCGCCAGATCGGGACGATGACAGCCTGGGTCGGCGCGATCCTCGGCGGCAACCTGAGGCCCCTGTCGTCGCCGTGCACCAGGATCAAACCACCTATCGTCCGCGTCGAAAATCCCCACGAGGTCTGGTAAGGATGGACCCTGTCCTGGTTCTCGTCGAGGAACGTAATGTCGAAGGCGCGGGCGAAGTTCTGCCCGAGGTAGTGGCTGGTCGCAGCCTGCAGGGCGCGTCCGTCGCCCATCAGACCCTCGCAGGCGTAGGTCTCGACGGCCCCGGCGAAGCGCTCAGATGGGCTCTTGGCGCCAGTGAGCACGGGAATAGCCATAGCCTCATAGAAGCAGTCGCGGTAGACGCCGAGCATCCGCAAGGTCTCCTCGCGCGCCTCCTCCGCCGTCGCGTGGACGGTGTGTCCCTCCTGCCAGAGGAACTCCGAGGTCCTCAGGAACGGGCGGGTAACCTTCTCCCAGCGAAGCACGTTGCACCACTGGTTTATGAGGATGGGCAAGTCGCGGTAGCTCTGGATCCAGTTCCTGTAGAAGTCGCAGATGATGCTCTCCGAGGTAGGACGGATCGCGAGCCGCTCCTCCAGCTCTTCTCTGCCCCCGATCGTCACCCACGCGAGCTCGGGGTCGAAGCCCTCGACGTGCTCGGCCTCCTTTTTGATGTAGCTCTCGGGGATGAGCAGCGGAAAATATGCATTCCTGTGGCCCGTCGCCTTGAAGCGGTCGTCCAGATCCCGCTGGACGCGCTCCCAGATCTCGAACCCGTAGGGTCGGATAGCAAACGTACCTCGTACGGGTCCGTAGTCAGCGAGCTTGGCCATCCGCACGAGCTGCAGATACCACCTGCTCGGGTCCTCGCTCTTCTTGACCAGCTTCTCGACCGCTTCCGTCATCCCGACGCTCCTCTCTGTAAGCATTTCAGCAAGTCAGCACGCTTAGCCCTTCGGGCTTCGCTCGTCAGCACTTCAGCTTATCAGCTTGTTGTTTTCGCCCACGGCCGAATGGGCGATCTGCGGTGGATCGATTTCATTGCGAATCGCCTTTCAGCGGTGGGTGACGTTTTCGAGGAACACGTAGCCTAGGAGCGTTGACAATAACAGGATGCTAATGACGGCGACTGCGATGTTGAACGACTTCAGCTTGAGCCTGAAGGTACTCACGATCGGTCCTTCTTCTCTACTTACGTTGAGTTGCGCGACGGCGTAGGTGTTCAGCGCCAGCGCGAGGCACAATCCACCGAAGAAGACTAACGGCGAGATCGCGTTGAATACGCCCCGCCGTCCTGAGGCGGAAAGAAATGCCTCCAGAGGATCGAACAAGAATCCTATCCCCAGCCCGTACTTCATCAACGATGCCGAGACAAAGTACAGCGGGGCGAGAAGTAGTACAGAGCCGACGACGGCCAACCTGCGATCGTACATTGCATCCTCCTCATGGTCTGCGCTGGGCTTGACCCTCTGCGCCACCGCCGTCCTTGCCAGGTCGGAGACCGTCAGTGCCCACAGCAGCGCGACCCTGCTCCGGCCGCGTTCGCACGCTTCCCCGTAGAGATCTCCGAAGGCCTGCTCCATCTGCGCCCCGTACTTCCGCCTGAACCCCCTCGGATACGCCAGGAGCAACATCCTGTAGACACGCTCGGAACGCGACATCAGATACCCTCAGGGAGGGAAGTCCTGCGACCACGGAGCAGTTTCCTGACGCGCGCCGTCTCTACGAGCCCCGATAGTCTCTCCGCCTCCGCCGCAGCAACCCTTCTGCCGAAGTCCGTGATCCTGTAGTACCGACGACGCTGATCGTCCATCGCAGGGTCGGGACGTTCGTCAGACTCTTCGATCAGCCCATCCGCGAGCATGCGCTTGATCGAACCGTACAGCGTGCCAGGACCGAGCCTGGTCTGCCCCTCCGTCCGTTCTTCGACCTCGCGCATGATCCCATACCCGTGCCGCTCCTTATCAGCAAGCGCCAGCAAAATGTTCAACACAGCAGGCGTCAGGGGTAACAGTTCCCCCGGCTCCCTGACTCGCCCAGCGCTATCCTCTTCCATGAACACTCCGTGTACGATATATCCGTACTCGATACAATATACTGTTGTATCCGGCGTGTCAAGAGAGGCGTGCAAACCCCGCGACCTATGGGGGGAATTAGCTCGGCAGGAACCTGCTCTTGGTTGGGTTCTCTCTGGTACGAGACCTCGCCGGATCTCATGCACGGTTTCGCATAAAGATGCGGAACCACAACATAAAGTATTTGGTGCTTTGAGCCCCGGAGGCGGATACCGCGCCCCGAATGGCACTCGGGCGTCAATCCATGCAAGATCCCGTATGCCGACTTCCCAGAATTCACCTTCTAGGCACTTCACTTCGGTGAATAAGGGCAAGAGATGGGGCCGAGGCTGCTAGACCCCGGCCCCCAACTAAAGCTATCTCCGATCCTCTTCTAGCCAACAGGTGGGTGGGTGCCCCAACCTGGAGCGCTCTCCCACTTCTCGCTCTTGGTCAGGTTCACGGAGCGCACCACCTTGCCATCCTCAATCAGGATACGGAACACGTCAGCGTTGCCCTCCTTGCCATAGCCGGATGTGCGTCCCACCGTGATCCAGCCTTCCCCTTTATGGAAGCTAGGAGAGAAGCTAGAGCGCAGGTACTGCTTAGCTGCGGGTGCGTGGGTGAGTGCGTGCAAGCCCGTGCCGTCGGGGTGGACCCAGTAGAGGTTTGAGGGACCCTCCTCGCCCTTGGGCAGGCAGCGGAAGAGCACCAGCTCGCCGTCGGGGGAGAACTCGGGGAGATCCTGGCAGTTCAACTTCCAGGGCGTGATCCGCTGAGCATCCTCTGGAGAGCCGATCGGCTGGACGAACACCGCGAAACGCTCGTTCTCCTTCTGGTAGTTGGTGCGCGCGAAAGTGAGCATCTTGCCGTTGGGCGAGAATACCGGGTTGTGGGTATCAAATGAAACCGGCTGTCCATTGCGGCGCTTCGGAGTACTGCTTACCTGGTGAGAATTCTTCCCGTCTAGCCCCACGATAAAGATCGCCGAGTAAAGCTTCCAATCCGGCGGATCCTGCGCGTTAGGAGGGGCGACCGTGCGACGGTATGCGATGGAATGGCCATCGGGTGAGAAGTTGGGTTCTGTGGCATCCACGCACCGCTCCCCCGTGCATGGCACGACGGTGCGCGTGTTGGCAGTGTCTGGGTTTACGACCATGACCCGGCCCATGCTCTCGTCGCTCTTGAAGCGCTCGAAGGCGATCCTCTTTCCATCAGGAGACCACCTCGGAGCGTCGTCGCGCCAGCCTTTGGGGGGGTGGGTGATCTGGCGGATGTGGCTTCCGTCGGGGTTCATTGTGAAGAGGGCACTCTTGGTCTGATCAGGATCGAAGTAGCGCCGAAAGACGATCTGACCGTTCCTGGTAGCACTGCCGTTCGCGCTCTCGTTGTCTTCGTCATCGTCTGGGCCACCGGCGAACACCGGCAGAGCCATGACTACCATCAACAGGGCCATGACCATCGCTGCCGTAAACACCGTCAGCACTAAGGTCGTTCGCTTCACTATCTATCCGTCCTCTCGTTCGTAGGTAAGTGCTGGTTCTAAGGTGGATGTGTCAGGTAGGAGGCGGAAAACACATATCGACCGCAACCCCTTTCTCCACAACATCTTGGGGTTTCGTGGTGAACTGGTACCTCCCTAGTTGCACAGACGGCCCGGCACGCTACTGTCGCAGAGGTTGCCCACGAAGCGGTTGCCCGAGCCAGACTCATCCCAGAAGATGTCCGGCTTGTTACGGCCAAAGTGGTTGCCGATGACGGAGTTGTTCCTGGGCTTCGGCGCTCCGTCGCCGTACGGGTCCACCGCGACCACGACCCCGCCAGAGATACGGGTGGGGCCTGAGGGGACGTTGCCCGAGAGATGGTTGGCCGTAACCTCCATGCCACTCGCGCCCAGAAGCGCGATCCCGATCCCCGAGAAATTGATGCCGAATTGCGCGGCTCTACACGACTGAGAGTTGTTCTCGACCGTGTTGCCTGTCACCTTGAAGTCACCTACAGGGTGCGACGGGAAAGCTACGAAGAACATGCCAGCGCAGTTATCGCGGACGTTGTTTCCGACGACGGTACCCCCGTGGGTGTCCTCGACGAAGATGCCCCACGCGCCGCCCGAGATGTTGTTGCCGACGACCTTCGCGTCCTGGGATTTCGGTCCTGCCACGTAAGTCCCCACGATACCGGAACGGCTCATATCGTTGGAGAGAACCTTGGTCCCTGGCGCGTCCTCGACGTATGCACCGACCCAGTTGCCTACGAGGTCGTTCCCCTCGACGGTGGTGTTGGTGGCCCTGTGGGCAACACCGATCGCGATTTTGTCTACGGGGAAGTTTCTGACAGTGTTCTTCGCGATCGTGGTGTTAGAAGCGTACTCAACAGCGATGCCTGAAGCGCCGCTATTGGGGTTGCCTATGACATCATTGTTCGCGATAGTGGTGTTGATGCTGCCCACGGTAACGCCGATCCCGCCGGCATTGCCTACGATGCGGTTTCCCGCAACGGTGGCGTTGCGGGCGTTGAGAACGTCGATCGATAATGACGTTTCCGGGAAGTCCCGAATCGTGAAGCCAGAGACACTCACATCGCTCACGCGCGGGCCGGTGATCTCGCCAGTCTGGAAATTCATGTCGCCCATAATGCAAATGGCCTCAGGTGCGCAGGGCGAGTCTGCCTTGGCGGGAGGCTTGATCACGGCGTCGTCTCCGCGCAGCTTGATGCCGTCCTTGCGGATCGCCACATCCTCGTGGTGAAGTCCGCGCACGACTATCGTGTCGCCCGGATCGGCAGCGTTTATGGCCTTCTGGATGGACTCGCCAGGCCCAACGACCGAGCTTTGCCCTCCTGCGGAGCCGATCGCCGTCGCCAGGGCCACCCCACTTGCTACCAACAGGGTTAGGGCCATGGTGGTCAACATCACTATGGTGCGTCGCATAAGCAGAGCCGCCTTTCTTCAGGGGAGCGAGGTGAGTAGTGTAGGAAGGCTTAACTCACAGCGCCCCTTTATCACTAACGTGCGTGGTTCCGTCCCAACGACACCTCCTTCTCCCAGGAGCCGATACCGCTAGTTGGCGCTGAGCCGTTGCTGGCTCCGTCTACCCTCGTCCTCGGGCTCTCGCTCTGCGAACCTCTCGCTCGATGCTGCATTCGAGGGATCTCCTTTGTGGGGCTCTCAAGCCTATTGAGGCTTCATGCACGCAGCGTAACCGGTGGCCGTTAACCAGCCGTTATCGGGAATGGTTAGGAATGGGTTATCTTTCGGGGTGGAAGGCTACTGGCCGCGAAGGTGGGAGGCGACTTGCTCGCGGGAGTGGAGAGCGAGTTTCTTGAGGATGTTCTTGATGTGCTTGTCTACCGTGTGCCTGGACAGCACGAGCTCTTGAGCGATCTGGCGGTTGGTTAGCCCGTGCGTAACGAGGGTCGCCACCTCCCGCTCGCGGCGGGTGAGGATGGGTGGTTGGGCACTCGCCGATGGTTGCTCTGGCTTGGAGGGTGCGGGTGCAGGGCGTTCTTCTTCGTAGAGGGTGTATTCGATGGCCTGCCGTAGTTCCATAGTCTTTCCCTTGGCCCACTCCTCCGACCACACCTCTGCGTCAATCAGGGAGCTTGCGATAGCCGTGTGGCGCTCGTAGCGGGAACGGTCGGCTGCTGGTACGGGAACGCCGATAGCCTCGCGCAAGGCTTCCGCCGCCCCGTACAGCCGGGCCGCTCGCACAGCCTCGCCGTAGGCTCCGGCTACCCCGGCAATACCCTCGATGAGTTCGGCGACGATCCGTTTGTCCTCCAGATCCCGATTCAGTTCGAGGCTCTCTTTGAGGAGTGACGCCGCCCGCTCGTGATCGCCCTGTTCCAGGGCAATCGTTCCCAGGTTGCACAGGAGGTAGATGGTGAATGTTTGGTTCCCCAAGTCTCGGTTCAGTGCCAAACCTTCTTCTGTAAGGGTCGACGCCCAGTCGTAGTCGCCTCGTATCATGGCGGCGAAACCCAGGTCGATGAGACTGCGACAGATCCCATTGATGTCTCCGATCTTCCGGACTAATGTGAGGCTCTCCTCGAGCAGGCTCATTCCCTGTTCAACGTCGCCCTGATCCCAAACCAGCCAGCCAAGATCGCCGAGTCCATAGGCGAGAGTATCGTTGTCTCCCAGCTCCCGGCTTAGCGCCAGACCTTTTTCGAGCAACGGCCTGGTCCTTGCGAGGTCACCCTGAGTCAGGATGACATCCCCGAGTACGATGAGCGAGCGGGCGATGCCCATCCTATCTTCGAGCTCTCTATACAGCCTCAACCCCGCTGTGGTGGTTAGCTCCGCCTGCTTGTCGTCACCATGCATCTGCATCAGGCGTCCCGCTCCAAGCAACGCTTTGGCCCGCGCTGGGGTCGAGGCTGTGGCGCCCTTCGTCAACAGTTCTTCGAGCCACCTGCGTCCGTCAGTATAGTGACCGCGCACTACCCAGAACTCCGCAAGCGACCCCGCGAGCCGCAGTCCCAGTTCGGCATGTTCGCGATCCAGCGACCAGGTGAGTACCGCCCTGAGGTTGTCGTGCTCATTGTCCAGCCGTCGAAGCCAGGCTACCTGTTCTCGACGCTTCAACTCAGGTTCGGCTTCTTCGGCCAGTGCCAGGAAGAAAGCGGCGTGCTTGCGACGAACGACCTCGGCCTCTCCGCTCTGCCCCAACTTTTCTCCCGCGTACTGTCGGACGGGCTCCAGATACCCATACCGCAATGCTTCGCCGGTCAGCTCTATCCTTACGAGCGACTTGTCCACAAGCTGCGAGAGCAACTCTATGACGGCGCTCTCCTCCAGGTCGTTCCCGGCCCCCACGACCTCGGCCGCCGCCAGCGTCCATCCTCCCGCGAACACCGAGAGCCGCCGGAACAGCTTTCTCTCCTCTTCGCCCAGCAGCTCGTAGCTCCAGTCGAGGGCTCCTCTCAGCGTCCGTTGCCTCGGAGACCGCGTTCTGCCGCCGTCCGTGAGCAGCTCGAGCGAGTCTGCGAGCCTCCCGGAGATCTCCTCGATGGCCAGCGCGCCCGTCCTTGCTGCGGACAGCTCGATGGCCAGCGGAATACCGTCCAGCTTCCGGCAGATTTCGGCCACGGCCACTGCGTTGCCGGAATGGAGGGCGAAGCCCGGGCGCCTCTCGGAAGCCCGCTCCGCGAACAGTCGCGCCGACTCGTACCCTTCCAGATCCTCCACCGCCGAGGAGGACCCGGGGCCGGGTACGGAGAGGGCCGGCACCGTCCATCGTATTTCGCCGGCCACGCCCAGGGCTTCCCGGCTGGTGGCGAGTATCCGGAGGTCCGGGCACGAGTCGAGCAGCGTGTCCACCAGGCGTGCCGCCTCCTCCACGAGGTGCTCGCAGTTGTCGAGCACCAGCAGCATGCGCTTCCCTCGAAGAACCTCGCCTATGGTATCGGTGAGCGGCTGGCCGGCCCGTTCCTGGACACCCAGTACCCCGGCCACGGCCGGCGGAACCAGCGTCCCTTCCGAGAGGCCAGCCAACTCCACCAGCCATACCCCGTCCGGGTAGGCTCCGACGAGATCCTTGCCCACCTCGAGCGCCAGCCGCGTCTTGCCCGAGCCGCCAGCTCCCGTCAGGGTCAGGAGGCGCGTCATGGCCAGGGCGCGCTTTACCTCCAGCATCTCGTGCCTCCGGCCCACGAAGCTCGTGTGGGCGGCGGGCAGGTTGTGGTTGCCGGAGGCCGCTGACCCATCGGGTGAGATCCCGGGGGCTCTCGCTCCTTCCGAATGGGCGCCCGAGAGGATCTCCTGCCGCAGGGCACGGCTGGAGGGGCCCGGCTCCACGCCTATCTCCCTAAGGAGTACCTCTTCGAGCACCTTGTACTGCCTTATCGCCTCGGCCCGCCTCCCGGAAAGCGCGTAGAGGCGCATCAAGCCGGCGTGCGCCTCCTCGCGCGCGGGCTCCCTTGCGGTCGCGTTTGTCAAAGCCTCTATAGCCGGCCCGTACTCGCCGCGCTCCTCGTAGATGCCCGCGAGCTCGACGAGCAGGTCCAGATGTAACCGGCGAAGCTCGCCGCGCTTCTGCTCCGCCCACCCCTCGTAACGATCCGCGGGCAACAACTCCCCCGCGTACAGGTCCAAGGCAGCCCGGTAGGCCGCGGGCTCGCGCTCGCGGCGGGCCGTACCCGCCGCCTCTTCGAACGTCCCGACATCCGTCCAGATTATTCCTCCGGGACACAGCGCGAGCCATCCCTCCTCGGATGACAGGTACGGGGAGCCATCGGTCGGGTCCAGAACCTGGCGGGCGGCGTAAAGCGTTCGACGTAAGTTGTTGGAGGCGGCCCGTTTGCCTAGATGCGGCCAGAGCGCGTCCATCACCTGTTCGCGGTGGAGGCGGTGGTTTGGTCCCAGCGCCAGAAGCTTGACGAGCGACGCCGCATTCTTGAGCCGCCACTCGTTCTGTCCGATCGTCCGGAACCCTATCCGGACCGAGAAGCCACCGAGCATCTTTACTCGAACGGCTTCTGGCTTTCGCTTCGTCATGGCCATCTCCTCCTGGCAACAATGATAGCGATGGTGGTGGACTGACACTACCCGGTGCGCCCGCCGCGCTGCTGTCCGGTCTAGTGTTGCCTGCAGACGTGGCGTCGGAACCTGCCGCGAGAGAGTGGTCCTGTCCGCCGTTGCAGGTTTTCAAGGCATCTCTAGGGTAACGGGGCCTAACGTAGCCCTAGCCATTCTGCGGGAAGACGACGAGCCGCGGCCGGTCCGCCAACCCCGCTCCCATTAGGGCCTTGACCACCGAGAGGCTGCCGATGGCGACCAGTTGTCGCATCTTCTGTCCTTTCGCGGGGCCGGCGTGCACCAGCACGAGTTATCGTGCGATTCCGCGGGTCCGTTCGCCGATCGCCCTCGTCGCCCCGGCCGAAGCCAGTCCGGTCGGCGGTCGTCCGGCCCCCTCGATGGGGTATCTACGTCACGTGCTTCAAGAGTCGGCCGTGGCCTACCCGTATTGCGGGCGCCCGGCCGTACGGTAGACCTGGATCGTCACCCCGCTGGCGGTGGCCCGCGACTCGACCAGCTCGAGCGCCAGGTCCTGGCCGGAGTCGGGGAACAGCCGCCTGCCCTGGCCGACGACCACGGGGTAGATGAGCATGGTTTGAGTAGCGAGGGTTACGAGGGTGTCAGGTGTGCCTTACCGACGTAGGGGATGAGGACCTCGGGTAGCGAGACAGAGCCGTCCTGTTGCTGGTAGATCTCGAGGAGGGAGATCAGGGCCCGGCTCATAGCGAGGGCCGTGCCGTTTAGGGTGTGCAAGAGTTGGGGCCTTCCGCCTTCTTTGCGGTAGCGGATGGCCAGTCTGCGAGCCTGATAGTCCGTTGTGTTCGAGGTGCTCGTCACCTCGCCGAAATCGTTACGGCCAGGCATCCAGGCCTCTAGGTCGTACTTGCGGTAGGCGGCGCCGCCGAGGTCGCCGGTACAGATGTCGACCACGCGGTAGGGCAGGCCGAGGCCCTGGAAGATACGTTCTTCTATCCCGACCATCTCCTCGTGCATGTCCTCAGATAGTTCGGGCGTGGTGAACGCGAACATCTCGACCTTAGTGAACTGGTGGACCCTGTAGAGGCCCCGGCTGGCGCGGCCGTGGGAGCCGGCTTCCGTGCGGAAGCAGTGGGAGAGGCCGGCGTAGCGCAGGGGGAGGTCTCGTTCTTCGATAATGTCGTCTACGTGCTGGCCTGCAAGAGTGATCTCTGCGGTCGCGATCATGGATAGGTCCGTGCCTTCGACGGAGTAGATCTGGGTCTCGGGACCGCGCGGGATGAACCCTGTCCCGACCAGCATCCGATCCCGCGCCAGGTCAGGCGTTATGGTCGGCTGGTACCCGTGCTCCATAATGATGTCCAGCGCGTAGCGGATCAGGCCTAGTTCCAAGAGCACGGCGTCGCCACGTAGGAAGTACCACTTGCTCCCCGAGGTCTTCGCCCCGGCGTCGAAGTCGATAATCCCGAGTGCTTCACCTAACTCGACGTGGTCCTTCGGCTCGAAGGGGAAGTCGGGGATCTCGCCCCAACGCCGGATCTCGATGTTCTCCGTGTCGTCCTTGCCGATAGGCGAGTCAGGATGTGTCATGTTCGGAATCTTCGCCTGCTCGTCCCGAAGGCGCTCCTCGACCTCGTGCAGCTCCCTTTCTTTGGAGGGCAGCCTCTCTTTCATGGCCCGCGACTCCTCGATGAGCCTCGCCCGTGCCTCGTCATCGCGCTCCCTGCCTATGCTCCTGGCCATCTCGTTCTGGCGTTGCTTGAGTTCGTTCGACTCCTGTATGAGATCCGAGCGCCGGTCGGCAAGCTCCACGACAAGGCCCACGTCGGCCTCGACCCCACGGTTTTTCGTGTTCTCCTCTACGGCCTTCGCGTTCTCGCGGATGTATCTGAGACTTAGCATGGCGCCTCCCTTCGGTAGGCGGGTATCAGGCTTCAGGTTTCAGGCATCAGCAAAGTGCTGACTGGCTAATCTTAGCTCGCCAACTCCCTGAGCGCCCGGTTCTCTGTTCGGATTCGCACGTAGAGCAATGCGGCGTTCAGTAGGGAGAAGACGACCGCTGTTATCCAGGCGCCGAAGATGAGCGGGAAAGTCAGGATCTCCACGGCAACCACGACGTAGTTGGGATGAGGGAAGTAGCGGTACGGTCCGCTGCGGACGAGCTTTCTGCCTGGCAAAACGAGGACTCTTGTGTTCCAGTTTATCCCCAGGGAGAAGATCGCCCAGTACCGTAACGGCTGGACGAGCAGAAAAGCCGCCAGCGGCACAGGCCACCACACCGGAGGCTCGGGCCCGCGCAGAAGACCCTCGATGAGCGTCGAAACGAGCCACAAAGAATGAATAACGACTATCACGGGATAGTGTCCTGCCCCACGCTCGACCGCACCGCGAGCCCGAAGCCGACGCTCATTCCGCCGCGAGAGAGCGAGCTCCAGCAAACGCTGGACCCCAACGAGCATTACGCCCGCAACCAGATACACGACGTTCAAGGAACCCTCTCGCCCGTCACAACAAGCTGAAATGCTGACAAGCGCCCGACAGGGCGCGTGCTGACAAGGCGCCACAGCCGCCGTGCTGACCGCTCAGATGCTGATGGCCGGGGGCCATCAGCATCTGAAAAACACATGCTCCGCGGAGAATCCGGGGCCCATGGCTGAGAGCACGCCGAGATCGCCCTTCGCGAACTCTCCGCCTTCGAGGAAGCGTTCGAGGATAAAGAGAACGGTGACGCTCGACATATTGCCGCAGTCGCGCAGCACATCCCGGCTCGTGGTGAGCCCTCCCTCTTGCATGCCGAGCGCTTCCTCGAAGGCGTCTAGGACTTTAGAACCGCCGGGGTGGAGCACGAAGTGTTTGATCTCGTCGAAGTCGAGGCCAAGCGAACTACAGGCCTCCTGCAGGTTGTCGCGAAACTTCTCGCGCACGATGATCGGGACGCTCTTGGAGAGCTGCACTTTAAGGCCCGACTCCACGAGGTCCCAACCCATGACATCCTCGGTATCAGGCCAGGTGGTGCTGTAGCCTCCGAGCACGTCGGGGCCCGTGGAACCTCCGAGCAGCACGGCGGCTGCGCCGTCGGCGAAGAGGCTCGTGGAGATGAGGTTGCTCTTCGACCGGTCGCCCCGCTGGAAGGTGAGGCCCGAGAGTTCGACGGACACGAGGAGAACAAGCTGGTCGGGGTAGAGACGCGCGTGTTCGGCGGCGCGGGCGATACCAGCCGCCCCAGCTGAGCAGCCGAGGCCCCAGATCGGGACACGCCGCGTGTGCTCCGAGAGGCCGAGGCGGAAGATCAGCTTCGAGTCGATGGAAGGTGTCGAGATCCCGGTCGTCGAGACGAAGAAGATCGCACCGACCTTCTCGGGCCCGGCCCCGACCCTATCCAGCGCCCGCCTCGCCGCTTTCTCGGAGAGGTCGAGGGCGTGCTCGACGTACAGGGCGTTCTTCTCGGGGAAGGTATGGTCTCGCTCGAACCACTCTACGGGCACGCAGAAGTAGCGATTCTCTACGTGGACGTTGTCGAAGATCGGGAGCAGCCGCTCGAAGTCACCGTGCCCGCGTGAGAACATGCCCCTGGCGAACGTCTTCGCCTGCTCCTGCCCCACACGGTGTGGCGGCAGGGCGCTGGCGACGGAGAGGATCCTGGGTACTCTCTCGCTCAACGTTGTTCCGTTCGTGCCTGCGTGGCCAGGTCGGGCTCAGTGTTCTCGCAAGTGTCACGGAAGACGTATTGCGAGATACGCTTGCGCTGGCGGCTCGACCAGTCGATCGTCGGCCGCCGCTGCTCCTTCGGGACGTATCCGAGCCGGTAGACAGCCATCAGTTCCAGGTCGTCGGGAACCTTCATCAGCGTCTTCATCCGCTCCCAGTTCTCGGGAATCTCCATCGGCGTCGAGACGAACTGGATACCCATGCCAAGCTCCGTCGTGGTGAGCCAGATGTTCTCGACGGCGGCGCCCATCCCGAAGATGGAGTAGAAACCCGAAAGCTGGCCGGGACGGTACTCGGTCTTGTCGAGGAGGACCGCCAGGAGGAGTGGCGAGCCTGCGACGAGCTTCCTGTTGTCCTCGCCCAGAGTCTTCGGGACGCCGAAGCGGTTCATCACGGCCTGGCCCGTGTTCGAGAAGATCTGGCGTGAGAAAGGTTTGAGGACGCCTGGCATCTGGTCGAAATGGATGCCGTCGCGCTTCTCCTCCATCTCGGCGTCCGAGAAACGGAAGTAGGGCCTGTAACGCTTCCAGAACGTGCCCTCCTCCAGAAGACGCGTCATGCTCTCGCCGCTTATCCTCGCGACCTCATCTATGATCTCGCGGTCGTCGACGAGCACGAAGCGCCAGGGCTGGCTGTTGAAGTGGGAAGGTGCCATTGCGGCGACCTCGACGAGCATGCGTTGGTGCTCGGGTTTGATGGGGTCTGGTAGAAAGGGGCCGTTCGTGGTCTTGCGCCTCTTGAGGACCTCCAGGAAATCCAACTCAGCCTCCTAAAGCATCCATACGAACCCTGTAATGTAGAGGATCATGGCCATGCTGGCGAGCGTGGCGTGTCCCGGTGTTCCGGCCCGCACCCGCGGGAGAACGAAGTAGAGCGCCAGGACAGGCAGCAGGGCCCAGCGGTAGAGTGCGCCCTGCAGGAATCCGACGCCGACAGCGACGGCGGCTGAGGCGAAGACCGCGAAGAACAGGGCGTGGTGGAGCCAGCGAAAAGGCTTCGTGTCGACGATACGAAACTGCACGAGTACGCCGAGCGCGAAGTTCGCAAAAAAGAGGATCATCGCGACGTAGAAGATCAATGCTCGCTCCTCCGACTCATCCTGGAGGGTTATAGCACAGGCTCGGCCCCGACAGGTGTGTGCCCCTACCCAAGCACGGCTTGTGAATCCCACGCGCCGGAGTCGCCGGGGGCCTGTGATGCTAAGATTCGTAGTTCGATGGATCTTGGATTCTGCTAGGGGGCGAGATGGCGGACAGGCGCCCGGAGGCTTACATAACGGGGATCGGTGTGGTCACCCCTGTAGGAGTAGGGCGAAAGAGGCTCTGGAGCTCGCTGCTGGCCAATGAGAGCGGGGCCGGGCCCATAACCCTCTTCGATCCCGAGAACTTCGAGGTGCGCATCGCCGCCGAGTGTACAGACTTCGACCCCGAGAGCTTTATGGACCGCAAAGTGGCGGCCAGGACCGACCGATTCGGGCAGATGGGCCTCGCCTCGGCCAAGCTAGCCCTCGAAGACGCAGGCGCCTGGGACGTGCTCAACCACAACCCCGAGCGGGTCGGCCTCATACTTGGCAGCGGCATCGGCGGAGTTACGAGCATGGAGACGACCCAGGCGACCATAGACTCCAAGGGACCTTCCCGCGTAAACCCCTTTTCCGTTACCAAGATCATGCCCAACTCCGCAGCCGCCCACG
The DNA here is from genome assembly GCA_963808845.1 of uncultured Rubrobacteraceae bacterium. Lineage (GTDB taxonomy): Bacteria > Actinomycetota > Rubrobacteria > Rubrobacterales > Rubrobacteraceae > Rubrobacter_D. Next base: position 74,528 of record CAWEHD010000013.1, read on the forward strand.
TAGCCATACAGCTCGGCGTGCAGGGACCCTCCATCACGGGCGCGCTCGCCTGCACCTGCGGCACGGACATGATGGGCCTTGGCTACGACCTGATCCGGCGCGGCGACGCCGACATCGTGCTCTGCGGCGCTTCAGAGGCCAGCCTCGCACCCGTTATCGTGGCCGGATTCATAGCCATGCGGGCGATGAGCCGCCGCAATGACGATCCCGAGGGGGCGTGCAGACCCTACGATGTCGACCATTCCGGGTTTTTGATCGGCGAGGCATCAGCCGTGATGGTCCTGGAGAGCGCCGAGTCCGTAGGACGTCGGGGGTCCGAGCCGTACGCGAAGATTACCGGGGTCGGCCGCACAACCGACGCGTACAACCTCACGGACCCTGATCCGAAGGGCTTCGGTATCATGCGGGCCATGCAACTCGCCGTAGCCGATGCCGGACTCAGAGGCGAGCAGATCGGCTACATAAACCCGCACGGCACGGGTACGGTGGCCGGTGACGGCCCCGAATCGCAGGCGATGGCCGAGATCAACCCCAACGTCAAGGTCTCGGCCACGAAATCTACCCTCGGCCACTCTCTGGGCGCGAGCGGCGCCGTCGAGACTGCGATATGCGCCCTGGCCGTCAAGGAGAGGACGATCCCCCCGATGAGGAACCTTACGAAGGTAGCGGAAGGCTGCGCCGACCTCGACTACGTCGTCGACGAGCCTCGCGAGGCGCCCGACCTCGAAGCCGCCATCTGCGCCAACCTCGGCGTCGGCGGCCATAACGCAGCGGTCGTCCTGGAACGAGCCTGAGGAGGGACATGGAAAGCCAGAAGAACATCTACGAGGTACCACAGAGCCTACCCGAGCCGGAAGACGACGGCGCCTGCGACCACCTGCCAGGGATGCGGATGCCATCTGTTTCCCTGATGTCCACGTCGGGGGACCACGTAGACTTATCTGCGCTGACGGGGACGACAGTCGTGTACTGCTACCCGCTTACGGGGAGGCCCGACAAGGATCTGCCACAGGCATGGGACGACATCCCCGGCGCCCGTGGCTGCACCCCGCAGTCTTGCGCCTTTCGCGACCATCACGCGGAGCTTGGGGAGCACGGGGCAAGGGTCTTCGGCCTGAGTACCCAAAATACTGCTTACCAGCGCGAGGCCGCAAAACGGCTGCATCTTCCGTTCCGCTTGTTGAGCGACGAGAAGCAAGAGCTCGCAAGGGCACTGGGGCTGCCTACGTTCGAGGCCGAAGGCATGACCCTCATAAAGCGCCTGACCCTCATCGTCGAGGATGGGAAGATCCGACACGTCTTCTATCCTGTGTTCCCCCCAGACCGCAACGCCGAAGATGTACTGGGTTGGCTCGCCGAGCACACTACGAGCTAGAGAGGACCTATAGATGAACCCCGTCGCGACCGACACTATGCACAAGAGGCTAGCGGAGCTCGAGAGGATACTCGTCCCCTATGGGAGCGCGCTCGTCGCCTTCTCCGGAGGGGTCGACTCCTCGCTCGCCCTAGCAGTGGCGGCGCGGGCGCTGCCGAAACACAGGGTCCTCGCCGTCACGTCAAACAACGAGACCTATCTTCCGTCGGAGTTGGATCTGGCACGCGAGTTCGCCGAATCTCTAGGGGTGGAGCACCTCGTTGTAAACACCCGCGAGCTAGACAACCCGAACTACGCGAGCAACCCCACGAACCGCTGCTACTTCTGTAAGAGCACGCTCTACTCGGACCTGGCAACGCTAGCAGAGCACAAAGGTTACGCCTGCGTCGTTGACGGGGCGAACAAAGACGATGAGGGTGACTATCGTCCTGGCAGGAAGGCTGCGAGGGAGCTCGGTGTCGTCTCCGTACTCTCAGAAGCCGGGATGACCAAAGCCGAGGTGCGGGAGCTGGCGAAGCATCTAGATCTGCCGACCTGGGACAAGCCGGCGCTCGCGTGCCTGTCGAGCCGCTTCCCTTACGGGCAGGAGATCACACCCGAGAAACTCTCCCAGGTCGCACGCGCCGAGGAGTTTATGCGCAGGGAGGGCTTCTTGCAGGTCCGCGTCAGGCACCACGGGGAGATAGCCCGCCTCGAAGTCGGCCCCGAAGAGCTCGAAAGGGCATTCGCTATGCGGGAGGAGATCTCCAGCGAGCTCCTGGACGCAGGCTTCCTCTACGTCACCCTCGACCTCGCAGGCTACAAGTCAGGAAGCCTGAACGCCGCACTCGGGAAGGGCAAGAGTAAGAAGGTACTGTCCCTCATCTCCTCGTAGAGTATGGACAGCGTAGAGGGTCCGCTACTCGCTCTCACCATCGTCTTGATGGTCGTGGGGCTGGTTGGGAGCGTCGTACCTGGGCTGCCAGGCGTTACGCTCATCTTCCTGTCAGCCCTCCTCTACGCAACTCTCACGGACTTTCAAACCGTCGGGGTCGCAATCCTAGTAATCCTCTTCGTATTCGCCGCGATCGCCTTCGTCGCTGACTTCGTAGCCACCTCATACGGCGCCCGCCGTTTCGGGGCGAGCAACTGGGGTACCGTAGGCGGGGCCGTAGGCGGCATCGCGGGTGCCCTGATCGGACTCCTCTTCCTCGGCATCGGCTCCCTTTTCGGCCTGATCCTCGGCACGATAGCAGGCGTCTTCATCGGCGAGTACCTCAGGCGCGAACGGCACGGCGACCAGGGAGAACCAGAGGCCGACTGGCGTCGCGCCTCACGGGCGGCGAGCGGCGTCCTCGTCGGCTACCTGGCCTCAGCCGTCGTACAGGGACTGCTAGGACTCGCCAGCGTCATAGTCTTCGTATTGGCGCTGTTGTACTAGCACTTCAGCATGTCAGCACGCCACCTTGCAGGCGGCTTGTCAGCATTTCAGCTTTCGCATGCTCAAGCCCTTGCTGAAAGGCGGCGCAGCCGCCGTGCTGAAGTGCTGACAAGCGAAGGCGAAGCCGGAGCATGCTGAAATGCTACTCTTCGTCGTGGCGTTGTTCGCGGAGGAACCCTTCGAGTTCCTGGGCGAGTTCGTCGCCCGATGGCAGGTTGCGCGGACCCTGGTCAGCCTGGGAGTCGAAGCGTTCCTCGAGCATCCTGACGTAAGAGGAGAGATCGGAGTCCTGGGAGACGGCCACCGAGACTTGCTCCTGGTAGGTCTCTGCGGTGCTCTCGAGGTCGGCGGTATCTACTTCCATGCCGAGCAGGCTAGAGAGCTTGTCCAGCAGGGCGAGGGCCGCTGGGGCGGAAGGGACGGCGGGCAGGTAGTGCGGAACCGAGGCCCAGAAGCTCACCGAGGGCAGGCCCCCGTCGGCGCACGCGCGATGCAGTACGCCGGTGATGCCCGTCGGGCCCTCGTAGCGTGAGGCGGAGAGACCCAGGGACTCGACCAGTGCCGTGTCCTGGGAGTTGGCGGCGACCGAGACGGGACGCGAATGCGGCACGTCCGCGAGCAGGGCGCCCATAGTAACCACAAGCTCTACGTTCAACTCCCTGGCCAGCTCTACGACCGCCGTAGAGAAAGCGCGCCACCGGAAGTTCGGCTCCGGTCCCGTTAGCAGGATGGCTCCACGGCCACCGGCGGCTTCCAGCATTGGCTCGGTCGCTGAGAGCAGGTTCTCTGGCCATTCGATCTCGCGCGTCACCCCGTCGACGAGCTTGACCTGTGGCCGCGTAGTCTGAAAGTCGAAGAACTCTTCGACGTCGAAGCCGCCGAAACGCCGCGCCTCCCACGAGCTGGCCAGGGCCCCGACAGCGACGCTCGCCGCGTCGGCCGCGTCGTTCCAACCCGTGAAGCCGGCGATGAGTACAGGCCGCTCCAGCTCGGGCGTCCAGTCGATGTTGATGTGTGTTATGTCCATGGGGGCTAGCTTACCACGCGGCAACGGACGATCCGAAAGAGGGTCCCTCTATGCGAACGAGCGGTCAAGCCTCAGGGCCCGTTCCAGGCGCCGCAGGTACTCGCGCTCGGGGATCTCACGCGCCCCCAGCCTGGCGAGGTGTGGGTTCTGGACCTGGCAGTCGAGAAGCTCGTATCCACGCTCTCTCAAACGCCCTACCAGGTAGACGAAGCAGACTTTGGAGGCATCCCTCATGCGGGTGAACATCGACTCGCCCATGAAAGCAGCACCCAGAGAGACTCCGTAGAGTCCTCCGACGAGCTCGCCTTCGCTGTAGGCTTCGACGGTGTGCGCCTTGCCTGCGCGGTGTAGCCTGACATAAGCGTCGACTATCTCCGGGCTGATCCAGGTCTCCTCCCTGTCGGCGCACGCCCGTGCAACGCCTTCGAAGTCCTCATCCACGCGCACTTCGTAGGTCTGTTTGCGGATCACACGCCCGAGCGAGCGGGGGACGTGCAGATCTTCGAACTCGAGCACGCTTCGAGGATCCGAGCGGTAGAACTCGATGCGACCGCAAGAATCAGCCATCGGGAACGCGCCTGCCCTGTAACACGCCTCGAGAATCTCCGTCGTCAGCTGCATGGGTTCGGTACAGGCGTCCTGGTCCTATCCTTACGGCACCAGCCAATCGGGTCCTCTACGCAGTCTATCTCGTCCATCCGGGAGCCTGGATCAAGGGCCCAATCTCACCGACAGTCTCACCGTGCAAGCCGCGCACGTTGGAAATCGCCTCGGGCACGTCGACGCCCATGCCGCCTAGCACGGCGAGGGCCGCAGGACGCACGGCCCTGGTCGCACCGTCGGAGATCTTCAACGCCATGCCCCAGCCGTCCTGGCTTCCGACCGCGAGCACGGCCTCGGCCCCGCCCTTGACGAGGAGGTTCGTCGAGTCCATGAGGTCAGTGTCGAGCCTTCCCGTGCCTGCCACCATAAAGGGATGCTCCCGCATCGCGTCCCTGATGCGCGAGCGCCGCCCCGGCGAGTTCATCGGGGAGGGCGTCACCCGTCGCGATGCGGGCGAGGCCCGTCGCGAAGCTCCGCAGCGGCAGGGCGAAGGCGGGGACGCCGCAGTTATCGCCGGCTAAGAGCACTTCGTCCTCCCGCAAACCGCAGACCTCGGCAATGAGACCGAGTATGCGGCGTTGGAGCGGGTGGCCAGGGTCTCGGTAGGTGGAGGTCTCGTAGCCCTCGCGGACGCAGACGGCGAGCATCCCGGCGTGCTTGCCCGAGCAGTTGCTGTGAACCGGACGCGGCTCTTCGCCGTCGCGGATCAGCCCGTCGGCCTCGGGTTCGTACAGCGGCAGATGGGCGCCGCTCTGCAGGTCGTCCTCTGTCAGGCCGGCCTTCTTTAGTATGGAGCGGACGGCGGCGAGGTGAGGCTCCTCGGCGTTGTGGGAGGCGCAGGCTACGGCGAGCTCTCTATCCGTCAGCCCGAAGGCTTCGGCGGCGCCCGTGAGGACAAGCGGGAGCGCCTGAAGCGGCTTGGCCGCGGAGCGGGCGTAGATGTAGGCCTCGGGGTCGCCGACGGCCTCGATCACGTTGCCATCAGGGTCGCAGACGCCGAGTCGGCCACGGTGGACGCTCTCGACCAGCGCGCCGCGCGTGACGGCCGCGACCGGGGCGTCCTGGGGGAGACCGGAGTCGCCGTGCACCTGGCTACTCGCCCGAGGAGCGGATGATGTGGAGGGACAGCAGGTCGTGGGCTACGCGCATCCGGCCCATAGCTACGGAGAAGTCGCCGCCTGCGAGGTACTCGCGCCCCTCCCTGACCAGGGCGCGTAGCTTCTCGATCAGTTCGTCGTCCTTGCCGCCGGGACTCGCACCCCGCAGGCTCGCTTCGACCATCCCGAGCATGGTGTCGACCCTCGGGCTCGAGGTCCACATCGCGATGATCGCGACGTCCATGTAGCTGTCGATCCTAAGCAGGTGCGCCGTCCTCATCGCCGCGTCGGCCCTCTCCCCCGCCTTCAGGGAAACCACCGCGTTATGTTCTCCGAGAGTATCCCCGGCGGGCCGCGTCAGGCACCCCTGCGGCCTCGGCCGCCGCGAGGATGGCGTGCAGCGTCGATGGCAGGTCGCCATAGGGTATGTCCGACCCGTAGCAGATGCGGGAAGGGTCGACGGAAGAGCAGAGCTCGTAGAGGTCTTTGGCCTGCACCACGGAGGTCTCGAACAGTACGTTCGGATGTCCCTCGAAGACATGTGCTGCGGAGAGCACCTCGACCATCGCACAGTGGCCGAGAATAAGGCGCAGCCCAGGCTGCGCCTCGACTGTCGGAAGGAGCGGCTCGACGATCCGCTGCATGGCGAAACCGGTGTGGATCAGGACCGGAAGTTCCATCTCCGCCGCCATCCCGAGCAGGCGCACGACCCGCGGGTCGTCGAGCTCGAACTGCTGCGAGACGGGATGGAGCTTGAGGCCCATAAAGCCGCGCTCGACACAGCGCCCGAACTCCCTGTCGTAATCGAGATGCGGGTTGAGGCGGAAGAAAGGCACGAAGGAGGAAGGGTGCTCCTCATAGGCGTTCCACACCACGTCGTTCGGGCCCGAGTAGTCGTCGCGGGCATTCGGGTCGTTCAAAGGAAAGACGATGCTCCTCTTGACTCCCGCGTCCTCCATGCGGGCGCGCATCCCGTCAGCGGTCATCGTCCTGCCGTCCACGTCGGCCCCGATGTGGGCGTGGGCGTCGAAGACCTCGACGCCGGCCGGGATCTTCGCCTGTACCCACGACCAGATGGAGGCCATAGCCCCGCTGGTCAGCGATTCGATGTCGTGCGCCGTCTCCAAAGTGCCAGCAGATCCAATCCCGGTTGCGAGGACCAACGACCGTGCAATGGTAACAGGGGGGATTCGACGTTGCTAAAGGAGCCGGCGGGGTCTTTAGGAAAAGGCTTTCGGAGCCTACTCCTCCCTGGTTGAGACTCCTAGTTCCTTTGGAGGGTGAGCATCGAGACGCGGGGGCCGTCGACGCTCTTTACCTGAATGGTGGCGCCGTCGGCCTCGACGGTGTCGCCGGTCTCTGGAGGACGTCCAAGAGAGCCCAGGATATAGCCGCCTATGGTGTCGAAGTCCTCGTGGGGCAGGTCGAGCTCGAATCGCTCGTTCACGTCGATTATGGGGATGCGGCCGTCGACGGCGTAGAGATGGTCGCTGATCTGCTCGATGGCCGGTTCGTCCTCGTCGAACTCGTCCTGGATCTCCCCGACTAGCTCCTCGACGATGTCCTCGATGGTGATAAGCCCCTCGACGCTCCCCCACTCGTCTATGACGATGGCCATCTGCAGCGTACGGGTCTGGAACTCCTTGAGGATCTCCTCGATACGCTTGGTCTCTGGTACGACCAGACACTCCCTGATAATTGACCTTATGTCGAAGTCCTCAGCGTTCGTGCGGGCGGCCCTGAACAGGTCCTTCACGTGGGCGGCGCCGAGGACGTGGTCGAGATCTTCCTCGTAGACGGGGTAGCGCGTATAGCGTCCGTAGACGGCGGCGTCGACCAGTTCGGGGAGCGGGGCGTCGCTCGCGATCGCCTCGATATCAGGCCTTGGGACCATGATCTCGCGGGCCACCCTGTCACCGAAGTCGAAGACGTTGTTCAGGTAGTCACGCTCCTCGGGATCGAGCACACCAGAGGCTGTCGAGGAGGAGATCATGATCCTTAGCTCCTCCTCGGAGTGGGCCTCCATCTCCTCCCCGAGCCTGATGCCCCAGGGCCTGAGTATGAAGTTGGTCGACGCGTTCACCACCCAGACCACGGGGCTCAAGAGGAGCCTGAACAGGATCAAAGGTCGGCTGATCCAAAGCGACACCCTCTCAGCCTTCTGAATGGAGAAGTACTTGGGCGCCTGCTCTCCGAAGACGAGGTGGGCGTAGGTTATCGCCGAGAAACCGAGGACGACGGCGATGATCGTGACTATCCTCTCGTTCGTAATTCCTACGGCCTCGAGCACGGGACGGATGAGGTGCGAGACGGCAGGCTCGCCGACCCAACCTAGCGCCAGGGAGGCCACGGTAATACCAACCTGGCAGACGGAGAGATAGGAGTCGAGGTCGCGCAGCGTCTCGCGCACGATAGAGGCCCGCGTACTGCCTTCCTGCTCGAGCTGCACGATGCGCGACTCGCGAACGCGCACCAGCGCGAACTCGGCCGCCACGAAGAAAGCGTTCAGGCCCACCAACACGAGGGCCACAAAGAGGTTGAACCAGGATAAAAAAGGTTCAGGCACTTCTACGCGTGCCCACCGGCGTTCGGGCCGCGGGGTTTTCGTCGGTGGTGTTTAGCGTGAGGTTCGTCCATCCCTTTACAGGCGGATTATACCGCAGCCGAGTGCCCGCACAAATCCCACAGCACAAATAGAGGCCCGACCTCAGTGGCCGGACCTCTCGTTATGGCGTTCCTAATGCTTATCCTCATAGCGAACCGCAAGGTATCAGCCCACTACAAATCGCGCATTCCGCTGTACACGATTGGCTGTAAGCAAGACCAAAAAGCTGATAGCTGAAGTGCTGCTAGCTGCGATCAGACTTCTTTGCCCTAAGCCAGGCCCTCCGCTTCGTACTCGCGCAGGAAACCCTCGAACAGGCGCCTGTGCCCCTGCTCGTCGCGCAGGACATCTATGACCATGTCCTGCGTGACTGGGTCGGCCTCCTCGGTCTCCTCCACGATGCGCGTGTAGTGCCTGATTGCGCCGTCTTCCGCGTCTATGACACCCTTTATGACGTGTACTACGTCTACCTGGTCCTCGGGCGGCTGCAGCATGTCCTGCGTAGCCTTGAAGTCCATCGAGCCAGGCACGACACCGTAGAGCTCCTTGATGCGGGCCGCAAACTGCTGGGCGTGGGCAAGCTCTTCCTGAATGTCTTCCTCTACGCTCTCCTTGACCTCCTGGGCGCGGACGCCGTCGGGGTTTACGGAGTTGGAGACGTAGTTCATGACGGTCTCTAGCTCCATAAAGTAGGCCGTCTTCAGAAGCTCGACGATAGTCTCGCGCTTCTCCGCCATCTCTTCGGAAAGGATGCCCTCGCTGCCGCGATTAGTCTCCATGCTCTATGACCTCCTACTAGATCTCATGCGATCCACACAGAGAATGTACCCTCGCGTCACCCTGCTAAACTCCTACCCCTCCTGCAGCTTGGGCTCCGTGCGGGCCTCCATCGCAGCCTCTATACACTCCTCAGCGTCAGCCCCGGTCGAGGCCATGACCCCGGCCGCGAAGGCCCCTTCGACGAAGGGAGCGTCGACCAGCCTGACCCTGTCTCTTTTCTCCGAGGGCAGCATCTCGAGGACCGTCTCCGCGGAGAGGACGGCGCTGCCGAGGTCCATGAACACGAGCACCTCGTCGGCTTCGAGGCCGCGTATTGAGGCTTCGATCCTCTCCGGGTCGGTGCCGAAAGAACCATCGGCGTCGCCCCCGACGGCCGAGATCTCGACCTCTCCGGCCATCTGCAAGACCAGGTCCGCCGTTCCCTCGGCGATCTCCTTGCTGTGCGAGACGAGCACGATCCCGACCATCAGGAGGAGCCTTCCAGGGTCCGCGCCGCGGCATCCAGGAGCATATAGGTGGAGGTCGCACCAGGGTCCTGATGCCCCGCGGCCCTGGCCCCCAGATAGCTCGCCCTCCCCCTCCTCGCCGTAAGCGGGACCGTCGACTCGGCCCCCTCCTTCGCGGCCTCCGCCGCGCTCCTGAACACCCCGGCCACGCTCCCTTCGTCGGCGGCCTCCTTCGCGGCTTCGACCGCAGGCTCGAGGGCGTCGACGATCGTCTTGTCCCCCACTTCCGCCTTGCCACGCTGCTTTATGCCGCCGAGGGCGGCTTCGAGGGCTTCGGCGACGTCCTCGGCGGAGACTTCCTCCTTGTCAGCGAGCGCCGTCGAGGCGCGCAGGAATGCGGTGCCGTAGAGCGGGCCCGCGGCCCCGCCGACCTTGGAGATCAGGGCCATAGAGACGGCCTTCAGTACGTCGGCGGGGGTCGAGAGGTCAGCATCCTGGAGGCGTTCGATCGAGGCCTGGAAGCCCCTGTTCATATTGTTGCCATGGTCGCCGTCACCGATCTCCGAGTCGAGCTTGGTCAGGTACCGCCTTTGCTCCTCCATGGCGGCGGCCATCTCCTTTATTACGTCGCGGGTGGCTTGCGTGGCGTCCATGAGTTACCCTCCAGCATTCTGTGGCCGGTACGCTGAAAGGAAGGGTACATCCGCACCCGGATCTCGCGCAACGGGAACCTGGAAGCGTGCGCCGCAGCACCATATCCCTACTTGTTGACACGCGTTGACCCAGGCTCTATGCTCGGCAGGGATAGCAGGGGTGCTCTTCCGGGCGTAAAGCGACAGGGAAGGCGGGCAATCCGGCCGTCGCGGTGTCGCTCATCTACGCCCGTGGTGTCGCTTACATACGTTCCTGCCAAAGACGCGCGGCTGTACAGTGACGGGGAAGGGGATTTCCGATGCGGAGGAAGTATTCTCGAAGAAGCTTTCTAAAGGTGGCAGGCGCAGGCCTCGCGGGGGCTTCGCTCTTGGGCGCCGCAGGATGTGGCGGGTCGGCGTCATCCGGTTCCTCGAGCGGGGACATGTGGAAGCAGTACTCGGGAACCACCCTCAACTTCGTCTCGGAGAACACGGCCCCGACCACGGCTATAGCCGCGAATTTGAATGGCTTCAAGGAGCTCACGGGGATCAACGTCAACGTGTTGCAGTTGGAGCTTGGCGCGCTGGTTCAGAAGGTCGCGCTCGACATCGGCTCGGGGGAGGGCGCCTACCAGGTCGTCTACGCCGACCCCTACCAGATCATGGCGCCCTACCACGAGGCGCTCGCCGACCTCAACGAGTTCGACAGCGACGACGATCTACCTTCGATCCCGAAAGGTATCGATGACTTTATCCCGACCCAGCTCGCGGCCGCAGGGCGCTTCGGGAACGAGAAGAACCTCTACGCGCTCCCCTACGACTGTCCGACCATGATCTGGATGTACCGTAAAGACCTCTTCAAAAAGTACGGCGACCAGATGAGCCAGGACCTCGGCTTCGACCCGAACCCTTCACCTTCCTTGACGTGGGAGCAGTACTACCAGATCGCCAACTGGTTCAACGAGAACCAGGACGAGGTCCCCTACGGCACGGGACACCAGGCCAGGCAGTACGACTCGCTGATGTGCGACTTCTCGAATATCTTGTGGTCCTACGGCGGCGACTACTTCGACAGCGCCGGGATCGGGAGCCTGGGGACGACCAATCCTGGCCCGAGCACGCTCGATGAGCCGAAAGCGCTTGAGGCCGCCGAGTTCTACAAGAAGTTGCTGTCCATCGCGCACCCCGGCAGCGTCTCGTGGGACTGGAACGCCACGGACGAGGCTTTCAGGACGGAACAGGTCGCGATGGTACCGAACTGGCACGAGTTTGCCGCCGTGGACCAGGACCCCGCCGAGTCGACGATAGTAGGCAAGATCGGGTACTCTCCCCTCCCCAAGGGGCCGGCTAGAAACGCCAACATGTGGGGCGGGACGGGCGTCGGCATAAACGGAGCCTCGCCGATCGACGAGCAGAAGGCGGCCTGGCTGTTTCTGGTCTGGGCCACCTCGCCGGACACGATGCTAATGGGCCTGAAGAGCGACGTCGGGGGCGGTACCCCGACGCGGGGGTCCCTCTACGAACTACCGGAGGTGAAGAAGGCGATGGAACCACCGTCGAATCTGCCGAACCTGCTCACCTACGACGCCGTCTCCGAGGCGTGGAAGCCAGAGAACATCGGGCTCAGGCCCAAGATCCAATCGTGGAACGAATGCGACACGGCCATCTACACCGAGGTCTCCAAGATGCTGGCCGGCCAGAAGATCCCCCGAGCAGGCGATGAAGACGGCCAAGAAGTACTTCGACGAGGCGCAGGCCAGGGTCAAGAACCTCGCCTCGAGGCCTTCGGGGGTCGCGTAATGGCCGCCACACAGACGGAAGGACGCGGCCCCTCCAGCGACACGAAGGGTGCTGCCGGCGGGGGTGGAATCTCGCTGGAGATGAAGATGCTCGTTCCTGTGCTCGCTGCTGCTGGCTGTCCTCTCGCTCTTCCCGTTCTTCTACATCATCTGGATGAGCCTGAACATCGTCTCGCTCATAAACGGCATCTCCTTCGACTTCGCCGGGCTCACCAACTGGACCCGCATGTTCACGGACGAGATCGTCGGCGCTGCCTGGGCGCGGGCCGCGCTGTACTTCGTGGCCACCGTCGGGCTGGAGATGATCCTCGGCATAGCCATAGCCCTGCTCGTCCACGAGCTCGTCTGGGGCAAGAACCTGGTGCTCTCGCTCCTCCTCCTGCCGATGTTCATGGCGCCGGTCATCGTCGGGCTCCTCGGACGCTTCCTCACGGACTCCTCATACGGCCTCTACGCCTACGTGTTGCGCGAGCGGGTATCTTCGAGAGGGACATCCTTGGGACGGCCAGCTCGGCGTTGCCGGCCGTGATCCTGATGGACGTCTGGGAGTGGACGCCCTTGATAGTCCTGATCGTGCTTGCGGGGCTCGCCTCGGTGAACCAGTACGTGATCGAAGCGGCCAAAGTGGACGGGGCCAGCTACCTGGAGAGGCTGCGCTACATCGTGGCCCCCTCCATAGCCGGGGTCGTGATCGTGGCTCTGCTCGTCCGTTCGATGGACGCCATCCGCTACTTCGACATCATCACCGTCACTACCAACGGAGGACCGGGTAACACGACCAAGATCATCCCGATAAGGCTCTACGAGACGGCCTTCCGCTTCTTCGACCTCGGATACGCGGCGGCCATCGGGCTGGGGATGCTGGTGTTCTCGATCCTGGTGGCGAACGTGTTCGTGCGGATCCTCGAGAGCAGGGGGCTTGCGAAATGACGACTTCTTCTACTTCGGGCCGCGGTACGGCAAGCAGGTGATCCTCTACGCCATCCTCTTCCTGGTGCTGCTCTGGACGCTGGTGCCGATACTGTGGATGGTCCTCGCGTCGTTCAAGCCAGGGGTCGCCCAACTCTCCTCGACCCCGGTCTTCGTCTTCAAGCCGACCCTGCAACACTACGTGGCGCTCTTTACCGGCGGCAACCTCGGGTCCTACTTCCTGAACAGCGTGCTGGCGGCCGGGATCTCGACGATCATCGCGGTGTCCCTCGGCTGCCTCGCCGGTTACGGGCTCGCCAGGAGTCACTTCCGCGGCAAGCAGCACGTCGCGTTCTGGATCATCTCGACGCGCATGGCCCCGATAGCGGCGATCGTACTGCCGCTCTTCATCCTCTTTCGCTACGTCAATCTGCTCGACACCATACCTGGCCTCGTCGTCGCCTACCTGACGTTCAACCTGCCTTTCGCGATCTGGATCATGAACGCTTTCTTCACGGACTTGCCCCCCGCTCTGGAAGAGGCCGCGATGGTCGACGGCGCCTCGAGGTTCCAGGCGTTCTACCGCGTCGCCCTGCCGCTGGTTACGCCCGGCATCGTAACGACGGCCATACTCTGCCTGGTCTTCTCCTGGAACGACTACGCGTTCGCGGCGACCTTCTCCGGCCCAAACAGCCAGACCCTCCCGATAGCGGCCGCCCAGCTCAACACCCAGACGGGCCTGAACTGGGGCCAGCTCTCGGCGATCGGTACTATCGTCGTGCTTCCCATGATGGTCGTCGGCCTCGCCGTGAGACGCTACCTGGTAAAGGGCCTCACGCTCGGCGCGGTAACAGGAGAGTAAGAGCCGCACAGAAAGGGAGCTTCTCCATGCAAAACAGAGCGGCGGTCATGCACGGTACGCACGACGTCAGGCTCGAAGACGTGCCCGTCCCCGAACCTGGACCCAAGGAGGTCCTGGTCGAGATCCGGGCCGTCGGCGTCTGCGGCTCTGACGTCCACTACTACGAGGAGGGACGCATCGGCTCGTTCGTCGTCAAGGAGCCTCTTATCCTCGGCCACGAGTCGATGGGGACGGTCGTGGCCCTCGGAGAGGACGCGACGAAGCACGAGGTCGGCGAGCGCGTAACCCTCGAGCCCGGCGTCCCCGACGGAACCTGCCGCGAGTGCCGGGCAGGCCGCTACAACCTCTGCCCGAACGTGCGCTTCTTCGCCACGCCTCCCATCGACGGCGCCTTCACCAACTACGTCAGCATCCACGAGGACTTCGCCTTCTCCCTGCCCGACGAGACTCTCGGACAACGCTGGCGCCCTGATGGAGCCACTTTCGGTCGGGATCTGGGCCTGCAAGAAGGGAAGGGTGACGGCGGGCGATCACGTCCTCGTTACCGGGGCAGGGCCGATAGGACTCCTTGCGATGCAGGTCGCCTTCGCCCAGGGCGCAACAGAGGTCACGGTCACCGACGTCGCCGACGAGCGGCTAGAGATCTCACGCCAGCCTCGGCGCGACGCGCGCCCTGAACGTGGCCGAGGACTCTCTGGAAGAGTCCGGGTTGGAGGCCGACGTCCTGATCGAATGCTCGGGCAACGAGCGGGCTCTCGGCGACGGCATTCGCCGCGTAAGGCCAGCAGGCGTCGCGGTCGTGGTAGGCATGGGTCCGAACGAAGAGACGAGCGTGCCGCTCGCATTTATCCAGACCAGCGAGATCACACTGACGGGCACGTTCCGCTACGCGAACACCTACCCGACGGCCATAGACCTCGCCGCGACAGGCAAGGTCGACCTTGACGCCATGGTGACCAGCCACTACGGCCTCTCCGAAACCGAAGAGGCGCTTCAGGCGAGCGGAAAGGACCCCGCGAACGTCAAGCCCATGGTGATTCCGTCCAGCTAGTCAGCATGTCAGCAAGCTCAGAAGCGACCGCCTTCAGCTTGTCAGCATTTCGAAGCTTGTTTGTTGTACGGTGGGTAGGCCGAACGTGAAGAGAGCCTGATCTCTCACCATGAAGTGTAACCTCCGTCGATGACGAGGTTCGTGCCTGTGGCGAAGCTCGCGGCGTCGGAGGCGAGGTAGAGGACGGCGGGGGCGATCTCTTGCGGCTCCGCGAGACGACCGAGAGGGGTCGAGGAGAGCCACACCTCGGACCACTCTGATCTGGACATACCGAGCTCCGTCAGGGGCGTCCTTATGTAGCCTGGCGAGACGCTGTTGACCCTGATGCCGCGGGAGGCCCATTCGCCTGCGAGGCTCTTCGTCAGCGTGATCACGCCTGCTTTGGAGGCGTTGTAGGCGGCCTGGGGCTGGGGGTGGTTCGAGATGATGCCTGACATGGAGGCGATGTTGACGATCGAGCCCGAGCCGCGTTCGAGCATCGCCTTCCCGACCTCGCGGCAGCACCAGAACACGCCGGTGAGGTTCACGGAGATGACGGCCAGCCACTCCTCGTCGGGGACCTCTTCGGAGGGGATGTTGTGTACTATTCCGGCGTTGTTGACGAGCACGTCTATACGCCCGTGCTCGTCGAGCACCATCTCTACCATGTCCCGCACGGAGGCGGGGTCCGTCACGTCGGTGTGGACGAAGGTGCCTTCGAGCTCCTCGGCTACGTCCGGGCCTGTCTGGTCGTTGACCTCGGCGATGACCATCTCAGCCCCGGCGCGGCGGAGGGCGCGTGAGATCGCCAGCCCCAGGCTCTGGCCGCCGCCGGTGACGACCGCGACCCTGTCCCGCAAGGAGAAGCCGTGCTCTTCCATCTCATCCCTCCGTTCTGCGTATCAAAACAGCGTGTAGCCCCCGTCCACGACGAGGATGGAGCCGGTCATGAAGCTGGATGCGTCGCTCGCCAGGTAGACGATGCTCGGCCCCAGTTCTTCGGGCGTGGCGTAGCGTTGCATGGGGGCGTCTTCGATCCAGTGCCGCCGAAACTGCGGCTCGTCCACAGGGGCCATGGCCGTCTTGACGTAGCCGGGAGCGAGGGCGTTGACGCGCACGTTGTGCGGCGCCCACTCCGCCGCGAGGGATTTGGTCAGCTGGTGGACGGCGGCTTTGGACGCGTTGTAGGCGGGCTGCCATTGCGGGCGGTTGACGATCATCGCGGAGATCGAACCGATGTTGATAATGGTGCCGCCGCCGTTCTGGATCATGCGCCTCCCCACGGCCTGGGCGCAATGCCAGAGCCCGTGGACGTTTACGTCGAAGACGTCGTGCCACTCCTCCAGCGGCACCTCGGCGGCCGGCCTGTGGTAACAGACGCCAGCGTTGTTGACCAGGACGTCTACCGGCCCGAGACGCTCCGTCACCGACTCGAGCATCCCGTCCACCTGCGCGGGGTCGGTGACGTCGAGGTCCACGGCGATGGCTTTGCCGCCTGACGCCTGGATCTCCTCAGCCACCGCCTCGGAGCGCTCGCGGGTACGGGCGGCCAGCGCGACGCCGGCGCCGGCATCGACGAGCGCCTTCGCGAATGCTTCGCCGAGTCCCGTATTGCCGCCGGTAACGACGGCGGTCTTGCCCGTAAGGTCGAAGGCGTCCAGAACGGCCACTGAACCTCCTCTGCTCTCTACACAGACGGTCCGTGGGGAGCCCTGATTCAGGCTCCCCACGCTAGATCTCACCTCGCTATCAGAACAGAATTACCCACGTCACGGCGCCGAGGATACCGCCTATGATGGGGGCTACGACGGGGATCCAGGCGTACCCCCAGTCGTTGCCGCCTTTGCCCGCTATGGGCAGAACGGCGTGGGCGATCCGTGGGCCGAGGTCACGGGCCGGGTTGATAGCGTACCCTGTCGGCCCGCCGAGGGAGAGCCCGATGCCGAGGACGAGCAGGCCGACGAGCAGCGGGTTCAGGCCGCTTCCTATGACCGCCGCGGCATCGCCAGGGACCGCCCCCGCGTTCGCAATGAAGCCAGAGATGCCGAAGACCAGCACGAAGGTGCCGATGATCTCGGTGATGACGTTCGCCGGGGTATTGTAGATGGCTGGTGCGGTGCAGAACACGCCGAGCTTGAGCCCTGCGTCTTCGGTCTCTGGCCAGTGCGGCAGGTAGGCCAGCCACACGATGACGCCGCCGACGAAAGCCCCGAGGAACTGCGCGATGATGTAGCCTGGCACCAGGGCCCATTCGAACTGGCCGGTTACGGCAAAGGCGATGGTCACGGCGGGGTTGATGTGGGCGCCGGAGAACTGGCCCACGCAATAGACGGCCACGGCCACGGCCATCGCCCATCCGAAGGTGATCACGATCCAGCCCGAGTTCTCGGCCTTGGAGTTCCTTAGCAGTACCCCGGCGACGACGCCGTCGCCGAGGATGATCAGGATCATCGTCCCGATAAACTCACCGATGTATGCTTCCATCTATCACTCCCTTCTAGAAAGGCCGTCCGGCCGCAACGTCGCACGGCGCGGTCAGGTAGGGCTTCATCTCGTCGTCGAGCTTCAGGAGCGTTATGGAGAACCCCGCCATCTCCAGCGAGGTCATGTAATCCCCGACGTAGGGCATCCTGAAGACCTGGATGCCCTCGCGCTCCAGCACGTCGGCGACGTGGGCGTAGGCGACGTAGAGCTCCATCAGGGGCGTGCCGCCCATGCCGTTGACCATCACGGCCACCTCGGAGCCGGAGAAGTCCACGGAGTCGCCGAGGATCCTGGCCAACATCTCATCGACTATCTGGTCCGCCGGCTCGAGGTTCTTGCGCTCGATGCCTGGCTCGCCGTGGATGCCGATGCCGATCTCCATCTCATCCTCGCCGATGTCGAAGATGGGCTCCCCACTCTCTGGCGGGGTGCAACTCGTTAGCGCCATCCCCATCGAGCGCACGTTGGAGTTGACGCGCTCGGCGAGCTCCTTGATGCCTGCGAGGTCTTTGCCGTCGTCGGCCGCTGCGCCGCAGATCTTGTGCACGAATATGGTGCCTGCGATGCCGCGCCGCCCGCTCGTGTAGGTCGAGTCCTCGACGGCGACATCGTCGTTGGTCACGACGTAGTCGGTCTCTATCCCTTCTGCCTCGGCGAGCTCTCCGGCCATCTCGAAGTTGAGAACGTCGCCCGTGTAGTTCTTGACGACGTAGAAGACCCCGGCCCCGCCGTCGACGGCCTTGCTCGCCTCGAACATCTGGTCCGGCGTCGGGCTCGTGAATACGGCGCCGGCGCAGGCGGCGTCGAGCATACCGGGTCCGACGAAGCCGCCGTGGGTCGGCTCGTGGCCCGAGCCGCCGCCGGAGACGAGGGCGACCTTGCCCTGTACCGGGGCGTCGGCCCTTACGACGACGTTGGCCTCGGGGATGACCCGGAGCAGGCCGCCGTGGGCAAGCTCCATCCCCCTGAGCATGTCCTCGACGACCCTCTCGGGCGCGTTGATGACTTTCTTCATCTTTTCCTCCTTAAGCGAGCGGGGACTCGACCGCTTCCTGCGCCCACTCCTTGGCCCTTGCTACGGCCTCTTTCCACCTGCCGTAGAGCCTCTCTCGCTCCTCCTCGTCCATCTGCGGCTCGTAGCGGCGCCTTAGCCGCCACCGACTAGTGATCTCCTCGCGGTCCTCCCAGAAGCCGATCGCAAGCCCGGCGAGGTAAGCGGCGCCGAGAGCGGTGGTCTGCAGGGTCTCAGGCACCTCTACAGGCGTCCCGAGGATGTCGGCCTGGAACTGCATCATCCAGCGGTTGGCGGCCGCCCCGCCGTCGGCCTTGAAGGTGGGTATGTCTATGCCCGAATCAGCCTCCATCGCCTCGACCGCATCGCGGGTCTGGTAGCACATGCTCTCCAGCGCTGCCCTCGCCAGGTGCGCCCGGCTGCTGCCGCGCGTGAGTCCGACGATGGTGCCCCTGGCGTAAGGGTCCCAGTGGGGCGCCCCAAGGCCAACGAGCGCGGGGACGAAGTACACGTCGTCGTTGGAGTCGAGGCTCGCGGCGAGATCTTCTGTCTCCTCCGCACTCTCTATGATGCCGAGCCCGTCCCTGAGCCACTGCACAGCGGCTCCCGTTATAAAGATGGCGCCCTCAAGCGCGTACTCGACGGGTTCGTCGCCGATGCCCCATGCTATAGTCGTCAGCATCTGGCGCTCGCTCTTTATGGGCTCCGTGCCTGTCATCATCAGGGCGAAAGAGCCGGTCCCGTAGGTGTTCTTGGTCAGGCCCTTCTCGAAGGCGACCTCGCCGAAGAGGGCGGCCTGCTGGTCGCCGGCGACCCCTGCGACGGGGACTTCGGCCCCGAAGACCTCAGCGTCTGTGTTGCCGTAGACGTACGAGCTCGGCTTTACGTCGGGGAGCGCCGCGCGCGGCACGCCGCCGAGCATCTCCAGTAGCTCGTCGTCCCACTGCAGGTCGAAGATGTTGTACATGAGTGTGCGCGAGGCGTTCGTGTAGTCCGTGACGTGGGCCCTGCCACCGGTCAGCTTGTAGATCAACCACGTGTCTATGGTGCCGAAGAGGACCTCACCGTTCTGCGCCCTCTCCTTGACGCCGTCCACGTTCTCGAGTAGCCACTTTACCTTCGACCCCGAGAAGTACGCGTCTATAACGAGGCCTGTCTTGTTGGCGACCATCTCGTCGTAGCCCTGCTCGGAGAGCTCGGTGCAGATCTGGGCCCCCCGCCTGTCCTGCCAGACGATGGCGTTGTGGACAGGCTCGCCCGTCTCCTTGTCCCACATGACAACGGTCTCGCGCTGGTTGGTAATGCCGATGGCCGCTATGTCCTCCGCCGATACCCCAGCATCCTCTAGCGCCCCCCGCATCACCCCTAGGGTGACGTCCCAGATCTCATCGGCGTCGTGCTCGACCCATCCAGGCCTCGGATAGTGCTGGGTGAACTCCCTTTGGGCCTCCCCAACCGTGGCGCTATCGTGGTTGAAGACTATCGCCCTGCTCGACGTGGTCCCCTGGTCTATCGCCAGTACATAATCTCCTGCCATCACGCATTCTCCTTCCGATACAGACCCCGAATAACAAGCAGAGCAGCGTCTCCTTTACACCACGCGCAACCTCCTATCCTGGCTTTCCCCGAGTATGCGCGGCCGAGCCCTTTCCCTCTTTCGACCATGCACCTTTACGAGCTTTATCTATTGCAAGCGTAACGGAGTCCAACACCCGAGTCAAGGAACTCTCGGACAGGCAGAACGTGATCCCCGCCCGCCGCGATCCAGTAAATCGTGCAGTCAGCCATCAGTCCTCGGGTCTGGCCGCCCGCAGAGCGGGGGTATACTCTGGTGCGATGGACGAGCGTACGCGCATAAGGCTGACGAAGTACTCGACGAAGGCTGGTTGAGCCTCCAAGTTCGCTCCAGGGGACCTGGAGCAGGTACTCGAAGGGCTCGCGCCGGGGTCGGTTGACGACTTCGTGAGCGGTATGGAGACCCGCGACGACGCGGGGTTCATCCCGTTCGGCGGCGGCCTGCTCCTGCAGACGGCTGACTTCTTCACGCCAATCGTCGACGACCCCTACCGGTTTGGCCAGATCGCCGCCGCCAACGCCTTCTCGGACGTTTACGCGATGGGCGGCGAACCCTTGACGGCGATGAACCTCGTCGCCTTCCCATGCTCGCTGGACCTCGGGGTTCTGCGTGAGATCCTGGCCGGAGGCCTCTCCAAGATCGAAGAATCAGGCGCCAGGCTCTGCGGCGGCCACTCGGTCCAGGACGAGGAGCCCAAGTACGGCCTCTCCGTGACGGGCTTCGTAGAGGAAGATCGGGTCGTGCGCAACGTAGGCGCCAAAGCCGGTGACGCCCTGGTTCTGACCAAACCGCTCGGTCTCGGTATCCTGACGACGGCACTCAAGAGAGACATCGTCTCGGAGGAGGAGATAGAAGACGCCGTACAGACGGCCTCCCTCCTCAACAAGGCCGCCCGCGACGCGATGCGCGAAGTCGGCGTCTCCGCGGCCACAGACGTAACGGGCTACGGCTTCCTCGGCCACCTGACGGAGATGCTGGAGGCGGGCGCCGTCGGAGCCGTCGTGCACAGAGACGAGGTTCCTGTCTGGGAGCGGGCCGTGCCGCTGGCGAACGCCAGCGTGTATCCTGGCGGACTGAAGAGCAACAGGGAGTACCTGGAGGGCCGTGTGAAATCAGACGGGGTCGGCGAAGACGACCTGCTCCCGCTCTACGACCCGCAGACGAGCGGAGGGTTACTCGTCGCCGTGCCCGGGGCCAGGTCCTCCGCGCTGGTCGGAGCACTCGCGAAGCGTGGCGTAACAGGTGCTGTCGTCGGAGAGGTGGTCGAGCGCACCGGGGTGCTGGTGGCCGTATAGGGCGAAGACAATAGTCTCGTCGGCTCATCGCTGTAAGATGGGCGGGCCTTGCACTCGATACTCAACACCGCGCTGCCTTTCTTCGCCCTGATCTTCTGCGGCTACGGCGCTGGACGCCTGAACCTCCTGGACGAGACGGCCGCCGCGGGGGTGAACACGTTCGTTTTCTACTTCGCCCTGCCGGCCTTCCTGTTCGGCCTGATGTCATCCTCTCCTATAGGAGAGGTCGTCAACGGACCGTTTATAGGGGCGTACGTGACGGCGAGCTTCGCCGTCTTCACGCTGGCCGCCCTCCTCGGACACCGGCTCTTCGAGATCGGACGCGCCGAGGCGGCGGTACAGGGGCTCGCGGCGGTGCTCGCGAACACGGGCTACATGGGTATACCCCTGATCTCCGCGGTCTTCGGCAGGTGAGGCCGCCGTCCCCATCGTCGTCGGGCTCACCCTCGACGGGGTGTTGATGATCCCTCTCGGTATCGTGATCATCGAGTCCTCCAAGGGCCACTCAGAGGGCCTCATCCACACAGCGCTTACCACCTTCTCCGCCCTCGCTCGAAACCCCCTGATCCTCTCCATCTTCGCCGGCCTGGCGTTCTCCGCAACCGGCCTCGCCCCGCCCGAGCCCGTGACCAACTTCCTCGATCTGCTCGGCGGCACGGCAGGCCCCTGTGCCCTCTTCGCCCTCGGCGCAACCCTGGCAGGGCGCCAGGTCGCAGGCGGCGCGGCCGAGGTCTCCTACATGACCCTCATGAAGCTCGCCGTTCACCCTGCAGCCCTCTTTCTCACAACCACCCTAATCTTCAGCGTCGACCCCCTCTGGGCTACCGCAGCCCTGCTCGGCGCAGCCCTCCCGATCGCAGCCAACGTCTTTATCGTCGCCCGACAATACGACGTCTACGTCGCCCGCACCTCAAGCGCCATCCTGGTCTCCACGGCGGTCTCCATTCTCTCCGTTTCGGCGTTGTTGCTGGTCCTGCACTAGGGCGTATAAGGGTAGGGGCGATTCGCGATCCGCCCCACATTTCGGAAGTTGCTGATCCGGGTAAGGAGTAATCTCGACCCCGGATACAGAGCGGGGTAGAAGTCTTTGGAGACAACATTTTCTGGAGATGATGAGATTGGCATTTGGAGACCGACGTTTGAGGGTCGAAGGTATGGGCGGCACGTTGCGGGAGGACTCGACTAGCTTCGGTGGGCTCGTCGGGGCGTTGGCTTGAGCGCCGAGGAAGTAGTTACAGAGAAGGTCGAGATCTCGAAGCGGGTCCTGATCGGGGTTTTGATCTCCGCCGTCTTCGTCTCTGTGCTAAACAGCTCCATGGTCAATGTAGTGGTCCCCGTTATAGGAAGGGACTACGGCGTCACGGAGGCGCAGGTTGGGTGGGTGATCACCGGCTATCTGCTAACATTCGCCGTCGGCATCCCGCTCTACGGGCGCGCTGCGGACGTGTTCAGCATTCGCCGAGCTTTCACGGTCGGTCTCCTGGTATTCGCCGCGGGGAGCCTCCTGTGCGTGTGGGCGCCGAGCCTCGGCATGCTCGTCCTCGGGCGGATCGTGCAGGGCGCTGGCGGGGCTGCTATACCGGCTCTCTCGAGCGTCTGTGTCACGAAGATACTCCCTCCCGGCGAGCGGGGGTCGGCGCTCGGCCTCATCGTATCCAGCGTTGGCATCGGGGCCGCTATCGGTCCCATTCTCGGCGGCGCTGTGGGGGCGCTGGCGGGCTGGCACTATCTGTTCATCGGGACCTTAATCTTGACGGCCGCACTGATTCCTGCCGCGCTCTACGTCCTACCTGACGACAGTCCGGAGGAGGCGCGCGGCTTCGACCTGCCTGGCGGCATCTTGCTCGGGCTAGCAGCTGGATTGTTCCTGTTCGGGATCACCCGTGGGCAGGTCTCCGGGTTCGGCTCGGTGGGCTCCTGGGGCAGCTTCGCGGGCTCGGCCCTGGCCGCTGCTGGTTTCGGCTGGCGAATTAGGAGCGCCGCCGAGCCTTTCGTCTCCCCCACGCTCTTCGAGAACAGGGCGTACGTCGCCGCCGTGGTAGTCGGGTATTTCTGCATGCTCGCCAACGTGTCGGCGCTCGTCTTCGTGCCGCTGCTCGTCTCCGAGGTCAACGGGCTCTCGCCGGGGGAGGCCGGACTCGTGCTCACGCCCGGCGCGGTGGCGCTTGCGATCATCTCCCCGCTGGCAGGACGATGGTCGGACAGGATCGGGGTTCGCCCACTCATTTTCGCCGGACTGGTGACCATGCTGCTCTCTGTACTCTCCATCTCGACCTTCGGTGCCGGGGCTACGCCCGTGGTCGTCTCGCTCGGCATGCTCGGCGTTGGCGCCGGGTTCGCCCTCGCCAACTCCCCCAATGTCAACGCCGCGGCCTCAGCCCTGGCGCCAGACGAGGTTGGCGCTGGGCTCGGGATCTTCAACGGCGCGTTCTTCCTCGGGGGAGGGACGGGACCGGCCGCGATCGGGGCGTTCCTCGCTGCACGCAACGAGGCGGATGCCGGTGCGCTGAACCCGCTCTACGTACTCGACACCGCCTCGTTCTCCGACGCTTTCCTCGTCCTTGCCCTGGCTCTTTTCATCTCACTCGTGGCGGCGCTGGGGCTGAGAAGCACGACTGCAAAGGAGACAACGTGAGCGACTACGTTCATCTACTGGCTTTCCGGGGACCACGAGCGGCAAGTCGAAGTCTTCGCCGACAGGACTGCTGTTGGATCGAGAGCGACACCTTCATGACCCCGCACCTGGAGGCGGCGAAGAGCCTCGCCACCTCGGGGCAACTGGCACAGGCAGCCGAATGAGCCATCGGTCCCCTCGCCTGAAGCGGTTTGCAGAAGGTGCTTCTGCAAATCGCGCCATCAGATATCAGCAGTCAGCTTCGTGTTGTTGCTGAAACGCTGACTTGCTGAAATGCGCGCTACAATCTTGGAGTTCGTACCCGTAAACGAGAAGGAGAAGAGTTGACAGCCGAGAACCACAAGACCAGGATCCCCGAGGGCTACGAGGACCTGCTCAGGAGTACGGCCCTTGCCCACGTCGCGACCCTGGGGCCGAAAGGCGAGTCCCAGAACAACCCCGTATGGTTCGACTGGGACGGCGAGCACGTCAAGTTCAGCCAGACCAAGACTCGCCAGAAGTACCGTAACCTCGGCCGTGAACCCCGCCTGGCCCTCTCAATCGTCGACCCTGAAAACCCCTTCCGTTACCTCGAGGTTCGGGGGGTCGTGGATCACATCGAAGAAGACCCGGACCTGGACTTCATCAACTCTATGTCCAAGAAGTACCTCGGCATCGACGAGTACCAGAACCACCGTCCCGGCGACGAGCGCGTCGTAGTACTTCGTCAGGCCCGAGCACACGACCAGGATGGGCGCGTAAGGAACCACTTCTGGCTGACAGGGAGACACCCTCGGGAGCAGGAGCGCTCCGCCGGGCGCTGGCCTACCTGCGCTCGTACAGGCGGGAGAGCGGTGCCGCGGTCCTTTCGCTACTCCTGGTCTCGGGGGCGAACCTGGCGACGCCGCTACTCATCGGGCGCGCCATCGACGAGGGCATCGGCCCGCGGCGGCTCGGGGTCGTGTTCGTTGTGGTCGGGTGGCTGGTCGGGCTCGCGCTGGCACGGGGCCTTTTCACGTTCTTGCAGGGGTATCTGGCAGAGAGGGCTTCACAGGGTGTCGCCTACGACATCAGGGACGATCTCTTCGAGAGGATAGAGCGGCTCTCCTTCTCCTACTACGACAGGGTCCAGACGGGCCAGCTCGTCACCCGCCTGACCAGCGACGTGGAGCAGATCCGCACCTTCGCCGGTTCCGGCGTCGTCCAGCTCGCCAACGCCGTCGTCATGCTCATTGGCACGACGGTCTTGCTCCTGTACCTCGACTGGCAACTCGCCCTCGTCGCGCTGGCCATCGTGCCCATTGTCGTCCTGCTGCTAGTGCGCTTCGTCAGTAGGATCAGACCCCTCTTCAGGGAGGTCCAGCAGACCCTCGGAAAGCTCAACACCGTGCTGCAGGAGGACCTTCTTGGGGTGCGTGTGATCCGGGCCTTCGCCCGCGAGGACTACGAGACGGCCCGCTACACTTCGGTCAATGACGAGCTCTTGGACAAGAACCTCACCACCGTGCGGGTGTTCTCGAACAACTTCCCTTTCGTCTTCCTGTTCGCCAACCTCGGGACGCTCGCGATCATCTGGTTCGGCGGCTGGCAAGTGATAGGCGGCAGGCTCTCGATCGGAGAACTCATCGCCTTCAACACCCTGCTCGGCTTTATGCTCTTCCCGATCCTGACGATAGGGTTCCTCTCGGCGAGTATCTCGCGGGCAGGAGCCTCATCCCAGAGGGTCTTCGACGTCCTCGACGCCCCCCTCGACGTAAAGGATGCCCCAGACGCCTCCATCCTCCTCCCCATCTCCTGCAGGGTCGACTTCGACCAGGTCTCGTTCCGCTATCCTGGCAGCACCCGCGACATCCTGGACAGCGTGTCCTTTACAGCCAGGCCGGGGCAGACGGTCGCCATCCTCGGGACTACGGGCTCGGGGAAGTCCACGCTCGTCAACCTCATCCCGCGCTTCTACGACGTGACGGGAGGAGCCGTCAGGCTCGACGGCAACGACGTACGCGACGTGACGCTATCTTCACTCAGGTCCCAGATCGGGATCGTCCTGCAGGAGACGCGCCTCTTCTCAGGCACCGTGCGCGATAACGTGGCCTTCGGCAGACCCGACGCGACCGACGAGGAGGTCGTGGCGGCGGCCGAGGCGGCCCAGGCTGCTGAGTTCATAAGAGGACTCTCTGAAGGCTACGACACCGTCATCGGCGAGCGGGGCATCGGGCTCTCTGGCGGACAGCGGCAGCGGATCGCCATAGCGCGGGCGCTCCTTATAGACCCGCGGCTGCTCATCCTGGACGACAGCACCTCGGCTGTGGACGCCGAGACGGAGGCCGCGATCCAGGAGACCCTGGACCGACTCATGCGCGAGAAACACCGCACCGTCTTCGTCATCGCCCAGAGGGTCTCCACGGTGCGTGACGCAGACCTGATCCTGGTCCTCGACGAGGGCAGCATCGCGGCGAGCGGTACCCACGAGGAGCTCCTGCGCGAGAGCGAACTCTACAACGAGATCCTCGGTTCCCAACTGCTCTCACCCTCGGAGTCAGCCGCATGAAAGGAAGCGCCGGGAATATCAGGGAAGTTGACTCACCATCTGTCGGATCGAAGCGAGGAGTAAGCGTGAAGATAGGGATGATCGGCGTCGAGAGGAGAGAACTATGAGCGAGACCACAGACGAGAGGACCGCAAGAGACCGTACCTCCTTCCTGCGCACCCTGCGCGCTGTCCGCTCGTTCCGTCCCGACCCGGTCCCTCGGGAGGTCGTGGACGACATCCTGGAGGTGGCCCGCTGGTCAGGGAGCGCGTCCAACAAGCAGCCCTGGGAGATCCTGGTAGTCCGCGAGCGTGAGACGCTGCGCTCCCTCTCCTCGGTCGAGGGCTACGCCGGGCACCTGGCAGGGGCGCCGCTCGGGATCGTCCTCGTCATGGCCGGCGATCGGGCCGAGCAGGAGACCTACGACGAGGGGCGGCTCGCCGAGCGGATCATGCTCGCCGCCCACGCGCACGGGGTCGGCTCGAGCATAGGTTGGATCGTCGGCTCCGGCAGGGACGCGGCCAAAGAGCTACTCGGCATACCACAGCAGAAGGTGGTGCGGACCGCGATCTCCCTCGGTTACCCCGACGAGGGAGCACGCAGATCCAGCACCGGCCGCAGACAGGCTCGCAAACCCCTCGGCGAGATCGTCCACGAAGAACGCTACGAATAGGAGAACCATGAACGACTCGTTCGACGCCGAAACCCTCAGGCTCCTCGACGAGACGGAGGAGGTGTACATCGAGACCCGCCGCGACGGTGACTCCCCCGAGCACCGCACGATCATCTGGGTCGTGGTCGTCGAAGGCGAGGTCTTCGTGCGTTCGGTGCGCGGCGCCAAGGGCCGCTGGTGGCGTGAGATCTCATCCAACCCGGAAGGCGCACTGCACGTGGAGGACGACCGCATCCCCGTGCGCGCCGCCCCCGCCGCCGAAGGGCCGACGGTGGATGCGGTAAGCGATGCTCTCAGGAGCAAGTACGAGCGGTCCTGCGCCAGCCTCTACAGCGGCGATGTTGCGTCCCGATACTCTGCCAGACGACCTTGAAACTCTCACCTGCTTGAGGAACACAGGATGAAGTCGCGAGAGGAGGACGAAGATCAGGGGCATTGAATCCATCGCACGCGTGCCTCAGGAGCGCGCGGGCGACCGGGGGGCCACCACCCGGCGCCTCCTCGGGGAGCTGCGCCCTTACTCGGGCAAGCTGGGGCTCGTACTCGGGCTCGTCTTGCTCGGGGCGGCGGCGCAGGCTGGGGGGCCGTGGCTGATCGGGCGCGCCATAGACCGCTACATCCTGCCCGGCGACGTGGCCGGACTCTCCAGGATAATGCTCGTGCTCTTCGGGGTCTACGTCGTCGGGGCCATCGCCTCGCGCGGCCAGGTCTACCAGGTCGGCTCCATCGGGCAGAGTCTTCTGGCCTCCATGCGGGCCAGGATCTTCGACCGGCTCCAGCACCTCCCCCTCAGGTTCTTCGACAGGAGGCCAGTCGGGGACCTGATGAGCCGCGTAACCAACGATGTCGACACCCTCAACCAACTCTTCTCGCAGGGGCTCACCCAGCTACTTGGTTCCCTGTTCAGCCTCATCGGGATCGTTGTGGCGATGCTCTTCCTCGACTGGAACCTCGCCCTCGCATGCTTCACGATCATCCCTATCATGCTCCTTTTGACCTCGTTTTTCGCCCGCCGGGCAAGACGCGCCTTCCGCCTGACGCGCGAGACGGTTGGGGACGTGACGGCGGGCGTGCAGGAGGACATCGTCGGTGTGCGCGAGGCGCAGGCCTTCAACAGGACCGAGGAGAACATCGCCCGCTTCAGGCAGCGCAACGCCGCCAACCGCGACGCCAACGTGCAGGCAGTGGCGATCACCTCCGCCTTCGCCCCCACCATAGACATGCTCTCGACCCTGGCTACCGCGCTGGTCATAGGCTACGGCGGCTATCTCGTCTTCGCCGGCTCCCTCTCGGTCGGCATCCTGACGGCGTTCCTGATCTACGTCCAGCAGTTCTTCCGCCCGATACAGCTCGCCTCCCAGGTCTACACCCAGGCCCAGGCCGCTGTCGCTGGCGCCGAGCGCATCTACAACATCCTCGACGAAGAGCCCGAACCAGAAGACCCGCGGGACGCCCCGAAGCTCGGTGCCGCAAAGGGCCGCATCTCCTTCGAGCAGGTGACCTTCGCATACGACCCTGGCCGTCCCGTCCTGCACGACGTGGACTTTCGGGTCGAACCAGGCATGACGGTTGCGCTCGTCGGGCCTACGGGGGCGGGCAAGACGACGATCGCCAGCCTGATACCACGCTTCTACGACGCCACCGAAGGGAGGGTGCTTATCGACGGGAGGGACGTGACGGAGCTCGCGCGCAAAGACCTAAGGGCTAATATCGGGATCGTGCTCCAGGAGCCTTTCCTGTTCTCTGGCACCATCGCGGAGAACATCGGCTACGGCCGATCTGGCGACCCCTCGGAGGCGACCCGCGAGGAGGTCGAGGCCGCGGCCCGCGTGGTCAACGCCAACGACTTTATCACGGCCCTGCCTGAGGGCTACGACACGGTTTTGGGTGAGGGGGGCGGAGCACTCAGCCAGGGCCAGCGCCAGCTGCTCTCGTTCGCCAGGGCTGTCCTGACGGACCCGCACATACTCATCCTTGATGAGGCGACGAGCAACATAGACACCCGCACGGAGGCGATCATCCAGAGAGCCCTTGCCACGCTGCTTGCGGGCAGGACGAGCGTCGTCATCGCCCACCGCCTGAGCACCATCCGCAATGCGGATCTCATCCTCGTCATAGAGGACGGCAGCATCGCGGAGCGCGGCGGCCATGCAGAGCTTATGCAGAAGAACGGCCTCTACGCGGACCTCTACCGCCGCCAGTTTCGCGAGCCTGTCCCATCAGGAGGAAGGTCATGATCTGACCCGAAAGGGCGGCTGGCTGTATCATTCGGGCTGGCGTTGGATAAATCGGAGAGTGGGAGGAGTTTTCACATGAGCGTGCTTCCGGAGAGAATACTGCTGCCGACCGACGGCTCGGAGGATGCCGTCAGGGCGACAGAGGCGGCCTCGGACCTGGCCAAGAGGAGCGGGGCAGAGCTTCACGTCGTCCACGTCTGGCACGACGTGCGGGGGTTCGCCCACGACTTCGTCAAGAGGGAGTTGAAGCGCCAGGGCCAGGAGATACTGGACGAGCAGGTAGAGAGGATAAGGGCCTCCGGTGGGGAAGTCGCGAAGGCCCACATCAGGAAGGGACGTACCTCCAACGAGGTCATCGCCCTCTGCAAGGAGATCGACGCCGGGCTCCTGGTCGTCGGCAGCCGCGGGCTTGGCACGGTGCAGCGCATCCTGATGGGCAGCCAGTCCGAGGAGATCGTTCACCACGCCCAGGTCCCCGTGCTCGTACTTACAGGCGCAGAGGATTTCTGGCCTCCGGCCCGGATCGTCATCGGCGAGGACTTCTCCGACGACGCGCGCAAGGCTGGAGAGCTCGCCGCCGGCATCGGCAAGCTCTACGACACGGAGGGTCTGCTTGTCTACTCTCATCCCGATCTACCAGAGGTTCCTCCCGGGGAGACGAGGTCCACGGTCCAGAACCTCGTAGATATGCGAGAACGGGACCGAGGGATGCTCGAAGAACGTGCCGGCGCGCTGGAGGAGATTCTGGGTAGCAGGCCGGAGACCAGGATCTCCGGCGGCTATCCGGCCAACGTACTCCTCGAAGCCTCCCAGGATTTGCGGCCCTCACTCGTGGCCGTCGGCAGCAGGGGCCTGACGGGAATAATGCGCACCAGGCTGGGGAGCGTCTCGACAAAGGTCGTGACTGCCGCGCAAGGACCCGTCCTGGTCTATCCGCACGTCGATTAGGCATCAGGCTACAGGTTTCAGGCATCAGGATTTGCCTACGATAGTCGGGCTTGCTTGAGATGACTGCTCTGCAGTCTGATCAGCCGAATCGCCGCCAGGTACGACGATGCTAAGATGATCCTGCGTCGGATGTAATCTCGGAGAGGAGCATTATGGCGCAGACTACCGGAATCCACCACGTGACCGCCATCTCGGGCGGGCCGCAGCGCAACGTGGACTTCTACGCCGGCACCCTGGGCCTCAGGCTAATCAAGAAGACCGTCAACTTCGACGATCCCGAGACTTACCACCTCTACTACGGCGACGGCGCGGGGAGCCCTGGTACGATCATGACCTTCTTCCCGTGGGCGCACGCGCCAGGGGGACGTATAGGGGCCGGCCAGCTCGTCGTTACCTCGTTCTCCATCCCCGCCGTCTCTCTAGGCTACTGGACAGAGCGGCTGGTTGAGAGGGGCGTACGCTTCGAGCGACCCCGCGACCGCTTCGGCGATACAGTCTTGACTTTCGAGGACCCGGACCGTCTGCGCATAGAGCTCGTGGCCGCGGAAGACGGGCGTCCAGGATGGTCTGGTGGGCCGGTCCGGGCCGAGCACTCCATCAGAGGGTTCCATCACGTCGCCCTCGCCGTCGAGGCTACAGACAGAACCGCCGGGTTGATGACCGACCTTCTAGGCTTCCGGCAGGTCGACGAGGCGGAGGGTAGGATCAGGCTCTCAGCGGGCGAAGGCGGTCCTGGGGACCTCGTTGACGTGGTTAACGCGGCAGGCTTCCCCGGAGGCAGCATGGGTGTTGGCACCGTGCACCACGTCGCGTTTAGGGTCCCCGACGAAGAGACCCAGCTCGCGCTGCGCGAGGCGATCGCCGCTCTCGGTTACAACGTGACGCCCGTGCTTGATAGGAACTACTTCCGTTCGATCTACTTCCGAGAGCCTGGCGGGGTCCTGTTCGAGATCGCCACAGACCCACCTGGCTTTGCGGTGGACGAGGACCCAGAACACCTCGGCGAAGACCTCAGGCTGCCGCCCTGGCTAGAGACTCGCCGCGACCGGCTCGAAGAGGTTCTACCACCACTTCGCGTACCAGCCGGAGAGAGCGTATGAGATCCGACCTCGGTCTTCGTACACCGCTATCTGCCCGGCGAAGATGAGTCAGGCCCGACGATCCTCTTGCTGCACGGCACGGGTGGGAATGAGGAAGACCTTATCCCACTCGGAGAGACGCTCGCCCCGGGCGCAGCACTACTCTCCCCCCGGGGCAAGGTCTCAGAGCACGGTGCCCCGCGCTTCTTCCGACGCCTCGCGGAAGGGGTCTTCGACCACGAGGACCTCCTTTTCCGCACGCACGAGCTGGCCGAGTTCGTGGAGGCCGCCTCGGAAGAGTACGGCTTCGACCGCTCGAAGCTCGTCGCTGTGGGCTACTCCAACGGGGCCAACGTGGCAGCGAGCACGATCCTGTTGCACCCAGGTCTGCTGCGGGCCGCGGTCCTGTTCAGGGCGATGGTTCCGTTCGAGCCCGATGTAACGCCCGACCTCTCAGGGATGCCCGTGTTCATGGCAGCAGGGCGGTATGACCGCATGATCCCACCAGATAACACACAACGCCTGGCAGACATCCTGGTCGAAGCAGGAGCCGACGTGGACCTCCGCTGGCGCGACACAGGACACCCATTGACCTACGAGGATGTCGGCGAAGCGAAGAAGTGGCTTGCAGGCATTCTGCCGAAGCTCTCCGGAGCCAAGGACGACAAGCAGTAATCACCTACCCAAACGGCCAGGTTGCCGGGGGTGCTAGAATTTTCCTGGAGCGTCTGGAGGAAGTGCGGGCGCGATTTGAGGGATGAAACAACCATTTAACAATCGTATTTGAAGGGCGGGCAGATGGCGAAGCCGGTGATACTGGCGGTGGACGACGACCCGCAGGTGCTGCGGGCCGTGGAGCGGGACCTCAGGCGCCGGTATGCTCGCGAGTACAGAATACTGCGGGCTGACTCGGGGGAGTCGGCGCTCGACACTCTGGGCAAGCTCAAGCTGCGGGGCGACCCCGTGGCGCTCTTTCTGGTCGACCAGCGGATGCCGAAGATGACTGGCGTCGAGTTCCTGGAGGAGGCCATCGAGCGCTATCCCGAGGCCAAGCGCGCCCTGCTCACGGCCTACTCTGACACCGAGGCCGCTATTCGTGCTATCAACGAGGTGGGCCTGGACTACTACCTGCAGAAGCCCTGGGACCCGCCGGATGAGAACCTCTACCCCAACCTCGACGACATGCTGGGCGACTGGCGGGCCGATTACAGGCCGCCCTTCACGGGGTTGAGGGTCGTCGGGGACCGCTGGTCGCCTGAGTCGCACCGCACGCGGGAGTTTCTGGCCCGCAACCGTGTGCCTTACAGGTGGCTCGACGTCGAGGGGTCCGAGGAGGCGCGTGAGATCCTCACGAACGTCGACGCAGGAGCGCCGAAGCTGCCGCTCGTCGTCTACGAGGACGGCTCCTACGCGGAGGCGCCCGAGAACCTGGAGATAGCCGAGAAGATCGGGCTGAAGACCCACGCCGGGCAGCAATTCTACGACCTGGTTATCGTCGGCGGGGGACCATCCGGGCTCGCGGCGGCGGTCTACGGGGCATCAGAGGGCCTGAAGACCGTC
Source organism: uncultured Rubrobacteraceae bacterium (assembly GCA_963808845.1). Classification (GTDB taxonomy): domain Bacteria; phylum Actinomycetota; class Rubrobacteria; order Rubrobacterales; family Rubrobacteraceae; genus Rubrobacter_D. The sequence continues at coordinate 107,118 of CAWEHD010000013.1, forward strand.
ATTATAGAGCGTGAAGCCCCAGGCGGGCAGGCAGGAACGAGCAGCCGCATCGAGAACTACCTGGGCTTTCCCGCCGGGCTCTCGGGCGGCGATCTCGCGCGGAGGGCGGTGGACCAGGCGAGGCGGTTCGAGGTCGAGATCCTGACGCCCCAGGAGGTTAGCGCGGTGCGCGCCGAGGACCCTTACCGCATCGTGACGCTCGCCGACGGGACGGAGATCTCTTGCTACGCCCTGATCATCACGACCGGCGTCTCCTACCGGAAGCTGGATGCGCCAGGAGTCGAACGTCTCACGGGGCGCGGTATCTACTACGGCGCCGCCCAGACGGAGGCGCTCTCGTGCAAGGGCGAGGACGTGTACATAGTCGGGGGGGCCAACTCGGCGGGCCAGGCCGCGATGTTCTTCTCCGGCCAGGCGCGCAAGGTCTTTATCCTCTACAGGGGCGACGACCTGAGGAAGAGCATGTCCGATTATCTGGTGCGCCAGATCGAAGACAGAGACGATATCGAGGTGCTCCTGGATACCAACGTGGTCGCCGTCGAGGGTGAGGATCACCTGGAGCGGATAACCGCGAAGAACACCAGAACAGGCGAGACCGAGACCGTGCCGGCCCACTCGCTCTTCGTCTTTATCGGGGCCGTGCCGACGACGGACTGGCTCGATGGCGTCGTAGAGCGCGACGAACGCGGCTTTCTGCTATCGGGGCCGGATCTGATGCAGGAAGGGAAGCGTCCTGATGGCTGGCGGCCCGATAGGGACCCGTTCCTGCTGGAGACGAGCGTGCCCGGCATCTTCGTCGCTGGGGACGTGCGCCACGGTTCGGTAAAGCGCTGCGCCTCCGCCGTCGGCGAGGGTTCCATCGCCGTCCAGTTCGTCCACCAGTACATGAGGGAGGTCTGAGGTGCGAGAGGCCAAGGACGCGCGGGTCCTCGACTGCCTGCGCTCCGTGCCGCTCTTCCGGCAACTGCGCGACGAGAAGCTGGCCTGGATCCACGACCACGCAGAAGAGGTCAGGTTGGATGCGGGGGCCGTGATCGCACGCCAGGGAGACCCGCCTGATGGCTTCTACGTCGTCATGGAGGGCGAGACCGAGTGGACCCGCAGGGTCGGCCAGGAGGATGTCTTCGTCGTCACGCTCGGGGAGGGTTCAATCTTCGCCGAGCTGCATAATGGTCCTCGACGCCCCGTATCCCACGACCGGGCACGCCCTCACGGACATCGGCCTGCTCAAGCTCGACGTGCCCTCCTTCTGGGAGATGCTCAGGATCTGCCCCGAAGTCCTGCGCGGTATCCTCGCCACCTCCGTCGAACGCGCCGAACTGCACGAATCCGTAACCCAGCAACACGGCAAGCTGATCTCGCTCGGCACGATGGCCGCAGGCCTCGCCCACGAGCTGAACAACCCCGCAGCGGCCATAGGCCGCAGCGCCGCCGAAGCCCGCGAGGCCTTCCAGGAAGCGTCGGAGAAAGCCGCGGAACTCGGAGGTCTCCCCCTCACCGAAGAACAACGCTCCTTCGTCTGCCGGACTGCCCGCGGAGGTGGCGCGGAGGTCAGAGACTGTGGTCTCGCTCGACTCGCTGGAAATGAGCGACCTGGAGGAAGACCTCGCCCTGTGGATGGAGGACCACGGCGTCGATGAGGGGTGGGAGATCTCCCCCACCCTCGCCGGCGCCGGGCTGGACACGGCCTGGCTCGAAGATCTCGCGGAGCACGTACCGGAAGAGGCGCTCGGTGACGTTCTCGGCTGGCTGCGGGCTACGATGGCCGGTGGTGAGTTGCTGCGGGAGATCGAGGGTGGGTCTGCGCGCATCTCGGAGCTGGTCGGGGCGATCAAGACCTATACTCACATGGACAAGGCGGCCTCCAGGGAGGTCGACGTGCACGCGGGGTTGAACAGCACCCTGATCATGCTCGGACACAAACTGAAGTTGGGCGACGTGGAGGTCGTCCGCGACTACGAGAAGGACCTCCCCCGCGTCTGCGGCCACGCCGGCGAACTGAACCAGGTTTGGACGAACCTCCTGGATAACGCCATAGACGCCGTTGACGGCCAGGGCCGCATCACGGTCCGGACCGCCAGGGAGAACGGGAGGGTTCTGGTCGAGGTCGCCGACGACGGGCCCGGCATCCCCGAGGACGTAAGGGAGACGGATCTTCGAGCCCTTCTACACGACGAAGGACGTGGGCGAGGGCACGGGACTCGGCCTGGACATCTCCTACCGCGTGGTCGTCGAGGACCACAAGGGGGAATTCGCGTCCTCTCCGAACCCGGCGACACCCGCTTCCAGGTGCGGCTCCCGATCCTCCCCGAGGACCGCCCGTGACGACGTTGGACGAACTGCGCCGGATACCGCTGTTCGACGGTCTCTCGGACACAGACGCTGAGCGGGGTGCTGGAGCAGGGCACTCGAGAAGATCGTCCCCGCGGGCGAGGTCAACGGCAGGGAGGGAGAGCCGGTCGAGCACCTCTACATAATCCTCGAAGGAGAACTCAGGATCACCAAGGAGGTGAACGGCGGCGAGGTGGTCATAAACACCTACACGCCAGGCGCGTTCTTCGCCGAGGTGCCGCTGCTGGCGGGGACGCCGTTCCTGGCGACGGGAAGGGCGCTCACGGACTGCCGGATGTTCCTGATCCCCAACGACCTCTTCAGGCGGATGCTGACGGAGTACCCTGCCTTCAGCAACAGGATCCTGGAGACGATGGCCGAGCGAGTCCAGATCCTGCAGTCCGTCGCAGGCCAGCGCGAGAGACTGAACGCCCTGGGCACCCTCGCCGCAGGCCTCGCCCACCAGCTGAACAACCCCGCAGCGGCGGCCCGCCGCTCGGCCGAAGACCTGCGCGAGAGCCTGGACGAACTGCGCTCCACAGGTATGCGCCTGGCACGCGCAACCGCTCGGCGAGAGTCGAGCGCCCACGGCGCTCGAAGGGCTGGAACGGACCGTCAGCGACGTCCTGGAGCTGCCGAGGCACGGGACGAAGCGGGGCTTCGAGGCTGGAGCGGAGCGATCGGGAGGACGAACTCGGCCTCTGGTTGGAGGACCGCGGCGTCTCGGGAGGCTGGGACATGGCCCCCTCCTTCGTCGCGGCCGGGCTCGAGGCCGCGAGCCTCGAACCGATCTCTGGAATCTGTGACGCCCGACCTGCACACCGACGCTTTGCGCTACGTGCAGGCGGCGCTCGATGCGGCATCTCTCGTCGATGAGGTCGAGGGGAGCGCGCGGCGCATCTCCGGGATCGTGAAGACGATGGAAGGTTACTCCTACATGGATCGCACCCCCGTCCAGGAGGTTGACGTGAACGGGAGCCTCAACGACACGCTGGCCGTGCTCGGCTACAGACTCGATGGCGTCGAGGTGGTGCGCGACTTCGACCCCGAGCTCCCCCGCGTCACGGCCTACGGCGGCGAGCTGAACCAGGTGTGGACCAACCTCCTGGACAATGCCATAGACGCCGTCTCGGCCTTGGAAGGATCTGGCCGCATCAGGCTGAGGACGGGCTGCGAGCGTGACTGCGTACTGGTCGAGGTCACCGACGACGGGCCTGGCATTCCAGAGGAGGACCACGCGCGCATCTTCGAGCCTTTCTTCAGCACCAAGGACGTAGGTGAAGGTACAGGGCTCGGACTGGACGTGAGCTACCGCATCGTCGTGGGGCGTCACGGCGGGGACATCCACGTCGTCTCGAGGCCAGGCGAGACTCGCTTCGAAGTGCGGCTGCCGGTGGACGGGCCGGATGACGCACAGACGGTCGACGGCAGGGACGTTCGGATGGAGGCGGGCGCATGATGCGCGCCCCGCGGGATGAGCGGGAGGAGCAGAGCCTCACGCCCGAGCAGGTCGAGGCGCTCTTGCCTTACGGCAGGGAGCTGAGCCTGCAGACCGGAGACTTCCTCTTCGACGAGAGGTCCGTCGTTGACAGCTTCTACGTCGTGCTCGAGGGCGAGGTCGGGATCTCGCGCCTCGACGGCGCGGAGGAGATCCCGCTCGAGACCCACAGGGCCGGCGAGTTCACCGGCGGGCTCGCGGTACTGACGGGGAGAACCTCGATCCACAGGGCGCAGGCAGGCACGCCAAGCCGCGTCCTAGAGATCGACTCGGAGACCTTCAGGCGCGTGCCCGTCGAGCTTCCAGATGTGGCCGACGTCTTCATCTCGGGCCTGGCCAGCCGCATGCGCTATACACAGCGGGCCTACCGCCAACACGAGAAACTCGCGGCCCTGGGCAAGCTCTCGGCCGGCCTCGCCCACGAGCTCAACAATCCCGCAGCCGCGGCGAGGCGGGCCTCCGAAGAGTTGGGCGGCGCGATCCTCGAGGCCCAGCTCACCGCGATCGGGCACGACGAGCGCTTCTCCGCCGGGCAACGCGAGGCGCTCTTAGCCGTCCAGCGCGAAACGGCCACAGGTAACGCCGCCCTTCTCGACCCGCTCGCTCTAGGCGACGCGGAGGATGAGCTCGCCGGATGGTTGGAGGACCATGGCTTCGAGGAGCCGTGGGATGTGGCGCAGGCGCTGGCGGCGGCAGGCGTTGACGTTGATCGTCTGGAGTCGCTGGCCAGGATACTCGATGACCGTCCGCTCGGCCTCGGGTCTAAGGTGGCTCGCCTCGACGCTCGACCTCGTCGGCCTGGCCGGTGAGATCGGGACGAGCGCAGGACGCATCTCCGAGCTGGTCGGGGCGGTGAAGGAATACACCTACATGGACAGGGCATCGCTCGGAGTGGTCGATGTGATCTCCGGCCTCGAGAACACCCTCACCATCCTCGGTCCCAGGTTGAAGAGCGTCTCTGTGCGTAGGGAGTATGAGGAGAGCCTACCTGAGATACCGGGACGCGGCGGCGAGTTGAACCAGGTATGGACCAACCTCATCGACAACGCGATAGACGCGGTGGACGGACGCGGTAGCATCACTATCAGGGCGTACGTGGAAGGCGGGCGAGTGGTGGTCGAGATCGTCGACGACGGGCCTGGGATACCCCGCGAGGCGCAAGTCCACGTCTTCGAGCCTTTCTATACGACGAAGGAGGTCGGTGCCGGGACCGGGCTCGGGTTGGATATCGTGCGGCGAGTCGTTGCCGGTCACGGGGGCGAGATCTCGGTTCAATCGGAGCCGGGAGAGACCTGCTTCACGGTTCGGTTGCCAGTAGATACTACACAAAATGGAGGTTGATCTCGATGGGCAAGACACAATTGTTCGAGGAGATATGCTCTGAGAAACGCGAGGTAAACACGCGGGTACTCGAGCAGACCGTCTCGCTCGCGGTCGAGATCGCACGCGAGGGCCGGGAGGGGCGAAAGATCGGGACGCTCTTCGTCGTCGGCGACTCGCGCGAGGTAACGAAGCGATCCAAACCCCTGATCCTCGACCCTCTGCAGGGGCACCCCGACGAGAGCAAGCAGATAGAGAACCCCGACATGCGGGAGACCATCAAGGAACTGGCCCAGCTCGACGGCGCCTTCCTCGTCTCGAACGCGGGCGTGGTGCTCTCGGCTGCCCGCTACATAGACGCCGCATCGGACAGCCTCGAGCTGCCGCTCGGGTTGGGCAGCCGTCACATGGCGGGTGCTTCCATCTCCCGCCAGACGAGGGCCGTCGCTGTTGTCGTCTCGGAGAGCTCGATGGTCAGGATGTTCGACGACGGCGAGCTGGTCTCTGAGATCGTGCCCGAGCTCTGGATGATAGACGGCTACAGGAGCCGGATGGAGGGTCGCACCTTCACCCGCCGCGACGAAGATATGGCGGTGATAGGCCGTGCAGAGTAGGGCTGGGGAGGTAATCGACTTCTGGTTCGGGCGTGAAGACGAGCCTGGCTACGGCGAGTTCCGCGACGAATGGTTCCGCAAAGACCCGCAGTTCGACGCCAGGGTCACGGAGCGGTTCGCTGATCTCTACGAGGAGGCGGCTGCTGGCGACCTCGACGGCTGGCGCGACGACGCCAGGAACTGCCTGGCGCTCGTCATCGTGCTCGACCAGTTCCCCCGCAACATGTTCCGCGGCGACGGACGCACCCACGCCGCCGACGGGGTGGCGCTCGAGTCCTCCAGGTACGCCGTCGAGCACGCGCTGGACAGGGAGCTCCCTGCTATTCCAGAGGATGTTCTTGTACATGCCGTTCATGCACAGCGAGAACAGGGAGGACCAGCGCCGCTCCGTCGAGCTGTTCGGGCGGCTCGCGGACGAGCCCGGCGCGCCCGACGTAACCTCCTACGCCGCAGGGCACAGGGACATAGTAGAGCGGTTCGGGCGGTTCCCGCACAGGAACGTGATCCTGGGCAGGGAGACCACGCCTGAGGAGGCTGAGTTCCTGAAGACGGAGGGCTCTTCATTCTGAGCAAGAGGACGGCACCCAGGCTACTGAGGGGACCGGCAGCTTGGCGAACATAGGCAATCCTCCGTGCGACATAGGCGTCATACGTTCCCGGAAGGCAGACGCCCCATGCGCGCCTAGCGCGGGACCCTGGGTGCTCGCGGCGACGATTATCGGGTCGGCGATGGCCTTTATCGACGGCACGGTAACGAACGTCGCGCTCCCGCAGATACAAGAACGTCTAGGGGCGACGGCCACCGACTCGCAGTGGATCGTCGAGTCCTACGCCCTGTTCTTGTCGGCCTTGATCCTGGTCGGCGGTTCCCTCGGGGACCATTACGGACGCCGTCGTATCTTCTCTTTGGGGATCATAATTTTCACGCTCGCCTCGGTGTGGTGCGGGCTCTCCACCAGCCCCGAGATGCTGATCCTGGCCCGCGCCGTGCAGGGCGTAGGAGGCGCGATGCTCGTTCCCGGCTCCCTGGCCATTATCAGCGCCTCTTTCGATGGGGACGCGCGCGGGAAGGCTATAGGCACGTGGTCGGGGCTCTCGGGGGTAACGACGGCCCTCGGGCCTGTCCTCGGCGGTTTCCTGGTCGAGAACGTCTCGTGGCGGGCCGCCTTCCTGATAAACGTGCCGCTCGCCATCGCGGTTCTGCTCATCGTCGCCAGGTACGTCCCCGAGAGCCGCGACCCCGACGCCAGAAAGCTCGATATCATCGGCGCGGCGCTCGCGACGTTCGGGCTCGGCGGCGTGGTGTTCGGCCTGATCACCTCGGCCGAGGCAGGTTTCACCGACCTCGTGGTAATGCTCTCGCTCGGGCTCGGGGTCGCGGCTCTCGTTGGTTTCGTGGTGAGAGAGCGGCGGACGGAGGAGCCGATGATGCCGTTGAGTCTGTTTCGGTCCAGGAACTTCTCGGGGGCGAACCTCCTGACGCTGCTGCTCTACGCGGGGCTCGGCGGGGCGCTGTACTTTCTGCCCTTCCTCCTGATCCAGGTCCACGGCTACTCGGCCACGGCGGCGGGCAGCTCGTTCTTGCCCTTCACGATCATCACGTTCCTGATCTCCCGGTGGGCCGGTGGCCTGGTAACCCGTTTCGGGGCTCGGCTGCCACTGATGATCGGCCCCGTCATAGCCGCCGCAGGCTTTGTGCTGTTCGCCCGGCCTGGATTGGGAGGCTCTTACTGGACGACGTTCTTCCCCGCTATCGTGGTACTCGGCCTCGGGATGGCGCTCGTGATAGCGCCGCTGACGACGACGGCCATGAACTCGGTCTCGGGCAGTCACTCCGGCCTGGCCTCCGGCGTCAATAACGCCGTCTCAAGGACCGCTGGGCTGCTCGCGATCCCCGTGCTCGGTATCTTCGTCTTCCTGGTATTTTCCGGCGGCCTCGACGCCAGGGTGCAGAGCCTGGACCTCTCACCGCAGGCCCAAGAGCAGCTCGAGTCGGAGAAGGCGAACCTCGGCGGGGCGGAGGTCCCTTCTGGCGTAAGCGAAGAGACTGGGGTGAAGATCGAACGCGCCATCCACGAGTCGTTTCTCGCGGGCTTCAGGCTAGCAATGTACATAGCCGCTGGCCTGGCCGTCGCGAGCGCGGTCGCGGCGGCGGTCATAATGGAGGGCAAGGGCACCACAGCCCAGACCAAGAGGATGGGCCAACCCGAAGGCAGAACTGCACCCGCATGAGGAGAACCTCCAAAAGGAAGTCAAGCAGTTTCTCTGGGCACTTCGATGAATAAGCCTGTCCATACTTTTTGCTACCCACTCATCACAGATAGTAGCGACAAAAATCACTCATTTGGGGGATGTGCTGCCTGCCTGTGGCTGCTACCTTTTCAGGGCAGGAACGAAGAATGAGATCTATTGGGACAATCGCCGAGCCATCGGCGCAAGACTGCGAAGAGTGCCTCAGGACCGGGAACAGGCGGGTTCCAACCCACCTCGACCCTGGCGGTGCAATTAGCGTGCGCCTCATCGCATAGCCGAGAGGAGGACGAGTAGCGTACGTCCCTGACTTGCGGCACCCGAGAGGACAACAGATGATGTTCGATCTGGTAGTTGAGGCCTCGGAAACAGAATTCGGTGATAGGGTGGGCGATGACGTTGCGCCTGAGATCGACGCCCTAAGGGTTACTCAGCGAGTGGGTAGCTTGTCGTTCCGTTCACTAGCCGAGCAGGCATCCTCATCCCGTCCTCCAGAGGACTTCCATAAAGTAGGTCACGACCGAGAAGCCATCTTCATCTCGAACACAATCTCTTCCAAGACCGCTTCCAGGTAGCCCACGACCTTACTCTGTTCCTCCGGGCGTAGCTGTTGCAGCGTACCCGCCAACCACGCAAGACAGACCTTGTTGTCCGTGCCAAAAAACGCGAGTCCTTTGTTCTTCTTCGAAACGGCACCCTTCTCGGACATACTGAAGGGCCAGGACCCGAAGCTGGCGTCGGCAACGAGGGCGGCCGCGATGAGCACTCCGGCCACCGCCAGTACGTAGACCGTCAACCCCGTGGTCTTGTAAACCGACTTGGTCTCGGTGCCTTCGCGCGTCTCGGTCCTGTGGACCTGCGGCGCCACGGCGTTGGCTATGGCCCTCGTGGTCATGTGTCCCCTGTCGTCCGCCGTGTTTGTGCGACAAAGTGCTGTCTCTGCGTTACTACGGTATGCCAAGATAAGGCAAAGTCAACTGCAGAAAGGCAAAGTGCGACAAGAATGTGTCAAAGGGTGTAGCGGAGCGTCGGGGGCCGGGTGCAGTCTGCACGCTCGGCGACAATCCTGGGCTACGAGGTGGGCTGTCTTTGTGCCGTGCCACGCCGATGCCCCGCCTGAGAACAAGGGGCTGTGGCTACACCTTTAGGCACATTTACGCAGGTCCCACGAGAGATTCCCTTGACCATAACAAGTGGGTAGGGTAAGTATTGACGCAACCGGGGCCCGTATCCTCCTTTCCCTTTTCACACCTATCACCCCGAATACGGGCCCGGTTGTGATGATACCGGCCAACTTAGCACCTTCCCGGTCCTCCCGTCTACCCTTCTCCCAATAGCTCCGACGCCAGGAGCTAGGTGGTAGGGATGAGGTTCTTCGTGGCTCTTCGTTGTGATGCCCATTGCCCTCGGATAAAATAGGGTCTTGGTGCCATCAGAGCTTCTCCTGTGCGGGGAGCGCGACTCGGGACATGGGGTATGCACGCAGAAAGCCAAGCCAAGCCGATCAAGGTGCTCCTGGCCGACGACCACACCATGTTTAGGGAGGGCATAGCAAGCGTCTTGGCCGACTACGGCGGCATGGAGATCGTAGGCCAGTCCGACAACGACGAGGGGGCCGTCGAGCTGGCAAGCCTGACAAAACCAGACGTCGTCCTGATGCAGGTGCAGATGCCCATCCACAAGGCCAAGGAGAACCTCCGTAGGATGCGCCAGAGCGCCGATCCAGCTCCTAAGGTTGTTATAGTCACCATGATCGAGGAGCCGAGCGAGGTCAGGGAGCTGATGGAGCTTGGGGCGAGTGCCTACATCGTCAAGAGTGCCTCCACAGAGCACCTGGTTGCCGCGGTGCGGGCCGCCATCGTCGACCCAAAGAGCGAGAACGTGGTGGTTGGCATGCCCTTGGGGATGCTAGAACAAGCGCAGGAGGGAACGGATGGCGTGCTTTCGGTTAGGGAGCTCGAGATACTGCTATTGGCCGCCCGCGGCCTCTCCAACAACCAGATAGCATCAAGGGTCCACATTACGGAGGGAACAGTCAAGCGCCACCTCTCAAACACCTACAACAAGATGGGGGTCAGCTCCAGGGGAGAGGCAACGAGGATGGCCCTGTTTGAGGAGTGGATCACCATCCAGGACGTCACCGACGACCTGGACGGACCCGAAGGGGAACAGTAGGGCTAGTAGGGCTCTCCCCTACCCGTCATCGTCCCCTTTAGACAGACTCTCGGCCCCCTCCAGCACCCCGAACAGGTCCTCGAGGCAGGCGTCGCGGACCTCCGAGGTCGTCCCGTCCAGTTCGATGGTGGCATCGATGCGGTCGGTCTTGAGTATCTGGACGCGACACACCACGCCCTCCGCCAAAGCAGGCGGCAACCCCGCTTCGTCGGCGTCGTGCACTAGCACGTGCGGCTCGAAGCGCTCGGCCCTCCCATCGAGGGGCCAGGGTGGCGCGAGCAGCACCTCGAAGTCCGGTCGGTGGCGGTGGATGGAGAGCGCGAGAACCTCCCTGTACATGCGCGGCGTAATGGTGATGAGTATCCGCACGAAGACCGCGCTCCTCTCTGCAGACAAAGACCGCATGAAAAGAAACACACAGAGATCATCCACTTTCTAGTGGTCTACCTAGAATACACCCGCTGCACTCCTCAACAAGGGGTCTCGCTCGAAAATGTATCGAAAGGTGCATATCCTCTGGCTTGAACGACGCACCCCGAAGGGCTGAACTCCTGAGAAACTTACTTTCTCACGCACTCGGGTGAATTGGGTGCCGGGGTGCGCGGGCATGGCGGGAAGAAGCACGCTCTGGCAAGGCCTATCCTGCCGCCACATCCTGAAGCTCGGTGTTGTTGCGCAGCTTTTCCACCCCGAGCCTCATGCGCCCCTTCACGGTGCCAAGCGGCAAGCGGAGGCGCTCGGCTATCTCCACGTGCGTCAGACCGGAGAAGTGAGTGAGCTCCAGGACTTGCTGTTGGCCGTGCGGGAGGGTATCGAGTGCTTCGCGCACCCATCCCAGTCGGGCGTCGTGCCAGGCCTGGGCGAAAGCCTCGCTGGGTTCGTACCTGGGTGCGGAAGCCTCGAGCTTCTCCTGCGTCCTGCGGCGGCTGGCGCGGGCGCGCAGCTGGTCTATACCGTGGTTACGGACCACCGAGAGGATCCAGGTCCTGACGCTGCCCCTCTGCGCCCGGTATCTTTCCGCCGAGCGCCAGACCTTGAGGAAGGCGTCCTGGGTCAAGTCCTCGGCGGCCTGCTTCTCGCCGGTAAGCTTGTGGGCGAGCGAGTAGGCGCTGCGGAAATGGCGGTCGTAGAGGGCGGCGAAGGCATCAGCATCGCCCCCACCCACGAGAGCCATCAGGTCCTCGTCCGCGAGGCGCGGGTAGCGTGCCCTGTAGCCCCCTCTCGACACCTGCCCTCCGCTTCTGGCGCACGTTCAAGCGCCGTTGGTTCGTCCCGTGGTCCGTGGTACCGCAGCCCGCCCCATTGTGGTGAGGCCTTAGCGATCTAGCGGGCTCCTGCCTGGAACGTCATCCATTTATCTGTTTACCCGAATGCATAGATAAGGCAACGCCTTTTCGCCCGTTACGGACGAAAATGTGACTTAAGATGTAGTTCTATGCCCGCGCACCATCGTGGCTTTGCTGAAAGTCCTCGGCTAAGACCGAGAACGAAGTGCTGACATGCTCGAAATGCGGAAGGGTCGACCCTTCCGCATTTCAGCTTCTTGATTGCTGAATGTGCTCTGAAGGCTTAGAGGCCTATGTCCCATCCTGAAGAAGGCTCAAGACTTATGCAAGGTGCTGTGAGGAGCTCGTGAGGGTGGTGATGGCCGAAGTGAAAGCGTCGGCTGGCGGTCCTCCGCGCGTACTGCATCCAGATGCAGGTCGAAACTAGCGCTGCTCATACGCGCCGTGCAGCGTTCGAGTCTACCCACAGCATAGCCCCAGAAGTCCTCCGCCGGGTTGTCATTCGTGTGCTGGACAAAGCCCCAAAGGGACCAGTGGAGGTCGCTCATGGCTTTGTAGAGCTCCAGACGCGAATAGAGCGCCGGAGAAACGGCACCGTCGCAGTAGGCCTCCAGCATCAGGCGGTCTTGCTCTGGCCCGAACCCGGCCTCGACGGAGTGGTCTCCAAGATCCCACATCGGATCGTTCATGCCAGAGTATTCCCAGTCGATGAGATAGATGCGAGCCCCCGCATCCAGCAGGTTTCCAGGCCACGGGTCGTTGTGGCAGGGTACGAGCGGGGCAGGAGAAACCTCTAGCGCCCGGCGCACCGCCCTCGCCTTCTTCCCTGCCTCGTAGTATTCCTGCGGCAGCGCGGGCAGCCATCCGCGTAAGAGCTCTACGTAGTCATCGATCTCGGCGAAGACATCGAAGCGGGACTCGAAAACCTTTCTCAGGCGGTGAACCCGCTTGAGCAGCAGCGCAGCCCTGATCGGCGCCCCCATATCCCTGCTAAAGTCCTGCCCCCCGTTCATGGAAATCCCTTCAACGAACCGGGTTACCATCGTGCCGTTTTCAACATCGAAGTAGATTACATCTACGTTGATCCCGGCTGCTGCCGCAACCCTCGCGTTGTACTTCTCTGCGGCCCGGTCAATATAGTCGGAGGTCCCTTCACCGGCGAGCCGCAGCACGTAAGCCGCTCTACCTATCGTCACCTTGTAACAGACGTTGGTTAAAGCCCCGCTGAGTAGTTCGAGTTTTATGTCTTCCTGCCGTACGTTCCTGAACAGGGGCACGCGTGCTAGCGCGGCATACACTCTCTCCAATCCTGCTCCTTTCTCGTATCCGTTTCGAAAGGCGCTCCCCAGCGCCCGTGATGTGGTTGAGCAATTGTAAACTCTATGTTAACCGTGCACAAATTTCAGATAGTTCGAAGCCTTGTCGGTCTAACTTCTGGACGCGTAAACGATGGTTGCCTGGCCGATGTGGCCTCGCAGGGCGTCGTTGCGCGCCACATAGGTTTCCAGCTCTCCCCGCTCATCCAGCTTACGGAGCCGGGAGAGAGCATGGTCCAGGCGGTCTCCGGAGACCAGCGACCAGACTGAATCTCCGTCGCGCCACTCTTTGTTCAGGGGACCGCGGGGGTCGAAGTAAGACTCGCCCTGGACCGTGGCGTCGACCGGCGCGAAGCTTCCCCGGTACGCGAAACCGCAATCATCGAGGATTTCGAGCAGTTCGTCGAGGGGGACGTAGCGGTTTCGGAGAGCATCTGCGGCCTCCGGGATCAGGGGGTAGTGCCAGTAACCGTGGCGCAGTTGCTCTTGCGAACAGGTGCTGACCGTGAGGATGCCGCCTGGCTTCAGAACCCTGGCAAATTCTCCGAAGGCCAGGCGATGGGCAGGGAACCCTTCCGAGGCATCGTCAGGCAGGTGGTGGAGTACCTGGTTGATCATGACCCCGTCGAGAGTCGCGTCCTCGAAGGGCAGCTCATCGATTCGTGAGGAATGGAAAGAGATGCGGCCCTCTGCCCAGGCCAGCTTGCGCGCGGCGACCTCGAGCATGCCTGGGTTCAGGTCTACCGCTTCGATTCGTCCGACGTAACCGAGCATCGCCTCAGAGTAGCTACCTGTGCCACACCCTGCATCCAATATTACCGTCCGATCCAAAGGCACAGGCGCGTGGGCGAGGCAGCCAATGATGACCTCGGTCCCGACCGGCTCCCTGGTCCTGTCGTAGTTACCGGATTTGTGCGTGTAGTTCTCGTAGCTACTCAATCCGATTATCCCTCCTCGGTCCGTTCTTCTCCTACGATACTTGAGCTTATTCTACAGAGCCGGTTGAACCCAGGTTTTACCCATCGTTAACCCTCGTTTTACCCAAGGAAGTATCGGCGAGCCTATACTGCGCGCGATTACGTGCGGCTCTAAGGGAGGAGGGTCCGTTTGGCCTTTCGGAGTGTGGGTACCAACCTGTCCCGACTGTATCTGGACAACCTCTATCAGCTCTCGGAGGACCTCGAGACCCTAAAGGGCGCCGGAGCGGATTTCGTTGAGATCTGGCCCCACCATCTCGGAGTCATTCTCGGCGGCAGCCTCGATGAGATCAGGCTGAGAGCGGTCAGGGACTTGCTGCTGGAGGCGGACCTGGCGTACACGGTGCACGCCCCGCTCGAGGTCAACCTCATGGATCCAACCTCACCCGCCCTTCAGCGCGACGTCCTCGACGCCAGCCTCCGGTTCGCGCACGCTATCGGCGCGGAGGTGGTAGTCTGCCACGCCGGCCAGCGGGTAGCCGCGCGCGACTTCAGGCACTGTATGAGAGACCAGCTCATCGCCGAACGCTCAGCCCTGCGGTGGGCTGGAGACCTGGCGGAAGACCTGGGCCTGGCCATCGCTGTCGAGAACTACTACCCCGAGCTGCCTATCGTACGCGGCGAGGTCTACGACTACTCGGTCTGGCCTTCCGAGCTGGCCGAGCAGATCCATAAGGTCCGACATCCCGCTGTCGGCATCTGCCTGGATGTGGGACATGCAGCCCTCGCGGCGGGCGTCTTCGGCTTCGACTATATCGAAGAGTGCGCCGCCCTGGCACCACTCGTTCGCCACTTACACCTTCACGACAACCTGCAGAGGACGAACCTCACGGATGGGCCGGCGGTCTCCGAGCACACGGTCTACGGGCTTGGAGATTTGCACCTCCCACCCGGCAGAGGCACTATCCCGCTCGGGGATTTGTTCCGGCGAATGAACTTCCCCGAAAGCCCCTCGTGCTGCGTAGAGTTGTCCCCCGAGAACTTCTCCCAGGTTCCCGAGGCCCTCCAGGCCGCCAGAGAGCTTGGCCTGGAGACAGCGTCCAGGGAGAGCGTGCCAGTCTGAGCCCGGCGTCAGGGCGGTTCGGGCTATCAGTGAAGCGGCTAGATGCGTGTTGCGTGGATCGATGGTACAACGGGGCCATCCGAACCCTCGACGAAAGGTACCTGTTGCAGCTAGGAGTCGTTCGGCCTACTGGTGGGCCGCCCTCGAGGACATTCCAATAACCACAAGGACCAGATGGCGCTGCAGGAGATCATGGCCGAGGATTTGGTCGAGCACATGGCCTCCCAGGCCAGGGCCCTACCCGCGAAGATTACCTGCAGGGAGCGTGCGTGGTGGCAGGCCGCCCCTCTAGAACGCGAGTGGTGGTAACAAGAGGACGACATTACGCTGATGACGCTACAACGTCTCACTGCGAGAGCACAAGCTTGGGCCACGGTGAGGCCACGGCGATGCACAGAACCTCCGACGAGAAAGCCGGGCCCGGGCAGCCGATTCACCTCTCCCGGCGTAGAATGTGGCAGGGAGAGAGGAGCAGCAGTGCCGACGATGATCGTGCTGGTCAACCTGAAGGAAGACGTGACCCCACAAGAATACGAGACATGGCTCGAGGAACGCTACGTCCCGGCGATACTCGACCTCGCCTCGGTAGACGAGTGGCACGGCTACAGGGTGGGCGGCCTTCCTGAGTCGGGCGGCGAGCCACCATACGAGTACGTCGTTTCGGTCGGAATCAACGACCTGGAACAGCTTGGCAGGGACATGGAGAGCGAACAGGTACAGCTGCTCCTCGGCGAGCTCGGCGAGTACGCGGAGGTTACGCAACTCATGACGGAGCGCTTCATTTGAGCCTGACAATAGGGACGTGAGAGTTGCCCCAGCTCGAGATAATCATCGGCCTTCTCGTCGCTGTGGCGGCGCTGGCCACCCTCGCAACGCGGCTGAAGATACCGTACCCGATCCTGCTGGTTCTCGGTGGATCGGCGCTCGGGTTCGTGCCGCAACTGCCGCAGGTGAAGCTAGATCCCGAGCTCGTGTTCCTGTTGTTCTTGCCGCCCTTGCTGTACGTCTCGGCGATCTTTACTTCGTGGCGCGACTTTCGGGCGAACGTCAGGGCGATCTCGCTGCTCGCCGTAGGACTCGTCCTTATGACGACTTTTGTGGTCGCCGTGGTCGTCCACACCTTTACCGGGCTGCCCTGGGCAGCGGCCTTCGTCCTCGGGGCGATCGTCTCACCCACAGACGCCATCGCCGCCACCACGGTCGCCCAGCGCCTCGGCGTGCCCCGCCGCATAGTCACGATCCTGGAGGGCGAGAGCCTCGTCAACGACGCTACGGGCATCGTCGCTTACCGAGTCGCCGTCGCCGCTGTGGTCACCGGCGCCTTCTCGGTCTGGGAGGCAGGCCTGCAGTTCGTCGTCGGAGCGGCCGGCGGGATAGCAGTCGGCTTCGCGGTGGGTTGGCTCATCGTCTGGGCGCGCCGCCACCTCTCGGAAGACCCCTCCGTACAGAACATCGTCTCACTGCTCACTCCCTTCGTCGCCTACCTGGCGGCAGAGGAGCTGCCACACGGCTTGTGGGAAACACTCCATGGGCTGTTCGGCGTCCCAGCGGACCTTCACTTCTCCGGGGTTCTCGCAGTCGTGACGACGGGGTTGTATCTCGGGCGTAAGGGACCGTACATAATCTCATCGGGGACTCGCCTTCAGGGGTTCGCGACGTGGGAGCTGATTACGTTCTTGTTGAACGGTCTGATCTTCATCCTGATCGGTCTGCAGCTCGGGAGAGTCGTCGAAGGATCTCGACGAGTTCACGGTAGGCGAGCTCGTCTCCTACGGGATCCTGGTGAGCCTGACCGTGATCCTCGTACGCATGGTCTGGGTCTTCCCTGCGACGTACGTCCCGAGGTGGGCCATCCGCAGCATCAGGGAGCGAGACCCCTCACCGCCCTGGCGCAGCGTCTCGGTCATAGCGTGGACCGGGATGCGGGGTGTGATCTCGCTGGCAGCGGCCCTCGCATTGCCGTTCCAGACGGCGTCGGGGGCACCGTTTCCCGGGCGCGACCTCATCATCTTCCTGACCTTTTGCGTGATCCTCGCGACGCTCGTGGTCCAGGGTCTCTCGTTGCCGGTCCTGATCCGGGCCCTCGGACTCGAGGACGACCACATCGGGGATAAGGAGGAGACGCACGGCCGTATCCAGGTCGCCGAGGCCGCCCTTGAGCGTCTGGATGAGCTCTCCAACGAAGACTGGGTGCGCGAGGACACGACGGAGCGCATGCGCGGCATGTACACCTACCGTCGCAACCGTTTCGCCTCCCGCTTCGACGGCGATCCCGACGGCGTCGAAGAACGCTCGGCCGCCTACCAGCGCCTCATGGTCGAGCTGCTCGGGGCGCAGCGCCTGAGGCTCGTCAGGATGCGCGACGAAGGCAGTATCGGGGACGAGGTCATGCACCGCATCGAACGCGACCTCGACCTGGAAGAGTCCCGTCTGGGGTTGTGATGCTCTCGCATCAGCATTTCAGCACGCTCCGGCTGACGCCTCCGCTTGTCAGCACTTCAGCACGCTCAGCCCTTGCGGGCTTCGCTTGTCAGCAGGTCAGCACGGCGCTTCGCGCCTTTCAGCCGTGCTGCGGGCGTCGTCCGAGTGAGGAAGCGAAGCCCCTGCGAACGGGGCTGACTGGCTGAAATGCTGATGTGCTGAAATGCTTGCAAAGAGGTCTCTGACCTCTTTGCAACTTGCGCTAGTACGCGGCCTTGAGGATCGCCAACGCCTCCCCGGCCGCGTCGCCGTACTCCCGTGCGATAGCTTCGAGGTCCGCCTCGGGCACCCCGACCTCGCGAAGGCGGTTGGGCAATCCGAGATCCTCGACCAGCAACGACACGATCTCGGGCGGTTCTCCATCGAGCGCTGCTGAAAGCTTGCTCCATCGGCCTTCCTGTACGCACCTCTTCATAACCTGCAGGCTCGGTGCCAGGGTGATACAGGAGGTTATGCCGTGCGGCACTTCGTAGCTGGCCCCGATCCTGCGCCCCAACTCGTGCGAGAGCCCCATCGGCGTGTTCGCCGGTCCGAAGTACGCGAGCCAGGCTGCCAATTGCAGCTCCAGGCGCACTTCGAGGTCCTCAGGATCACGCCTCGAAAGAGGCAGGTACTCCATCAGGCGCCGCGCTCCTTCGAGACCGGTTACGTCGGTGACGGGATGGTCGCCTCCGTAGAGAAAGCCTTCGACCGCGTGATCCAGGGCCCGAACGCCAGTCGAGAGCCAGAGCTTCTCGGGCGTGAAGACGGTTGCCTCGGGATCCAGTACAACGACCTGCGGAACGGTCTTCGGGTCGGCGAAGCCTCTCTTCCTCCCTATACTCTCGTCCGTAACCCCTGCCCTGTTGGCCCACTCCGCGCCGGAGAGGGTGGTCGGTACCGCCACCTGCGCGGGATAGCCAAGCTCCCGCGCCACGGCCTTGGTGCCGTCTATGACGCTGCCCCCACCGACGCTGACGAGGAGGTCCGCCGCGGCCGTCTCCGCCTCGGTGGCGGCCTTCTCGACAACCCCACCGGGTGTATGCTGGCCGATACCGGCGAAGGTCCCTGCGTACTTGCCGCCGAGCAACGCCTCGACGCGGCGGATGAGGCCGGTCTTCTCGTTCAGGCTGCGCCCGGTGATGACGAAGGCCCGGTCGTAGGACCGGGCCTCCTCTTCCAGCTTCTCCAGAGCATCCGCGCCGAAATGGACGCGGGTGGTCTGCAAGAAAGGTGTGGGTGCCGCTGTTCACGCTCCCATGGTACCGCCGCGCGCGGCTCCAGGCGACCGCGGAGCAGTGGTCAGCCCCCTGAGCGAGCCTCCGAAGGTGCCTCGGCGTTCTCCCAGCCGTGGGTGCGTAGGTACTGCTCGAAGGAGACAAGCCCGGGGTACTCATCTCGCAGGGCGGCGATGTCGGCCTCGTAGCCGTAATCGTTGAACCACCGGTACATCACGGCGTACTCCTCGCCCATCTGCTCCTCGAACCCTTCCCAAGGCACCTGGAAGTAGTCCACGTCGCGTCCTATCACCCGCGAGAAAGTCCCCGCTATCTCGGGCATGGTCAACTCGTCCCCAGCGAGGTCCACCTCGCGCCCAATCCACGCTTCCGGATCCTCGAAGGCCATGGCAGCGAAGACGCCAATGTCCTCGGCGTCGATCATCTGGAAGTGCTTGTCCGGGTCGAGCGGCTGCGGTAGCGTGCCGCCGAGGATCGGCTCCCTCATGTACTCCCAGTTCTGCATGAAGAAGACCGGACGCAGGACCGTGTAAGGCACGCCGCTGGCGCGCACGTGCTCCTCAACCTCGTACTTGCTGTCGAAGTGCGGAATACCCGTATCCCGGTGCGCACTACCGACCGAGGTGTATACGTAGTGTTCGACGCCCGCCTCCTTCGCCGCGTCGGCAAGCTGTACACCCTGCCTGACCTCGCCCTCGACGCCGACCTCCATGAACTGCTGGACCGAGAATACCCCGTGAACACCCTCGAGCACCCGCTCGATGGAAGTGCGGTCCTCGAGGTCCCCGCTGACGACCTCTGCCCCGAGGTCGGCCAACTCCCTCGCCTCGGCTTTCTCCACATCCCGAGTGAGCCCGCGTACCGCGAAACCCCGCTCTAGCAGGCTCCGCGCCACCGCTCCGCCCTGCTGACCCGTGGCCCCACTGACCAGGATCACACGCCCCCCATTGTCTCCAACTTCCATGCTTCCTCCTTCGGCTCGATCTTCCTATAACCGCCTGTATCTATAAAACGGACGGGCGTCCGCTTTAAAGTGCGAGGGTAGCGCGGTAGACTGCCGGTGTCAAGGTGACTTATGGAGGATGGTAGTCGTGGGGCGTGCACGGATACAGCGGGCGGGGTGGAGGTTGGATCATCTTGGGCGTCCCTCGGGCCGCGAGGGGGAGCGCAGCGACGCGGCGCGCAACAGGCGGGTGATCCTCGGGACGGCACGGACGCTCTTCGAAGAGCGTGGCGTCACGTGCGTCACGATGGAGGAGATAGCCAGGGCCTCGGGCGTCGGGAAGGGTACACTCTATCGGCGCTTTCCACACAAGGGCTTTCTGTGCCAGGCGCTTCTCGACGAGCCGACAAAGCATCTCCAGGAGCAGACGCTGGAAGTCCTACGGGAACCCGAGACTTCGGCCCTGGAGAAGCTCGACGTCTTCCTGGACAGGCTTGTAATCTTTACCGTGGAGAACCTGGACCTGCTCTACGGCGGCAACGAACCGTTGTGCGGGGCTGACCGTCTGGAGCGCTTCTCGCACCCTGCTTACGACTGGCGACGCTCGACCGTTCTCGGGCTCTTACGGGCCGCGGTCAGGGAGGGAGACGTGGATGCCGGGCTCGACCTCGAGTACCTGGCTACGGCCCTGCTCGCCCCGCTCGACGTTGACCTCTTTTACTACCAGCACAGGGTACAGGGGCTTTCGGCCTGGCGTATTAGCGGCGGGGTGCGCACCCTCGTGCCCCGTATTGGATGACACGCTAGATGAGCGATCGGAGGACAGAGATGGAACTGGGCGGCCTGCACCACATGACGGCGGTCACGACGAACGCCGGGGAGAACGTGGCGTTCTACACCGACGTGCTCGGCCTGCGGCTCGTAAAGAAGACTGTGAATCAGGACGACGTCTCCGCCTACCACCTATTCTACGGAGACGAGGTTGGCAACCCTGGGACCGAGATCACCTTCTTCGACTGGCCCCAGTTGCGCGTGGCCCCCAACCATCCAGGCGCAGGCGAAGTCTCGACTACCGAGTTGCGCGTCCCCGACCGCGCCGCGCTCGAGTGGTGGGCCGCCCGCTTCCAGGACCTGGGCGTGGATAGCGGCGGCGTCGAAGAAGGTGAAGACCGCCCCTACCTGGACTTCACCGACCCTGAAGGACAGCGACTCCGTCTCTCCGCTGATGAAGGCGAAGGAGTGCGAGGCGGTGTGCCGTGGGAGAAGAGCCCTGTTCCGCGGGAGGTGGGGATCAGGGGTCTCGGGGCCGTCGACCTGACGGTGCGGGAGCTTGATCCCACCGCCTGGGTCCTCACCGAGGTTCTCGGCTTCCAAAAGGTGGGCGAGCGCACATACGGAGAAGGCCAACGTGTGACCTTCGAGGTTGGAGACGGGGGTCCGGGTGCCACGGTACGGGTCGTCGAGAAGCCTGATGCGCCGTGGACCCATCTGGGGCGTGGGGGCGTGCACCACATCGCTTTCAGGACACCGGACGACCAGGAGCACGCGGCGTGGAGAGAGAGGATCAGGCACGCGGGTCTCGGTGTAACGCCGCAGATAGATCGCTACTACTTCCGTTCGATCTACTTCCGCGAACCCGGCGGGGTCCTCTTCGAGATCGCCACCGACGGCCCCGGCTTCGCTACTGACGAGGACGCCGCGCACCTCGGCGAGAGACTCTCCCTTCCCCCGTTCCTGGAGGAGCGCAGGGAGGAGATAGAGGCCGGGCTAGATCCCATAACCGTGGGAGGTGGAGCAGCACATCGTTGAAGATTGCGCAAGGGGTTCCGGCGGGGGACGACGAAGCATAGCGGCCAAACTCGGCGATAAGCTCCCCGATCCGCAGTGGCTCAGGTGGAGCAGGCGCCTGCAAGCCATAGCCCAGGACGGCCTGACCTATACGACAGACGACTACGACCGCGGGCGCTACGAGCAGCTCAGGGAGTTGGCGGCCGAGATACCCGCAGCCCATTCCACAGGGACGCTGGAGGAAGCCAGCGACCTGCTCGCGCTCGAAACGGGCCCCGCGACCCCGAAGGTGGACGTTCGGGCTGCGGTGTTCAGGGAAGGCCGGATCCTGCTCGTCAAGGAACCAGGCGAAGGGGGTTGGTCCTTGCCAGGAGGCTGGGCGGACATCGGCGAACCCCCGTCCGAAGCCGCGGCGCGCGAGACCCTGGAAGAGTCTGGCTTCAAGGTAAGCCCTGTCAGGCTGCTCGCGGCCTACGACCGCGACAGGCACGGCCACCCGCCCATCCCCTACCACGTCTACAAGCTGGTGTTCTTGTGCGAGATCCTGGACGAGATTCCGTCATCCGACGTCGATACCGACGAAGCGCGGTTCTTCGGGGAGCAGGAGCTCCCCGAGCTTTCCGTCTCCCGCGTCACCCCGGCCCAGATCGAACGGTGCTTCGAGCACCACCGTAGCCCGAACCTCCCCACTGACTTCGACTAGCGCTCGTACCGTAAACCTGTGGGCCCGGGCTGAGTCTTCCTTCATGCTATCGTATCCTGTGGGCCGCTAACGATCCCAGGCGTTTCAAACGCAACGAGTCCAAAGCTCCGCTTCTGCGCAGCGCCTGGCTCCAACGCCAAGGACCTCCTCAAGGTAGATCTACGAGGATTTGTCTCCAGCACAGTCTCGTGCTAGTGTTGGATCCGCTGGAGAATGCTACCGTGCTGAAGGAGGCCTTAGAGGGAGGCTACAGAGAAGATACCGGCAAGGCACTGACACCAATTCTGAAAGGAGATACTCGAGTTGGGGACATTTAATTCCACCAAGACCGTGCCCTACGTTGTTGACGACCTTACCCCTGTTTCCCAGGATTTGATGAATTACTTCGAAGCCCAAGACTACGAGGCTACCGAAACGCACCTCCCCGCGGGAGGGGTGCAGGTCAGCATCCGCAGGGGTGGCACCTTCAAGGCCATCATAGGCATGAAGACCGCCCTAAACATAAAGGTAGAGCCCGTCGAAGGCGGGACCCAGGTGGACGCAGGCGTAGGCATCTTCGGTCAGCAGGCAATCCCTACGATGATCACCGCGCTGGTTTTCTGGCCGGTAATAATCTCCCAGGTATGGAACATGGCACAAGAGGCCAAGTTGGACGAGGAGGCTTTGGGCGTCGCCGAAGAGAGCCTGAAAGCTCATGCTTCGGGAGCACCAAGCCCGATATCTCAAGCGTAACCGCATACGCAGAGTAAATACTCCAGAATAAGCCTGATGCCGGCGGCATGCGAAAGGATTGTCCTTTCGCATGCCGCCGGCTGCTATCGCAGCATCCCTTCCTAGATCGCTGAGCCAGGCTGCTCGCTGCCATCCTCCTCGAAGGCGGTAGCTGTTCGAGATCCCCCAGGCACCTCACAACCGCTTTACTTCGCGGGCGGCAGGGTCTATACATTCCCCGTGTCCGAGAGAGAGAAAAGACGGGTCCGGTGGCGAGAGGGCGGCCGGGAGGGCGGGGTGCGCGAGAGGCTACGCAACCGGCCCCGCCTGCGGCCCAAAGTCTACGGCTACCTCACAGAGGAGAAGGAGACCCTCAGGCAGGGGTTCGCCGCGCTGTTTCTCTCCTCGGCGGGGGAGCTGATCGCAGGCATCGTGCTCGCCGGCATCTCCGGCACGCTCGACGAGCTCGTCGGGCTCGCGGTACTGATACCCGCGGCCATAGGGATGCGCGGCGCCATCTTCGGGGCGATGGGAAGCAGGCTCTCGACCTCCATCCAGACCGGCCTTTTCAGCTTCGACCTCAGGCGCGGCGTGCTCGCCGAGAACGTGCAGGCCGCGGCCGTCCTCTCGCTCGTCTCCGGGGTGTTCCTCGCTTTCCTGGCGCGAGTCCTTTGCGGCATCCTCGGCGTCGAGACGGAGCTCTCGGTCGTCGACTACGTCATCATATCCACGGCGGGTGGGATCATCGCCGGCGTGCTGCTGCTCGGGATCACGGTCCTCGTCGCCCGCCTCTCGGTAGCCCGCGGATGGGACATGGATAACATCGGGGCCCCGATGCTGACTGCGGCGGGGGATATCCTCACACTCCCCTCACTGGTCATCGCCACATACCTTATAGGCATCCCTGTCTTCTCTTCGGTCCTCGGGGCCGCGCTGGTCCTGGCGGCGGGGGCGGCGGCGTACTTCGGCCTCAGGTTGGGTGTCGATAATCTCAGGCGCATCCTGGCTGAATCGTTCCCCATCCTGGCCATGACGGGGGCCGTGACCATCCTGGTCGGCGTCGCGCTGCAGAACCGCGAGGAGCAATTCACGACGCTTCTGGCCCTGAGCATACTTCTGCCGGCCTTCTTGCAGGAGGGCGGCGCTCTCGGTGGCATCCTCTCCAGCCGCCTCTCTTCGAAGATCCACCTCGGCCTTATAGCGCCGCGCGGGGTACCGCAGTTCGCGGCCCTGAGAGACTTCACGCTCATCTACATCTTCGCCGCCGGAGTCTACGTGTTCATCGGTGGGGCTTCGCACCTCATAGCCGTGGCGCTCTTCCCAGAGGGGGCGAGTCCGGGCTTCCTGGCGATGATCGGAGTCAGCGCCCTTGCTGGCCTGATCGCCACTACGGCGGCGGTCCTCGCGGCCTACTACGGCTCGACCCTAAGCTACAGGCTCGGGTTGGACCCCGACACCTACGGCATCCCGATCATCACGGCGGCCGTGGACCTACTCGGCTTTATGAGCCTTATAATAGCCCTTATCGTTTTCGGATTGGCGGGGTAAGAGATGCGTGAGACGCGACCACGGAACGTGAAGGAGATGCTGGTCGAGGCGAAGAACACCTCGGAGCTTATGGTCGACCTCGCCTACGCGGCGATCTTCTACAACTCCGAGGACCTCTCCGAAGAGGTATCCCACCTGGAGGAGCGCCTGAACGACCTGGTCTTCGACATGCGCACCCTGACTATCCTGGCCGCGAGGAGTCCTGCCGATGCGGAACAGATGGCGGGGATCCTCCAGGTCGTCCAGGACATAGAGAAGATCGGCAACGCCGCCGTCGACATAGCCAAGATCGTGGTCAAGCGCCTTGGGATCCCGCCCGAGCTCCTGCACGATATCCCGGAGGCCGAAGAGATACCCTCCCGCGTCCGCGTGCACTCTGATAGCGCCCTGGACGGCCGCTCCTTGGGCGAAGTCGACCTGCCCGTCGAGACGGGGATGCGCCCCATCGCCCTCCGCTCCGAAGACGACTGGAACTTCGATCCCGAGCCCGAGGACGTGCTGCGGGCCGGCGACGTACTCTTCCTGCAGGGCCCGCCTGAGGGCGTCACCGAGGTCAGGGAGCTCGCCGGCGCCCGTCCGCTCGGAGACGCGCCCGAGCCAGCGCCGACCCCCGGCGAGCTCTCGGAGATCGACCGCGCTGTGGACATCCTGATCGAGATGAAGAACCTCTCCGAGGTGGCCGTCGGGCTCGCGTACTCGGCCCTGCTCTACGGCGACGCCGGGCTCGCCCGCGAGGTGATCGCCATCGAGGACGAGATGGACGAGATGCGCTACCGGCTGGAGCGCTGGGTCCTCCTCGCCGCCCCCCGTGTGGAGGACTCCTCGCGCCTCAGGGGCCTCCTTCACCTCGCCACCGCCTCAGAGACCATCGCTGACTGCGCGATGGAGATGGTCTGGGTCGTCGAGAAGGGCGAGGAGGTCCACCCCGTGCTCTCTGCGGCGATCGGCGAGTCGGACGAAATCGTCTTGAAGCTCACCGTCTCCCCAGGCTCTCCGGCCGACGGTAAGACGCTGGACTCCCTCGAGATCGAGACCGAGACGGGGATGTACGCCCTCGCCGTCAACCGGGGCGGTCGCTGGACCTACAGGCCCCGCGACACGTACAGGCTTCAGGGCGGTGACTCGCTGCTCTTCACTGGCGCCCCCGAAGGCCTCGAACCCCTCGCCGAGCTCTTCGGCCAGGAGCTGGAGGACTCCCCGTAATCTGGCAAGGTCCCCAGAAGGTTCATCCGGTCTCCGCGTCTGCGCGGTCTTCCTCACCGTCCTCAGGGTCATGATGCTCGCCTTGCCGACGACGAAACCAGAGAAGAGGCCCTCGTGAAGCGTACGGCATTGCTGGTGGTGATCCTTCTGCCGCTGCTGTGCACGATGGGCTTCGCGCGGGGTTCCCAGATGGACGAGACAGAGGTGCTGGAGCGGGCCAGCTTTGTCCCGAAGCTGGAGGAGTACTACTCCAGGCCGAGTGTCGAGACTACGGCAGGCTACGACCGTCGCAAGGACCTGTGGCGGGTAGTGCTCACGGAGCAGACTTCCGGGAAGGAGGTCGCCCGTTTCAGGGTCGCCGACGATTCCGGAGAGGTTAGCGGGGTCGAGGTCTCGCCGAATGCGGCTGAGATCGAATACCCAAGACTCTCGGAAGAGAGCGCGATCAAGCTCGCAGCCGCGAGCCCCGAGGTCAGGGAGGAGCTCTCCGCCCACGGCCCACACAGCGCGGAGGCCGAGTATGAGGACGGCGCATGGACGGTCCGCTACTACGTCGACGAGAAAGGGGCGGTCGGAGGCAGGCCGACGGAGAAGGGCAAGGAGGTGGCAACCGTCGGGGTTGACGACAAGACGTGGGTCCTCGACTACGTGTACACAGGGGATCAAGTCGGGTGGAATCTGGCCCGCGGCGTAAGCGGCGCCTACGGCAAGCAGGCCAACTACTGGTGGGTCTGGTTACCGCTGGCGCTCGCGTTCGCCGCTGCTTTCTGGCGCACGGACAAACTGTTCGCCATGCGCAACCTGGATATCGTGGCGCTGCTCGGGTTCCTCGTCTCGCACGGCTTCTACAGGGAGGGGGTAGTCCTCGAGGCCGTCGTCCTGTGGTACCCGCCGCTCGTCTACCTCTTCGTCAGGACCCTTCTCATGGGCTTCGGGATAGGCGAGAAGGTCGAGAAGACGAGCAACCTCCCAATGTGGCTCCTGATGGTGCTAGCCGGTCTCGCGGGCGGCCTCGTCCTCGGCCTCAACGTCGACTCCCGCGTCATAGACGTCGGCTACGCTGGGGTCGTCGGCGCCGACCGCATCCTGGACGGCACCGTCCCCTACGGCAGCATGCCCTCAGACGTCGGAACAGGAGACACCTACGGCCCTCTCAACTACCTGCTCTACGTGCCGTTTGTCCTCATGTTCGGCTTCTCGGGGGAGTGGGACTTCCTCCCCGCAGCCCACGCCCTCACGCTCTTCTCCTTCGTCGCAGGGGCCATGGCGCTGTTCATCACCGGCTACAGGCTCTCGGGGAAAGAGGGGGCCGCAGCACTCATTTTCGCCTGGGCGGCGTTCCCCTACACCGTGTACGCGACCAACAACAACACCAACGACATCATCGTCGCCGCCGTCTCGGCCATAGGGCTCGCGGCGGCTGCCTCGCCAATCGCGCGGGGGGCGAGCATCGCGGCCGGGTTCGCCGTCAAGCTCTATCCTCTCGTCCTCGGCCCGTTGTGGATCATGTACGAAGGTCGCAGGCGCAAACCCATAGTAGATTTCGTACTCGGAGGATGGCCGGAGTCGTACTGCTCACGTTCTGGGTCATTCTGCTCGACGGACATCCTTTCGAGGCGGCAAAGCTCTTCTACGACAAGACCCTCGCATTCCAGGGCGACAGGGTCAGCCCGTGGTCCCTTTTCAGCCAGGTCCCCCAGCTCGCGTTCCTGCAACGGCCGCTGATGGCGCTCGCGATCTTCCTCTCCATACTCGTCGCCTTCGTGCCGCGCAAGAAGACCCTTCGCCGGCTCGCAGCCCTCTCGGCGGCGCTCGTCATCGCCTTCCAGCTCACCGTAAACTACTGGTTCTACGCTTACATCACCTGGTTCGAGCCGTTCGTGTTCGTCAGCCTGCTGCTAGCGACCAACGAGAAGACGGCGTTGGATGGAAGGCAACAGGCAACAGGCTTCAGGTTGCAGGAAGACGGGGAGAAAGGCGACGAATATGAGGAGAGAGAACACGAACAATAACGGAGGGCCGATCCTGAATATCGAGGGAGATCTCGTGGCGCTCGGCCCACTCAGGCGGGATCTTTTGCCACTCTACCAGCGTTGGATCAACGACCTTGGCACCATGCGCACGCTGGGTCTCCCGCCACACCCGATGACGATGCGAGAAAGAACAGGACTGGTACGACCGGCAGTCGAAGGCGGAAGTCGACGTGCCATTCACGATCTACGAACGGGAGACCCTACGGCCTATCGGCAACACCGGGCTGCACGGCGTAGACCACCGCAACCGCACTGCCACCTTCGGCATCCTTATCGGCGAGCCCGAATGCCGGGGTAAGGGCTACGGTACCGAGGCGACGCGTCTGATGCTCGACTACGCTTTTTCCGCCCTCGGGCTCCACAACGTCATGCTGACGGTCTTCGAGTTTAATCCGGCGGGTATCAGGGTTTACAAGAAGGCCGGATTCAAAGAGATCGGTCGTCGTCGCGAGTGCCGCTTGATGGGCGGCAAGCTGTGGGATGAGATCTACATGGACTGCCTCAGCAGCGAGTTCGAGAGTCTGGTGCTCCGCCGGATCTACGCTCCGGATGAGGGATAGAGCGATGGGGATGGAGCTTATTCTGCAGGGTAGGGATCTCTCGGAGTTCTACTCCCTTTCCCGAGGCGCGAAAGTAGGGCTACTCGCGTCGTCAGCGAGATGCGTTCGTCCGGTTCCGTCGGCGTTCATCACGTAGATGTCAGGATGCCTCATGAAGGCTATCTTGCCGTGCGAAATCTCGGCACGCTGGTCGTCCCCACTGCTACCAGCTCTGTGCTGCTGGCCAACGTCTGTGCACCCTGCCGACAACCAAGACAGTACAAGAGCCAACCCCACTGTGAGCACCAAGGTCGTTCGCCGGGTCATCGTCGCTTCACCTTGATCGTTTGACAGGACCGCTGGTCTTACCTGGATCCGGCCGGGACGGAGGGGGATGTCCCGACCGGATCACGACGGTTACGACCGAGCCGTCCTCGCAGCGCGGTACGACTATGACCGAGTCTGACTCATCCAGGTAGTAGCCGAACCTGGAGAGCGGCTCTTTGTCCAACGGTGTCATCATCACGTGAATGCATCATAGGTGGAGCGTGTTTTCTGGCCGTTAACTTACGCCCTTGGGGAGCAGTTAGACTTGACTATTTCTTTCACACACCATCGCGCCCCATCCCGGCGTCGCGAGCGCGGATGACAGCCTGCGCCCTGTCGGCAACTTGCAACTTGAGCAGGATGTTGGAGACGTGGTTTCTAACCGTCTTCAGGCTCACGAACAACTGCCTGGCTATCTCCTGGTTGCTCTTGCCCTGTGCAACCAGGGAGAGGACCTCCTCTTCGCGCTCGGTGAGTTCCGGGAAGGCACGCTGGGGCGTGGCTGACCGGGGGGCGGAAAAGAAGCCTATTATGCGTTCGGCCACCCCTGGCCCGAAGACAGCTTCCCCGCTCGTCACCGCTCGGATGGCGTACACTACCCCCTCGCCGCCGGAATCCTTCAGGAGGTAGCCTTTGGCCCCGGCGCGCATAGCGGCGAAGACCGAATCATCGTCCTCGAACATAGTGAGCATCAACACGCCGACACGCGGGCTTGCCCGCAGGATCTCGCGGGTGGCCTCTATGCCATTCAGGCCCGGCATCTTGATGTCCATGAGGACGACGTGGGGCTCGAGCTTGTTGGCCAACTCCACCGCCTCTTCGCCGCTCGCGGCCTCCCCCACCACCGCGAAGTCGGCCACCCGGTCCAGGCGGCCGCGCATGCCCTCGCGAAAGAGGGGGTGATCGTCGGCTATCAACACACGAACAGTATCCTTCATGCTCCCTTACTCCTCTCTACGGGGGTGTCTTCTGTGGTGCGGAAGGGCAGAAGCGCCCTGACCAGGGTGCCGCCCCCAGCCAAGGGCTTTACGGTACACCTGCCTCCAAGCTCTTCGGTCCGCTCGCGCATCGAGCTCATCCCCACTCCGGCCCTATCGTCGTCCCTGATGCCCCTCCCGTCGTCTTCGACCTCGACGATCAGGGCGCCCGCCTCATCGTCCAGCCGGATGCGAATGGAACAGTGGCTCGCCCTGGCGTGACGCACTACGTTGGCCAGGGCCTCCTGCGCTATCCTGTAGCATGCCACCTCCACCGCCGCTGGCAAGTGCGACAGCTCCTCCGGGTTCTCCACCGACACGCGCAAGCCCGCCGGACCGTACTGCATCGCTCCTTCCCTCAGGGCTTCGACGAGGCCAAGCTCGTCGAGGGCGGGCGGCCTTAGGGCGTGAACCGAGTGCCGGACGTCTGAGACGATCTCCCTGGCGCGCTTGGAGAGCTTCGCTATCAGGGCGGAGGCTTCATGGTTGTCCGAGACGAGATCGCTTGCGGTTTCGAGCTCGAGCATGAGCGCGGCTAACTGAGGCCCGGTCATAATTCTCACGCCGCTTTGAGGAAGGCTTTGAGCCCGACCCTGAGATCTCGGCCATGCTCGTACTGGTGGAGCAAGGCTATCTGGTATACCAGCACGGCTCCCAGCGCGAACCGGGCGGTGTTGGTGAGCCCCTTGGTGGGCACCTGCCCTCCCCCGTCGAAGATGCTCTTGAACTGCCCGTTGAAGTTCTCTATAGCCCTCGATCTCAGTTCGTGGAAGATGCGCCTGACCCCCACCCCCGCATCGGTGTGCGGGTACGCCCCCCTGTTCCCCGAGGCCACCAGGATGCGTTCCTGGCTCTCGCACGACTCGCGCACCTCGGGAGCGTTGTAGTGGGTGTCGCCCAACACGAAGCGGGCCTCCTCGGGCAACTCCTGCAGCAGCAGCGGGGCCAGGGGACCATCCGCCTCGTTGGCGGGGGTGAGGTGGGCGGCCAGCGGTATCCACACGCCGGCCACGGTGGTTGCCAGGTGCAGCTTCCACCCGTAAACCCACCCGTGCCAACCGGACTTGGTCCAATGCGCCTCCGTATCTATGGAGGTGTGGGGAACGACTCCGGCCTCGCGATCTTTCTTGTGCCACACCCCGCCACGCGCCCTAAGCACCGTGGAGT
Source organism: uncultured Rubrobacteraceae bacterium (assembly GCA_963808845.1). GTDB lineage: Bacteria > Actinomycetota > Rubrobacteria > Rubrobacterales > Rubrobacteraceae > Rubrobacter_D. Next base: position 137,585 of record CAWEHD010000013.1, read on the forward strand.
CGAGGGCCACGGCCCGCCCGCTAGAGGCCCACGGCCTTATGAGCGCGACCAGGTGCCTGCCCAGGCACCCTATCTGGGCGGGCAAAGCGTCGGGCAGCTCCTTGAGGCGCCTCTCGAACGTTCGGCGCGAAGGAGACTTACCATCCTCTTGGAGCAGGAGGCGAAGCGCTCGCATCTCGGGGGTCGGTTGGGCCAGCACGCTAAGCAACTCGGTTACGGTGTGCAGGTGTCGCACGATCATGATGACCAAGGCTTTGAGGAAGAGCCGGTCGGTGTACACGCGTGGTCGGCCGGGGCGGCGTATTTCGGGCGCTTGGGGTGTAGGCAGGCGGTCCACGAGTTCGACGAGGGTGACAAGCAAACCGTGTTGGCCTATCATCGCGGCTACCTCCACATGTGTCGTTTTGGTGTGGTAACCACGATGATGTGGCGGTGGCCGCGTCGGGTCAAGCCCAAACGCGGCCTTTCTATTTATGACCACCCCTCGGCTAACTGAGGGCCTACTCCATCATGTAGGTCTCGTCTCAAGCGCCGCCTCTCCTCCTCTCGGGCGCTGACCAGGTCTTCCCTCGATCTCTGCAACTCCGTGTTTGCCTGCTCTAGCCCCAGGTTGGCTTCCTTGAGGTCAGCGCTTGCGCGGAAGGCCTGCGTACGGCTGCGCGTGAGCATCCAGGTGATGCCGAAGAGGAATAGACTCACGGCAACACCGCTCACGAGCACGAAGGCAGGCAGGTTGCTCCTGGCCCCTCTCTCAAATGCAGGCAGCGTGGCGAAATGCAGGGTCCACTCGCGTGTCCCGATTTGTGTTCCGGCTACTTTGATTCGTCTATCTGCGGAGAATAGGACTGTATCCTCCTTCTCCCCAACATTCTTCACGCCATTCTTGTCGTAGAGCAGCGAGCTCGAGGTCGCGTTCTCGCCATCGTAGACCTCGAAGTCTATGGCGGGGTGAAACGTTCTACCGAACGTGTGGGCGAACAGTTCATCCGCCCTGAAGGTACCGACGACGAATCCTCTCAGGGTGCGCCGCCGTTCGGCAACGGAACCTCTTGGCTCGCCTTCCCGGTAGGCCGGCAGATCCTCCTGGTAGACAGGCAGATACACCACATAGCCTTTCCGCAAGGCCAAGTTCGCCTCAGAGTGCGACGGAGCGTTGGTCAACACGTAGTCCATCATCGTTGCTTGCGGAGAGGCGGTATCTCGTGCCCGACCCATGATGGACCGGTGGGCGGGATCCGAGTACGCATCGTAGTTGATCATCTTCCGGTTGGCCTCAATGGAGGGCGCCATGAACTTCAGGGGGAAGTAAGCCGAGCGTTCGTCATCCGGTCCTGGCCACAGATCACGCAAGCCCTCTTCCCGAGCCTCTCGGGAGTAGGCCCCCCTCTCCCCAGGTCTTACGTACGTCGCAAAGCCCAAGGACTGAAGCCCCTCGAGGCGGGTTTCCGGTTCTATACTCCTCACGTAGCCATCCCACTCGTCTTGCTCGACCGGATCGCTCCCGAGTAACAACCCCCGGGCGCCGAACATCGCGTCGAGATTTCCCTTTACGCGATGGTAGATGGCTGCCTTCGTCGCCTGGGTGGTCTCGTCGAACCGGGTGCGTGCTTCTGCCTCGACGTTCTGGCGGACGTAGTAGGAGGCGAGGAGCGTGAGCAGGAGCGCTAGCAACAGTACCGAGTATGCCGCCGCCCCATGCCTCACGTGGCGTCCGAAGCGGGCGAGCCCCGACCGCAGCGCCTTCCACCCAGCGTTCGGCCTACCCACACCAAACACCACCTTCATCCGACGATGCCCGGTCGGCGAGCAGCCCGCGGTCGCGCAGTGCGGTATATGCCCCAGTGTTCCTATCCTCGTCGGATCTCGTTATGTCTGACGATCTCATAGTCAGTTCGCCTTCTTGTTCGAGCCCTCTCCCAACCCATAATGATGGCACCGGACGCGGCCAGGTGCATCCGAAGCGGCTGACCATCGAGAACCAGTCGTCGCGGTGCTTCCGCCCTCGCGGTCCTCTCTGCGCCTCTGTTCGCCAGACAACTTCTTGTTCCTCTCTCGAAGGCCGTCTCACGTGCGACCTCTACCGCAAGCCTAGACGGGAAGGTATCCCGCCGTCATGGGCACGATTCCCGAGTTGGGCGGGAACAACTTCCCGCGCAGCTCGGGATGTATGCCTGAAGTCGGGTCCGCTAGTGGAGTGTCTGGACCAGGCGGGAAGGCGTCCCGCCGTCATCGAAGCAACTCCCGCGTTCGACGGGATCATCTTCCGGAGTGATTTGGGATGGGTGCTCATGACAGCGGGATATCTCCCTCCTTAGGCTTCTCTTCGTAATCGTAAAGCGCTCCGGCAAGGGATCTCTTCTCCACCGGAGCAGCGAAGGAAAGGAGAGGCCATGAACGACCCGACCTCCATTCTCGAGCAAGCCCGACGGCGAATTGGCGCCGCTGGAAAGAGGGGAGCAATAGTGAAGAGAGTTCGAGGTAGCGTGTGCGTATTGGCCCTGGTCGCGTTGTTCTTTGCCGTGGGAGTCGGAGGTAGGCCAGGTAGTGAGGCCCATGCAGCAGAGGTGAAGGTCCCGCCGACCGGGAACATCGCGCCCACTGCCATGCTTGCGCCGGAGCCGGACGCGGGCGGAAGGAACGAAGACGTGGCGCAGGTAACTCCCCTTGCGCGTTTCAAAGCACACTGAAGCAGGACGACTCGTGCATGTGAAGCGTAGTACAGCGGTTTCCGGAAGGGTTGCCCTTCCGGAAACCGCGCTTGTCAGCCAGTCAGCTGCGTACCGGGGGTCACGTCGCCCCGAACCACGACGTGCGCTCTCTCGAGGCGAGCGACGAGCGCTCCCAGAGCACGAGGGCATTGCCGTCAGGGTCGCGAAACATCGCCTGCGTCCCGTTGAGCGATTCCGTGGGCGGTAGCTCGAAGAAGATACCCTTGGCAACAAGCTCTTCGTGAATCGCCTGGATGTCATCAGTAGCTATGACGATGACCCGGTACATGCTTGGGAGCAAGGAATCTGGCCAGCTCACCAGCATCAGCGAGGTCGCGGAGTTCTCGAGGGCCACCTCTATCCAACTCATACCCGCTCTGCACGAATTATCTACCAGCAGTTCGAAGCCCAGGGTTTCCAGGTAGAACTCCTTGGCCTGGTCCTGGTCACTGACCGGTACGGACACCGACACGACTTGCGCATCCCTGGCTAATGACTGCGGGCGACGCTCAGGTCGTGTTCGCCGGCGAGCACGAGCCAAGCCGCATGTATCACGTACAACCTCATCGCCGGTACTCCTCGACTCTATGGGACGAGTGTCCTTCGAGTACGTCATAATGGAACCTTAGAGGGCGGCCGTTAATCGGCCGCTAATCGGAAGGCCCTTAGCATAGTTAGAATTGAGTATTCTTGGATTCAGGTCAGATCAATGTCTCACCGTGTAAACGCTCGGGGCAGGCATTCCTCAACCCTGATCCGATGGTGGTAACTTTCGGTCGGCCACCCAAGCGGAGAGCCGTGAGCGGGAGCTCAAGGCCAGTCGCTTGAGGATCTTGGCTATGTGGGTGGCGACCGTGTGCTCGGAGATGAAGAGCTCCGAGCCGATCTGACGGTTGGTGAGCCCACGCGAAACCAGTAAAGCTACCTCCTCCTCGCGAGGGGTAAGAGGGGCGAATGTGGCCGAGTTCCCACCAGGGCGACGGGCGGCTGGTGGAGACAAGACCGGTTCCTCTGCGGAGAGGGAGTACTCGATCGCCTGCGTGGGCATCATTGCTCGTCCCTCAACCAGTGTCGTCTGCCATGCAGCCTCACCCAAGCTGGAACGTGCCATGGCTAGATAAGGGTCTAGTAGCTTGCGATCTTCGGGCTGCAAGGGTACACCGATGTCTTCACGCATGACCTCCGCCGCCCCCCACAGTCGCGCCGCTCTTTGCGCCAAGCCCTGTGCTGCGGCACCACCCGCCATTATCTCCAGGCAGTCGGGCATGTGCTGCCTATCTTCTGACTTCTGGAGCAGATTCAAGCTATCCTGGCCAAGCGCCTGTACCCGTTCATGATCACCCTTAGTCAACGCAGCAAGGGCTGAATACATGAGGCCAATGGCGATGTTCGAGCTATCACCGATTTCCTGAAAGAGCGCCAGACTCTCTTCGAGCAACACCGCCGCCTGTTCAGGATTGTCATGCACCAACATCGTAATCCCCAGGTTACCCAGGGAGGTCGCGTTCCTCCGTACGTTTCCACTCCCCCGACTCAGGGCCAATGCCTCACTAAAATACGATATGGACTGTTCTCGATCTCCTTTCGCTGATGCCAACACGCCGAGGTTATTGAGTACACCAACGACCTCTTCTTTACTGCCCAATTCTCGGTGTAGCGTCAAGCTCTCTTCCAGCAGCGAAGTTGCCACTTCATAGTCTCCCCGATCCAGCGCCAGGGATCCCACGTCGCCGAGCACGTTCGCCACGCCCCTCTTGTCATTGGAGCTCCGGTACAATTCCAGGCTCTCTTCGTATGCTTCGCGCGCTCGCTCGTAATCGCCTTGCGGCTCCGCTATCCATCCCAACCCGTCAAGCGCCTTGGCGCGTACGGTCGTCGGTACCGCAGAACTGCTTGCAACTGCTTCCAGGTACCTTCTCCCCTCGCTCAAGTAACCTCGCGTGTGCCAGAACCGGCACAAGGCACCCGCCATCCGAGGTCCCGAATCAATCTCCCGCCCGAGCGACCACGAGAGCGCAGCCCTGAGGTTGTCGTGCTCGGTCTCCAAGAGATCTAGCCACTCAGCCTGCTGCGCACTGGTCAACTCCGGCTCGGCCTCCTCCACCAGGGCTAGAAAGAACTCGGCGTGCCGCCGCCCGACTGCCTCGGCTTCCCCACTCACCCTTAGCTTCTCGCTGGCATACTGCCGAACAGGCTCGAGCAGCCTGTAGCGCGCCCCCTGCTCCCAATTCTCTTCGGCTACCACCAGCGATTTATCTACCAGCACACAGAGCAACTCCAGGACGTCTTCTGTATCGATACCTTCTCCCACTCCGACGCTCTCGGCCGCATCTAGAGCGAAGCCGCCAGCGAATTCGGCGAGTCTCTGGAATAGTGCTTGCTCGGGCTCTCTGAGCAAATCGAAGCTCCACTCCAGCGCCGCCCTCAAGGTCTGGTGGCGGTGCTCCGCCGTCTGGTCGCCGCCTGTAAGTAGTTTGAGGGAATGCCCGAGCCTTTCGGAGATCTGCGCAGCAGAGAGCATCCCGATCCTCGCTGCGGCGAGCTCTATGGCGAGTGGTATGCCCTCCAGCCCCACGCACACCCGTGCCACGGCCGTGGCGTTCTCGGACGTCAGTTCGAAGCCAGGATGCCTCTTCGAGGCACGATCAGCGAACAGCCTCACTGCCTCGTAGCCTCCGAGCTCCTCCATGGTAAAGGACTGTTGCGGGCTGGGCGCCGAGAGCGAGGGAACGGGCCAGCCCAACTCGCCCGTCACGCCAAGAGGCTCCCTGCTTGTGGCGAGCACCCTCAAACGCGAACAAGAGTCGAGCAGGGCCTCCGTCAGGCGCGCCGCGGCATCGATCAGGTGCTCGCAATTATCCAGGATGAGGAGGGTCTCTTTGTCGCCCAGGGCGTCGAGTAGGCTCTCTAGGAGGGGACGGCCAGGTTGCTCTTGCACCCCCAAGGTGGCGGCCATCACCTGGGGTACCAGCGCCCCCTCGGACAACGGCGCCAGCTCCACGAGCCATACTCCGTCCTTATAGGTACCAACCAGGTCCCTGGCTACCTCCAAGGCGAGCCGCGTCTTGCCACAGCCGCCAGCACCGGTGAGGGTCAAGAGCCCCGTCATAGCGAGCATCCTCTTGACCTCGACCATCTCTCGCTCGCGCCCGACGAAGTTTGTCCTGGACGCGGGCAGGTTGTTCTTGCCGGAATGCGACGGTTCCTCCTGTCGGGGAGCGGCGCGCCGGGTGGGCTGGAATCCGCCGGCCGCTATCTCGTCACGCAGGGCCCGGGTCGTGGCGCCGGGCTCCGTACCAAGCTCCCCGGAAAGGGTCCCCCGGAGTCGTTCATATTGCGTGAGCGCCTCTCCCTGCCTCCCGGAGAGGGCGTAAAGACGAATCAGGCCAGCGTGTGCCTCCTCGTTGGTGGGTTCTTCCGATAGGGCCTTCTGTAGCATCTCAGCAGCCTGCCCGTACTCCCCACGTTCTTCGTACAGCCCACTTGATTCGACCAACAGCTCAATGTACTGCCGCCGCAGCTCTCTCCGCCTGTTCTCCGCCCACTCCTCGTAGCGGTCACCGGGCAGGAGTTCCCCTGCGTACAGCTCGACGGCCGTCCGGTAGGCGGCAGGATCCCGTGAGCGACGGGCGCTGACGGCGGCCTCTGCGAAGGCCTCGACGTCTACCCACAGGTGACCTCCCGGACATAACACCAGCGACTCGTCCTGGGATGCCAGGTAGCGGGAACCCGTCGCCGGGTCTAGAACCTTACGGGCGGCGTGGAGGATCCGGCGGAGGTTGTTCGACGCGGCCCTTTTCCCAAGATCCGGCCACAGCAGGCTCATCATCTGCTCTCGATGAATGCGATGTCTCGGGGCGATGGCAAGAAGTTTGACGAGGCTGGCCGCCTTCCGGAGCCGCCACTGATCTTGTTCTATGGTCTGAGACCCTACCGAAACCCGGAAGCCGCCGAGCAGCCACGCTCGCACCGCCTCAGGCTCCTGGCCCGGGAGTGTTTCAGATCGTGCCAGACGTGTAAAAGTAGCAGAAGGACGCATCCCGCTTCCCTGGCTCATTTGCTCATTTTCCTACAAGATCGCAGCCCACGCCAATGAATCGCCGCTGTAGCGTCTATTGCTCCCGCGCCTCCCTTTCATCGCGCCAGCGCTGTAGCCGAGCCTTGATCTCCGCCTCCGCCCCACTTTCTTTCGGCCCGTAGTAGACGCGGTCTGATATCTCCTCGGGCAGATACGTGTCGTTCATGCCTTCCGGCTCGTCGGCGTGGGCGTAGCGGTAGCCAGAGCCGTAGCCCTCCTCTTTCATGAGCCCGGTTACGGCGTTGCGGAGGTGCATTGGGACCTCGGGCGTGTTGTCGCGGCGCACGTCGGCCAGCGCCGCGTTTATGCCGGCGTAGGCCGCGTTGGATTTGGGTGCCGATGCCAGATAGGTCGTCGCCTGGGCCAGGGGGATGCGTCCCTCAGGCATCCCGATGAGCCTGACGGCTTCAGCGGCTGAGACGGCGAGCGGCAGGCCGTGCGGGTCGGCGTTGCCGATGTCTTCTGAGGCCAGGATCACGAGCCGCCTGGCAACGAATACGGGGTCCTCCCCGGCCTCGAGCATTCTGGCAAGATAATGGAGGGCAGCATCAGGGTCGCCGCCGCGCACGCTCTTGATGAACGCGCTTATGACGTCGTAGTGCTCCTCGCGTCCGTACCTGAGCGCCCTCTGCCCCACAGCCCGCTCCACGTCGGCGACCTCGACCCGCTTTGTGCCTGCGGACGCAACCTCGAGGGCGTTGAGCATCCGCCGACCGTCACCACCGGCGAGGCGCAGCAGATACTCGCGCGCCTCATCGGAGACTTCGATCCCGAGCGCCTCGACGCCCCTGCCCAGCAGGAGGCCGAGATCCTCCTCCGAGAGCGACCGCAGCCGCAGGACGCGCGAGCGGGAGAGTAGCGGGGCAGTCACCTCGAAGGAAGGGTTTTCCGTAGTCGCCCCGATGAAGTCCACGAGCCCTTCTTCGAGTGCAGGCAGCAGGGCATCCTGCTGATTCTTGTTGAACCGGTGGACCTCGTCCACGAAGACGAGCGTCCCGCGTCCCTCGTACTTGAGGCGTTCTCGGGCACCGTCCAGTGCGGCCCTGAGGTCCTTTACCCCGCTCGTCACGGCGCTTAGTGGCACGAACTCTTCTTGGACCGTGCTCGCCAAGACGCGGGCCAGGGTCGTTTTCCCTGTGCCGGGCGGTCCCCAGAGGACGACCGAGCCGATCCTACCCCGCTCCACGACCGACCGTAGAGGTCCGCCCTCACCGGTCAGGTGCGGCTGTCCGACTACATCGTCGAGCGTCGCGGGACGCAGCCGTTCGGCGAGCGGGGCGCGGCCGGCCAGGTTCTCCAGGCCCGATTCGTCGAAGAGGTCCACACGGTTAGTATATTTCAGCATCTCGCACGCGCCCTGTCGGGCGCTTTTCAGCATTTCAGCACGTCGCCTGTTCCAGGCGACGTGTCAGCACTTCAGCCACTCGGTTTCTTGTTCTCGCTCGTGGGCGAATGCGCAGAGGTATTGACCCTCTGCAGACTCTAGTATGTAAAGACAGGCTTCGTAACGCTTTCCGTAACGACTGGGAGACGATGGTACTGTAGAGTAGCGTAGTGATGGAAGCGGCGAGGAAACAAGGCCGGAGGGACGGTGGTGCGCGCCTCGCCTTCTGGTCGGCTTGGTCGCTCGCCGCCCTCTCAGACCGGATGGCGCTTCTGGTCGCCTTCTTCCTAGTCTCCTTCGGGACGGCGACTTTCGCCAGCGATGGGGTATACGCTCTAGCCTCTAACCATCCCGCATGGTGGATACCGGGTACGGGCATGCAGATCATCGGCGAGGTCGGCGCCGTGATGTTCTTTCTGCTCTTCCCCGGCGGGAGGTTCGCGCCGCGCTGGACGCGCTGGCTCGCCGTGGCGTTCCTCGCCTTCCAAGTTCCCAGTTACTTCATCCCGAATGTCTACTCTCTCCTCGGTCCTGGTTACGTGGAGGGATTCGTGTTCATGGGGCTCGTCCTCGGCATGCTCGGCTCTCAGGTTTATCGTTACCGCCGTGTCTCTACCCCGCGCCAGCGGCGCCAGACGAAGTGGGTAGTCGCCGGGTCGGCGGTCGCGATCTGCGCCCTGTTCGTCCTCCTGACGCCGCTCTTCCTCTCTCCGCCGACCCTGGGTGAGATCTCGCCTTTCGTCCTGTCCCTGATCAGCGCTCTCGTACCCCTGACAATGCTTTTGATCCCGCTCTCCATCGGTGTCGCGGTGTTACGTTCTGGCCTCTTCGACATAGACGTGGTCATAAACCGGGCACTGGTCTACGCGACGCTCACCGCTACGCTTGTCGTTATCTACGTGAGCTGCGTCGTTGGCTTGCAGCGGCTCCTGACGCCGCTCTTCGGTGAGAGCAACAAGCTCGCCATAGTCGCATCGACCCTCGCCATCGCGGCGCTTTTCACCCCGCTACGCCGCCGCATCCAGAACCTGATAGACCGGCGTTTTTATCGTAGAAAGTACGACGCCAGGAGGACGCTCGAAGACTTCTCGGCTAGATTGCGCGACGAGACGGACCTGGAGCAGTTGAACGTGGATCTGCTCTCGGTCATCCGGGCGACGATGCAGCCGGAGCACGTGTCGCTTTGGTTGAAGCCGCTGGATGATCCCGGTCGCCACCGATCGAAGCTCGTTGGGGAGTCTGTAGAATGAGCGTGCTACTCTCGCCAGTCCTCGACTCGAAGGTCCCGAAACCCGTCGTAGTCCGTCAGATCGAGGGTGACAAGGACGAGGTCGTTCGTCCTGGCTACGGCAGCGATCTGCCCGTCTGCGAACGGTGGAGTCCTCCCGGCCAAAGCCAGGCGTGCGCGTTCGGAAGCATGCCATCGGGCAGCATATCCGTCGTAAGGCAGGATCTCGATAGAGGCAGCGACGACTCGCTGGAGATATTCCTCGATAGCCCTTCGCCTGCCGGAATCGGGAAGCCGGTAGCAGCCGAACAGCAACTCGTGCCAGACGATCGAAGCGATAGCGAGCTGATCCTGATGCTCTCTGAGGCGCTCGAGGATCTTCGGGTTCGGCGTCGGGCGCAATGGCTCGGAGATGATGTTGGTGTCCAGCAAGTACCGGCTCACAAGCGCACCTCGCGCCCAGGCGAGGGGTCACGCACCTCCCCGAAGACCTCCGGCTCGATGACGAGAAGTGACAGATCGACCGTCTCGCGGAACGCCAGGTATGCTTCCCAGAACTTCTCCTTGCCCGCCGTGAGGCGACGGTACTCCCGGAGCGAGAGCATGACCGCCACCGGCTCCCCCCTGCGCGTTAGCTCGATGAGGTCGCAGCCCTCCAACTCGTGCACGATCGCCGCCAGATCGTGCCTGGCCTCCGCAATGGAATACCGCCTGGACATCACACACTCCTTTCATGGCTATCTAGATGGCTATTTTAGCGTGGGTCGTGTTCTCGTCAATAGCCGTCGGGATGGCGCGCCGAGGGTTGGTTCGAAAGTAGACTTTGTCTGCGCGGTTTGGGAGACGATGTGGCTAGAGCGCATCCCGCTGTGGTTCCGGACGGCGGATCGCAAGGTGAAACGATGAGATCCCGCGCCGTCTCCTGGCTGGCCTGGTCGGTCTGCGCTGTGACGCTGTTGGTCCTGGCTCTGTCCATGCTGCTGATCTTCCTCGGCTGGTCGACGCCGCTGCCGCAAGGGGCGACGCCGTGGTGGGATCGAACCCTCTCCCTGGTGGGGATCGTCGGCGCGCCCATCCTCGGCGGCCTCATCACCTCGCGCCGTCCCCGCAACCCCTACGGATGGTTGTGGCTGGGCTTCGGATTGGGCCTCGCCCTTCAGCACCTTGCGGCATCGTACGCCACCTACGCGCGGGTGGTGGAGCCGGGAATCCTCGTGGCTCCCCTGACCATCTCCAACGTGCTGGGGCTGGGAGGACCGCTATCGCTCACCCTCGCCCCTTTCCTGTTGCTGCTATTCCCTACGGGGCGGCTCCCGGGTAGACGCTGGCGTCCCCTGGCCTGGATCGCGGGCTTGTCGGGGACTGTCGTTATGGTTCTCGACCTGTTCTTCGATAGTCCGGATAAAGTCGGGGGGATGACCACCATCACGGTCATAGCGGCGGTCTTTGTGAGCTTCAGTGCCATTGCCATCTCGGCGATCTCGCTCGTGTTCCGCTATCGCAGGGCGAGCGGGGTGGAGCGCCAACAACTGAAGTGGTTTGCGTTCGCCGCCGTCCTGGCGGGCTCCTTTCTGGTCGGTCAGCAGCTGATCTGGTTGGCCGCCCTCCTGATAGCCTACTCTCTGGGCGGGGAGCTGCTAAGCCTGAACCGATCGCTCGAGAACCTGCTCGAGGTCGCTGTCAATGTGTCCCTCTACACGGCGGTCGGTATCGCCATACTGAGGTATCGCCTCTACGACATAGACATCATCGTCAACCGCACCCTCGTCTACGGCTCGCTCACGGTGTCTCTGGCGCTGGTCTACTTTGGCGGTGTGCTCTCGCTCCAGGGTCTGCTCCGCGCGCTCACAGGCCAGGGGTCGCAGCTCGCTATCGTGGCCTCTACCCTGGCTATCGCGGCGCTGTTCGGACCACTGCGAAGGCGTATCCAGAACGCCATCGACCGCCGCTTCTACCGCAGAAAGTACGATGCGGCGAAAACGCTCGAAGGGTTCTCCGCGAAGCTGCGCGACGAGACCGACCTCGACGAACTGAACAGCGACCTCGTAAGGGTGGTGCGGGAGACGGTGCAGCCTGAGCACGTCTCTCTATGGCTGCGCCCCGATACCAACCCGAAGAGGGGCCAATAAGCGAGCGGTAGTGGATTCCCGCTTGCGCGGGCATGACGAGTATGGGTGGCTCTTCTACCCCCTTCGGAGCAATTCACAGAAGCTGACCGGCTGAAGTGCTGAAATGCTACAAATCTTCGGCGTAGCGTTCGTCGTGTTCGCGGCGCTGGCGGTCCATGCGGCGCGCGGCTTCGAGGACATCCTGCGGGTAGAGGCTGCGGAGGGCCCCGGTCTCGAGGACCTGGTCCACTGAGTGCTTGGGGATCATCATCCACTCAGCCGCGTGTTGGTCGCTGGTAGCGGTTTATTGAAGGCGCGATAGAAGATCCAGACTACCCACCGTCCCAGACGCGAACCGGACATGAGACTCAAGTGCCTACCTCCCACAAGATGTTGAATAGAGCGGTTATTCTAGCGCGCCTTCCTCCGTACCTGTGATCCGACCGGCGACGTCGTGCACGAAGCGCACCGTTTCGTAGAATCCTTCCTCATCGCCCGTTTCCTCGTCTCCCCGCTCGCTCACCCAATCTAGACTCTGCTGGATCAATGGGGTCCACTGCGGCAAATAATCCCTTGCCCACAGCGCCGCCTGCTTCTTCGACGCTTGCCCGCCATGCGTATGCGTGTACAGCGCCCTGCACATGGTCAGGACGGCGTAGGACTGCGCGCCAGGCGAGTGCATTTTGTATACCCATTCTTTCCAGACCTCGGCCTGTTCTCGCACAGCCTCGACGAACTCGGACTGTGAGATCTCAGGGATCAGGGCCCGGGGCGGCGGACCGTAGAGGGTGACGCCGACTTCTCGGACCATGTACCAGTTCATGAGCCAATCTTTTCCGGCCGCCTTGAGGTTGAACGGTTCGCCGGGGCTGATCGACCGCGATCTGGTCTGTCTGCGTCCTAAAGTTCAACAGAGCAGAGTCTGGCACGTACGCCACCTCGATGCGATCTTCCCACGCGGGATAGTCTTGAACGAAACGTGCGTGCATCCTGTCCAGCCGCCCGAAGGTGTCGCCCTCGACATCGGAGTCGACGACCGCGAGCAAGTCAATGTCGCTCCTGTCTTTGTCGAAGTCCCCGGTGACGAGAGAGCCGTACACGTACAAGCCGACCAGCGTATCGTTCGTGTTCCGCCGGATCTCATCGGTCAGGCGACCCAGCAGCGCTTCGATCTCAGTATCCAATGTGCCTCGCACGGTCCAAGTGTAGTCGACCCTCCTCCCCTCTACCTCCCTCCAGAGGTACTCCTGAGGAACCATTGCTCCCTATCGCATTGCTCTCTACTCGGGCACCCGAGCCGCTAGTCTTACTCCGAGAGGCAAGCGCCGATAAGGGCGAGGAACGCCAGCGGACGGATGAGATCGACCAACAAGCCGGCAGGCCCGGGACTTCCTGGCGAGGTTTCGACGCTGAAGTACAATGAGTCTCGTGAACAAGGAGACCCTGGATTTCTACAGGCTGGTGGAACGGGCGCTCGAAGGGTTGCCGCCCGAGCTTTCGAGCCTTATGGACAACGTGGCTATCGTGGTCGACGACTGGCCCGACTACTCGACGCCGCTGGTCTCAGGGGGCCCGGAAGAGACGCTCTACGGGTTGTATGAGGGTGTGCCTCTGACGGAGAGAGGTGCCGGGTACTACGGATTCTTGCCGGACAAGATCACGATCTTCCGCGGTCCGCTGGAGCGGGATTTCGCCACACACGAGTTGGAGGAGCAGGTCAGGATCACGGTGGTACACGAGATCGCGCACTACTTCGGCTTCGATGAGGAGCGCCTGGAGGAGTTGGGGTGGGGGTGAGATCAAACCACAGCGGCAGCGTGAGCATCGAGCAGCGGGTTGCCGCCCCTCCCGAGAAAGTCGCCACCTACGTCTCTGACTTCCGCAACGCCAGGGAGTGGATGGTCGGCGTCGAAAGCGTCGAGCCCCTGGGAGAAGATACCTACCGCCTCGCACTGCAGAGCCCGATCGGCAGGATCGAACCCGAGGTGCTGATAGTGGAGCACGGCCCGGGGAGCATCAGCTGGGTCTACACCTCGTCCATCGAAGGCGGCGGCCAGATGAAGGTCTCACCCGACGCCGGTAGCGGCTGCGTCGTCTCCTACACCGGCGAGTTCCACCTAAAGCGCAAGCTCTTCGACCGCGCCGCGCGCCTGGTCGGCGCGGAACGCTTCGCCCGCACCAACGGGGAGCGCTCCCTCTCGCGTCTCAAAAACCTGATGGAGGCAAGACGCTACTAATGCCCGCCGGAGTTCTCGAGATCCTGCTTATCTTCATCGTGTTCGTGGCACTAGGACCACGCCGCATCGTGAACCTCTTCCGCTCGCTCGGAACGGGCGTAAACGACTTCGTCGAGACCCTGGGACGCGGCAAAGACAAGGGCGAACTCCCCGAGAAAGACGACGAGAAGTAAAGCATTTCAGCACGTCAGCACGCCGCCTGCGGCAGCTTGTCAGCACTTCAGCACGGCGGCTCCGCCGCCTTGTCAGCCAGTCAGCAAGCACCCGAAAGCTGACTTGCTGAAATGCTGAAGTGCTGACAAGCGAAGCCCGAAGGGCTGAGCGTGCTGACGTGCTGAAATGCTACAACCCCAACACAACTCTATTGCCGGGGCCGATGCGGGCGTTTGGTGGTTTGCGATCTACGCCGGAGAGATCCTCACCGGCGCTATTCAGGTATACGCGGGGTTCCTCGACAGCAGGCCCGGGGTCTGAGACGTAGGTCTGCCAGGTGAAACCCTGCCAGGTGAAGGCGAGGACGGCCGGCGGCTCGTCCCCGTCGTCCAGTTCGACGTGGACCTCGGGTTGGCCAAGGGTCCTGGAGAGGGAATTTATCGTGTGTCTGTGCCCGGATTCGTTGAACAGCTCTATCCCCGCCCGCAGCCTGTTCGCGGGGTCGGCGAGGCGCCCGTGCAGCTCCTGCTCGGCCTCCAGATCTCCCCTTAGCCTCTCGATGGTCGTGCGCAGGTTGGAGATCTCACCCTCCCTCTCTTCCAGGTCCCTCTCCAACCCATCGACGCGGCGGAGGGCGTCCTGGAGCGCGAGGTCCTTGCGCGAGGCCAGGTCCTCGACCCGCTGACTTTCGGCCTCCATCTGCTCCTCCCTGCGCTCCAGCAGGTAGTCGCGGTGTGAGATCTCTCCTTCCTTGCGTTCGAGCTCGCGCTCGAGGCGCGCTATCTGCCGCCCTGAGCCCTCCCTGCGGCGCCTGCGGTCCCGAACCTCCTCCTCGAGGTCCTTGATACGCTCCTTAAGCCCGGCGCACTCGCGCTCCAGGGCCCCGATATACCCCTCTCCCGCCTCTTTCGAGGCGCGGGCCTCGTCAGCGGCGAGGCGGGAGGCGGTGATCTCCTCGTAGAGCTCCCTTATGTGGTTGTCCTTGATCCCGAGCCGGGCCATCAACTCCTCGGGGTCTGAGATTTCCCCGCGACCGACCTCGGTGGCTCCGAGAGCCACTTCTCCGTCCGGCCGATACTCGCCGCCGGTCTCGTGCCTGTCCTGGCCTACCACGCCCTACCCCTCCTCCTTCGGAGCCTCCGACTCCTGGGTCGCTTCTCCCTCCTGCTGCCCGTTCTTGACAGACTTGCCGGCTTCGCGGGCGGCGCGACGTTCTGCCTTTATCTTCTCCCTTTCCTCGGCCGACATCTTCTTTGGCTTCTCGCCGCCTTCCTCCCCCTCTTTCCCATCCTCTTCCGGTTTCTCCGGCGGTTTGGGGAGGCCCGAGATCTCGCTGACCTTCGCCAGTATCTCCTCGGGTTCTGGCCTCTGGCCGACCCAGGCGTGGGCGACTTTGTGGTCAGGCCCGACGACGAATACAGCCCTACGGGCGTAGTCGCCCCGTTCACGGTCTTTCTCCAGTAGTCCCCACTGGCGGCTCGTAACCTTGGCGTAATCGTAGAGCACGTAGGACTTCAGCCCTGAGGCCCGGGCGAAATTTTGCGCCTCGGTAGGCTCGGCGACCCCAATGGCGACCACCGAGCCGGCGGCGAGGTTGATCTCCTGCTCTTTCGTGGCCAGCGCCTTGAAGTACTCGACGTCCTCTTCATCTCCCGGCCTGTAGAAGGCTACCACGACCGGTCCCCGCACGGTCCTCATGCTCAACCTGAGCTGGCCTCCCTGGGCGCTAGACAGGTTGAACTCGGGGGCCTCGGACCCGACCTCTGGCACCGGCCCTATCTTCGTGCGTGTAAACATGCGGTCCTCCTCGCGCGTATGAAGAAGCGTATACCCGCGAATACTACAGCCTATGGAGAGCTTGGCGCGTGCGCATGCGCGGTGTGGCCGTTCCTCGCGCTCGATCCTTCGCCGCGGGCCCGGAGCGCGACTCTGTGATACCTTCCGCTATGCGAGCACGGATGACGCAAACTCCACAGGGACTACAAGGAGCGCCATGAGGATCATCATGACCCACGGGTACATGCTCTCTGGCACGGGGAGCAACATCTACGTCCAGAGCCTGTGTCGCGCCCTGGTCAGCGAAGGGCACGACGTGCATGTGCTTTGCCAGGATCCGGGCCCGCTCACCTACGACTTCGTCGTCAAACAAGCGACGGTAAACATAGGAGGGGTAGAGGATCTGGGCGAGCAGGAGACGTCCTATCCAGGGCTCTGCGTCGTCTACAGGCCCGAGATCGGGGACCTTCTACCGGTCTACGTGTACGACGACTACCCAGGATGGCGCGTGAAAACCTTCCTGGACTTGACACAGGGGGAACTGGACGATTACCTCCGGCGCAACGTCGAGGCCCTGAAGACCGTTCTCGGGGTGTCGGACGCGGAAGCTGTGATCACCAACCATTCCGTGCCTGGGCCGCTGATCGCACGCCGCGCCCTGGAAGGGACTGACCTTCCTTACGTTAGCGTCGTCCACGGAAGCTGCCTCCAGTACGTCTCCCGCAAGAGCGAGATGTACATGGGGCTCACCCGCGAGGGCCTGGAACGTGCACGGGATATCCTGGCGCTCTCCTCGCACAGCGCGGGTACGATAGCGGAGGACTTCCCCGACCTGGCAGGCAGGACCCACTCCCTCCCTGGCGGGGTCGACACCGGGCTCTTCCACCCCGACGCACTTCGACCTCGGGGTCCTCGAACACCTCGAAGGCGGACCTGGCCGCGGTCGGGCGCAGAGGACGTCGTTACGAGAGGCCCTAAGGAGTTCGGGCCACGCGGGAGAGCTGGCGGGAGCGCTGCGCGCGGTAGCGGAGTCCTACGACGCCCGCTCTCACGACACGGACGCCGGCGAGCGGCTCAGGGGCTTCCTCGACCGCGAGGGTCCGCTCGTGGTCTACGTCGGAAAGCTGATCCACTCCAAGGGCGTCCACAGCCTGATCTCGGCCTTCTCCACGGTGCGCAAGGAGACGGACGCCCGGCTGCTCGTGATCGGCTTCGGCACCTTCCGCGAGGGGCTCGAGGCCCTGACCTTCTCTCTCAGCGCGGGCGATGAGGCGACCGTGGAGCGGCTGGCCGAGATGGGAAAGCTCCTGGAAGGCGGGCCGGCGGGTCCGTTGGAACACTTCGAACTCACCGACGATCTGCTGGGCGACGCCCAGGGTATGGAGGATGACGTGCTTTTCGTCGGGGCGCTCTACCATGGCGACCTGACGAAGATCCTACCCGCCGCTGACGCTGCGGCTGTCCCCTCCATCTTCCCCGAGACCTTCGGGCTCGTGGCCGCAGAGTTCGCCGCGAGCGGCGTAGTCCCTTTCGTGGCTGACCACTCGGGCCTGAGGGAGGCCGGCGAGATCGTCGGTCACGGTCTGCCCTTCGACCTCCGCGTCGGCATGGATGGCTTCGAAGAGAATTACGCAAAGGCGCTCGATGACTACTTGAAGCTGCCCGAAGAGGAAAGACGGCGATGCGAGGAGCTCGTGCGCCGGAACTGCGTGGAGCACTTGGGCTGGGGGACGCTGGCGGAGAAGCTTGTAGCCCTGGTCGACTAGAGGGTGGAGATAGAGCATATCCTCCGCGACTTCGGCCTCATACTGGGGGCGGGGTTGGTCTCGCAACTCATAGCGACCGTCATAAGGATCCCCGAGATGGTCGTGCTCGTCGCGGCGGGCGCCCTTATCGGGCCGTCCGTGCTCGGGCTCGTCTCGAACCCTCTGGGCGGGGTTGGCGCCCAGCTCCTGTTCAACATAGGGGTGGCCCTCATCCTGTTCCACGGCGGAACCGGCATCTCGCTGCGGGTGATCTCCAAGACCGCCGTAGGCCTCGGCCTGCTCGTCTTGCCCGGCGTACTCCTGACGGCCATCATCGTAGCGCTCGTGGTCTCCCCCGTGTTCGGCGTCGCGTTCCCAGTTGCCCTGCTCGTGGGAGCGGTCCTGGCCTCGACAGACCCCGCTATCCTCATCCCCCTGTTCGACCGCCTGAAACTCCGTCCCAAAGTTGCCCAGACGGTGATCGCCGAGTCCGCCTTCAACGACGTTACTGGCACGGTGCTTACCCTGACGCTCGTCGGGGTCGTGGAGGCCGGCGGGTTCACGTTCTCAGGTCCCGCGCTGGAGTTCACCAAGGAGCTCGCGCTCGGAGCCCTGATCGGCGTCGTCGCCGGAGCGGTCCTCTGCTACGCCGTCGCCTCGACGACGCGGGCCGGCATCTGGGACGAGTCACCGGGGGTGGCCATCCTCGCCGTCGTCGCCCTCGCGTACTTCTCGACCGAGTCTCTCGGCGGGTCGGCCTACCTCGCGGCCTTCGTCATGGGGCTGATGGTCGGGAACATGGAGTGGCTCGGGCTCGGCCATCACGACGAACACGCCGCGCTCCTCGAAGGGTTCCTCGCACAGGTTGCAGAGATAGCCACCCTGCTCGTCTTCGTGACGCTCGGGCTCAACCTGCCTTTCGAGGCACTAAGCAAATACTTCGTCGGCGGGCTCCTGGTCATGTTCGTGCTCATCTTCGTGGCCCGCCCCATAACCGTTCTGGCTTGCCTCTTGCCCGACCGGCGCGGCGAATGGACGGGCAAGGAGATCGCCTTTATCAGCTGGTGCAGGGAGACGGGTGTGATCCCCGCCGCCGTCGCCAGCCTGCTCCTCGCGCGAGGGGTCGAGGGCGCGGAGATCGCCGTCTCCATGGTCGCCCTGGCCGTCTGCGTCACACTCCTCCTGCAGGCCACGACAGCCGGCTACGTCGCCCGCCGTCTCGGCCTGTTAGATTCCTAGCACGCCTGCGGCGTGCCAGGAATCTCAGCATTTCAGCAAGAGGGGAGAGACAGCGGCAGCCGTCCGTAAGGAGAAGTAGCTCCCACTTAGGCGTACCGGTTCACGAGCTTGGATGCGACTATCCGCGGACAAGCTGAAGTGCTGACGAGTCGCCTGGAACAGGCGACGTGCTGACTTGCTGACAAGCCGTCGAAGACGGCATGCTGACAAGGCGCCTCGCGCCTTGTCAACCTATCGCTATCTCTTCTTCGGGATACTTGTAGTGTGGGGTACGTTGCCTGGCTGCCAGGGCCACGACGAAGGTAATGGGGCCCACCCTACCCACGAACATGAGGACCGCGATCAGGATCTTACCGAACATACTCAGGTCCGGCGTGACGTCGAGCGAGAGCCCAACGGTGCCGAACGCCGATGTTACTTCGAAGAGGGCGGGCAAGAGCTCGAGTCCGTCCGAGACCATGAGCGCCACGGTACAAAGGAAGACGAGCAAGGCGGCCATGGCCAGCACGGATAGTGCCCTTGCGATCAGGGGGCTGGGCAGCGTGCGCCAGAAGAGTGTGATCCTGTCCTGACCCCTTACCTGGGCCACAACGAGTAGGGCAACGAGCGCGAGGGTCGTCACCTTTATCCCCCCGCCCGTCGAGGTCGGGGCCGTGCCGATAAACATGAGTACGGTCTGCACGACGAGCGTCGGCTCCCGCATCTCGGGGTAGCTTACGGT
Organism: uncultured Rubrobacteraceae bacterium; assembly: GCA_963808845.1. Classification (GTDB taxonomy): domain Bacteria; phylum Actinomycetota; class Rubrobacteria; order Rubrobacterales; family Rubrobacteraceae; genus Rubrobacter_D. Next base: position 156,962 of record CAWEHD010000013.1, read on the forward strand.
CTGAAATCCTGCGGTCCTCGGCGTCACGCCCTGGAAGAGCGAAATGGCGGTCTTCGTACTCACCGACTCGCCGCCGAGCGTGCGTGGGTTCGTCCACTCCAGCAGGGCCACGCTGAGGACACCGACCACGACCAGGACCGTGGATGTGATCAGGACGACCCTGGAGTGGATGGAGAGCCTGTGGGTCCCCCTGTAGTGGTAGAGATCGACCAGCACTGGATAACCGAGTCCTCCTAGCGTGATCACGCAGACCAGGGACCCGATTATGAGCCAGTTCCCAGCGTAGGGGATCAGGTCGTCACCAGGAAGGGTCGCAAAGCCTGCGTTGCAGAAGGCCATGATCGCGTGGAAGACGCCCTGAAAGATCCCTTCACCGACACCAAGCCCCGCCTGTATAAACCCAACGCTCAAGACCACGGCCCCTACTAGCTCCACGGCGAAGGTGATCCTGGCTATCTGGAAGAGCAACCTGAGGGTGTTGCGGGGCGAGCCGGCGCTCTCCGTCTCCTCGCTAACGGTGAGCAGGCGTCTGAACCCAATCCGCTGTCCGATGAGCAGGGCTCCAAGGGTCGTGACGGTCATGATCCCGAGTCCACCCAACTGCATAATGACCATCATCACTACCTCCCCGAAGTGGGTAAACGTTCCGGGGATAGAGACGGTCGAGAGGCCCGTAACGGTGACGCAGCTGACGGCGACGAAGAATGCATTGACGAGGGAGATCCCGTCCGTGGTGGCCCACGGCAGCTTGAGAAACGCGGTCCCTCCCGCCACGAGCGCGACGAACCCGTAGACTATGAGGCGTGAAGCCGAAAGCCGCCTGAACAACACCCTCTCCGAATCTCCGTCGCTAAATGCCAGCCGGACCCTGGGCAGTATAGCGGCGTGCCGCCAACGATTTGGTCGCTACCCTCATCCCGGAAAGAAGATACAATCCAACGAGAGCCAGTGATAGGCACAGGCACGAAAGGATGCTTTGACGCAGCTCACCGACAGCTACAACCGCAAGATGGACTACCTCAGGATCTCTGTCACGGACCGCTGCAACTTCCGCTGCCAGTACTGCATGCCTGAAGACATCCAGTTCCAGGACAAGAGCCACATCCTGACCTTGGAGGAGATGCTTACCTTCGCCGAGGCTTGCCTCGAGCTCGGCGTCACCAAGGTCCGTGTAACGGGCGGCGAGCCGCTCGTCAGGCGCGGGGTCGTCATGTTCATCGGGTGGCTGAAGGACCTCGGCTTCGAGGACGTAACCATGACGACCAACGGCTTCCTCCTCGAGGAGAATCTGGACGGGCTCGTCGAAGCCGGCCTGGATCGCGTCAACATCTCCCTCGACACCCTCCAGCCAGAGAAGTTCGCCTTTATAACGCGGCGCAACCACTTCGAGAAGGTCTGGAATGCGGTGATGGCGGCGCTCGAGACGCCCCTCTCGCCGGTCAAGATCAACGCCGTCGCGATGCGCGGCGTCAACGACGATGAGATCTCGGACATGGCGAGGCTGACGCTCGAATATCCCATGCACGTCAGGTTCATCGAGCTCATGCCCCTGAACGGCGACACGGACGGCTCGCGCTTCAGGTCGCTCTTCATCCCTGGGCGTGAGATCCTCGACCGCGCCAGAGAGGAGCTAGGGGACCTCGAACCCATCGAGAAAGACGACCCCGCAGCCCCCGCAGACGAGTTCCGCTTCGAAGGCGCCCCGGGCACCTTCGGCGTCATAACCCCGATCTCTGAACCCTTCTGCGCCAGGTGCAGCAGGCTCAGGCTCACGGCGGACGGCAAGATCCACCCTTGTCTCCTCACCGACCTCGACGTCCCCGTAAAGGACGCTATACGCTCGGAAGACCCGATACCGGCGATCCACAAAGTACTGTGGGAGACTGCGCGAATAAAGCCGGCAGCGGGCCTCACCCTGCCCGAGGAGTCCCGCCACCGCACCATGAGCCAGATCGGGGGCTAACGGACCGCGTGGCTCAGGCCGCTCGGGACTCAAAGAATTCGGCTTCCCGGAACGAGAAGCTGAGCGCCTGATGGTGTATCCACTGGTCCTGGTAGAGTCGATTCTGAAGTAACCGCGCATAGAAGCACGGTTCTTCGGCCCGAACCGTCGGGCGAACCCCACGCCCGAAATACACGTTCACGATCGACCACTCGGCGGCTCCGCCGGGCATGTCGGCGTGCAGATGGCGTACGTGTGTAAAGCGCGCGTGGACGATCTGGTCCGCTGGAGGCTCCCCATTGCGGTAGTTGTAGTGGGCGATCACCAAGTCGAGATCTAGCCGACCCGAGCAGGCTTGCACCCCCCGCCGCTCGAAATAGTCGTGCGAGCTCAGAGTGAGTTTCTTGATAAACCCATCGTGGAAGCCGTTGAAGTATTCCAGGATCGCTTCAGCTTCTTCGGGGGTCGCCAGGACGAGATTGGCACTCATCAGAAGCGGATTGTAGCAAGCATCACCCAGACGCGTGTCCGAAGAGCCGGGAAATGATGCTCTTCGGCTTCTGATAGGCAAATACGGCATGCGTACGGAAGCGTTTGACCTGCGTCTTTGGGCCGTAGCGGCCCCAGGAAAAGCCATCGCCCGGTTTCGCCCGGCGCAGGTCGATTATCTGGAAGCTCTCGTCGAGCTCGCGCGCGAAGTCCGTGAGGATGGGGTCTTCGGACCGGAGACATTGTTCGTAGGAAAGAACGCCTGGGTTCGTCTGCCATACGTGGGCCAGCCGGTCTTCGTGAACGTCGTTGATAAGGCTCTGGTGCGGTGGCTCGAACATCCGGAACAGCTCATTCAGGAACAGCTCCAGCGAGTCGGCCTGGTACAGGATCACGGGCGCGTCGTGGCATGCGAAATAGATCGGTCCCCACCTTGCGGTGTCCGGATGCAGATCGACGACCCAGAAATTGCCATAGCCGTCCGCCGCGATCGGAAGACCATACGGAAATGCCGCCTCGAACTCGAACATGAGATCTCTCCCTGTGAAGTCGACCTGTTCGACAGTTCCGTAGAAACCACTGCACGCCCTAAGCAACTCCGTGATCTCTGGTGGAACACGACATGGCACCTGGTCTGCGAAGTCCTGCAGTTCTGCTTGGGAGAGACCAGGAAGAAGCTCCAACGTAACGACGTGGCCATCCTCGTCGATTAGCGTTTCGGACCGTGCCTGGCGGATAATCTCGAGAGGAGTCATACGTAATCGGGTAGATCGCCTCTGGATCGAGGCGCGGAGATCCTGGTGCAGTGGATTCCCGCTTGCGCGGGAATGACGGTCATGATGGGAGCAAGGCGGTAGGAGCCGCACTCACCCATGTTCTACACCGCACGACTGATAATGCCGATTCCGTATCATAGATGGCTTCCCGGCTAAACGTCTATGTACGATCATACCGGCGTACTACGCGGTTCCCAACGCCACTCTTGGTAACGCACGCCCAAAGCGATTTGCAGGGGTATCGACGTTCTTCGAATCACGTATTCGCCGACAAGCGATCAGCGAAAACTACAAGCTGAAATGCTTGCAAAGAGGTCAGGACCTCTTTGCAGACTGCTTCAGTCAGGCTCTATCGAGGCGATTAGGCCCTCGTTGTTGAGCCCGTCCTGGTAGAGTTCGGCCAGCTCTTTGTGGCACTTGGTGGCGACGGCTTTGCCCTTGGTGTGGGCCTCCATCATGATATCGACGGCCCTCTTTACGGACATGCGCGGGATGACCTTTTGCAACACGGCGACGACGTGCTCCATCGGCGTGAAGTCGTCGTTGTGCAGTATGACCTTGTAGGGAGGTTCCTCGGTAACGCGACGCTCTATCTCTATCCCCGGCTTCGTCTCGGTCGAGGAGGCGGAATTGGCCGCTACGCCATGCAACGTTGGTATGCTTCGCACTGTCATCTCCGGATCGCCGAACTGGTCACTAAACGCAAAATACCGCGACGGAGCCGGATGCGCAACCCTATCTGCCCTATCGAATGCCGGGTAGTACTTTCTCGACGACCTCCTGGACGGTGCGAAGGTTACGTTGCGCTATCTTTGCGGAACTCGGTCCCTGCGGATAATCCTCGCGGTCATCGCGCATGAGAGTCGGTAGCCCGACCGGGCTCTTCTCTCTCCACTTCGAGAGCCAGGCGTCGGGTACTTTTTCGGGCAGTTCCTGGTGGGAGACGGCGGCCCAGAGTGCGGTCCAGGTGCGCGGTACGACGCGCCAGATGTCGTAGCCTCCGCCGCCGGTTGCGACCCAGCGGCCATTGCAGAGCTCGTGGGCGAGGTCGTGCACCCTGTTCGGCACGTGCTCGTAGAAGCGGGTCGTTGCGGAGAGGTGTGTCAGGGGGTCGAGGGTGTGGCCGTCGCAACCGTTCTGGGAGAGGATCAGGTCGGGTCCGAAGGTGCGAAGGGCATCTGGGACGACGGCCTCGAAGCAGGAGATCCAGGACTCGTCGTCCGTAAAGGGCTCGAGCGGCACGTTGACGGAGTACCCGACACCTCCGTTGCGTCCCTTCTCGTCGACCCCGCCCGTCCCTGGGAAGAGGTAGCGTCCCGACTCGTGCATCGAGACGGTCAGGACGTCAGGGTCGCTGTAGAACATCCACTGCACACCGTCACCGTGGTGGGCGTCGGTATCGACGTAGGCTATGCGGATGCCTGGATGTTCTTCTTTGAGGCGGGAGATCGCGACTCCGGCATCGTTGTAGACGCAGAAACCGCTCGCCTTCGAGCGCAGGGCGTGGTGCAACCCGCCCGAGATACACATAGCGTGATCCACTTCCCCTTTCATCACGAGCCGGCACGCGGCGAGCACACCCCCTACCACGCGTGAGCAGGCTTCGTGCATGTCAGGGAAGATGGGATTGTCAGGGGTCCCGAGACCGTAGCCCAGAAGGTCGGAGAGCGGGCTGAGAGATCTCCCGGCCTTCTGGACCATACGCACGTAGGTGAGGCTATGGACCGTCGTCAGGTCATCGTCGGTCGCGGGCCCGGAGGAGACGAAAGGGTAATCTTCGAGCAGCCCGAGGGCTCCGCAGAGCTCGAGCGCGAGCCTGACACGCAGGGGATCGAAGGGATGGTCACCGCCGAAGCCGTAGTTTTCAAGGGCCAGGTCGTGGATGATGGCAGCCCGGCCGCTCAAGACCTGGGCGGCCACAGGACGGAATATCCGGCCTCCTCGAGGTATCCGACCGCTTCTGCTGGCTCGATGGTGTCTACCCTGAACACGACGATGCGCTCTCTTGGCTTTCCCGCGTCCGCGGGCTCCCTTATCGGCCCCATAGCGACGCTGACGATGTTTATGCCGCACATCCCGAAGACGCCTGCCGCGCCAGCCAGAGACCCCGGCCTGTCAGGGACGGCGATCTCCATCCGGCTCCCGGGCTCGTTGGCGCCGACCAGGCGAACGAGCGCATCCATCACGTCCGAGGTGGTGATGATTCCGACAAGCTCATCGTCCTCGACCACGGGGAGACAGCCGATCCTGCGCTCCCGCATGGTGTTCGCCGCCTGTTCTACAGGGTCGTCGGGGAAGGCGGCAATCACGTCACCCGCCATCACGTCTTCAACAAGGATCTCCTGCAGCGCAGTGGCCCGCGCTGGGTCGCCGAGCGCAGGGGTGGACGAGCGCAGATCCCGATCCGAGACTATTCCGATGAGTCTCCCCTCCTGGAGAACCGGAAGGTGCCTGATACGCCTCTCCCGGCACAGGGCGAGCGCCGTCCCCGCCGTCTCATCCGGCGAGAGCGTCACGATATCACGGGTCATCGAGTCCTTTACAAGAAGCATCGAATAACTCCTTCCCTCACCGCATTGTATAGTAGCGTATCGTCACAGGTAAGCCCACGGCTGGTATAAATCTCCCATGCCCGAGTACCTAAACCAACTTCTCGCCGACAGCGCGACGGCCCTGGTGCATGAGAGCTTTACGGGCGTAAGCGCCCCGTGGTGGTGGGAACGGCGTCTGGGGGGCGGTATCGAGGTCTGCCAGGAGTTCGACCCCGAGGCCGCAAGCCGTGAGATCTCCGCCAAGACCGGCCGCGAAGTCTCCCTGGTCAGGCTGGCCATCGCGGAGGAACTTGGCCTCGAAGGTGCGGAGCCTGTGGTCCTTACCTTCGAGATAGCCGGCGAGACCGAGACCGGTCAAGTAGCCAGGATGCTCACCGAACGCTCCGCAGAACCAGAAGGTCTGGCTTCGGGTCTCTACCGCCGCATCGAGGAGATAGTCGGGGCAGGCTAACTCCACGTAGAGCTTTATTGAGCGCCACGAGATGTAGGGACGAGGGTTTGGTACAGACCGGGGCTATCTGCCGTTGACTCCCAAGGGAAGGCCTTTTCTGCCAGTTCCGGCAAATAGGCTTTCAGCGGATACGCTAGGATTTACTGGATGGCAGCATGGCGGTGGGTAGGTGCTGACCTCCTCACTACGAAAGGAGAAACAGAGATGGACGAGCAGCGGGTGCCCAACCTCGAGGAGATGGACGAGCAGGAGGCGTACGGCTTCCTCACGGAGCTGTTGTCCAACCTCGACCCCGAAGAGGAATACAACGTGCGCCACGAGGACTACGTGATGGAGATGCCCCAGTCAGGAGAGCGCTTCCTGGGGCGGGAGAACATGAGGGCGTTCCAGGAAGCCTACCCCGCCAACCGGGGTGAAGCCCCGCCGCCGTCTATCCGATTGCGTCGAGTGCTGGTCAAGGAGGGACTGTGGGTTGCCGAGGGGGTTTACGACTACGGCGACGGGCAGGTATTGGACACGGTGCTAATCTTCGAGCTGCGCGACGGGAAGATGTGGCGAGACAGATGGTACTTTGCCGAGCCGTTCGAAGCGCCCGAGTGGCGGGCAGGGTGGGTCGAGCGGATAGAATCCTGACAGCGGGTTACGGAAGGCCTGGCCTTGCGTAACCCGCGCTAGTCAGCCAGTCAGCACTTCAGCTTGTCAGCTTTTTGCTGAGATGCTGACTGGCTGAATTGCTGATAGCTCGCCTTACGCAAGGCGCTCTGACACTCGTCAAGCTCACCCGAACTTCAGCCGGTTGGGCTGATCCTGGCGGACGGTGAGGTGCGAAATCTTCACGCTTTTTGCACGCCGGCATCGGCCAGGAATTGATGGATCAACCTAA
>CAWEHD010000014.1:0-125213 GCA_963808845.1 uncultured Rubrobacteraceae bacterium
GCTCGCAGCTAGAACGGTTTACTTGTAGGGGCGGTTCGCGAACCGCCCTCATACGAACAAAGCCCCGGCCCGAAAGCCGGAGCAAAACCCTGCGCATATCCTCCGCCTCAACGAATCTTCCAGGACGAAGGTGACCTCCATATTCACCTTATAGCCCGTAACGTTGCCGTCCTCGATCAGGACGTTCATGTCCTTGATCCAGGCCCCTTCTACACCGCGCAGGGTGGAGGTGGCACGGCTAACGCCTTGTCTGATGAAAACAAACGCTCCTCAACGCAGGGCGCAGTGAGGCTCGTCTCACTGCGCCCTGCGTAAGGTCGAGCATTACATCCGACCAGCAGTAACCTCTCAACCCACAGAAAACAAAAAGCTGACTAGCTGAAATGCTGATGAGCTGACCAGCGTTGGATAAGGAAGGGCTAGCCCTTCCTTATCCCGCTTTCACAGTTCTGCCGACAGTACCGGGTCGCTCGTCGGCTTCTCCGAGCCCCCGGCCGGTTCGACTGTTACCGCAATCACGTCGGCCTTCGTTATGGAGTTCGTGATCGGCGCCGCGGTAATGTTCTCGTCGGGCTGGAAGAGACCGCTGGGTTCGGGCACGTCGTCGCTTATGACCCAGATCTGGCACGTCCGGTCCTCGGGCACCGAGGGCATATTCTTGGCCACGAGGATGGTCTTGTTCTCGTGGATGGAGGCCACTTCGGCATTGGCGCCCTGATCCGCCCACGCTCCCTCGAGCTTGATCGTCTGGCTTTGCTGGACCTGGCGCTGGTCCTGTGCCTCCTCGACCTGGCCTTGCAGGTCCTGCATCTGGCCCTGCAACAGCACGTTCCACGCTAGCAGTCCGACAACGAGTAGGGCCGCTGCGCCGAGCGCGAGGCTCCTGACGTTCAGGTAGTCCCCGACCCTCGCGAACGCGGACCGATGCCTGGCGCGCCGGGGCTCCGCCTCGGCCTCGACCACCTCCATGACCCTGCTGCGAAGCTCTGGCGCTGGTTCCTGTTCTTGCGGAGAGAACGCGAGCAGGGCGGCGACGGCGCCAAGATCGTCTATCTCGGCCTGCCGCTCCGGGTGGGCAGCGAGATAATCCTCGAACATCCGCCTTTCTTCCTCGGGAAGGGCACCGAGAACGTAGGCGTCTCTGAGATCTTCGAAGCGTTCGTTGTTCATCTCACTCATCTCGGCACCGCCGCGTCTCTAGATTCGAAGTAGTCCCTGATCTTTTTCAACCCCAAACGCATCCTGCCCTTGACCGTCCCGAGGGGTAGGCTGAGGAGCTCGGATATCTCCACGTGCGTGTACCCGGAAAAGTACGCCAGCTCCAGGATCTTGAGCTGTTCGCCCGGGAGGGTATTTAGTGCCTCCCTGACCTGGTCGCGCTGCGAGTTGCGCCAGGTCTCCGCGAAAGCCTCGCTCGGTTGGGAGCGTGGGGCTGAGGCTTCGATCCTGTCCTGCGTCCTGCGCCGGCTCGCATGGGAGCGGAGCTGGTCTATGCCGCGGTTGTGGACTATGGAGAGGATCCAGGTCCGCACGCTGCCCCGCTCCGCACGATAGCTGCCCGCGTTTCGCCAGACCTTCAAGAACGCGTCCTGCGCCAGGTCCTCGGAGGCCTGACGCTCCCCCATCATCCTATAAGCCAGGGAGAAGGCGGCGCGACTGTGGCGGTCGTAGAGTGTGGCGAAAGCGTCGGCGTCGGCCGCCTCGACAAGGGAGATCAAATCCTCGTCCGCAAGTACAAGATACTGTCGTCCCCTGTCAGCCATACCCTGATTCTACGACAACGGCGTCGTCCCGGATCAGCCCAACCCGTATGATTGTGCGTGCTAAGATCTGGAGGGTTTCGTTCACGCCGATCAAACGCCCAGTTTGATAGAGGACTGATTTGCGGCTGAGTGTTCTTTCGAGCGGAAGCTCGGGCAATGCAACGTACATGGAGACGGACGCAGGCGGCCTCCTCGTTGACGCCGGCCTCCCGCCACGGCGCATAGGTGCCCTACTCGCCCGTATCGGCAGGAGCCTTACCGACGTAAAAGCCGTCCTGCTGACCCACGGGCACACCGACCACACCTGCGGTGTCCCCTCTCTAGTGCGTGGGCGCAACATCGAGGTCTTCGCCGCTCCCGGCGTCGGCGAAGACCTCGGCGCTAACACGGTAGCCCCCGGAGAGTCATGTACCGCCGGCGGCCTCACAGCAACGTTCTTCGAAGTCCCACACGACTCCATGACCTACGGGGTTCGGGTATCCGGCGGCGATAGCGCCGTGGCGATGGCGACGGACCTCGGAGAGGCTGGTATCACAGTTCTGCGAAGCATGCGCGGGGCCGAAGCCGTAGTCCTCGAAGCGAACCACGATCCCGACTGGCTCAGTCGCGGCCCGTACTCGGCGAGTCTGAAGCGCCGGATCCGCTCGAAGCATGGCCACCTCTCGAACCGGCAGGCGGCCGATGCCGCCGTGGCGCTGGCCCCGCACGGGCTCAAAGACCTCGTCCTCGCCCACCTGTCGAAGACCAACAATTCCCCAACCCGGGCCTGCGGCACTGTAAACGGGGCCCTAAGGGAAGCGGGCCACGGCGGCGTCAGGGTTCGGGCTGCGATCGCGGGCCACCCGACTCCCTGGATCGAGGTAGGAACTCCCCTGCAAGTCCCCGAGCACGTCTACCGCTACGGTGGGAGGGGTGAGGCGGGACAGCTCTTTGGTATCGAGTGATACGCCGCTGTACCCTCGTCTGCGTCGGAAAGCCGAAGGGCTGGGCCGCCGAAGGCTCGGAAGACTACGCAATGCGGCTGCGCCGCTATTTTCCCGTGAACATCATCGAGGTCGCCGAGGAAGACATGAACCGCCGCTCACACAACGAGGTGCTCTCTGCGGAAGGAGACCGTATCCTCGAGCGCCTTCCGAAAGAAGCGTACGTGATCTCCCTCGACAGGGAGAAGGGTAAGCAGCACCCATCAGAGAAACTCGCCCTCAAGCTCGAAGACCTCGGCATCTCAGGCCGGAGTCATGCCGCCTTCGTAATCGGAGGACCACTAGGCCTCTCCCCTAATGTACTGCAGAGATCCAACGAACTCTGGTCCTTCGGCAGCATCACCCTCCCGCACGCCCTGGCCAGGGTCGTCCTCCTCGAACAGCTCTACCGCGCAGCAAAGATACACCGCAACGAAAAGTATCACTGGTAGCTCCGCTTCGCTCCTTTCAGCATTTCAGCACGCTCAGGCTAGCGCCTTCGCTTGTCAGCATTTCAGCTTGTCAGCTTTCGCCCGCGCAAGCCCTGGCTGAGAGCCTCCGAAGGAGGCAGGCTGACAAGCGAAGCCCGAAGGGCGTAGCGTGCTGACAAGGCGGCGACAGCCGCCGTGCTGAAATGCTGACAAGCCGCCGAAGGCGGCGTGCTAACATACCTCTATGCGAGTGCAAATCGACAGATTCGAGGACAACGGTTGGGCCGTGCTCCTACCCTACCCTGACGGGCGTAGGGGCTTCGACGTGCCGCGCGAGTTGTTGCCTGAAGAGGTCTCTGCTGGGGACGTCTTCGATGTACGCTTCGAGTACGATAGGGATGAGACCCTGCGAATTGCCGAGGAGAACCGGCGGCTCTTGGACGAGCTCCTCGGGGGTGAAGAATGAGCTTCGAGGAGCGGCTGGCGGGCGCTGTGCGGGAGGCCGTGCACACGATTTACGGGGTCGAGCTTGACGGCATCCACGTCGAGCGGCCCAACGACCCCACTCACGGCGACTTCGCGTCCAATGTGGCCCTCGCCAATGCAAAGGTATTGCGGCGAAACCCGAGGGAGGTGGCTGAGAACCTCGTGGGGGCCTTAGACGCCCCGTTCGTGCGTGAGGCCGAGGTCGCAGGACCCGGCTTCGTCAACTTCAGACTATCCTCCGACGCACTGTGGGATGAGGTTGGCACTTTGCTTCGCGAGGGTAATCGGTACGGAAGGCGCGAGCCTTCCGGAGATCCCGTACTGCTCGAGTTCGTGAGCGCCAACCCTACCGGACCGATGACCGTCGCCCACGGGCGACACGCGGCCTACGGGGACTCTCTGGCCAGGATCATGCAGGCCGCGGGCAGGGATGTGTCGAAGGAATACTACTTCAACGACGGGGGGAACCAGATAAGGCTCTTCGGTGAGTCGGTCGCCGTGCGCTACGCCGGGCTCTTCGAAGAGGTGTGGCCCGTCTCCGATAAGGATGCGCTCTACAAGGGCGACTACACCGAGGAGATAGCGAGGGACCTCGCCGGGGAGCAGGGCCGGCGCCTTCTGGAGATAGACCGCCAGGAGGCCCTGCGAGAGATCACCGCCTTCGCGACCCGCTGGTGCATGGACGACATCGAGCACACCCTGCACCGTGCAAGGGTCCGCTTCGACATCTTCTTCAACGAGAAGAGCCTCTATGAATCGGGTGCGGCGGAGGAGGTCGTCCGGGAGCTGGTGGAGAGCGGCAATGCCTACGAGGACGATGGTGCCCTCTGGCTGGCGACATCGAAGTTCGGCGACGATAAAGACCGTGTGCTGGTCAAGAGCGATGGATCCTACACCTACATGGCCCCTGATCTCGCCTACCATCGCGACAAGTGGAACCGCGCCTTCCGGACGGCTGTGGATGTACTCGGCGCGGATCACGCCGGCTACCCGCCGCGTATCAGGGCAGGCCTCGTCGCGCTCGGATTGCCTCCTGAGTTCCTCGACGTCGAACTGGTGCGGCTCGTGAAGCTCGTGCGGGAGGGCGAACAGGTCAAGTTCAGCAAACGGGCCGGAAACATCGTGACCTTTGACGAACTGCTCGACGAGGTGGGGGCGGACGTGGCGCGCTACTTCTACGTGCGCTCCTCCCACAAGACTGAGATGAACTTCGACCTGGACCTCGCCATAAAGCAATCAGACGAGAACCCTGTCTTCTACGTGCAGTACGCCCACGCCAGGATATGCAGCATTTTCGGGCGGGCAGATACGAGCCCCGAGGCATTGGGAGAGGTCCCGGCTGGAGATCTCGCCCCTGAGGAGCGGCTGCTCGTGCTGGAGCTGCTCGACTTCCCACGCGTTATACAGAACGCAGCCTCCAGGCGCGAGGTTCATCCTATGCCTACCTACCTAGAGACCCTCGCCACTCGTTTCCACCAGTTCTATACCGTCCACCGCGTCCTTGTCGAAGACGCTGACGTTCGCGCCCGCCGCCTCGCCCTGTGCGCCGCCACGAAGGCCGTGCTCGCAAGCGGCCTCGACCTGCTCGGGGTGAACGCGCCAGAGAAGATGTAAGGTGAGGTAGCGGTACGATGGCTGCGGACGAGGGCATCTGCGAGAGGGACAACGGAGAGATCCGCTTCGTTACCTACCTCTCCCCAAGTATCCCACAAGCCCTATTCGAGGCGTTGGCGGATCACGTGCAGCGCGCCCTCGGACACGAGCGGGTCTCACTCAGGGTAGAGTCGCGGGCCTCGGGACCGCGGAAGGGGGGCGAATGCTCCTCCTTTGCAGAAGAAGCCGACGTGGCGTTCATGTGTGCGCCCTCGTTCTTGTGGTTGCGCGACTTGCGACCGCCGCCCGCGGAGCTGCTCGGCTTACTGCCCGTGTTCGACGACGAGAGAAATCAGGGTAAGCCCGTCTACTTCTGCGACGTCGTGGTGCGCAATGACGCTCCGAGCCATGCTTTCTCCGAGCTCGAAGGAGGCTCGTGGGCGTACAACGATGCGTGCTCGTTGAGCGGCTATTACAGCCTGTTGAACAAGCTAGCGGAGTCGGGCGCGGACGAGAGCTTCTTCGATAACATTCATTGCTCCGGGTCACACCTAAACTCCATAGAAGCGGTCCTAAACGGCAAGGCCGACGCCGCTGCGATCGACTCGAACGTCTTGAGGATACGATGCCGAGAGGTGCCAGTCCTCCGCAATGAGTTACGGGTGATCGAGTCCTGGGGCCCTTACCCGATACAGCCCGTAGTGGTGAACTCGACACTCCATCCAGACCTGAAAAGGCGACTGCGCGCCGCCTTCCTCACCACAGAACAGGACCAGCACACGCGCCCAACTCTGAAACAGTTCGGCCTCAGCCACTTCGTCGCCGGGGACCCCGAAGACTACGCCCTCGGCGCCCACAAAGACCTCGCGGCATTACTTGCTGCCAGGTAATCCGATACAGCCCAAAACCTGAACTGCTGACAAGCGGAGGCACCAGCCGAGCGTGCTGACATGCTGAAAGCGGAAGCCGAAGGCTGGAGCGTGCTGTTCACCGCCGCTTTGCTATACTCCAGGCGGCGTCTTCAGTGAATAGAATCGGGGATTGCATGGGCACGCACGGCAGGATGGTTATCTGTCAGATCAGCGATATCCACTGCGGTAGTCCTTACTTCATACCCGACTTGCTGGAACGTTCGATCCTCGAGATAAACGACCTGGATCCTACCGCGGTCGTTGTGTCGGGTGACCTGACGAATGCGGGTTATCGCCAGGAGTTCGAGGAGGCAGCCGAGTACATTCAGCGCATCCAGTGCGAGCGAGTCATGCTCATCCCTGGCAACCATGATTCGCGCAACGTCGGTTATATACACTTCGAGCGGCTCTTCGGGGAACGGTACTCGACCCTCGACTTCGAAGAAGCCGTCATGGTCGCCGTTGACTCATCCGAACCCGACCTCGACGACGGGCGGGTGGGACGCGAGCACTACGAGTTTATCCACGAGACCTTCGCCATGGCCGAAGACAAGCTCAAAATCTTCGTCATCCACCACCACCTGATCCCCATCCCTGGAACGGGTAGGGAGCGCAACATTATCTACGATGCTGGGGACGTGCTCGAGCTGCTCGCCGACACGGAGGTCGACCTCGTCCTATCCGGGCACAAGCACGTGCCTTACTCCTGGAAGCTCGAGAACATGTTTATCGTCAACGCAGGGACGGCCTCGACCACCCGCCTCAGGGGTAACACTCGCCCCTGCTACAACGTCATAGAGATCGAGGAGGGGCGGGTGAGGGTCTTCCGCAAGTACCCGTTCAAGGACCGCGAGCTGATCGTGGACTTCGACTCAGCGACCCACCAGTATCTGCATTACGAAGAGGGCCAGGGCGATGGCAGACCCGAGGACCTTCGCAAGCGGCGAACGATGGGCTAGAGCCTCGTGCGGGCGCTGTTCCTGATCGACGGCGAGCACTACCCTCCCGTCGTCATCGACGCGATGCGGAGCGTGCAGCAGTCTCTTGACGCTCGAGGCGTGGCAGCTGCCTTCCTTGGTGGCACGGAGAAGATCAAGGATGGCACCGACTACGGCGTCCCGCTGGTCGAGAGCTCAGACCCCGTCTCCACGGTACAGAAGGCACTCGCCGAGTACGAGGTCGACGTTGTGGTCGACCTCTCGGACGAGCCCGTAATCGGCTACAGAGAGCGGATGAAGATTGCTTCACTCGCCCTCTACGCCGGGGCGCGCTACCTCGGTAGCGACTTCGAGCTGAAGCCGCCGGAACTCCGTCCCGTCTCGACCAAGCCTTCGCTGGCCGTGATCGGGACGGGAAAGAGGGTCGGAAAGACGGCGATCTCAGGCTACCTGGCGCGTCTCCTCGCCCTTGAGGGGTTCGACCCAGGGGTGGTCTCGATGGGCCGCGGAGGACCCGAGCACCCCGAGGTCATCGAGGGACACAGGATGGAGGTCGGGAGCGAATACCTTCTCGAGGCCCTCGGGCGCGGGGCGCACGCCGCGAGCGACTACTACGAGACGGCGGCCCTGAGCAGGGTCACCACAGTAGGGTGCCGCAGGTGCGGCGGCGGTCTCGCAGGGGAACCCTTCGTCTCGAACGTCCTGGAGGGGGCCGAGATCGCCAACGGCCTCGACACCCGCGTTACGATCTTTGACGGCTCGGGGGCGGCGATGCCCCCGGTCATGGTCGAGAGGCGTGTGCTCGTCGCAGGGGCCAACCAGGACCCCGAGTATATAGTGGGGTTTCTGGGCACCTACCGTCTGCTCCTCTCAGATCTGCTCCTCCTCACGATGAGCGAGGAGCCGCTGGCAAGCCCCGAGAAAGTCGACGGTCTCATGCGGGCGGTCCACAAAATACGTCCTGATCTGGCCGTGATTCCGACGGTCTTCAGGCCTCGTCCGGTCGGTAAGGTCGAGGGGATGAGGGTAGGCTACGTCTCCACGGCGCCACCAGCCGTCCTTGATACGCTCGCCAGGCACCTCGAGGAACACTACGGTTGCGAAGTCGTCGCCTCCTCAGGGAACCTCTCCGACAGAAAGCGTCTTGCTGAGGACCTCCTGGGCATGTCTGGGGTCGAGGCTTACCTAACCGAGATAAAGGCGGCGGCGGTTGACGTCGTTACGCGCCGGGGTTCTCAGGAAGGTAAACCCGTCTTCTACTGCGACAACGACCCCGTGGGCGAGAACCTCGACCAGGCGCTTCTCCGGCTCGCACAGGAGGCGGTGGCAAACAAGACGCCGTGAGCCGGTGGTCGACGTACCGGCGCTGGTGTATAATTGAATGTCAGGTACGCTGGTTCCCTGGAACCACTCCGTACCGTTTCGACGCAGACCCAGCTACGAAAGCGCTTTGTGGCGTGCGGTCTATCTTGGTGGGTCATGGGAGGTTCGGTGAGAGCCCATTAACGTTACTGATTCCCACTCGGGGTCCATAGCTTCGGCCGCAGTGGAATTTGCCGCTGTGACCGAGCGGGTCGCGCTCGAGGTGGCGCGTCTCGAAGGTTCAGGAGACTCGGAGCGGGCCTACACGCTGGCCACGGAGGCTTTCCGCGAGGAGTTGGAGAGGGTCCCTGTCTCAGGAAGGGTAACCGTGCTGCGCGAGCAGCGCCTCGACGAGAAGGGGCGGGTCAGGGCGCCAAAGATCCATCCGGGCATAGTCAGCGTGGACGACTCACTAGGGAAAAAGGGTCCGGAAGCCGACCTCGCGGTCGAGCCCATCGAGGGCTTGCAGTTGCTCGTTAAGGGGCAGGAGGGTTCGATCTCGGCGGTCGCGGCGGCCCCGAGGGGGAGCATGCTAAGGACCCCGGATATGTACATGAGCAAACTGATCGTCGGCCCTGGAGCGAGGGGGTATATCGACATAGACGCCCCCGTCTCGGAGAACATAGAGGCCATAGCAGGAGCGCTGGGCCGCAGGCCTCAGGAGATCACCGTCGCCGTCCTCGACCGCGACAGGCACGAGAGTCTCATAGAGGAGATCCGTAAGACGGGTGCGCGCATCCAGATAAGGCCGGAGGGCGACCTCACCCCGGCCATCGCCGTGGGGATGCGTGGGGCCGACCTGCACGCGATCATCGGTATTGGAGGAGCCCCCGAGGGCATCCTCGCAGCCGCAGTCATGAAGTGCCTCGGCGGTGAGATGCAGGCCAGGATGTGGCCGACGCAACGCTCGCAGGTCGAGAAACTCGAAGAGTACGGCTTCACAGACCCCGAGCGCAAGCTTACGCTTGACGACCTGATCCGGGGCACCGACGTACTCTTCGCGGCGACGGGGATCACCCCCGGCGAGACCCTGAGCGGGGTCAGGTATTTCCGGGGCGGCGCAAGGACGCATACGGTCGTCATGTCGACGGAGCCCCGTGTGGTAAGATTTATGGACACGATCCACGCCCTAGAGCCCGAAGCAGGGCGGCGGGGCTTCCAGCTTTGACAAGCCCTTGAAGAAATCCGATGAAAGACATTTCCGCATCGTAAACAAGAGAGGTGGAGTACAAACATGACCGAAAGATCTACGCTGGAGCGCAAGCGCCTGAGCGACCTGCATCAGATCGCCTCGCAGCTAGGAATAAAGCAGTACCGCAAGTACCGCAAGCCGGAGCTGGCAGAGATGATCTACCAGGTCGCAACGGAGCAGGCCGCGAGCCAGCAGAACGACAATGCGACCAATGGCGCCACCACGGCGACCGCGACCCAGGAAACCCCAGCAACGACGGAAGAGCCCAACGGCGCGACGGAGACGCCCGTAGCCGCGCCCGTCGACGGCTTCGGCGAGGCTGATACCAACCTCGCCTCCACAGAGCAGGTCGAACGCCAGCCTCAGGAGCGGGGCCGCGGCGAACGCAAGAATGGCCGTCAGAACCGCCGCCAGGAGCAGCGGGGCGAAAGAGACGGCAAAGGCGGCGAGGAGAACCTGCAGAACGGAATCCTCGACGTTTTGCCCGACGGTTTCGGCTTCCTCAGGACCGGAGGCTACAGCCAGAGCAAGGGCGACGTCTACGTCTCGACCAGCCAGATCAAACGCTTCAATCTGAGGCGAGGCGACCAGATATTGGGCCAGATCCGGCCGGCCCGCGAGGGCGAGAAGTACCCTGCTATGGTGCGCATAGAGACGGTGAACGGCCAGGAGCCCCAGAAGGGCCGCTGGCGCCCGAACTTCGACGATCTGACTCCGCTTTATCCGATGGAGCGGCTTCGCCTGGAGTGGAAGCCGAACGACATCGCTCCGCGCGTCATAGACCTGGTCGCGCCGATCGGTAAGGGTCAGCGCGGCATGGTCGTCTCGCCGCCGAAGGCCGGCAAGACGACGATCCTCAAGCAAATAGCCCAGTCCATCGCGGCGAACTACCCCGAGACCAAACTGTTCGTGGTGCTCGCCGACGAGCGACCCGAGGAGGTCACAGACTGGCAGCGGAGTGTGGAGGAGGCCGAGGTCGTCGCCTCGACCTTCGACCAGCCCGCCGATAACCACATCGCCGTCGCCGAACTCGTCCTGGAGCGCGTCAAGCGCCTGGTCGAGGAGGGGGAGGACGTCGTCGTCCTACTCGACGGCATAACCAGGCTCTCGCGGGCCTACAACCTCGCCGCCCCGGCTTCGGGCAGGATCCTCTCCGGTGGCGTCGATTCAGCGGCGCTCTACCCGCCCAAGAAGTTCTTCGGGGCGGCGCGCAACATCGAGAACGGCGGCTCACTGACCATCCTGGCTACCGCGCTCGTCGAGACGGGCAGCAGGATGGACGAGGTCATCTTCGAGGAGTTCAAGGGCACGGGCAATATGGAGCTCAGGCTCGACCGGAAGCTGGCGAACCGCAGGATCTACCCTGCCATCAACATCGAGGACTCCTCGACACGCAAGGAAGAGTTGCTCATGGAGCCGGCCGAAGCCCAGCGGGTGTGGCAGGTCCGTAGCATCCTCAACGCCCTGGACAGCGCGCAGAAGATCGAGCTCCTGATCCAGAAGCTCAAAGAGACCCGTACCAACCCCGAGTTCCTGCGCGAGCTCCAGCGCGTTCGCGGTTAGCGAAAAGTTTCGGACGGGTGCGTACTCGAAATACCGCACCCGCCCCTCCTTTACAGAGGTAATACACTATAGGAAGACAGTATCTGAGAGACGGAGGACTATGATGAAGACTGGTATACATCCAGAGTACACGAAGACGCTGGTGCGCTGCATGTGCGGCAACGAGTTCGAGACGCGTTCGACGGCGGGGGACACCATTACGGTAGACCTCTGCTCCGAGTGCCACCCGTTCTACACCGGCAAGCAGCGCATAGTGGACACCGGCGGTAGGGTACAGCGCTTCCAGAATCGCCGCCAGGCTCGCCAGAACAGGCAGTAGGGCCGAACGCAGTGAGGGTCGGCGGACAGGCCATAATGGAAGGCGTCTTGATGCGCTCTCCCAACTTCTGGGCGATGGCCGTCCGTGCGCCCTCAGGGGATACTGACCTGCGGGCCGAACGGTTCCGTTCTATTACGCGCCGCAGCAAGCTCTTCCGCCTCCCTATTATCAGGGGCGCACTCTCTCTGGGAGAGACCCTGTGGCTTGGCATGAAGGCGCTCACTCTGTCCACAAACATCGCGCTCGGCGAGGAGCAGGAGCTCTCCAAGAAGGAGATAGCGGGCACGCTCATCTTCGCGCTGGTTCTCGGTTTCGGGCTCTTCCTCGTTGCCCCCGTACTCGGGACCAAGGGTCTCGGCTCCCTGATCGGAGCGAGCATCGAGAATCCTGTGCTCTTCAACCTCGTCGAGGGGGCCATCAGGATCGCGATCTTCATTGCTTACCTGCTGGTGATCACACTCCTGAGCAAGGATATCAAGCGCTTTTTCGGCTACCACGGCGCGGAGCACAAGGCGATAAAGGTCTACGAACGGGGCGAGGAGCTGGTGCCGGCGAACGCGCGCAAGCTCGACACGAGCCACGTCCGCTGCGGGACGAGCTTCGTGCTCTACGTGCTCGTGCTCTCCATCCTGGTCTTCTCATTACTGGGGGTCGAGGGATGGCTGTACATGCTGGCGAGCCGGGTCATCGTCATCCCGCTCGTTGCGGGCATAGCGTTCGAGTTCATCATGTGGAGCGCGCGACACCAGGACAGCGCGCTGGTGCGGATGCTCGTCTGGCCCGGCCTGCAGATGCAGAAGCTGACCACGCGCGAGCCCACAGACGACATGGTCGAGATCGCGATGGCCTCACTGAAGAAGGTCCTCTCTATGGAGAAAGAATCCGAGATCGAGCCTAACGAGGCTACGAGCAAACTGGTGATTTAGATTGGATAGTCAGGTAGTGAAGCTGGCCGAGGAGACGCTCGGCCGCTACGACGCGTTGACGCAGGAACTCTCGGACCCGAACATCTTCGGCGACCAGCGGCGCTACGCCGGGGTTGCCAAGGAGCACGCTCGAATGCGGCGTGGGGCCGAGTTGTCCAGGGAGCTGCTCACAGCGGTGGAGGCCGAGCGGGATGCGCGGGAGTTGATCCCCCAGGCCGAGAACGCGGAGGAGCGCGAGTTCTTCGCGGACGAAGCGAGGGGTGCCGAAGAGCGGATCGAAGATCTCTCCGAGCGCATCAGGACCGAGCTCATCGACCGCGACCCGAACGACGACAAAGATGTCATCATCGAGATCCGGGGCGGCGCCGGCGGCGACGAGGCGGCCCTCTTCGCCGGAGAGCTCCACGACATGTACACTCGCTACGCCGACCGTCTCGGCTTCAAACATCGCACCCTCTCCTCTAGCCCGGCCGAGGTCGGTGGCTACAAGGAGGTCGCCGTGGAGATAAGCGGCGACCGCGCATACTCGGTCTTCAAGCACGAAGGCGGGACGCATAGAGTCCAGCGGGTGCCCAAGACCGAGAGCCAGGGCCGCATACACACCTCGACCGCGACCGTGGCCGTCCTGCCCGAGGCCGAGGATGTGGAGGTCCAGATCAGCCCGGGAGACCTCGAGGTAGATGTATACCGCTCCAGCGGTCCTGGCGGCCAGAGCGTGAACACCACGGACTCTGCGGTCAGGATAACGCACAGGCCAACGGGCCTGGTCGTGACCTGCCAGAACGAGAAGAGCCAGCTCCAAAACAAGGAGCAGGCCATGAAGATCCTGAAGTCCAGGCTCCTGGAACGCGAGATGCGCGAAAGGGCCGAGCAGGAAGGCGCCCTCCGTCAGGCTCAGGTCGGTACGGGCGACCGCTCGGCGAAGGTCCGCACCTACAACTTCCCGCAGGGACGAATAACCGACCACCGCGTCGGCGTCACCTCCCACAGCCTCGAGGCCACCCTCGGCGGCGACCTCGAAGAGTTCACCCAGGCCCTCGCCGCCAAAGAGAGGGTGGACAAGCTCGCCGCCGAAGCGGCAGGAACCCCGGGCTAAGACGGTGCCTGCCGGTGCAGGCGAAGCCAGCGCCCGAGAAGCCGCCCGTAGCGCCGCCGGCAGACTCGAGAGTGCAGGAGTCCCCGAGCCCGTCGCTTCGGCCGAAGTCCTACTCTCCGAGCTACTCGGCGTAGGACGCGCGGAGCTCGCGGCCTACGATAGACCTTTGACGGAAGAGCAGGCGTCGCTCTACGAGACCTGGATCTCCCGTCGCATAAAGCGTGAGCCCGTGCAGCGCATCCTCGGCTACGCGTACTTCAGGAACCTGGTCCTCGACCTCAACAGAGATACCCTCATCCCTCGCCCGGACACCGAGAGCGTCGTGGACCTGGCGCTGGAACGCATAGACTCCCGTGGCTACCCATGCGTGGTGCTCGACGTAGGCACGGGCTCGGGCGCTATCGCCATCTCCATAGCACAGGAACGCCCTCGCTGCGAGGTCCACGCCACGGACATCTCAGATGCTGCGCTCCGGATCGCACGCCGGAACGCGCAGAGAAGCGACGCGTCAGTGTCATTCCACAATGCAGACGTGGCCACCGGTTTGACCTTCTTGAACGGTTCGGTCGATCTCCTCGTCTCCAACCCGCCCTACGTGGACGAGGTCAGCGCCTCTCGTCGCCTCGCACCTGAAGTACGGAAGTGGGACCCGCCTGCAGCCCTCTACAGCGGAACGGGCGAGCTCGGATTTTTCCACCGCATCTTCTCGGAGACACCCCCGCTGCTGAAACGGGGTGCTGACATTGTGCTGGAGATCGGCGAAGGGCAAGCCGGGAAGGTACAGGACCTGGGCTCCAAGACCGGCTTCTTACCGCTCGGCGTACGCTACGACCTGGCCGGCACGCCGCGGGCCGTGCTGCTGAAGTGGGGATGAGAACCGTCTCGCCACACGAGGCCGTCGCCGCCCTGGAGGCCGGGAACGTCGCCCTCGTCCCGACGGAGACAGTAGTCGGCCTCGTCGCCGCAGAGTCAGGCTTGTCGAGGATTCGTGACATCAAGGGTAGGGAAGCAGACAAGCCCATAGCCCTTCTTTGTAACTCTGCGGAGGAGGCTCTCGGGCTGGCGGCGAGCGTGCCTCCGCTAGCCAGAAAACTCGCCGAACATTACTGGCCGGGTCCTCTCACGCTCGTCCTGGATCTCCCCCTCGGCGGCACCATCGGAGTAAGGGTGCCCGCCGGCAAGGCCGTGCGGGACCTGCTCGAGGCCTATGGCGCCCCACTCTACGCCACGAGCGCCAACCTCTCCGGCCAACCTGACGCAGCGGCGTCCGAAGATGTGGACCCGTGCGTGCTCGAGGCTGTCGACATCGTCGTCAGGGGAGAACAAGGTACCGGCGAAGCCTCAGCGGTCGTAGACCTTTCAGGAGGCAACGTGCGCCTTATGCGTGCCACCAGTGATTTGTCCACACAGAAACTGAAGAGTCTCGCGGAATAGTAAGGTTCCGACGCCATGGTAAGGGAACGCTCGGATCACCTGGTGGCAAAAGAGGTGCTGCCCGCGGTGAAGTCAACCGCATGATCCAGCGTGCAAACCCCGACGGAGTACGATGAGCAGAGAACAATTCTCGTACAGAATCACCAGAAACGGGAAGCTCTTCGTCTACTGGCACGGTGAACGAGGCAAACGCGAGATCGTCCTTGCCGGGGCGCGGGCCGAAAGACTCATAAATGCCCTGCCAGCGATGACCTCCGAACAACAGCAACTCGCCCTCGCCCGCGCCACGGGCAACTTCAAGCGTGGCAATGAGCGCCCTGTCCGCTAACGTCTTCGGCATCAGGTTTCGCACCGGGCGCAGCCCCGCGACTCGGACCCCATGCACGACTTCGAGGGTGTTACGACCGCCCGATGTTCGCAATAGCTGGTGACAAGCGCTCGAGACGGCCCAGTTCGGACCATGTTGACGCCGCATTTGCACCGTTGTAAGATGCATTACTATCAAGCCACGAAATGTTGTCAGGAGTAGTCCGATTCTCGGATCCAGCCCATTCTGTAGCGGCGCGAAGTACGCCATATTCGTACTCGCCTGCGTTGTTAAGCTCCGATTCCTTGCCTCGGTGCAGCGCGCAACAGCGGGACAGCTTGTTGCACATTTGAGGCGGCAGAGACCGTCACTTGGGATGCTGAATAATGATGCGTGATTTAGCAACACTCCAATTGGTCAACTTGGCACGCTTTAGTCGACAGCCTGTCGAAGAACTCCGAGCGGAAGCGAATGCAGAAGTACAAGCTTCTCGAACCGGCAACGATGGTTTCTCGATGCTTTTTCTGGAAGTTTTGCGTGTTGCAGAACAAAGCAGTAATCGCTTCGTCAGCTCTTCGCCGGTGCCAAGGCTGGCCCGACTCGCCCGCTCGATTTATCGTGACGGGCCGCCCGCAAATACTGCGCCGCAAGAGGAGAAGCTGCGACGAGTGGTCTCTGCGCAAACGCTCAACGAAATGAAACACATAGGGCTATACGAAGATCCGTACGGCGTTGAGCCCGTGTGGCCACATGCGGGAATGCTAATCTTGAATCCTTACCTTGGGTGCAATTTCGGCTGCGTTTACTGTTTTCGTTCGCCCGAGCAGGCTTCGAGTACGGAGTGGTTCTTGAAGGGCGTGCCAATCAAGGTCACGACCGAGGAAGAGATTATCGACACGCTAGTTGGTCACCCGCTGTTTTTTACGCATACAACGCAGCTGGGTATGCACACTGCGACCACTGATCCCTTCCTGCCACAAGTCAAAGAAAGCACGTTTCACTTGCTGGCATTGCTAGAGCAGCGGCGCCTATCGAACGACGTCATGATAATCACTAAGTACTACTTGACTCGAGAAGACATTGAGCGGTTGGAAACGTTCAGAAACTCGAACATCCTGTTGTTGCTTACCTTTAATAGCAACCCGGCCGAGATCGAACCAACCGGTGCAAGCAGAGCGTTTGTGCAGAAACGTTGGGACACGCTCGAGTTGCTCAATGAGCACGCCCAGCACACGCTGTGGGGTCACTACTACCGTCCCATAGCACGAGGTTGGAACGACAGTGAGGAACAAATCACTCAAGCCCTGCTCTACGGCGAAGCCACGGGCGTTTCGGTGCTAGGCGGTCTGAAGTACATCGACGGATTGGACAAGTATCTCGAGGCTCGCGACGCCCCTCGACCCGTTGGGGAATACAGTACAGATACGAAAACACTCGACCCACAGATACTAGATCGCATTTTCCGAATACACGAGAAGCTCGGTCTGACCAGTATCCTAGTTGGCGACCAATCGTGTGGGTTGACGGTGCTGTTATCGCGTCGCAAGCTAACGCCTAACGTCGAAGCGCTCAAGATGTACGATGCCGCCTTCCCTGGGCGCGCCGCCAAGTGCATGGGGCGATGTCCGCAGGCTCAGCTTGAGATCTGCGCTCGGCCGCCCGCGCCTACACGACAGGATGTACGCGACGCGCTGGATAAGATTGGGTTGGAGGGAGTCGGATTCAGTGTTGACCAGCGCGGTTTACTTCTGGATACCGATCCAGCTCATCTAACCACTTCGCGACGTGAAGCTTTGGCTTCCCGTTTCCGTTACGCAGTATTTGCGACAGGAAACAATCGATAGCGAGCCGTTGGTAACGGGTCAATTGTACGACGCCGCTGTGCTCGTGACCGGCGGTTGCGGAATGAGCCGTTCGAGGATACGCGCCGGCCGCGCGGGCGAAGAGGGGGCGTGCGCGTGACGCTGCCGAACTTCTTCGTAATAGGCGCCGGGAAATCGGGGACGACCTCGCTCTGGCGCTACCTCGAGCAGCACCCCGAAGTCTACATGAGCCCCATAAAGGAGCCCAATTTCTTCGCCTTCGAGGGCGGAGTGCCAGACTTCCGCGGCCCCCGCACGCCCTGGGCGGTCACCGACCTCGAAGCCTACCGCGCCCTGTTCGCTGGGGTTTCGGAAGAGAAGGCCATAGGTGAGGCCTCAGCCTACTATCTCTACAGAGAAGAGGCCCCCAAGCGCATCCGACACCACGTGCCCGACGCCAAGCTCGTCGCCGTATTGCGCAATCCGGTAGACAGGGCCTACTCGCACTTCCTGTACCGGCTGGCTCAAGGCGGCGAAGGGCACACCTACTTCGCCCAAGCTTTAGATGCCGAGGAAGAGCGCGTGCGCGAGCATTGGGGACCCTCCTTCCACTACAAGAAGAGGGGCTTCTACCACGAGCAGCTCTCACGCTACTACGATCTGTTCGGGCCAGAGCGGATCCGGGTCTACCTCTACGAGGACCTCAAGGAGGACCCGGTGGGCATGACCCAAAGCATCTTCCGCTTCCTGGGGGTGGACGACGCCTTCGTCCCTGACACCTCCCGGAGGTACAACGTGGCGCGCATCCCCAGAAACCGTGCCCTGCAAACGTTTATCGAGAAGCCGAACCCGTTCAAGAGCGTCCTCAGGCCGTTCCTTCCAAAGGGTCTGCGCAAGCGCATCGCGCTAAACCTACGCAATCTCAACCTCGCCAAACCGCCGCCGATGCCCGAGGGTGTTCGCGAGGGGCTTACCGAAGCGTACCGGGAGGATATCCTCAAATTGCAGAAGCTCGTTGGGCGAGACCTCTCCGGATGGTTGAGCAAGGAGGCCTAGGCACGTGACGCTGCCGAACTTCCTCCTCATAGGCGCCGGGAAATCGGGGACGACCTCGCTCTAGTACTACCTCAAGCAGCACCCCGAAATCTACATGAGCCCCATAAAGTGGCCAAATCTCTTCGCCTTCGAGAGCAGGGAGCCGGACTTCCGTGGCCCTCCCTCCCGGAACACCGTCACCGACACTTTTCCAAGCTCGGGAGCGTACGAAATCGACCCAGCCCGCTGGCTTTTTCAAACGGTTTCGTGGCGATCATTCTCCGGAGAAAGCAAAGAAGTCTCCGAATCTAGTTCATTTGGGGATGCATCCACCCCCGACGGGGGTTTATGATACGGGCGTCGCATGGAGAAACGGGATCCTCGCGTGAAGGCGCAGGACAGCGATTTGTCCTGCTTCCTAGATCTGGGCTCGCCACCCGACCTACTGTATCTGTCACTAGACAGAAAGGGGACACCATCAGAGTGGACTGACCGGGCTGCTCGCCCACCAGGAACAAGAGCCACAGTCCAACGAAACGCTCGAAGACACGGTAACGAGGAGATAGTATGTTGAGGAAGATGATCGTGCTGGCATCGGGTGTGGCCGTGGTGTTGGCTGTGGCAGCCCCGGCGCTCGCCCAAAGTGGGAGCGCCAACAACTCCGGTAAACTGGTCGATATCGGCGGGGCCGCGAGATGTACATGGAGTGCCAAGGCAAAGGCTCTCCCACGGTCGTGTTCGTCTCGGGGGGCTCCGACCGCGCCGAAACGTGGAGCAAAACGCTCGACCCATCCAAGCAGGCGGCGTTGCCCGCGATCGCCGAAACCAATAGGGTATGCGCCTACGACCGTCCCGGAACCATCGTCGCGACAGGTGAAGGAGCAGAGGACTTCGAGCCGAGCCGCAGCGACCCGGTGCCTCAGCCCACCACGCTCCAGGACGGTGTCGATGATCTGCATGCCCTTCTTAGCGCCTCAGGAGAACGCGGTCCCTATGTCGTGGTGGGGCACTCGCTCGGAGGCGCGATCGCAAAGCTCTACGCGAGCGAATACAGGCAAGATGTCTCGGGACTCGTCCTCGTCGATTACACGCCCTATGAAGCGCGTACCGCACTGACCGATAAGCAGTGGGAGAACTGGAAGGTGCTCCTGGGGGGTTCTCCATCGGAGGACGCTCTGGCCCTTTACCCCGCCCTGGAGTGGTTCGACCATCAGCGAAACCTCGAACAGGCATTGGCCTCCGCCCCCTGAAGCCGATGCCCCTTATCGTGTTCCAATCGGACGAACCTTTCGACCTTACGCCCTACGTCGAGGACGGCACGCTGCCGATGACGGCCGAGGAGGCGGAGCAGTTCCGCAAGTTGCTCTATCAATCATGGCAGGACGCCATGGCCGATGTCGTGAGCCAGGTGCCTGGCGCCAGGCTCATCACGAATACGGACAGCGGCCATTACATACACCAAGAGCAACCCAAGCTCGTGATCGACTCGGTTCGCGAGGTCCTATACGCCGTCGAGCAGCAAAGCCCTTCCTTACTCACGGATACCGGCGGCGTACCTCCATCAGTTTTCCTTCTCGCTAGCGTGCTGATGCTGGGCACAGGTCTCCTGGTCACCAGATGGGTTGTGAGGGTCATGTAAGGAGTTAGCAGGCAGTCATACGGAATCCGGGTGAAGAGTTCCTCGGGTATCATGCCGTGGGGCCACCAGTGGTAGGTGGTCAGGTACCTGATGGTCTTGGCCTGATCGAGCAGTTGGTGGCATCGCTCCAAGAGCGCCTAATATTAAAAAAAATTAAATATAAAAAAAATAAGAAAATTAAAAAATATTAAAGTAGAAAAAAAAAAAAAAAAAAAAAAAAAAAAAAAAAAAATGAAAGACACCCATGCGCCGACCTTACGGGGGTCAAAATCGTCCCCTAGAGCGTCGGGATCTCATGTCTGGTATAAGTGCCAGCGATGGTCGACGACCAAGAACAATCTGAAGGCATTGCCCGGGTAGGGCGATGGGCTTGGAGCGTGTCTTGGCTCTTTTCGCTCGGATGCCTGATCGCGCTGGGCACCATGTGGGTTCGTGCCTACACTGCGGCGCCAGCGCCGGCCCCCGCCGATACCGTGGTAACCACCCAGGACGAGGTCACACGCTACCTGGAGGCGCTCATGCCAGACCCCGAGCGAGGCAGCGAGCCGCCGGTTTTTATCCCCACGGGTTTGTACATCGAGTCCCTACAGTTCAAGGGGCCCTACGGCGTGCAGGTATCCGGGTATGTCTGGCAGCGTTACGCGAACGATCTGCCTAAAGACCTTGTGCCAAAAGGAGAGGATGTAGGCTTCGTCATGCCCGAAGCTCAATATGCGAGGTTCTTTAAGGTGTACCAGGCGCAGCAGGGCAACGAAGAACTGATCGGCTGGTCGTTTTTCGCGACCCTGCGTGAGCAATTCGATTATGAGGAGTATCCGCTGGACCGCCAGCAGATTTGGATCGAGTTGTGGC
Organism: uncultured Rubrobacteraceae bacterium; assembly: GCA_963808845.1. Classification (GTDB taxonomy): domain Bacteria; phylum Actinomycetota; class Rubrobacteria; order Rubrobacterales; family Rubrobacteraceae; genus Rubrobacter_D. The sequence goes on from CAWEHD010000014.1 coordinate 20,612, forward strand.
ATAGTGACTTCGAACGCAAAGTTTACCTTGCGCCCGACTTGAAGGGATACGATTCGCTCGACCCTGCCGCGCTACCCGCGCTGGATAAGGATCTCGTTTTGGAAGACTGGGACTTTCAGGAAAGTTACTTTAGCTATCGCGCCCCCCGTTACAATTCGAGTTTTGGCGTCCAGGGCTATGAGCCGGATCAAAGGTCACCCGAACTGCGCTACAACATCTCCATCAGACGGCACCTTTTGAGCACTCTAATTTCGCGGATGATTGTGCCGCTCGTGATTCTCATTCAGCTCTTTGTCCTCGTGGTGGTGATCGGCACGAAGGAGAAGCGGCTGGAGCAGTTCGGCGTGCGCCCGGGCGCGGTCATTTTCACCTGCGCGGCATTCTTCTTTGCCACCCTTGTGGCGCACAACTCGCTACGCGGAGACTTGAGAGCGTACGGCTTGGTCTACCTCGAAAGCTTGTACATCCTCACGTATTTCGTGATCCTCGCCGTCGGGATCAATTCGGTGCTGCTGGTCGCGAAGCCGAACCTCAAACTGTTTCGCGACTATGACAACCTGTGGACTGAGGTTTTGTATTGGCCCACGATATTGTCGGCAATGGTTGTCATCACCTTTCTGACGTTTCGTTGAGGGAGAACACAGAGTTGAGGTTTTCCCCACGCAGATGAAACTTGCTGTGGGCTGCAGACTCTCATTTAGAGGGAGCCGCGCCACTTGCGCAAGCTGCTTCTCGCAAGCCGGGAATCCACTGCGGAGAAGCCTGGAGCTTCCATACAACGGAGCAGTAGATACCAGCCAATGATCTGAAACCTGTAGTCTCAATTTGAGCCCTTTGCGCCGAAGGTCTATACTCCGTTCAGTTGCAGGGCTGGTAGGGAGGACGCGGGGAGATCAAAGCCCCACAGGATCGCTCAACCACCATCTTTCCCGGCGGGGCGCCGGGCACTTCTCTAACCCTAAAGCGGAGGTAGATCTTGATCGGACCGTACACCAAGACCGTGGATTCCGAGGTCCAAGAGGCTCTCGACGGCGAACTGGAACGCCAGCGCAACACGATCGAGCTGATCGCAAGCGAGAACTTCACCTCGCCCGCTGTCCTGGCTGCACAGGGTTCAGTCCTTACCAACAAGTACGCTGAGGGCTATCCGGGCAAGCGCTACTACGGCGGCTGCGAGCAGGTCGACAAGGTCGAGAACCTCGCGATCGAGCGGGCGAAACGGCTCTTCGGCGCCGAGCACGTCAACGTGCAACCCCACTCGGGGAGCCAGGCCAACGAGGCTGCCTACGCGGCTCTCGTAGATCCCGGCGACAAGGTTCTATCCATGGACCTGGCCCACGGCGGGCACCTCACGCACGGGATGAAGCTCAACTTCTCGGGCCGGACCTACGACTTCGTTCACTACGGCGTCGGCGAAGACGGCTACATCGACTACGACGAGGTCCGCGACATCGCGCTCCGCGAGAGGCCGAAGATGATCCTGGCCGGAGCCAGCGCCTACCCGCGCGTCTTCGACTTCGAGAGATTCCGTGAGATCTCCGACGAGGTCGGTGCTTTCTTCCTTACGGACATGGCCCACATCGCGGGCCTCATCGCCGCGGGAGTTCACCCCTCGCCCATACCCTACTCCGAGATCGTAACCACAACCACCCACAAGACGCTGCGGGGGGCCCGTGGGGGTATGATCCTCTGCCGCGAAGAGTTCGCCAAGAAGGTCAACAGCCGCGTCTTCCCAGGTATGCAGGGCGGCCCGCTGATGCACGCCATCGCCGGCAAGGCCGTCGCCCTCGGAGAAGCGCTGCAGCCCGAGTTCGAAGAGTACGCTCGTAATATCGTCGCGAACTGCAAAGTGCTGGCCGATGGACTCATGGAAGGGGGCCTGGACCTCGTCTCCGGAGGAACGGACAACCACCTGGTCCTGGTCGACCTGAAAGCTACCGGCGTCACGGGCAAGGAACTGGAAGATTCGCTGGAGGCCGTGGGCGTCACATGCAACAAGAATATGGTCCCTAACGACCCCGAGCCACCGACCGTGACCAGCGGCATCAGGCTGGGCACCGCGGCGATGACGACCCGCGGCATGGGTGAGGACGAGATGCAGGAGATCGCCGACATCATCGTCGCAACCACGCGCGGCGAGACAGAAGGCATGAGCGACAGGGTAAAGGCCCTTACGGAAGCCTACCCACTGTATGAGTGAGACCAGCCCCGACGTGAAGAATCTCCACGTCGTGGACGGCCCATTGAGTCGCCACAAACTCGCGGTCCTCCGCGATGAGCGGACCACGACCGCTGACTTCAGGCAGGCCATGAAGGAGCTCGCCCTTATCATGGTCGCCGAGGCCACAGGGAGTATGCCTACCCGCCAGGTCCAGATCCGCACGCCCCTGACCGATACGGAGGTCGAGGAGATCTCCGGCCCCGTGTGCCTCGTTCCTGTCTTGCGCGCCGGCCTCGGTATGCTCGACGGGGCGCTCGCCCTGCTGCCTAGGGCCACGGTCGGCTTTATGGGCCTCCAGCGCGACGAGGAGACGGCCCAGCCTATCGAGTACTACGTCAACCTCCCCCGCAACCTGGACGAGTACCTGGTCCTCGTCCTCGACCCGATGCTAGCGACCGGGGGGAGCCTCTCGGCCACCATAGACAAGCTCAAGGAAGAGGGCGCGACCTGGATCTCCTGCCTCCACGCGGTCGCCGCGGTGCCAGGCGTCGAGCGCGTTACCAGCGAGCACCCCGACGTAACCTTCTACGCCGCCGCCGTCGACCCCGAGCTGGACGACCGTTCGTTCATCGTACCTGGCCTCGGCGACGCTGGAGACAGACTCTATGGAACGCTTTAAAGACCCGGCAGCAGACACATCGAACTCCCACGAGACACTGAAGAAGGTCCGTCCTTCCTGGGACGAGTACTTCATGCGCATAGCGCACGAGGTCGCGACCCGCTCCACATGCCCAAGGCTCGCCGTCGGGGCCGTGATCGTCCGCGACAAACGCATCCTGACCACCGGCTACAACGGCAGCCCTTCCGGGATGCCCCACTGCGAGGACGTCGGATGCCTCATCCGGATCGTTGACGGCCGCGAGAGCTGCCAGCGTACGCTCCACGCGGAGCAGAACGCCATCATCCAGGCCGCCTACCACGGGGTCTCCGTGACAGGAGCCTCGATCTACTGCACCCACCAGCCATGCCTGATGTGCGTAAAGATGATCATGAACGCCGGTATCGAGGAGGTCCACTACTCGGGAGGCTACCCCGACCCTCTGGCGATGGAACTCGCCACCGAGGGCGGACTCGCTATGGTCCGGTTCGTCTCCAACCAGACCTGAAGCACTCTTCCGGCCAGTTGAATCAGCAGGGTTGCGCACTTCGCCTGTTGGTCCCAAGTCTGTTTGCGGAGAAATCCTGATACCTGAAACCTGTAGCCGCGGTTTGCGTAGCGAACCGCTTCAACCCCTGCGACCATACAACGTCCTGACCCAGATCTCCTCGAGGGTCCCCAAGACCGCCGCACTCTCCCGGCGCGAAGGCCGGCGCTCGGGACGCCCGAAGGCGTCTAGCAGGTAACGCTCGGTCATGAGCACCAGCGCCCGCGCCGTCTCTTCGGGGTCGAGCTCTCCCGGCGAGATGCCGGCCTCGACGTCGCGCGAGATGCGGGTCCCAACCGCAACGACCAGGCGTTCGATCAGACCGTACCTGTAGACCTCTTCGACCCTGGCATCGTAGCCCGCCGCATCAGCGATCGCCCGCAACACAGGCCCGTACTCGACGAAGGTCGCGGAACCCGCTCGCAACGCGTCGACCAGAACCTCCCTAGCGTCGCCCCCGTCAGCCCCACCAGATAGCCAGCGCCAGTCCAGCGCGAACAGCAGACCGCCAATACCCTCGAGCAAACGTGTAACGAGGTCGTAACGGTCCCTGAAATACGCGTAGAAGGCCGGCCTGGATAACCCGGTACGGGCCATAACCCCCTCCACGGTCATCTCCCTGAACGGACGTTCCTCCAGAAACGCCCGCGCCGCAGCCAGTATCGCCCGCTCGGCCTCCTCAGGCCTGCGCCGCCGGCGCGGCCCCCGATCCCCGCTCACCTCATCACCACTCCTTCGACCACCCGCTTCCAATGAGAGACAATGTACCGCGTTATTGACATCGTGTCTATTGACGTGACGTCAATAACAGGCTATCATGTCGACAGGAAGCCATGAGAGGAGAGTGAGGAGTAGAGACGAGGGGTGGCGAGTGTGATGAAGGAGGTGTCCGAGCGAGATTGGCACTGATTGCAACAATTTGGCCCGTAAGGTATAGTTCGGCAGATGCCCGACACCAGATCTCAACGGAACGACGCGAGCGGCAACTACGCGCGTTTTGTAGGTCTTGGAGTCACGCTAATGTTGATCTTCGCTCTCCCCACTGTGATAGGTTTCTTTTTGGACAGGCTGGCCGGTACGCTTCCTTTGTTCCTCCTGATCGGGCTGGGGGCAGGGTTCGTCGGGGGGATGTTCTACGTGTACAGGGCTCTCCAGAAGTTGGGCGGCTGATGGGCGACCACTGGCGGCTGGCTTTCCGGTGTGCGGCCTGGATCTTCGCCTTGATGGTCCCTGTCGCGGCGTCACTTATGTATCTCTACGGCATCGCCCATGCCGAAGCGTTTGCTTACGGGGTAGGGATAGGACTCGTGAGCCTGCTCTCTACGGCGCTTACTGTCTCGTTGTTGTGGGGACCGAGCATGACGGTCGGTATGATGGTAGGGGCCTTCTCCTTTGCGGGAAGGTGCTTTCTCGCGGCCGGCGCTTTAGGCGTTCCCGCCTATCTCGGACTCTGGCCCGTGCTGCCGATGCTTGGGGGATTCGCCGGAGTCTATCTGGCCGAGAACATCGTGCTCTTGCCGGGGGCGTTGAAGATCAGCCACGCGAGCATAAGGCGTGAGGCGACACGCGAAACAGTAGAACGGAGGACGGAGGCTTGACCCTTACTCTGGCGCAGGTAAGCCAGGATGCGCTACGAACGAAGATTCTGCACACCTTCGAGGCCGCCAAGCACGCCTGGGAGATACCGCTGCACATAGGGCCGGTAGATATCTCGATCAACAAGAGCATCTGGTTCTTGTGGATCGGTGCGGCCGTGACTTTCCTGATCCTGTTCGTGGGCAGCCGGTTGCTCAAGGACAGGCCAGGCGCCTACCAGGTTATCGTCGAGGAGGTCTACGGTTTCGGACGCAACCTCGGCGGACAGGTCGGTGAGGACGGGAGGAAGTGGTTCCCTTACACCCTTTCCCTCTTCGTGTTCATCCTTGTGCTCAACCTGATCGGGCTCATCCCCAATACCTACCCGGTTACGGCGAACATCTCGTTTACGCTGATGCTGGCGCTGCTCACGTTCATCCTCACCCAGTACGAAGGCTTCAGGCGCAACGGCGCAGGGACCTATCTCAAGAGCTTCGCGCCTCCAGGGTTGCCGCTCAAGCCGGTCATGGTGCCTTTCATGTGGGGGATCGAAGTTCTCGGCGAGTTCACAAAGCCACTCACGCTCGGGATGCGGTTGTACGCCAACATCCTGGCTGGACACCTGATCATCTACGTCTTCCTCGGGCTCATCCTGTACTTCGGTACCTTCGTTGCAATAATCTCCGTGCCCCTGTCCGTGGTGTTCTATGGATTCGAGATCTTTGTGGCCGTCTTGCAGGCCTACATATTCGCTATACTCACGCAGGTCTACATCGAGTTGGCAATGTTCCGCGACCACTAAGAGCTATAAGTAAGACGAGAGAGTCAGTCGAGAGGCGAAAGGAGTAGGAATGGACGTATTGGCGCTGATAATGCCCATGCTAGCGTTGCTTCAGGCAAGCGGGGACGTAACTATGATCGGGGTCGGTATCGCGGCGGGCACCGCGGTCATCGGGCCGGGAGCAGGGATGGGCTACCTTATAGGCCAGACCATCGCTTCCATCCACCGCCAGCCCGAGGCCTTCGACCAGACCAGGACGCTCATGTTCCTGGGCATAGGCCTCGTCGAGGCGTTCGCGCTCTACGGTATAGTGTTCGCCCTCCTCATCGCCTTCGTGCTCTAAAGACGTAGGCAGGGGCACAGGAAAGGGTGTTTATGGTAGTGCTTCTGGCACAGTTGGACCCGACGGGGATCTTCGACCTGGGTAATACCAGCTTGATCTTCTGGGAGGTCATAACCTTCCTGATCCTGCTGTTCTTGCTCGTCAGGTACGTCTACCCGCCGATCCGCAAACAGATTCAGGAGCGGCAGGCCGAGATCGAACGCTCCATCGACGAGGCCGAAAAGACGCGCGCCGAGGCCCGCGAGCTCCTCGCCGAGTACAGGCGCCAGATCGAGGAGGCCCGCGGTGAGGGCCGTCGCATTCTAGAGGAGGCTCGCAAACAGGCCGAGGCCCAGCGCGAGCGTACGAAAAAAGACGCGAGAGAAGAGGGCGACCGCATAATCCAGCGCGCCCGCGAGGAGATAGACCGCGAGCGGGAGTCAGCCGTGCGCGAGGTCCGCCGCGAAGTCGCCGATATGGTCGTGCAGGCCTCCGAGCAGGTCATCGGGCGCTCCATAGACCGCGACGAGCACGAGCGCCTGATCTCCCAGGCCCTCGACGATCTCGAAGCCGAGGTCGCTGGTGCGACCTCCAGCGCGGGTGACGGGACCGCTTGAGCGCCGTCTCTACGTACGCCGAGGCGCTCTTCGAGGCGGCGCGTGAGCGAGACGAGCTCGAGGAGGTCCTCTCGGATCTCGAAGAGTTCGCCGCCGCCCTGGACGAGAGCGAGGAGCTCAGGCTGTTTTACTACGGCGGGCAGGTCCCCGAGCGTCAGAAGCGCAGGGCCATCGACGGCCTGACCGAAGGCATGACAACCTCGACGACCAACTTCCTGAAGGTGCTCGTGGACAACGGCCGCGAGGAGATCCTTGATGAGGTGCTAGGCCGCTACGAGCAGCTCGTCAAAGAGTACCTCGGTAGGATCGAGGTCGCGGTGACGGTCGCCGTCGAGCTCTCGCAAGAACATCTCGATGGGCTCAAAGAGCGGCTAGAAAGTGTGCTCGAAGGTCGGGAGGTAATTCTCGAAACCAACGTGGATCCTGACCTCATAGGTGGCGCAGTCTTCCGCTTCGGGGGACGAATGATGGACGGCAGTATCCGGGGGCGGTTGGAGAGCCTCCGGGAGGGGATGCTCGAGAGGAGTGTTGTTTAGTGGGTAGGCTCAGGCCGGAGGAGATCTCCTCCATACTAAAAGGCGCCATTACAGATTACGAGAACCGGGTCCGCACCGAGGAGGTCGGGCAGGTTCTGGAAGTCGGGGACGGCATCGCGCGCGTCCACGGCCTGACCAACGTGATGTACCAGGAGATGGTGGAGTTCGAGGACGCCAGGGGGGAGAAGATCACGGGCCTCGCGCTCAACCTGGAGGAGGACAACGTAGGTGTTATCGTCGCCGGCGACGACACCCACATCCAGGAGGGCAATACTGTAAGGCGCACGGAGCGGCTGGCGAGTGTGCCCGTCGGCGAAGGCGTCCTGGGCCGGGTCATAGACGCCCTCGGACGCCCGATGGACGGCAAGGGTGAGATCGAGGCCGAAGAATCTCTCCCTGTGGAGATAGTGGCGCCCGGCATCATCAGGCGCCAGCCGGTCAAGCAGCCGCTCCAGACGGGGATCAAGGCCATAGACTCCATGATCCCGATCGGTCGCGGGCAGCGGGAGCTCGTCATAGGCGACAGGAAGACGGGCAAGACCTCGATCCTGCTCGACACCATAATCAACCAGGCCGACCAGGACGTGAAGTGCGTCTACGTCGCCATCGGCCAGAAGGACTCCACCGTGGCAGGCGTCGTCGCCTCTCTGGAGGAGGCCGGCGCGCTCGAGTACACGACGATCGTCAACGCCTCTGCGGCACAGTCTGCGACGCTACAGTATCTGGCCCCTTACGCGGGGTGCGCCATCGGCGAGTTCTTTATGAACCGTGGCGAGGATTCGCTCCTGATCTACGACGACCTCTCCAAGCACGCCGTCGCATACAGGCAGATGATGTTGCTCCTCAGGCGCCCGCCAGGCCGCGAGGCATATCCAGGTGACGTCTTCTACCTCCACTCCAGGCTCCTGGAGCGCGCGGCGAAGCTCTCTGAGGACTCGGGAGGCGGGTCGCTAACGGCCCTGCCGGTTATCGAGACCAAAGCAGGTGACATCTCGGCTTACATCCCTACGAACGTCATCTCGATCACGGACGGCCAGATCTTCCTCGACTCCGACCTCTTCAACTCGGGCCAGCGCCCCGCCATAGATACGGGTAACTCGGTTAGCCGCGTGGGTTCATCGGCCCAGATAAAGGCCATGAAGAGCGTCGCCGGCACACTCAGGCTCGACCTGAACCAGTACCGTGAGCTCGCCAGCTTCGCCCAGTTCGGGAGCGACCTGGACAAGGCCACGCAGCAGACCCTGAACCGCGGGGAACGCCTTACGGCGATCCTGAAGCAGGACGAGCGCGACCCGATGCCGGTCGAGGAGCAGGTAGTCGTCCTCTACGCCGCCTCGAATGGCTACCTGGACGAGGTCGAAACCGACGCGGTCACGGACTGGGAGCGCCAGTTCCGCGACTTTATGCGCAACAGTCATAACGAACTGCTCGACTCCGTACGCTCCGAGCAAGAGGTCTCGGACGAGAACGAGGAGAAACTGCGCGAGGCTGTAGAGCAGTTCGACTCCAACTACGAGCCCGAGCATACGAGCCTCGTCGATGTCTCCGTAAGTGATGAAGAGGACGAGGAAGAAAACGCACCGGAGCCTGAGAACGGGGAGGACGAAGAGCAGACCCGAGAGGAAGAGGGGAGCTGACACTTGGCTTCCGCCAGGGACTTTCAGAGGCAGATCAATACCGTAAAGAACCAGGCCAGGGTCTTCTCGGCCCTGCAGACGGTCTCCTCGGTGAAGTTCCGCAAGGCGGAGGCCAGGGTCAAGCGGGCGCGCCCCTACGCCGAGAACGTCGAGCAGATGATGCGCGACGTGGCAGGCAGCGCCTCGGGAGACCTCCCTCTCCTCACTGGGCGCGAGGTGAGGCGCATCGCCGTCTGCACCCTCACCGCAGACAGGGGCCTGGCCGGCGGTTTCAACGCGCAGGTGCTCCGAAGGACCGTCAGCCTCAGAGACGAGAAGGACCCTGACGCGCTGCAGGTCGCGAGCGGCCGCAAAGCCGTCGCGTTCTTCCGGTTCAGGCGTGTGGAGCTCGCCGAGGTCTTTACCGGTTTTACGGACAACCCGACCTACGAGAAGGCGCGTGAGATCGGACGCACCCTCACCCACCTCTTCGACGAGGAGGAGGTGGACGAGGTTTACCTGGTCTACAACCGCTTCGAGAGCGCCCTGAACCAGAGGCCCGTTGTCAAACGACTCCTGCCTGTAGCCCAGGAGGAGGACGAGGAAGAAGAGAACGGCACCTCGTACATGGAGTACGTCCCCGACGCGGAGACGGTATTGAAGAGGCTGGTTCCCCGCTACGTGGAGACGATGGTGTGGCAGGCCCTCCTCGAAGGCGCGGCGGGCGAGCACGGCGCCCGCATGACGGCGATGAAGAACGCCACTGACAACGCAAACGACCTGGTGCGCGACCTTACCCTGGCGATGAATAAGGCCCGCCAGGCCCAGATCACACAGGAGATACTCGAGATCGTCGGCGGCGCGGAGGCACTCTCCGCAGGCTAGAGAAGAGGAGTTTTTATGACCGAGAGCGAGAGCGGACAGTCCTTCAACCGCACGACCTTCGGCGGCGAGAGGGGCGAGGTAGATAACGGCCACGCCGCCACCGAGCAGGAGAGCAGCAGGGATGGCCACGAAGAACGGGGCGAGGGTGTCGGCACCGTCGTCGAGGTAAAGGGACCCGTCGTGGACGTCAGGTTCCCGCCCGAGGACTTACCGGAGATCTACAACGCCGTCACGGTGTCTGTCGACTCGGACGGGGAGACCGCGGAGTTGACCCTCGAGGTTCAGCAGCTCCTCGGGGACGACATGGTCCGCACGGTGGCTATGGCCTCGACCGACGGCCTGAGGCGCGGCGTGGACGCGCAGGATACGGGCCAGCCGATAGCCGTGCCGGTAGGCAAGAGCGTGCTGGGGCGCGTGCTCGACGTGCTGGGGCAGCCGGTGGACGAGCAGGGGCCTGTGGAGAACGCGGAGGACTATTGGCCGATACACCGTCCTTCCCCGAGATTCGAGGACCTCACGACGCAGTCCGAGCAGTTCGTCACGGGCATCAAGGTCATGGACCTTCTTTGTCCGGTGCGCAGGGGCGGTAAGGCCGGCCTCTTCGGCGGCGCAGGCGTCGGCAAGACGGTCGTCATCCAGGAACTGATCAACAACATAGCCTTGCAGTATGAGGGCACGTCGGTCTTCGCCGGCGTCGGCGAGCGCACGCGCGAGGGGAACGACCTCTACGGCGAGTTCGAGGAAGCCGGCATCCTCCCCAACGTCGGCCTCGTCTTCGGCCAGATGAACGAGCCGCCCGGCGCCCGCTTCCGCGTCGCGCTGACGGGCGTGACCATCGCCGAGTACTTCCGCGAAGAGCTCGGGCAGGATGTGCTCTTCTTCGTCGACAACATCTTCCGTTTCGTCCAGTCGGGAAACGAGGTCTCGGCCCTCATGGGCCGCATGCCCTCGGAGGTGGGTTACCAGCCAACCCTCGGCACCGAGATGGGTGCGCTCCAGGAGCGCATAACCTCGACGAAGAACGGTTCGATCACCAGTTTCCAGGCCGTTTACGTGCCCGCAGACGACTTTACCGACCCTGCGCCTTTCACGGTGTTTGCCCACCTCGATTCGACGGTCGAGCTCTCGCGGTCCCTGTCGGCCCAGGGCATCTACCCCGCGGTCGACCCCCTGAACTCGTCCTCGACCATCCTCGATCCGTCGGTCGTCGGCGACGAGCACTATGAGGTGGCCCAGGAGGTCAAGAACATCCTGCAGCGCTACAAGGAGCTGCAGGACATCATCGCGATCCTCGGCATCGACGAGCTCTCGGAGGAGGACAAGGTCATCGTCGGCCGGGCCAGGCGCCTCCAGCGCTTCCTCTCCCAGCCTTTCTTCGTGGCCGAGCAGTTCACGGGCCTCGAAGGCAAGTTCGTCGAGCTCGACGAGACGATTCGCTCCTTCAAGGAGGTCGTCGAAGGCAAGCACGACGAACTGCCCGAGCAGGCGTTCTACCTTGTCGGTGGCATAGACGAGGCCGTGGAGAAGGCAAGAAAATCCGGCGGCGAGGAGGAGTCAGAGGACGAAGAATCCGGCGATGAGGACTCTTCGGGGGAAGAGGAGTCCGGTGAAGATAACGAGGGCTAATGGCTGAGAGTGGCGAACAGCGGGGGGGCGGGCGGCAGCTCTTTTGCCGGGTGATCACGCCCGAGGAGGTAATCTACGACGGCGAGGCCAACCTCGTTATCGCCCGCATAGCAGATGGCAACTTGGGGGTGCTGGTGGACCACTCTCCCCTGGTCTCCTCCGTGGAGGTGGGGGAGGTCCGTATCAGGGAGAGCGACGAACAGCACGTCTACGCAACGTCCGACGGGTTCTTCAAGGTCTCAGAGAACCTCGTGCAGGTCCTCGTCGAGGAGGCGGTCTCCGCCGAGGACATCGATGTCGAAGCGGCGGAGAACCGCGTCGAAGAGGCCGAAAGGGAACTCTCGGAGGTCTCGGAAGAGGCAGAGGACCGTGATAGAGTGGTCGCCGAGATAGAGCGCCGCCAGCGAATGGGTGAGAACCTCGTGCGCGTGGCGCGCAAGTACAGAGAGAGCTAGCGCCAGAATACACGCCGGTAGTAACGCAGACGTTATCCGGCTGTTGTCGTTTCGTAACCTTTCGTTGGCATACTGATACTACGAGTCCGGATGTGAGCGGACCGGGAAGCAAGGCATACCGGGAGGATCCGTGTCTGAGAGATTCTACGTAGAAGGCGGTAAACGTCTGCAGGGGGAGATCGAGGTCTCGGGGGCAAAGAATGCCGCCCTGAAGTTCGTCGCGGCGGCGCTTCTCGCGCCGGGGAAGACCGTCCTCCACCACGTCCCCCGCATCAAAGACATGCACACGATGCTCGCCCTCCTCGACGAGCTCGGGGTCAAGACGAGCTTTTCGGGAAGCACCCTGGAGATCGATGCCTCCACCGTAGCCTCGTATACGGCCCCCTACGAATTGGTGCGCCAGATGCGGGCCAGTCTCGTCGTCCTCGGCCCGCTCGCGGCACGCTTTGGGGAGGCCGAGGTCTCCGCGCCCGGCGGGTGTAATCTGGGCTTGCGGAAGTTCAACTTCCACGTCGACGGCCTGCGGGCTCTCGGCGCGAACGTCGAGCTAGACCACGGCTTCATAAAGGCGAGTGCGCCCGACGGCTTGCGTGCCGCCGAGGTCAACTTCGAGTACCCGAGCGTCGGCGCCACAGAGAACGTCATGATGGCGGCCGTGCTCGCTGATGGAGTCACCATTATCGAGAACGCCGCCCGCGAACCGGAGATCTCCGCCCTCGCAGGCTTCCTCAACTCCATGGGCGCGCGCGTCATGGGAGCTGGTACGGGCCGCATAGTGATCGAAGGCGTCAAGGAACTGCATCCCACAGAATGGACGGTGATGCCGGACCGCATCGAGGCTGGTACTTTCCTTATGGCAACGGCGGCGACCGGAGGGGACGTCACGATCACGAACGCCCTCCCCGAGCACCTGAAGATGGAGCTCGAGAAGCTGCGGGAGATGGGCGTGGAGGTGAGCGCCACCCAGAGCTCCCCTGGCATCAGGGTGAGGGTCGACGACCCGGCCTCGCTCTCCGGGGTAGACGTCGCGACCCTCCCTTTCCCTGGCTTCGCTACCGACCTCCAGGCCCAGATGATAGTCTTGCTCACCCAGGTTTCGGGTGCAGGCATCATCACGGAGAACGTCTACGAGAACAGGCTACAGGTGGCCGAAGAGCTCAACCGCCTCGACGCTGGTATAGACCTCTTCGGCGGCCACAGGGCGCTCGTCCGCGGTCCGCGCCGGCTCTCGGGAACCATCGTGCAGGCCCCCGACCTGCGCGGGGGCGCGGCGCTCGTCATGGCGGGCCTGGTCTCCGATGGCACGACCGTCGTGGACGGCGCCAATCACATCCTGCGGGGCTACGAGGACTTCGAAGAGAAGCTGACAGCGCTAGGCGCGACCGTCGCCTTCGAGGCAGAGGCCAGAATCGCCCGCTAGATCAGAATCCCGGCATGCCGCCCAGAGCAGCCGGTTGACGTAGCAGCAGGTGCAGGCCGCCACCTTCGCCACGCCTCTGGCGCATCGCTACGAGTGGTCCGGCGATGACAGGTGCCCCTGATCCATGAGCCTCGCTGCCGACGTGGCGCTAGGCTGCACCCCTTGAGTGCGAGGCGCAGCCTAGCCGGCGTCAGAACCCTAGTTGCACAGACTGCTGGGCACACTCGTGTCGCAGAGGTTGCCCAAGAAGCGGTTGCCCGAGCCAGACTTATCCCAGAAGATGTCCGGCTTGTTACGCCCAAAGTGGTTGCCGGTGACGGAGTTGTTGGTGGGCTTGGTCGTTCCGCCGAAGAGCGTATCCACCCCGACCACGATCCCGCCAGAGACGACGGTGGGACCGGAGGGGACGTTGCCCGAGAGGTGATTGCCCGTAACTTCCATGCCACTCGCACCATTAAGCGCGATGCCGATGCCCGAGAAGTTCCTCTCGAATTCCCCGCCTCGACACGAGCGCGTGTTGTCCTTGACGGTGTTGCCCTTCACTGCGAAGTTACCTGAAGGTGGCCCTGGCTCAAAGTCAGAGGTGAACCACACACCCGCACAGTTGTTGTGGACCTCGTTTGCGGCGAAGGAGCCTCCTTGAGAGTTGGAGACGAAGACACCGAACTCGCTGCCGGAGAGATCGTTGCCAACAACCTTCGCGTTCGCCCGCTGCGTGTCTCCAAAGAAAATACCCACGACCTCGTTACGGCGCGCAACGTTGGAGAGGATCTTCGTACCGGGCGAGTCGAAGACGCCGAAGCCGTCGACCGAGTTGCCTATGGAATCATTCCCCGCGATAGTGGTATTCGTGCTTTCCTCAACGTCAATCCCGAAGACATTGTTTCTGACGACATTGTTCACGATCTTGGTGCCAGAACTGCTTCCGACACGGATGCCTTGGTCGGTTTCAGGGCTGCCTATAACATGGTTGTTCGCGATAGTGCTGTTGACGCTCAGGCCAACGGCGATCCCGTTAGCGACATTGCCCGTGATACGGTTTCCCACAACAGTAGCGTTGCGAGCGGCGATAACGTCGATCACGAACGCGTCCTCCTTGTCGTTGAAGCCCCGGAACGTGAAGCCAGAAACGCTCACATCCCTCACGCGCTTGTTGACCTCGCCGGTTTCGGGGTTGAAGTCGCCGACGACGCAAATAGCCACCAGTACGCCGCCAAACTTCGAGCAGGGCGAGCCCGCCCTGGCGGGCGCTTCGATCACGGCGTCGCCCTCACCGCGCAGCTTTATCCCGTTCTTGGTGATTATCACGTCCTCGCGGTGAACTCCCCTCACGACGATAGTGTCGCCCGGATCGGCAGCGTTTATAGCCTTCTGGATGGACTCGCCAGGCCCTACGACCTTGTTTGCCGCCTGCGCCGAGCCCTCCGACTGCACCGAGCTAACCGCGATGAGTGCCACAAATATGCCCAGCAGGCACACGGTGAGCAGGCGAGGCAAACCCCTCATGAACTTCATGGAAATATCCATGCAGGTTTCCTTTCGTGTGGGATGTATACACTGGATCGCCGCCGGGAATGCTCTCTAGCCGGGCAGCGATTCGGCGGCCTCAGCCTGGGGGTGCGTTCGCGAGTCCCTGAATTGTCGTTCTCACGGTCGTCTCCTTTCCCCTGAGTCCCTTTTGAAATGAATACTACGCTTCGCCACGATTAGGCGTATCCCCCAAATGGACTATTTTTTCATTCTTCCGAGAAGTGCCAAGTTCGTCGCGTACAGAAGATTGAGGGAGCCATATTCTACGGTGCGCTAGAGACGCCTCATGGGTTTTAGAATAGACTGCTTTCGTTGGCGTTCGAAAAGCGGAGAATCTTCTGGCAGTAATATCCGAGAACACCGAGGTCCATGCGCTCACCCGCCAGCTCGTGCGCTACAGGTCTTACACGCCGGGCGCGGCGCACTCCGCGATGGACTTTATCAATGGCTGGTTCGGGGCGCGCGGGTTCGAGACGACGCGCTATACGGGCGCGGGACCCCGCGGAGACCTTACTTCACTCGTGGTGCGGGTTGGGACCGGGGATCCCAGGATACTCCTGCACGGCCACGTCGACGTGGTGCCTGGCGAGGAGTCGCAGTTCGAGCCTCGCGAGGAGGGGGATGAGCTCTACGGTCGTGGCGTCTACGATATGAAGGGCGCCCTCGCCGCCCTGATGTACGCCGTCGAGGACCTACAGAAGCTGGGGTGCGAAGCCACGGTCGAGCTCCTCGTCGTCCCCGATGAAGAGGGTGAGCACGGCGCAAAAACGGGCGCTGAGGTCTTGATCTCCAACGGCCATGTCGGAGACTTCTTGATCACGGGCGAGCCGACGGACTTCCATATCGGTACCCAGGCGAAGGGCGTGCTCGACCTCCGCGTGACGATGCGCGGCAAGAGCGCCCATGGCTCCCAGCCCTGGCTTGGCAAGAACGCGACGCTCCTCGCATACGAGCACTACCGCAGGGTCATCGACCTCCCCTTCACAAAACAGAGGAGCGCACTCTTCCCTTACCCGAGCTTGAACCTGGCGCGTATCATCGGAGGTGACGTACTTAACCGCGTGCCAGACCGCTGCACGTACGACCTCGACGTCCGCTTCCTCCCGGAACAGGACCCCGAAGAGATCGTGCGCCAGATTCGCTCCGTGGACCTCCCCGCCGATGTCGAGGTCCTGTTCTATCGGGAACCTACCTACGTGACGCGCAGAAACCCCTACGTGAAGGCGCTCCGCGAGGTCTCGGCGCGCCACTTCCGCGGCAACCCTGTCGGCGTAGGCCGCCACGGCGCGAGCGACGTCGTCTACTTCCAGAGCGCTGGGGTGCCCGGTGTCGAGTTCGGTCCTGTAGGCGGTGGACACCACGGTCCGAACGAGTACGTCGTGACCTCGTCTCTGGAAACCTACAGGCAGATGATCGTCCAGTTCGTCCAGATCGTCGGCCGCAACGGCAAGGTACTCTGATGCCAGAAACCTGGAACCTCAGGAGACGCCTCACGCTCTCGGGTGGCGAGGTCGCCTACGCCGCTCTTCGATTTCTTCACCGACTGTAGCAAACTAACCGCGCGTTCAACTACAAGCGAAAACGCACAAGCTGACAAGCCGCGAAGCGGCGTGCTCAACTACCTGCTAGATCCTGCCTCCTGGAAAGGCTCACCCTCCCCACGAGGCTGCGCGCCTCCGGCCATGCTCGCCTCTGCCTCGGCCTCAGCTTCCTCTTGGGGTATCGCACCGCCGGAGATGGCGACAATGTCGTTCTCTAAAGAGGAGATCTCGCCCCCCATGCTCGCCCAGACGCCGACGGAAAAGCCCTCGTCGACGGGCTCTCCTAGCTTCTGTTCGTATTCCACCTCGTCGCCCTCGGAGACGAGTGGCGTGGCCGGCTTCAACAATCCGCCGCCAAGGGGAAGGTTCACGCCCGAGACCTCGCCGACGAGAGAGACGATGCCTTCTTCAGGACACTCTGTCTCTATCTCGGCGTACTCCTTGCCCTGCCTTTCCTCAGGGATCACAAAGAGGGAGTTCGTCATCCGCCGCACGTAGGCGTCGCCCTTACCCAGTTCCGCGATAGCCATGTCGTGCAGGTATGGCCCGCCGTCCAGGACCGTGAGGTGGCCGGAGTTCTCGACGTCTAGACCCGCGATCCCCAAGACCTCGGCCACCGAGGCGCCAATCGGCACTTCGTATACCTTAGTGTCCACCTCCTCGCCGTACACGGTGAAGAACTTGGTGGTGAGAGGTTTGCCGAGGAAGAGCGCGTTGTAGACGTTGAGCAAGGTCTCCGTATTGTTGACGACTTTCCCGACGTCCGGCGGCATCCCTGGGCGCCTGGTCCCGTCGGGGTTGTTCACGAACCGGGGCACCCTGCTCTCGGTCGAGTGCTTGACGAGGGTCTTCTCCTCGCCCAGGGCGTAAGTGTTGGGCACGTAGCGAACGTCGTAGACACCGTCGGAGGCGTGATCCTGATACTCGGCGAACCACTCCCGGTCCTTCTCGTGGACGCCAAGGGAGATCTGCTCGAAGCCGAAGATCGTCTTCATCGCGTCGAAAACCTGGAGGAACTCCTCGAGGTACTCCTTGTGCAGAAGCTTGTCCCCCCAGTAGCCCGGCTCGCTCTCGGTGGCGTTGACGATCAGGTGCGGCTGGGGCTTCATGTACTTGAAGTAGGTCGGGAACCCGCCGCCCCCAGCGCCGACGATGCCGGCCTGGCGCATGATCTCGACGGCCTCTTCGATGCCCAAACCCTTTACTTCCTCGAGGCTGCGCTGCTTTATCTCGGCCATGTTCCCCTGTCCGGATGAGTCGTCAGACTAATTGATCTCGACACCAGGCGCGACGTTCGAGTAGTCGAACTCGGCTGCCTTGGTGGCGTATTGTTGCAGATAGTCGGGGACCTCGTCGCCGGGGTAGATGGCCTCCACCGGGCACTCGGGCATGCACATGGAACAGTCGATGCACTCCGCCGGGTTGATTATGAAGTGGTCACCGGCGTCGTAGATGCAGTCTACCGGGCAAGCACCCACGCAGGCCGTGTTCTTCGTACCGATACACGTTTCGGTTATAACGTAGGCCACACGCGCCCCCTTGTGTAAGTGCTGGATTCTCCGGAAACCAGTCTAACATGTCAGCACGTCGCTTCGCGCCTTGTCAGCTTGTCAGCACGCCTGCTGCGCAGGCTGTCAGCAAGTCAGCACGCTTCGGCCTGCGGCCTCGCTTGTCAGCATTTCAGCCAGGACCTGCACATGCGAAAGCTGAAATGCTGAAGTGCTGACAAGCGAAGGCTTTAGCCTGAGCGTGCTGACATGCCGGCGCAGCAGGCGTGCTGTTGTTCGCCGTTTGCTACCGTTAGTAGCTCCTTGAAAGTTGCTGCTTGCGCGGGTATATTGCGACTGGATTATCGGGCAGAAAGGCTAGGTTTGGCGCTAGGTCTGTTGCAACAGGGAGCTTCCTACGGGATGGTGTATCTGTACGTGGGTATCTTCATGTTGCTCATTACGGGTTTCGTCGCAACCACGCTGGTGCTTGCGCGCCTGATCTCGCCCGGCCGGAGGTCGAGCACCAAGGCGCAGAACTACGAGACGGGTGAGACGACGGTAACAGACCCGTGGCGGCCTTTCCCCGTCCGCTACTACGTCTTCGCCCTGCTCTTCCTCATCTTCGACGTGGAGGCGGCGTTCTTGTACCCGTGGGCGGTCATCTACGATAGCCTCGGCGTCTACGGTTTCGTGGAGATGGTTATCTTCGTTTCGATCCTGGCCGTGGGCCTGGTCTACGCCTGGAAGAAGGGGGCCCTCAAATGGGTGTGATGCAACAGTTCAACGAGCCGAACCTTATTACTACGAGTACGGACAAGCTCTTCAACTGGGCCCGCAAGAACTCGCTGTGGCCGCTGCAGTTCGGCCTGGCCTGCTGCGCGATAGAGATGATGTCGACGGGCATGGCCCACAACGACCTCGACCGCTTCGGCGCCGGATTCTTCGCGGCCTCCCCAAGGCAGGCCGACGTCATGATCGTCTCGGGCACCGTCTCGACCAAGATGGCCGAGCGGATGACCCGCCTCTACGAGCAGATGCCGGAGCCCAAGTGGGTCATAGCGATGGGGGCATGTGCGATCTCGGGCGGCCCGTTCCTTGACGGTTACTCGGTGCTGATGGGCGCCGACAGGGTAATACCCGTGGACGTGTACGTGCCAGGGTGCCCGCCGCGTCCGGAGGCGCTGATCTTCGGGATCATGACGCTGCAGAAGAAGATAGAGCGCGACCAGCAGGTTGGCTACGAGAGGCCGCGGCCAGCGCTCGTCAACGAGGACGGCACGATCAACGAATACCTGCCCGAGCGCGAGTACACGGGCATCAGCGAGGGCAAGGCTCCCCGCCTCGAGGGCATAAGACCACTCAAGCGCACCTACGTCTTCGAGCGCGCAGGCATGCCGCCAGGCGCCCAGACAGACGTCGGCTGGGTCCCCCCAGAAGTGAAGAAGAGGCTCAAGGAAGAGGCGAAAGCCAGAAAGGCCGCAGAGAAAGAGGAGAACGTCTAGGTGGCCCTCACGTTGCCGGAAGGGGATCTCCAGACCCGGCTGGAGCGTTACCTCGAAGGTCTCGGCAACCGCCACGGCCTCGAAGAGTCGGAGATCGTAGACAGCGTAGTGCGGATCGTCGCAAAGAGAGATGACGTTCCTGCCGTGCTGGCGACGGCCCGCGAGGCTTTAGGCATCCCACACCTCTCCTTTATCACGGTCGTCGACAGGCAGGGCTACTTCGAGCTTACCTACGAGTTGATGGATTTCCGTGGGGCGACCGTCAGGGTCAAGACGACCATCGAGGGTGATGAGCCAGTTATAGGGACGGTCACGGGCGTCTATCCGACGGCCAACTGGCACGAGCGTGAGGCCTACGACATGTTCGGTGTCGCTTTCGCGGGTCATCCCGACCTGAGGAGGACGTACATGTGGCAGGACCACTTCGACCACCACCCGCTGCTCAAAAGCTTCGAGATCAGCACTAAGCGCACCTTCGAGGGACTGAGGTAAGGGCATGCTTGGAGAGGAACGCCGCGCAGAACATGAGGGTGCGCTCACCGAGCCGCCGAGCAGCCGTCTCGTAAGCCCCGATATCAGGGACGAGTTCGGGCTCGAGACCATAGACATGAGCATGGGACCGCAGCACCCCGCGATGCACGGGCTCCTGCGGCTCATACTCGAGCTCGACGGGGAGACCGTGGTCAGGTGCGATCCCGTGATGGGATATCTGCACCGTTGCCACGAGAAGATCGCCGAGAACCGCATGTATCCTGCGGTCATCCCGCTGACCGACAGGCTCGACTACTTCGCCAACATGCACAACGAGCATGGCTACTGCCTCGCGGTCGAGGATCTGCTCGACGTGGAGATACCGCCGAGGGCAGAGTACATCCGCGTCCTCATGTGCGAGCTCATGCGGCTGGCGAGCCACATCCCCTCCATAGGCTTCCTGATGCTCGAGCTCGGGGCTTTCACCCCGATCCTCTACGCCTTCAGGGAAAGAGAGCGTATACAGAGCATCTTCGAGGCCGTTACAGGCGCGCGGATGATGTTCCACTACATCAGGATAGGCGGCGTCAAGGCCGACCTCCCGCCGGATATTCCGCAGAAGATCTGGGATTACATCGAGAGCCTGGAGGCCCACTTCCAGAGGGATTTCGTAGACCTGATCCAGGGAAACGAGATCTTCATCTCCCGCACGCGCAACGTCGGGAAGATGACGCAGGAGCAGGCGGTCGAGATGGGCGTTACCGGCCCCGCGCTACGCTGTACGGGCGTCGATTTCGACATCAGGCTCGACTACCCTTACAGCGTCTACCCCGAGCTGCAGTTCGAGGTCATAACAGATACAGCAGGCGACGTCGAAGCTTCTTACAGGGTCCGCATCGCGGAGTGCCTGCAGAGCATCAGCATCATAAAGCAGTGCCTGGAGCAGATGCCCGAGGGCGAGGTGATGGGGGACACGGGCCGCCGCATCCGTCCGGACGAGGGCGAGGGCTTCGGACGCGTAGAGAGCCCGCGCGGCGAGTACGCCGTCCATGTTGTCTCTGACGGCTCGGACACCCCCTACAGGGTCCATTACCGCGACCCGAGTTTCTGCAACATGCAGCTGCTGCAGGAGATCGTGCCAGGTCATTACCTGCCAGATATCATGCCGATCATGGGCCTCGTGGATCCCGTCTCAGGTGGGTGGGACAAGTAGATGCAGACGTTACTGAACCTGCTCGAGGTAGAGCCGATCCGGCTGCTCATCTCCTTTGGGGCGGTCCTGTTCCTCGTGCTCAACCTCGCTGCCGTCCTGACGATGGCAGAGAGGAAGGTCTCCGGATACATCCACCTCCGTTTCGGGCCTAATAGGGTCGGACCGCGCGGGCTGTTGCAGCCGGCAGCGGACGTCTTCAAGCTGTTTACCAAAGAGAACGTCTCGCCTGGCAGGTCGGACCTTTGGGTCTTCCTCGGGGCTCCTATCGCTATGTTCATACCGGCCGCGCTCGTCTGGCTCGTCGTCCCTTTCGCGCCCGACGCGGTCGTCGCCGACCTCAACGTCGCGATACTGTTCTTCGTCGCGATCACCTCTATCGGAGCACTCGGCGTCGTAATGGCCGGCTACGGGAGCCGCTCGGCGTTCTCGCTGCTAGGCGCCCTGCGCGGGGCGGCGCAGATGATCTCTTACGAGGTGCCGCTCATACTTAGCCTTCTGGGTGTCGTGATGCTCACGGGGAGCCTCTCGCTCGTGGACGTGGTCCAGGCGCAGGGGGATACGATCTGGACCTGGTACTTCCTGCCGCAGCTCCCGATGTTCATCACCTTCTACATAGCGGGGCTCGCCGAGGTAAAGCGGGTGCCTTTCGACCTGCCTGAGGGGGAAAGCGAGATCGTCGGCGGCTTCATGGTCGAGTACTCGGGGATGACCTGGGCCCTTATACAGGCCGCTGAGTTCGCCTCGATGGCGGTTATCTCGGCGGTCACCGTAACGTTGTTCCTGGGCGGCTGGCAACCGCCGTTGCCTTTCCTCGACCTTGGACCTTTCAACTGGGTCTGGTTCGGGATAAAGACGGCGCTTATCTTGTTTACTTTCCAGTGGATCCGTTGGAGCGTCCCCCGCCTCAGGATGGACCAGCTCATGGACCTCGGATGGAAGGTTCTGGTCCCGGTCACCCTGATCTGGCTGTTCGTCACGGCCGGAGCTATGCTTGTTTTTTAGGAGGTTTCGATGCCACAGGTAGGACAGGGCATTTTGAAGGGGATGGGGGTGACCCTGCAGCACCTCTTCGGGCAGAAGATCACCCGCCAGTACCCCGAATACAAGCGCGAGCTCCCCGAGCGGAGCCGAGGGATGCTCACGGTCGACATGGACCGCTGCATCGCGTGCCTGCAGTGCATGAGGATCTGCCCCGACCACTGCATCTCGATCGAATCGACCAAGCGCGACGCCGACGGCTCGGGCAAGCCGAAGCCCTTCGCTGTAGGGTTCGTGATCGACGACTCACGCTGCATGTACTGCTCGCTCTGCGTCGAGGTTTGCCCGGTCAACTGCATCTACCACACCGAAGAGTTCGAGGCGCAGGCCTACAACCGCCTGGAGCTCGCCAGGCAGTTCGGTGAGCTTCCAGTCGACCCTACAGTAGACCCCAAGCCCACCGTGAAGAAGAAGAAAAAGCCTACTGGGAAAAAAGCTCCAAGGACCGTAGAGCAACCAGTGTCCGAGAAGGACGACGCGGCTTGACGGTCGCGTTCGTCTTCCTGGCCGGGATGACGCTGGTCTCGGCGCTCGGGGTCGTGTTGAGCCGCAGCGTCGTCCACTCGGCGCTCTTTATGTCTGGGTCGTTCCTCGGCATCTCCGGGTACTTCGTGATGCTCAACGCCCCTGCGCTCGCCGCCTTCCAGGTACTCATCTACGTCGGGGCTGTTACGGTGGTGATCCTGTTCGGGATCATGTTCACGCAGAAGCCCCAGGTAAGGAGATACCGCTCCATAATCAATCGCCAGTTCTGGGCTGGCTTGCTCGTGGCCGTGGGCGTCGGGGCCTTCCTGGCCTACGTACTCTCCGCCGAGGACTGGGGAGGGACCGAGGCAGGGAACGGGCCGCGCGAGGTCGGCGCTTTCGGGCGGGACCTGCTCGGCGTCAGCCAGGGGGCTGAGATCTTCACCCTGCTCTACGAGGTTGCCTCGGTGCTGCTCCTCGTCGCCGTCGTCGCGGCCATCGTCGTGAGCCGACGCAAGATCGGAGGAGGCGTCGACAGGGGTGTGCAAGAGTAGTGCCCCAGATCCCGACGCAAGCACAGCAATTTCTGGACGCGCTGGTCTCGGCGCCGCCCCTCGAAGGGTACCTGGTAGTCGGCGCGATCCTGTTCGCCATAGGGACGTGGGGGGCCTTGATCCGTCGCAACGCCGTCGTCATTTTTATGTGCGTCGAGCTCATGATAAACGGCGTCAACCTCACGCTCGTTGCCTTCGCAGACTATCTCCCCAACGCCGGGGGCCTCGGCGTCAGCTACGCCGTGCTCGTGATCGCCATAGCCGCGGCGGAGCTCGCGGTAGGGCTCGCGATCGTGCTCGCCGTGTTCCGCTCGCGGCGGACCGTGAACGTCGACGAAGTAACCTCGATGAGGGGCTAGAAGGGAACTAGTGCAGACCTTAGGCCAACAGCTGATTATCACGGCCATACCAACGCTACCCGCGCTGGTCTTCCTCGTGCTGGTCCTCACCGGACGCCTCCTCAAGGAGAACGCCCAGTACGTCGCCATACTCGGGGTGACCATCTCGCTCGTCTTCTCGGTCTTCGCCTTGTTGTTCGTCGCCGGCATCGTCCCCGGCGGCGGGACACCCATAGAGTTCTCGGTCAACTGGATAGACCTCGGCCAGGGCGGCTCGTTCCCGATGGGCGTGTACATCGACGGGCTGGCCGCGGTGATGCTCGTCGTGGTTAGCTTCGTCAGCTTAATGATCCAGCTCTACTCAGGCGCGTTTCATGGAGGGCGACAAACGCTTCGCCTGGTTCTACGCGGTGCTCAATCTGTTCACGGCCTCGATGCTCGGGCTGGTGCTCGCGCCGAACTTCATCCAGCTCTACGTCTTCTGGGAGCTCGTCGGCCTGTGCTCCTACCTGCTCGTCGGACACTGGTTCGAGAAGCCTTCTGCCCGCGACGCCGCTGTAAAGGCCTTCGTCGTCACCCGGATCGGGGACGCCGCGCTGTTCGTCGGGATCATCATCTTCTGGGCGACCACAGGCTCTACGGCCTTCACGGACATCTCGGAGGCCGCGCAGGCCGGGTTCATCGGCGGCTCTCTGTTCACCACGGCCGTCATACTCGTCTTCATCGGAGCCGTAGGCAAGAGCGCCCAGTTCCCTTTGCACGTGTGGCTCCCCGACGCGATGGAGGGTCCCACGCCCGTGAGCGCCCTGATCCACGCCGCGACCATGGTCGCGGCTGGCGTCTATCTCGTGGCGCGCACCTACGACATCTTCGTCCAGAGCCCGACGGCTATGCTCGTCGTCGCCTACATCGGCGGCTTTACGGCGCTGATGGCCGCGACCATGGCGCTGGTCAAGAAGGACATAAAGCGTGTGATCGCCTACTCCACCGTCTCGCAGCTCGGATACATGATGCTGGGCCTCGGGCTCGGTTCCTATACCGCAGGCATCTTCCACCTCTACAACCATGCCTTCTTCAAGGCCCTCCTGTTCCTGTGCGCCGGCAGCATCATCTACGCGATGGACTCCTACAACCTCTTCGAGATGGGGGGACTGAGGCGCAGGATGCCGATCACGTTCTGGGCCATGGTCATAGCTGGCATCTCGCTCTCGGGGATCTTCCCCTTCGCAGGCTTCTGGTCCAAAGACGCGATCGTCGCCTCAGCCTACGAGGAGCACTACTACTTGCTCTTCGGCATGGCGCTGCTGACCGTATTCCTCACAGCCTTCTACATCTTCCGCGCCATCTTCCTCGCCTTCACCGGCGAGCCGCGCACCGAGCCGGCCAGGGGGGCCACAGAGTCGCCAGGGATCATGACGGGGCCGATGATGATCCTCGCCTTCCTCGCCATCGTGAGCGGCTGGGTCGGGATACCGGAAGGATTCGGTCTTCCCATAAGGGACTATTTCAGCGAGTTCGTACAGCCAAGCGAGTTCGCAGTCTCGACGCTCGGCCTCGAAGAGCACGCCTTCAGCTTCGCGCTCGGCGGGATCTCGGTAGTCGTCGCCCTCCTCGGGGTAGGGCTCGCCTACGCGCTCTACGTCGCGAGGCCTGAGTGGGCAGGAGAGCCTTCGCCGCCAGATTCTCCCGGCTCCACACGTTCTTGGACAAGGGATGGTACTTCGACGATCTCTACGGCGCGACGGTCGTGAGGTTCGCGATGTGGCTCGGAAGGGCTACCCGAGGGTTCGACCGTAACGTCATCGGCGGTCTCGTTGGCGGAGTCGGACGCGGGACTCTCGGGACCGGCGGGCTGTTGCAGAGGCTTCAGAGCGGCGGGGTCCAGGCCTACGCCCTGTTTATACTGCTGAGCGTCCTGATCATCGGCGTCATAGTAGGGGCGCAGTACGCGGTGATGGTCGTTGGTTTGATCGTCCTGATAACGGTCGCCGCTTTCGCGGTAGGGGCCCGACTATGATAACGACACTTACTATCTTCATCCCGCTGCTCGGCGCCATCCTGGTGATGCTCCTGCCCGACGAGGAGCGTCTGTTGCGCTACGCAGCCCTCGGGGTCGCGGCCATACCTTTGATCCTCTCGGTCTACGTCTATTTCGCCTTCGGGGACGATCTCGGCGTGGCCGCGCTCACCCAGGACGTAACCTGGATAAGGTCTCTGAACATAGGCTACCGCGTCGGCCTGGACGGTCTCGGGTTCGGTATGTTCTTCCTCTCGACGTTCCTCACGGTAATAGCGATTCTGGCTTCATTGGACGTGCACCGAAACCTCAAGCAGTACTTCGCCGCGATCTTCGTCGCCGAAGTAGGGATGCTCGGGGTCTTCGCGGCGCAGGATCTGATACTGTTCTACGTCTTCTTCGAGATCACGCTGATCCCCATGTATTTGCTCGTCGGCGTCTGGGGGGACGAGAACAGGCGTCCGGCTGCGATCAAGTTCTTCATCTACACGTTCCTCGGCTCGACGGTAATGCTGGCCGGATTCCTGGCTTTCGGTATCCTCGCGGATACCTACGATATGGACGCCCTCGGCGGCGGTGGCGGCCTCTCGCGGACCGCCCAGATCGCCGTTGCGGCCCCGATCCTCTTCGGATTGCTGGTAAAAGTGCCGGCCGTGCCGCTGCACAGCTGGCTTCTCGACGTGTACGTTTCGAGCCCGACTTCGACTAACGTGCTGCTATCCGGGGTGCTGCCGAAGCTAGGGACCTACGGTTTGATCAGTGTAGCCATCCCCCTTCTACCCCAGGGCGTCGAGCCTTTCCTACCTTACGTCGCTGCTTTCGGGGTGATCAACATAGTCTACGGGGCGTTCGTAGCTTTCTTGCAGCCCGACCTCAAGGCGCTCGTAGCCTACTCATCCATAGGAACGCTTGGCTTTATCCTTCTCGGCGCCGCCTCGGGCAACGCTGTCGGCCTTAACGGGGCCGTCTTCCAGCAGGTCTCACACGGACTCTACTCCGCCCTCCTTTTCATCCTCGTAGGCGTTATTGCGGCCCGCACGGGGACTCGCCGCATCGAGGACCTCGGCGGGCTGGCAGCCAGGATGCCGTGGGCAGGAGGGCTCCTGGCCCTCGGTGCCCTCGCCGCGATGGGTTTGCCGGGGCTCGCCGTCTTCGTCTCCGAGTTCATGAGCATCATGGGCGTTTACGCGACGTTCCCGGTACAGGGAGTACTCGCGGCGCTCGGGATCATACTCTCGGCGATGTACCTGCTTTACATGCTCGCGCGTGTGATCTTCGGCCCCATAGAGCGTCCCGCCTACGAGGAGGTCGGGGACGCGGGGCCGGCCGAGATGGCCTCTGTAGTGCCGCTGGCAGTGTTGCTCGTCGTACTCGGCATCTTCCCGGCCCTGCTGATGAATATCCAGCGCCCGGCCGTAGATGCCGTACTGAGCGTGATAGGGGGTAGCTAGAGGCTATGACAGGACAGGCATTCATCGCGCTCTTGCCTGAGCTGATCTCTACTGGGTTCCTGATCCTGGTTCTCATGGTAGGCGTGTACAGCGATAGCAACACAGGGATCGCAGCCAGCCTGGCCGCCATCGGGACGCTGGCCGTGTTCGCGAGCGCCGCCGTTCTACTTGCTAGCGGCTTCTCGGGAAGCTTCTTCGGCGACGGCTTCGTGGTCGACGGCTTCGCACTTTACTTCAAGCTGATAGTCGCAGGGTCGGCCTTCTTCGCCGTGCTCGCGGCGGCCCGCTGGTCGGGCCAGACCGGCGACGCCCCCGAGTATCTGACGCTCATCCTCTCCGTCGTGCTCGGTTCGACGCTCCTCGTCTCCATGCGCGACCTCTTCGGCATCTTCCTCGCGATCGAGCTGGCGACGATACCTTCCTACGCTATGGTCGCCTTCGACAGGAGCCGCCGCGAGAGTGCTGAGGGCGGGATGAAGTACTTCATCACCGGCGTCATCGCCTCCTCCGTGCTGCTCTACGGCATCGTCTTGATCTACGGCGTCTCGGGCTCAGCGATGCTCTCGGACGTTGCTGACACGTTCACGGGCACCCTCACCCCCGTCGCCGTCCTCGGGCTCGTGCTCATGATCTCGGGCTTCGCCTTCAAACTCTCGGCGGCGCCCTTCCATTTCTGGACCCCGGACGCCTACCAGGGCGCCCCTACGAGCGCGGCCGCCTTCCTCTCGGTAGGACCGAAAGCTGCGACGTTCGCGGTCCTCCTGCGGATCCTGCTCGAAGGAATGCCAGGGGCCGCGCCGACCTGGACTGCGGTGATGGCCTTCCTGGCGATCATAACGATGTTCGTCGGCAACCTCTTCGCCCTCAGACAGCGCAACGTCAGGCGGATGCTCGCGTACAGTTCGGTAGCCCACACGGGGTACATCCTGGCCGCCTTCGCGGCGCTCCAGGGAGGCGGGGTCGCGTTCGCCGTGCAGGCGGTCCTGATCTACACGGCCGCCTACGCCGTTATGAACATGGGCGCCTTCCTCGTCATAGACCTCGTAGGCGAGGACGCAAAGAACTACAACGGTCTCGTCAGGACGAACCCGGGCGTGGCGGCGAGCATGGCCCTGTTCATGGCCGCGCTAGTCGGCATACCCCCGCTCTCGGGATTCTTCGGGAAGCTCTGGATCATCATCGCAGGTGCCCCGACGGGCTCTATCCTCGTCTACATAGTCGTCGGCGCGCTCGTCGTCAACACCGTGCTCTCAGTCCCGTACTACTTCGGCATCATCAGGAACATGATCTTCGAGGAGCCGACAACGGATACGGTCACGTCTAGAGGAAACGGCGCCGTCAGGTTCTCCGTCTACGTGCTGGCCGTCCTCGCCACCCTGTTCGGCCTGCTCATCATCCCACTCTCCGCGCTGGTCGGAGCCTCGGGCTTGGCGTGAGCAACAGAGTTCATTCCCTGACCTTCCCGCAAGAGAACATAGATCGCCCGCTTCGTATTGGTCTGAGATCCGTGCCTGGTGTAAGCTAGGTTAATGCAAGCTGTCGTACTGGTTGGTGGTCAGGGGACCCGGCTGCGGCCTGTCACCTACGACATTCCAAAGTCGCTGGTGCCGCTCCGCAACCGTCCCTTTATGGGGTACATGCTGGACTTTCTGCGCAGTGCCGGCCTCGATGGCGCGGTGCTCTCTTTAGGGTACCTTCCAGACCCGATCCAGGCCTACCTCTGCGACAAGCAGGACCTCACTGGTTTCTCCGTGGATTACGCCGTCGAGAATCAAGCCCTCGGGACGGCCGGCGGCATCAAGAACGCCGAGAAATACCTCGACGGCGACACGCTGGTCGTCGTCAACGGCGATGTGCTCACGGGTATGGACCTCGCCAGGACGATAGAGGTGCACAAAGCCTCCGACGCCCTGGCCACGATAGTCCTGACGAGCGTAGAGGACCCGACGGCGTACGGCCTCGTCGAGGTCGACCACGAGATGCTGGTGCACCGCTTTATCGAGAAGCCGGCCGCCGACGAGGTGACGACGAACCTGGTCAACGCTGGCGTCTACGTGCTCGAGCCCGAGGTACTCGGTATGATCCCGCCCGACCGCGAGGTCTCCATCGAGCGTGAGATCTTCCCCGAACTGCAGGAGAGCGGCAGGCTCAGGGCAAACATCACAAGCTCTTACTGGCGGGATATAGGGACGCCGCGCAGCTACCTGGCAGCCTCCCACGACGTCCTCTCCGGCGCCGTCGGCGCGCGTGAGGGTTTCGAGTACCTGGACGTCGACCCCTCGGTCGAGCTCGGCAAGAACGTCAGGCTCTTGCCCCCGGTCTCGATAGCCGAAGGGTGCAGGATCTCGGCCCTCGCCACCATAGGTGGGCGTTCCTCTCTAGGAACGGGCTGCGTGGTGGGGGAGGGGGCCGTGGTCGAGGGGAGCATCCTCCTCGACGGCGCCGAGGTAGAGGCTGGCGCTATCGTGCGCGGTTCTGTCATAGGTCCGCGTGCCAGGGTCGGCAACAACTCCATCGTGCGTGGCCTCTCAGTACTCGGCGCCGGCTGCGTGGTCGGCGAGGGAAACGTCCTCGACCAGGGGATCCGCGTGAACCCCGGCGTCGTCGTCTCGCCCCGCAGCTTGAGGTTCTAGCTTCGTCAGGCTTCAGGCTTCGGTCGTTAAAGTCGACGCCCGCTACGTCCGACTATGGGTAGAAGCGTTCGGACGACCGGCCCGGGTTTCGAACGCGAGGTGTCGCTCGACTGCTGATCCGAAACCGTATGCTGATGCCTGAAACCTGAAACTCTACCTCGCCGCCCTCGCTGATCTTTTCTATCCCGAGCGCTGCGTCGGCTGTGAACGGCGGGCTAGCGACGTACTCTGCCGCACTTGCTTCGAGGCGCTCCCCGGCGTTGGCAGCCCCGTTTGCAGGCGTTGCGGGCTGCCGACCGCCTTCGCGACGTTCGTGTGCGAGGAGTGCAAGAACGTCGACTTCGGTTTCGAGAGCGCGAAGGCGCCGCTGAAGTACGAGGGCGTAGGCAAGAAGATAGTCCACGCCCTAAAGTACCGCGGCTACAAACGAGTGGTCGAGAGGTTGGCCACGCCGCTAATGTTGCAGGTCCTCGACGATGGCCGTTTCGACGCCGTCGTGCCCGTCCCGCTGCACCGCTTGCGCCTGAGAAAGAGGGGTTTCAACCAGGCCGAACTGCTCGCCCGTGGCGTCGCCGAGAAGATTAAGGCAACCGTATCGGATACACTAGAAGTCGTGCGCAGCACAAGGGACCAGGTCGAACTCTCGGCGGCCCAGAGGCGGGCCAATGTCGCCGGCGCCTATACGGCCACAAGACCTCTGCGCGGCAAGATACTACTCGTTGACGACGTCTTTACCACAGGAGCGACCATGAGCGCGTGCGCCGGAACACTAGTCCGCGCAGGAGCGGACGAAGTCCACGCCCTGAGTCTGTGTAGGACGGTTTGAGTAGTGTCAGAGTCAGCAGGCTTCAGGAAGGCTTGGCGTGTTGTTACGTTTTGGCCAAGAGCCAATCACTTGCAGGCTGGTCGCGGCGCAGTACCGTGCTAGGAGGCTCTATCGAAAGACCTGATACCTGAAACCTGATGCCTGTAGCCTTGTAGACCGAAGGGAGGCAGCCCCATTGGATATACTGATCAAAGGCCGCAATATCCCTGTGACGGAGGCGCTCGAGCGCTACGCCTGGGAGAAAGTGGAGCGGGTCGCCAGGTTCTTCGACGACGAGCGCACCGCCTCGCGGGCCGAGGTAGAGCTCATCCACGAGCGCAACCGCGCCATCTCCGAGCCCGAGGTGGCCGAGGCAACGTTGTTCATCAACGGGTCCGTGCTCAAGGCCAGTGAGGCCTCCGAAGACATGTACGCCTCCATCGATAGGATGTCGGACAAGCTCGAGCGGCAGGTCAAGCGCTTCAGGGGGCGTCAGATCGACCGCTGGCAAGGCCAGCTCAAGAATACGCCGGACGTGGCGCCAGGCGTGGCGCAACCCTTCATCGTTGAGGAAGAAGAGGAGATCGAGGCCCGCATCGTGAGGACCAAGCAGTTCCAGATGAAGCCTATGGGCGCCGAGGAGGCGGTCCTCCAACTGGAGCTCCTCGACCACGACTTCTACGTGTTCACGAGCGCCGATACCGGTGATATAAATGTGGTATACCGGCGTCGTGACGGAGACTACGGGCTCATAGAGCCTGCCCGTTAGTCCGGTACGACCACTACTGCGAGGTAGCTTGTCTTGGCGAACTTGTTGACGAAGATATTGAGGATGGGCGAGGGCCGCAAGGTCAAGGTCCTCCAGCGGCGCGTGGAGGAGGTCTCGGCGTTGGAGCCCGAGGTGGAGAAGCTCTCCGACTCACAGCTGCGGGAGAAGACGGAGGAGTTTCGCGAGAGGCTCGCCGGGGGGAAGACCATCGACGACCTGTTGCCCGAGGCCTTCGCCGTCGTGCGGGAGGTCTCCAGGCGTACCCTCGGGATGCGGCCCTTCGACGAGCAGGTAATGGGCGGCATAGTCTTGCACGAGGGGAAGATCGCTGAGATGAAGACGGGCGAGGGCAAGACCCTCGCGGCAACTATGCCCGTCTACCTAAATGCCCTGGATGGCAAAGGCGTCCACGTCGTCACCGTCAACGACTACCTGGCCAGCCGCGACGCGGGTTGGATGGGTGAGATCTACACTTTCCTCGGCCTCGAGGTCGGCCTCGTCCAGGAGAGCATGAACTTCGACGAGCGGAAGATCGCCTACCACTCCGATGTCACCTACGGTACGAATGCGCAGTTCGGATTCGACTACCTCAGGGACAACATAGCGACTTCGACCGACCAGCTCGTCCAGCGCGAGCTCAACTTCGGAATAGTGGACGAGGTCGACTCCATCCTGGTCGATGAGGCGCGCACCCCGCTCATCATCTCGGGTATGCCCGAGACTGCCGCTGACGTCTACTACCGCTTCGCAGCCATCGTTCCGCGCCTGAAAAGTGGCGAAGACTACGAGGTGGACGAGAAAAAGCAGCAGGTAGCCCCGACTGAGAGCGGTGTCGAGAAGGTCGAGATGGCCCTCGGCATAGAGAACCTCTACGACGACGTCAACACCAACCTCGTCAACCACCTTAACCAGGCGCTGAGGGCCCAGACGCTCTTCCACAAAGATGACGAGTACATCGTCACCGATGGGCAGGTCTACATCGTCGACGAGTTCACCGGGCGTGTGCTCGAGGGCAGGCGTTACTCTGAGGGGCTCCACCAGGCCATCGAGGCCAAAGAAGGTGTCGAGATCAAGGAAGAGAACCAGACCGTGGCCACCATCACCATCCAGAACTACTTCAGGATGTACGACAAGCTCTCCGGCATGACGGGAACGGCGGCGACCGAGGCCGACGAGTTCATGCACACCTACAAGATGGAAGTCGTCTCCATCCCGACGCACGAGGACATGATCAGGGACGACAAAGACGACCTCGTCTACAAGACCGAGAAGTCAAAGCACAAAGCCGTCGTAGAGGATATCGTCGAGCGAAACGAAAAGGGCCAGCCCGTGCTCGTAGGCACGGTCTCCGTGGACGTCTCGGAGCGCCTCGCGGCGCTGCTAAATCGGCGTGGGATCGCACACAACGTCTTAAACGCCAAGCAGCACGAGCGGGAGGCGGAGATCATCGCCGAGGCCGGCGAGCAGGGCGCCGTGACCATAGCGACGAATATGGCCGGCCGTGGTACCGACATCAAGCTCGGCGAGGGAGTAGCCGAGCTCGGGGGGCTCTACGTCCTCGGCACCGAGCGTCACGAGGCCCGCCGCATAGACAACCAGCTGAGGGGCCGCTCTGGGAGGCAGGGAGACCAGGGCGAGTCGAGGTTCTACCTGTCTTTCGAGGACGAGCTCCTGAGGCTCTTCGGCGGCCAGCGGATGCAGGGGGTCATCGAGCGCATCGGGCTAGAAGAGGACGTGCCGATCGAGGCGGGTATGATCTCCAACTCGGTGCGGCGCGCCCAGGAGCAGGTCGAGAGCCGCAACTTCCAGATGCGCAAGCGCATTCTCGAGTACGACGACGTCCTAAACAAGCAGCGCGAGGTGATCTACGCGATAAGGCGCGACATCCTCATGGGCGAAGACGTCGACACGAAGTCCTACGTGGACGATGTGCTCACAGAAGTAGTCTCCGAATACGTCTCCGAGAATGTCTACCCAGAAGACTGGGACCTGGATGCCCTCACGACCGAAGTGAACCGCTTCTACCCGAGCACTATCGACTTCGAGTCCATCGACGTCGAGAGGTTGACGGCCGCCGAGGTCCTCGCGATGGTCCTCGAGGACGCCAACGAGCGCCTCGAGGAGCGCAAGACCGAGTGGGACGAGCGGACCGCCGAGCTCGAGAGACGTGGGCTCGCGCGCGGCGACGGGGTGGCCACTTTCGAGGAGGCCGAGCGCCGGACACTGCTCTCGGTGGTCGATTCCCGCTGGCGGGAACACCTCTACGAGATGGACTACCTGCGCGAGGGAATCGGCTGGCGTGGCCTCTCCCAGCGTGACCCGCTGGTCGAGTACAAGCGGGAGGGTTTCGACATCTTCCAGGAGATGGAGCGGGGACTGAAGGCTGACTACGTCACTTACATCTACCGCGTGGAGAACATCAAGGTGCGCGAGGAGGAGATACAGCAGCTCTCCTACAGCGGCGGCGAAGAGCCGAACCAGCCTCAAAAGAGCCCGCGCAAGACTGCGGCCAAGATCGGACGTAACGAGCTCTGTCCGTGCGGTAGCGGCAAGAAGTACAAGAAGTGTCACGGGCAGCCGGGCGCGCCGCCGCTCGCGTCCGAAGCCCAGGCAGGTTAGTGACGGAGCTCAAGGACAAGACCTCCGAACTCGAAGGGCGCCTCGCAGAGCTCGAGGCGTTTTTCGGCGTGGAGCGGTTGCGCACGGAGGCCGAAGAACTCGGCGAGGACATGAGCCGCCCTGGTTTCTGGGACGATCCCGATGCGGCCAGGGCTGTATCAGCACGCTTCTCGCGGGTGCAGGGCAGGATCGAGCTCCTCGACACCTTGAGGGAGCGCCTCTCGGATTCGGGGGAACTTCTCGAGCTCGCCGAGGAGGGCGATGACCTTATCCCCGAGGTCGATGAGGAGCTGCGGCGGGTCGAGCGGGTGCTCGAAGAGCAAGAGGTAGCCAGGCTGTTCGCCGGCGAATACGACGATGGCGACGCCATACTCACCATAAACTCCGGCGCTGGCGGGGTAGATTCGCAGGACTGGGCCGAGATGCTTGCGCGCATGTACCGGCGCTGGGCCGAGCGGCGGGGCTTCGGGCTCGAGGTCATCGAGTACACCGAGGGCGAGGAGGCAGGCATAAAGAGCGCCACCTTCACCGTCTCCGGGGAGTATGCCTTCGGGCTCTCCTCAGCCGAGCGCGGGGTGCATCGTCTCGTCAGGATCAGCCCTTTCGACGCCGGCGCAAGGAGGCACACCAGCTTCGCCTCCGTCGCCGTCGCGCCCGTAGTCGACGAGGCCGTCGAGGTCGAGATCGACGAGAAAGACCTCAAGGTGGATACCTACAGGGCCTCGGGGGCGGGCGGCCAGCACGTCAACAAGACCGACTCGGCGGTCAGGATCACGCACCTCCCGACCGGTATCGTGGCCCAGTGCCAGAACGAGCGCAGCCAGCACCAGAACCGCGAGGTGGCCATGCGAGTCTTGCGGGCGCGGCTCTTCGGGCTACAGCGCGAGAAGCGGGAGCAGGAGATTGCCGCGCAGAGCGGGGAGAAGGCCGAGATCGAGTGGGGATCGCAGATCCGGTCCTACGTGCTCCACCCCTACAAGCTCGTAAAGGACCACCGCACCGGCGAAGAGACCGCGAACGTGGACAGGGTGCTCGACGGCGACCTCGATGCGTTTGTCTACGCTTATTTGAAGAACAGGACCGCGGCCTAGCATCATGCGGAGCGTCATCGCGGCCGTGCTCGTGCCCATCCTTGTCGTCTTCCTTGTCGGCCCCTACACTTTCTTGCCTTCGCTACTCGAGTACGCCGTCGCCCGTGACGTCAAGGCCCGTCTCGGGACCGAGAAGCAGCCCGATGTAGAGCTGAAGAGCGACCCACCCTTGAGGATGCTTGCTGGCGAGTTCTCGGGTGGCCGTATCGTTATGAAGAACACCGATCTTGGCGGCGTAACGGCAAAGAAGGCTCGCATCGACCTCGAGCCCTTCGACATAAACGTCTGGACCACCATAAGAGAGGGCCGCGTGGTGGGTAGGGAGCCTCTATCGGGAGATCTCCGGATCGACGTGCCCGAGGCGGAGGTCTCGCGCCTTGTGAAGGCTGACTCCGAGATACCCATCAGAGGCGTGGACGTGCAGGATGACGGGGTGGTCGTCCATTCGGAGGTTTCGGCACTAGGCACACGGTTCCCGGTCTCTGTAGAAGGGGAGCCAGGCCTTGCGAGACGGAAAGCTAATCTTCGAGCCGCTGGGCCTTACAGCGGCCGGGGTTCGGGTGCCCGATGCTCTCGCAGACAAGCTGCTAGCCGGTGCCGACTTCGAGTATCCCCTCGACCGTCTGCCTTACCAGACCAGGATCTCCGGCGTCGAGACCGAGGACGGGCGGTTCATACTCAGCGGGAGGGTACCTAGCATACCGCTCGGCGCGTACCCCGGCGGTTGATAACGCCTGCGGTTGTTGTTATCGTCTCCGATGGTCGGCCCTGGAGGGGGACTTCGAACCAAACCCGGAGGTCAGCGGCCGGCAAACCACGCGTGGAGAGGTAATGATCCGATTCGACAACGTCACCAAGGTTTACGGTAACGACACCGTTGCCCTCGAGCGGGTGAACCTCGGGATAGATTCAGGTGAGTTCGTGTTCCTGGTAGGGGCGAGCGGCTCGGGCAAGTCGACCATAGTGCGCCTGATCCTCAAAGAGATGGAACCCTCGGCGGGGGCCATCTACGTGAACGGCACCAGACTCTCGTCCGTGCCGCGGCGTAGGATCCCGCGCGTGCGCCGGGATATCGGGTGCGTCTTTCAGGACTTCAAGTTACTTCCGAACAAGACGGTGGCCGAGAATGTTGCTTACGCGATGGAGGTCACGGGCCAGAAACGGCGTACGATCCGCACGAAAGTGCCCCAGATACTCGACCTCGTGGGCCTCTCGGGGAAGACGGAGAAATACCCCGACATGCTCTCAGGCGGCGAGCAGCAGCGCGTCTCCATAGCCAGGGCCTTCGTTTCGCAACCGCCCATACTCGTCGCCGACGAGCCGACGGGCAACCTCGACCCCACAACCAGCGTCGGCATCATGCAGCTTTTGCACAGGATCAACCGCATGGGCACCACGGTCCTGGTCGCGACCCACGACAGGGAGATGGTCGACGTGATGCGAAAGCGGGTAGTCGCCCTCGAGGAGGGGCGTCTCGTCCGTGACAAGGTGAAGGGGGCCTACGCTGATGAGGTTTAACCTGGGGTTCTTCCTGGGCGAGGCGGTAAAGAACCTCCGCCTGAATTTGCTCATGAGCATCACCGCCGTCACCACCACGTTCATCTGCATCCTGGTCCTCGGGCTCGGCCTGCTCCTCAGCGCCCACATCCAGAGCATAATAGACTCAGTGCGCGAGGACGTCAGCGTCGAAGCGTTCATGACTGATGCCACAAGCCAGGAGGTCGACGCGCTTGCGAACGAGGTCGAAAGCTGGCCCGAAGTAGCCAGCGTAACCAAAGTCTCAGAAGAGCAGGCGTTCGCCGAGTTCAAGGATAAGTTCGAGGACCAGCCCGACCTGTACGAGGACCTCGATCAGGGCGTATTCCCCGCATCCGTGCAGATCCAACTTACAGACCCTGATAGCGCCAACGATGTGGCAGGGAGGCTAAAACAAGAAGGGTTTACGGAGCGGAACCTCAGCTACCCGCAGCAGACCATCGACCGCCTCAACTCGGTGACTTCGTACGTGATCTGGGGCCTCTACGGGGCCACGCTCTTGTTCCTGATCGCCAGCGTACTCCTTATCTCCAACGCCATCAGGCTCTCCATCTTCGCCAGGCGCAAGGAGATAGAGGTAATGAAGCTGGTCGGCGCCTCGGACGGCTTCGTGCGCACGCCTTTCGTCTTCGAGGGACTGCTCCAGGCCTTCGTCGGCGCAAGCCTCGCAGCGTTCGCGGTAATCTGGATCAACCTCCTCTTCGTCGACTGGGCGCACAACGCCCTCCCCTACGTACCGATCTCCAGCGGCGCGGTAAACGCCTTCTCGACCCTGATCCTCCTGATCGCCGTAGGAGTAGGCATCGGCGTAATCGGCAGCTTCCTCTCCGTAACAAGATTCCTGAGGAAGATATAGCGCCGCAGGCGCCATATCTTCAGCATGTCAGCACGCCGCCTGGGGCGGCTTGTCAGCATTTCAGCCAGGGCTTGGCACGTGAAAGCTGACAAGCTGAAGTGCTGACAAGCGAAGGCCGCAAGGCCTGAGCGTGCTGACTTGCTGATGGATTGCTGAAATGCGCGGCGAAGCCGCATGATAGACTCACTGGGTGCCCAATCAGATACCTCTGATCGGAGATCTCTCTTGATCCTACCGGCCATGCTGGTTCGTCGGGGGAAGTACTCGGTAGCAGACCCGCTCTTCGTCGAGGAGCGACGTCCTGTGCTGGTCGCACGCAAGCTTCGCAGAGGCGCCGAGGCCGGCGACATAGTCCTCGTGAACGCTCGCGAGAAGAACCGCTCGCTGCGCGGCGAGGTAACGCGCATTATCGGGCCCTCCGAGGACCCGCGCAACGTCTATGAGGCGCTCTTCGCCTCCATCGGGACCTCCCGCGAGTTCCCGGGGAAGGTCGATGAGGAGGCCGATGCCGTCGCAAATAGGGAGATCGGGGAGCGCATAGACCTGCGTTACCTCCCCACGGTGACGATAGACGGCGCCGACGCCAAAGACTTCGACGATGCGATCTCGGTCGAGCGTACAGCAGATGGCTTCAAGGTATGGGTTCATATAGCCGACGTGACCCATTACGTCGAGCCTGGCTCCGCGCTCGACAGGCAGGCCGCATACAGGGGCAACTCCGTATACCTTCCCGGGACCGTGGCGCCGATGCTTCCCAAGCGGCTGTCGAACGACGTCTGCTCCCTGCGACCGCACTCAGAGCGGGCCGCCGTAACGGTGGAGATGGAGGTCACCGGCGAGGGCGAAACCAGGAACTACAGGGCTTACCGGAGCACCATCGTAAGCGATGCCAGGCTTACCTACGAGGCAGTCGACGCGTTCCTGCACAGTGATGTAACGGTGGAGAGAGCGGACCTGGTAACGTCTGCTTACGAGCTCTCGCGTAGGCTCAGGACGCGGGCGGCGAGGCGGGGCAAACTCGAGCTCGGTGGGCGGGAGCCGGAGTACAGGATGGACGAAGACGGTGTGCCCGTGGGTGCTGGAGTTCGCCGTTCGACGCCGGCCAGGGAGTTGATCGAGGAGCTAATGGTCCTCGCCAACGAGTCGGTCGCAAAGATGGTGCAAGGGAAGAAGGGCGGCGTTTTCAGGGTGCACGATAGGCCAGGCACGGAGTCTCTGGAACTGCTTGGAGAGAGGCTCGCAGCCGTCGGGATGCAGGCCGAGCCGACGCCCGAGAACCTTGGGACGATCTCCCAGATGGCCAAGTCAGACGCGGTGAACTACCTGATCCTACGCTCCATTCCCCGCGCCCTGTATTCTCCCGATGACCTCGGCCACTATGGCCTCGCGCTGGAGCACTACACACACTTTACGTCTCCGATCCGGCGCTACGCCGATGTCCTCGTTCACCGCGCCCTGCTCGGCGACGAGCCTCCCGAGGACCTCGCCGGGGTCGCAGGCAACATCTCCGAGAGGGAGTACAGGTCCATGATCTGCGAGCGCACCGCGGACGAGTACACGCTGATGTGGCTGATGCGCGACCGTGTGGGGGAGGTTCTCGAAGGGAACATCGTAAGCACGGCCGCATTCGGCCTCTTCGTCGAGCTCGAGACGGGCGCCACAGGCCTCGTCCACGTGAGCAAGCTCCCCGGATGGTGGGAGCTCGAGCCGAACGGCGTCGTGATCTCCAACGACGCCATAGGCGCCTCCTACAGGGTGGGGGACAGGGTACTTGTAGAGTTGCTCGACGTTCTCCCGCTCATGCAACGGGCCGAGCTCAGGGTGGTGAAGCGATTGTGACAGACTTCGCGCGCAACAAGAAGGCCCTCCACGACTTTGCCATCGAGGAAACCTACGAGGCCGGCATCCAGCTGACGGGACCCGAGGTAAAGTCGGTCAGGGAGGGTCGGGCCAACCTCAAGGAGAGCTACGCCAGGGTAAGAGACGGTGAGGTGTTCTTGATCGGGGCTCACATCTCGCCCTACGCGAACGCCAGGCAAGAACGCCAACTCCCAACTCGCGACCGCAAGTTGCTCTTGCACAGAAAGGAGATCGACCGCCTCATCGGCAAGAGCCAGGAGGAAGGGAAGACTCTCATCCCCCTCAAGCTCTACTCCAAAAACGGCATCGTCAAGCTCCAGATCGCCGTCGCAAGCCGCAAGCGACAGTACGATAAGCGGCGTGAGATCGCCAAGAAGACGGCAGACCGCGAGATCGAACGCGCCATGAAGGAACGCCTCCGCAGTTAGCACTTCAGCAAGTCAGCACGCTCAGGGCTTACGCCCTTCGCTCGTCAGCATTTCAGCTTTGTCCGCTCGAGGGTCTCGTCCCGTCGCGGGAGCACAACCCTCTAAGGTTCTACCGAGCCTCGGGCGAGGCATACCACCCGGCTGAAGTGCTGAAATGCTGACAAGGCGGCGCAGCCGCCGTGCTGAAATGCTGACATGCTGGTTCCCAGAATGGTAAAATGCGGACCATACAAGGGGGCGCATAGGCTTCGACGGGAGTGGTCAGCGTCCTGTGAGACGAGCCGAGTTTGCTGGAGACTCGTAAAACGCCGGCAGCAAAAGATACACGCCAACGAACCAGAAATGGCTCTGGCTGCTTAACTAACAAGTAGCCCATCGGTCCGGGCGGCCCACGGCCCGGTTCCCGGTGTCATTGAGTGGGCTCACCCTCAGTGTTCTGGCCCGGAGCACCGATGGGACATTCAACGGGCTAGGCCTCTCGGCGGCGCCCCGGTCCGTCGTAGCAGGCGAAGCTAAACCGGGAGCTATGCTCGTAGAATCTCACGGACGGCGCACTCGCGGACGCGGGTTCGAATCCCGCCGCCTCCACTGAAGCGGGCCGGGGAAGCTACAGCTTCCCCGGCCCGCGCTAGTCAGCACTTCAGCACGCATCGGGCCTGTGGCCCTCGCTTGTCAGCATGTCAGCTTCTGTAGTCTTGGCTGAAATGCTGACCAGCTGACAAGCCGCCTGCAAGGCGGCGTGCTGAAATGCTGACTAGCTGAAATGCTGACATAATATAGCCCCGTGAGTGATCCACGGCCCATTGGAGTCTTCGATTCGGGTGTCGGCGGGCTGACGGTGCTCGCGGAGATCATGGACCGTCTGCCCTACGAGCACACCGTATATTTTGGGGACACGGCGCGGGTGCCTTACGGGACACGTGACCTTGCCGAGGTCCGGTGGTTCACCTTCGAGATCATCAATTACCTCATCGGCATGGACGTGAAACTGATCGTAATCGCCTGCAACACCGCGACGGCTTCTGCCCTGCGGGCGACACAACGTTCTTTCGAGGTGCCGATCATAGGGGTCATAGAGCCTGGGGCCAGGGCAGCGGTCGAAGAGACGCGCAACAGGCGCGTCGGCGTCCTTGCGACGCCGCTTACGGCTGCAAGCGGAGCCTACAGGCGTGCCGTTCACTCCCTGGACGCAGGTGTCGAGGTCCACGAGCAGGCCTGTCCCGAGTTCGTGCCAATGATCGAACGCGGCGTCGTCGAGGGCCCCGAGCTCGAAAGTGTCGCGCGGGGTTATCTCGAGCCCATCATGGAGCGCAGCGTCGACGCGGTCGTGCTCGGATGCACCCACTACCCGCTCATCTCCGCGCCGATAAACCGCATCCTTGGTCCTGAGGTGCGGCTGATCTCCTCAGCGGGCCAGACCGCCCTCGAAGTGGGCCGCGTCCTCTCCCGCCGGGACCGCCTCCGCCGCCCGCGCCACGTCGATGATGAGGGCAAAGCCACTTTTGTGTGCAGCGCAGACCCGGAAGAGTTCGCCGCCCTCGGAGGCCGATTCCTCGACGAGGTGATAGAGGCAGTGGTCCCGGCGACCGTAATTTAGAGCATTTCAGCACGCTCCAGCCTTCGGCTGTCACTCGTCAGCACTTCAGCATTTCAGCTTTCGCATAGGCAGGTCCTTGCTAACCTGCTGATAAGGTGGCGCAGCCGCCGTGCTGACCAGCTGAAAAGCTGTTTGCTATACTCATGACCGGTCCCCGCGGGGCGTGGCGCAGCCTGGTAGCGCACCTGCTTTGGGAGCAGGGGGTCGGAGGTTCGAATCCTCTCGCCCCGACAGCGAAGCTGGCGGGACCACGCAGAGAGCCGTGCGGGTGTAGCTCAAAGGTAGAGCCCCAGCCTTCCAAGCTGGTGATGGGGGTTCGATTCCCCTCACCCGCTCCCGAACGGCCAGTAAGTCAACATTTCAGACCAAGTTCGATCCAGTTCCTCTCGTCCCCAACCCGGCCTCGCGGGCGCGGATTATTGCCTGGGAGCGATCGGATACTTGCAGCTTGGTGAAGATGTTCGAGACGTAGTTGCGTACCGTTTTGGGGCTGAGGTAGAGGCGATGGCGTTGTTGGTGTAGCCCTCGGCCATGAGTGAGAGGATTTCGTGCTCCCGTTCGGTCAGGTTCGAGAAAGGTTGGCCCGAACTCGTCGTGTGATCCCGTCCAGGCGTGGCGAAGAAATCTGTCAGGCGGCGTGTGATCGTGGGGCTGAAGATCGCCTTCCTCGACCGCGCCAGCGCTCGATCCTGACACACCGACCTCCTGGCGGAATGTCCTCACCAGGCAAGCGTAGGTAGGACTTCGGCGTCTATAACAGGAGCCATGCGACCATTCGCACCGGCCTGATTACTACAGTATCTCTTCCTCTACCCACGGCGGCCCTCAGTTCTCCGGGATACGTGGCTGCCATTTTCTAACCGCTGTTATACTGATTCTCGTGACGGACCAAGATGAAGAGCGGCGCGGCTGGTTCGTCCTGGTTTACAAGCTGCCGGCCGAGCCCACCCGCCTGCGGGCGAGCGTGTGGAGGAAGCTCAAGGCTGGCGGGGCGGTGTACCTGCAGAACGGGGTGGCGGCGCTGCCGGCGGACGTGGCGGGGGAGCGGGCGATGCGGGGCGCGGCCCAGGAGGTACGGGAGCTTGGTGGGATAGCCCACCTTTTTCGGGGGGAGGCGGTGGGCGACGAGGCGGCGCTCGTGGGGGCGTTCGGGGAGGCGCGTGACGCCGAGTACGCGGAGGTCCTGAGCAAGTGCCGCGACTTCCACGCCGAGCTCGAGAAGGAGCGTGCGGCGGGGAAGTACACCTTCGCCGAGCTCGAGGAGAATGAGGAGGACCTCGCCAAGCTGGATGCCTGGCTGCGCAAGGTGGAGCACAGGGACCGTTTCGGCGCGCCATCGGCCCCGGAGGCGAGGGCGGCGGTCCTTGCGTGCCGGGAGGACCTGGAGGCGTTCGCCGCCTCGGTGTACGAGGCAGCGGACCACGGCTCGGCTGGCCCAGCACCGTCAGGCCCGTGAGTGGGTGGGGGCACCTTGAGCGTGGCCTCCTCGCTCGCCTTCTTCGGCGTCGGCGTGGCGCTACTTATCTGGGCGACGGAGCGATTGTTGGAGGGGCTGGTCGGGATCGCTTGGCTGCTCAGGGTCTCGGCCTTCGCCGTCGCGGCGATCCTCTCGGGTTTCGAGGCCGAGAACGTGGCGGTGGGCCTCGCGGCGGCCCGGCGCGGCGCCGAGGAGGTAGCTTTGGGGACGGTCTTCGGCGGGGCCATCTTCCTGGTGTGCGTCGCCCTTGGCCTCGGGGCGGTGCTCTACCCGCTGCGGGTGAGGCTGCCCCGCGGCTTCCTCGTGCTGATGGCGGCCTGCCCGTTGGCGGTCGGGGTGGGGCTCATCGGGGGCACGACCAGCCGCCTGGCGGGGGCGGCGCTGCTCGCGGCCTTCGCCCTGGCCGTCGCCTACCTGGTCGTGGCCTCCCGTCACCACCGCTTCCTGGAGTCCGAAGAGGTGAGGGAGGCCGAGGAGAGGCGCAGCTCTTACCCGAAGGCCGTCGGCCTGACCGTTCTCGGCCTCGTGGTGATCGCGGTCGGCGGCGAGTTGGTCACCGTGGGGGCCGAGGGCATCGTCTCCGCCCTCGGCCTCTCTGCGCTCCTGGTCGGCATGGTCCTCACCCCGGCGGCCATAGAGGTCGAGGAGGTGATCCGCCAGGCGGTCCCGGCAAGGGAGGGCCTGCCTGAGGTCTCGGCGGGCAACCTGGTCGGCACCCTCTTGTACTTCCTGTGGTTCAACCTTGGCCTGATCTCGCTGCTCGTGCCCGTGAGGGTAAACCCGCAGGTGATCGCCTTCGACTGGCCGTTCCTGGTCGCGGTCACCTGGCTGGCGACCCTCTTCTTCGCCCGGGGCCGGGTCGGACGGTTAGAGGGCGCGACGCTCCTGTTTGCCTACGCCCTCTATGCCGCCCTACACACCTTCTACTTGTAGGTAGTCAGCCTTCAGCTTCTCGGATTTGCTCATTGGTCGGTTCCAGGAAGTGAGCGAGCACATTCTAAAAGGGTCCGTCGGCGTCAAGCCATCTGCGGCAGAACCTTTTCCTCTTGGTTGACAGCTGAAATGCTGAAGTGCTCTAAAAGGCCGCCACGCCTGCTTCGGCGACCTCCTGGTCCTGATCTACCGTACCGCCGCTCACGCCTATGGCTCCGGCAACTTCCTCCCCGCGCATCAACGGAATGCCGCCCGCGAAGTTGACCACCCGACCTTCGTTGGTCGTCTCCAGACCGTAGAGTGGCTGCCCCGGCTGCGTCATCTCCGCCAGATCCTGGGTCGGCATCAGGAAAGAAGCCGAGGTGAAGGCTTTGTTTATAGCGATGTTTATGCTACCGAGCCAGGCGTCTTCCATGCGCGCGAACGCCTTCAGATCCCTACCGTTGTCCACGACGGCCACGTTCATGGGTTGACCGATCTCTGTAGCCTTTTCTAGGGCAGCCTGGATCACTGCCTGCGACTCCTCCAGCAAGATCGTGGTCCTGTCTCCCGATTGCACGTTCGTGCCTCCTTCGCTCTATTCCAACAGACAAAAAGCTGCCGCACGTTTACGCAATATTCAACCTGTGATACCCAACTCACCTCGCACATAAACAGCGGTGGCCCAAGTGGCCATCGGCGGTCGCGAGAAAGCCGAGGTCTGAAGCTACCCCTTCTACTCACCCCAGGTCTCGCGCAGGACACGGACCCAATTCTCGTGGGCGAGCTTTCGGAGCGCCCGGTCGTCGTAACCGCGGTTCCTGAGCGCCGACATCAGCCTCGGCAGGCCTGACACATCACCTATCTCCTGTGAGATCAAGACCCCATCGAAGTCGGAGCCGAAGCCGACCCTGTCGATCCCGACTCGCTCTACCAGGTAGTCGATCTGCCGGACCATCACTTCCAGAGGGGTGCTTGCATCCCTGGATGCGTCCTCACGGAGGAAGTTGACCGCGAAGTTGAGGCCGATCATTCCGTCGGATGCGGCTATGGCGTCGAGCTGCGGGTCTGTGAGGTTTCGTG
Organism: uncultured Rubrobacteraceae bacterium; assembly: GCA_963808845.1. GTDB lineage: Bacteria > Actinomycetota > Rubrobacteria > Rubrobacterales > Rubrobacteraceae > Rubrobacter_D. The sequence goes on from CAWEHD010000014.1 coordinate 65,087, forward strand.
TGGAGGCGCAGAGGGCGTAAGAGTTGGAGTGGCTCGCAACCAGCGGGGCATCCGTGAGGTCTGCCACATCCCAGAAGCCTCGCTCATTCAGGTGGGAAACGTCGACCATTATGCGGAGGTCATTGCAGGCGCGAACCAGCTCCTTACCGGCTTCGGTTAGCCCAGGCCCCGTATCCGGTGAGCGACGAAAGTGCACGGCGACACCCTCGGCAAAGGCGTTCGGCCGACCCCAGACAAGGCCTAGCGACCGCAGCCCTGCCCGGTATAGTACGTGCAGCGCGTCCAGGTCCGTATCGATCGCGTCGGCGCCCTCCAGGTGGAGCACCGCCGCCATTACTTCCTCATCCAGGCACCCCTGCAGTTCAGCGGCGGTGCGGACGACCCGGAACCTCCCGTCCGAGCGATCCTCGATCCTGAAAAGCATGGCAGTATCGGCCACCGTGCGGCGCAACGCGTACGCGGCATCAAGCGCGGGTGGAAGTCCCCTCGGCGTGCGTTCGGGCGTCTGCGGTGAGGGAATCCAGACGGCAAAGAAGCCGCCCCCGAAGCCCCCTTCCCGTGCCCGGGGCAGATCCAGGTGGCCCTGGTCGCCGCGCTCGAAGAATGCGTCGGGTCCGCCCCCATCCGGCCCACCGAGCCTTAGCAGTACATCGTTGTGACCATCGAACACGACCGGAAATGCATTCCGACCCATACGAGCATCTCCCCTACTTGACGACACACTCTTATGTGATTGCAAAGCTATGAAGCCGATGGCTTGGTATTGTATCTACAGGCTCCAGATCTGTCGTCTGGCGGGGAACGCCGCCAGCGTGACGGCGACGCAGCCGCCACCCAGGAGCATGCCGGCCCACAAGACGCCTGCCCATAGACAGCCACGCCGATCCCAAGTGGGCGACCGCCGCGGCGACCGCGAGCAGGATGCCGAGCCCTTCCGGCCCGAGGTGCAGGAGTAGTGGATCTGGGATCCTCGGCCAACGCAGCAAAATCGCGCTGCTCACCTTTGTACCTCTCGCTACTGGTGCCATCGGGACTTCCGCAGACGTGCAATCCGAAGTGTTCCCGACCAGGCGCATGGTGGCATCACTTTCGAGTCCATTGTAATACCGTTGGTTTATCCACCGGAGGATCTCGGTTGGTTCGCCGGAGTCAGGGTCGCTGTTCGGGATCGTCTGGTGGCGGTGCGCACACCTCCGATGTGCTAGAACGATCCAGAACACACAACGGCCAATAGGAGAGACATGGCGAAGACCCACAAGGTAACCTTTCGGCGCCGCGACGTAACCATAGAGTGCGCCGAGGACGAGTACATCCTCGAAAAAGCCGAAGACGCCGGGCTCAGGCTCCCCTACGATTGCCGCAGCGGCACCTGCACGACCTGTATTGTGAAGTGCCTCGAAGGCGAGATGGACCAGGACCTCGCTTTTGCCCTGGACGACCTTGATCTGGAGCAAGGTTGGCGCCTCATCTGCATCGGCAGCCCGCTTTCGGACGTGGTGCTGGATAGGTAGTAGCTAGAGCGTGTAGCCGTCACCAGGGGCAAACCGGAACCTTTTAGAAGCTTGAATCAGCCTGGCTTGGGTGAGAGCCCGTACCCCGGTCATACCTCCTTCTCGGATTGTGTATCATTTTACGGGATAGGGGAAGCTGAAAGGCAAGTAACGTGGAAATGGGAAGGCTTTGCCGGACTACGATATGGTGGTCATCGGTAGCGGTTTCGACCCGCGAGCGAAGACACCCCACTCGGTCATCTGAGGCCAGAACTACGGGATCGTGGTCAACGAAAATTGCGAACGCTTCCACGACGAGGGCGAGGACTACCTCTTCGCCACCACCGAGTCCATCGCCTACGACACCTGGCGTCACCAGAACCAGAAGTCGTACTTCATCACCGACAAGACTGTGATGGATCGCTTCGAGGGTAGCTGGGTCTACGAGACGGCCGCCCTACCGCCGGAACAGTCCGACACGATCGGTGGTCTGGCCGAGAAACTCGGCCTCGACCCGGCGAAGCTCGAGGTGACCGTCAGTGAGTTCAACGCGGCCCGCGGCCCCGGCGACTGGGATCCGACCAGGATGGACGGCAAAGAGACCTCGGGAATTACGCCGCCGAAATCGAACTGGGCAAACCCGATCGTCGAAGCGCCGTTCTCGGGGTTCCCGATGACGGCACAACTCAAGTTCACCTTCGGCGGGCTGAAGGTCGACACGGACGGGCGCCTGCTAAACACGAACGAGGCACTGATCCCCGGCCTCTACGCCGCCGGCGAGATAACGGGTCTCTGCCACAAGCATCCACCGGCAACGTCGGTGTTACGGGCCAATACCTTCGGACGCATCGTCGGCACGAACGTCGCTGAATCACTCTCGGCCGCGCCAACCGGATAGGATCCCCTTCACCGCCGTCCCGCTCGGCGCAGACCAGGAAGAACGAAGGATGTGCTAGTCGCCTTCCTGCAAAAGGGGGTAGTATTCGGAAGAGCGATCAGGAAGGGGAATTGCCGTGGACGATCTTAACCCCATAGCCGCCAAAGGCGCGCAGAAGATAGCAGAGGCTCAACGACAGATTTACGGACCGCGTATAGAGAAACTGGTGCAGATGGGCGCGACCCGCGAACTCGCCGAGTACCTCGTCGGCCTCGAAACAAGGGTTGCCCAACTCGAGCAGAGGCCGCCCATGAACAAGTAACGGCCCGCTGGACGCGCCGACCGCGCACGCCCTTCATCCGCGCCATCATCAGTTCCCGGTGTCCTTGCCGCAGGGGGTAGCCTCATCGCGGTCGAAGAAAGTGGAGGCGGCTTTGACGGCGTAGCGCCGGGGGACGCCGTGGCCGGGGTCCTCGGCCATCGCCGATGCGATAGACTACGCTTGCCGGGTCCTTCTGGCATCGTCCAGGGAAGCTCCGGCGAAGTGCGGTTGTGCCCACGTGTTAGTAGGATATTGGGGATGAAGCTTATCAATCATCGGGCCACTCCAACCCATCAGCGAAGATTTGGGTAACGACAAAGCAAATATCGCCAGGGTCGGCGACGGGTCCCGGACCAGCGCGACGCCGACGGTGGACGAGTACAGCCGCGACCTGACGCGGATGGCGAAAGAAGGGAAACTCGACCCCGTCATCGGGCGGGCCGAAGAAGTCGAGACCATCATCGAGATCCTCTCTAGGAGAACCAAGAACAACCCCGTGCTCATAGGGGATCCCGGCGTGGGCAAGACGGCAATCGTCGAGGGGCTTGCCCAGTGGATCTTCAACGGCGAGGTCCCGGATACGCTCGCCGATAAGCGCGTCCTCGCGCTGGACCTGCCGGGAATGGTCGCGGGAACGCAGTATCGTGGGGAGTTCGAGGAGCGCCTCAAGAAGGTCATACAGGAGGTCAGGGATAATCCGGATGACCAGATAATCTTCCTCGATGAGCTGCATACCGTGGTTGGAGCCGGCGTGGTAGAGGGCTCCATGGATGCCTCCAACATGCTCAAGCCCGCCCTGGCATACGGCGAGATGCGTCTCGTGGGCGCAACGACGGTAGACGAATACCGCAAGAACATAGAGAAGGACGCGGCGCTGGAACGCCGCTTGCAGCCGATCCTCATCGGCGAGCCTTCTGTTGACGAGGCTATCGAGATCCTGCTCGGCCTCAAGGACCGCTACGAGGCCCACCACCGCGTCAAGATCACCGAAGAGGCGATCGTCGCCGCCGCCGAACTCTCCGACCGCTACGTTGCCGCCCGCTTCCTCCCGGATAAGGCTATCGACCTGATGGACCTGGCGTCGGCGAGGGTGTACCTGCGCGCGAAGACCAAACCCGGGGACACGAAAACTCTGGAAGCAGAGCTGAGGGTTCTTCAGACGGAGAGGGATCACGCGGTCGCCGCCCAGGACTTCGGGAAGCCACAGGAACCTAAGGAGAAAGTGGCCGCCCTGCCCGAGCCGTTCGAGGAACCCGGTGGCGATCGTCGCCCGACGGTGGGGGAGGTGACGGCCGAGGACATCGCCGAGGTCGTCTCTCGGGCCACCGGCATCCCGGTGAGCCAGCTAACCGAGGAGGAGCGTGAGCGCCTGCTGCGCCTGGAAGTCCAGCTTCACGAGCGCATCGTCGGCCAGGAAGAGGCCGTCGAGGCGGTGGCCGAAGCCATAAGACGCGCCCGTGCCGGGCTCTCCGACCCGAACAGGCCCATCGGCAGCTTCCTGTTCCTCGGTCCCACCGGCGTCGGCAAGACCGAGCTTTCGCGCGCGCTCGCCGACGCCCTCTTCGGGGATGAGGCGGCGACGGTGAGGATAGACATGTCGGAGTTTCAGGAGAAGCACACGGTTAGTCGGCTCGTCGGCGCGCCTCCGGGATACGTCGGCTACGAGGAGGCCGGGCAGTTGACCGAGGCCGTGAGACGCCGCCCGTATTCGGTGTTGCTGCTCGACGAGATCGAGAAAGCGCACCAGGACGTGTTCAACGTCCTACTCCAGATCCTGGACGACGGACGGCTCACGGACGCCCAGGGGAGAACCGTGGACTTCAAGAACGCGGTGGTCATCATGACGAGCAACCTCGGGTCGGAGCGCATCAAGGCACACGCCGGGCGAAACGAGTCGTTCGAGGAGCTCAAGGAGGACATGAACCGGATACTCAGGGACACCCTGCGGCCCGAGTTCGTGAACCGCATAGACGAGGTGATCCTGTTCCGCTCCCTGGACAAGGACCAGATAGCCCAGATAGCGTGCCTCCTCCTCGACCACACATCCAGACGCCTGAAAGCCCAGGGGATCGGGATCGAGTTCACCGACGCCGCCGTGGCACTGATCGCCGAAGAAGGCTTCGACCCCGAGTTCGGCGCCCGTCCCCTGCGGCGCACCATCCAGCGCCGGGTGGATAACGTGCTCTCGCGCATGGTCCTCGACGGTTCGCTCGAACGGGGCGGCAAGCTGGTTGTCGGCGCCGGGGAAGGCAAGCTTGGCTTCGAGATAATCCACGGGGCGACCGGCGAGGAGGGAAAGGAAGGGTAACTTGTAACTGCCATCAACTTGCCCCTAAAACAATGGGTCATACCAAACCTGGTTGAACGGTGGCTGTATGTGGTTGCCGACGCCCACCGAGTCTTACTCTTCAGTCGTTCCCGCGAAAGCGGGAATCCACGGGTAGCAAAAGACTCACGCTCGTCGTGCGCGGTCGCGTTGCCATTCACCCGGTTTTCGTATCAATCCGTAAGAGAGATAACGGATTGACCCCCAATACGATTATATGGTACCTTGCAAGGGGATGGGGAAGCGAAAGGAAGGGGATCAAGCCTGTAGCGACCAGGAAATTGGGGATTGATCCCCCATGCATCATCTACGCTACTTTGCGGAGAGTTGGGGAAACCAGGGAAGGAGGCAAGCTGGTGGCAAGGGCCAGAGAGAAGCAGCTATCCCAGGTGGTGAGCGAGCTTGGGCTGGACAAGCAAAACAAGGGGACGATAGGCCGACTGCTCAACCACGGAGGCATAGCGCACGCCGAAGAGGGAGCCGACGGACGCATGAGCATCCAGATCCGGATTCCCGAAGATGAGCTGACCTATTCGCCCTCGATCGCCGTCATGCCCCATGCGGGCGAACTCGAGATCGAGTTCTTCAACGATGACACGAACACTCACTGCGCGCAAGTGCCGAGCAATGGTGACTACCAGTGGATATGGTTGCCGAACGGTTCACGAGGAAAGGTTAGCGTCACCCTCGACGGTCCGGGCTATTACTGGTATGGCTCCAATGTAGGCAACGATGAAGGTCGGGGCCTGATGGGGGCGATCGTCGTGATGGGAGACGTTCCCGAGGAGGCCCGCCTCGACCGTCCAGCCCAGCCACGGCCATAGGGAAAGGAGAATCGGTTGACGCAAGAATACATAGACGCACCGCCACCCGTCGCTCTCGGGAATTTGAGCGCCACGACCGGGGATGCGCCGCCGGTGACGAAGGACCTCACGTACGAGCGCATCCTCGATGCCCGCTCGGAGCCGCATAACTGGATCACCTACTACGGCGCCTACGACGGGAAGCGGTACAGCCCGCTAGACCAGATCAACACAGAGAACGTCAAGCGCCTCACTCCCGCGTTTGTGTTCCAGTCCGGCTCGCAGGGCCTTCACGCGGGTCCCTCGACGTACTCGTTCGAGGCCGCCCCGCTCGTCGTGGACGGCGTCATGTTCGTCTCGGGCTGGGATGGCTTTCTCTGGTGCCTCGACGCCGAGACGGGGCAGACATTGTGGCAATACAAGCACGCGATCCCGTTCGATGTCTCGCTGTGCTGCGGCAACGTGAACCGCGGGGTCGCCGTGGCGGAGGGGAAAGTCTTCCTCGCCACCCTGAACGCCCATGTGATCGCGCTCGACGCCGAAAACGGCGAGAAGATCTGGGACACCACACACGGTGACGTGCGGGCCGGTGAGAGCACCACCGTCGCTCCCCTCGTCGTGAAGGACATGGTCATCGTAGGAAGCTCCGGCGGGGAGTTCGGGTCGCGCGGCCACCTCGACGCCTACAACATCGAGACCGGAGAGCGCGTCTGGCGCCGCTACATGGTGCCGAAGCCCGGCGAGCCCGGGTCGGAAACCTGGCCGGAGGACGGCGAGGCCTGGCAGCGGGGTGGTGGAAACTGCTGGGTCACGGGCACCTACGACCCGGAGCTGAACCTCCTGTACTGGGGGACCGGCAACCCGGCGCCCGACTTCGACGGAGAAGTCCGCGAGGGCGACAACCTCTACACCGACAGCGTTGTCGCCGTGAACCCCGACGACGGCACGATACAGTGGCACTACCAGTACACCCCGCACGACCTATGGGACTACGACAGCAACATGGAGAACATCCTCTTCGAGCAGGACGGGCGCAAGCTGCTCGGACACTTCGACAAGAACGGGTACTTCTTCGTCCTCGATCGCACGAACGGTGAGCTGGTCCGGGTAGTGCCCTTCGTCGACCGTATCAACTGGGGCGAGATCGACTCCGAAGGCAACGTAACGCCAAGGATATACCCGGAGAATGAGGGAGAAGAGGTCCACTTTTACCCGGGGCCGGCCGGGGGCAAGGAATGGACGCACGCGTGCTTCAACCCGGAGACGGAGCTCTTCTACTGCCCGGTGCAGGATACCGGCTCGACGATAGCGCGGCGGCGCAGGGAGTTCAAGGAGGGCATGCCTTACTGGGGAGCGCACGTCATCGTGGACTCCGAGGACATGAAGGGGTCCGTAAGCGCCTTCAGTGCGTCGACGAGCGAGGAGGTCTGGAGGTGGGAAACCGAACTTCCGATGTGTGCGTCGGTGCTCACCACGGCCGGCGACCTCGTGTTCGCCGGCGAACCCTCGGGGTGGTTCAACGCATTAGATGCGCGCACCGGGGAACATTTGTGGAGGTTCCAGTGCGGAAGCGGCCACCACAGCAGCCCAACGACCTACAGCGTTGACGGAAGGCAGTACATAGCCGTGCCGGTCGGTTGGGGCGCTTGGGTCGAAGGGTTCCTACCCGGGATGATGGGGGGCCCCCACGGTTCCGCCATCTTCGTTTTCGCGCTGCCGGAAGAATAACCACCGTTGTCTGGTACGCGGGTGGCGTACGCCGCCCGCGTACTAAGACACGATGAGCCTGAACGATAAAGTCCATATGGGAGGAGGTAATAGCCATGGAACTCCAAGAGTGGGAGACCCCCGAGTTCGAGGAGATCGGAACCAGCGCTGAGGTGACCGCATACGCTGGCATCTGGCCGGATTCGGAATAGGCGAATTCGAGGCGCCGGGCCATCGGCCCGGCGCCTTTCTCTTGTCCGCCTACCTCCGTCTTGCTGCGGGGCGGTTGCGGCCAGGGAGAATGATCGAGGTAGATGATGGAGGACAAGTGTGTGGGTGTGGGTGCTCGGAGCGGCGGCAGGAGGAGGGTTTCCGCAGTGGAACTGCGGCTGCCCCTGGTGCAGGGCCGTGCGCGACGGCTCGCGACCCTGCCGTCCGCGGACCCAGTCATCGGTCGCGGTAAGCGCCGACTACCAGCAGTGGTTCCTGCTCAACGCTTCGCCCGACATCCGGACTCAGATCGAATCCTTCCCGGCCCTGCACCCGCGCGGGGTCAGGGACACTCCGCTCCAAGCCGTGCTGCTCACGGACGGCGAGCTGGATCACACGCTCGGTCTGCTGCTGCTGCGGGAGGCTGGTGACCTCGAGGTACATGCCACCGCGACAGTTCACGAGACGCTCAGCAAAGGCACGTCACTGCTCCAGACGCTCGGCGCCTATTCCCAAGTCGAGTGGCGGCCGGTCGTTACGGGGACAGAGGTATCGTTGGCGGACGGCTTGTCCTACCGCGCCTTCAACGTTCCCACGGACAAGCGGTCGCGTTTCGATACCGGGGAGGGGGACGAAAGTGTGGTTGGGTACCGGATCACCGACGGACGCACCGGCCGGGCCCTGGTTTACCTGCCTGGCGCACAGCAGTTGACCGCATCGGTGCTTGCTGAGCTGGAAGGCTGTGCATGCCTGCTCTTTGACGGGACCTGCTGGCAGGACGACGAGATGATCCGGCTCGGCATCGCCCCCAAGACGTCGCGCGAGATGGGACACCTGCCGATCAGCGGCGCCGCTGGTAGCCTTGAGCAGTTGGCCCCGCTCCCCATCGAGCGCAAGATCTACATCCACATCAACAACACCAATCCCATCCTCCTCGAGGACGCGCCGGAGCGGCGCATCGTCGAAGAGCACGGCCTGGAAGTGGCCGCGGACGGGCTAGAACTGGAGATCTGAAGTTGGTTGTATCCGAAAGCGAGGGCTTTATCGGGGCACTGCGCGCCCAGTCGCAGCGCTACCACAGCCGGCATCCGTACCACGCGAGGATGAATGACGGGCGCCTGAATCGCCAGCAGATCCAGGGCTGGGTAGCCAACCGCTTCTACTACCAGGAGAACATCCCGCGCAAGGACGCCGCCATCCTCGCTAACTGCCCCGACCGTGAGGTACGGCGGCGTTGGATCCGGCGCATCCACGACCACGACGGGACGGCGGACGGGGAGGGTGGCATCGAGGCGTGGCTGCGCCTGGGAGAGGCCGCGGGGCTGACGCGGGAGGAGATGTGGGACGAGCGGCACGTCGTGCCAGGGGTGCGGTTCGCCGTCGACGCCTACGTCACCTTCGCCCGCACCCGCCCGTGGGTCGAGGCGGTCGCATCCTCGCTCACCGAGCTGTTCGCGCCGGACCTTATGGCAGAGCGCCTGGTCGCGTTCGAGCGTTTCTACACCTGGATCGACCCCGCCGGACTGGCCTATTTCCGCGCCCGCATTACGCAGGCGCCGCGCGACTCCGAACACGCCCTGGAGATAGTGACGGAGCACTGCCGGACTCCGGATGAGCAGGCGCGGGCCGTGGCGGCGCTTTCCTTCAAGAGTGACGTGCTGTGGAGCATGCTGGACGCTATCGACAGGGCCTATCCCGATTGATTACATCCTTTGGACCATCGTATACTAGGCCTTAGAATCACCACTCAACTTTAGATTGCTTTGAGCTGATTGTCGGGCGTGCGGCGGACGTGGGGAGCACAATGGCACAGGAGGAGACATGAGGATCGCGGTACTTTCTACGAACCGCCCTCATCTGGCGCGACAGGTCCGGCTGGAGTGGGACCCCGTGCGGAAACAGCAAGTGCTGCTGGAACCGGAGGGAGTGCTGGTCCTGAATCAAACGGGCGCGACCATCCTGGGTTTATGCGACGGTGAGCGTACGGTCGTCGAGATCGTGGAGGAGTTGCGCGGACACTATGAGCGCGTAGACGACGACGAGGTGCGCAATTTTCTCGCTCGACTCGTCGCCAAGCGGTTGGTGGAGCTTGGCAGTGAATAAGCCGTACGGCATGCTGGCCGAACTCACCTACGCCTGCCCGCTCCACTGCCCGTACTGCTCCAACCCGCTCAACCTCACGGACTACAGCGAGGAGCTGACTACGGCGGAGTGGCAACGGGTGATGACCGAGGCGCGGGCCCTAGGCGTCCTGCAGCTTCACCTCTCGGGCGGTGAGCCGCTCCAGCGCCGCGACCTAGTGGAGCTTGTGGCCAGCGCCCGAGATCTGGGTCTGTATACCAACCTCATTACGAGCGCCCTGGGCCTCTCGTCCCGGCGGGCACAGGAGCTAAAGACCGCCGGCCTCGACCACGTACAGATCAGCATCCAGGCCGACGAGCCAGCACTCTCCGACCGTATAGCCGGCACTCCTTCCTATGAACAGAAGATCTCGGCAGCCCATATGGTCAAGGAGCTGGATTGGCCGCTCACTTTGAACGTGGTCCTCCACCGCCACAACATCGATAGGATCGGCCGCATCCTCGATCTGGCCGAGGAGTTGGGAGCCGACCGGATCGAGCTGGCCAATACCCAGTACTACGGCTGGGCCTGGCGCAACCGCACGGCCCTACTGCCTGGCAGGGCTCAGCTCGACCAGGCCGAGGAGGTAGTGCGCGCAGCGCGCCGGCGCCTTGAGGGGAAGCTGGAGATCATCTACGTCATCCCCGACTACTACAGCAAGTACCCCAAACCCTGTATGGGCGGCTGGGGACAGAAGCAGCTAACGGTGACACCCAACGGGAATGTCCTACCATGCCCCGCGGCGCACACCCTCGATCTTCCCCGGGCAGACGTGCGCGAGCACTCGCTAGCATGGATCTGGGAAGAGTCACCGCTCTTCCAACGCTTCCGGGGAACGGAGTGGATGCCGGATCCCTGCCGGAGCTGTGATCGCCGCGAGATCGATTTCGGAGGGTGCCGCTGCCAGGCGTTTCAGCTCACTGGCGATGCCGCGCGCACCGATCCGGTCTGCCACCTCTCACCCGACCATCAAATTGTGGCCGAGGCGGTACAGGCCGCAAACGAGGGCGCAGAGCCAGTCGGAGCAGACCTCATCCCCCGCGCCTATACGGTTCGCCGATCATAGATTATGGACGCCCTGATATCGCTTCTCATCCTCGGTTTTGTCCTCAGCCTGGATAATTTCCGGTTGGCGATTGCGCTCGGGGCTTTCAAGCTCAGCTGGCGCCGTGCACTCAGGATCGCGGTGGTGTTCGGGTTATGGGACGGCTTCTCGCCCCTGGTAGGTCTGCTGATAGGGCGCTACTTCGGACAGGAGATCGGCCCAGCGGCGGACATCGTTGGGCCTGTCGTGCTGCTCGTGTTTGGCCTTTACCTCGTCGTTCGGAGTCTGCAGACCGAAGCACCAGAGGATCTGGATGAGCGTATGGTGCTCTTCGGTATTCCCCTCTCTCTAAGCCTGGACAATATGCTCGCTGGCACCGGCTTGGGGATGCTTGGCTTTCCCCCCGTATTCACGGCAGCGGTATTTGGCACCATCACAGCCCTGATGACATTCGTCGGCCTGCAACTCGGGGGAGTCGCCGCCCGCTTCATACCCGTCCGCTCCGACCTCCTCAGTGGTATGGGACTCTCGATCATGGCGGTCGTGCTGGCCCTCGGATACTAGGAGCCAGCCGAGACCTTAGCCACCGCTGTGCTAGGATTCTCCTCGTGGCGAAGTGGCCGAAGTCATTGACGGCAAGCTGCGAACGCGATTCTGGCGCTATCGTAGCCGCATCGCCGCCATCGGGGTTTTCGACTCAGCCGAGGCGCGAAAATCCCGCCTATAGATAAGCCGAATGCGCCCGTAGCTCAGGGGACAGAGCAGCGGACTTCTAATCCCATATAATACCTTTGTGGATGTTAGCAGATGCCAAGAAAACCGCATAGATAAGCGGAATTCGTCTTTGGGCGCTTTCCGTCGTTAGTGCTCGTTTTGGCTCTATTGCTGCCATTTATCAGCGGCGTTCAGGTTCGATAGACACCTGTGATCTTGTTGTGGAGGTGGGCCTCCTGAAGTTCTCTGAGCCGTCGCTTGAGGAGCAAGTGGTACACGTCATCCGAGCGGGACGTGGCGCGGCTTACTTTAGCGTGCGGTCGTCATACCGCGCGACTACCCCAAACCTCGCCTTAAAGTCCGGGACGCCTCGCGGGATCAAGCTTGGTGGAGGAGATGCGCGCTAGCGAGAGGTGGCCCGGTAGGCTAACCTTGCGTGAGTGACGGCGAGTAGACGAATACGGGGAGCGCGCTGGGATCGCAGGAAAAGGACCGGCTGGACTGGGAGGTCCGCTCGTACGTGTACGCGCGCCTCGTCGAGCACGGGCGCACACCGACGGCGGAGCAAACGTCGGCGGGGCTCGGCATCGAGCCGGAGCAGGCTCGGGCAGCCTACGAGCGGCTTCACGCCCGGCACGCCCTCTTCCTGGACCCCGAGACCCGCGAGGTCCGCATGGCCTTCCCCATCTCCGGGATCCCTACGCCGTTCCGGGTCCACTCGAAGGGGCGCTCGTACTGGCGAACTGCGCCTGGGACATGCTGGGCATCCCAGCCGCCCTCCACTCAGACGCCGAGGTCGAGACGGAGTACGCTGAAGACGATTCGCCCGTGCGTCTTTCGGTCGAGGGCGGCGAGTTGCAGGGCGACGCGGGCTTCGTCCACTTCCCGTTACCGCTCGGGCGCTGGTACGAAGACCTCGTCTTCACCTGAGCGAACATCCTGCTCTTCCGGTCGGAGGAGGCGATCGACGGCTGGTGCGAGAGGAGCGGGGTGCCCCGCGGCGAGGCGCTGACACTGCAGAAGACGTGGGAGCTGTCGAAGGCGTGGTACGACGACCGGCTCTCGCCCAGCTTCAGGGGCAGGACGGCCGAGGAGGCGGCCACGATCCTCGGGCGCCTCGGGCTCGGGGCGCGTTCTGGCGGCCGTGATCTCACGACCTACTTCCTGTCGGGAGCCGCCGGCCCCAGTCTGGCCTGCGCTTGGTCCAGCGAACCGGTTGCCATACGGCATGTACGGAACCGCAAGGGGCGGGTACTACGTCGGCGTCCCAGCGGGGCAAAGATCGGGGAGACCGATGGAGGGCGATCCGTAGCGGCGGGAGATCGCCATCACGGTAGTAGAGTAACCCAGAGAGGGAGGTCGGATGGGCGCTGAGGCCGGTTCTTTCTACGTACCGCTGGGCGAGGGGCGCTTCCGGGCGACGGAGCTGACGGCTAGCCCGTGGGGCCCCGGCTCGCAGCACGGCGGCCCGCCCGCCGCGCTCCTGGGCCGCACCCTGGAGTCCAACGTGGGCGGGGAGGGCGGCATCTTCGCGCGTCTTGCCTTCGAGTTCGTCGCCCCCGTCCCCGTGGGCGAGCTCTCCGTTGAGGCGAGGACCGTGCGGCCCGGGCGCAGGGTCTCCCTGTGCGAGGCCACCCTCTCGGACGGGGCGGGGCGCCCGGTGATGCTCTGCCGGGCGTGGCGCATCTCGGCGTCCCCGGCCTCCTTGCCCGACGACCACAAGCCCGAGTGCCCCACGCTCCCCGGCCCCGAAGAAGGCGAGGAGAAGCCCTTCTTCGAGATGGCCCCGGAGGTCGGGTACCACCGGGGCATAGAGGCCAGGTTCGTCGAAGGGTCGTGGCGCGATCTGGGGAGTGCCGCGGCCTGGCTGCGCATGCGGGTGCCCCTGCTCCCGGGCGAGGAGCCTTCGCCGCTGGTCAGGGTGCTCGTCGCTGCGGACTCCGGCAACGGCGTGGGTGGCGTGCTGGACACCTCCGCGTGGACATTCGTCAACCCGGAGACCACAGTCCACCTGCACGCCTATCCGGGCGGCGAGTGGGTCGGCCTGGAGTCTTTGGCCGCCGTCGAGGCCAGCGGCGTCGGCCTCGCGCGCACCACCATCCACGACCCCGCTTTGGGACCCGTCGGCGCAGCCGCGCAGTCCTTGCTGGTTGTGGAGCGCTGAGCCGGGTATCGCCGCGCCCCGGCCGCCAGCCTAAGTCCTGCTATGCGTCCCAGACACTATGGCGAAGTTTGACCACCATCCATGACCGTGATGGCCCCCTGTCGCCTGCCACAAGGGTTCTGCACTCCCTCTGGCGGGAGCTGGCTACAACTCTAGATCCAGTTCGTCGAGGAAGGCGCGAGGGGTGAGGACGCGGGCTATCACACCCCCGTCGCCACGGCGAATGGAGTCCAGGTTCGTCAGGTGAGGATCGCCCGAGACAATCAGGTTCGCCTAACCCAGGTAGGCGACGCCGGCGATGTAGTCGTCGTCCGGGTCTGCGGTAACGCCTTGGACCACGTCCCAAGGCAGCTCCTCGGAGACCTCCGCCGCATGGTCATGGAGCCACAGCACATAATCCCTAACCTGCTCTAGCGTGACGTAGCGGCGGAATTTAGGTCGGGTCAACACCTCCTGGAGCTCGAACAGGATCTCGGCCGAGACGACCAGCTCGAACGAGCCGCCGGCCCAGCGGTGCAATAGCTCCCTGGGTGGTCCCTTTGCGGAGATCATCGCGGAGACGAGTACGTTGGGGTCGAAGACGGCCCTCACCCGGTGGATCTGCGCTCACGCCTCCAGGCGTGCTGTTCCTCGACGGCGAGGCGCATGGCCTCGTCCTCCGACAGTGGTGCCACCCCTCGCTCGCGTTGCCCCTGATCTATGCCCTCGAACAGCTCCGCGAGGGAGCGGGGACGCTCCAGGTAGCTCTTGACGGCCTCATCCAGCAACTCGCGCTCGGGGCGGCCCTGCTCGCGCGCCCTGCGGCGCAGCTCTTCCAAAAGCTCGGGGCTTATCTCTGCTTGCATACCATCGACCTCCTTTGGCGTCACTCAGTTTACAGGCTTTACCTGCGCCTTGGCGTACTCCGGTCAGTCCACCCGACGTCTTCGCGCGACCGGACTTGGTCGGAGGAAGCTCAACTGAGGTGTCGCGGTAGCATGCAGGAAGCCGTCAGTCAGAGGCGGCGTGAAGGGGACGACGAACGTGCAGCAGCGGAAGACCATCGCGAATGACGGGGGCGTCATGCTCGGTAAGCCCACCGTCGCCGGCACCCGCTTGACCATCGAACTAATCGTCGAGAAAATATATGGGTGGAGCACGGATGGGCGGAACGAGGCGTAGGAGGGTCGAGCCGACCGACGAATGGGAGCAGCTGAAGCTTCTTTGCAGGTGGCCCGAGCAACTCGCATACGAGGAGATCCGACCGACGGTGCTCTTCCGTGCGCGACCGGGCAGAAGAGACGGGTTCCTCCGAGCGCACGCTCTACCGCAAGGCCGCCCGCTTCGACCGGGAAGGGATAGACAGCCTCTTCGACTCGGCGGGCGCCAAACGCCGCGAACCACCGCCCGTCGTCCGGCACATGATCGTGGAGCTAAAGCCAGAATACCCCGGCTTCAGCCTCGGCGAGATGGCTACCATCTGCTACGTCCGTATCGGCAGGCGGTCCGGCAAGCACACCATCGAACGGGTCCTCTCTGAGGAGCCGGTGCAACTGAGGATGCTCAGGCGCTTCGAGCGTGTCGGGCTGTGACCGGTCTCCCTCAGGGAGTTCGGCGTGTCTGTCCCGTTTGAGGATCGGTCATTAAGTCGAGACGCGGCGCCGCCAGCGGCCCCACCGGACAGGGTCCGTCGGTCGTGGTCGCGCGGTCCCTCGACGAGGTGTGTATGTCGCGAGCTTCATGTGGGCGTGGCCGTTGCGTACTGCGGGCGCCCGGCCGTACGGTAGACCTGGATCGTCACCCCGCTGGCGGTAGCGCGCGACTCGACCAGCTCGAGCGCCAGGTCCTGGCCGGAGTCGGGGAACAGCCGCCTGCCCTGGCCGACGACTACGGGGTAGGTGAGCAGGGTGAGCTCGTCGACGAGGTCGTTATCGAGCAGCAACCGGACCACGCTGAGGCTACCGACCACCTGCAGCTCGCCCCCCGGCTTGGCTTTCAGCTCGCTGACGGCGGCCGCGACTTCCCCGGAGAGAACGGTCGTGTCCGCCCAAGGCGGGTCGATGAGCGTGGTCGATGCCACGTACTTGGGGCGAGAGTTGAGCGCTTCCCCGATGGGGTGCGTTTTCATATCTTCTATCGTTCCCCAAGAGCCGGCGAAGATCTCGTAGGTCCACCGGCCGAACAGGAAGGCGTCGGCGCGCTGGTAGACCTGGCCTGTCAAGTCCGCGGTCTCGCTATCGAAGTGCGGCATTGCCCATCCGCCGCGCTCGAACCCGCCGCTGCGGTCCTCCTCCGGCCCGCCGAGCCCCTGCATCACGCCGTCGACGGAGACGTTCGTGTTGGTCGTCAGTTTCACGGTCGCGGTTCCTTTCTCGTTGGATTGGTCGTCGTTCGGTCGGACCGGGCCGCACCGATCTCATCGGTCGTGGCCCGGTCCGTGCTGCAGGTTCATGCTGTGCCTTCCCCGAACAAGGGCCGCACGTCGGCGATGTCGTACTCGGCTACCGAAGCCGAGAGCATTGCCGCGCCTTGCTCGTTGCTGGGGCCGCTGCCGCGGAAGGTTTCGACGGCCGCATGCGACTCCCAGCGCTCAAAGATGTTGACGCGGCCGGGGTCGATCAGGTCGGCGGTGATGGCGAAGTCGAGGCAGCCAGCTCTCCCGCGTGCCTGTTCGACGACGCTCACGCAGCCCGCGAGGTAGGCCTCACGCTGCTGGGGCTCGACGGTGATGTGTCCTGCGACGATGACCATGGGTGCGCTCATCCGCGGTCAAGATGCCGGGAGGTAGGTGAGAAGAACCACTCCGGAGTCGAACCGCCTCACGTCCTCGAGCTGCATCCGGACGGTTCCCCTGTCGCCGAGCACGTGGACGTTTCCCTCGCCCCACACGAGAGGGTTCAAGTAGATCTCGTATTCGTCGATCAGACCCTTCTCGGCGAGGGCGTACGCGAACTCGCCGCTGCCGTGCATGAACAGGTCACCGTCGACCTCGTCCTTCAGCTTCGGAATCGATTCCTCGAGGTCCCCCTCAAGCAGGGTCGCGTTCCACTCGAGATCTCCAGACAGGGTCCTGGACCCGACGTACTTCGGCAGCGGGTTGACCATGTCCGCCCACTTGCCCGACTGGCTCGGCCAGTATCCAGCCAGACCCTCGTAGGTCTTGCGGCCCAGCACCAGTCCGCTGGATCTCGCCTGACGCTCGAACGAGTAGTCGGCGTGGTCTGAGTCCGGCTGCACCCACTCGCCGACCGGGTCTATGACGCCGTCGAGTGTGGCCTGCGTGGTCGAGATCAGCTTTCCCATCTCGATTCTCCTTCCATCGGTTTGCCTTGACGATAGCATTGCGAGACCGGGTAGAGAGGCATCCACCGAAAGGTAGATCTTGGGGGTAGAGTTCTGCGCGGTCCGTCCGACAAGTGCTCCGCGAGCTTCGCTGGGCACCGCCGGGCCAGACTTCCGAGAACCCTCCTACCCGCACTTGGGTGAATACCCTCACCTTTCTCAGCAAGGAAACGCGCGTAGATGCCGTCCTCGTCGAGCGGCTCGATAAGCTCCCACATCACCCCGCCGACCGTGCTCGCGGTAGTTGTTCGCCTCACCGGCGTCGATCTGAGCGAACTGCCACGGGCCGATCCCATAGTCGTCGACGTACCTGCGTACCGTCGCCTCCAGATCGCGCACGACGATCCCCAGTTGCACCGTTTCGTTGAAGACGGGCTCTCGCATTGTTCCCCTCCCCTGAGTCGATGAAGTGATCTTACTGAGGCGATCTTACTGGAACTCGGAACCCCGACCACCGGTAACCTTCGGAGAAGGGTCGAAAAGCCTGCCGAGAATCCTAAATCGGGCCGGTGTTGGAAGGACGGATAAAGATTCAGCGCCATCCGAAGTCCACGCGGGGTCCTCGATAGACCGTCGTCGCGTCGCGTTCGAGGCCGCCTGACGCTTTCCGGCTTCGACATTTCTGCCAAGCTGGCGGCACGCATACGCCAGGCAATTAATGGCGAGGTCTGCTTCCAGGACGAAGCGGTAG
Source organism: uncultured Rubrobacteraceae bacterium (assembly GCA_963808845.1). GTDB lineage: Bacteria > Actinomycetota > Rubrobacteria > Rubrobacterales > Rubrobacteraceae > Rubrobacter_D. The sequence continues at coordinate 82,878 of CAWEHD010000014.1, forward strand.
GCATCACCTAAGCGGGCAAACCTTCGCAAACCCACGAAACCCCAATACCGACGAGAAGATGGACGGATGTGTTGCCTCAAAGTATACTGTTGCACAAGATGCGCAACACGGTTGATTTAGACAACAGATTGATATACAGGGCAATCGACGAACTGAGCGCTCGTCTCCCCGCCGATTGGCGTACGGAGGTCGAATTCGAGCCGACAAGAAGCAATCGGGTTTTCGATGCGTTACTCAAGCTTTGTGCCCCTGATGGGACATGCGGCACCCTCATCCTGGAAGCCAAGAATCGGCTCGAGCCGAGGGACGTATCGAAGATCGCCGATCAGCTGGCGGCGTACGGCCGGTTGAGCGATGGGGAGGTAGCGGTACCCGTGCTCGTGGCTCCTTTCTTGAGTTCACGTACCCGTGAGCGGCTGAAGGAGCACGGAGTCGGCTACATAGACCTGACCGGTAACGTCCGCGTTGCCCTGGACCGCCCTGCGCTCTTCGTCCATACCGGAGGAGCCCAGCGGGACCCCAGGCGCGAGGAGCGGCCCGCGCGTACCCTCAAGGGAGCGAAGGCGGGTCGGATCGTACGCACCCTCTGTGACTTCCTACCGCCTGTTGGTGTCAGGGAGCTCGCAGAAAAAGCCAGGACCGACCCGGGGTACGTATCGAGGGTCTTTACCCTGCTCGAGAGGGAGGACCTGATCCGTAGGGAGAACAGGGGGCCGGTAACGGACGTCGATTGGCGGGGCCTCATAAACCGGTGGACAGAGGATTACTCGTTGTTAGGAAGCAACCGTACGGTCTCTTACCTGGAACCACGAGGCCTAAACTCCCTGCTTGGCAAACTCCGCGACTCGGATTTCCAGTACGCCGTGACCGGTTCGCTCGGTTCGGCAAGCGTCGCTCCGGTGGTCCCCGCACGCCTCGCCGTCCTTTTCGTCGACGACATCGAGGATGCCGCCGAGCGCCTCGCCCTACGCCCGACAGAGGTCGGCACCAACGTCATCCTGGCCGAGCCCTTCGATCCGGTCGTGTACGAGCGGGGTCGGGAGCTAGACGGAATCAGCTACGTCGCCCCAAGCCAGAACGCAGCCGACCTGCCGACCAGTCCCGGACGCGGTTCCAACGAAGCAGAAGTAGTCATGGAGTGGATGGCAAGGAACGAAGGTGCCTGGCGCTCCTGATCCAGTATACGTCCTCGCCCGCAGGGTGCTGCTCGACGCGCTACAGGCCCTCGGCGAGCAGAGGAGCGCGGTCGTCCTCGTCGGCGCGCAGGCCATCTACCTCCACACCTGCGCTACAATACTCCTCATGGCAGGCAAGCATCCAAAGTACGTCCAGGAACTCTTAGGCCACGCCAGCATAAACATCACCCTCGACACCTACTCCCACGTCATCGAGGGTATGGACGGCGGCCTGGCCGACGCCATGGACGACGCGCTGTGAACACCCGGTCCGGGTGCTATTGCTGCCACATTGCTGCCACAGGGGTTTTCGGCTTCACCCCGGAGGCGAGAATCCCGCATAGATAAGCCGAATGCGCCCGTAGCTCAGGGGACAGAGCAGCGGACTTCTAATCCGCCGGTCGCAGGTTCGAATCCTGCCGGGCGCGCTTCAGAAAATGCCAGGTTTGCAGGTATATCGCTGAATCAGCCCGTGGTTGGTGACTTAACCTGGCTTGCTTTACACCAATTACTACACCAATGCGGAGGTGTCCGGGAGCGAGATGAGCAGACTAGGAATAGAGCCCGAGCTATCGTTAGCCTTCTCGGTACATTCTGGTCCGGGCACCTACGCCATACTGCTGGGCTCCGGGGTCTCTAGGGCAGCCGGAGTGCGTACGGGCTGGGAGGTGACACTTGACCTAGTTCGCAAGCTAGCCGAGTTACAAGGCGATGCCACGGACGACCCTGAGGCCTGGTATATAGAACGCTTCGGTCGGGAACCCAGCTACTCCGAGGTGGTTAACGAGCTATCGCCGACGCAGGACGAGCGCCGGTCACTCCTACAAGGGTACTTCGAGTCTGACGAGGAGGACCGCGCAGAAGGGAGGAAAGAACCTACGGCGGCGCACCGGGCAATCGCGCGGCTCTGCTCCAAGGGCTACGTACGAGTTATCGTGACGACGAACTTTGACAGGCTCTTGGAGAGGGCGTTGGAGGCAGAGGGGGTCGCCCCGATAGTTATTGACACGCCTGACGCCGCAGAGGGCGCGCCGCCCCTGCAGCACTCGGCCTGCACAGTAGTCAAGGTCAACGGGGACTACCTTGATACCCGTATAAAGAACACGCCGGAGGAACTCGGCGAGTACGATGATCGTATTAAAGTACTTCTCGGACGCATTTTCCAGGAGTACGGTCTCGTGGTTTGCGGGTGGTCAGGGACGTACGACACCGCTCTGATAGATGCCCTAAAGCGTGCGGGAGGTCGCCGCTACATGGCCTATTGGGTCTCTCGGGGAGCGCCATCAGAGGAAGAGCGGTCGCTAACCTCCTTCATTGGCGGCACGTCTATGGAATCTGAAGGGGCAAACGAATTCTTCGCTGACGTCCTCGATAAGGTCGAGGCGCTCGAAACGTTCGGCGGAAACGACCCGCTCTCCACACCGGTTGCGGTGGCAACCGCGAAGCGATACCTAGACGACCTGGAGGGTTACGTGCGCCTCAGGGAGCTAGTCAGCTCAGTAGGGCGTGAGGCGAGGGAAAAGGTGTTCGATGAGGAGCGCTTCCCTGTGGACTGGAGTCTTTTAGGAGGTACATTGGCCGACCAGCACGCTGCGTTGGCTGAGGAGATTCGAGGACGTATCGTCTCATACGAGAAGGCCTGCGAGACTGCCGTTGGGGTCATGGCAGCCGGTGGATACTATGCAAGGGAGCGGCAGGTACGGGCTTTCGGCGACCTACTCGAACTGGCCGGGAGTCCCCCTACGCCAAACAGGTCCTACTCCATATTGGCAGTGAATGACTTGCTTATCTATCCGGCATTGTTGCTCCTCTACGCTGGGGGAGTTGCTGCGACAGCGACGGGCAACTGGCCCTTTCTAAGGACTCTCCTGCGCGACTCAATGTTCACAGATCGATATCAGAAGACGAGACCGATAGCGCTCAGCGTCTACCCGTGGGCGATCGGTAACCAGGAAAACATTAATAGAGCCTTCTTCTCGGATGGTCACAAGCACGAGCCGACGTCACAAAGGCTTTTTGAGATTATGCAAGCTCCACTCGAGGATTACCTTCCACTCGAATTCAGGTACCGCGAGGCCCTCTATAGGTTCGAGGTACTCCTGAGCCTCACTTATGTAAATATCAATGGCGAAGCCCTGAAGCCCTCGCACTCATGGTGGCACCGCGAGGGCGAGGAGATAGGCGCTTTGTGGGAGGCCGCTCTGGGTGCCGGGTGGGAGGGTCCAAACTCGCCAGGAGAGTGGGCAAGGGTAGAGCGTCATTTCCGCGATGGGCACACCGAAGAGTGGTGGGCGCTTGAGGTGGAGGCCGGTCCTTATGGCCCCCAGAAAGCCCAGCGAGCACTCGTGGCCACCACCGACCCCGAAAAGCTGCCCGAGAGGAAGACATGGTACCTGGTCACCAACCTGCCCCATCCCTCACGCTCGGAGCGCTCGGGAGAGGGCGATCCGGCAGCGGCCGAGCTTGCGGAGGTGGTACGCCTGTACGGGCTTAGGATGTGGGTGGAACAGAGCTACAAGCAGGTCAAGCACGTCCTTGGATGGAGCGATTACCAGGTCAGGAGCGACATAGCCATGAGAAGGCACTGGCAGTTGGTGTGCTGCGCTTTCTCGTTCTGCTGGTGGGCTTACGGACACCTGCCCACCGACGAGCCGGCCGAGACGGAGAGCCCTACTATCCCGTCCGGACCGACGGGAAGGGGAAAAAAGGAGGCCCCTGGTATCCTGGCCGAAGGCGCTGAGGGCGGTGAGAGGGTGGCTGGAGCCTTATGTAATGCTCGGGCGATACTGGAGAGCATTTACCGATCTGCCCCCGCCCAAAGAGTTGAGAGCGCTGCTTGAGCGAGTGTTCGCGGGCGAAGGGATCTACCTCTATGTCTGTTAACAACAAACTACCGATTACCCACCCAGGGCGGCACAGGAAGCAGGACTCGAGGTCGGCTCCGAGCGTTACGAAGATGCCATGGCCTACCTCGTCGAGCAGGCAGCGTTGCGGAGAGACGAGCGCATGGCCTTCGACGAAGATGTCAGGGACCAACACCTCCGCGGTTACGGGCTCTACATCTTCACCAGGCGAGCGCTGAAGCTGCTGGACGGACTGTATTCGCCCGATTAGGAAGAAGGAGTCTTGTGCGAACTTCTCCCTAGCGGCGTCTGTGAAGATCGATCCGCCGTAGGGAAGATGGGTCATTTGGCTGATGCGCCCAGCAGTGGGCGTAGCTAGGTTGAAGGCGCTCCGGTGGGAGGACTCCGGGCTAGCATCGGGGCTGCCTCAAACGGGGTATCATTTACCCGTTGGAACCATAGGGGGAAAGGGCGGGCGTGGCCGACTCGCCGCTTTCGTGCCTCAAGATGGTCGGCCGGATGTTGGAGACCGTAGGCGGGGGTGGGCTCATGAGCCGTCGGCAAATACGCTGGTTGGTCGGGGCGATCCTAGCCGTCATTGCTTTTGGCGCTTTGGTCCTGTGGTGGCCACCGGGAGCTCCCGCCAGCAGTAGCAATCTACTCGGCGCGGCATTGCTCGGGACGACGATCGTTGCATTAGCGGTGTTGGTCGCCGAAAATCTCGTGAGCAAGCAGATGAGGGAGATCGAGAATCGCAACTCCCTTGCCGCCCAAGAGCGCGGCCTAAGGCGCGAGGAAGCCGAGGAGGCGCGGCAGCGGCAGCGCAACGAGAGGATCGACAAGTGTGCCCTGCAGCTCATGGCGGGCTTCCAGCAAGACCTCAAGATGATAGATCTGAGCGGACGCGACATGTCCGGGCTCTACTTGCGGGCTTGTAACCTTCTAAGAGCCAACCTGAAGGGGACGAACCTCGATGGGGCGAACCTCAACGGGGCATACTTGGCCTGGGCCTACCTTGGCGAAGCGAGCCTAAAGGACGCCGATCTCGGGGATGCCGACCTCGCCGGCGCGGGTCTAGAGGGGGCCGACCTTTCGGGAGCGAACCTTTGCGGAACGAGCCTGACGCGGGCGGAGCTAACCGAGGCGAAGCTAGCGGGAGCGAGGTACGACCGCCGCACGGCATGGCCAGAAGGGTTCGAGCCCCGCGATAGTGGCGCCGAGCGTCTAGAGACATAAGAAGATGCTCCCCTCAGCCCTTCTTTACGCCTCTATTCACCGGAGTGCGTGGAATAGGGATTCTGCGAACTTCGCCTTTAAGGTATACTGCGAAGTTCGCAGTTAGGGATGCTTCGATCCGTCGGGCATGGTTGCACCCGCAAGGGAATAGGCTCGGTCTACTTGCCCAACGCTGAATTCCTTAACGTTGCTCAGGTCGGCACCGCTCAGGTCGGCCAAGCTCAGGTCTGTCCTGCCTACGTAGGCACCGCTCAGGTTGGCCGAGATTAGATCTGCCCAGTGCAGGTTGGCCTCGCGCAGGTTAGCCCCTCTCAAGTCTGCCCCTCTGAGGTCGGCCCCTACAAGGTTGGCTCTGCTCAGGTCTGCCCCTCTCAAGTCTGCCCCTCTGAGATTGACCCCTCTGAGGTCGGCTTCTCGCAGGTCGGCTCCGAGCAGATCAATAACCGAGCGGTCCTTGATGATCAGGCCAGTCTCATACAAGAACTGCAAAACGCGCGCTTTACGTTCGCTATCTAACTTTGGCAGCACCCTGCGCGTGCGCCCCTTGGCGAGAATGCTCACCTCCTCGCCCCCTTCGCACCGGCGCAACGGCCTATCTTTGTCGTTCAACAGTCGAACCATCTGATCCAGGTACGCTGGCAGAGCGTTCTGTTGTGCGCGCAGCCCTTCGAGTTCTCGTTGCCGCTGTAGATTCCTGCGTGAGAGGTAGAGAACCACGACCACACCAGCGCCGACAAGCACCCATGTCCCCCCGGCCACGACAATGACGAAGGATTGAACGAGATACTTCCTTTCCGCGGCGGTTTGGGGATCGATGTATATGCCCAACACCTGACACAACACGACGCCGACTAAGGCGAGCAAGGTTAATGCTAAGAGTACAGCTACGCTTATAATGGTTATCCTCATCAGCCGCAGCACTTGGTCCCATTCCCGGTCGGGCGCTAGCCGGGTACCGACTCGCTCATCAACGATTGTTGGACGGCTTCTGTTCCCGATCCACTTCGTACTCCTTTACCCTACCAGGAGAAGTATGGAGCATCGCACAGACTAGATCGAGTACGCGCTGTCATTTTTCTGATGTACTTAGCGATGAGCTTGAACACGAGGCCGAGATCGCCGCGACCATCGATCTGGTGCGTGAGGATTGGCCACAATGGAGGCCCGTGGCATGACGGACCGCCGCAAAGAGCGCGACCGCGCGCGGAGGAAGCGGAGAAAGGCTAAGGAGGCCGACGAACGCCGCCGAGAAAAGAGGAACCAAGAGAGGAAGCGCCGCTCCGACGAGTTGCAGGAAGCGTGGCGCCGCAACCACCCGAGCGAGCATTAGGATGTTCTTTTGGCCTCGAACTCACCAGATGCACAGAACCGCAACGAAGACGGCACCATTTTTCATGGATTGTTTTCCGGAAAACCCACTGCCCCACCCCAACCGCCTAAGAACGTCCTCGGATTCACCCGATGTTTTGGCGCATAAGACCCCTTGGTGCGCGATCAGCACGCCGGCGTCCCTGGCCTATCGGGGTGGGGCGATGCGGGGCTCCGGCCTTTATCGTACCCTAGCCACGCCGCGGTCCTAACGCCCCCGGCCACCCCGTCTGTCGCCCTGGGCCAACACGAACCAGTAGGTTCCCGATAGGATCACGGCGAACGTGGCCACCGCCACCGCGAACTTGATCCATTCTTGGTCGCCTAAGAGCGTCAGCGCCTCTATGGTGCCGACGCCGCCAAGCCCATCAGCGCGATTACCAATATGTTTATATGCTCCGTTCTGTCCATCTCCGCCAGTCTAAACCTTGTGGTCTAGGTGGCGCCAGATCTTCTTCCACCCTTGCGGCGCGGACGGGCTTAGGGAACATACTCGGGCACTTTCGCGTTCGGATCAAGGCCACAGCGCCGCGCCTCTTCGGGGGAGATGATGAAGTTATCAGCGTCGGCATAACAGTCGTAGCACTTCAAGACGACATGAAACGAGCCACCCAACACCCAATCAGACGCAAGCTCATGTACGCCTATGCGCCGCGACTCGCAGTTGTAGCAAGTGATGTATCCCTTTTCCTTCGCCAGTTGCTCTAAACACTGTGTCTGAGAATCGGAGAGGATCATGCCCGCAGGCTACCATGCTATTCACCCAAGTGCGTAGAAGTACAATTCTGCGAACTTCCACCGTGTAGCCCGCCTTCATCGCAACACACCTGAGTCTGGCGCATGTAGACTAAAGTTCTAAAGAGACTGGAGTTCCAAAGAGAGGTACTCCTACAAAGAGGCACCGATACTCTAGAAGGAGGCAACGAAGTGAAGAGAGCAGGTATCTTCCTCACGCTCATTAGCGTGATGGTCCTCGTGTTCGCCGGCGTGGCCCTAGCCGCAGTGATCAAGGGCAATGACAGAGCGAATTACCTTGTAGGCACCTCTCGTGATGACGCTATCTACGGCTACGGTGGAGCTGACCGCATCCACGCTCGGGGCGACGGCGACGCGTTGCACCTTGGTGGCGGCTCCGACAAAGCCCATGGTGAGCGCGGTGATGACTTTATCAGTGCGGTGGATGGAACCGAGGACTTCATCTTCTGTGGTCCTGGCGCTGATCGGGCCAGAGCTAACCCCGGGGACAACGTCGCGGAGGGGTGTGAGAAGATCATAAGGGACGGCGTAAGAGTCCACTAACCCCCCGCAGGAGAGGAGGGAGGCGAGAGCTAGAGCTGAGCTGAAGGGAGGAGTTCGGCGGTTATGGTCAGGGCTCGAGTAGAAGCCGTGGTCCTTTCTTATTAGCTCTATTCACCGAAGTGCCTGGAAGTGGAATTCTACGAACTTCGCATTGACGGAGTTCTCCGAAGTTCACAAAGAAAAATGTAATAAATACTGCAATTGAGCGTTGCGCCCGCCCCGTTCGGAGAGTAGGGTGTAATCGTTGCGTAGCCAAAAGAGCGCTGCTTGAAGGCGTAGGACAGCTACCTGCCTTCCCACTAGACTTGGGTTAGCTTCCCACCCTACTAACAAGTGCCGCCGGGCACGAACGCTCTGCCGATAAAACGTAAAACGGCGGGAGAAAGAGAAAGAGGTGAAAGCCTATGGTGCAGATCCTCGAACGCCTCCAAGCTCACTACGAGAGCCGCGAAATGCCGTTTGGCAAGGTCTACGAGTGGCATCCGGCCGCAGTCGCCCTAGAGTGCGACTGTGGCGAGAAGGTGACCCTTAGCACTACCAGCACCACGATCACCTGTAGTGGGTGCGGCGCCGACCTGGGCACCTTCGTCCACGACATCAGAGAGCGCGAAGGCCGTCTTGCGGACAATCTCACCCACCCCTGGTTCTATGATGCCAGAGCGCGCGCACAACAACACAAGCATGATGAAGCCGCTTATCTTGAAGGCTCGCCGTGGCGTTACAACGATATTACGGCGGCCACCAACGAGGAGTAAGCCGAAGGAGAAGAAATCTCATGCGAGCAGAACAAACCGTCAACGAGATGGCACAGGTGGTCCTCTCGAGGCAGGCGAGGGCCCTCGCCCAGCGAAGTGAAGAACCGCTCCTCGAGGCGCTTGAGGCCGTCGTAGAGACCCCGGCCGGGCGCCAGCTTGAAGAGTTGAGAAGCGGTCCGCACCAAGACGAGGAGGCGCGCTACTGGCAGGCTAATCTGCTGTTTGAGCGTGTGAGTGAGCAGGCTGAGCAGTCTGTACATCCTGTATAGACCTAAGGTCTAGGCGTCTACGCGCCTCTATTCACCGGAGTGCGCAGAAGGAGAATTCTCCGAAGTTCACTTTCACGATCCTGAATAGTGCTGGCCCATCGAGCCAGGGTTCCGACACTCCTTCCGGCGCGAAGCATTGATGACTACTCTACAAGTTGCGGTGGTGCATAAAGATATGCGTTGCAGCGAATAGGAAGCGATGAGGATGATCCGGATGAGGAACGACTCTTCCTGAACCTTTGGACGTAGACCGAGAGGTGGGTAGGTGTAGTAGTCATACCGAATCCGGGTGAATGATGCTCGTAACGTCATGCCGCCTGGGGCCACCAGTGGTAGTTGGTGAGATTCCTGATCGTCTCGGTTTGCTCAATCAGCTGCTCGCAACGATCCACCAACGCCTCCTCTAGCTCCTCGATCTCCTCAAAGAGCCCATTGGCCACCGCCTCGTTGGTTAGTGGCCACAACCTCTCCGCCGGCATCAGTTCCGGCGAGCCATTCGGCAAGAACTCAAGGTGTATCCCTTCCGGGATCTGCACCTCCCCTCCGGTGTGCCAGCCGGCTTTGTCCACAACCAGAAGGATGCGCTTGTGCTCTCCGGCTCCCACCTCCTTGGCGAACTCTCCCAATGCCAATGAGAACAACTCCGTGTTTACCGTGGGCAGGATCATCCAGAAGACCTTCCCGCTCTTCGGATGGACGAAGCCATAGAGATAGGTCCACTTGTAGCCTCTCTTAAAGCGGGCTGTTGGCCTCTCTCCCACCGGAGCCCACACACGCCTCGTTACCGGCTTGAGGCCCAGCCGGGCTTCGTCTTGCGCCCACAACCCCACCTCTTCAGCCTCCGGATGCGCCTCCTGCACAGCCTCCAGCTTCATCGGCAGACTTTTTTGAAAGCCTCCCGCTCGGAGGAGGAAGCCCCCTCGTTGTTAGAGGGTCTGGGAACCTGGGGGCTGTATCCGGTGACCTCTGAGACCTCCTCGGTTCTCCTTCCCTCACTCAGCAGCCATACGATCTGATAATGAGAGCGTTCGACGGGATCGCGAGCCTTCCTGTAGCGGTGCTCCAACTCTTCCTTCGTCGCATGAGGCGACAACTCTATTCTCTTTGGCATACGTATATTCTACAACCGGATTCGGTATTACGGTGGTTTGTTGGAGTGGGATATGTGAGCTAGGATCAATCGAAATAGGCTCCCTCGGCCCCATAAATACGCTTCCATTGGACCGCAATTCAAACTCTCCCTAGTCGCAATTGGGTCTCCTCCCCGACATCAACAAACCACCGATTAGTCGTCTTCTCTAGCTACAAGGTCACGGAGAGGGCACCCTACCTTGGGGCGACCAGGGCATGGATAGGGGATGCAACTTGGATGAGGCTAGACCGCGCTACCGTGGAGGTGTTGAAGGGAGGCAAGGTGTAGAAGGGTAACGAGCGGGGCGGCTGTCTCAAGCTACGCTGGATCTCGAGCGGCTAGGCCGGCGAAGATGTGGTCGGCTAGGGCGTCGGCGAAATCCTCGTCGAGCGGGGCGTGACCGACGAGCATCCGGTAGTAGATGGGTCCGTAGAGGACGTCGACGGCCACCTCCAAGTCGAGGTCCTCTCTGAGCTCGCCGCGCTCGATGCCGAGCTCGAGGATCTCTCTGGCCTCCGCCCGCCTTACCGAAAGCCAGCGCGAACGCAGCGCCTCGGCGAGCTCAGGGTCCGTCTGACCCTCGGCTATCAAGGCGGCCACCGTCCGCCCTATCTTGCCGCTGAACGCTTCTGCGAGCCTGCGCATGTGGATCCGGATGTCCTCCCGGGCGTGACCGGTGTGCGGGAAGGGGACCTCCGAGGAGACGGTCGAGAGGAAGCCATCCATCACGACCGCCGCCCTGTTGGGCCACCAGCGGTAGACGGTGGCCTTGGAGACCTCGGCCCGCTCCGCGATCGCCTCCATCGTCACCGCGACGAACCCTTCGCTCTCTAGCAGTTCGTTGGCTGCTTGCAGGATCGCGCGGCGCGCCCGCTCGCTGCGAGGTCGGCCCGGCGATCGGGCTTGCGGGTCATTCTTAGCAGCGTGGTTCACGTTCGCATACTAGCAGCCCGCGATGGTGCGGAGTGAGGGGAATTACTAGACAAAACGTTTCGTTTTGTTATCCTGCTTCGAATGACGACAAAGCGAGTAAGGCGCACAGGGCACATGACGAAAGCCAATAGACTATGAGGCACCTGGTAAGGGACAGGCCCGCCACGTCGCTAACTTCCGACGAACGGGTCGGGGCAGAACGTAAAGACAAACGGTCGAAGGAAACCCATCGTACGGAACTTATCCTGCTCGTGGCGGTTTTCCTCTTGGGTACCAATCCCGTGGCCGTCAAGTACGCCGTCTCCGCCTTTGCCCCTCTGCCCTTCGTGGCCCTAAGGTTCACGGTCGCGGGACTGCTGCTCCTCGGCACCGTACGTATCTTGGGAGCGGGAGGAGGTGTCGAGCGGAAGGATCTATTGGCCATGATGGGGGTAGGCGCGTTAGGCGTCGGGGCGACGAACATGCTCTTCACGTCTGGCGTGGACCTCACGAACGCCTCGGACACTGCCCTAATCTACGCAGTTGTTCCGGTGTGGGGCATGATCCTGGGCTCCGTATTGGGGTTGGAGAGGCCAACCTTGAGGGGCATCCTCGGGGTGGGGATAGCCTTCCTCGGCATCATCGTCGTCGTGTACGGGGGGTTGGGCGGAAGCGGCTCGAGCCTAGAAGGAAATCTCCTGGTCCTGGGAGCCACGGTGTGTTGGGGGTCGTACACTGTACTTTCACTGCCCCTCCTCGAGAAGTACTCGCCGTTGGTGGTCGCGGCCTATACCATGCTCTTCGGAGGTCTGGCCGCCTTACCGTTCGCTTTGCCAGGCTTTCTTAGCGTGGATTGGGATGTGATGAGCGTCGGTGTGTGGGCGGCGGTCGCCTACTCGACCGTCCTGGTCGCCGCTTTTGGGTTCTTCGCCTGGCAGAAGGGAGCTTCCCTACTAGGGGCCAACAAGGTGCTCGTTTACCAGTACCTCATCACCTTTGTCGGGGTCACCTCGGGCATACTGCTCTTGGGAGAGGGGCTGGGGGTCGAGAAGATCATCGGAGGGGCGATCATCCTCTTTGGCGTGTACCTAGCCCGGCGTCAATAGTAAGAGCTGTACGCTCGTCCCTCCTCCGATCTTGCGAAGAGGCGAGGAAAGGGGAGCTGGGTTTCCTTTCGCCGCAACTCCCTTCCTTAGGAGCGGCACATTATTGGGCGGTACAGGATAATAAGATGGCTTAGCTCGACCCCCAAGGGAGGGAACGCATGAACCTCGATTCCGAACTCACTGTTCGCGGCCTTATCGTCCATGCGGTCGACGTGCCTATGAACCGTCCTCTTAAAACCGGCGGAGGCGAGGTCGGCTCGGCAGCGATGGTCCTGATCGACCTCCTCACCGAGGAAGGAGTCACCGGGTGCAGCTACCTCTTCTGTCCTACGCCCTTGGTGCTGAAGCCACTGGCTAAACTCCTCTCCAACCTCGCACCATTGATCGAGGGTGACCTCCTCACCCCTGTTGAGATCGAGCGAAAGCTGCAGAAGACGTTCCGGCTCTTAGGGCCGCAAGGACTTAGCGCCATGGCGATGGCCGGCATCGACATGGCTGCCTGGGACGCCCTGGCAAAGTCTTGCGAGATGCCCCTGGTGCGGCTGCTCGGCGGTAGGTCATGCAGGATTCCTGCCTACAACAGTTGCGGGCTGGGCATGATCGGCCCCGAGCGTGCGGCAGAAGAAGCCCAGGAACTCCTTGCTCCGGGGTTCACTGCCATCAAGGTCAGGCTAGGGTACAAGGAGCTAAAGACTGATCTCAAGGTGGTCCGGGCGGTCAGGGACTCAGTCGGCGAGGAGGTGGTGCTGATGGCTGATTACAACCAGTCGCTCTCGGTCGCAGAGGCGAGTAGACGCGCCGCTGCATTGGAGGACGAAGGACTCTACTGGATAGAAGAGCCCACTCGCGCCGATGACTACTCTGGCCATGCGCAAATCCGGTGCGATACCAAAACGCCCGTCCAGATCGGAGAGAACTGGTGGGGGCCGCACGAGGCGGCTAAGAGCATTGAGGTGGGTGCCTCCGACTACGTGATGCCAGATGCCATGAAGATTGGTGGGGTTACGGGCTGGCTTAGAACCGCAGCGCTCGCGGGGGCCGCAGGGATTCCACTTTCAAGCCACCTCTTCCCGGAGATCAGCGCGCACCTTCTGGCGGTGAGCCCCACGAGGCACTGGCTGGAGTACGTCGACTGGGCCAGCCCGATCCTCGAGAAGCCGATCAAGATAGAGGATAGTTATGCCTCGAGCCCTGACGCAGCAGGGATCGGGATATCCTGGGACGTGGGGGCTGTCCAACGTTACTCGGTGAGTGAACCCTGAAGCCTGCTATTTCGAGCGGAGAGAAGCGATTCATTCCGCCGCAATCCCTCCCTTAGGAGCGGCGGAATGAATCAGTTGGAGGCGGGGGGGTAGTCAGGAGTTTCGCCCCCGGTCTGCTACCGAAGGCCCCGTCGGCCTGAGCCCAATGCGCGTACAAGCGGTTTTGAAGGCATGGAGTATCGCGTTAGGCCTACCAGGCAGGGAGAGCGCCACGGCCACTACACACGCAATCTCGTGACCCCTGCGGGCAAGATCGAGCGCCTCGAGGTGCCGCGCGACCGCGAGGGCGAGTTCGTCACGGAGGTCTTCGAACGCTACAAGCGGATGACCGGAGACGTCGAGGAAGCGATCCTCGAGATGTACCTATCCGGGATCTCGGTCAGGAAGATAGCGGGCGTCACCGATGCGCTGAGCCGTGTGAAGGTCGGCAAGGACGCCGTAAGCCGCATCGCCAGGAGGCTCGAAGAGGAGCAGAAGGCTTGGCGAGAGCGCTCTCTGGAGGAGAAGACTTACCCCTATCTCTACCTGGACGCCACCTACCTGAAGGTCAGATGGGGAGCTAAGGTGACGAGCATGGCACTGTTGGTGTGCGTCGGGGTGGACGAGGAGGGCTTCAGGGAGGTCCTGGCGGTGGAGGTAGCAGGCTCGGAGAAGGGGGCGGCCTACGCCTCATTGCTGCGAGGGCTCATCGACCGGAGCCTGAAAGGAGTGCGCCTGGTGATCTCCGACGACCACGAGGGCATAAAGATCGCAGTCCGCGGCGAGCTGCCGGGAGCAGAGTGGCAGCGGTGCACCGTCCATTTCGAACGCAACGTCCTCGCGCACGTGCCGACCTCCTCGATGGCGGAGGTAGCGCAAGATCTGAAGGCGATCTTCAAGGTAAGGAGGGAGAAAACGGCCGAGGCGCTGGCCGAGGAGTTCGTGGAGCTACACGGCAAGCGCTTCCCGAAGGCGGTTGCGGTCTTCGAGGCGGGTATATGGGACGCTCTCACCTACTTCTCCTTTCCCGGAAGCCACCACGCCAAGCTGCGCACGACGAACATGCTGGAGCGCCTGTTCAAAGAGGTCAAGAGGAGGACGAGGGTGGTAGGGGTCTTTCCGAACGAGAGGAGCGCGAGCACCCTAGCGACGGAGATAACCTTGAGGAGCAGCGAGGAGTGGGCGCTGCGGCGTTACCTCACGATGGACGCTCTCGAAGCAGTAGAGAAACCCAACCCACAACATTCGAGACATTGACGAGAGAGGATCAGGGGTGTGTAGAGTCCTCTGTGCCCCCTACGAAGTATCCCTTTCCTCTCCCAAACGGTTAAGCTGCTTTCGTCGCCTATCGAGTCTAACAAGGATCACGCGCCACAAATGAGAGAGATTCAAGAGTTTGGAGAAAGCAAGATAGCAAGGAAAGCCTGATAATGGGTTCCCAACTGCGCCATTCATTAGTGGAAAGACACGCTATGAAAGCAGGCAACGCACGAAACGGACGATCACCACGAGCTGGTGCTGAGGCGCGGCCTCTTCAGCGCGCCGCCGGCTTGATCCTGCTGTTCAACGGCCTGCTCGTCGCCTGGGTGCTCCTCAAACCGGGCAACGACCGCCTGCTTGCCGCTGTGGTCAACTCGGCGGAGTTTGTCGGTCCGCTGCTTGCGCTGCCCTTGTGCTTCGGTGGTCTATTGAGGTGGAAGTGGCAGCGAGGAGCCTCCGGACCAGATGTCGAGCCGGCGGTTACGATGCGTCAACGATGGGCCCCTGTCCTGCTGGGTCTGGGCATCATTAGCTGGGTTTTGGGGCAGGGGCTCTTCACGTATTACGAGTGGCTACTGCACAAGCCGCCCCCGCTGCCCTCCCTCGCCGATGTCGGCTATCTGAGCGTATACCCTTTCTTCCTGTTGGGCATTCTCCTGCTTCCAGCCCGCCCCGTGCCCATCGCGTCCCGCACGCGCCTCGCGCTCGATGGCCTAATGATCATGACGGCAGCCGTCACCTTCAGCTGGTACTTCATTCTCGGGCCGGTAATGCAGCAAGGGAGCGAGACGACACTTGCGAAGATCGTGTCGTCAGCTTACCCGCTGGCCGACATCGTGCTGATCGCCTGCCTGGTAATACTCGCAGCGCGACCTGAAGAGCAGACCCTCCTACCCGCTGTACGCCTGCTAGCGCTTGGCCTGACCCTTATCGTGGTAGCGGACAGTAACTTCGCTTACTGGTCGCTGCACGACGCCTATGCCACGGGTACGCTCCCTGACGTAGGCTGGTCGCTGGGATACATGTTCGTAGCGTTGGGCGCCTTCGCCGCACAGCTGGCCCCGAGCGAGGAGGCGACGACAGCCCAGGATGAGCCGGGCGATACGCCCCGCACCGAATCCCCTCCCGCCGAGCAGCGAGTGTGGCCCTCGCTGCTTCCGTACGTCCTCGCCCCGGCCGTAGGTATCCTCCTCGTCTATGCCTGGAGCACCTCTGCGGGGAGCAACAGTCTGGCCCTCGGAGTCTATCTCGGAGGAGCCGTGCTAATCGGCTTGATGTTGTTGCGGCAGGTCTTCACCATCGTAGAGAACGCGCGGCTCTTCAACTGGCTGCAAGGCACATATCGACAGGTGGAACAGAAAAATGACCAACTGGTGCGCTCGCAAGGTGAGTTGCGCCGACAAGAAGAAGAGGTCAGGCAGCTCAACAAGGACCTCGAAAAGAGGGTTGCTGAGCGTACCGAACAACTCAAGATCGCTATGGCCAAGCAGCAGCAGGAGGCCCAGGAGAGGCAGCGCATCGCACAGGAGCTGCACGTTGCACGCCTGATCCAGCAGACCCTCCTACCGAAATCGCTGCCCGAGCTCGAGGGTCATCAGATTGCGGCCTACTACCAACCCGCCCGCGAGGTAGGCGGCGACTTCTACGACTTCCTTCAACTGCCGGACGGCCAGCTGGGATTGATCGTGGGTGACGTTAGCGGCAAGGGTGTGCCGGCTGCCATCGTGATGGCGATCACTCGCACGATGCTGCAAGCCGCCTACCGTATGGGCTCTCCAGCGCCGGGAGAGATACTCGAACAGGTCAACAATATTTTATACAAGGATATCCCCTCCAACATGCTTGTCACCTGTCTGGCCGCCCTGCTGGATAGCGGGACCGGTCGGCTGCAGTACGCCAATGCCGGACACGACCCGCCTTTCGTGCGCCACGCCAGCGGCGTTGGCAAACTCCGGGCTACCGGCATGCCTCTGGGCTTGATGCCCGACATGATCTACGAACAGAAAGAGATCACTCTCGAGCACGGGGAGAGCATCCTCCTCTACAGCGATGGGCTGGCCGAAGCCCACAGCCCGCGCGAGGAGATGTTTGGTTTCCCACGAATAGAGAAGTTCGTCGGTGCACACTCAGAGGGTGCGGCGTTGATCGATTCTCTGCTGGCCGAGCTGAAGCGGTTCACCGGAGAAGAATGGGAGCAAGAAGACGACATTACCTTGTTGACACTCCAGAGATCTCCATCCTAGTGGTGAGGAGATGGTAGGGGTCGAGTTATGGGCTGGGTGGAGGAGTGATCGAGCATCTTAACGGAATACTCGAGGAGGTGAACCGAGAGGGGATAATGGCTGATAACCCACAAACACGGCTCACCTTCCGAGTCTCGCCGTCTCATTCACCCAACATTGGGGAAGAGAAATTACGCGACGTTGGTATGCAGGATGCCGCATAGCCCGCTCGCTGGCCACCCTATGGTCGGCCTGAGACTTCTCGGCTCCTCGAGATCACGTTCCTCGGCTGGAGAGACGTTTGAGGAGGCTCGGAGGAGCCGTGGAACATGTGGCTGAGGGCCAGGAGAACAATCGGGGGAATCCTCACGGGTGTTCTCGGGGAGGTGATGGAGTCATAGAAATTTCACAATTTCTGAACTCGGTGATCGCGGCAGATGTCAGAAGAGGATCACCGTCTTCACTCGGCTACGAGGACCAGGTCGAAGTTCGCCTTCCTCTGGCCACGCTCCGGGTAGTGTTGGGTAACCAGCTCCTCGTAGCCGGGCGCCCTCACCCGAACGTGGATGTGGGGTGGCCTGCCGCCGTAGGTGACGGGCACGTTGCTCTCCAAGCGATACCTTCCTCCCTCGCTAGCAAACACCGTAGCCCGGTGTGCATCGTCGTAGTCCCCTCTAGGGTTGGCGAGCCGTACCTCTCTACCGCCGCGTAGAGCACTGTGAGATACGAAGTAAGGCCCTGCGAGCGGGTGAGGGTGCTCGAAAGGATACAGCGACCGTGGTTGTCCATCACCGAGACGACATAGGCTCCTCCTCCGAGTTCGTGGCCGATGTACCGGAGGTCGGAGGGTCAGTACTGGTGCCTCCTCCTCGCGGCGAACGGCATCTCTCTTCTCCCCGGCAGGTCCTTTCGGTTTTTCGAGACCATAGAGGTGGCGATGGGTGGAGAGTATCCTCCCGCAGGTTCTGGTACTGAGGTGTATCCCTATCTGCGCCAGTGCGGCGTGGATACGGTATTCGCCGAGATTGGAGTTCTGTTATTTCGACTATTTTTCAGGAACCGCTAGATGTAGGCCACTAAGGTAGGGGTGAATACTCACATGTTGGGCGTAACGCTTCTGCCAATGAACTTCGGTGAACGCTCCTCCCACTCCTATCGGTAGACAAAGGGTGCAGCTATAGGCTAAAACGTGCTCATGTAGGAGACAAGTGGGGTCCCATACCGCAGCTAGGTTAAGAAAAAGATGAGAGAAAGCCGACTCGAGAATGAGCTAGCGCAGGCCGAGGAGGTCTACGACGACCTCCTCCAAATACGCAGATCCCTCGGGACCATGCTCGAGGATACTATACGTAAGGGTAAGGTGAGGGACCTTGAGGAGTTCAAGTGCCACCGCCGAGATCTCTCCCAGCTAATCTGGCAAACGGACCTCACGAGAACCGAGCTTAGCCATCAACTCTTAGACCGGCGGGCAAGGCAGGCAGAAGATGAGTACCGACGAGCCGCCGTGGAGGCAGAGAAGGCCGCCCGATCCCACGAGCAAGCCAGAAAAGCATACATTAAGGCGCAGAAAGCAGCGAGGCGCTCTGGCCTAGAGGCTCGTCGGCTCGCGGAAGTGTGCGATAAAGAGGCCGAGCAACTCCAAGAACTGCTTCGGGTACCGGAGGATGCACAGGGCTACCATGTGGAGCACCAGCGAGGGGAACAAGGTAGGGAACGAGAAGATATGCGCGGAGGGGACCACGGAGCGCAAAAGCAACGGCAACAAGGTGAAGAACGGGCACACGACCCGAGCAAACCCACGACGGGCAGGTGAGAGCCACCTCGGGGGCTAGCATCGGCGGAGAAGACGCTAACCGAGGGAGCGCTGGGTGACCACGGACGACACCACCTCGATAATCGTGGTGAGTGCCCGCCTTGTGGCGTTGGCAGTCTGCATCGTGGTGCACTACCTTGTAACATAAGCTGGGTTCTGGAAGACACCGAACCGGCAAATCTCCGAGAATTCCATACCTCTAGTTACGCCAATGAGGTGATTGGGAGGGTAGCTAGGTCGATGAGCAGGATCTGGCGAGTGGACAAAGCCTTAGCGGATTCCGAGGGGTTACGGTGGATTCGCGCTCGCTTGGAAGCCTACGATTGGTCCAAAGCCGACTGGGTCAGCGTGCGGCGTGGTCGAAGCGAGAAGTACGCCTTTCGGGGCGTATGCAAAATGCCGCAGAACGGAGGCGGGTATCGGATTAACTGCAACGTGAGCAAGCAAGCCGCGTACCCGCTATACCAATACATGCGCATATCTCCCCTGTATCGCAAACCCGACGGAACGTGGCCGGAACTACCGGAAGGCCATAAGGTCGGCGAACTTTACGTTGCCGCCCGTAGTAACGGGGAGAGCGTCCAGTGGAAACGGCTGTACCGCCCTTTAGAGCTCAAGAGTGAAGACGAGGTCTTGGTGTTCTTGGTAGCGCACGAGGCTTTCCACTACCTTCGCAAGACGAGGCAGGTGGAGGGACGCCACGGCGAGATAAAAGCCGACGCCTTCGCCCTGAAGATATTGGAGCACTACCGCGACGGGTCGAACATCACCAAAGCACCGATGCCTGGTCGTCGATGAGATGGTTGCGCGAGTAGGGGGGCTAGACTTGCACTAGATGCGGTGAATCTCCCGTAGCACACCCCAACAATATCCGTTCCGCTAAACCCGTCGGAAACGCGGCGATGGGAAGCGGTCCCGGCTCCCGTAAAACAGGAAGGTGAGCAACAAGCATGCCCGCCAATCCACCCAAGTTAGTCGGAGGAAGGAGCAATAGTGAAGAAGAAGGAGCTCATCGAGAGGATCGCCAAGGAAGTCAACGTGCCCACCGGTGAAGCCCAGAGGTACTTTGCGGCCTTCGAAGAGGTGGTGACCGAGGCGCTCACGGCTGGCGAGGAGGTCCAGATCACGGGCTTCGGGAAGTTCTCCGTTAAGGAGCGCAAGGCCAGGGAGGGAAGGAATCCCCAGACCGGCCAGAAGATGAAGATCGCGGCTTCGAGGGTCCCCTCCTTCAGCGCGGGCAACGCCCTCAAGGAGGCGGTCTAGAAGGGTTCGTACAAGGGTTCTCTTGCCGGAGGAGACGACGAAGTCGGGAACTTGCCAGGTACGCAGTAAGACGGAGAGTCCTTGTCTCCGTCGAGCAGAGGTGGAGATTCTGGGTGTAGCCTTCTGCGGACCATGTGCCCGCGAGCAGGAGGCGTACTTCGCCATCGGCGAACTTACGCACGAGGAGGCGCGAGACCTCCGTAGCAAGACGCTAGCCGAGGTGCTTGAAGAAAGCGACAGAGGTACACGGGTAGTAAGGAAGGGATCGCAGCAGAGATGCACCACGGGCTCTCGGGCGTAGACGAGAGCAAGCCTCTCGCGCTTAGCAACAACAGCTAACTTCGAGACATTGTTTCCGCCGCAACCCCCTCCCTTATGTGCGGCGGAAAGAAACTGCCGGCGGGGTAGGCAGGAGGGATGACCCTGGTCCTTTTCGAGAGGCCCCGTTGGCCTGAGACCGATACGCGTAGAAGCCGTTTTGAAGGCTCGCAGCCCCCGCTGGGCCCCACGTCCCCGAGCACCGGTTCTTCGGCTAGGAAGGCGCTTGAGGCAGCTTTGAGGACCTCTAGTACTCCGTTACTCTTGAAGTGAGGGATACAACCTCTTGAGCTTGATGCGTGCATCATTCGTACGGAAGCGCCACGCAATCTTGCCGCCTTTCTCGTCGCGTCGCTCCTGCCAGGCTCGCGCCTCCGCCTTGAGTGTCTCGAAGTCTGGCACTCGCCGATCGAGGCATTGTCGGCTGAGCACGCTGAGCTCGATCTCTGCCATGTTCAGCCACGAACCATGCTTGGGCGTGTAGTGGATCTCAAGCTTGTTGGCGAGCCTCCTTGCCTCCTTGGGATCGAAGGCCTCATATAGGGAGGAGGGGCTGTGGGTGTTGAGGTTGTCCATAACCAGCACAATGTGCTCGGCCTCTGGATAGCGTACATCTACCAACTCCTTGATCTGATGAGCCCAGTCGGTCTTGGTGCGCTGCTCGGTGACATCTACCCAGCGCCTGCCCATAAGCGGCTCTAAGAACATGAACACATTTACTACCCCGCCACGCTCGTACTCGTAGCCTCGCCGCTGGGGCCTCCCTGGCTCCACAGGCAGGCTCTGGCGAGTATCTCTAAGCAGTTGCTTTGAGGTCTCGTCCATGCACACTTGCGGGCGTAGGGGATCATACGGGCGGGTGTAGACATCAAGCACATCCTCCATCCGCCACACAAACTCGGCATTAGCCTTGGGTGGGATGGACCATTGCTTCTTCAGATGAGGCTTCAGTTCGTTTTTTTCAGAGTCCTCCTGACCGTCTGGTAGGAGAGATCATCCACCACCTCAAGCTCGATCATCTTGTCGGCCAAAAGCCTCAGACTCCAGCGAGCCTGTCCTTCTGGGGGCTTTGAGCAGGCCAGGGCAACAAGCCGTGCCTCCTGCTGCCCATCGAGCTTTCGATGGTACTCCCGGTTGGGTGGGCGTCGGTTAAGGGCTGCCTGAAGGCCCTCCTCCACATACTGCTTGCGCACCCTGGAGACGGTGGGCTGGCTCACCTCCACCGCATCTGCTACCTG
Source organism: uncultured Rubrobacteraceae bacterium (assembly GCA_963808845.1). Classification (GTDB taxonomy): domain Bacteria; phylum Actinomycetota; class Rubrobacteria; order Rubrobacterales; family Rubrobacteraceae; genus Rubrobacter_D. The sequence continues at coordinate 104,328 of CAWEHD010000014.1, forward strand.
CTCATCTACCCAGCCAGGACCCTCCGAGCCCTGGTCGGCTTTGAGCAAGATGCGCGCGTGGGTGAGCTTGCGGGCAGGGGCTGTGCCAGCCGCGATCAGGCTCTTGAGGTTGTCTCGTTCGGTTTGTGTGAGGATTACAGGATACTTTTTCTTCATAATGGACACAAACATACCCACTGTATGGCTGAGTAATCAGATCAGCTGTCACGCACTACTAGGACTTCTAATCCGCCGGTCGCAGGTTCGAATCCTGCCGGGCGCGCATCCAAAATTACTACATTTGCAGGCAAATTGTCTCTTGTGTGTTCTGGGGCGGATAGGCGCCTGGGCCGGTTTACTGCAACCCGCTAGCGGCCGACCCGATTGGCCGGCACGCTCACGCCCCGTTTCTCGGCACGACCCGGAAGACGGGGAACCTGGCCGACGCCTCCTCGAACTCCTCGAGCGGCGCGTCCTTGTCCACGGGGATGTGCGCCCTGGCGTTCGTGGCCCGCCCCAGGTAGGCCCTCAGCACGGGCGCGCGGCGCTCCTGCCTAACCTCTTCCAGGCGCACCCGCTCGCTGTGGCCGTGGCGCAGTACGGCGTCGCCACCCGCCGCCCTGACGTTCCGCACCCAGTTCGTGCCCTCGCCCAGCATGGACACCAGGTAGCGCTCCCCCTCGACGACGACCATCACGAGCGGGAAACGGATGGTCCTGCCGGAGTGCCGGCCGGGCACCTCGAGGGTGACCAGGTGGTCCGGGGAGACCCCGTGCGCGTAGACCGCCGCGGTGCCCCGGTCGAGGACGCGCGCCGCCCAGTTGGGTCGCCCGCCGCGGTAGAACCACCTGTGCAAACCCATTTCCGACCTCCGGGGAAGCACGCTTTTGCCGATCGCGCCGAACCCTATCCGCGTTCCTTCGGTCCCCTGTGGCGCGGGGGACACGGACGGCGGCCAGGGCCGGCCCGCAACGCCCCCACCCTACACCTCCCCGAGCTGCCCTTCAAAGCAGGGTCACGCGTACCGGTCAGCCACGGTGACGGCACCCCCGTGTCACAGGGTTTATGTCCTGCTCACTGCGACGGTCGTGGCCCACACTATCCTCAAGGTCACCGCCCACAACACCGCTTCGGCTGGACTCCCGTACCGGGGGATGGGGCCGCTGACCACCCCATGCGGGGAGAGGATTCCCAGTAACATAGTGAAGTGTCGTAAGGAATCTCAAGTAAGGAATACAGAGCATGGAGCAGAAGGCCAAGTTAACGAGCAAGTGACAGGTAACGATACCGAAGGCAGTGCGTTAGGCACTGGGCATCAAGGAGGGTGGCAGTCTGCTCTTAGACGTCGAAGTCAGCGAGGAGGTTCGGCTGTGCGTCGAGCGGAAGCCGGTCAGCTTCGCGGATTACGAAGGCGTCTGGCGGGAGGGACATGAGCTGGGAAGAGGTGAACGCTTACGTGCGGGATCTCCGCGGCCACGATAGCGAAGAACAATTTGCGCCGGTGGACCCTCTAGCGACAAACGTGGCAGCTTGGCGCATCTGTCAAGTTGCATGCACAGTGAGTCCTGAACTTCGAGGGCCACCATCGAGAGGAGTGGTGTTTGCGTAGCCCGGCCGAGCAGCGAGCCGTGGAACTACGGGAGGCGCACCGAGAAAAGGTGGCGCGCAACGAGGTACGAGTCAGTCCGCTGTGGGCACACCCTTGTCGGGCCTATAACGTCCACATCGAACCGGACCCCCCTACCAGGTCGGCGCTCGAGAAAATACAGCAGAGCCTGAAGCAAGCAGAGCCCAACCTACTGGTTTGTCCTCAGAAGACCCTCCACGTGAGCATCGCCTGGTTGCTCGCCGTGCATGCAAGCTATCCGGTTCCCAAAGACTCCCTCTGGGAGCGCCACCGAGAGGAGTGGACGGCGGAGCTGACCCGTATCGCAGCTGAGAGTAGAGGTTTTCGGATCACCTACGAACACGTTGTGGCCACCGACTCCGCCGTGATCGCTCTAGCCCGGCCGAGCGAACCGGTGAATCGCATCCGCGGGATGATCCGCGAACGCCTTCGCTTGCCCTCCGAGACCCGCAACGAGGCGGACCTGGTGCATACCACCCTGTTTCGCTAACGTGGTGCGCTCTCTGATCCAAAAAAGTTCCTGGCTATGCTCGAAGACACGAGCGCCGACGCCACAGCCGAGGTCGAGGAGTTGGTCGTCTCGAAGGAGCTGACGTATCCGTCGCTTGAAACGGAAGTGCTTGGGCGTCTTCCGCTCGGTTCCCGGTAAGCGCACCAACACGCTGTGCAGATGCAGGTAAGGGCTGATCTCGAAGACCTCTCCAACTCCGAGATCCTGCAACTGGCCGCCCCGGAAGGTCAGGTGCTCGAGACGGCCAACTGTCTTCGGGAGCACAACGGAAGCCTTCCAATTTGGTGTCCGTTCCTCCGAAGTACGTGCCGCAATACCGGTGCTTCTCCGGCGAGGCTTCGCGATTTGCGTTATTATTGTGTTCTTGGATGTTCAGAGAATGGTGGTGAACAATTAAGTGAGTAGGTTAGAGCATACACTCAACAAGCCGATGGTCGTGCTCGTCGCCGCGGTGGTCGCCGTGGCGTTGAACGTTCTGTTGTACTTCGGCGTCTTTCTGCCCAGGATGACGCCGCTAATCGCGAACGTACACTCTCTTGGCACCTCCCTTCCCGAGGCTATGCTTCCCCAGGCCATTGTTGACTCAGATTCGGAGGCTAATGGTAAGGCTGATTCGGAGTCAAGTAGCAAGTCTGATTCAGAGGCTAGTAATGAGTCAGATTCGGAGGCTGGCGGTAAGCCCGATTCAGAGGCAAGTAGTGAGGTAGTTCCCGAGACATCACCCGAGCCGGATACCGGATCACCTGCAGCCTCATCTTCCGGCTCACCTTCTGCGTCCCCCTCTCAGCAGCAGTCGTCTCCGCCTCAGCAGGAGTCGTCTCCGACCCCTGAGGAGTCATCTCCGCCCCAGCAGCAGTCGTCTCCGGCTCCTGAGTCCTCCCCGATTCCTGAATCGTCTCCGGCACCTGAATCGTCTCCGGCACCTGAGTCGTCTCCGGCACCTGAGTCGTCTTGCCCTCCTCCCGCCTCACCTCCTGCGTCCCCGTCTGAGCGGCAGTATCCATAAGCCACGATAAGAGGGTCGGGGTCTCTAGTAGCCTCGGCCCATCTTCCCTCGACCAAAGCGGTTTACACAGAGGCCGCGTGGGCCTCCTACAAACCGCGGCAACAGGCATCGGGCACCCGTCTTCACTGCAACCAAGCTGAACTTCTGACTTGCTGAAATGCTTGCAGAGGGCTTGCCCTCTTTGTCTGGACGCTCAGTGGCACAGGCCGCCACCGGAGTCGCTAAAGGTCTCGCCCTCCACCGGAATAAACTCCCACTCGTATTTGTTCGGGTGCAGGGTGAGTTTGAGCACGCCGTAGGAGTCATCGTTGTGGACCTCCGTGTTGGCTATCGGGTCCGAGATCTCGTAGAGACTCCTGCCTCCGGTGCCCACCACGAACTGCCTGATGCCACCCTCGGGATCCGCCTTTCCTCCGGGGTCCTGCGGGGCAAAACGCTGGTAGTTGTGGTCGTGGCCGTTGAGCACCACGTCGACGCCAGCGGCGTAGAGAGTTTCCCAAAGACGCTCCACCCTTGCAACGCCGGGCCGATACGACCCCGAAGTGAACAGAGGGTGGTGGAAGTAGGCAAGGGTACACGCCTCCTCGCCGTTGGCGTCGAGGTCTTCCTTGAGCCACCGCCCCTGGAGGGAGCCGGGGCCGCAGCGGATCTCTCCCTCTCCACAGTTGCTGTTGAGGGCGACGAGGTGCCACCCCCCCAGATCGTAGGAGTAGTAGCCCTCATTGGGGTCTCCGGCGGCATCACCGAAGTAGTCGAAATACCCTTCCGCTGCTCCGGTGCTGTACTCGTGGTTGCCGGGAGAGGGCCTGGTGCGGTCCTTGAAGCGGCCCCAGGCGGGATCGTAGCACTCGTCGAAGTCTTCGGCGGACCCGTCAGGGTAGGTGTTGTCGCCCAGGGTGAGGACCGTGCCATCGATGTCCCCGACCAGCTCGGCGGTCGCATCGTCGGACTCGGTGCCGCAGCTGGTGATGTCGCCCGCCGCGACGACCACGGGTCGGCCGGCGACCTCTGGGGGAGGCGGCTTCTCCGGACCGCACCCGGCGGCGATCAGGATAGCGACGGTGGCCACGATGACCCCCGTCGTTATCTTCTTACTGGCTCCGACACCTCCGAGCACCTGCCAGTTACCCATGTCGTTAGGGTAGTCGAGGGACCTCCCCGATGACTATGATCCCGATCACGCGCCCGAGCCGAAGGCTCCCACGAACGATCTCATACCGCCGAGCGCGTGGAACGGATCCCACAGCATCAGTGGACCTCTTGTCAAGACCCTCCGCTATACGGTCGGTTTGTCCGCTTCGCTCCTGCCGGAGGAAGCGTCCGAGGTTTCGTTCGCGATGACGGCCTGTTCGTCGGCGCTGACCTCGCCACGCTTCTCATCCCCGTAGACCATGAGCGTCGAGCCTACTATGGCCAGCACTATGCCTACGGCGCCGTAGATGGACGGTAGCGTCTGGTACACGGCGAGCGAGATCACTACGGTCAACACCGGCGCAAGCGCATTGGTCGTTGGCGCCACGATCGACGCCTTGCCACGGCTCAGGGCCATCACGAGGAAGAGGGCACCGACCGCGTTCAGAAGCTGCGTACCAAATGTGAGTGTCGGGGCTTGCCAGGGAACGCCTCCAGGGAAACCTCCCATCATTACGAAAGCAACAGGGACGAGCAGAAGACCGCTAAGCGCCATATACCCGAAGGTTGTGCCATCGTTGACCCCGACCGTCGCTGCCTTGCGCATGTAGTATGCCTGTACCCCCCAGGCCAGCGTGATAAGCAAGGCCAGAACCAGCCACGGGCCCACGCCGGCTTCGCCGCTCCCGCCCGAGATATTGAAGAACACCAGCGCGATCAGGGCCAACACTATCCCGACCTTGGTCAGGCCGAGGAGCCGCTCGCGCAGGAGGAAAGTGGCCATGAGCACTGTGATCCCTGGCGACAGGGCTACGATAGGGAAGATAAGGTACGCGGGGCCTATGGTGAGCGCCTTGAACAGCACGAGCTGTCCGCCAGCCCCAGTAAGCCCGATCAGCAGGCCGTACAGCGCCGCGATCGGCCGCCGGTCGAATGTCCTCTCGCTGCGCAGGATAAAGAAGGCGGGGATGAGCATGGTCAACGACCAGAGGATATAGACCATCTCGTCCGGGTAACCATACTCCGTTGTCGGCAGGCTCGAGAAAGCGCCCCACACCCCCCAGAAGACGACCAGGAGCGCCGCGTAAGGTATCCAGCTTCGTGAAGTCATCTCGATTCTCCTTTGTCTAGGTCCTTGACTCTTGCCGCGTCGCTTCTAGCCGGCCGAGCGCCCTGGCATCAAGTGGTGCGCTTGCGAGTTTGGCCGCGTAGATCGCCGCCCCGATCACCGGCGAATACAGGGGCTCTCGCAACTCGTACCCGTCGTGAAGGTCCTCGAGGGCCGCTTCGAAGCCGCCGACGATGGAGCGTACATTGAATACACCCCCGGAGTAGGACACCGGAACCTTCTCCTCCGGACCGAAGTCCAGGATGCGTCTGGTAGCATCAACGAGCCCTGCGAGTTCGTCCGCAGCCCCAGATAGTATCTGCGCCGCGCATTCATCGCCGGTTTCGGCAGCTTTGACGACTATCCTGCTAAGGGCTGCTATCTCGCTTCGGTCGCCCTGCCAGCGGTTGAGAACGACATCGACGAGATCGAGGTCTCCAACCAGTTTCAAGTGGGTGCGCAGAACTTCGTGAAGGGGACCAACCGGTAAGCGTCCGTCGCTCATCCGGGAGAAAGCGTTCAGCCCCTTGATGGCGATCCAGTATGCTGAACCTTCGTCGCCGAAGCGCTCGCCCCAACCCCCGACCCGAGCGCCGTGCCCGAATCTTTCACCGTAGGTTATCGATCCCGTCCCACTTACGACGTTTATGCCGTCGACCCCGCCAAGCGACCCAGCCCACCCGCAGACCATGTCGTTGTCACAGGCATACCGGCTGTGTCCGAGAACCTCTGCAGGCGTCGCATCGAGCGTTGGCACGTCGCCGCTGACCTCACCGTAGGTCGGCAGCCCGAAGAACGCATAGCGAATGTCCGCTGGCGTGACCGAGGCCCTTTCGCATACTTCGTCAACCCCCTCCTGCAGTACCCGGCCCACAAGGCCTATTCCTTCTGTGAAGTAATAGCAGGACTGGGCCTGCGTCTGGCCGGCGACGCGCCCGTCTTCATCCAAGAGACAAAGAGCAGTCTTCGTGCCTCCACCGTCGACGCCGAGATACACCTTCATCTCCTCTTTGGTAGAGGATGGATGGAAACGCCCTGTACCACGCGATTCACTTCCCGGTCGGGAAACGGGTTGTCCGGTGTGTAACCGAGGGTGAGCGAGAAGCAGAGTCCGAGGAGCTGGGCGATGACAACGAACGGCAGGGCACGCGCCGCATCCTCCACTCCCTCCAGACCTTCCAGAGGCCAGAAGCCTGGATCGGCCGTTCCCGCATCCGACGCACCTACCGCGATAACGCTCTCAGGGTGCATCGAACGTTTCAGCTCGGCGAGGAGGTCAAGATCGTATTTGCGCGTGTACGGATCCCCCGAGATATAGCAGACGGCCAGCGTCCGGTCGTCGAGGATGGACTTCGGGCCGTGCCTGAAACCCAACGGAGACTCGAAGTACGTTACGATCTCGCCCGCGGTCAACTCCAGGAGCTTGAGGGAGGATTCGTGGGCGAGTCCCTTGAGAGGACCGCTGCCGAGGTACACGATCCGCCCGTAGCCCGACGAGGCCAACCGCTTGATGTCCTCCTGCCGCGTGGCCAGTATCTTTTCTGCGGCAGTCGCAAGTCTCCCGACCAGTTCGTCAGAGTCGGCTACGGTACCCAGGACCAGCCAGGCCGCAAGGGTCATCGACGTGAAGCTCGACGTCATGGCGAAGCCCTGGTCGTTCGTGGCCCCTGGCATTAGAAGGACGAACGACCCAGCCGACTGCGCGTGCTTCTCGTAGAGTCGACCGCTCCTGTCGCAGGTCAGCACAAGATGATGGCACTCTGAAAGACATTGGTCGGCGAGCTCGGTTGCCGCCACGCTCTCCGGGCTGTTGCCCGAGCGCGCGAACGAGACCATCAAGGTTGGCCTGTCATCGGCGAAATATTCTTCCGGGTTGGAGACGATATCCGTTGTCGCAACGGCATCCACGCGAAGCCCCATTCGTCGAGAGAGCGCCGGGGCCAGGATCTCTCCAGCAAAGGCCGATGTGCCCGCGCCCGTCAAGACGACCCGCAGATCTGGATGCTCCAGCAGCGGTCGAAGAAACGCGGCGATGTCGTCCCGACGCGAAATCAACATTTCGTTCACTTCGAGCCAGACGGCCGGTTGCTGGAAGATCTCGCGGGCCGTTGCCTCACCGCCCTGCCTCGCGCTCTGATCTACAAGAACCTCCAAATACTCGCCCAAGTTCAGGCCTCCTCTCACTCCGGTTTGCAGGCAACAGCGTAGTCCTGGAGCGTGTCGCGTATGCGGTCGAAGACGAGAGCTTCGGGTTCGCTGCACAGTCCGCCGTGACGCACCCGTTCGTACTGGCGCGGCAGGTACTGACTAAGCAGGGTCTGTGGTATCTCGCGGGCTGCCAGGTTGGAAAACAAGCGCTTCCTTGCATCCTCGACGTCGGGATATGACCAGTAGTAGCGGATCCTGTCGCTGTAGCTGTAACGGCGTAGCAGATGCTTGGCCACTGGCCCGCCAGAATAGTAGCCTTCCCAGTACCCCGGCTCCTCTTGCATCCGGTGCTCGACGACGGAGAGCAGATCCGACCGATCTCCTTCCGCCACCAATTCGTCCTCGATCGCGGCGAGCGCGAACAGCGCCTCCCGCATCGCGAAGGTGAGCGCAGGGCCCACCTTGAGCACGGCCCAGTGATCCTCGACGAGCGCCCTGAGATTCGCTCGCGTCTGGTAGTCCGTGGAGTGGGCTTCGAAGACCAGCCGCCCGCGATCGTCGAGCACCCTTCGAAGCTCTCCGGTCGCAGATCTCTCGTAGTCGATCACCCGCTTGAGGTCGAACTCCACCCCGGGCTGCACGACCAACGCTATCACCCGATTCCACGCCCCCTCCAGACCCTCCGTTGAGAAAGCGCCCTCATGGGCCGCCAAAGTGGCGCGCGCCGCATCGGCGGAGGTGGGGGTGAGTCTCTCGAGGACATCGTGGGCTCCGCCAGGCACGGGTACCTCTGTCCCAACTACGTAGACAAGGTCCTCGGCGAGTGCCTGAGCGCGGGTTGACACTTCCTGCTCTGCCCTGCTAGCGAGCGTCGCGGCCCGTTTGGCAACCACCTTATCATCCAACGGGCTGCTGTCGTCTGCGCAGGGCATGCTACAGTCGAGATGGAGCTTGGTGAATCCAGCAGCGACGTAGGAAGCAATGAGATCTCCCGCATGGGCCAGCGCTTCCTCGGCCGGATGCTCCTGCCAGCGGTTGGGACCGAGATGGTCGCCACCCAGTACGATGCGATCTTCGGGTAGTCCGTGCCGTCTCGCCAGGTCCAGTACGAGCCCCCGAAAATCCTGAGGCTTCATCCCCGTGTAACCGCCGAACTGGTCTACCTGGTTCGACGTAGCCTCTACCAGGAGGTAGGCATCGTCGTCGAGCGCCTGCAGAACCGAGGCCTCGATAACCAGCGGATGCGCCGAGCATACAGAGTAGATACCCACGGCCTCGCCGGACTTGTGCCTATCTACAGTGTCCAGTAATCGACTGCTCATGATGGCTCGCCAGCCGCGGAGACGAGGACACGCCTGACCTCGGAATGCGCGTAGGATTCGTGGCGGCCGACCATGAGGTCGAGCATCGAGGAACAACGCCGCATGCGGGTGCGTAGCAGCTTCGAGAACTCCCACGAAGGCTCCACCTCGACGAACCGTCCCCGGAAGAGGCCGAAGTCACAGCCTTCGAAGGGAGTCTGGTCGGCCTCCCGGATCAAGCACTCATAACCCATGCGCGCCCAGTATAAGGCCCGGCGAGCACCCGAGCGAGGTCCTGACCGAAGGCCTCCAGCACGGGCAGCGGATCGAAGGCCTGACCGTCGTGAACCCTTTTCTGGAAGCTGAGGAAGAGTGAGGTAGTCGGACGACGCAGTACCTTCCCGCTAGCGCCTAAAGCGGTTTGCAAGGGGCTGCGCTCCTTGCAAACCGCGGCTACAGGCTACAGGCATCAGGTTTCAGTGATATCCCAAGCTGAAGTGCTGACTTGCTGACTGGCTGAAGTGCTTGCAAGGGGGTGCAACGCACCCCCTTGCAACTAGCGTTAGTCGAGGTGTACGACGGTATTCCCTCCCTCGGCCTTGGCCCGATAGAGGGCTTCGTCAGCCCTCGAGAGCAGCCCACGGACGTCCTCCCCCGGCGTCCACCGGCATGCCCCTCCGCTGAAGGTGAGGCGTGCCTCCTCGCCGTCGGACAGCACGACGGGGTGCTCGCGCAGGTCATCGTCTCGCCGGAGAGTACTCGCGATGCTCCGGGCTGTGCCGGGTGGCAGGTGTGCAGCCCCATCATCGAGCATAGCGTTCCTCTCATCTTTGCAAGGCTCCTAGGATACCATCCGCGTTACGGTGTCCGGCAGAAAGCACATTACGTATCTCACAGCAAAATGGTGCAGTAGGATACTACTTGGCACATCTCCGCCGGTCCGGCTCCGTCCCCGTAGAATTCCTGAAGCCTTCACTATCTGTCGTCGCGCTTCGTCCCCTCCTCCGTCTCCGCTCCGCGACCGGTCTCGTCGACTATTTCGACCTCTTCCTTGCGCACGTCTTCCTCGATGACCTCGACGTCCTCGACGACCTGCTTGCGGATGCGGATCTCCTCCTTGACCACGGGCCGCTTCTCCACCACGATCTCTTCCTCGACCACGGGAACCACGATCTCTTCTTCCCCGATCTGCGGCGTGGTGGCCTCCTCTCCCGTCCTGGCGTCTCCTTCGACTGGTACACGCTCCACGGTTACCTCGACGCGCTTCTTGGGCACGCTGAGGCGCTCCCTCTCGGTACGCACCCGTTTGCGCACCCTCATCTCGCCAGCCTCGCGCTCCCTGGTCTCGACCCGGATCTCCTCCTCCGAGCGCCGTACCCTGACGTCATCATCCTCACGCTCGGGCAGATCCGGCACCGGGTCGGCGCTTCTTATCTGCGCCGGCTCGGCTTCGGGGGTGTAAGGAGATCCGTAATCGGTACTCTCCTCGGTGATGAGCACATAGTGGGCGCGGACCCGCCGCTCGAACTCGGGCGTAACCTCCTCCTGGTAGCCAAGACTCGGCGCCGTCTCGACGACGCTCCGGGGGTGTGAGACCACCATGCGCCGCTGCCGGTCGTCGACGGTGATAACCTCCACCGGGACTAGCACTGAGCGGTCCTCGGGCAAGATCGTCCCGACCCCGACGTATTCGGGCTCGTCGTTCTCGTCGACGAACAGATCGTTGATCGGTCCGATCCTCTCACCGTACTGGTCGTAGACCTCGTAGTCTGCATACCGTTCTTCGGGCGTTCCGAATAGCTCTTCACGCCCGGCGTCGATCATGCCGCGCAGCTCCTCAGTGATCCCCTGGCCGGAACTCGAAGCAGTGTCAGGGACGCTCTCGCGCTGGTCTGTCCGTCGGTCCGTATCGCCAACCAGGTCGGTGACCGTCCCAACCGTCTCAGACACCGAGTCCACTATCCCCTCATCAGCGGACGTTTGCCCTTCGCCGTAATCGCGGTGCTCCCTGATCTGGCCGTCCTGGCCGTGCAGGAAGAACTCGGTCCCATCCCGACGGGCGAGAACTCTACCACTCTCGGCCGCCTCCGACTGCGTCGGGTGGTTGGACGTAGCCCGTGTGTTTCCCTCGCGGACCACGGCCCACTCATCCCCCTTAAGCTCGATGTGCACAGCGGGTTTTTGCGCCATATCGTCTCCTCGCTTTCGATCAGGCCCCACGAGGCCTCTGGCACCAGCGGGCGGCTGCTGCCTCCTTATAGCTTCCTACCCCTTATGCCGTCCATATATGTTAGATGAACGAGAAGAGTAAGGGGTTACGCCACCCACCGCGTCGAAGTCCTCTAGCAGCGGGTCGAGGAAGGGCAACCCTTCCCAATCTGTGCTGGTCAGCCCTTCAGCATACATCAAGGTAACCGGCTGAAACGCTGAAGCGCTTACAAGTTGATGGCCCTTCGTGCGGAAAGTTCGATCTATTTTCCTGGCGCTACACGACCAGAGGGCTGGTTCGTGCGGCGGTAGGAACCTGGCGTCTGGCCCGAGAGTCTCTTGAACGTCTTGGCGAAGTGGTGAATGTCCGAGAACCCGCACTGGTCCGAGATCTCCCGCATCGTCAGGCTCGTGTGGTGGAGCAGGTCCTGGGCACGCTGTATCCGCAGGTGCAAAAGGAACTGGTGTGGCGGCCTGCCGAATCGGTTGCGGAAGACCTGTGAGAACCGCGAAGCCGAGAGCCCGGCCCGCGTGGCCATGTCGGAGACGGATAGAGGCTCCGAGAGATGCAGCGACATGAACGAGGTGATCCAATTCAAGAATTCGGGCTGATCCGGTGAGTCAGACCTTCCACGGGAGTAGCTCTGTAGCATGGAAAGAACGAGGCCGGTCGCGAGGTAGTGTGACTCGAGCTGGCCCAAGAAGTCCCTCCGCTGCCAGATGCCTATGGCCTTGAGCATGGTGTCCCTGAACTGCGCGGGACTTAGCGGGACGAACCTGGTCGGAACCACGATCCCGGTCGCCTCATCCAGTCTTGGCTGCATAAACTCATCGAGACCGGAGACATCAACCATTCCGGAGCGGACGACGAAGCTGCGCTCCCGCACCGGGTTGTAGAACACGTCGAGGTGTACGTAGGGGGTTATGGTGTTGGTCGGCCCCTCCAGGGTGTGCAGCTCGCCGGGTTGTATCAGGCAGAAGTCTCCAGCCCGAAACCTGTACGCGCGCCCTTCGACGCGTGCGATCATCTCTCCCTCCTGTACGTACATCAACAGGTAATCCAGGAGGCGCCTCGGAGCCGTATACCACGCGCTCCTTACAGGAAAGCTCGCGTCGCGAACGTACGGAACTATCGGTCCCAGCATCGCGGGCGTCCCTTCTCTAACCCTTTTCTCGGCCCGTTCGGCAAGCGTTTTTTACAACATTCTAGTGTGTGTACGCAATGATCCAAGCTCTCATATGGCTTAACATGCCAGACGAAAGAGGTGGAAGCCGTGATAACGCCCGCACAATGGCGCGCATGAACGGGGTGAAAACAACAACGCAATTCGAGGGCGTCGTCCCGGTCGTCACTTCTCGTGGCAGCGTCTGTTAGGTGGCAAAGAATGTACACGATTCGACCGCTCGCGGGTCTTGGCTCTTATGCTGAGGCTTCGGGGGCGGGATACAGTGTAGATCGTACGGTCACGCTGCTCCGGCGTTACCTGTACGTGGAGGGCGAGACTATGAGATGTCTCGCCGCGCACCTCAACGGCATTCCCGAGTGGGAGGTGAAATGCGCGGTCTCTCTCCATCTCTGGCAGGACGCCGAGCACGGCACCTGGTTACGCGAACGTGTGAAGGAGATGAGGACTCCACCTCTATACCTTAGTGAGGTGCCCGATAAAACCCTCGCGGACTTCTTCGAAGAGCTAATCCGCTCGGAGACGACGGCCGAGTTGCTGATCGGTGTCTACAAGGTTCTCAAGCAGGAGCTGATCCGGGCCTTCCGGCGCCACATGGTGGAGGCCAATCCCCTCGCCGACCAGCCAACCATGCGCATCTTGAAGTTCATACTTCTCGAAGAGGAAGAGCAGCTCGAGTGGGGACTGGATGCCCTTGGGAGCCTCCTGGAGCATGAGGAGCCAGGCGCAGAAGAGCGCGGCTCACTCGATGCGTGGGAGGATCATTTGAACGCGTACCTTAGCGCGGCGGGCGGTATTTCCGGCGATTTGGAGCGCGCATCCGAAGATGATCTGCCTCCCAGCCGAGCCGTTGGCCCGTTCGAGCCTGTGAGGACACCCCGCAGGGACGGGCGATTCGCCAGGGTGTGGAGATCGCGTGGCATACGTCCGGAGGACATCTCGCCGCACGAGCGTGACTGGTGGAACCTGTACGTCAGGCTCACCGAGATGCACGTGCCGGAGCTATTGGCCCTGATCCTATACGAATGGAAGGATCAGCCGTGGGAGTTCTACCGTGACGTAGCGAGGCATCTGTGGGATGAGGCTCGCCACGCGATGCTCGGCGAGGTGGCTTTCGAAGCCAGAGGCGCGAACATGTTCGAAGTTCCTCACGAGATCGCGTTCGCGGAACTGCCGAACACGCAGTTCGGTCCGATGGATCGGTACATGCTGCTTTGGGGCGCGGAGCAGGGCGCCATGAAGGGACCTACCGGCAAGCGGCGCCAGCACGAGATCGCTACGGCGGCGACGGATCCTTTGTCCATCACGTTCCACGATTTCGACTGGGCGGACGAGGTCTTGCACGTTCACATCGCAAGAAGGTGGCTGAAGCCGCACTTCGGCTCGCGGGAGGAGATGAACCAGAAGGCTGCGGCATTGTGGCAGACGTACGAACGACTCATGAAAGAGGACTGCAAGCTGCTCGGACGCGACGTCTGGTGGGATGAATTCTACGAGAAGGTACGAGATCTGGACAATCATCGATGATCCGGAAGACGCTTACTTCAGATAGCGTTGACGAAACGCTTCGCAAGAGCAAAGGGGTGAATGAGCAAAGATGGAGCAAATGCCGAGGACGATGAGGGCACTTAGCCGCACAGAGTTCCTGAGGCTGGGTGGCGCTGGGCTCGCAGGCGCGGCGCTCTTGGGCACCGCGGGCTGCGGCGGGAGCCAGGGAGGCGGTGAGGTCATCAAGTACCTTACCGAGACCCCAGAGACAACCACATTGGAGAGAGCAGCAATAGAAATACAAGTCAACAGGTTTCAGGAACGGAACCCGAAGTACACCCTGGAGCGCGAGTCGATAGCGCCGGATGACCTGCTCACGGTCATAAAGACCAGGTTGCAATCCGGGCAGCCCCCCGACGTTTTCAACTACGGTACCGGACCTGGCTTTGCCGGCGTACTACAAGACGCTGGGCTCCTGCGTTCACTGGAGAAAAGCTACAAACAAAACGGCTGGGAGATCTACGACTGGGCCAAGCAGCAGGTCACCTACGACGGCACCGTCTACGGTGTCCCCGATCTGCTCCAGGAGTTAATCGTCTACTACAACAAGGATCTCGTGCCCGAGGCACCAAAGACCGTGGATGAGCTCAGAGAGATCGCCAAAGACCTCGAAGGGCAGGGGAAGGTCCCGATCGCGTTCGGCGATTCGGAACAGTGGCCTGCCGGCCACCTCTTCAGCATGGGGGTCAGCAACCTGCTTGGAAGGGAGGGCTTGGATGACATCCTCAACGGGGACGGCCGGTGGGACGTCCCTGAGGTGGAGAAAGCCATAGATCTGATGTTCAGGGAGTTCGTAGAGAGCGGCTACTACCCGGAGGGTGTAAACGCCATCACCTACGACGACGCCAACGCGCTCTTCTACGCAGGCAAGGCCGCCATGCTGCCAACCGGCACCTGGCTCATATCGTCGATCCTCGAGACGGTCCAGGATTTCGAGGTCGGTTTCTTCCCGTTCCCATCCATAGACGGCTCTGATATCGCGCCTGCGGCTGGGACAGGGACAGGCCTGTTCGTGGCCAAGGATGCGAAGGAGCCCGAAGGGGCGATCGCGTTTATCGATTACCTGTTGCAAGACGAAACGGCACGCCTGCTAACCGAGGAGTTGCTGGTTATTCCGGCGCACCCGTTCGATCAGGCCGGACTCGACGTCCCCGATCTGTTCAGGGCGGTTCTCGAAGACGTGTCGAAATCGACGCAGGCCGGAACGCTAGGCTACAACATCGATGTCCTGACCCCGCAGAGCTTCAACGAGGTGATGTGGTCCGGTTTTCAGGAAGTCCTGAATGGGAGGCATCGACATCGTGGCGTCTTCGTGCAGCAGGGCGACGAGCGTGTCGATGTCGTGGCGCTCGAACGCGTCGCAGTAGCGGGTGAGCAGCTCGCGCTGGTGTCGTCCAACGGCCGGAGCGGCTCGCCAGGCGTGGGGTCGACCGCCCTGAGCGTCGACCTCGCCCGCTGCAAGGCGCTGGTCACCGAGGCGACGCTGGTGTCCAGAAGCGTGGCCACCTCCTCGGCCCGCCAGCACAGCACGTCGCGCAGGATCAGCACCGCCCGCTGTCGGGGCGGCAGATGCTGCAGCGCGGCGACGAACGCCAGGCGGATCGTCTCCCGCTGCATGGCCAACTGCTCCGGACTCGCCGTTCGATCGGCAGCGCACCGGCTGTCCGGAATCGGCTGGACCCACGTCTGCTCCGGCGCCGGCTCGCCGATGCCCGCCCCGGCTGCTCGCCGGCGGCCGAGGTCCATGGCCAGGGCGCGGCGTTGAGCGCTGCGGAGCATGTCGAGGCAGATGTTGGTCGCGATGCTGTAGAGCCAGGTCCGCAGCGACGCCCGCCGCTCGTCGTAGCGATCGAAGCGACCGCCAGGCACGCATCAGCGTCTCCTGCACCGCGTCCTCGGCCTCGAACCCGGAGCCGAGCATCCGATAGCAGTAGCCGGTCAACTCGATCCGAAACAGCTCCAGCCGGGAGCGCTCGCCGGTCGACGTCTCCAGCACCCCCGACCATACGCATCGTTCCCGGCGCGGCGACCGATGAGTTTCTCGGCGCCCGATCCGTATCTCATGGAGCGAGCGTGCGGCGATCGTGCGCCGTGACGAGGAGGGAGACGCGGTGGAACAGGACGACCTTACGGGCCGCGGTGGTCGGCGGAACGCGGCGAACAGGTGGACCTGCTCGCCGCCCTTGGCCCGGAGCAGTGGGACGCGCCGACCCTGTGTGCCGGCTGGCGGGTGCGCGAGGTCGTCGCCCACACCACCATGCCGTTCCGGATCTCGCTCGGGCGGACCTGGTGGAGCTGGCTAGGTCGCGCGGGCGGTTCGACCGGATGGCGGACCGGTGCGCGCGCCGCGACGCGGCACAGGATGTCGGCCCGAGCAGCTGCTCGCCGCGCTGCGCGACAACATCGCCCACCCCTGGACGCCGCCGGGTGGCGGTGCCCACGGCGCGCTCGCCCACGACGTCATCCACGGCCTCGACATCACCGTCGGTCTCGGGCTCGACCGCCGGGTACCGCCGGAGCGGGTCGCGCTGGTACTGGCCGGGATGCGGCCGACGCAACATCGCGTACTTCGGTACGGACCTCACGGGGGTGCAGTTGCGGGCGACCGACCTCGACTGGTGCCACGGTGCCGGAACGCCCGTGCGGGGCCTCGCACAGGATCTCCTGCTCGTTGTCTGCGGACGCCGTCTGCCGCCCGGCCGACTCACGGGCGATGCCGCGGCTCGTTTCACCCAGGGGTGAGGAAGAGATTGGAACGGAACCCGGGGCTGAGCCGGCATCATGATCTTCAGGAATCAAGTTCCTTGAAGATCGACAATGCCCTAGTCGCCGTCCACCCGGCGGTCGCGCTTGCGTTGGGACTGGCGCTTCTTCTCGGCCAGCCGGCGCTCCTGGCGCCCCGGGAAGGGCGGGTCGGCCGGCGCGGCGGCGGTGGCGGCGCGCGCGGCCTCACGCAGCGGCGCGACCATCCGCTCCCGGGCCGCCTCCCGGTTGGCCAGCTGCGCGCGGTGCTCGCTGGCGGCGATGGTCAGCACCCCGTCCACCAGGCGGTTGGCCAGCCGGTCCAGGGCCCGCATCCGGACCGACTCGGGCACGCCGGGCCGAGTTGGCCAGGTCGTAGCTCAGCTCGACCCGCGAGTCGGCGGTGTTCACGCCCTGCCCGCCGGGGCCGGACGAGCGGGAGAAGCGCTCCCGCAGCTCGGCGGCGGGGACGACCCACCGGTCGGTCACCCGCAGTCCGTCGTCCACGCCCCGAGGCTAACCCGTGCGGGCGGCCGGCGGTCACCGGCGCGGAGTCTCACTCTGCGTCGCGGACGGGCTGGGCGCCGGACCGGCGGTCTCCTCGTCGGAGCCGGCCGCGGCGTACGCCACCGCACCGACCAGCAGCAGGGCGATCACGCCGACCTTCGTGGTACCGCCCGGATCAGCAGCCAGGCGCCGCGGCGGGCACCCGGCACGGTCTTCTTGGCGGCCTGGTAGTCGCTCCACCGCGTCGCGCCCGGGCGTACGCCGACCCCACTCCGCATCCGATGATCAGGCCCACCAGCAGGAGGACCGCGAGAAGAGGACGCTCCACCTCCGCCAGTATCCAGACCCAGCGTAATATTTCCATGGCCCGATGCTCCCGGGCCGGATATCCGACAGTCCCGCCTGTCCCAGGGCCGGGATCGGGCGATCACCGCAGCTCAACCGCCCTTGCCGATGATCGTGTCGGCGGTCTGCTGCACCTGCTCGATGGGATCGCGAAGCCGATGCCGATCGACCCGGTGCCGTCGATGGTGGCGATCGCGGTGTTCACCCCGACCACCTCGCCGCGGGCGTTGACCAGCGGGCCGCCCGAGTTCCCGGGATTGATCGAGGCGTCGGTCTGCACCGCGGTGTGCCGGTTGTTGCCGAGCCGCACCGGGCGGTCCAGCGCGCTGACGATGCCGGCGGTGACCGTGCCGGACAGTCCGAGCGGGGAGCCGACCGCCAGGACCGGCTCACCGACCCGGGTGGCGCCCGGCTTGGCCAGCGGCAGCGGCGCGCAGCCCGGCCGACGGCGGCACCTTCAGCACGGCCAGGTCGCTGCGCGGCTCCCGGCCGACCACCTCGGCGGCGAACCGCCGGCCGTCCGGCAGTTCGACCGTCACCGGTCCCCCGCCGCCTTGGCCAGGATGTGGTCGTTGGTGACAGGTGCTGCTGGTCGTCCACGGCGAACCCGGACCCGGTCGCCGACGCCCCGTTGCGCGCCGCCGGCGAGCACCGACACCACCCCCGGCACGGTCCGCTCCGCGGCGGTGACCAGCTCCGCCGGCACCGGGGCGGCGGACGCCGCGGCCGGGCCCGGCTCGCCGTCCCGGCCGGCCACGACGCCACCGGCGATGCCGCACCCGAGACGGTGGAGAGCGCCACCACCGCGAGCCCGGCGAGCAGGCGGCCGGGCCGGCGCCGTCGCCCGGTCCCCGCCCGTCTCCCGGCGCGTCCCAGTGCGCGCGCCCGTCCAGGTCGAGCTGCGGGGAGATGAACCCGGGACCGCGGGGTTCACCCAGTCCGGTCTGCACTGCCATGCGTACTCCTCACGGTCGAGTGTCGCCCTGCGGGATGCCCGGCGGTTCAGGGCAGCCGGGAGAACCAGCGCATGGAGCCGGCGGCGGCGCCCATCGCGAGGACCAGCCCGAGGCCGATGAACCGGGCGGAGATGTCCTGCCGTTCGGTGCGGTAGCCGACCGAGGTGCCGATGTCGTCGTACACCGCGCGCAGCTCGTCGTTGGTGCTGGCCTCGTGGAACATGCCGCCGGTCTCCTCGGCGACCGCCTTGAGGGTCTGCCCGTCGACGGGCACCTGGATCGGTCGGCCGCCCCGGTCCACGAAGCCGGACGGGGTGCCGAAGGAGATGGTGTGCACCGGCACCTTCGCCGCGACCGCTTCCGTCGCCGCCTCCATCGGGTCCGTCCCGGAGGTGTTCGCCCCGTCGGAGAGCAGGATGATCCGGGCCGGTGGCGGCTGCTTCGGCGGCCTGGCTGTCCAGGCCCTTGACCGCGCCGAGCGAGGTGTTGATGGCCTCGCCGATCGCGGTGCCCTGGACCCGGTGACACCCTCGGCCAGCCGCTCGATCCCCTCGTCCAGGGCCCCCGGTCGGTGCCGGGCGGCGACGAGCACCGGCGGCGCTGCCGGCGAACGCGACCAGCCCGACGTTGAACTCGTCGGGCAGCCCCTCGACGAAGCGGCGGGCCGCCTGCTTCGCCGCGGCGAGGCGGTCCGGGTCCACGTCGGTGGCGAGCATCGAGGTGGACACGTCCACCGCGACCATCACGTGGCGCGCTCCCGGGGCACCCGCACCTCCGCGGTGGGCCGGGCGAACCCGACCACCAGCAGCGCCAGCATGGCCAGGAACAGCCCGGCGGGTACGTGCCGCCGCCAGGCCGGGCGCTGCGGGGCCACCCGGTCCAGCAGGCGCAGGTTGGTGAACCGGACGGCGTAGC
This sequence comes from uncultured Rubrobacteraceae bacterium, assembly GCA_963808845.1. GTDB lineage: Bacteria > Actinomycetota > Rubrobacteria > Rubrobacterales > Rubrobacteraceae > Rubrobacter_D. The sequence continues at coordinate 123,544 of CAWEHD010000014.1, forward strand.
GGCTGCGCCCGCGCTGCATCACCAGGTAGGCGACGACCAGCGCGAGCACCCCGAGCAGCAGCCAGAGCCGCAGCGGGCGACTGCCAGGTCACGCGGCACCTCCCCGGGCCGCCGCGGCCGGGGCGGCGGCCAGCCGGCGCTGGGCGTGCACGTGCCGGACGAGGTCGGCACTCCAGTCCCGGTCGGTGCGCAGCGCGAGGTGGGTGGCGCCGGCTGCGGCGAGCGCCGCACGGACCTGGTCGCGCTGGGCGGCGGCGGCCGCCGCGTACCGCTCCCGCAGCCGGCGGTCCGAGGTGCAGACCTCGCGGCTGCCGGCCGGTCTCCGGGTCGACGAGGGTGATCAGGCCGACGTCCGGCAACTCCAGCTCGCGCGGGTCGGTCACCTCGACCGCGAGCACCTGGTGCTGGGCGGCCAACCGGCGCAGGGTCCGCTCCCACGGCGGCGGCTGGCCGGGGTCGTCGGGCAGCCGTCGAGGAAGTCGGAGACCACCACGACCAGGCCGCGCCGGGTGGCGAACCGGTGCACGCGCGGCGAGCCCGTCGGCCAGCTCCGGAGACCGGTCGACCCGAAGTTCGCGCGGGGTTCGGCGGCGCGCGGGGCGGCCAGCAGCGCGCGGAGCAGGCCGAGCAGGTGGGTCCGCCCGCTGCGGGCCGGAAAGCCGCGCACCCCGTCCGCCCGCAGCACCTGGGCGCCGAGCCGGTTGCCCACCCCGGCGGTGAGGAACCCGATCGCCGCGACCGCCGCGACCGCCAGCTCCCGCTTGTCCAGCTCGGCGGTGCCGAACTCCATGCTCGGCGTGGCGTCCACGAGCAACCAGGTGGTCAGCTCCCGGTCGGCGTCGACCTGTCGCGGACGTGCGGCACGGTGGTGCGGGCGGTCACCGCCCAGTCCATCCGGCGGACCTCGTCCTCGCCCGGCCGGTACTCGCGGCTGCCGGCCGGTTCGCTGCCCGGGCCGGGCAGCAGGCCGCGGTGCTGGGCCGTGCAGCAGCCCGTCCAGTCGTCGGGTGACGGTCAGCTCCAGCCGGCGCAGCCGCTGCTCCGGGGCGAGCTCGGTCGAGGCCCGGTCGGCCCGGCGCGCGGCGGCGCCTCATGCCGCCGCCAGGTCGGCCTGCTGCGGTGCCCGGTGGCGAGCCGGGGCGGCGGACGGCGTCACCAGCCGGCGGACCACGCGCCTCGGCCGGACGCCGTCGGCGACGGCGTCGAACGAGAGCACCAGCCGGTGGGCGAGGACGTCCACGGCGACGTCGCGGACGTCCTCGGGCAGCACGTACTCGCGGCCGCGCAGCAGCGCCTGGGCCCGGGCCGCCGCGACCAGGCCGAGGGTGGCCCGCGGGCTGGCACCGTACGCCAGCAGCGGCGCCATCTCCGGCAGCCCGAACCGGCCGGGTCGCGGGTGGCGAGGATCAGCCGGACCACGTACTCGGCGAGCGCATGGTGCACGAAGACGGCCTCGGCGTGGGCCTGAAAGTCCAGCAGCCGCGCCGCGTCGAGCACGGCCGGGCCCGCGGCCGGTCGGTGCCCATCCGGTAGAGGATGGCCAGCTCGTCGGCGTCGCTGGGGTAGTCGACGACCACCTTCATCAGGAACCGGTCGCGCTGCGCCTCCGGCAGCTGGTAGACGCCCTCGGACTCGATCGGGTTCTGGGTGGCCAGCACCAGGAACGGCGC
>CAWEHD010000015.1:0-103285 GCA_963808845.1 uncultured Rubrobacteraceae bacterium
TAGAGTCGCCAGCGCCATACGGGCCGTCGGCCTGGAAGGCTTCGAGCGCCGCGAGCCAGATACCCTCTCCGGCGGCGAGAAACAGCGCGTCGCCCTGGCCGGACTCCTGGCCGTCGACCCCGAGATTCTCGTCCTCGACGAACCCACCTCGATGCTCGACACAGCTGGACGCAGGGAGGTCCTCGAGTACCTAGAAACCCTACGGGCCGAAAAGACCGTCTTGCATGTGACCCACCACCTCGAAGAGCTCGTCCGGTCAGACCGTATTCTCGTCCTGAATGGGGGAGAGCTCATCGCAGACAAAACGCCCGAACGAGTCTTTTCTGACGCCGACCTCATGCGGGAGAATCGTCTCGTCTTGCCAGTCGTGCAGAGGCTCGCGCTGGAGCTCGGCCTCCCTCCTGCGAAACTACGTACGCCAGAAGAACTCGCCGAGGCAATACTCGCCAGGACAGAGAGCGGGACGAGGGCGGGATGAGACTCGAGCTCAGGGACGTCAGGTACGACTACGCGCCAGGCACCCCCTTCGAGGTCGAGGCGCTGCGAGGCGTCTCGCTCGTCGTGGAGCCGGGAGAGGTGCTCGGGATCGTCGGCGGCACGGGCTCGGGCAAGAGCACGCTCGTACAGCACATGAACTTGCTGCTCATCCCTACGGGGGGCGAGGTGCTGGTCGATGGCGCGGACGCGACGACGCTGAAAAAGAGCGAGCTCAGGCGCAGGGTCGGGCTCGTCTTCCAGTTCCCGGAATCGGCGCTCTTCGCCCCGACCGTCGAGGAGGACGTAGCATTCGCCCCACGACAGCTCGGGTTGGATGAAGAAGAGGTTCAGAAACGGGTGCTGGAGTCGCTGCGGGCGCTCGGGGCAGGGGAACTCGCGGCGCGTTCACCGTTCGCGCTCTCGGGTGGCGAGAAGCGGCGGGCCGCAATCGCCGGGGTGCTCGCGATGAAACCGGAGATCCTCGTCCTCGACGAGCCGACAGCCGGCCTCGATCCTGCCACCAGGGGGGACCTTCTCGCCCTGATCCTTAGCCTTCGCAATGCTGGCATCTCGGTCGTGTTCGTCTCCCACGACCTGGACGAGGTCGCCGAAGTCGCCGACCGGGTGTGCGCGCTGCACGAAGGCAGGGTGCGCGCCGTCGGGACCCCGGCCGAAGTGTTCTACGGAGATCCCGCACAGGCCCCGGCGACAGTAAGGGTGGTCTCTCTCCTCAAAGAGTCGAAACCGGAGATCGGGGCCCCTGTACGCTTCGCGGAGACGCTCGAGGCGTTGAGGGCTCTGCAAGGGGCTTGAGGTGAGAAGCCGGAGCCTTGGCCAGTTCTATCCCGTGGCCTCGCCCGTGCACGATCTGGACCCGAGGGCCAAGATCTTGGCCACCGCTGTGTTCGTCGTCGGTCTGTTCCTCATCGACTCGACGGTTGGGCTCCTCTTCGTCGCCGCAGTGCTCGTGGCGCTCGTAGCAGTGAGTCGAATTCCGGCCGGCACATTCTTGCTGCTCCTGCGGCCCGTGTTGTTTATCGTCGCACTGACGGTATTGTTCCAGGTCCTGTTCTCGCGGGAGGGCGTCACGCTCGCCGAATGGCGTTTCTTCGAAATCCACTCCGGGGGGTTGAGCCTCGGATTTTTCCTGGCTTTGCGGATATTGTTGCTCGTCTCCTCAGCCGGATTGCTCACGGCGACGACGGCCCCGGTGGCGCTCGCTGATGGGATCGAAGACCTGCTCTCACCCTTGAAGAGGGTGAGGTTTCCGGCGCACGAGGTCGCGATGATGATGACCATAGCGCTACGTTTCATCCCGACGCTCGGAGAGGAGGCCGAGAAGATCAAAGGCGCCCAGGCCGCCCGCGGCGCGGACTTCTCCGAGGGAGGGCCGCTTCGCAGGGCGCGCTCCCTCATCCCCGTGCTCGTGCCGCTGACCGTCGGCGCCTTCCGCCGCGCCGACGGGCTCGCCGAGGCGATGGAGAGCAGGGGCTACAGGGGCGGCGAAGGCCGCACCCGCTACCGCGAGCTGCGCTTCCGCAAGCGCGACGCGCTCGCACCGGCCGTCACCGCGCTCGTCCTGCTCATCGGGGTCCTGCTTTGAACCTCGCCGGGCTCGTCGAGTACGAAGGCACCGGCTTCGCAGGATGGGCCGCCCAACCAGGACGACGGACTGTCGAGGGCGTGCTCTCCGAGACGCTCTCTACCATTCTGCGCCAGCAGGTCAAGATGAGCGTCGCCGGCCGCACCGACGCCGGGGTTCACGCGAGCGGGCAGGTCGTCTCCTTCCGCGCCGATACAGACCTCAGGCCGCCCCTGATCTCCTACAAGACCACGGCGGTACTGCCCAGGGACGTGGCGCTCCGTCGCTGCGTCGCCGTACCGGACGATTTCGACGCCAGAAGGGACGCGAGGAGCCGGACGTATGAGTACAGGTTGATCAATGACGAAGTAAGGTCCCCCCTGGAGCGCCACCGAGCTGGTTACGCACCGCAGAACCTTGACCTGGATCTCCTCTCTACAGCAGGAGAGCTGGTGGAAGGGACCCACGACTTCAGGGCCTTCACCCCCCAGAAGAGCTACCACATCCGCTTCGAACGGGCCGTTGCCCACTCGCGTTGGACCAGGCACGGCGACCTGCTAACGTACCGCATAAGCGCCGACTCGTTCCTGTACGGTATGGTCCGCGCCCTGGTGGGCACCATGCTTGAGGTCGCGAGCGGAAAGCGACACCTGACCGAATTCGACCGACTACTTTCGGGCGGACGGCGCAGTGAGGCAGGACCCGCCGTAACGAGCCGCGGGCTTACGCTGATCGGTGTAGGCTACGATTATCCAGACCTATGGAGGAGCGAACGATGAACACAGACGATACGATAGAACTCTTGCGGGAGATCGACGGCTACATCGAGGACCTGTTCGAACCGTCCGACGAGATTCTCGAAGCCGCCCTCAGGGACTCCCGGCGGGCCGGGCTGCCGGAGATAAACGTCTCCCCAAATCAGGGAAGGCTTATGCAACTCCTAGTCGAGATGGTGGGGGCGCGGCGCATACTCGAGATCGGCACCCTGGGCGGCTACAGCGCCATCCACCTCGCCCGCGCCCTGCCCGAAGACGGAACCCTCATCTCCCTGGAGATAGACGAGCACCACGCCGGCGTCGCCCGCAAAAACGTCGAGCGGGCCGGACTCTCCGAGAAGGTCGAGATCCGGGTCGGCGACGCCCACGAGCTCCTAGACTCGCTCATCGAAGATGGCCAAGGCCCCTTCGACGTAATCTTCATAGACGCCGACAAAGAGAGCTACCCCGAGTACCTCGACGCGTCCCTGCGCCTCGTTCGACCAGGCTCTCTAATCCTCGGCGACAACACCATAAGAGGCGGTGCCGTACTCGACCCCAAGAACTCAACGTCCAGAGCGACGCGCGAGTTCAACGAGCGTGTAGCCGGAGACCCCAGGCTCACAGGCATCGTGCTGCCCCTGATCCGTGAACGCATAGACGGCCTCACGATAGCCCGGGTCCTGTAAAGCAGCTTGCAAAGTGGTTCTGAACCACTTTGCAAGCTCTCAGCCAATCAGCACTTCAGCCAACAAAAAGCTGACCAGCTGAAATGCTGAAATGCTGAAATGCGCGAGTATAGGAAGGGTTGAGACCATTCCTATACTCGCCGTGAGGCTGGTCCTTTTGCCAATGTATGCTACTATTTGATCCGTCTAAAGGCCTTTGAAGTTCGTAGAACCTCCGGAGGATAATGAAGAGTTACATGGCGCGGCCCCTCGAGGTCGAGCGTAAGTGGTATGTCGTTGACGCGGAGGGAAAACACCTCGGGCGTCTGGCGACCGAGATCGTGCGCGTTTTGCGCGGCAAGAACAAGCCGCAGTACACGCCGCACGTCGACGTTGGCGACTTCGTTGTCGTGGTGAACGCGGACAGGGTGGTCGTCACGGGCAGGAAGGCCGAGCAGAGGGTCTACAGGCGGCACTCTGGCTATCCCGGCGGCATGAAAGAGACCAGCTACGAGCAGATGCTCGCGCGCAAGCCGACCGAGATCCTGCGCAAGGCCGTCTACGGGATGATGCCGAAGACCCGCCTCGCCCGAAAGCAGTTCAAGAAGTTGAAGATCTACGCGGGACCCGAGCACCCACACGCCGCTCAGGACCCGCAGAGGCTCGAGGTGAAGTAAATGGCAGAGGCTCTGTACATCGGGACGGGACGGCGCAAGACCGCCGTTGCAAGGGTAAGGATACTCCCTGGTGACGGTTCGATCACCGTGAACGGCCGAGACGTGGACGAGTACTTCCCGCGGCCGGCCTACCGCACGGCGGTGCGCTCCCCACTCGAACTCCTCGGTTCGGCAGGCCGCTACGAGGTCGTCGCCAAGATCGAAGGCGGTGGTCCAACGGGGCAGGCGGAGGCCTTGCGCCACGGCATAGCGCGGGCCCTCGCCGAAGAATCGCAGGAGGCCCGTAGCGAGCTGAAGGCCGCCGGGATGCTCACCCGCGACTCGAGGGCCGTCGAGCGCAAGAAGTACGGCCTCAAGAAGGCCCGCAAGCGGCCTCAGTTCTCGAAGCGCTAGAGCCACAAGAGCGGATCACGTCGGGCTCCTTTCGCGCGCGGAAGGGGCCCGTGCTACGTCGAGACGGGAGAGGCGACTAGGTTCCGGGATCTACCCTGGCATGGATAAGGAGGGCCGCTGAAGGAACGGACCATAACGTTCGGGACCGATGGGGTGCGTGGGATCGCCAACAAGGGCCTACTGCCCGAGGATGCCCTGCGCCTCGGCCTCGCCGCCTCCCGTGCCTTTGGGGGCACTATCCTCATCGGACGCGACACGCGCCTCTCCGGAGAGATGCTCGCCTGCGCTCTGTCCGCCGGCGCAGCGAGCGGTGGCGCGGAAGTCGTGGACCTCGGTGTCCTGCCAACGCCTGGCGTCGCCGCCCTCGCGCCGCGTCTTGGGGCCACGGCCGCTGGCGTCGTAAGCGCCTCCCACAATCCCTACCCCGACAACGGCATCAAGTTCTTCTCAGGAGAAGGCCGCAAGCTCTCACCTGGGAAGGAGCGTGAGATCGAAGACCTGCTCGAGCACAAAGCCGCGCGTCCGACCGGGAGCGGGATCGGAAGGGTCGAGTCGCTCGACGACGCCGCGCAGATGTATGCGGAGTGGGTACTCGGGCGGCTGCGTCCGTCGGCTGAGGGTGTCAAGGTGCTCCTCGATTGCGCCAACGGTGCTGCCTATGAGGCGGCGCCGCTGGTGTTCGGGGAGGTAGGGGTCGACCTCACCCTGACCGGGACCTGGCCTACGGGTACGAACATAAACGAGGGCTGCGGCTCGACGCATGTCGAGGAACTCGACGCCTCCGGGCACGACGTGGCTTTCGCCTTCGACGGGGACGCGGACAGGGTGCTCGCGGTCGACGAGCGCGGGAACGTCGTCGACGGGGACACGATCATCGCCATCCTCGCCCGGGACGAGAAGGAGCGCGGAGTCCTTTCCGGCGAGGTCGTGGTCACGGTGATGAGCAACCTCGGCTTCTTCAAGGCCATGGAGGACATGGAGATACCTTACGAGGTGACTGACGTGGGTGACAGGCACGTCGCCGAGGCCATGGGCAGGCTAGGGGCCTCTCTGGGCGGTGAGCAATCCGGGCATGTGATCCTCTCCGAGCACGTCACGACAGGGGACGGTATCGTTACGGCGCTCGCGCTCCTCGACGTGATGGTCCGCAGCGGCAGACCGCTCTCGGAGCTGGCCGGGGCGATGGAGGTGTATCCGCAGACGCTCATCAACGTGAGGGTCGAGGAGCCTGGGGCCGCGAAGGCCGTCGCGGCCTCGGAGGCTGTCGGGCTGGCCGTCGCCGAGGCGGAGAAGAGGCTCGGTGAGGATGGGCGCGTTCTCCTGAGGCCGAGCGGGACGGAGCCGATCGTGCGGGTGATGGTCGAGCATACTGACGAGACGGTGTGCAGGGAGGTCTGCGAGGATGTTTCGCGGGTCGTGGCCGGCGCCGGTAAGGAGGGAACTTGAGGTTCGTAGGCTGCGCGCTGGCGTGGAGGCCGGGCGAGGCGCGGGAGAAGGTCTCGTGTCTGGTGGTACTGGACGAGCGGGGGAGCATCATAGCCAACTCGTTCGCGGTGAACGCGGAGGATATAGCAGGGACGGTCGAGGGTTACGGCTCCGAGCGGCGTGGGACACTCGTCGGCGTCGACGCGCCGCTCGCGGTCCCGAACGAGCGGGGGACGCGCAGGATCGAACGCATCCTCTCGAAGGTGGCGCTCCCTGCCTACTCGGCGAGCCGCAGGATGTTCGGCGGCGAGCCTTACGCGGAGGAGTTGCTCTCCGAGCTGGAGAAGGTCGGCGTGGAGTACACGGACTACCCTTTCCCGAGGGAGAGGGGCCAGAGCGTGGTCGTCGAGGTGGACTCGGCGGCGACGCTGAAGGTACTCTCCCTGGAGCGCTCGGGTGCTGCGGACAACGGGGACCTGGCGCAGCGGCTCCGCGCGATGGACGACCCCAAGTTCCGTAAAGGTAACAAGGAGAGCAGGGCGGCGGCGCTCAGGGGCGCTATCGAGGTCCTCTGGGACACGCCAGGCCTCAGGCTCAGGACGGGCAACCTGGCCGCTGACATCTCAGCGCCCGAGAACGTGGACGTCTCCAAGCTCGAGGTCTCCGCCTCGATGTCCCACGCGGAGCTCGACAGGACGGTCGGCCTGGTGGAAGGGACGCTCGCCGCATATACGGTCCACCGCCACTGGAGGGGAAGGGATGGCTCCATAGTATTGGGGGCTGGGGATGAGGGCTCCGTCCTGCTGCCGGCTAGGAACGCCCTGCGCGAGCGCCTGGCCGAAGAATGCGGCACCGCCGGTGTGCCCTACGTGTAGAACCGGGCCCTGGCATGTTTGCCGACTGTACCTTACCCTGTAACGGAGCTACCAGGAAAGGATCAGGAAAGCGGTGAAGGTCGTTTCGTTGAACGTGGCCCTGCCCCAGGCGCTGCGCTACGGACCAGAAGTGGTGAGAACAGGCGGGGCAAAAAGTCCCGTTCCGAACGCCCTGCTCCGCTCCTGTGGTTTCGACGGCGACGGGCAGGCCGACCAGGTGAACCACGGCGGGGTGGATAAGGCTGTCTGCGTCTACCCGTTCGACCACTACGCGCACTGGGAGAGCGTGTTCGGCCGCACGCTCGAGCCCGGTGCTTTCTCCGAGAACCTGACCGTCTCGGGCGCCGTCGAGACCAGGGTCTGCATCGGCGACGTGTTCGGGGTCGGGGAGGCGGTACTACAGGTGAGCCAGCCAAGAACGCCATGCAGCAAGCTGGCCGGAAAGAACGGGCAGAGGCTGCTGACGAAGTGGGTTGGGCAGACCGGCTACACGGGGTTCTACATGCGAGTGTTGTCCGAGGGACTCGTGAGTATGGGCGACGCCTTCGAGCGTATCGAGAACCATCCCGACCATATCGCCGTAGCTGACGTGAACGACGTCATCTTCGGGCGGTCGTCAGACGCGGTGCTGATCGAACGCCTGGCCAACCTCCCCGAGTTCGGCGGCGACGGGCGCGCCCTCTTCGCGGAGCGCCTGGAGCGTGTTGGCCGCAAGCGGGAGATGAGCCCCGAATGAGCCTGAAAGTCCGCATCATCCCGTGCCTCGACGTTGACGCGGGCCGCGTCGTGAAGGGGACGAACTTCACCAACCTGAGGGATGCAGGGGACCCGGTGGAGCTCGCGGCCCTCTACGACAGGGAGGGGGCGGATGAGATCGTCTTCTACGACATCACAGCCTCCCACGAACAGAGGGACACGGCCGCAACGCTCGCCCGCCGGGCCGCCGAGGAAGTTTTCATACCATACACGATCGGCGGCGGCGTAAGGACGGCAGACGACATGCGGGCCATGCTTCGCGCGGGGGCTGACAAGGTCTCCATAAACAGCGCTGCCGTGGGGAACCCTGACCTCATCACCGAAGGAGCTGAACGCTTCGGGAGCCAGTGCGTCGTGTTGAGCGTCGACGTAAAGCGGCGTGGGCTCACTCCGGGCTGGGAAGTCTACCTGAACGGTGGCCGGGTCAACACAGGGATGGACGCCGTCGGGTGGCTAGTCGAGGGAGAGAGGCGGGGGGCCGGGGAGTTCGTGCTCAACAGCATGGACGCTGACGGGACGGAGAGTGGTTACGATCTCGACCTGATCTCCACCGTCGCCGAGAAGACGACCCTGCCCATCGTCGCTTCCGGTGGTGCCGGAAGCCCTGAGCACATGATCTCAGCCGTCAACGCGGGAGCGGGAGCGGTGCTCGCCGCGAGCATCTTCCACTTCGGCGAATACAGCATAGCTGAGGTCAAAGAGCACATGATGCAATCCGGCATCCCGGTCCGGCTCGTGGAACCAAGTACAACCGAGAGATGAGATAGAGGGATGACCTCGGGGCCAGATAGAGTGATGTTCGACGAGAATGGTCTCGTCCCCGTTATCGCACAGGACGTGGCGACCGGCGACGTGCTTACGCTGGCGTACGCCAACCGCGAGGCTCTCGAGAAGACGCTCTCCAGCGGCGAGGCCAACTACTACTCCCGCTCCCGCGCCGAGCTCTGGCGCAAGGGTGCGACGAGCGGCAACACGCAGAGGGTCGTCGAGGTGAGACTCGACTGCGACGGAGACGCACTACTCTACATGGTAGAGCCCCGCGGACCAGCCTGCCATACAGGACAGAAGAGTTGCTTCTTCACCACCCTGGCCGGTGAAGGGGTGGGGGTTGCGCCGGCGGGCGATAGGGAGGTCTATTTCGGGGCGATGGTCGAGCGGCTGGCGGCGACGATAGCGCAGCGCCACAGGGAGATGCCTGAGGGATCTTACACCGTCTCCCTGATCCAGAGCGGAAAGGAGCGGCTGGCCCAGAAGGTAGGGGAGGAGGCGGTGGAGGTCGTCGTGGCCGCGCTCTCTGAGGCGAGGCTACCTGAGGAGACGGCCGACCTGATCTACCACCTGCTCGTGCTGCTCGAGGAGCGGGGCGTCGGGGTAGAGGACGTGGCGAAGGTACTGCATGACCGCCACGGCTAATCTCGACCTCGTCCCTTCGCCCGGCGAGGCCCGCAGTCTCGCCCGCTCCTACGACGTGGTGCCGCTCTACGCCGAGTTCATAGGAGACCTCGAGACGCCGATCTCGGCGGTCCTCAGGTTCGCTGAGGAGGACACGGTATTCTTGCTCGAGAGCGCAGAGTCGGCCGAGAGGTTCGGCCGCTACTCCTTCCTCGGCTTCGACCCCAAACGCACGCTCTCCTACAGGGACGGCCAATACACGGTCGTCGACGCCGATGGTGTGCGGGAGGTTCCCGCAGCGGACCCTTTCAGGGGCCTGGCCGAGATCGTCGGCAAGAAGAGCGTGGCGCCGCTTCCTAATCTCCCTGCGTTCGTTGGTGGCGCCGTAGGATACTTCTCCTACGACGCCGTGCGTTATCTCGAACACCTTCCCGACGCTCCTAAAGACGACCTCGACGTCCCCGAGGCCTACTTCGCCGTTACTGACGCCCTGATCGTCTTCGACCACCTGAGGCACAAGGTGCTCGTCGTCTCACTGGTCGACGCCGCGGGCCTGCGCGACGTGGAGGGCGAGGGCTTCTCGGCCGCTTACAGGCGGGCTGCCGACGACATACGCAGGATCGCGGAGCGTCTCTCCGCCCCGCTGGTGCGCCGGGCACCGGCCTTCGGTACTGGGGTCGAGATCTCCTCGAACTTCACCAGAGAGCGCTACGAGGAGGCCGTAGAGAAGGCGAAAGAGTACATCAGGGCCGGGGACGCCTTCCAGATCGTCCCTTCCCAGAGGTTCGCGGCGGAGATAGGGGACCTCGACCCCCTACTCCTCTACCGCGGCCTGCGCACGGTAAACCCATCCCCTTACATGACCTACCTCAAGCTCGGCGGCCTCTCTATCGTCGGCGCATCCCCCGAGCCCCTCGTGCGGGTCGAAGGAAGACGGGTGATGACCCGTCCTGTCGCGGGGACAAGTGGGCGCGGCGGCACGTTGGAAGAAGACGCTGCCCTGGCCGAAGAGCTGCTCGCCGACGAGAAAGAGCGGGCCGAGCACGTCATGCTCGTGGACCTCGGGCGCAACGACCTCGGGCGCGTCAGCGAGGTCGGCTCGGTCGGGCTCGAGAGCTTTATGGAGATAGAGCGCTACTCGCACGTAATGCACATCGTCTCTACCGTCGAGGGAGATCTGCGCGAGGACCTGACGGCCCTAGACGCCCTCGCGGCGGCCTTCCCCGCAGGGACCGTCTCCGGCGCGCCGAAGGTAAGGGCGATGGAGATTATCGACGAGCTCGAGAGCACCCGCCGCGGACCCTACGCTGGCGCCACGGGCTACTACGGCGTCGACGGCCGTCTCGACACCTGCATAACTCTCCGCACGGCACTCCTCAAAGACGGTGTCGTCTACTTCCAGGCAGGCGGCGGCGTCGTCGCCGACTCAGTCCCGTCTCTGGAGTACGAGGAGACCCGTAACAAGGCCCGTGCGATGGAGCGAGCGCTCGAGGTCGCCCGCTCCCGCGAGATGTGGCTGTAAGCGGCACGCCGCACTGCGGCGTGCCGCGCATTTCAGCACTTCAGCATTTCAGCTAGTCAGCTTTTTGTTTGCTGAAATGTGGAAGGGGCAACCTTCCGCATTCCGCTGTCAGGCACTCGTTCCGCTATACTTTCTCCGCCATGTTGGGGATTTTTCTCGTCTTGTTCGGCTATATTCTCGGCTCCGTGCCGACCGGGTACCTTGTCGGGCGGGCACTCGGCGTGGACGTTCGGAAGGTAGGCAGCGGGAACATAGGTACGGCGAATGTGCTGAGGGCCGCGGGGAAGTGGGCCGCCGTGCTCACGCTTGCGGGCGACATGCTCAAGGGTCTCCTTCCTGTGGTGGTGGCCAGGCTCGCCGTGGAGAACGAGTGGCTCATCGCCGCCGTCGCTTTCGCGGCGGTGATCGGGCACTGCTGGCCCGTCTTCCTGCGCTTCAAGGGTGGCAAAGCGGTGGCGACGGGCGCCGGTACGACTATAGGGCTCGCGCCTTTGATCGGGCTCTGCCTCTTCGCGTTCTGGTGGGCTGTCGTGCTCCTGAGCCGCTACACTTCGCTCGGCGCGATAGCCGTCATGGTCGTAAGCCCCGTGGTGTTCTGGCTCTCCGGACAGCCGCTCCCCTACTTGCTCTACACCATAATCGGGGGGGCGCTCGTCCTTTGGCGGCACAGGGAGAACGCGCGGGCCCTCCTGAAGGGCACAGAGAGGAAGGTAGGCCAGCGGACGGAGGGGGAAAGCTAGTTGCTCGGTGTAGCCTACAGCGGCAAGAAGATACTGCTTACGGGGGGGACGGGCTTCCTCGGGACGGCGCTGGTCGAGAAGATCCTGCGCTCCCTACCCGACCTCGGGCGCCTCTACCTCCTCGTCAGGCCCTCCCGCGGTAAGGGCGCGGCAGAGAGGTTCGAGAAGGACGTGCTCGGCGCAGTAGCCTTCCGTAGCCTGCGCGAGAGACTGGGCGACGACTTCGAGGATCGTGTCTCGACCAAAATCCGTGTCCTCGAAGGCGATGTACACGCGCCTTCGCTGGGGCTGGGCGAGGAGGATCTCGCCGAGCTCTCGCGCGAGGTTGACGTCGTGATCCACTCCGCCGCTTCGGTCATTTTCGATGCGCCACTCGACGCTGCGGTCGACTCGAACGTGCGCGGGACTCTGGGGCTTCTGAAGCTCGCGCGCACGTGGGAGAAGCGGCCGCTGTTCATGCACATCTCGACGGCTTACGTTGCCGGAACCAGCAAAGAGGACGCACCGGAAGCGCCGCCAGACGCTTCCTCGCCGAACGGGACGACCCTCGACGCGCGCCAGGAGGTACTCGGTCTCGAGGCCATCGTGGCCGAGGTGGATGAGGCTTCGCAGGAGCGGTCGCTGCTTAGGCGCTTCGAGACGGAGGCGCAACGAGAGCTCGGGATGGTCGGCGAGGAGGAGGAGGTCGCAGAGAGGGTAGACCAGCTGAGGCGGGCCTGGATGCGCGAGCGGCTCGTCGAGCGGGGGACGCAGCGGGCGCGGGAGCTCGGGTGGAACGACGTATACACCTTCACCAAGTCGCTCGCGGAGCGGATGGTGGTCGCAGAACGGGGTGAGACGCCGCTCGTCATACTGAGACCCGCCATCATAGAGAGCAGCCACAGGGAGCCCTACCCTGGTTGGATCCAGGGCACGAGGATGGCCGACCCCATAATCATGGCGTTCGCGAAGGGCATCCTGCGCGAGTTCCCTGGCAACCCGAAAAGCTACGTCGACATAGTCCCCGTCGACCACGTCGTGAACGCGATCCTCGCCGCCGGAGTGCGCCGCCCACAAGAGCCCGAGGTCTTCCAGGTCGCCTCGGGAGAGCGCAACCCGATCCGCTACCGCGACCTCTACGATATCGTTCGCGATTACTTTCTGAGGAACCCCCTGCGGGATTCTGGCGGGCGTCCGATCCAGGTGCCCGAGTGGTCCTTCCCGGGTCGCAGGCGTGTCGAGGGGCAACTCAAGATAGAGCTTGCCGGCCTCAAGGTAGCAGGCATACTCGCCGCACGGATGCCTGAAGGCCACATGGCCTCGGACGCGCGCCAGAGGATCGCACGCGCCGAGAAGCGCGCCAGAATGAGCCTCTACTACAGCCGCATCTACGGCGCCTACGCGACCATGACCTCGACGTTTGCGAGCTCGAGCACCATGGCGCTCTACACAGCCCTGCCGGCGGAGGACCGCGAGGAGTTCCCGTTCGACATCGCCGAGGTCGACTGGCGGGCGTGGATGCAGGGGGCGCACCTGCCGGCGCTCACGACCCGCCCGAGCCGCAAGAAACGTAAGAAGACGACCGAGGAGAAGCCTGGCGAGGTAGCGGCGATCTTCGACGTTGACGGCACCCTCGTCGGCTCAAACGTAGTCTCATACTTCGCGTGGCTCAGGATGAGGGAGCTTCCGGCGGCCTTGCGCCCACTCTGGCTCGCCTGGTTCCTGACCAAGATCCCTTACTACTGGGGGCTGGATAAGATCAGCCGCGCCCACTTCAACCGCGCCTTCTACAAGAACTACGCTGGCTGGAAACCCTCCCGCGCCAGGCACCTCGGACAGGAGAGCTTCGCCGGCTTTACCCTGGATCGCATCTTCCCCGACGCGTTGCAGCAGCTAAGAGACCACAAGGCCGCCGGCCACCGCGTCGTGTTGCTCTCCGGCGCACTGGACTTCCTCCTCGAGCCCATGAAGGACCTCGCAGACGACGTGCTCTGCTCCACCCTGGCCCAGGAGAACGGCACCTACACGGGAGAACTGACGGGGGCCCCCGTGGCCGGCGACGCCCGCGCCAGGATGCTAGCCTCCTTCGCCAGGCGCCGCGGCCTCGACCTCTCCCGTTCCTACGCTTACGCCGATTCGATCTCAGACCTCCCCATGCTCGAGGCCGTCGGGAACCCCGTCGCCGTAAACCCTGACCGGCGGCTAGGGACGGCGGCGAAAGACCGGGGATGGAAGGTCGAGCACTGGGACAAGAACGGCGCCGCAGACGGCGTGACCAAGAAGATCTAGGTTGCAAGCCCTCGTCTACCGAAAGTCCGTCCCACGCTACCTCCTGATGCGCGCCGGCTCGAAGCGGATAAAGTCCCTCGAGACGAGCCGCTTCTCCCCGCTCCAACTCGAAGACGCCCCCGAACCCAAACTCCCGACCCCGGAATGGGTACGCATAAAGCCGCTCCTCTCGGGTATCTGCGGCTCGGACCTTGGAACGCTCTCCTCCGAAAACTCGCCCTACTTCTCCCCCATAACGTCGCCTCCCTTCGTGATGGGCCACGAGGTCGTCGGTGAGGTAGTCGAAGACAATTCCGGCTTCCGCGCGGGCGAGAGGGTCGTCCTCGAGCCAGCCCTGGGCTGCGCGGTCCGCGGCATAGCCCCGCCTTGCCAGTACTGCGCCTCGGGCCGCCACGCCCTGTGCCTGAACGTGGCCAGAGGGGACATCTCGGCGGGCATCCAGACGGGTTTCTGTCAGGACACCGGCGGTGGCTGGTCACGGGGCACACTCGTCGCCCACCCCTCGCAGCTCCACCGCGTACCCGATGCCGTACCCGACGAGGCCGCCGTAGCCATCGAACCCCTCGCCTGCGCCGTACACGCCGCGCTCGGGTCCGCCCCCGGCCCCGGCGACACCACCCTGGTAATCGGGGCCGGCAGCGTCGGCCTCCTTACCGTCGCGGCCCTGAGACACCTTACGGACGCAGGCCGCATGATCTGCATCGCCAAGCACGAGCGACAGAAGAACGAGGCGCTTCGTCTTGGGGCGACCGAGGTCGTCCATCCGAAAGAGACCTACACGAAACTCCCCGAGATCCTAGGCACAGAGGCCTACAAGCCCGAACTCGGCAAGCCTGTCGTCATGGGCGGAGCCAACAAGGTCTTCGAGTGCGTGGGCGCTCCTGGCACCATGGAGGACGCCCTCCGCCTTGCACGGCCAGGCGGCGAGGTCACACTCGTCGGGATGCCTGGCGCGAAAAGCACACTTGATCTCACCGCCCTCTGGTACAAGGAAGTCCGTCTCACCGGAAGCTACGCCTACAGCGTCGAGGAGTACGAGGAAAGAGAGACAAGCAGCTTCCAACTCGCACTACGCATCGCCCCCGAGATAGACTTACAGACGCTCGTCGGTCCCAGCTACCCATTAGAGTCCTACAAGCAGGCCATCGCAGCCGCCCGCTCGGCAGGCCGCGAAGGACATGTCAAGGTGGTTTTCGACCATAAGAGCTAGTCAGCATTTCAGCACGGCGCCTTGCGCGCCTTGTCAGCATTTCAGCTAGTCAGTTATGTGCAGTGTGGCGAGACGCTCGTGCGCTTGAGAGAATGCCAGAGAAGCACCTACTCATTGAGAGTTCGCTCCGACCGCGAAACCTGAAATGCTGAAGTGCTGACAAGCGGAGGCCGCAGGCCGGAGCGTGCTGACTAGCTGAAATGCTGCGACCGAAGGGAGCCCAATGCGACCTGGTATTACGACCATCCTGGAGAAGAACAGCCCCCCCATGTGGTTCTACGCGGGGGACAGGTTCCACTACGAGAAGCTGCCTGAGGGGACGCGGGTGATCTACCCGCCGGGACCTTCGGAACCGCTCGCCGAGCCCGGAGTTGCTATAGAGCGTGCGCTACTCGAGCCGATAGAGATGGAGCCGCTGCACGAGCTCCTCACGCCCGGCATGAAGCTGACCATCGCCTTCGACGACCTCTCGATACCACTGCCGCCGATGCGCAAGCCGGACGTTCGTCAGCAGGTCATCGAAAAGGTACTGGAGAAGGCTGCCGCCAAAGGTGTCGAAGACATACACCTCATCGCGGCCCTCGGCCTCCACCGCAGGATGACGGAAGCCGAGCTCAGGCATTGCCTGGGGAGCAGGATCATGTCCCGCTACTACCCTGACCGGCTCTATAACTACGACGCCGAGGACCCTGATGGAAATGTCATCATTGGTGAGACGGACCTTGGTGAGGAGGTCAGCGTCAGCCGTCGCGTCGCCGATAGCGACCTGCTCGTCTACGTGAACGTAAACTTCATCCCGATGGACGGGGGCCACAAGTCCGTGCACACGGGCCTCGCCCCATACTCCTCCATCCGCCACCATCACACTCCGAAGATGCTGGCCAACACCCGCTCCCTGATGGATCCACCGAACTCAGCCATGCACGCATCCATAAACCGGATGGGTAGGATCTTCGACGAGCACGTCAAGGTCTTCCACATAGAGAGCACCCTGAACAACCAGACCTACCCTTCCGTCTTCGACTTTATGTCGAAACCCGAGTACCAGTGGAGCATGGTCACCAGGGCCAATTTCCTCGCCACCCACAGGGCCACGCAGGCGATGCCACTTGAAGCCGCAAGGCGCATCTCCCACTCCATAAACGCTCCGCACCGGATGACCAGCGTACAGGCCGGCGCCACCGAGCCTGTCCACGCCGAGACCCTGGCCGACAACTACAGGCAGATGGTCGTCCCCGCCGAGGGCCAGTCGGACGTGCTCCTGTTGGGCATCCCGTACCTCGGACCCTACAACGTCAACTCGATTATGAACCCGATCCTCGTCTTCAATATGCTGCTCGGCTACCTCTTCAACCTCTACAAAGGCAAACCACTCGTGCGCGAGGGGGGAGTCCTGATCGGCACCCACCCCATGCCGGACAACTTCGACAAGCTCCACCACCCGAGCTACATAGACCTGTGGAACGAGGTTTTCCCCGAGACGAACGACGTCCATGAGATCCACCGCCGCTACGAGGAGAAGTACGCCAACGACCCCTGGTACCGTACCCTCTACCGAAATTCCTACGCTTACCACGGCGCGCACCCTTTCACGGTCCTCTACTGGGCAGCCCACGCCCTCGACCACCTCGGCGGCGTCATCCTGGTAGGCGGAGATCCAGAGACGACCTCCCGCATGGGGCTAGGACGGGCCGACACCGTGGCCGATGCGCTCCAGATGGCCCAGGACACCGTGGGCCCGAACCCGAGCACCACCTACATGCACATCCCGCCACTGTTCATGTGCGAAGTGAGCTGACGAGTCCATAGCCTTCGGTCAGGTAAACGCCCGGCCTGACCCAATCTGGCCTCAATCCGACAGTGTTATACTAAGTGCACAATGTGAACAAGACGCCCTTACTGCTCGAAAGGAGGTGCGATGCCGACCAAGGCGCGAGGGCTCCGGTTGCCGGAAGAACTACAGCAGGAGATAGAGCGCGAGATGAGATTACAGGGGGCGACGTTTTCCGAGGTCGCCACCTCATTGTTGCGAGAAGCGGTAAGGATGCGCCGGGTTCCTGGGATCGTGTTCATGGACGGTCCTGTGGGGAGGAGGGCCTCCATCGCGGGGACGGGGCTGGACGTGTGGGAGGTAATCGCCACCTTCAAGAGCGTGGGTGAGGACCGTCGCCGGCTCGAGGCATCTTACGAGTGGCTCTCGGGTCGGCAGCTCTCTGCCGCGCTCGCCTACTACGGGCTCTACCCGCGGGAGATAGACGCCCGTATCGAAGAAGAGGAGTACTGGACGCCAGAGAGGCTCTACGATGAGTTCCCGTTCGTCCGGCCGGACGACGCACGGCCATCCGAGAAACGCAAGGCTTGAGATTTCTCCTCGATGAGGACCTGCCGCCCAGGGCGGCCGAGATAGCGCGTGGACTCGGCTTGGATGTGATGAGCGTGCACGAGGTGGGCCGTCGCGGTCTCGCGGATCGCGACCAGCTTCGCTTTGCGTCACGGGAGGAGCGCATCTTCCTTACCCGCAACCACAGAGACTATATCGAGCTTGTCGTCGAGTTCTATCGAGCGGGAGAGGAGTATGGCGGGGTGCTACTCGTGCGCCGCAACCTACCCAACGACGGGCCCGAGAGGATCGCGCACGCGTTGAAGCGGTGGGCCGACGCCCGGACGGATATGCCAGCTACGTTCGACGGTGTGGACTTCTTGTAGGGATCACCTTTCTTCCCTCAACCGCCACAGTGGGTTGTCTTCGAGGTGTATGTTGTTGACCTGCAACCAGTGCCTCTTGTCGGTGTCGCCCCTCTTCTGCCAGGGTCGCGTCAGGCCGACGCTCAGGATCGCCTCGACGCCTGACTTCAGGCGCTTTTCCACGCTGGCAACGAGGTCCCTGCGGGGCGTTCGTCCGTCCATCTCGTATAGTCGCAGGTCATTCACCGACAGGTCCACGGAGGGTAACAGGTAGTCGAGGACCAACCGAACTGTGCCCCTGTGGTCCACGTACAACCACGGTTGTTTCTCCGGTTTCAGGCAGCCCAGTGAGACGCGACCTTCCCCAACGTCCACCGTGCCGCTTTCGTCCCACAGCTCCAGTTCGGGGCCGAAGATCTCCGCCAGGCTCTCGCGTGCTACCTTGTGAAGGGTGTTCCCAGAAATCAACCGGGTCGTCGTCGAAGAGCCAACGCGCCCTCGCCGAATCGAAGCGGCGGTCTTCGAGCTCCGGGGGATGGCCGGCGTTAGTCGTCGACCCAAGGTACACGACGGACCCGACGTCGAAGGGGCCGCCGTTTGGACTAAGGAGATCAGTGGTGAGCCTGTCGCGCCGGAGGACGGGGCGGATGTGGCGCAGCGTGCTCACGTCCACGCCGGCCACGCAAAAGTAGCCTGGCTGCATCCGTGTCAGGTGGTTTACGAGTATCCGCAAGATCCCTACAGGTGAACGGCCCTGATGCCGCCCCATTCGCGGTCAAGGTACTCCAGGACCAGACGCCGGTGACAATAGTCGGCTGTGGCCTCGCTGCAAAGCAGCACCGTCGGAACTTCGAAGAGGTTTCTATCCAGCGTTTCCCCGATCCGGCGCTTCCGCAGGAGATCCAGGAATGCCCTCTCGTAGCTCGGCCATCCGCCGCCCTTTCTGTAGGCGTCGAGGATCTCGCGTGTCGGGGCGAGTCTGGGCTCGTGGAGGTACTCCGCGCCGCACAGCTCCTTCAGGAAGAACGGAAGGTCGGCACGACGGGCGAACCCGGCGAGCCTGGAGGCGTTGTTCAGCCGCACGTCGAGGAGGCGCCTTATGCCTGTGTCCTTCAACGCCCCGAAGAACTCGGGCGCCGTCTTTTTCGTGAAACCGATCGTATAGACTTTCGTGGGCTCACCTCCGTTTCCGGGAACAAGACCGGTTGGCCGCCGTCCATCTCGCCCTCTATGTGTATGCTACCGTCGCCCCTGATGTGCCGCAGCGTGAATCCTAGCTCCTCCAGCGCCCTACCGACGAGCAGCCTACGGTGGCAGCGGGTGGGATCTTCTTCACTACACAGCAGGGCGACCGTACTAGTTTTGATCATCTGCTCCAGCCTACTTATACCATCGAGGAACGGTTGGGAACTTCCGACCAGCGCGTAGTCTACCCGGCCCTCCGTATCGTAGAACATCTCCTCTTCGGGTCTTCCGCCCAGTTCTCTACCGAGGAACAGGTACCTGATATCATCCTTCGCCAGGATCCCTTCCAGAGAGTGGGCGTTGAAGTGCGGCGCATGCCTGGAGTACGGGTGCGAACGGGTGTCCACCAGGACCTCGATCCCGTGCCTCTTCAGCAGGCCGGCGAACTTCTCCGCCGTATGGTTGGAATGCCCGACCGTGAACGCTGGATTCACCTCCGGCCTTTGATCACCGATCGCAATTCCTTTCCGTTCTCCGATACCCAACGGACGCTATCGAGCATAATCTCGAAGCCGCGTTCTCCCCAGACCTACTTTTGCAATTCTGGCTGCGGGATGGCGGGCAACGGCCGGCTTTTGGGCCGTAGCCGCTGTAACTTTGAGTAGCTAAAGCACCTTCGGCGAGTTGCCGTATCATTCTCCATGGGTCTACAATCTCGGATACGGAAAGCCTACAAGGACGGAGCTCGAATCGTGTCATCCGACCCCAATACGTTGCTGACCGAAAAGGAGTATCTCGCCATCGAACGTCGAGCCGAGTTCAGGAGCGAGTTTCACGAAGGCGAGATGTTCGCAATGGTGGGAGCGAGCCGCCGGCACAACAGGATAGTGACCAACCTGGTGACTGCGCTAGACAACCAACTACGGGCACGTCCGTGCAACGTGTATTCGAACGACATGCGGGTAAGAGTAACGAGCACCGGGATGTTCACTTATCCGGATGTCGTGGTGACCTGGGGGGAAGAAGCGTTCGCAGACGATGAGCAGGACACCTTGCTCAATCCGTTGGTGATCCTCGAGATCCTATCCGACTCGACCGAAGCCTACGATCGGGGCAAGAAATTCGAGCATTACCAGAACATCGACTCCCTGTCCACATACACGCTGGTCGCCCAAAAGGCTCCGAGGATCGAACGTTACGTGAGACAGGAGGGCGGCAGGGCCTGGATCTACACCGAAGGTCACGAGGCTAATGTAATATTCAGGATAGAAGCCATCGACTGTGAACTCAAGCTAGAAGACATATATGCCAAGGTTTAGCGAGACGAGAACGCTTACCTGCGGTAGCAAGATCGGGAGTTCGTTACCCTACATCGCGCAGAATATGTGATGGAAGCTGAGCGAGCCGCCCATATCCTTCGCGCTCTCGCCGACGGCGTAGACCCGTTTACGGGCGAGGTGGTAGACGACCATGGCCCACTCCAGAACCCGGAGTGTATTCGGGCGCTGTTTGCCGCGGTCGAAGCGCTCGGAGGACATGCCTCCGAGCGGAACGAGCGTGCCAAGGAGAACCGTGGCTTCGACGGTCGGGCCGGTAAGCCCTGGGACGAGCGCGAGGACGGGGAGTTAACGGAGCGTTTCGACGCGGGATGGAACGCCGCCGACATCGCGAAGCATCACCAGCGTACGCGGGGAGCGATCCGGGCGCGGCTGGTTCGGTTGGGAAAGATCGAGAACCGACGCGACGCGTAGCATCTAGCGGTTCCTCCCGACCCGCGACACAAATGGATTTTACCTCCGACTCGACGATGGCAGAAGAGTCTCCCTCGGGACCGTTGGTCTGTCGGTCTGAACGGGAAGCTCGTGCCAAGGCTTTGGGGGTTCGTAGCCGGCGGGCTAGAATGATGGGCGTCTGCTGTCTACGTGGGAGGACGCATGGCTGAGATGACGGAGCCGGATATCCGGGAGTGGCGCAGGCTCTATGAGGCGTCTGTTCGGGTCAAGGAGATCTCGCCCTGGAAGTGGATGACCGAGGCGGACGTCTTCGGCGTGCAAAATCCCGAGACCGGCGAGCTCGGGTTCGTCAGTGTGATGGGGATGCTGGGCGAGCATTACGCGGTGAGCCTCTACCTCGGCTCCGAAGGCATCCACGGGTTCCTGAGCCTCCAGGAGCTGGGACCCTTCGCAGACCCGGAAGACCTGATCCAGATCCCCCAACTCCAGGCGTCGTTGGAGGACCGCGAACAACTGGAAAAAAGAGACCGCGAGGTCATCAAAGAACTGGGCCTGAAGTTCCGGGGGCGAAACGCCTGGCCGTGGTTCCGGAGCTACCGTACCTCCTTTTTCCCGTGGTTCCTGGAGTCCGGAGAGGCTTCTTTCCTGACGGTCGCGCTGGAGCAGTTGGCGGACGTGGCCCCGCGCTTCAGGGAGGACTCTTCCTTACTGGAGCCCTTCGATGGTGAGGGCTACCTGCTCCGTGCGCCGCGGCGGGAAGGTGAGATGCTTCTGTGGGAAGACGCTTCAACAGGCATCCCTCCGCTGGACGCTCCACCCATCGAAGTGGAGATGGAGGTGTCGAAGCTAGAGGCTCTGGGGCGGTTGCCCCGAAGTGGGGTTCGTCTGGAGGTGGACTTCTTCATGATCCCCGCACCCGTCCAGGACGAAGGAGACCGGCCGTACTTCCCGCACATGCTGTTGACGGTCGATACCGTAAGCGGCATGATCCTCGGCAGCGAGCTTCTCAAACCGTTCCCCTCGCAGGAGTCCATGTGGGGTTCGGTCCCTGAGGGTCTCGCCGATCAACTCTCCGGAGTGGGACTGCTGCCGGAAAAGGTCTCGGTCGACTCGGATCTGCTTTTTCAGCTTCTGGAACCGCTGGCTAGTGAAGCTGGCTTCGCGCTCGAACTGTCACCGTCCCTGCCGGGCCTGGACGCGGTTAGAGAGGACCTGCTCCAGGCTTTCGGTGAGTGAACACGGGCTGACGCGGCCGGATAGAATGACGTTTTGATGGCGTCTGCGCTGGAGAACGTGATGACTCGTGACACGCTGATCTCGCCGTGGTAGTCCTAGCCGCCGCTGCCCTTGCTCAGAAGGTGACCTCTTTCACCAGAGCGCCGGGTCTGGACATTGCAAAGTCGGATTTGCGGCGGGGTGTTTGCTACACTCTGTAGCGAAGGTTTTGACAGACGTATCCGGAGTGAGAGTTTTTGAATGTGTTCGGGAGGAAATTGGGCGCTGGTCTGAGAACACCAGTAGCCTCCCTTGTTTGCGTGGCCTGTAGGGCAGCGACTGTATAGCGGCGTTCGCCGCGGCTCACGAGCCCCGGAGTATCCGGGAAGGAGAATTACGCTACATAGGGTTGTAGGGCCGCACACCGCGGTGGCCAGGCACAGAGGTACATTCGCCGGAGGAGATCTCGCCGTCCCGGGTGCCTGCTACGTTGCGGGAGGGGGTGGCGAATGAATTCATTGCAGGTCAATGGAAGGATATCCTTCATCGTGCTGCTCGTCTCGCAGCTCGCTGCGACGATGGGGTTCACGTTCGTCTTGCCTTTCATGCCGATCTACGTCCAGTCGCTAGGCGTCGAGGATGCTGGTAGTGCGGCGGCCTGGGCTGGGGTGATCAATAGTTCGACCGCCGTGACGATGGCCCTCGCCGCGCCGCTGTGGGGCAGGCTGGGCGATCGCGTCGGGCTCAAGCCGATGTTACTCAGGGCGACGGTCGCTGGTTCTCTCGTCGTCGGCCTGATGGGGCTCGTTGGGAGCCCGTGGCAGCTCTTGGCTCTAAAAACATTACAGGGGTGCCTGACCGGTACGGTCGCCGCCGCGACGGTTCTCGTATCGGCGACGGCCCCTCACGAGAGGGCGGGGGAGAGACTCGGGACCCTGCAGATGGTCATCTTCGTCGCCGCTGCGGCCGGGCCTTTCTTCGGTGGCGCGTTCGCCGACCTCGTGGGCATCCGGGCCTC
Source organism: uncultured Rubrobacteraceae bacterium (assembly GCA_963808845.1). Taxonomy (GTDB): domain Bacteria; phylum Actinomycetota; class Rubrobacteria; order Rubrobacterales; family Rubrobacteraceae; genus Rubrobacter_D. Next base: position 22,577 of record CAWEHD010000015.1, read on the forward strand.
TTTCGGGGTGACGGCCGCGCTGCTCGCGGCCTCAGCAGTCTTGATCTCCGTCTGGGTCAAGGAGGAGCGGCCTGCGGAAGGGAAGTCGGAGGAGGAGGAGTCTGCCCTGGCCGAAGGTCCGCTGCCGCACAGGAGGCTCGCGCCGAGCCTCCTCGCGCTCTTCGTGGTACAGGTCGCGATCATGAGCGCCGCGCCCGCGCTGCCAGGCTTCCTCTCGACCCTGATGGAGGAGCCGGTGCGGGTCGCGACGCTGGCAGGTTGGGTCATCGCGACCGGCGCCCTGGCTGCCTCGCTCGGCTCCGTCATCGGAGGAAAGCTCGCGGCGAGGTTCGGGGCGCGGAAGGTCATCATCTGGACCCTGCTGCTGGCCGGCATCTCGGCGCTGCCTCAGGCCGAAGTCGACTCCGTCGCCCTGCTGTGGGCCCTGCGCATGGTAACGGGACTCTTCGTCGGTATCGCCGTCCCCGTCGCCAACCTCGCGATCCGCGGCGCCGTACACCCGAGGCGCCAGGGCGAGGCGTTCGGGGTCGCAGCGACGGCCACGTCGGCAGGCAACGCCGTCGGGCCCGCGGCCGGTGGTCTGCTGGCCGCCTCGTTCGGCTTCGGCGCGCCTTTCCTGGTTCCAGGCCTCTGCCTGGCCGCCGTATCCGCGATCATCTGGGGAGCGCCCCTCCTCGCCGTCGGATACCGCACTGTCGTGCGCGACCACTAGAGCGGTTCTAGCCCCTTTTCGGGCCGCCAAAGAGTGCCTTGCGAGTATCGTCGTCCATGTCATCCAGAGAGCGGCGTAGCTCCTTGCCGACCTCGAGGGCGCGGACGACGGCGGGGCGCGACTGCATGCCGTCGTACCAGCGCTTCAGATCGGGGTAGTCTTCCAGGTCCTGGCCCTGCCTCTCGTGCGAGACGAGCCAGGGGTAGATCGCCATGTCCGCGATCGTGTACTCATCGCCGGCGAAGTACTCGGCCTCGGAGAGCCGCCGGTCCATGACCCCGTAGAGCCTGGTGGCCTCGTCGGTGTACCGATCTATAGCGTAGGGGATCTTCTCGGGTGCGTAACCCCTGAAATGATGCGCCTGCCCAAGCATCGGCCCGACGTGTCCCATCTGGAACATCAGCCACTGCAGCACGAGGTACCTATCGCGCGGGGCTTCTGGTAGGAACCTGCCCGTCTTCTCCGCCAGGTAGACAAGGATTGTCCCCGACTCGGAGAGGGACATGGGCTCTCCGTCAGGACCCTCGGGATCGACGATCGCAGGCATCTTGTTGTTGGGGCTGATACTGAGGAACTCCTCCTCGAACTGGTCGCCCGAAGTTATGTCAACGGGCACGAGTCTGTAAGGGAGTCCTGTCTCTTCCAGGAAGATAGTTGTCTTCCAGCCGTTGGGAGTCGGCCAGTAGTAGAGGTCGATCGGCTGCGCCATACGGCTTCTCCTCGCTGTCTCTGTGAGGGCATAGTATAGGAGAACGGTGTCGACAGGCAGACTCAAATTAGGAGAATCTTGCACCCTTCTCCGCAGTTGCCTTAGAGCGATCTGCGGGGTTATGACCCTACTGCGAATCACGTATTCGTCTACGAGCTATCGGCCTTCAGCGAGAATAATAAGCTGACGTGCTGAAATGCTGACTGGCTTGCAATGAGACTGCTACCACAGCGGTTGCCAGGGCACGTACTCGCGAACCTCCCTCTCGCTCCTTGACTCCCTCACCAAGTCACGAAACACCGCAAGTACCTCTTCCTTCTGGTTCTCCTCACTGGCGGTCGTGCTCGTGCCCTCCCACAGCGCCTCCATCCAACGCAGGTTTCTGTCCCTGGTCCTGGCCTTCTCACCATTGTTCTCTTTCATGCCTGGACTCCCTCCTCCGGCCCACCAGTACTACCCAAAGACTCACAAAGCGTCCCCACCAGCCTAGCAGTTCGCACAGATTCATGCATGAAACACGCTATGTATCATACATCCTAGAAATGGCCCCAAGATATTGGTGTTTCGCGTGTAAGCCTAAATTTGCCAGCTGCAGAGGTCCGCCCCATCTCGGGTTCTCTCTTGCTTGCAACTACCAGGATCGGGGAACGTATAAGGTACAAAGTTCGAGCAACAGAAAGAGGCTACCGATGGATCTGCTACGAATCATAATCGCGATACTTCTCCCGCCACTGGGTGTGTTCCTGCAGGTGGGCATCGGCAAACAATTCTGGATCAACATCCTACTTACCATCCTAGGCTACATCCCCGGCATAGTCCACGCCGTATGGGTCATCGCGAAATACTAGATCGGTTTCAGGCATCAGGAAAAGCCGGGAGAAGCCCAGTGCTGCGCGAGATGACCCTCCGACTCATCGAAGCGAAGTATGATGCCATGTAGGCTTGCATCATCAAGCTGGAACACATCGCCTTCTGGTCCAGGTCCTCTGTTTCTCGAGAAGTCCTGATACCTGTAACCTGATGCCTGAAGCCTCGGTTCGCGAAGCGAACCGCTTCATGCTGTGCGGCGGAGGAGGACGATCGTCAACAGGCAGACCGCCGTAAGCGTGAGGTAGGAGAGGGCATCGCCCCTGAGGTCAGCGAGGAAACCTCCCACGGGGGCCCCGACGGCGTAACCCGAGGCCCAGGCGAAGTTCGTGATCGCGAAGGCAACGGCCCTTTCCATCCCGGCCTTCTCGGTGCCGCGTGAGAAGAGCGCCGTCCCTGGGACGAGCGTCGCGTTGAACGCCCCGGCCGCGAGGACGACGAGAAGGCCGATCACCCAAGGGTTCCCGACCCACGTCAGGAGGAGCAGGATGCCGATCGAGGCAAGCAACCCGGCGAAGACGGGCGGACGGTAGCCCGAGCGGTCGGACCAGCGGCCGAGCAGCGGATGTACGAAGGCCTCGAAGACGGCGCTCACCAGGAAGACCGTCCCCACCGCCGCAGCGCCCCATCCCAGCCTGTTCAGATCCAGCGGTACAAGGACGGCCAGCGCGCTGAAGAGCAGGGGGGAGAGCCCTATAAACCAGAGGCTGGTAAGGAGCAGGGGCTCCCGTAACGTCCTGAGCGCCGGCAGCAAGGATACGTCTCCGGAGGAAGCCGGTGGCTGCTCCAGGGCGGCCCAGACGGCGATGATCCCGCCCGCGATGGCGACCGTAGCGAAGGCCGGCAAGAGGCCGACGGTGGCGGCGACGCTGCCAAGCACGGGTCCGAGGAGCGCCCCTACCACGGCCGCACTGATCATCACCCCGATCAGCTCGGCCCTCCGCTCCTCCGGCGCCCGGTCAACGAGCCAGGTGAACGCCGCGACCCATGAGAGCGCGCTACCGAACCCGCCGATGAACCGCGTGGCCACGAGCAGCCACGTCGTGTCCACCAGAGCGAACATCACGCTGGTGATGGACATGAGGATCAATCCGACGAGGGCCGTGACCCTCACGCCTGAGCGCGAAGCGAGGTATCCGCCAGGCACGCTGCCTACAAGGACGCCAGCCCCGTAGGCCCCGCTCAAGATGCCGACCACGGACTTGGAGAGGCCGAACTCTTCCTGAAAGTAGGGGACGAGCGGGTAGAGTGCGGCGTAGAAGATCGTATCTACCAGCACTATCGCGCAGCTGAGGGCAAGGAGTCGGCGCACGGCGCTTATTCTAATGCCTGGGCGCTTACGCGTGAGCCGGAAGCGTTCACGGCAGTCCGCATTCTGGCTGCTAACATGACCGATGTGAGTAGTATCTATACCAACTTTACCGACTGGCTCGCGTGGGAGCGCAGGGGACCGGCGAACAGGGTGCTGTTCGTTCTTTCGCTCTCGCTGGCCGCTTTCGTGACGCTAACCTTCGCGTGGGCTTCGCTCAACCCCGATCCCGGCAACTTCGCGCGCTACTTCGCGTTCTACTGGGTGTGGGGGCTCTGCGCCGTCGGGGTGCTCCTCGGGATGGCCGAGTACAAGACCAGCCCCCTCCGCAAGGGCAAAGAACGCGGCCACCTCTTTATCCTCCTATACATCGGCGCGCTGCTCATCGTGACCCGCGCTTTGAACATGGTCCTCTACGCCGGTTAGCGGTTTGTACCGGGCCCTGCTCTTCGACCTCGACGGCACGCTTGCGGAGACAGACTCCCTGCACCTGCCAACGTGGGTGGATACGCTAGAACCATACGGCGTCGAAGTGGACGAGGAGTTCTATCGCGACAGGATCAGCGGCCGGAATACAAATGAGATCGTGCGCGAACTGCTCCCCGACCTCACCGACGAGCAAGGCAGGTCCATCGGCGACGCCAAAGAGGCGAGCTTCCGCGAGCGCGCCTCCGATCTGGAACCCCTGCCCGGTCTCGTCGACTTCGTGGAGCGAGGTAAGGAAATGGGCATGCACATCGCCCTCGTCACCAACGCCCCTGAGGAGAACGTCGAGGCGATCCTGCTAGCCCTGAAGTTGCGAGATTTCTTCGATGTGATCGTGCTCGCCGACGAGGTCGAGGCCGTAAAGCCAGATCCAGCCCCCTACAGAGCCGCGCTGAATAAGATCGGCGTCCCGTCCGAGAGAGCCCTGGCCTTCGAGGACTCAGTCTCTGGCATAACTTCCTCCGTTGCCGCCGGCATCCCGACCATAGGTATCGCATCGAGCCAGGACCCCGAAAAGCTCCTCCGTGCAGGTGCCTTCACGACGGCGAACGACTTCACCGACCCGCAATTGAGGGATCTGCTCCAGAGTCGATCAGTGTAGGGCGGCTCCTGCAAGGGCGGTTCGCGAACCGCCCCTGCAACCATGTATCTCATCCTCCTCGGGACGTTCCCGCGATCGGGCCGTGCACGTAATGAAGATCCGCGTACGGATGATTTGCGTGCGGACGGTTCGTGAACCGCCCTCGCTTCGCGAACCGCCTTCACCGGGATGCGTCCAAAAACGCCCGTAACTTCTGCGCGTATTCGGGATGTTCGTAAGCTTCGACGTGCCCGTAGCCCTCCAGCTTCCAGACGCTCGCCTCCGGATATGCCGCAGCGAGAATCTTTGCCTGTTCGTAGGGGACTATGTCGTCTTCTGTCGAGTGGATGATGAAGAGCGGTACGCCCTCTCCCGAGAGCGTTGCGGCTTCCTCTTTCGGTACCACGTCCCAGGGGTCGAAGTCACGGAAGAGCCTCCCTGCGAGCAATATCGCTGGCCGAAGAAGCCCTCCGAAGCGTACGAACTCAGGTATTCGGCCCTCTAGAAGGAGCGGGAGATCCGCGTATCCGGCCTCTTCGACAACCGCAGCGATACCCGTCCCTGGGGCCGCGCGCAGGGCGGTCGCCCCTCCCATCGACCAGCCGTGGAGCACGACCTGATCAAGCGCATAGCCTTGCATCTGTAACCAGGCTAGCGCACCGTGCACGTCGCGGACTTCCCTGTATCCGAAGGTGCGGCGTGCCCCTCCCGACTCGCCCTGCGCCCGCAGATCCAGCAAGAGTACGCTGTAACCGGCGCCATGGTACACGGGAACGGTCTGCAACAGATGCTCGTCGAACTTGTACCCTCCCCAGCCGGGGACGAGTACAGCCGCCAGGGACGAACCCTCAACAGGCACCCACCAGCCGCTCAGGCGCACCCCGTCTGTGCTTTGGAGCTCGACCTCCGTATGTTCGAGCCCGATGGACGCCGGCGTCGCCTCCGGGGTTTTGCGCCTCGGAGAGGTCATCCAGAGGACCACGAGCAGTCCCACGCCACAGTACCCGAGAAGCAGGGCGGCGAGAAGGACGAGCATGCGGCCTGGCATAGTTCTCATCCTCCCGCCCGGATGCTAGAGAATCACCTCCACCGTCGTCGGACCGGCCTCTTCGCCGAGCGAGACAGTGAGTGCGCCACTTTCTCCATGTTCAGGTTCACGCTCCCCGCCGTCGACAAGGACGCTCTGCGCCGCAGTGATGCCGTGTAACTCCAATCGCATCTCCCCACGTTCGGGGACGAACGAGCCCTCGCGCTCGCTGATGTGGAAAATGATGCTGCTGTCCGAGGACTCGCAGGAGATCCTGCGCCTGGCGTACTCCCCATGTTCGTAGCCGAAGCCGTTCCCCGCATCCTCGTAGAGGATGGATTCTCCCTTACCTCCGGCCGCATAGACGAGCAGCGTCAGTGGTTCTTCTGTCCTCTCGCCTGTGTGGGCCGCGTCAGGTCCCATCGGTATCGTCTTATTCGCTTTTACGTAGAGGGAGGGCTTGCCGAGGGGTGCGTGCGCCAGGATGTGGGCCGGCCCTTCGAAGATCTCGCCGCTGCAATAGCGGAACCAGGTGCCCTCAGGCAGGTAGACGTGGCGGTACTCGATACCGGGGCGGGTTATGGGGGCGACGAGGAGGGCGTCCCCGAGAAGGAACTCGTCGTCGGCTGTGTAGGTGGTCTCATCCTCGGGATACTCGAACAGGAGGGGGCGTAGGATCGGCGCACCAGTCCTGTGACACTCGTCGAAAAGCGAGTAGAGGTAGGGGAGGAGCCGCTGACGGAGTTTGATCATCTCTCTGCACACCGACTCGTAGGGCTCACCGAATGACCATGGCTCCTGGCTGCGGGTCCCTATCGTGGTGTGGTTACGGCAGTACGGTTGGAAGACCCCGAACTCCGTCCAGCGGGCCAGGAGCTCTCCGTTCGTGTCGCCCCCGAATCCTCCAACGTCGACCCCGGCCCACGCGACACCTGAGAGGGCGAGGTTCTGGAGTTGTGGCATGCTCATCCACAGGTGCTCCCACCAGCTCGAGTTATCCCCGGTCCAGTGCATGGCGTGACGCTGCAGGCCGGCGTAGCCGGCGCGGGTGATCACGAACGGCCGCTCCTCTGGCCGCAGGGCCATGAGGCCTTCTCTGGCGGCGCGGGCCATCAAGGATCCGTAGGTGTTGTGGATCTGGGCGTGCAACCTGGCCTCGCCTGTCCGTCCACCGGGATGGACCACGTCGTCAGGCATCGTGGCCCCGTCCGGTATGAAGAGCGCCGGCTCGTTCATGTCGCACCAGATCCCTGCCACCCCAGCATCGGTTAGAACCCTCTGCTTCTCGCCCCACCACTCGCGCGTCTCGGGATTGGTGAAGTCGGGAAAGGCGCACACGCCGGGCCAGACGGCGTTCTGGTACTCTTCCCCATCCCGCGTCTTGCAGAAGAGATCCCTCTCTCGCCCCTCTGTGTAGACGGAGTAGTTCTCGTCCACCTTCACGCCGGGGTCGACGATGGTGACGACGCGGAAGCCCTGCTCCCTGAGGTCGGAGATCAGGCGCCGAGGGTCGGGAAAGCGGTCCTCGTTCCAGGTGAAGACCCTGTAGCCATCCATGTAATGGATGTCGAGGTAGATCACATCGCACGGGATGTCCCTCTCCCGAAAACCACGCGCGACCTCGCGCACCTCTTCCTCGCTCATGTAGGAGTAGCGGCACTGCTGGTTCCCCAGGGTCCACAGCGGCGGCATCGGTGTGCGGCCCGTGAGCTCGGTGTAACGGTCGAGAACCTCCCTGGGGGTCGGCCCACAGAAAACGTAGTACACGATGTTCCCACCCTCAGCCCCGTAGTAGGCGCGGTTCTCATCCTCCAGCGCAAGGTCGAACTCGACCCTGTGGGTGTTGTCGAAGAAGAGGCCGTGGGCCTTGCCGTCCGTTATCGAGAAGGTGAAGGGGATGGAACTGTAAAGGTTGTTGAAGGAGGCGGTGTGCCCCAGCGGCGGATCGACGTTGTAGAACACCTGGTGAGAGCCGGTCTTCTCCAACCCACTAGTCCGCTCACCGCACCCAAAGTACCTTTCTACCCGAGCCCGCTTCTTGTAGAGTCGTACCGGACTACCGAAGGGCTCCGAGAACACATCTGCCCCAGGGGTCTCGACGGCGCCCATCCCGAGCTCTTGATCGTCGACGGCGAACTCCCTGCCAGAAGCGTCGGCGAACCCTATCCGCAAAGGATTCAACGAGACGTGGGCCGTCGCCGCAGTGGTGGAGAGCGAAAGCTCATCGTCGGATTCCTGCATGGAGACCTCGCAAGTCCCCCAGTCCTCCCTGGCAATGGCCTCCGAGTCATACTTCGGCGGACCTCCGGCGGGGAACATCCCGACCCGGAACAGGTCGGGGGCCAGGGCCGCCACTTCCACGGTCGTCGATCCTGCCCGCACCCGCAGTCCGTTGTCCGTATGGTCGAGCAACTCCGCGGCGCCGAGCGGCTCGTAGTTGCCCCCTGTCTCGGGCTGCTTCTCGAAGGACTCAGCCATTTCTCTCCCTTCGGTCGTCAAAGCATTTCAGCCAGTCAGCACGCTCAGGCTATCGCCTTCGCTTGTCAGCATTTCAGCTTTTGGATTGAGGCTGGCATTCTAACCGATCATTTTGCTTTGCTGGACCCTGTCTTTACGGCTCCGGCGAAGATTACGACGGCGATGCTGAGGGCTACGACGAGGTAGAGGGCGTAGCCAAGGCCTGTCAGTTCGGCGAGGAATCCTATGAAAGGTGGGCCGACGAGGAAGCCTGTGTATGCGGCGGTGGAGACGGCGGCGAGGGCAGGACCCGTGGCCATGCCCTCGGTGCGTCCTGCGGCGCTTAGGGCTGCGGGGAAGACTATTGAGAAACCGGCACCGGCGCAGGCGAAGCCGACGAGCGCGATGATGGGCTCCGCTACGGCCAGCGCAGTGCCTAGTCCTATGGCGGCGAGGGCCCCGCATGAGCGGACGAGTGTGGTCGAGCCCAGGCGCTCTGTGAGCTTGTCGCCGAAGAGGCGTCCGAAGGCCATCGAGAGGGAGAACGCCGCGTATCCGGCGGCGGCGAAGCCGGGGCCCGTTCCCAGGGTGTTCTCCAGGTAGACGGCGCTCCAGTCTCCCATCGCGCCCTCCCCGAGCAGGACGCAGAACGAGATTATTCCCAGGCCAAAGAGCGCCCGCGTCGGACGGGCGAAAGCCGGCGCCCCTTCCTCCGAGGCGTCGGCGTGCGAAGGCAGGAGCGCCCTGTAGGCAACAACAAAAGCCAGCGCGGACAGGACGGCCACTGCCGAGAAATGGGACAGGGGTCCTATCCCGAGGGACGCCAGTAGTCCGCCGAGCGCGGCCCCGGCTAGGCCTCCGAAGCTCCAGGCCGCGTGGAAGGAGGACATGATCGGACGCTGGTAGCCTCTCTCGACGACTACGGCCTGCGCGTTCATCGACACGTCCAGTCCGCCGTTCGCGGCCCCGACAAGCATGAGGGCGAGCACGAGAGAGAACAGGTTCGGCGCCAGCGCCGGTGTGATGAGCGAGAGGGAGAGCAGCAGCGCCGTCGTACCGACGACGCGCCGGCTCCCGAAGCGGGAGACCAGGGCCCCGACCAGCGGCATGGCGGCCAGGGCCCCGACCGCGGCCCCGAGCAGGGCGACGCCGAGCAGGCCCTCGCCAAGGCCGAGCCTCTGCTGCACGGCGGGTATCCTCACGACCCAGGTCCCGATCACGACGCCGTTGGCGAAGAACACCCCGAGCACCGCGAAACGTGGCATGCGCAGCGCCGGCCGTTGATGTGCGGACGCGCCGCTCACGTCCGTAAGGACAGACCCCGTAGGGGCGGTTCGCGAACCGCCCTAGAAATCAATATCTCTGCCGACGTCGCGTTCGACCGCGCGGTCGTAGACGACGCGGGCCGAGGCCATGTCCTCGAGTGCGAGGCCCTGGCTTGCAAAGAGAGTTATGTCTTCGGGACTGCGGCGGCCAGGCACCTGTCCCGCGATGACCTGGCCCAGTTCGTAGACGGCTTCGGGGAGGATGGCGCCGGTCTCGAGGGATTGCATCAGGTCCCCCGCCTCGAGGCCGAGCTCCTCGCGCGAGTCGGCGCACACAAAGCTAGCCCGCCTGACGACCTCGCGGTCGATCTCGGTCTTGAACAGGAAGTTGGACCCGGCGGCGTTGACGTGCGCCCCAGGTCTGAGCCACTCGCCGAGGAGCACGGGCTCCCTCGATGATGTCACGGTTACGACGATGTCCTGGGCCGCTGGCTCCTCAGCTGCGTGGGTCGTCTCTATCTCCATCCCGAGCCTCTCGCCCATCTTCTGCGCGAACCCCTTTCGCGACTCCTCGCTGCGACTGTAGACGATGACCCGGTCGAGGTCCCTGACGGCCGCTATGGCCTCGAGCTGGCTCTCGGCCTGCCAGCCCGCCCCATATATGCCTAAAGTGTTTGCGTCCTCGCGGGCGAGGTGCTTGGTCGCGACCCCGCTCGCCGCGCCCGTGCGCACCTGTCCGAGTCTGTCTGACTGCATGATAGAGAGTAACTCCCCGCCCTCGGGGTCGAAGAGCATCGTGTAGAAGCGGGCGCCCGTACGCGCGACGGTGTATGCCTTGAGACCGAGGGCCCCGATCTCGGGTGCCCCTGCGGCCATGTAGTTGAGACCGCCCGTAGGGAGGGCTACACGGCGTCTCGCGCGGTTGGTGGCGCGTCCTTCTGCGTGCTGGCGCAGAACCGACTCGACGGCATCCAACGTCGATGGCATGTCGAGAAGGGCTTCCACTTCGTTCTCGGTCAGGAGCAGAGTCAAGATGTCTCCTCCCTGTTCACGGGCTGCTTATCCGCTAAAATCGCTCCACTTATGCGGGTCCTCATCATAGACAACTACGACTCCTTTACGTACAACCTGGTCCAGTACCTTGGTGAGCTCGGGGCCGAGGTCCTCGTGCGGCGCAACGACGAGGTCACGCCTGAGGAGGTCTCCGCGCTCCACCCGGATAGGATAGTCGTCTCACCCGGTCCCTGCACACCGAACGAGGCTGGGGTCTCGGTCGAGCTGATCGAGAGGGTCGGCGAGAGTATCCCCACCCTGGGCGTCTGCCTCGGCCACCAGTCCATCGGGCAGGCTTTCGGCGCCGAGGTGGTGCGCGGCGAGCCCGTCCACGGCAAGACGGCGAGGATAATGCACGACGGCCGTGGGGTCTACAGGGGCCTGGACCAGGGCTTCGAGGCGACACGCTACCACTCGCTCGTGATCGAACCAGGGTCAGTCCCAGAATGCCTCGTCGTCACCAGCCGCACCGAAGACGGTACGATCATGGGCGTCAGGCACAGCGAGTACCCTGTCGAAGGCGTCCAGTTCCACCCCGAGAGTATCTTGACCCGCAGCGGTCACGACCTCCTGAAGAACTTCCTGGGGCACTGAGCGACCTCTTGCTGCGCGAGACGCTTCGCAAAGCCGCCGACGGGGAGGTCCTTACCGAGGGCGAGGCGGAACGCGCGCTAGAGACCATCATGGAGGGCAATGCTCCTCCTGCGGCCACGGCCGCGTTTCTTACCGCGCTGCGCGTCAAGGGAGAGGCCGTACCCGAGATCGTCGGCTTCGCCCGCGCGATGCGCCGCTTCGCCGCGAAGGTCGATGCCCCAGACGACGTAGTCGACACCTGCGGCACGGGCGGCGACGCGAAGGGGACCATAAACATCTCGACGGCGGCGGCGTTCGTGGCGCGTGGGGCCGGCGTCGTGGTAGCCAAACACGGTAACAGGGCGGCGACCAGCCGGGCCGGTAGCGCCGACGTTCTCGAGGCGCTCGGCGCGGAGATCGACCTCGGCCCTGAAGAGGTCTCCCGCTGTATCGCCGAGGCCGGCATCGGGTTCATGTTCGCCCGTACGCACCACCCCGCGATGCGGTTCGTGGCCCCTGTGCGGGCTGAGTTGCCTTTCAGGACCGTCTTCAACCTTCTCGGACCCCTAACCAACCCGGCAGGGGCCAGGCGTCAGCTCGTCGGGGTCTTCGGCGGGGCCTACGTGCGCCCCGTCGCCGAGGCGCTGCGGGACCTCGGGGCCGAGAAGGCGCTCGTCGTCCACGGGACGGACGGGATGGATGAGATCACGGTGACGGATAAGACCCTCGTCGCCGATGTCTCCGGTGGAGCGATAGATGAGTACGAGATCTCTCCAGAGGACTTCGGCCTCTCGCGCCATGCCCCAGACGGCCTGCTCGGCGGTGACGCACACCTCAATGCCCGCATCCTGCGCGACATCCTCACCGGCGAGGAGCGTGGGGCCCCCCGAGACATCGTCCTCCTCAACGCAGGGGCGGCAATCCACGTCTCTGGTCGAGCGAAGACCATAGAACAAGGCGTGCGTCTGGCACAGGATTCCATTGGCGATGGAACCGCCGCGAACGCCCTCGAAGACTTCATAAAGACTACCCGCCGCCTCTCTGGAACCGTGTGAAGCGCGCCACCGTCCTCGACGAGCTGGCCACAGCGGCCGTAAAGAGGGCGCAGGATCTGCGCCGCAGCACGGACCTCGGCACCCTCTACCAGGAGGCACTGCTCTTCGAGAAGAGGGACTTCGCCGGTGCCCTCTCAGCGCCAGGACTCTCCGTGATCTCCGAGATAAAGCGCGCCTCGCCCTCAGCAGGTTTTATCCGCGAGGCCGACCCGGCCGAGTGGGGCGCCCGCTACGAGTCAAAGTGTGCGAGTTGCCTCTCCGTCCTTACCGAGCCCGAGCGCTTCGAGGGAAGTCTCGAAGACCTCGACGCCGCGCGGAACAACACTACCCTGCCGGTCCTTCGCAAGGACTTCACCGTCGACGAGGCGCAGATCCTCGAAACCGGGACCAGAGCCGACGCCGTGTTGCTCATAGCGGCGCTATTCGACGCGGCGGCGCTCGCCCGCTACGTCTCTTTGGCCGCGGAGCTCGGCCTGACGCCGCTCGTTGAGATACACGACGAGGAAGAAGCGGACCTGGCCCTCGAATCAGGCGCCCGCTTCGTCGGCGTCAACAACAGAGATCTCAGAGACTTCACCGTAGACCTCGGCACCTTCGAGCGCCTCGCCCCCAGGCTCGCCGGCGCCACCCTCGTTGCCGAAAGCGGCGTCAAAAGCCCCGAAGACGCGAGGCGCCTGCGCGACGCCGGGGCAGACGCGGTCCTCGTAGGCGAAGCGGCGATGCGAGATCCCGACCTCGTCGCACGCCTCGCGTCCCTGCCGTAAGGGCGGTTCGTGAACGGTCAGGCGCGTCGTAGCGTGAAGTAGAAGCGTGAGCCGCGTCCGAGGTCGCTCTCGACGTCCATGGTACCGCCGTGGGCTTCGACGAGGCCGCGCGCGATCGCGAGTCCCAGGCCGGCGCCAGGCGCATCGTCCTTCTCTGGACGAGTCCGCGACTGCTCGCTGCGGAACGAGCGTTCGAAGACGCGAGGCAGGTCTTCGTCCGCTATACCTTCGCCCGTGTCGGATACCTCGACCAGCGCCTCCTCCCCTTCGCGCGTCGCGCGCAACGTTACGGTACCGTCGGCCGGGGTGTGACGCAGGGCGTTGGAGACGAGGTTGTGGAGCACCCGCTGCAGCCTGGGCGGGTTCACGAGAACCGGATCGACGTCGCCTACGATCTCGCCAGCAAGCCGCACGCCCTGTTGTTCCGCCTGCGGCTGAAAGCTCGAGATGGTGTCGGAGATCAGGTCGTGCAGCGAAGCCTCTTCGAGCGTGAGTTGCAGCAACCCCGCGTCTATCCTGGCGAGCTCGAAGAGGTCGTCGACCAGGCGGCTAAGGTGCTCTAGCTCGCGGCTGGCCGAGGAGAGGTAGCGGCTTTCGGTCTGCGGGTCAGCTGCGACACCGTCTGCGAGGGCTTCGATCAGGGCCCTCGTCGAGGCGAGCGGGGTCCGCAGGTCGTGGGAGACGGCGGCGACGAGGTTGCGCCGCACTCTCTCCATCTCGCGCTCGCGCTCCGCCGCTTCCTCCAATGCCCGCGCCATGCGGTTGAAGTCGTCGGCCAGCCCGGCGACCTCGTCGTGGCCATCGACCCTGACCTCAGAGCCCAGTTGGCCCCCTGCGATCCTCTCCGTCCCTGCCCGCACACGCTCGATGCGGCTGGATAAAGGCATCGCGTAGAGCAGGCCGAAGCCGACAGAGAGGGCCGCCGCGAAGGTCAGCATCGTCAACAGCAGTGAGAGGTCGTGTCCGGAGATGAACATGGCCCTCGCGCCCGCGAGCATCATCCCGAGGAGCAGGAGGCTCCCGATCAGACCAGCCCCAATGAGCTGCGCCCGCACGCCCCCCAACCGTCCGAGTACGGCTGGACGGATCAGGAGCAACGCAAGCAGCCCGCTGCCGCCGCCGGCAACACCTAGCAACACGGCCACGGCCATCAGGTCGGCTGAAGGCACGCCGAACAGCGAGGCCGCGAAGAGGGCCAGCGCAAGCGACCCGGCGAGGAACAGGAGCGCCGCGCCCACCGTGCGGAGTGCTCTCTTCATCCGCCGAACTTGTAGCCGATACCCCATACGGTCTGCAGGTAGCGGGGCCTCGCAGGGTCTGACTCGACCTTCTCGCGCAGCCGCCGCATGTGCACGGTGACGGTGCTCGTGTCTGCGGAGAAGGTATATCCCCACACCGACTCCATGAGCTGGTCTCGCGTGTAGACTCTTCCAGGGCTCGAGGCAAGCCTGTACAGAAGGTCGAACTCCCTGGCCGTCAGCATCACCGTCTCTCCCCGCACCATAACCTCGCGCGTGTTCGGGTCTATCCGCAACCCGTCGAACGAGAGCACCCGCTGGTCCAAACTTCCGGAAGATTCTTCCACGCGCCGCAGAACCGCGGCGACCCGCGCGGCAAGCTCACGCGGGGAAAAAGGCTTGACGACGTAGTCGTCAGCGCCCAGAGATAGACCCACCACACGCTCCTCTTCCTCGCCGCGGGCTGTGAGCATAATCAGGGGCACCCTCCGGTCTGCCCTCATCCGGCGGCACACCTCCAGCCCGCTCATCCTGGGGAGCATCAGGTCGAGTACGACGAGGTCGGGCTCGCTCTTACGAAAGACCTCGAGCGCCTCCTCGCCGTCCGTGGCCGAGACGACGTCGTGGCCATCGCGCCTCAAATAAAGGCCAACGACCTCGCGGATGTTCGGCTCGTCATCGACTATGAGGATCTTCGCCACGGAAATACTCGACCCCCTCCGCCGGATTATACTCCGCTGTCATAGACGGGCCCAGCGGCCACGTTTATGCTGAGCACCCTGGCAAGGGCATACGTGAAGAGTCCCGCAAGCAGCAGGTGGACAAGCACGAAGCTGCTGGCCGCCACCGAAAACGGCAGGATGGTAAATAGGATCATCGCGGGCAGGTACGTCCAGCCGGAGAGAGGGTCTCCGGCGAAAGGAGCCCCGGAGAACTGGCTCGGGTTCCACGCCGGTATGTCTCCGGACCGTAGGCCCTCACCAAGGTAGGAGTACCAGGGGTAGTACTGGGTGATCGGATCCTTGCTGACGACGACCCCGCCGCTAACCAGGTTCCACCCGGCCACCACAGTCAGGACGAAGATGCAGACGAGGGCGATGAGGTCGGCCCAGCGATCGACGGCGAGTTGACCCCGGATACGGAAGCTCTTGGTTATGGACTCGATCTTCGGCTTCAACTTTGCTGCTCGTCCGTCAGCCAGTCGAGGGCAACGGCCGCTGTCCACGACTGCTCGTCCGAACCCAGGGCCTCGCCCGTGTAGGGCTCGTAGTATTCCCCAAAGCGTCCGTCGGAGAGTTGCGCGAGGGCGTAGTCCTTGAGCCGGGCCGCCCTTTTCTGCTGCCCCAATCTCTCCAGAGACCACCACAACAGCCAGTTCATCACGGGCCAGACGGGACCGCGCCAGTAGCTGCGGGGGCGGAAGCCGGGGTCGTCCGGGCTGGTGCTCGGAGGAAGCGGCCTGCTGAGGCTGGGGTTGCCCGTGAAAGCGTGCGATTCGAGGACCCGGAGGAGGGTCTCCAGGCGTTCTTCGCTTCCGGCACCGGCGATGAGTGGTGCGAACCCTGCGATGGTGCTGGCCGCGAGGGGTTCGCCGGCCCTCAGGTCGTAGTCGAGGCAAAGGCCGAGCCCTGGGTCCCAACGGTCGTCCAGCCCCTGCCGCCCGCGTTCGATCCAGGCCCGTATCAGCGCCCGATCTTCCTCCGGAGCGCCGACGACTTCGGCCACGTCGATCAGTGCCTCGTTCGCCTGCACCAGGATCGCGCTCGCAAGCACATCCTTGGCCAGAAACGGGCTCGTGCGGTGCAGAACTGCGTCGTCGCAGCGGGCGTGCTTGATGACCTCGACCAGCCAGATAAAGCGGTCGTACTCGTACCCCGTCGGACGCTCCGCGGGGTCGGGGATATGATCCAGGTCGAGGCGCTCGTATTCGGGTATCTCTCCCACCTCGACCCGCTCCAGCGCAGGGGTCCAGCGCGGGGAGTTGTCGGTGCCGCTCTCCCAGGGATGGTAGATGGTCACAAGCCCCGAGCCTTCCGGGTCGCGGGCGATCGCAAGGTACCGGTGCCACGCAAGGAGCTTCGGGTAGACCTCGCCGAGGAATTCCCTGGTCTTGGCAACCCCCTCGCCCCGCGCCTCGGCGACCCTGAGTATGTGCCTGGCCGCGATCGCGTGCACCGGTGGCTGGCAGAGGCCGCTGGTAAGGGCAGGACCGGACGGGGCGTCAGGGGAATCGGCGGCGCTCGCCCAGTGCTCGGGGCCTGGGAAGTAGCTCTCGGGAGGCGAATCAGGGTTGAAGACGATGTGTGGGATCTTGCCGTTCTTCCACTGGTACTCGAGCAGGGTCCGGATCTCGCCGGCGGCGCGCCCTGTGTCGAGGTGGGCCAACCCGATGGCTATGAAGGCCGAGTCCCAACTCCACTGGTGCGGGTAGAGCGTGGGGGAGGCGCGAGTCCATCCGCCCATATCGTTCTCCCGCAGCACCGCCGCAGCCCGCGCGATGATATCTTCGGGTCGCAAAAAGTCTCCTTCCGGCTCTGGCCCTCCTACCCGTCTCCGCGCACGGTCGGGCTGTGGGGAGCTTCTTCTCGGCGCTCCACCAGCCAATACTAATCTACGGGGCAAATCTTACGCCGCAATTGCCACCACATTACGAAATCCTTAAAGGGCTCCGCCACTGCGGGTTTGGGAAGGTCAAACCTTCCCAAACCCGCGCTGGTCAGCAAGTCAGCTTTGTTGGGGAGTGGCTTGCGTTGGTCGTGCTCCGCGGTGGAAAAGGGCCAGCATCGTTTGCCAGGGAGCCAGGCTGCGCATGGGAGCTACATGCAGGTAGCTGCGGAGATGCTGACAAGCCGCCGCAGGCGGCGTGCTGAAGTGCTGACATGCTGATGGCGATAAGGAGTACACTTCTGGTCATGACGCTGGTAAAGATTTGCGGCATAACCAATACCGGTGACGCCCGTGTGGCCGCTGACGCAGGGGCTGACGCGGTCGGGCTCGTTTTCGCTGAGAGCCCGCGTCGCGTTGGCGTCGAGGAGGCGCGCCGTATCTCCATTGCGTTGCCGGAGAATATCATCAGGGTCGGAGTGTTCGTTGACGAGGAGCCGGTCGAGATCCTCAAGATCTCCCGCGAGGTCGGGCTCGACCTCGCGCAACTCCACGGCGACGAGACGCCAGAGGCTGTAACCGCCGTGCGGGAGGGTGGCGTCAAAGTCATGAAAGCGCTGCGGGTAAGAGACGCTGTCTCCATCGAGGCGCTGGACGGATACGAGGCCGACCTGATCCTGCTCGATGCCTACAGCGACAAGGTCCGAGGAGGTACGGGCGAGCGGTTCGACTGGGGGGTGGCGAAGTCCTTGAGAGGACGTGATAACATCGTCGTCTCAGGGGGGCTGGGCCCGGAGAACGTACACGAGGCGATCGAGTTCTTCGAGCCCTACGGGGTGGACGCGTCGAGTTCCCTGGAGGATGAGCCAGGTAGGAAGAACGGTGAGCGGGTGCGGAGGTTCGTCCTTGCGGCAAGAGACTGAGAAGGGTTACTTCGGCCCGTTCGGGGGCCGCTACGTGCCTGAGACTTTGATCCACGCCCTCGAGGAACTCGAGGAGGCCTACGAGACCTACAGGAACGACCCCGAGTTCGGCGAGGAAAGGGACCGCCTGGCGAGGGACTTCGTCGGCCGTCCGACCCCCCTCATGTTCGCCGAACGCCTGACCCGCAAGTGGGGTGGGGCAAACGTCTGGTTCAAACGCGAGGACCTGGCGCACACCGGTGCGCACAAGATCAACAACACCCTGGGCCAGATACTGCTCGCCGACAGGATGGGCAAGGAGCGCATAATCGCTGAGACCGGCGCGGGCCAGCACGGCGTCGCCACTGCCACCGTCGCCGCCCTCTACGGCAAGGAGTGCGTCGTCTACATGGGCGAGGAAGACACCCGCCGCCAGAGGCTGAACGTCGTGAGGATGAAGCTCCTCGGTGCCGAGGTCGTGCCAGTTCTCAGCGGGTCGCGCACCCTCAAAGACGCCGTCAACGAGGCGATAAGGGACTGGGTGGCGAACGTCGGTGACACCCACTACATCATAGGAAGCGTCGTCGGACCAGCGCCGTACCCGAGGATCGTGCGCGACTTCCAGGCCGTTATAGGGACAGAGATTGAGGCCCAGAGCCGCGAGCGTCTCGGCGGCGACCCCGACGCCATCGTCGCCTGCGTCGGAGCAGGCTCGAACGCGATAGGGGCATTTCACCCGTTTGTTGGAAGAGAGAACGTCAGGCTCGTCGGCGTCGAGGCGGCGGGACGTGGACTCGCCACGGGAGAGCATGGGGCGTCCCTTGCGGAAGGGAGACTGGGCGTGCTGCACGGGGCGATGAGCTACGTGCTGCAGACGGAGGGGGGCCAGATCAGGGAAGCCCACTCCATCTCGGCCGGCCTCGACTATCCTGCCACGGGCCCGGAGCACGCGTTCCTCAAAGACGAGGGTCTCGCCGAGTACGCGAGCGTCACCGACGAGGAGGCGCTCAGGGCACTCCAGACGTGCTCGCGTCTCGAAGGTATAATCCCGGCGCTCGAGACGGCGCACGCAATCTTCTACGCCGAGAAGGTGGCCAGAGAGCTCGGCCAGGGTAAGAATATGGTCATCAATATCTCGGGGCGGGGCGATAAGGATGTCGAGGTCGCCGCGAACGCGCTCGGCATCGGCTCAGAGCAAGCAGATGCCGTATCGGGCCCCGATCCCTCGACCTCCTCTTGAACGGAAACCGTGTAAGGGGAGCTTTCCAGGAGGGGCGGACCGCGCTCGTGCCCTACCTGACCGGAGGATATCCTACGCTCGAAGGCGCGAGGGAAGTAGGTGAGGCCTACCTGGAGGCGGGTGCAGATGTGCTGGAGATCGGGGTACCCTTCTCCGACCCGCTCGCCGACGGCCCGACGATCCAGGAGACAACGACGCGCGCCCTCGCGAACGGGGCCGACCTCGACTACTGCATGGAGCTCGCTTCGGCGTTCTCGGGAAGGGTGCCCGTAGTCTTCTTGCTCTACTACAATGTCATCTTCGCGCGCGGGGCAGAGCGGTTCTTGCAGGAGGCAGCACGGGCAGGGGTCTCTGGGCTCGTGATCCCCGACCTCCCCGTAGACGAGGCAGGCCGGTTCGCCCAGATGGCGGCCGCGGCCGGCGTCGCCTTCTGCCCGCTCGTCGCGCCTACCTCGACCGACCCACGAATCTCGCGCGTCGGCGAGATGGCGACCGGCTTCGTATACTGCGTCTCTGTGGCCGGGGTAACAGGGGTGCGCGACACCCTGCCACAGGGCGCCGTCGAGCTTCTGAGACGCGTGCGGGCGAGGACGAGCGCGCCTGTGGCCCTTGGCTTCGGGATAGGGTCGGCCGGGGCCGCCGTCGAGGCCGCACAGGAGGCCGACGGGATCATCATCGGAAGCAAGCTCATGCGGCTCGTCGAAGAAGGCGGGGCGGAGCGGGCAGGAGGGTGGTTGCGCGAGGTGCGCGAGGCACTCTCCGGGCTCGTCGAGGCGGGGGGCTAGGCATCAGGAACTGGCTCAGCAAACGCAGGGAGTACTCCAGGACCGCGCCAGAGACCGAGAGCGGCGTCGGCCCGATGGACTCGGTCTTCACCAAGTGCGAGAAGTGCGGGCAGCCGATCTACGAGAAGGACCTGAGGGCGCGCTTCAACGTCTGTCCCAACTGCGAGTTCCACTATCCGCTCTCGGCACCGGAGAGGATAAGGCTTCTCACCGACGCAGGCAGCTTCGAGGAGCGGGACGGGGGCCTTTTCGCCGAGGACCCCCTCGGGTTCGAGGATTACCGCCAGAGGCTTCAGAAGGCGCGCGCGAAGACGGGGCTGGATGACGCCATCCTGAGCGGGACAGGCGCCATAGGGGGAAAGCAGGTGGCGCTCGCCGCACTCGACTTCCGGTTTATCGGGGGTTCGATGGGGAGCGTTGTCGGTGAGAGGGTCGCGAGGACCATCGAGCTTGCAGGCGCGGAGGAGCTGCCGCTCGTTATCGTCTCGGCCTCGGGAGGGGCGCGGATGTTCGAGGGCGTCTACTCGCTCATGCAGCTGGCGAAGACCAGCGTCGCACTATCGCGCTACGTCGAGGGATCCTGGCCCTACGTCTCTGTCCTGACGGATCCCACCTTCGGGGGTGTGACGGCCTCGTTCGCGACGGCGGCCGACGTGGTCCTCGCCGAACCTGGGGCCAGAATCGGGTTCACCGGCGCGCGGGTCATCGAGCAGACGACCCGCGAGAGGCTGCCAGAGGGCTTCCAGACGGCGGAGTTCCAGAGGGAGCACGGGATGGTCGACCGCATCGTGCACCGTCTCAGCCTGAAGGGAGACCTCGAGCGGCTGTTGGGGTTCCTGCCGTGATCCTCGACTTCGAACGCCCGATCAAGGACTTCGAGGAGCGCATCGCCGAGCTCAGGCGGCTCGCAGGCCCGAGCGCCGAGCTGCGGGGGGAGATCTCGCGCCTCGAAGAGGCCCTCGACGCGGCCCGTAGGCGCATCTACTCCAACCTCTCCCCGTACCAGCGCGTGCAGGTGGCCCGCCACCCCGAGCGTCCGAACTTCAGGGCCTACCGCGACGCCCTGGCCGACGATTTCTACGAGCTCTCCGGCGACCGCTTCTTCGGGGACGACCCTGCCGTGCGGGGCGGGCTTGCCAGGATCGGGGACCATAACGTCGTCCTCCTGGGCCACGATAAAGGAACCGACGTCGACAGCAGGGTGAAGGGCAACTTCGGGATGGCCCATCCCGAGGGCTACCGCAAGGTGAAGCGCTTCTACGAGCTGGCCGCGAGGTTCGGGCTGCCTGTGGTCGTGCTCGTTGACACGCCCGGTGCTTTCGCCGGGAGAGGCGCGGAGGAGCGGGGACAGGCGTGGGCAATCTCCGCCGACCTCATGACGCTGGCCAGGATGCCTGTGCCCGTTATCTCGGCCATCATCGGCGAGGGCTGTTCCGGCGGAGCGCTCGCCATGTGCGCCACCGACTACGTCGGCATGCTCGAGAACTCCTACCTCTCCGTCATAGCGCCCGAGGCGTGCGCCTCGATCATCTTCCGCGATCCCGGCCGGGCCGCCGAAGCCGCCGAAGCGCTCAAGCTCACGGCGGCTGATATGAAGGGGCGCGGAATCGTCGATGAGGTCATACCCGAGCCCCTTGGCGGCGCCCACAACGACCCCGCCTCTACTATCGAGGCCGTGGGCAAGTCACTGAACCGCGTACTAACCGGCCTCTCGGACACCGATCCCGAGACCCTCCGCGAAGTACGCTACCAACGCTACCGCCGCATCGGCGCCCACGCCTCGGAGAACGGCTTGTCCAGCTAGATACTCTGCTCTCTGAGGAAGGTGGTCAGCTCTTGCGCAGTCTCTTCGGGGCGTTCCTCGGCCAGGAAATGACCGCCGTCTAGGGGCATGCCTCTTACGTCGTTCGCATACTCGCGCCAGACCGCCTCTACGTCGTAGATCCTCTCCATCACGCCACGCCCGCCCCAGAGGGTTAGGAGCGGACATTCCACCTTGCGACCTTCGTCCAGGTCAGCATCGTCGTGCACGAGGTCGATGGATGCTGCGGCCCTGTAGTCCTCGCAGCTCGCATGGATCGTGGCGGTGTCGAAGCAGCGTTCGTACTCGGCCAGGGCCTCGGGCGCGAAGGTCTCCAGGCTCGTGCCCCATCCGCCGAGCTTCTTGCGCAGGTAGTAGGATGGGTCGGCCCCGATCAGGGTCTCAGGCAGGTCATAGGGTTGGATAAAGAAGAACCAGTGATAATAGGCCGTTGCCAGGTCCTTTCCCACCGTTCTGAAGACGTGGCGGGTTGGCACGATATCCAGGACCGCGAGCCTTGTGACCCTGTCAGGGTAGTCAAGCGCCATCCTGTGCCCGACCCTGGCCCCCCTGTCATGCCCGACGACGGCGAAAGATTCGAAGCCAAGAGATTCCATGACCGCGGCCTGATCCGCGGCCATGGCCCGCTTGGAGTACGTCGCGTGATCCTCATCTCCGAAAGGCTTGGAGCTGTCGCCGTATCCTCGCAGGTCCGCCGCCACGACCGTGAAGTCCTCGGCCAGTCTGGGGGCGACCAGATGCCACATCGCGTGGGTCTGCGGGTAGCCGTGAAGCAGCAATACAGGTGGGCCATCACCCCCGCGGACCAGCTCTATCTCGGCGCCAGCGGTCTCTACCCGACTCCTATCGAAGCCCTCGAACACGTCTCAACCGAAGAACGTCTCGATGACCCTGTAAAAGTCGTCGGGGACGGTCTTGGTCTCCTCGGTGGCCTCCGAGAGGTCGACGGTCACTATGTCGTTGCCGCGCAGGGCTACCATCCGGCCCCATTCTCCACCCTTGACGGCCTCGGCGGCCCTGAGACCGTAGCGGGTGCTCAGGATGCGGTCGAAGGCGGTCGGCGTTCCCCCACGCTGCAGGTGTCCGAGGACCACGTGGCGCGTCTCGATGCCCGTGCGCTCTTCGATCTCAGCCGCCAGCGTCTCCGCGATGCCGCCCAGCCTCACGTGGCCGAACTCGTCGGTCTCCGCGTTCTGGGTCATGAACTCTTCGGAGAGGGTTACGCCCTCGCTCACGGCGACGAGGCCCCACTTTTCCCCGTTCTCGGCACGCTTCTCGAAGATGTCTGCTATCTGGTCCAGGTCCGGCTCGACCTCAGGGATCAGGGTGACGTTCGCGGCCGAGGCGAGGCCCGCGCCCCAGGTGATCCAACCAGCGTGCCTCCCCATCACCTCGACGACGACGACCCGCTCGTGGCTCTTCGCCGTGGTCCTTAGCTTGTCTATGGCGTCCGTGGCGATAGAGACAGCCGTGTCGTAGCCGAAAGTGGTGTCCGTCGCCGAGAGGTCGTTGTCTATGGTCTTGGGGCACCCTACGACCTGCACGCCGAAGTCGTCGTAGAGCCTCTTGGCCACACCCAGGGTGTCGTCGCCGCCGATGGCGACGAGGGCGTCCACGCCGAACTCCTCCATCTGCCTGACGACCTTCTCGGCGTCACCCTCGTTCTTGTAGGGGTTCGTGCGCGAGGAGCCGAGGATCGTGCCGCCCTCCTGCAAGATGTATCGTACGTCGTCCACGTCGAGGGGCATGACCGTATCCGACTCGGGCTCGAGTAGAGACTTCCAGCCGCGTTTGAGGCCGACGACCTCGTAGCCGTAGTCTTCGACGCATTTCGTTGTGACGGCCCGGATCACACCGTTCAACCCGGGCGCATCGCCGCCACCCGTGAGCATCCCGACCCTGCGTACCTCAGCCATGCGACTCCTCCTCCTTTAAGCGTGCGAGAGAGGTCAGTCTAGCAAAACTCCCCCAGGACCGACCGTTCCCAGATGCTCGAGAGTGAAGATTACATGCGCTTTCTAGATGATGCCCTGGAGCTTTCACTTCGGGACCCCTACGACCGATTTTGGGTCGGTTGCCTTGGTGTCCGTACCTGTGCCTCCGTCGAGAGAGTCGTTGCCAGGCGTGGGCGGAGGAACGTAAGATGGCCATTAGTGCTATATTGATACATGTTGAGATATTTTGAGATAATCACGTAAGATGGAGTGGAGGGCTCATCTTTCTGCTCCGTCCTGCTAAAGAGGGGTTGACGCGATGAGAAGGATCGTTCTTCTACTAGCTTCGATGGCACTAGCGATGCTCTTGGCCTGCGGGGGTGTGCTGGCCTTGCCCTCTGAGACACCCGACCGGACCCCGATGGTCAACGGGCGCGTCAAGGAGATCGAGCAGGTCGGCACCAATATCTGGCTGGGCGGCCGCTTCTCCCGGGTCGAGCAGCGTAACGGCACCGTGGTGGCCAACGTCTCGAATCTGGCCGTCTTCGACTCGAAGACAAACAAGTACAAGGACATCGCGCCTAAGCTTGGCGGCACGGATTCTGAGGTGTGGGACATGAACACCTACCGCGGCGATGTGCTCATAGCGGGTGAGTTCCCAGGGCCGAGCAGCAAGGGGAACAACCTCGTGCGGGTCGACGGCAAAACTGGACGGGTGATCAAGTGGTTTGACGCGCCTCCGCTGAAGTCAGTTCTGGCGGCACCTGATCTCGGCAAGGTCTACGGTGGGGGGGATAGCCTCTCGGCTTTTGAGTTCGCCACGGGCAAGAGACTTTGGACCCGGGCGAAGATCACCGTAGACAAGAGCCTGCACGACCGCGTCCACGAGGCGGCCTACCGCGACCTGGAGCTCGACGGCAAGAAGATCTGGGCGGCGTGCGTGTGCGACGCGGTAAACGGCAAGCCGGCCAAGGCACTGGTCAAGCTGAGCACCGAGGGGGCCCATGACGCCTCTTGGGTAACCAAAGCGACTGCGGATTCGTACGGCCACGCGGTGGTCGACCGGGGTCGAAAGCTCTACCTGGGGGCGGGAGGCAGCGACTTTTTGGCCCAGTTGGACAAGGGAGCCGGCGGCAAGCGCGGTTGGGTGCGCGACACCATGGGTTCGACGCAGGCGGTGGAGGTGATGGGCAAGCAGGTGGTGATCGGCGGGCACTTCTTGGAGGTCGCCGACCAGCCGCACGACGATTGCGGGCGCCGCTTGGGGGTCCAGGACCCCAACGATGAGTGCCTGACCAGAAAGGGCATAGCCGCCTACTCCTTTAGCGGACGACTCGACCGCAACTGGGAGCCGACGTACGCGGGCAAGTACAGCCTGGTGTGGGCGCTGCACGTGGAAGGGCTCAGGCTGCACACCGGAGGGGAATTCCTCACCGTAAACGGGGTTACCCAGAACTACTATGCGCGCCTCTCGCCGGCTTCCATCGAGGGCAATGACAAACCGAACACCCTTGTAGGCACCGCTAAGAGTGACGCTATCTACGGCTACGGTGGCGCTGACAGCATCCACGCTTGGGGCGGCGACGACGCGTTGCGCCTTGGCGGTGGCAGGGACAAAGGCGACGGTGGGCGTGGCGACGACTATATCCGTGCTGTAGACGGGAGCAAGGACGAAATCTCCTGTGGATTTGGCACTGATCGCGTAAGAGCCAACCCAGGGGACAAAGTCGCAAAGGAGTGTGAGAAGATCGTCAGGGAGGGGAAAAAGGTCGGCTAACCTCTGCCCCTTCCGTTAAGCCCCATTCACCGAAGTGCGTGAAAGGGCCGGTGGGTTCAACCGGAGATCTGCTCGCGTACACCCTACTACGGGAACCCTACGATCGACTTCTCGGTTGGGTCGGTTACCTTGGTGTCCGTGCCCGTGCCTCCGTCGAGGGAGTCGTTGCCGCTAACCCCGTCTCGGGAGTTGAGCGCGTCGTTGCCGGCTTCCCCGTACAGGCTGTCTGCACTGCCGCCACCTCTCACCTTGTCTGCTCCGCCGCCGCCACGAAGGATGTCGTTGCCACCCATGCCCTCGATGATGTCATTGGCCCCAAGGGCCCTTACGGTGTCGTTGCCCCCAAAGCCGCAGATGACGTCTGCTCCTGAGGTGCCCTCGAGGGTCTCGCCCGCTGAGGTTCCGGTCTTCGTGCAGGCCTTGAAGGTGGCCGTGTAAGAGCTGGCGAGTCGCCCCTGTAACGATGTCGTGTTGCTGCTCTTTACCGTCGGACCAGGAGGCGAAACTGTACGTGACCCCAGCCAGCGTCGTCTGCGGCGACGGTGCGTACACGTTTAGCCGGTAACCCTCCCACGAGATGTAAGTCCGCGTGGGTTTGTCGAACTTATCGCCGTTGACGACCAGATCGAGCTCGGCCGGTTGGGACTGGAAAACTACGTCTACCGTGTTAGGGGCCAGCTTCTGGGTGACGGTCCTGGAAAGTCCCTTAGAGTCGGTGGCGGTCAGCCGAACCTCCAGGTAATTCCCCTCGGGATCGGTGGAGTGGATATCCTCCGGGGCGGGCGCCACGATCTCGACGTCGTTGCCGGGCGTGGGCGGGAGGAACGGGTGCGTGTGGTCGCCCGCATGGTGCTGGAACACCTGCCAGCTAAGCGCGCCGTCTGCCAGCTGGCCGTCCTGCGGGTCGGTAGCGGAGCCGCGCAGCACGATCTTCTCTCCGACCTTGAAGAGCTGGTCCTGGGTAGGGGATGAGATTGTCGGCTCGGGCGGGTCGGTTTCCGGCGTCTATGCGGACCGTTGCGGTGTCCTCGGCGCCGCTCTCGTCCCGTACGGTTAGCGTCGCCGTATACGTGCCGGCCTCGGTGTAGGTGTGACTAGCGGTCGAGGTCGTAGTCTCGACTGCTGGAGAGCCGTCGCCGAAGTTCCAGAGGTAGCTCGTCACCTCGTCCTCGAAGTCAGGGTCGTTGCTGTCAGAACCGTCAAAACCGACTTCGAGCGGTACGTCTCCGGAGCTCGGGCTCGCGCTCACGGCGGCGTGGGGAGCCCGGTTGGCACCCTGGACGTAAGTAATGCGGTGAACCTCCCCACCGTTGGCGTAGGTGGTGTAGTAGAGGGCCTGGCTCGAGCCGTGAGGGCCGAAGGACATGGCGATAGGGCCGCCCTCTCCCAAGTCGCTCGCGAACTCGGTCCTCGCGAAGCCGCCCCCCTCCTTGGGTGTAAGTTCGAAGATCTTGTTACATACGTAGTCGGCCTATGAGATAGGAGTCGTCGTACCTGGCGGGCCATAAGCCGTTTGGCACGAACGCCCCGCCGGTGATGGAGGAGCACCCGGTGCCATGGCTGTACTCGTGGATGGGGGGAGTATAGGGCGCGGCGGCGCAGTTTACTGACCCGCCACGGTCCGGGTTGTCGTGGTTGCCCTCGCAGAGGTTCCAGCCGTAGTCGGCCCCCTTCTTGCCTTCGTCTACCTCTTCCCATCGGGCTTGACCGACCTCGTTGATGAAGAAGCGTGTCCCCGTGGCGTCGGGGTCGAAGGCGAAGCGGAAGGGCTGTCTCAGACCCATAGCGAAAGTCTCCTGGCAGATCTTGCCGGGGTCGGTGCGGCCGGTGCGGTTGCAGCGGGCGCTGTCGGTGCCCGTAGAAGGGGTTGGTCGCGGGGATACCTGCCGTTGCGGGTTATGCGCAAGATCTTGCCCAGCAGGACGTTCCGGTCGCGTGCGGCGTCGTTCTGTGCCGTCGCAGCCCGAGTCGTTCGCGTAGTCGCAGACCCCATCCCCGGTGCTGACATAGAGGTAGCCGTCTTTACCGAAGTGAAGGTCCCCGGCGTTGTGGCTGCCGTGCGAGGGGATGTTGTCTATGAGCACCACCTCGCTCGCCGGGTCTAAAGTGTCTCCTGACATGACGAAGCGCGAGACCCGATTTACAGGATTGTTGGGGTTGGTCGGCTCGTCCAGCGGGCAACTGTCGAACTTATTGTAGGTGTAGAAGAGGTAGACGTAGTGGTTGGCCGCGAAGTTTGGGTCCACCGTCACCCCGAGCAAGCCCTGGCTGAAACTCTTGCAGATCTTGCCCGAGAGGTCCAGCGCGGGGGTCTGCAACAACTGCCCGCTCTTGTACACCCGCACCTGTCCGGGCTGGGTGGCGACGAGCATGCGGGTGTCGGGCGTAAAGGCCAGAGCGATGGGGCTGTCGACGGACGCCACCATCCGGTCATCGAAGTCGGTTTGCAAGGTGGCCGCCGGACCGCGGTTGGCATAGAGTGCCGACAAGATCCCCACCGCTAACAGAGCCGCCATCGCCAACGGTACCAATACCATCAGCCTTCTTCTCACTGCTCCATGCCTCCCGGGTCTATGGCGAAAGCGACCGCCACGGATCCACATCCGCGTTGGTAACCGATCGTACTATAGCAGTACCGCTGAGCCTGCCGCATCCCCCGAGTGGATCATTTATGGCACTATTTTGGCGAACCTCCGAGAGGACGTTTTCATGGCTCTCTCAGAACAGGCGGATGGGCAAAGACTACAAACAGGCTGTGTGCTACCGCCGAGACGTTCAATCTACCGACTGTGAGGAGCTTGACGATTAGACGGTGGGCCCGTGCTTAGGGTTGTAGAACGTCTCTAGAATGGGTGTTCTCGGCGGTTCGCCTTTTGACAGTTCTAGGAGGCTCACTGAATAACCTGCAAGATAGGTGTGGGGCTAGTAAAATAAGTCAGGATGCCAAAGGATAACGAGCGATCACTCAAACAGCTCAAAGAAGCCCTACAAGCCCACCACCAGGCCCTGGAAAATCTCGAGAGCGCCCTCGTAGATTTCGAGCAGAGCGTCTCCGGAGAGGCTTCCCTGCTCGCTCAACAAGCAGACCAGGAGCAGCGCGGCGTGCAACTGCTCTCGATCCCGCAGCTGTGCCAGGAGCTTGGGATGGGCAAGAGCTGGATCTACCGCCGCTTGCGCAGCGGAGAGATCCCAAGCATAAGGCTGGGGCGCACCATCAAGGTAAGGCGAGACGAGCTAGAAGAATACCTCCAGAGGCACCATTACCCAGCCTATCAGGCGGCGCAGGAAGAATAGCTCTTAGAGAGCGCTCTGTGCTCTGAGATTTCTAAGCAAGTCTAGAGCAACTTGCAGATCGAATGCGCCTCGTGCGAGAATCGCCGCATGAACGCTTACTCGAAAGACCTAAGGATCACGGCCCTCGGCGCCCTGGACCGCGGGATGGCAAGGAAGGAGGCGGTGAGCACCTTCGGGGTCTCGCTGGCCACCCTCAAGCGCTGGCTCAAGCGCCGCCGCGAGGGAGAGGACCTGGCGCCCAAGCCTTCGCCAGGGCGCACCCCGACGATCCTCGCCACCCAAGAGCAGCGCGGCGCATTGTGGTCCCAGCTCGAAGAAAACGACGACGCCACCCTTGTGCGCCACTGCGAGCTTTGGGAGCGAAGGACGGGGGTTGGGGTCTCGGTTGCGACGATGAGCCGGGCGGTGCGCACTCTGGGTTGGACCTTCAAAAAAAGTCGGTGGTGGCCACCGAGCGAGACGAAGAGAAAAGGAGCGCTTTCAGGCAGCGGCTGAAGGGCGTGGACCCGAGGCGCCTCCTGTTCGTGGACGAGTCCTCGACCAACATAGCGCTCACGCCCAGATACGGGAGGGCTCCCAAGGGAGAAAGGGTCCGCGGTAGGGCGCCCAGGAACTGGGGCAAGAACGTCACGCTGATCTCCTCGATCGGCACGGAGGGGATGGGCCCATCGATGAGCATCGAGGGCTCTTCGGAGACCGACTCCTTCGGGATCTACGTGAGGGAGATCCTGCTCCCGGCGCTAAAGGCCGGGCAGATCGTGCTGATGGACAACCTCTCCGTACACAAGGGCAAGTGGGTGAGCGATCTCATCGAGCAAAGGGGCTGCCAGTTGTGGTTTTTGCCGCCCTACTCTCCGGACTTCAACCCCATAGAAGAGGCTTTCTCGAAGGTGAAAGCGCTGCTTAGGAGGGCTCAGGCGAGGCTCTTGGAGGCGCTGTTTGAGGCCACCGAAGCGGCGCTTTGTGCGGTTAGCGCGCAGGACGCCCGCGGCTACTTCGAGCATTGCGGGTACGCGATACCGCAGGCGCATTCGATATGAAAACCGCTCTAGAGTGAGCGGCTATTTGGGAGTTGCTGCTGATCGCTTGTTGTTCTCAGTCACCTTTGTTCTCATGCTGGATAGGCGCATTGTCTCTGTGGAACCGCGTATCACGTAGAACCACGTACAGATACTTTCCTCTGATAGTAAGTATTTTCCGAAGGGTATTGCGTGACGTTTGGTTTCTGTGTACGATACTTTCATACCAATGGCGCGGTTAGATGCGCGCGTCAGCTTCGCTTGAGGGAGGAGCAAGTGCGACGAGTCATCATTTTGTTGGCAGCGATGGCAAGTGTCGTGCTGCTTGGCACGTTGGGTACAGAAGATAGCCTCTTTAGGGAAGACCAGGGGGCGGATGCCCAGACCGCTGAGCGCCCGAACTTCGTGTTCGCATGACCGACGACCTCGACGAGCGCTCCATGGAGGACCTCGACGGCATGGGTGAGGTTTTGGGCGCGAATGGCACCAGCTTCGAGAACGCTTATGTCACCTACTCCTTATGCTGCCCGAGTAGGGACTCCATCTTACGGGGCCAATATCCCCACAACCACAACATACTCGACAACTCCTCGCCGCAAGGTGGAGAGGGGAAGTTCCGGAACTCGGGGCTTGATCGGTCCACCGTGGCCACCTGGCTCAATGACGCCGGTTACCAGACCAAGTACATAGGCAAGTACATGAATGGCTACGGCGGCCTCTACGTGCCTCGGGGCTGGGACGAGTGGTACGTCCTGCAAGATGCACACGGCGCCGATGTAACCGACAAGCCCGCTTCTGGTGCCCCCGTGCGAACCGTCACGTTTACCGGTCACTCGACCGACGTGTTCGCGAACAAGGCCAGCGACTTCATCCAACGCAGCTCGGCGAACTCGAAGCCCTTTTTCCTTTTGGTTGCGCCTACAGCCCCGCACATTCCGCCGCAGGTGGCGGCGCGCCACCAGGACCAGTTCACCACCACCCCGCTGCCTCATCCGGACAACTTCAACGAGGATAACGTCTTAGACAAGCCTGCATGGGTGAGATCCCGCAGTGTGCATTCGCAATCCGTTATAGACGAGATGCTGAAGGAGTATCGAGCCCGCCTGCGTTCGATGCTCTCCGTAGAGGACCTGCTCAGGCAGACCATAGCCACACTCGATCAGACCGGCGAGTTAGAGAACACCTACATCTTCTTCACCTCTGACAACGGCTTCCATCTTGGCAACCACAGGCTGGGGATAGCGAAGAGGTCGCCCTACGAGGAGGACATAGGGGTGCCCCTTATGGTACGTGGCCCCGGCATACCTCCGAATTCGGTGAGCGAAGAGTTGGTCCTAAACAACGACTTTGCCCCAACCATCGCCGACCTGGCCGGCGCGTCCACTCCGTCGTTCGTCGACGGTAGCTCTTTCGCCCCGCTGCTGACCAGCTCTCCTCCTTCCTCTTGGCGCACGGCTTTCTTGGAGGAGGGATGGTATCCAGAAAGCAACGGTTTCAAGGTCCCCACGCACAAGAGTGTCCACACCCAAGATCACATGTTCACCGAGTACGCTACCGGAGAGTACGAACTCTACGATCTCAACGCCGATCCCTACCAGCTAGATAGCAAACGCCGAACGGGCAACGAACTACTCTACTCCACCCTGCAAACCCGCCTCAACGCCCTTAGGGCTTGCTCCGGTGCCGCTTGCCGCAGCGCCGAATGGGGTACTATCACCCCGCCTACTGACACCACGTCTCCTAGGGTCACAAGCACCTCCCCCAAACATGCTGCCACGGGGGTAGCTCCCTCGGCCAACCTCACAGCCACCTTCTCCGAGAAGATGGACCCAGCCTCCATCACCAACTCAACCTTCAAGCTCTTCAAGCTCAACCCCGATGGGAGCACCACGCAGGTCACCGATGTCAGCGTGAGCCTAAGCACAGATGGGCTCAAGGCGACGCTCGACCCCTTCGGGACGTCTACCACGACACATTTGGCGAATGGCACCAAGTACAAGGGAGAGGTCACCACAGGTGCTAGGGATGAGGCGGGCAACCAGCTAGATCAGCACACGACCACAACTGGCTTACAGGAGAAGACCTGGACATTCACCGTGAGCCAGTAGAATAGTGCAGAAGTGGTGCTCGGCAGGCGAAGCGGAGGGCTGGAGTAACCAGAGGCGTGATAGGCTACCGCAGGGGCAGGAAAGGTAGGGAGACCAAAGATGGGATCGGCTTTGCCTAAAGTCTGGGGTTCTTTGCGTACGGACCGGCGTATCCTGCTCGCAGTGATCGCAGGCCTTCTGATGGGGGTTCTCCCGCTCTTGTTTCTGCGAGCGGAGTCCGCTGCGGCAACCGTGAGACCCGGCTTCGAGGACCGGTTGGTGGCATCGACAGGAGAAAGGCCGATGGGGTTGGCCTTCACACCCGACGGGCGCATGCTCATCCCCGTAAAAACTGGCCAGGTGCGAGTGTACAAGAACGGGCAGTTCCTACAGACACCGGCGCTGAACATCGCTAGCAGGATGTGCTCCGGTGGTGAGAGCGGGTTGTTGGGTATCGCGCTGGACCCGGACTTCGGAACTACCGGCCACAACTACGTCTACTTCTACTACACTTTCAGAAAGGCCGAGGTGTGCCCGACGGACTGGAAACCTGCGAACCCCAACAACCCGGTCAATCGGGTCTCGCGCTTCGTCATGTCCGGCGATACGATCAACCCCTCCAGCGAGGATGTGTTGATCGACAACATCCCCTCTCCGACCGGTAACCACAATGCCGGCGACCTGAGCTTCGGCAAGAACGGCTACCTCTATGTCAGCGTCGGCGACGGTCAGTGCGACTACGCGCAGAACTCGGGCTGCCAGATCAATAACGACGCCTCCCGCGATCAGAACATCCTGCTGGGTAAGATCCTGCGCATAACCCGCAACGGTGGCATCCCGGCGAGCAACCCTTATACGGGCACCGACAGCGCCCGCTGCAACGTTACTGGCCGCACCGATCCCGGCAAGAAGTGCCAGGAGACTTTCGCTTGGGGCTTGAGGAACCCCTTCCGCTTCGCCTTCGACCCCGACGCCTCGGGCACGCGCTTCTTCATCGGCGACGTCGGCAATGAGGTTTGGGACGAAATCGACCTAGGCACGGCAGGGGCCGACTACGCCTGGAACCTTTGCGAGGGCAACCACGACAACCCGAGTAGCCCGGGCACCGTAGATTGCTCCGCAGCCCCCTACACCCCCCCGATCTACGAGTACAACCACGACACCGGCTGCTCCGCGATCGTCGGAGCGGCGTTCGTCCCAAACGGCGCCTGGCCCGCCGAGTACGACGACTCTTATCTCTATGGCGACCATGTGTGTAACAAGATCTTCGAACTCAGGCCCAAGAGCGGTGGTGGGTTCACACAGACTGAGTTCGCGAGCGATCTGGGTCAGCGGGGGCCCGTCGCCATGGCCTTTGGGCCCCACGAAGGGGGGCAGGCTCTCTACTACACTACTGCTTTCAACGGTGGAGAGGTGCGGCGCATCACCAGCACAGGTGTCGCCAACCGACCTCCTACCGCGGTAGTAGAGGCTAACCCTACCTCCGGCTCCCCGCCGCCCCTTGAGGTCAAATTCGACGCCTCAGCTAGCAGCGACCCTGACACGGGCGACACTCTTACCTACCACTGGGACTTCTTCGGTGACGGCTCTGCTACCAAGACCACCACTACACCAACCACCACCCACACCTACTCCACTAACGGTACCTACACAGCGTTCCTACGCGTCGAGGACAACCACGGCGCTCTCTCTGACCCTGCAACCGTCCGCATCGATGTGGGCAACCAGGCACCAAATGTTGCGATAGAGTCACCCTCCGCGAACATGCTCTTCAGGGATGGCCAACAGATCACGCTTAGCGGCAGTGCAACAGACCCTGAGGATGGCCAGCTGGAGGAAGGGGCCCTGGAGTGGGAGGCCCTTAGACACCACAATGGCGACCACACTCATCCCTACTTTTCGCAGAACGGCAACAACCTGATCATCACAGCGCCGCCCCCGGAGGGCCTCATCTCGACCGGAGCAGGCAGCTACCTTGAGGTGAGGCTCACAGCTACTGACTCTAACGGTCTCTCAAAGACTGTAACCCAGGATGTGCAGCCAAAGCGGGTTAACGTCTCGTTTGTCACGAGCCCAAGCGGCCTCTCGCTGCTAGCCGACGACCAGACCTTCAACGCTCCAAAGACACTGGTTTCTTGGGAAGGCTACAAGTTTAAGGTAGACGTCCCATCACCCCAGACGCTTTCTGGTAAGAGCTACGTGTTCACCTCCTGGTCTGATGGCAAAAGCAAGCAACACTCCATCGTTACCGGGGCACAGCCAACTACCTACACAGCCACCTTCAAGGCTTGTACCAAGAGTGGAACCTCAGCAGCAGAAATCCTCAGGGGCACCTCGGCAGCGGATGTGATCTGCGGGATGGGGGGCATCGACACCATAGAAGGACTGGGGGGTAACGACATACTACTTGGTGGAGGAGGAGCAGACATAATAAAGGGTAACTCCGGAGCGGACAGCCTCTACGGGCAGGAAGGGAACGACTCGCTAAACAGTCAGGATGGGGTGAGCGGCAACGACACCCTGGACGGGGGAGCGGGCACCGACACCAAGTCAACAGACGCAACTGAGAAGTCGATCGTAGGGTTCCCTTAGGGGGCACCTTGCCAAGAAGCTGGACGTTGAGCCGGAGCATAATGGTCCCGTCCTGACCCTTCTTTCCTATTCATGCCCTTGTTCACTTAGAGGCTGCGCGGATAGGGAGGCAATACTTCTGCTGAAATGCGGGTACGGGACGCTCGATCATCTGGGGAGTTCTCGACGCTTACCACTGAAGGACGGAGAGGGCATCCCAATCACCATAGAAAGAGTGACCACTCCGCTAACCGCCATGACTCGCCGCTGTTCGTCCCTACCCTCGAACACGCTAGCGCGTCGGTGGGAGGACTACCTGAGCGAGCGTGCATCGGGATTGCGGTTACGACTCCGAGTTCACCCGTGAGCGTCTACAGGAGAGGGCTCGTCTCCGAGATCTCCAAGAAGGGCAAGCCTGAACCACTTGGGGCGACGAAGCACTGGGAAGTGGAGCGGACGAGTTCCTCTGGAAAGCGAAGGTAGCGCAAAAAGGCTTGTGTGGTGCATAAGGAGACGGGAAGGATGGTGGAGTTCTGGGTTGCTTACTCGGATGCGGTCATCATCGTGCGTAGGCTCATCCGGAAGGGCTGAAGAGGCTACCTCTGAGAAGGTCGTCCTTCCCGACGGCCATGACCTAGCCGCGCAAGTTCTAAGCTTGCCAGCCTGTTGAAATACGCCCTGCGCGGGAGCTGAAAGGGTCGCCGACCAGTCAAGTGAGTCCGGCAACGATCGACTGTATCCGGTGGCCGCAGGGCCGCAGCCTGTGCCAGCTTGCGCGGGCTCCGATCCCGAGCCGCGACTAACCTCTTTATGTTCTGCCCAGAGGCGACCAGCAGCGCCTCGATGTTCACCTTCTCGAGTCTCCTGAGCCTGAACCTGCCCATACCGTGCCAGTCCTTGGCTTCGGCGAACAGTGGCTCCACCCACACCCTCCGTTTGCGCAAGGCCTTCTCGTAGGGGAAGGTGCCACGGTAGCCCTTGACCAGGTCCACGTAGTCCTCGTCGTAGTAGCGCAGAACCTCCCGGCCGTTCTTGCTCTCTGTGCACTGCGGTCGCAGGGAGCAGGCCGCGCAGATAGTGCCATCTGCCTTGTACTTGGTGAGCCTGCGGGCAGCGTGGTCGGAATAACGGCGCAACGTCTGCCCGGCGGGGCAGCGGTAGAGATTCTGTTCGGGATCGTAGACGAACTCCTCCTTGCTGAAGTAGGATCTCGCCTTGCCCGCTCCGGTTAGCGGGACGTAGGCGCGGATGCCAGCGCGCTCCACGGCTGCTATGTTCTCTATCGTACCGTAGGCGGTGTCGCCGGTGACCTGCTTTGGATGGAGCTTCCACAAGAACCTTGTGCGCCAGAGTAGGTCCAGCATTGGCTGGTTCTCTGTGACCTCAAAGGGCGTGACCAGGCGCCCAAGATGATCCTCGCCTTGCCACCGTCCACAACATAATGGTTGTAGTAGCCTAGGTGAGAGCCCTTGCTCTCCCGGCGTTTCATGAGCGAGGAGTCAGGGTCGGTCTTGGAGGCCACAAAGTCCGCCTTGCGCCGGAAGAAGATGCCTTTCTGCTCGCGTCTTTGGCGACCGTTACGGGAGATCCAGTCGTCTTTTGAGGTGTTCTGTGCCAGGAGCGTCTCGTCGTCGGCGCAGGGCAATTTGTAGAGCTCGGCCATCGGGGACTCGCTCTGCTCGGCGGTCGTACTCACGTCATACTCCTCCTGCTCAGTGCCGGGAGGCTCTTCCTCATCAGTAAAGAGCTTGTCCAGGTGCTCCTCCACGTAGAACCTCGGAGCGATGGAATCCAGGGAGGCATTGGCGTCCACCTTGGTGGCATCGAAGTACAGTTCCTCGCCCCAGACCAACCCGGCTTCGATGCACTCCTCTACGATCCGCTCGAAGAACTCGCGGAACACCCAGAGGCCGAAACGCTCGCGGATGCGGGTTAGACTGGAGTGATCGGGCAGAGCCTCGAAGAGGTCGTATCCCACGTACCACCTTGCGGAGAGGCGGTCGGAGACTATGCGCATCAGTTCTCTCTCGCTGCGGATATCCTCGTGGAACATTACCAATTGCAAGCGAAAGAAGACTTCTGGGTCGACGCTCGGACGGCCCGAATGGGCGTAGAGATCCTCCACCAGTGCCCTCACGAAGGAGAGATCAAGGCTCCCTTCCAAACGGCGGTAGAAGTTGTCCTTCGGTACGAGATCTTCAAGCGAGATGTCCTCGGGGAGTGAGTGGAAATTGCGCTGCTTCTTACCCATCATGGTGGTGCCTCCTGCCGGAACGGAGCTGGAGGACAATGCTACCGATTAACCAGTCTCGCCGTCCAATCCTTGGCCCGGGAGGGCACGCGAATTTCAACAGCCTGGAGTGCCCTCAGATGGGTGTGCCTGACGCCCTGGTGGAGGTTCCGCAGACCTGCCGGGCATAGGCATTGCCGTTCCTATGGGCCCCGGCTCACTCCGAACGCTACGCTAAAGAGTGCGGCAAACGCCACAAGAGTATCACCGGGGCGCCTGGAAGGTGATCTTTGGAATATGCGAATACCCCATGTTTGGCGCTTATGGAGATGTACGTCGAGGGGGTCTCAACCAGGATTGTCCACTACAGTAGAAATCTCCTTGGGATGGTGGAGGCGGTCCATCCTGCGCTCCTTCTGGTAGGGAGTCGGATGGCCCTCGTTGTAATCCTCAACTCACGCAACAGATATCCAAGAAGATCCTAATCTATATTCTGCAGAGCCCGGTCCTAAGCTGAGTAGTATTCTCATGTACAGAACAGGAAGTTGTATTCTCCTCGTACATAAGAATCTGAAAATGCTACCGGCACGTGGTATGGCTCCTCGGTAGGCTAAGCCTATCGGACCGGAGCAACGCCCTGCGCAGCTACCCCGGACCTGGAATGTAGGGGATTGTAGGAAGTTGCTCCCACCTCGCAAACATGTTCTGACAGCGGGTTGCGTTGATATTGACCCGCACACACCATGCATGCACAATCGGCCGAGTAGACTTCTCGGCTGAACCGTCTGTACGCATCATGCGATACGGGTCAAGCACACTGAAATCCGCTGTGAATACCGAAAATCCATAGCGGACTCAGTGAACATCTGTAATAATGAACATTCACGAGCGCATCCTTGTGCGCTGCGAGAAAGGCTAACCCGTCGCGAGGCGGGGGCGCAAAGCCTAGGGGCTCCTGGCTGGGAGCTAGCCGGGCTGTCGAACACAGAGCGGCGGGCAACAGAGCTCTGCCCTTAGAGGGGGAGGATGCGGCTTAGTAATGTAGCGACATCTTCAACACTAGCTTAGCGCTTCACGTATCTACCGCCTTGCTTTGTTGCAGAGAGTGCGCAAGTGCGGCTGCGTGACTATTCGAGGAAGGAAGAGAGATTGAAACACCTTCTCATACTAAGCGGCTACGCGACGGTCGGGCTCTTGGCGGTGCTCTTCTTGATGGGTGCCGATAGGGTAGTCTCCGTACCGTGCGGCCAAGACCTCGACGCCACCGTCAACGCTGATGAAGGAACGATAGGAACCAGATTCCAGCTCGAAGGACCGTGCACCTACACCGTCGATGCGATGGTGGTACTCAACGAAGGCGACGAGCTCACAGGCCCAGAGGGCTCATTCATAGAGCGTGGCCCCGCCTTCGACCCAGAGCCCACAGTCACCATCGTAGGTAAACAGCGCGTGATCAACGTGATCGCTGCCCGGGGTAAGGTTCATCTGGAGTGGGTCAAGATCGTGGGTGGCAAGGGTCAGTATTCTTCGGGTCGCACACCGGTAGGAGGCACAGGCTCAGGTCTCACCATGGGCATGGCGTCCAACTCTAGCAGCCTCTACGCGGTACACATAACGGGCAGCGATGCGGCAGGCATCACCAACGCCCGCGGCACCTTCGACCGTATAGAGTTGGACGACACCACCCAGGATCCTAAATTCCTGGGCTTTAATGGTTCTGGCATGAAGGCTGTAACAGAGGTCGAGGTCAGAAACTCCTACGTCCACGATAATCAGGGCAACGGCCTGTGGTGCGACGTTTTCTGCCACGACTCCGAAAGCCATCCGAACGGTTACTGGGTACACGAGAACCTCGTGGTCAAGAACGGACGGGATGGTATCCGCTTCGAGCGGGTTGGCGACGTTGCCGACTCTGGCGAAGCACTCATCGAGAACAACGAGGTGCACGGCAACTCTGCCGGTGTGAGCATAGTCGATGCGCAGAACGCGCTGGTGCGCAACAACGTGTTTGGAGCGAAGACAATTGCTGATGTGGCGTATTCACCCAACGCCAACAGGGTGGCGATACGCGCGACCGACAGCGGACGGTCGGACAGACCCGACCTTTTTAACGTGGACATCGTCGACAACGTCCTCAACGGCGAGATCATAAGGGGCTGTGAGTTGCCCGACGAAGTCGTTGATTGCCAAGACACCACGGCACCTACGGTAAGCAGTGTCGCGCCGGCGGATGGCGCCGCGACGGGCGTTGGGCTCGACGCCAACGTGGAGGCGAACTTCTCAGAGGCCTTGGACGTTGGCACCAAGTACGAGGGAGTGATCACCACGGGGGCTAAGGATGTTGCTGGCAACCCCCTATACTAGCACTCTACCACGACTGGCTTACAGCAGAAGGCATGGCTCTTTACGGTGAGTAACTAGAGTGCGCACGAGTGATCAGTTGGAGCGTAGCAGGGATGGGATACTTGGCACCTCACTTCGCTGCCCCACTGGGAAAAGGATAAAGCGTGAAACGCCTCATAGTCCTGTTCGCTGCGTTAGATGCGGCTATGGTGAGCGTAGTACTGATGCTATCCGGCGATGGGTCCTTTAGGGAGAACCAGCAAGCCGAGGCTCAGACTGCCAGCCGCCCGAACATCGTGTTCGTCATGACCGACGACCTCGACGAGCGCTCCATGGAGCAACTCGACGGCATAAGGGAGGTCATGGGTTCGACGGGCACTAGCTTTGACAATGCCTACGTCACCTACTCCTTGTGCTGCCCTTCTAGGGCCACCATCCTGCGGGGCCAGTACCCTCATAACCACGAGATCATCGGCAATGGGCTACCCGAGGGTGGCGAAGAGAAGTTTCGGAATCTGGGTCTTGATCGGTCCACGATAGCCACCTGGCTCGATGGTGCTGGCTACCGGACCAAGTACATAGGCAAGTACATGAACAACTACAACAACCTCTACGTACCTCCGGGCTGGGACGAATGGTACGTGATGATGGGCAGTCATTGGACTCTCAGCGATCCGACGACAGGGAAGATCAACAATAATGGCCAGCAGACGACTGTGGGCGGCCACTCGAGTGACGTATTCGCCGACAAGGCCAGCGACTTCATCCGAACGAAGCTCTGTCAACTCCGCACCGTTCTTTATGGTTGTAGGGACCAAGGCACCGCACGCTCCGCCGGAGGTGGCAGCACGCCACCAAAATAGCTTCGTCGATACTCCTCTTCCCGACACCCCTAACTTCGACGAGCCAGATGTCTCAGACAAGCCTGAGTGGGTACGGTCCTACTCCAGGCTCTCGCAAACCGAAATAGACGACATGCGCAACCTGTATCGGGAGCGGCTACGTTCGATGCTCTCCGTCGAAGATCTGCTCGAGCAGACCATAACCACACTTCAAGAGACTGGCGAGCTCGATAACACCTACATCTTCTTCACCTCCGACAACGGCTTTCACCTCGGCGAGCACCGGCTCAGAGTTACTTCGGGGGTGGATAAGAGGACGCCTTATGAGGAGGACATAGGGGTGCCATTGATGGTACGTGGCCCCGGGGTGCCCACCGGAGCAGTGCGCCAAGAGCTGGTCATAAACAACGACTTTGCGCCTACCATCGCCGAGCTAGCAGGCGTCCCTACCCCCGGGTTCGTCGACGGTAGCTCTTTCGCCCCGCTGCTGACCAGCTCGCCCCCCTCCTCTTGGCGCTCGGCTTTCTTGGAGGAGGGGTGGCTTCCGGAAGGCACCGGTTTCAAGGTCCCCACCCATAGGAGCGTCCACACCCAGGATCACATGTTCGTGGAGTATGCGGAGACAGCCGAGCAGGAACTCTACGACCTCAAAGCCGACCCCTACCAGCTAGAGAGTAAGCCCCGAACGGGCAACGAGCAACTCTATTCCACCCTGCAAACCCGCCTTGACAGCCTTGGGGCCTGCTCTGGTGCCGGTTGTCGGGCCGGCGAGTGGGACACGAGGGTCATAAGCACCTCCCCCACAGCGGGTGCTACTGGGGTTGCCCCAACGGCTAACATCAAGGCTACCTTCTCAGAGGAGATGTCGGCCTCCTCCATAACCACTCAGAGCTTCAAGCTCTTCAAGCAAGGCTCGACCACCAAGGTAGCCGCCGCACTCAGATACGAGGCGAGCACGGACACGGCTACGCTCGACCCGACCAACTCCCTACAACGAGGGGCCACATACAAGGGTGTAGTCACCACGGGTGCCAAGGATATTGGGGGTAACCCCCTTGACCAGAACATCTCCACCCCTGGCTTACAACAGAAGGCGTGGCTCTTCACGGTTAGTCCCTAGAGCGTGCAGAAGTCGTGTTCGACAGCTATAGCGGAGGGTACTTGCAGCTTGTGAAAAGTATAAAGATCATGGCGACCGTGCTCCTAGCCAGCGCGGTGGCGATGCTCGCGAGCGAAGTCAAAGAACCCTCCGCCCAGGTGGCAGCGGAGCGTCCAAACTTTGTGTTCGTCATGACCGATGACCTCAACGAACGGTCCATGGAGCAACTTGGTGGCATAAGGGATGTAATGGGCTCGAACGGCACTAGCTTTGACAATGCTTACGTCACTTACTCTTTGTGCTGCCCCAGTCGGGCCAGCATCCTGCGGGGCCAGTACCCCCACAACCACGGCATAGTCGGAAACCACCAACCGCTGGGCGGCGAGCCGAATTTTCAGGAGTTCGGGCCGGGATCGGTCCACAGTAGCCACCTGGCTCGATGACGCTGGCTACCAGACCAAGTACATAGGCAAGTATATGAACGACTACGACGACCTTTACAAGCCTCCGGGTTGGGACGAGTGGTTCGTCCTGCAAGGCGGCGCAAACAGCGATCAGGTAAACGACGACGGCCGAAGCATAAGGTTAGCGGGTCACTCCACCGACGCGTTCGCGGACGAAGCCAGCGACTTCATCCGGCGCAGCTCGGCGAACACAGACCCCTTCTTCGTTGTGGTCGGGACCAAGGCCCCGCATCGACCGCCGGAGGTGGCGGCGCGCTACCAAGACAGCTTCGTCGATACGCCCCTTCCCCGCCCACCCAACTTCGACGAGCGATACATCTCGGATAAGGCCCGGTGGCTGCAGTCCTACCCCAGGCTCTCGTCGGCCGACATAGACGAAGTGCAAACCCTCTACAGGGAGCGTCTACGCTCGATGCTCTCGGTAGAAGATCTGCTCGAGCAGACCATCGGCACTCTTCAGGAGACGGGCGAGCTCGATAACACCTACATCTTCTTCACCTCCGACAACGGATTTCACCTCGGCGAGCACAGGCTGACCCCGAGGAAAGAGAACGTCGTACGAGGAGGACATAGGGGTGCCTTTGATGGTACGCGGTCCCGGGGTGCCCGCCGGAGAGGTCCGCCAACAGCTCGTCATAAACAACGACTTTGCGCCCACTATGGCCAGCCTGGCAGGCGTCACCACCCCCGACTTCGTCGACGGGAGATCGTTCGCCCCGCTACTCACCGCCACCCCGCCATCCTCTTGGCGCTCGGCCTTCCTGGAGGAAGGAACACTAGAGACGATTGCCACAGAAACCCCAACGCCGACACACGAGGCGGTTCACACCCAGGATCACATGTTCATCGAGTATGCCGAGACGTCCGAGCAGGAACTCTACGACCTCAATGCCGACCCCTACCAGCTACAGAGCATAAGCCAAGCAGATAACCAGCAGCTCTACTCCGAGATGCAATCCCGCCTCGATGCTCTGAGGAGCTGCTCCGGCGCCGCTTGCCGGGCCGGCGAGTGGGACACGAGGGTCATAAACACCTCCCCAAAGGCAGGTGCTACAGGGGTTGCCCCAACGGCCAACATCGAGGCTACCTTCTCGGAGGAGATGTCAGCCTCCTCCATAACCTCCAAGACCTTCAAGCTCCTGGAGAACGGCTCCACCACCAAGGTAGGGGCCACGGTAAGCTACGATGGGAGCACACACACGGCGACGCTCGACCCGAGCGACTCCCTAAAGAGTGGAGTTACCTACAAGGCTGTGGTAAGCACGGGGGCCAAGGATGTGGCCGGTAACCCCCTGGACCAGAACGCCACCACAGCCGGCTTACAACAGAAGGCGTGGCTCTTCACGGTGAGCCCCTAGAGAGTGCAGAAGTCGTGTTCGGACAGCCATAGCGGAGGGCTGGATCTAGAGCAGCTTAACCTCTCCGCTTGCCTCGTGTCGAGTCTTATCGATCAGGAGCGCGTCCGGGCTGCGGGTACACATGGGAGACCCCCTTACACCTCACGCCCTCGGCGCCTGTCTCTGCGTGGACGATCATCTCCGAGAGCTATTGCGTAGCCCTGGGATTCGGTGTATGGTGCATTCATAGCAAGCATTGGGTATGTTTCTTAGGGCCGAGGCATCGGTATGCGTTGCGAGTAGGGCAAGCTTGCCCGAACGGCGACGGGGCAATAAAGCTCCGTCTTTACAAACAGGGAGGACACGAAAGCAACCTAACATCAAACACAGCCATAGGAAACTAGCGCTTCACCAATGGTGGGGGTGAAGCCGGCATCCGAAGTGGTTCTCCTACTGCCCGGAAGACCGCAATCGGGAGGACCGATCAACCCGCTAGATCAGAACCCACTGAAAGGAGATGCCTGATGGAAACACCAATGACCCGCAAGGATGCCCTTAAGCTTGGCGCGGCCGCGGGCGTTGCCTTCAGTGCCACAGGACTCCTGCCCCGTGCGGCCAAGGCAGCATCCGTAGGGGCAGGCTCGAAGCCTAGCATCCTGCTCATCATCGTAGACGACATGCCAGACCGCCTACTTGAGGTCATGGAGACGGTGCAAGAGCAGGCTCATAGCCCCGGGCACCCGCTTCCTCAATGCCTACACGGCCATACCGCTTTGCGGGCCCAACCGTGCGGCCATTCTTTCGGGGAGGTTCCCGCACACCACGAACGTAACCACAAACTCAGCGTGGCAAGCCTTCTCCGGCGGTGGGCACGAGGCCTTCACCTTCGTCAAAGCGCTCAAAGATGCTGGCTACGACACGGCGCTTTGCGGCAAGTACATGAACGGCCGCGGTAGCTCCCTCGCCATACCCCCTGGTTGGGATAGGTGGTTTGAGCTGCCCGGCTCCTCTACACACACCTCTAACGGTTACGTCGTGAACGACCAGGGCAATGCGGTGCGCTACCCCGCTACCAGGAACGACTCACAGCTGGCCTACGAAAAGGCGCTCGCCTGGATAAACAGCCGCACGCCGGCTACCAGGCCTTTCTTCATCCAGTACTCACCCACCAACCCGCACCAGCCCTACAAGCCCACCGCGGCACACGCCACGACTACAACAACCAGCCGCCCAGCGAACGTACCTTCGGTGAACGAGGCCGACATGTCAGA
The DNA here is from genome assembly GCA_963808845.1 of uncultured Rubrobacteraceae bacterium. Classification (GTDB taxonomy): domain Bacteria; phylum Actinomycetota; class Rubrobacteria; order Rubrobacterales; family Rubrobacteraceae; genus Rubrobacter_D. The sequence goes on from CAWEHD010000015.1 coordinate 66,293, forward strand.
CAAGCCGGCCAAAATGCGGAAGGGCACCATAAGCGTGGCCGAGCTCGAAAAGGTTGAAGAGGGCATGCGCGAGGAGCTCGAGGACACAGACGACTTCGTCGCTGGGCTCCTCGACGCCGCCGAGGCCGTCACGGGCAACTCGAACCTGCTCGTCATCTTCACCTCGGACAACGGCTACCAGGCCGGCGAGCACAGGCTCCTGCACAAGAGCTGGCCGTACCAGGAGTCCGTGGAAATACCCCTCATCATACGCGCGACGGGTCTCCCCGCCCAGCAGCCAACCGAGCTCGTCTCCAGCGTGGACATCTCCTCGACCATCCTGAAGTTCGCAGGGGTTGCCGCCCCACGCGGCCAGGACGGCCGTAGCCTCCACGAGATAGTGTCTGGGCATCCCGCCCGCCTCCTGGCGCAAGAGGGTCGTTATCGAGAACCCGAAAGAGAGGTTGTGGCAGATGTACCGTGAGTTCCAGCCGGCTGCTGGCAAGGACTTCGCCTTCATAAGGCACCTAAACGACCCCACCCCGGAGTACTACGACCTCATCGTGGACGAGTACCAGCTCGCCTCCAAGCCATCCAGGGTCACCCCAGACATGCGCTCCAAGCTGGACAGGCTGACGACCCTCAAGGGTGCCAACCTTCGTGCGGTAGAGGAAGAGGAATGAGCAAAGATGACGAACGTCTACCGGAGACCGGGAAATCCTTCATCTACGTAGCGATGAGTCCGGTAGTGGCGAGCAGCAATGGCCAAGGTGGCCGCTCCTCGACAAAGGTAAACCCGTCGTGAGACGGGGACGCAAAGCCTAGAACCTCCTTCAAAGGGGAGACTGCCTGGTTACCGAAAGGGGTGCCAAGATGCGATCGGCGTCATCCTCTAAGGACCCAAGAGCAACGCTCAGTTCAAGAAGCTTCGGGATGCCACAGAGCACTGAAGAAGTTCGAAAGTGCTAAAGGTGGGAAGCAGATGCCGGCGAGCTAGCGCTACACATGGCTCATGGCGTTGGTAGGGATGTTGATGGGAGCACGGAGGGGGAACCGACGATGAGGGAATATGTGGAAGGTAGCTTTGGCGGTGCTTTCGGTGGCCGGCTTGACGGCCACCATGGTGGTAGTGTTGCTGGTCCACACTTTGCCGGCGGCGGCGCTGGATTCGTGCTGGGCGTCCGGGTCAATCCCGGCGACGACCTCGACGCGATCGTCAACACCGATCCGCGCACAGGGCCACGACGTTCTGCGTCGACGCGCACTCAGACGGCACCACCGCAACCTACAACATCTCGGAGACGTTGCGCCTCAAGGACGGCGACAGGCTCATAGGCCAGACGGGCGAGACCGTGACCCGTGGACCCGCCACTTATGGCGTTCCGAAGGTCAACATCCGTCCCAGCGGTTCGCCCGATAAGATCATCGCGCCGCTCGGCAAAGACATCGAGATCAAGTGGGTGGACATAGCAGGCGCCGTAGGCAGGATCTCAAACGGGAATCCGCAGAACGGCACGGGCGCTGGCATAGCGGGACCCAGCGCCGCCGGCGGCTACCTCGTCCAGTACGCCGTCATCCACGGCAACGACGCCGCCGGCATCCTCAACGTCAAGGGGCGCATCCTAAACAGCGAGTTCTACGACAACACCCAGAACCCCGCCTTCCTCGGGTTCAACGGGTCGGCCGTCAAGGGCATAACCGAGTACGAGGCCGCCTACAACTACGTCCACGACGAGCAGGGCAACGGCCTGTGGTGCGACGTTGGCTGCAAGAATGACCCGGCCGGGGGACCAACGGCTTCTGGGTCCACGACAACCTCACCGTGGACAACGCCCGCTCGGGGATCCGTTACGAGTCAAGCCCGAGGGATCTTGCAACAGGCGTCCATGCCACTGAGCCGAACGCGCTCATCGAACACAACGAGGTACACGGCAACTCCTACGGTGAGAACAGGGGGGGCATCAGCGCCGCCGACACCCAAAACGCCTTGATACGCAACAACGTCTTCGGCGCGAAGACCATAGCTGGGGTCGCGTACCGCGCCAACGCGGCCAAGCCGGGAGGGGTAAAGGCCATCGACTCCGGGAGGAGCAGCCGGACGGACCTATGGAACGTGGAGATCGTGGACAACGTCCTCAACGGCGAGGTCATAAAGGGCTGCGAGTTGCCCGACGAGGTCGTCTACTGCGCCAACAACGGCTAGGTCTACGTTCCTGCTGATCGACCGGGCCACCTTTGTTCTGGTGTAGAAGGGAGCGTCCCTTTAGTGAAACCGTGTATGCTATAGAGCCACACGAAGATGCTTTGTTCTCATAGAAGACGCTCTCCAAAGGGTACCTTGCAAGGGCTTGAATTCCTGTGTAGGATGCATTCGTGGCAAGGCTAGAGGCGAGTGTCTCTCTCGCTTAGGGAGGATCAACATACGAGGTTTCATCCCTCTGTTGGCCGCTCGCGGTCACATTGGGATTGCTGGCAACGGACGATGGGCTCTCCGGGGAAAAGCAGGGTCGATGCTCAGACCGTTAGCGCCCAAACCTCGTGGTAGTCATGATCGACGAGCTGTGACAAGCAGAGCATGAGAGCGAAGGAAGAGGGGGCGAAGATGGTGAGGAACAGCCATTTCGTGGCGTTGGTGGCAGCGGCGGGAGTCCTGGCGTGCAGCAGGATTGCTGGTGCTAATGGTGCTGCTCGTTCAGGAGCGGTCTGCGGAGGCGACCTCTCCGGGCAAACCCGGCAAGATCGCCTATTCAGCCTACGACGGAACGAACGAAGCGATCTACACCATCGACCCCGGCGGAGGGGGTAAGGTCAAGGTCACCGACAAACCTGGGTACGCCCGCAATCCCGCCTACTCGCCCACGGGCAACAAGATCGCCTACTCGGGCTACGACGGAAACGACTCAGAGATCTACACCATCGACCCTAGTGGAGCAGGGACGTTCAAGGTCACCGACAACGATACGGATGACTTCTCGCCTTCCTACTCACCCGACGGTAACAACATAGCCTATGTAGGCTTCGACGGAAACGACTTAGAGATCTACACGATAGACGTGCGCGGAGGAAGCACGCTTAAGGTCACCGACAACGATACGGACGACTTGTATCCTTCCTACTCGCCCAGCGGCAAAACTATCGCCTATGAGGGCTACGACGGAAACGACTCAGAGATCTACACGATAAACGTGCGCGGAGGAAGTACGCTCAAGGTCACCGACAACGATTCAAACGACTCCCAGCCCGACTACGCCCCCGACGGCAAAACGATCGCCTATGTAGGCTATCCTCCCAGCAGCCAGGAATACGACGGAACGAACGAAGCGATCTACACGATAGGCGTGAGCGGCGGGGGAAACAGCTCCAAAGTCATCGACAACGCCTCCGAGCCTTCCTACTCGCCCAGCGGCAAGAAGATCGCCTTTTTGGGTGACACTCCGGCGAACCCCACAGTCTACACGATTGGTGTGGGCGGAGGGGGTAAGGTCAAAGTCACCGACACCGGTGCGTCCGACTCCGAGCCTTCCTGGGGGAGTCAGTAGCACGCCACACTCGCTATAGATGTGGCTATTGATGGCAATGACGGGTATTTATGAGCATAAGCAGAGGGAGTTTGGGGATGAGGCGGATAGCTTTACTGGTCACGGTGGCAATAGGTGCGGTGACACTCCTGGTGTTCTTCTATCCAAGCATGAAGGTCGATGCCGCAGACGTAGCCACGCGCGTAGAGGGTGAGAACTTCACTTCTCAGCCTACGGGTTCCAACGTTATTAGTGGCGCAGGATATTCCGGGGGGGCGGCACTCAAGCTCACCCAGAATAACACTGCTTCCCAAAACAACATTACCTGTAGCGCCACCTGCGATGTGGTGCTTATGGCTAGCGGTGGGCAGTCAGGTGGCCAGCCGACCCTGCGTGTAAACGGCTCACCAGCCCAAGCCCTTACAAAGCACTTCTGTTAGGGCTTACACCTTCGACGTTAACCTGCAGGCCGGACAGCAGAACACGATCAAGGTCACGGCTGGTAATACAGCGACCGGACGAAACGCTGTCTTAGACGTTGTAACTTTTCCGGCATCTGGCGGTAGTGGTACAGATACCACACCGCCTAACGTGACCATCGACTCGGGTCCTGGGGACACCTCAGATGGAGCTGCTTCCTTCACCTTCTCGGCCGACGAGCCAGCCTACCTTCGAGTGCAAGCTGCTTCGGGGCTTGACGACGATAAGCCCCTGGGCAGCGTGCATGTGTCTCCGTCGTCTCCGAAAACCTACTCAAGTCTCACTGATGGGGATTATCGCTTCCGAGTTCGAGGGAAAGACCCATCGAACAACGTCTCCGCAATCCGCAACCGGGACTTTAGTGTCACGAACGGTGGTGGAGGCGGGGATGCCGATGGCGATGGCGTACCCGACTCTGAGGACCAGTGCCCGAACGAACGCGGTCCGGCGTCTAACAATGGATGCCCGACCACGAGTGGATCTGAATTCATAGTCGGTGCCGGAGACATCTCTTCTGGTGGCACCAGGGATCGAGACACTGGTAACCTCGTGAGGACGCAACTCGCCAGTGGGGCGTGGGGTGTCTTCACCACAGGGGACAACGCCTACCCGGACGGTACATTCAACAACTATCAGGTCTACGATGCCGCGTGGGGCTCTTTTAAAGACAAGACGAGGCCGACGTACGGGAACCACGACTACTACGGCTCGTCCACAGCGGCGGGTTCGCAGCAGTACTGGAACCTAAACCCCGACCGACGCCGGTTCAGGTCTCCAACGCCAAGAGTTTCTACGCTTACGATGTGGGCAATAGCAACTGGCGGGCGATAGTTCTCAACTCGGCTTCTACGGAGGGACCGAAACTGGAACCAGGCCCCGCCTTGCACGGCCGGCAGCGCGCAGATGAACTTCCTGAATAGCGAGCTCACCACAACTAAGAACACGGTGCTGTTCTGGCACCATGCCAGGTTCTCGTCGAGCACAGATCACCCGACCAGCCAAGGTGTTACCGGCTGCTCCAAGACGTTCTTTGATACGGCCTATGACAACGGCGCGGACCTGATCATGCAGGGTCATAGCCACCTCTACGAGCACTACCTAACTCGCGACAAGACCGGCACGCAGGTTGCCGGTGGGCTTACGTCCATCGTTTGTGGCACCGGTGGCAACAGCTTTGACGACTTACAGGGTAGCCCGAGCCCCATGCCCAACGTGAAGCTTACGAAAGCGTGGGGCGTCTGCAAGCTGACGCTGAGCGCCGACGAAGCGCAAGTGGACTTCGTGCCGGCCCCCGGTTCTCCGGACACGTCTCCGACGGGTAGCGTTAGGGTAGCGGTTCGACCGTAACGTAAGCCAAACTCCAATCCACGACCCCAGCGCCCCTCCGTCCAAGAGGGGCGCTAGGGTCGTGGGCGAGGTTTCGCACGAGCGGGCATACAAATCCCAGATTGCTGGCGCGAGTGCTTTCCACAGGCGTTGTCCCGGATGCCCGGAGGCGAGGTGCAGGCGTACCTTTACAAGCAATTCAGCCAGTCAGCACTTCAGCTTGTTTTGCCTGAAGCCGCAGTTTGTAGGAGGCCCAGCCTCTCTACAAACTCCTTCAGGGTACAGGAGTCCCGCTGACTACGAGGAGGATAGAATAGAAGAAGCCAGCGTCGCGTAAGGTCACCGTGTCCGCTCCAGCGGGGAATCCCATTTCGTTCAGGAAAGGCGGTGGGGGTGAGAAAGAAGACCGGATTGCTGTTGGCTTGCGTGATCTTATGCGTGCTCTTGGTTGGTTCGCTACTGGCTGACGTCCGCCAGCTGCCGAACTACACCAGCTTCGACACAAGCACGTCCGGTCCGCCGCCACCGGACAATCCCTACGCCACGCCCAATACCACCTCCCAAACGTTTGAGGAAGGGTGGACCCCTGAGGCCAATAGCGTACATCTCAACCCCCGCATAACGTGCTCGGCCGACCCCACACCCGCGAACCTGGGGAACGCACAGAGGGGCGTCAACGTTGTTAACAGGAACGTCGTGCTCATCAACCCGCAGATCAAGGGGTGCAGCGTGGGCATATTGGTTAGGGCGGGCGACTTCGAGCTCCTGGCCGACAAGAGCAAGGTCGGCTACGCCTCCGCCGCCTCTCCTGCGCTACACAGCAATTATAAGGGCGTTGTGTTCGGGCGAGGGGCCTTCGGCTACGAAGTCAAGGGGCTGAACGAAGGCGAGCTGTTCATGAGGAACAACTACATCCCCGTCAACCTGCAGGCGGGCTACGGGTGCCTGATCGCGGACACCGACATCGACCACCCCATCCCCCTGGATTGGGACCGCACCGGGAGGCTGTCCGGAAGCCGTCGCGCCAAGGTCGGCATCAAGGCCCTAGTCGACTATACAGCTTTGCCCGTAGCTGATCGCTCCTTCCACGACTGCGTGATCCGCTCCAACGACGTTGCGGGTTTCGAGGAGGAGGGCATCTCCCTGGACGCCAACGGCGGTGGCAGCGACGCCGTCACCCTGGTCCAGGGCTCCTCGCCCCTGGCGGCGGTGGACGCACCGACGGACACCGTGACCCTCGCACAGCCCCCGGGCGGGCGGTGGACGAACCTACAGAACGCGCAGGGTGCGTGGCTCTCCTTTAACCAGGGCGGGGCGGTGGGCCACTACCTCAAGATCGTCGCGGTGAATGCGGCAAGTTTGAAGCTGACCCTCTCGGATCCCAACAACTACCTCTCGCTCGCGGCGGCGGGCGATCCGGTGAGCGTGACAGCCCCGTATCGTAACGTCACGATTTCTGAGAACGTGGTAAACGAGGAGGGGGCATTGGTGGGGATAGATTTCCACGGTCCCGTCTACCGTAGCCGGATGGTGAACAACACAGTCACGGGCACGCCGATCCGGGTATCCTACGGCCCAGACGACAACGCCCGGCTAACGGAACCTTGCTCTCCCGGCCTTTGTGAGTACGCCCTCCAGTCTATTCGGGTCACGTCGCTGGCGGACATAGGTCCGGGCGCCATGACACCCCGCCCCCACGTCGGGATCGCCTCCTACAATTCCGTTGTGAACAATCAAGTGGGCCGGGACACAAGCTTCCACACCAGGGACACGGAGACGTGGCGTGGCATTCCAGCGTACGCCTCCGCCAACACCTCCACCAACGGCGAGGCGGACTACAACGACGGTACCTACGTCTTCCTGACGAGCGACCCTAACCCATAGACCGTAGGCTTCGGACCCTACTGGCCTGAAACACCCGTTGGGACCCGAAGCCTGAGATCCATTGGTTACCAGAAAGTATCCCGCCGCGTAGTAGCGGTGCCACCTTTACAGGAGGCGCTTCGGGCTTCAGTCAAACCAAACTGAAATGCTGATGCGCTGACCAGCGCGGGTTGCTTGAGGGTTGGACCCTTCGGCAACCCGTTGTCAGAGCGTCGTGGGTCTGTATGGAGGCAAAGATCGCTGCGACGGCCAAATGTTGACGGAGATAGCTGGTAGATTACTCACAGATGGTACGCGTCCTGTTCGTTTGCTTAGGCAATATCTGCCGTTCGCCGTTGGCTCAAGGGGTCTTCGAGGACGTGCTGCGGCGCGAGGACCTGCAGGACGAGGTCTTCGTGGACTCAGCGGGTACCGGCTCCTGGCACATCGGAAGCCCGCCGGACCACCGTGCCCAAAGGAGTGCTTCCGCACGCGGTTTCGACCTGAGCGCCCAGCGGGCCAGGCAGATCTCGCCGGACGACTGCGAGGAGTTTGATTACGTCCTCACTATGGACGAGGAGAACTACCGGATAGCCTCGGCCCTCTGCCGGGGAGATGCTGTGGTAAGACCCTTCCTGGACTTCGCGACTGACTCGCCCGAGCGCGAGATCCCTGACCCCTACGGCGGCGGAGCGGAGGGCTTCCACCACGTCCTGGACCTCGTGGAAGAGGCCTCCGAGGGACTCCTCGATGACATCCGTGACCGGCACCTAGCATAACGTGGCTGAGAATATTGTCGCCGAAGGTGTCGAAGCACACCTCGGAGAGCGGATGCTCTCCGTGCGTCCTCTCGGGGGCGGCTGCATCGGGGAGGTGTACAGGGCTGAGCTTGAGGACGGCACCCCGCTCGTCGCCAAGGTAGATCGGGAGGGCGAGTCGCACCTGGAGCGCGAGGCGTACATGCTCCGCTACCTGCGCGAGAAGAGTGATCTCCCCATCCCCGAGGTCTACCACGGCTCCGAGACGCTGCTCCTGATGGAGTTCGTCGAAGGGATCAGCCGCTTCTCGAAAGAGGCCGAACACCACGCAGCAGAGCTCCTGGCAGCACTGCACGACATAACCTCAGCCGCCTACGGCCACGAGCGGGACACGCTTATTGGTAGCCTGAACCAGCCCAACCCTCAATCGGAGAGCTGGACGGAGTTCTTCAGGGACCACCGCCTGCTCTACATGGCGAAAATCGCCCACGAGGCGGGGCGCCTACCGCCCGAAGACCTACTCCGGGTGGAGCGGTTGTCGGAGAAACTCGATGAGCTCATTCAAGACCCGAACCCCCCGGCGCTCATCCACGGCGACGTCTGGAGCGCCAACGTACTGGCACGAGGAGACCGCATAACCGCTTTCCTGGACCCCGCCATCTACTCCGCCGACCCGGAGATCGAACTCGCCTTTATCAGCCTCTTCGACTCATTCGGCGACGCCTTCCTGGAGCGCTACGCGGAGATTCGGGGCATAGACACAGCCTTCTTCGAGACGCGCCGCGACCTGTACAACCTCTACCCGCTGCTGGTTCACACCTACTATTTCGGAGGCGGTTATCTTGGATCGGTAAGGAATACTCTGGGTCGGTTCGGCGTCTGAGCTTCTTTACTTCTTCCTGGCGAGGTACAGGGTGGTCAGATAGCCCTTGACGATGCGTCCACCGAACCTGGTGTCGATGAGGTCGGCGATGCCGCGGAAGAGGCGCTCGCGGGTGCCCTCGCGTAGACTCCTGTGTCCTGAGTAGGTGTTCAGGACTCGCAGATAGCCCTCGGAACCGTACGTTTCGTCCCACAGGTAATGGCGGGTGGTGATCCTGCCGAAATGACCCGAATTCTGGATCTCATCCGTCCTGTCAGGCACTTCGTCGGGTCAAGGAAGCCCCTTGTAGTCCTCCGGACCGACGATCTCCGGCGCTTCCCGCTCGTAGATCCTCTGTGCGGCCTCGAAGAAGTCCTCGCCCGCGTCGCTGTGGACATGAACGTTCCAGAACAGGGCGAGCGACCCTCCCTCCCTGAGGGACTTGGCGACCCTGGGATAGGCTACGGCGGAATCGAGCCAGTGGAAGGCGGTCGCCGAGATCGCCAGATCAAAGGCTTCCTCCTGCAAGGGCCACTCCTCGAAAGCTCCGGTAAGCACCTTTGTTTGCGGGTACCCTTCCAGGTTGCGGCGGGCGACTGCGGCCATGTTTTCGCCGAGCTCGATGCAGAGAATATGGTAGCCGCGGCGGGCGAAAGGCACCGTAGCCTGGCCGGTGCCGCAACCGATCTCGAGTATCCTTCCTCCTGCCGCTATCCCCGAGAGCGAGACGACATCGTCGAATAGATCCTCAGGGTAACCGGGGCGAACCTCGTCGTAGAGCGACGCTGCTTCGTCGAAGGTTATCCTTAGCCTGTTCCGGTCTTCGGCCATGGGCCAGAGCTAACGGATGTTCTTCAACGAGCGGAGACCGATGAGCAAGACAGTGGCGTCCTCCACGAGCGCGACTATGGGGTCGGGGAGCCCGGTCTTCTCGCCCGCGAGCGCACGCAGCCGTTCTCCTGCGAAGGCCGCGACGATGGCCGCGGTAGAACCAAGCGCAGCCCCGGTCGTGGCGCGATGGCCATCCGAAACGAAAACGGCTGCCCCAACCAGGGCCCCGGAGGCTGCACGACCGAGGAGGGGTGGTAGTGTCGTGCGGCTCGGCGTCTTCGGCAGCTTGTCGCCGACGAGCTCCCCGAGTTCCATTACGATGATCACCTTCGAGAGGCGAGACGAGCCAAGGAAAGCGAGAGGGGTTCCTTCGAGGGCCAGGTGTCCATGGCTCGCCGCCAGCGACACGAAGGCCGGTCCCGACATGGAGCGCAGGCCTGAGATGGCGCCGAGGCTGAGGGTTCTTCTGTAGGCGCTCATGCGAGCGCGCTCCAAACTTCGAGCTTGGTTCTGATGTGGCGTATGATCTCATCGGTGAACTCGGTGGTGCCCGCCGAACCACCGAGGTCGGCGGTCTTCACACCGTCGAGTATGGTCTCGAAGGTCGCCTCGTAGATGGCCCGTGAGACGCGGCTAGCGTCCTCTTCGTGGAAGAAGGTGAGGAGCGCGGCCCCGGCCAGGATCATGGACATCGGGTTGGCTACGTTCTTGCCCTCTAGCGAAGGAGCCGTGCCGTGCGGCGCTTCGGCCATGACGGTCTCGGGGATCTCCTCCTCGTCTAGCGAGAGAAGGAGCGACTCGGCCCCCGCTATGGAGCCGAACATCTGCATCACGAGGTCCGAGATGCAGTCGCCGTCACGGTTTAGGGTGGGGATGACGAGTGGTTCGCCGTAGGTGGTCAACAGAAGCGCGTAGGTGGCGTCTATGAGCTGGGGGTCGTAGCGGACGTCGCGGCTGTTGTGTGCGGCACGGTCCATCTCCTCTTTGAGCATCCCCTCGTACACGGGGGAGACGGTGTACTTGGGGCCACCGAAGACCTTGGCCCGCATCTTGCGCGCCTGGATGAAGGCGAATTCGGAGACGCCGCGGCATACCCGGCGTGAGATCTTCTCGGTCCTGTAGGCGACCTCGTCTAGCCCCTCGCCCTCACGCCACTCCTTCGCCCCGTAGGCGTCATCGACGGCCATGCGGACCACGGAGATGGGAGCGTGCACGCCGCTCGTCGGGTTGACACCGGGGATGCGCCTTCCCGTGCGCACGATAACGGTCCCGTCGATCCCCGTCCTCAAGATCGCATTGGGCGAGCCCACGTCTTCAGGTTCCTCCGGCGTAACGGTCGCGGCCTTTATGCCGAATCCGGTCTCCTTCATGGCCGCAGCCGCCTGGTGCACGACCTCGTTGTCTGTGGCCCGCCTGTTGTCGAGCGACAGGTCGTAGCGCGCGAAATCCAGGTCGAGGCCGGTTACCGCAGGGTCGAGTACCCGTAAGGCCTCCTCCAGCAACTCCTGGCCCGTCTGGTCACCCTCCATAACAACGATCGTCTTCAGGTCCACTCGTTACACCTCTGTAAATAGTCTCCTTGAGTAACCCGCAGAGTATACGACCCGCACGTACACGCACGAGTGCTCCGACACACCAAACGGTGGCGCAGCACACCGTGGCATCAGGCAACAGGATTTGTCCGGGAGATCAGGTGGCACGCGGTAGGGGCGGTTGGCGAACCGTCCTGAACAACAAACAGGCTACGTGCACCACCTGCGAGTTGTAACCGCAGAGCGCCCGAAGGTAGACTGAAGCCCAGATGTGGGGAAACACATAAAGGGAGAGTTCTGGTGGGAGTTATTCTGGCAATTGTAGTCATAGTGATAGTAATGGCAGGCGTCATCTTTGTCGTCCGTCGTCGTGGCGGGAGCGTAGGCGGAAGTGGGGCCGCGGGCGGCTACTACGGACCTCTCGGAAACGGAGACCATGGTCACAACGGAGATGGCGGTAGCTGGTTCGACGGTGGTGGAGGGGATGGCAGCAGTGGCGGAGACGGTGGAGGAGGCAATTAGCCAGGCTCCAGAGCAGGTTCAAGATCCGTTCTTGTCGCGCGGACCACTCCCGCACCGATGGCGGACTGGGATTTCGTCCGCAGTACCACTCCTAACCGCTCCCCCCTAAAGCAATTCACAGGGGTATAGACCTCCTGCGAATCACGCATTCGGCCGCGAGCGAGAACAAAAAGCTGACTAGCTGAAATGCTGACTAGCTGAAGTGCTAACAGGCTGAAATGCTTGCAAGCGCAACATCACGTGAACAAGTCTATCAGCTGCAAATTCTCGAACTCGGTCGCCAGGGTAGGTGAGAGCTGCGCGGCGTCCCGCTTCTCGCCCATCGCGTCAGCGACTTCGAGGAAAGCGGCAACGGGGCCCGTTGCGGGGACATCACGGCGCTTGAGGGCTACGATCGAACGGCTCATCTCAGGATTCTCCTCTACCGATATGAGCACGAGGTTGCCGGCCGAGACGGACCTGACAACGGCCGTCCTTGGCAGAAAAGCGACCCCGAGCCTGTGCTCGACCATCCTCTTGGCGGCCTCGATGTTGTCCACCTCCATGGTCCTGAACTCTCTTATGCCTGCGTTCCTGAGCAGGGCGTGCGTCTGCTCGAAGTAGCTGGAGTCATGGTCGAAGAAGATGAGCTGCTCCTCACCGATCTCGGTCAGGCTTGCCGTCCCCCTCCTGGTGAACCGGTGCCCTGGATCTACGAGGAGCACCAGCTCGTCCTCGTAGAGCGGGAGGCTCTCGATCTCAGGGTGGCGCATCGCCCGCGTGAGACCGAGCTGCACCTCCTCCTTGAGGGTCATCTCCAGGATCGCCTCGGAATGCCCCGTCCGAACAGAGATCGAGACCCTCGGATGCGCCGCCGCGAACCTCTCCAATAGTCCAGGCAACGCGTACGTCCCAACGCCGGGGGAAGCCCCGATCCTTAGCCGTCCCCCCGATGCCCCCCTGATCTCCTCTATCCGCCTCTTGCCTTCATCGAAACCGCCCACGATCCGGGTCGCATAAGGCAAGAACTCCCTGCCGGCCTCCGTGACCCGCATCCCACGGCTCGTCCTTACAAACAGCTGGTCCCCTAGCTCCTGCTCGAGTGCCTTGAGCCGTGCCGTCAAAGTCGGCTGCGTAAGATACATCTCCTCAGCAGCCCGGCTCAAATTCCCCAGCCGTGCTACCGCCAGAAAGCATTCGAGTTGTCGAAAAAGCACTTCGCCTCCCTCCGGTCGGCGGGGTTCAGGTCTCAGGTTTCAGGTCTTCTTGTCCTCGCATCTCGATATCTGCAATGAAACTCGCCGGGCTGTCCGCCTTCCTCCAGCCATACGTTGTCTCCTCGCACACCAGCCAGCCTTCCTGATACCTGAAACCTGTAGCCTGAAACCTCAGATATAAGTAAAACCTATACCTGCGATACATGCAAACGATTGGAATAATATCAGGGGGGTTGTTATCTTATCTGCAGGACACAGAGAGTTGGAGAGGAGCGATCTATGATTCCGGTACAGTATAGGGATCCGCAGACTGAGGAGATCATCGAGCGTCGCTACGAGGAAGGTGCGCCGGCCATCGGGACGCGGGTGATGATAGGTTTCGACGAGTACCGGGTCCTCTACAGGTGGCGGTGCGTGCCTACTTCGTGCATCGTCTATGTGCACAGGGTAGTCGGGGAGGAACGTCGAGAGGCCAGGACTGCGGCTTGAGGTCGACCCCGGGTCCGAGCGTCCAGGTGCGTGGCTTGCTAGAGTAGCTTCGCTCTGGAAGCTGTAGAGAGGAGCCGGAGGTTATGACGGACAAGACGCGCGCCTACGCCGAGGGGATCGAGGTTACGGCCGAAGTCCCCGACGAGTTCGCGGAGATAATGACGCCCGAGGCGGTCGCTTTCGTGGCGAAGCTCTCGCGGGAGTACAGGGGAAGGGTGGAAGTTCTCCTCGCGAAGCGTGCCGAGCGGCAGGAGAGGATCAGCGCCGGCGAGATGCCCGACTTTCTGCCCGAGACGAGGGACGTCAGGGAGGGCGACTGGGTGATCTCCCCGATTCCCGACGACCTTCAGGACCGGCGCGTGGAGCTTACAGGCCCCCCCGACCGAAAGATGACGATCAACGCGCTGAACTCGGGGGCGAGCTGCTGGATGGCCGACTTCGAGGATGCCAACTGCCCGACCTGGCACAACATGCTGGAGAGCCAGCTAAACATGAAAGAGGCCATCGAAGGCTCCATCGCCTTTGACGACCCGAACACGGGCAAGCACTACGAGTTGAACCAGGACACGGCCGTCATACTCGCGAGGCCGCGCGGCTGGCACCTCTTCGAGAAGCACATGCTCGTGGACGGGGAACAGGTCCCAGGCGGTCTTTTCGATTTCGGCCTTTACTTCTTCCACAACGCGCAGACGCTGCTTGACAACGGTTCCGGCCCTTACTTCTACCTGCCGAAGATGGAGAGCCACCTCGAGGCCAGGCTCTGGAACGACGTCTTCGAGCTGGCCCAGGACGAGCTCGGCATACCCCAGGGGACCATAAAGGCTACTGTCCTGATCGAGACGATACTCGCGACGTTCGAGATGCACGAGATCCTCTACGAGCTGCGCGAGCACTCCGCTGGCCTCAACTGCGGCCGGTGGGACTACATCTTCTCCTACATCAAAAAGTTCCGCGAACAGGACATGCTGCTCCCCGACCGCAACTCGGTGACTATGACGGTCCCTTTCATGCGCGCCTACTCGCTTCTCACGATCAAGACCTGCCACGAGCGCGGTGCGCACGCGATGGGGGGGATGGCGGCCCAGATCCCACGCAGCGACGATCCCGAGTGGACGGAGTTCGCCAACGACAAGGTGCAAGAGGACAAGGAACGCGAGGCCAAGGACGGCCACGACGGGACCTGGGTGGCCCATCCAGGCATGGTTGGGCTCGCCAAAGAAGCCTTCGACGAATACATGCCCCAGCCCAACCAGCTAGATAAGATCCCCGACGTGAGCCCATCCGCAGAGGACCTGCTGGAGAAGCCAGAGGGGCAGATCACCATGGACGGCTTCCGCAACAACATCTCCGTAGGGGTGCAATACCTCGCAGCCTGGCTCGCGGGGCGGGGCGCGGTACCCGTCTTCAACCTCATGGAGGACGCGGCGACGGCGGAGATCAGCCGCGCCCAGGTGTGGCAGTGGATCCACCATGAGCGAGGCATCCTCGAGGATGGCACCGAGGTGACGGAAGAACTCTTCAACGAAACCCTCGATGAGGAACTGGAGAAGATCAAAACCGACATCGTCGGCCCCGAACGCTGGGAAGCCGACGAGTTCGGTAGCGCCGCCGAACTCTTCGCCCGCATCTCGACCGACGACACGTTCGTCGAGTTCCTGACCCTCCCAGGCTACAAGTACCTGGACTAGAGAGGAGCACTTATCACGACCATTATGCAAACCCCGAGGACCGGCGCAGCGTCAAGACCGTCAGCACCCGTCCTCCTGCCACGTAGCGTGGGCCACGTACCCAGCCCTGTAATACGAAAGAGGGCGCTCACAGCGCCCGGTTTGCACATATGTGGGCATATAAGTGCATAATGCAGAGTACAGATATGGCATCGGAGAGTGAGGAGAGAGTAGTGGAGCGCGAGAAGAACGGGAAGAGCCGGATCTCCGGGGAGTGGGAAGGCGAGCGTTGGGAGGGGATCGAGCGTCCTTACACGGCCGATGATGTGGCGCGGCTGCGGGGTTCGGTCAGGATCGAGCACACGCTCGCGCGGATGGGTGCTGAGCGGCTGTGGACGTTGATGAACGAGCGGCCATTCGTGCGGGCTCTTGGGGCTTTGACGGGCAATCAGGCCGTGCAGCAGGTCAAGGCTGGGCTCGATGCCATCTACCTCTCGGGGTGGCAGGTGGCCGCTGACGCCAACCTGGCCGGGCACATGTATCCCGACCAGAGCCTGTATCCGGCCAACAGCGTGCCGCACGTGGTAAAGAGGATCAACCAGGCGCTGCAGAGGGCTGACCAGGTCTATCATGCCGAGGGCAGGAACGGCATCCACTGGTTCGCCCCGATAGTCGCTGACGCCGAGGCCGGTTTCGGTGGCGCGCTCAACGTCTTCGAGTTGATGAAGGCCATGATCGAATCCGGCGCCGCGGGTGTCCACTTCGAGGACCAGCTCGCCTCCGAGAAGAAGTGCGGGCACATGGGTGGCAAGGTTCTGATCCCGACCTCCCAGGCAGTCAGGAACCTCGTGTCGGCAAGGCTCGCGGCCGATGTGATGGGTGTGTCGACCGTCATAATTGCGAGGACCGACGCCGACGCAGCAAGCCTCATCACCAGCGACGTTGACCCCTCAGACCACGAGTTTCTCACGGGCGAGCGGACCATGGAGGGCTTCTACGGGGTCAACTCTGGGATAGATCAGGCGATATCCCGCGGCCTCTCCTACGCGCCGTACGCGGACGTGGTGTGGTGCGAGACCTCAGAGCCGAACCTCGAGCAGGCACAGCGCTTCGCCGAGGCGATACACGAGAAGTTCCCAGGCAAGCTCCTCGCGTATAATTGCTCACCTTCCTTCAACTGGAAGAAGAAGCTCTCTGAGGAGGAGATCTCACGCTTCCAGGAGGAGATCGGGGCCATGGGCTACCGCTTCCAGTTCGTCACCCTGGCCGGCTTCCACGCCCTGAACTACTCTATGTTCGATCTCGCCCGCAACTACAGGGAACGTGGCATGGACGCCTACTCCGAACTGCAGCAAGCCGAGTTCGCGGCCGAAGAGCACGGCTACACGGCCACCAAGCACCAGCGCGAGGTCGGCGCAGGCTACTTCGACGAGGTCGCCCAGATAGTCGCCGGCGGCGCCGCCTCGACAACTGCCCTCACAGGCTCCACAGAAGAGGCCCAGTTCGACAGCCCGGAGAGCCCAGTCACAGGCCTCCCCGGCTCGACCGAAAACGAACAGTTCGTGAAATAGGTTTCAGGCATCAGGGGAGCCGGTAACCCCGGCTCCCTCTAGCAGAGGAGGAGACCATGTTTAACGATCCACAGGATCGCAGCACGGACGGTAGCATACAGCAGGTCGGGCCTGCTGACGGGCAGGATCGGACAACCCCCGAAGAGGTAACGGGGCCTGTTCAAAAGCGGAAAGCTGCGGACGCGGAATGGCTATCCATGGCCACCGCGGACCCGGCGCACTTTCTCAAAGACCTACACCCTGAGTAAGGAGTCTACGGACTCCGCAAGACCACCCACCGTCATTCCCGCGCAAGCGGGCATCCACTGCCGCAGGCGTTACGCACCTCCAGGTGCGATCTACCCGGTCATGTATGTCAAGCTGACATGCTGACGAGCGAAGGCGAAGCCTGAGCGTGCTGACATGCTGAAGTACTATTCCAGCTGTAGGTACTCGACGCCCCGGAGATCCACCCAATAACGTTGCGGTCCGTCGTCCTGGCGGACGACCCGGATCAGGGCGTTGTCGCACGCGGCGCAGCGCACAACCGTACCTATCTCGCTCACATAGGCCATCTGGGCGCCGACCTCTCCCGCCGCGCCGCAACGGACGCAGGCGGCCCTGACGGTGGTCATCTCGAAGGTGAAGATTTCCCCGAGGATGCCCCCGGCAGCGTTCCCGTCGAGCCCGTGTTCGTCCATCGCTATCCTCCAGTCGGTCCGAAGCGTTCGGTCTTGACGCGTGCGGGCTCGTGGCCAAACTCGACGAGATGTCGCGACCGTCTCGACCAACGGGGTAGGGCCGCACACGAAGGCCAGAGGCCTCTCATCCGGAAAGAACGCAACCTCCCCGAGCATCCCCTCGTCGATCCTGCGGTGGTAGCCTTCCCATTCCGGCGGTGCCGAGCGGGTAAGCGTATGGATTATCTCAAGCGATGTATCCTCGGCGGCGAGCGCTTCGAGCTCTTCTCGGAAGATGATTTCTTCGTAGGATCTCGAAGAGTAGAGCAGGCGGACGGGGGTGCCGTTCACCGTGGCCTGGCGGTGCCGGATAATCGCCATTAGCGGTGCTATACCGGATCCTCCGGCGACGAGGAGCAAGGGCCCGCCATCCCTCGCCTCCCAGGCGAACCAGCCTCCGATCGGACCCCGCAACTCCAACCCGTCGCCGACCCTGATCTCATCGGTCAGGTAGGGCGAGACCTCGCCATCGTCCAGACGCTCGACGAGCAGCTCGACCCTGCCGCTCTCCGGCGCGGAGGCAATGGAGTAGCTACGCTGGGCCTGGTAGCCGTCCTCGGCCGTAAGCCTGACATCGACGTGCTGGCCCGCCCTGTGACCTTCCCAGCCAGGCACCTCCAGGAACAGGCTCTTCGTTCGCGGCGTGTCTGGGCTGGTCTCGACGACCTCGCCGATACGCCAGGCGAGCCTGCGTGGGCCGCTTGCCACCCTAATCACCCCAGTAGCGCTGCTCTCGCCACGGGTCGCCCTGGTTGTGGTAGCCGAGGGACTCCCAGAAGCCAGGCTCGTCCTCGGTAACGAGCCTGAGGCCCCTTACCCACTTAGCGCTCTTCCAGAGGTAGAGGTGGGGGACGAGCAGGCGTGCCGGGCCGCCGTGTTCCGGCGATAGCGGCTCTCCCTCGTAGGTGTGGGCGATCCAGGCCTTGCCCCCGGTGACCTCTTCCAGGGGAAGGTTCGTCGTGTAACCCCCGTCGCAGAAGGCGACCACGTACTCCGCCGCCGTGTCTGTTCCTTCTAGCAACGTGTCCACGGAGACGCCTTCCCAGGTCGTCCCTAGCTTCGACCATTTGGTGACGCAGTGGATATCCCTGGTAACCTCTTCCGAAGGCAAAGCCCGGAACTCCTCCCACCACCACGTCTTTGGCTCATCCACTTCGCCCTCGATCGCGAAACTCCACTCCGCCAGGGGCGTGCGAGGCGTCGGACCCGCAGAGAGGACGGGGAAGTCCTCCACAAGGTATTGGCCCGGCGGGATCCTGATGTCGCCCTCAGCCCGCCTGCGCCGGCCTCGAAAGCCGCGGGAGATGAACCCTCCACTCACGAATATACCTCCTACCGTCGTGCTCCGCCGAGAATAGATCCATTCTGGCACGCCGCCGAAGTCAGGGTCAAACCCGTGTACCCAAGTTTCGTCACCGGGTTGGACTGCTACATAATACCCCGCGAAGGTCCTGTCCCCTCCGAGAGCTTCGATGTAGTTGGAAGGGCTGGTGAGTAGATTTTATTCACGAACCTCGTCGTGGAAGGGATGCTTCGAGAGCTCTAACTCCCAGCACATGAAAACACAGAGAGCCCCGGGGGGTGCTCATCTCCCCTTCGGGACCTGCGTTTCCTCTTCTCCCTCAGGCGCTCCTGAGCGGACAAGCAAGAAGACCTTTTCGCAGTTCTTCTTGACGCGGTCGATCCTATCTACGTAGGCCGTGTCGGCGTTGCCAGTCCCGCACTTCACGACATCACTTTCCTCGTCCCCGGAGCTGTCGATCGTGTCATTACCGACGTCACCGAAGAGCATGTCAGAACCGGTATTGCCGTAGATGCTGTCGTTACCTTCTCTGCCATTCACCGTGTCGTTGCCAGCGCCAGCGTAGAGCACGTCAGCCTCTGCTAAACCGGAGATGTAATCTTTGCCCCCACTGCCGTGGATTACGTCAGCCTTATCTGTGCCTATGAGGTCGTCGGGGCCCGAGGTGCCGTCTATGGTATCGGCCAGCGCCACCCCGCCTAGCAGCAGGACTCCTAGCCCCATGGTAGCCATAATCAGTAGTGCCCATCGTCTCATGAGGAGATCCCCCTCTTCTACGTGGGGGTGGGGAGCCAAGAGACCATTCCTTCCCCGCCCCGCTTAGCCAATGAGGGCATTATAACCGTTCAGGAGGGACGCCACCTCCGCCGCCGACGCGTCTCCCTATTCAGCGAGCTGCGTAGATTATCGACGTTGAAGCGGTGCTTTGGGACCCCCGCGCCCAACAGCTCTCCATCACCTCCCCACCCTTCGGCCTCAGCCGACCAACTCAACCGTGCTCATCTCGAGGACCTCGGCCAGCCTGAGCATCGTACGTTCCTGGGGCACGATTACGAGGTCTTCAAGTCGCCACTGGTGGACTTCAAACGGGCCGTGAGCGAGGCCGGCCTGGACGCCAGAGTCCGCTATCTAGCCCACGGCGACACATACGAGTTCGAGGTCCCCGGTACGCGCGGGACCTGATCCTCGTCAGGCCAGCGCCTTTTTCAGGACGTGGTGGCTGTGGCCCTTCGGGTAGTCAGGGATGTCAGCGACGACTTCATAGCCGAACTTTTCGTAGAACGGCAGCGCCTGAAAGCTGAAAGTCGTCAGGAAGACACTGTGGCACCCCTGCATCCTGGCTTCGTCCTCGGCGGCCCTGAGGAGTTTCGCCCCGTACCCCTGCCCGCGAAACGGCTCAGCCACCCACAGGGTGTCGAGGTCGAGCCACCCTCCCCAGACATGACCAAGCGCTCCGCCGAGCACCGCGCCCCGCTCGTCCTTCAAGAAGATGGCGAGCGGACTGTAGTATGAGTCCCCGGTAACCGCCACGTTGAAGAGCGCCAGCCCCTCGCGCACGAAGGTGGCGTCTCCCGCGTCGCCCCTAGGTTCCGAGACGATCCTCAGGTCCGTCATGATCTGGCTCCTGTACGCCCTGTGAGGACTATGCGGGCATGTTCAGCACTATCTTGCCCATCCCGCTACCTTCTTCCATAAGGTGGAGTGCAGAGGCGGTATCTTCGAGCGCGAAGGTCTCGTTCACCTTTGGGCGCAGGCCGTGCTCGGCGTAGAGGTCGAGCATCGCGCCGAACTCCTCGGAGGTGCCCATCGCCGTCCCTAGCACGTCGAGGTGCTTGAGCGCTATGCGGATCGTCATCATCTTCGGCGTCGGGCCGGCCGTCGCGCCGAAGACGACTATGCGGCCTCCCGGCTTGGCGAGCGAGACCAGGGCGTTGAAGTTCTCGCCGCCGACGTGATCGGCCGAAAGGTCAACGCTCCCGGACATGCTCTTGAGCTCCTTCGACCATTCCTCCGAGTTGTAGTTGACCCCCCCCTCCGCGCCGAACTCTTTCGACTCCTCGATCTTCTCGTCGCTCCCGGACGTAACGAAGACGTGGGCGCCAAGGGCGCTGGCGATTTGGACCAGGAACGTCGCCACCCCCCCGCCGACTCCTGGCACGAGAACAGTCTCGCCCTCAGCTACCCCGCCACGCGTCACGAGCGCCCGATAGGCGGTCAGCGCCGCGAGCGGCAGTGCCGCGGCCTCCTCGTGCGACAGGTGAGAGGGTTTGGGAAACACGTGATCCGCCGGCACCTTGATGAATTGGGCGAACGTCCCGTCGTCCGGAATACCGAGAATCCGATACTCCTTGCCAGGCACCCGCGGATCATCCCCCCAATAGAGCGCCGGATTGATCACGACCTCCGTCCCCTCATCCGGCCCCTCAGCACCCTCTCCACGGGCAACGACCTCCCCAGAGCCGTCGGAGCCCGGAATCATCGGCAAGATATCCGGCGTGACCCCAGGATACTGCCCCTGCGTAGCAAAAAGATCCCTGCGGTTCAGCGCCGCCGCCCGCAACCGAACTACAGTCTCACCAGGACCCGGCTCAGGCTCAGGCACGTCCTCATAAACGAGCTCGTCAGGCCCTTCGAGTTTGTGCAGTCGAATAGATTTCATGGCGCTCCCTTCGGTCGCAATTCAGCAAGTCAGCACGCGCCCTGTCGGGCGCTTGTCAGCACATCAGCTAGTCAGCTTAATACGGATGCGCCCCCCGTGCATTCGCGCGAGAGATTCGCTTGCCATGACCGGTCAGTTGCTGGGAAAACGGTGCGCCTCGAAAGGCCTTTAGCTGACATGCTGAAGTGCTGACAAACGGAGGCCGAAGGCCGGAGTGTGCTGACAAGCTTCTATACAAACGCGCTTATACCCGTTACGTCACGACCCACTATGAGCGACTGTATCGTGTCTGTGCCTTCGTACGTATAGACGATCTCCATGTCCGATAGGTGGCGCGCTACGTGGTACTCGAGCAGGACCCCGTTGCCGCCCATAATGTCCCTTGCGTCGGCGCAGACTTGCTTGGCCTTGCGGGCGTTGTTCATCTTGGCGAGGGAGGCCATCGGTCCTGTCATCTTGCCCTGCTCCTGCAGCTGGGCAAGGCGGAAGCACATCAGCTGCATGTTGGTGATCTCGGCGAGCATGCCCGAGAGCTTGTTCTGGATGAGCTGGAAGCCGGCTATCGGCTTGCCAAACTGCACCCGCTCCCCAGCATATTGGAGCGCCGCCTCGTAGGCCGCTATGGCGTGCCCGATTGCCTCCCAGGCGACGCCGCTGCGGGTGGCGGTCAGGACTTTGTTGGTGTCCTTGAAGGAGTTGGCGTTTTCCAGACGGTTCTCGTCAGGGACGTACACGTCCTCTAGGTATATGTCAGGCTGCCAGACGGCGCGTTTGCCCATCTTGCCTCTTATTAGTTCCGTGGAGTAGCCGGGGTGATGCTCGCCGTTCTCGTCTTTCTCCAGGACGAAGGACTTTACTTGCCCGTCCTCGACGTCGCGGGCCCAGATGATGACGAGGTCGGCGAAGGTGGCGTTGCCGATCCAACGTTTCTTGCCGTTGAGGACCCAACCGTCCCCGTCGCGACGGGCCATGGTCTCCAGCATGACTGAGTCAGAGCCGTGGTCAGGCTCCGTCAGGCCCCAGGCTCCGATCTTCTCCATCCTCGCCATCCCGGGGAGCCACCTTCGTTTTTGCTCCTCGGAACCGCAGATCGCCACGGTCCCCATCGCGAGCCCGGAATGGACCCCGAAGAAGGTGTTCAGGCTCCCGTCCCCACGCGCCATCTCGATGGCGACGAGCCCTGCGGCGACCTGGCTCATTCCAGGACACCCGTACTCCTCGATGGGGCCGCCCGCTATGTTCAATGCAGCGACCTTGGGGACGAGCTCGAACGGGAACTCGGCCTTCTCCCAGTACTCATTGATTATCGGGATGACCTCGGCGTCAGCGAAAGCCCTGACCCTGTCCCGGATCTCACGCTCCTCGTCAGTAAACAACTCGTCCAGCAGGTAGTAGTCAGTCCCCAAAGACCTGGTGACGTCGGCGATCACGCGCTCCTCCTTCTGTCAGTCTCTCCGAATCCCAACTCTAATGGGACCAGAACCTTTACGCAAACTTATTATCCGTGTTATTATCAATTTTGACAAGTTTTCGATGAGAGGGTAGTGAGGGCGATGGAAAGAGCTGCTGGGCGGTCGGTGGAGAGGACGACGCCCAAGGACGTTTTCTTGAGCGAGGTCAAGACGCGGGATGTTTTTCCGTTGCTCGTTTTGCACATCGTGCGGGAGGAGCCTGCTTACGGGAACGCCATCATGGCGCGGATACGCGAGATCTGCGCCGGGACGATGAGCGTCTCGCCGAATACGATCTACCCTCTGCTCAGGCGGCTCGAGGAGAAGGGGTATGTGGAGGGGGAGTGGGAGCGGCCGGATACGAGGAGCCGGCGCTTCTACAAGATAACACCGCGCGGGGAAGAGAAGTACGCTGAGATCAAGGGCAGATTCGAGGCCCACCTCTTGAGGGTAAGAGAGGCTATCGAGTCATTGCACAGAGAACTCTACGGATAGGATCGGGAGGTTCCGATGTCGCACAGGATCAGGAAGGTAGCCGTACTCGGAGCGGGCACGATGGGCGCGGCGATCGCGGCCCACTGCGCCAATGCGGGACTGGAGGTGGACCTGCTCGACATAGCTCCGGATGACGACGACAAGAACTCCGTCGTAGAGGCCGGCTTCGACAGGATGCAGAACGCCAGGCCAGCGGCGCTTATGGGCGAGAACGTGGCTGACAGGATCAGGACCGGGAACTTCGAAGAGCACTTCGATCGTGTCGGCGAGGCTGATTGGATCGTCGAGGCCATTATCGAGAAGCTCGAACCCAAGAGAGAACTCATGCAACGCGTCGAGGATACGGCGAAAGAGAGCGCCATCATCTCGACCAACACCTCCGGTATACCGTTGCACAGCATCTCCGATGGACGGTCCGAGGAATTCAAGAGGCGTTTTGTGGGCACGCACTTCTTCAACCCGCCGCGCTACTTGAAACTGATGGAGATCATACCCACAGAAGATACTGACCCCGGCATCGTCGAGGCCGTCCGTAACTTCGGGGAGAGGGTACTCGGCAAGGGCGGCGTCATCGCCAAGGATACCCCAAACTTTATCGGCAACCGTCTCGGGAGCTTCGCCGGAATGCAATCCGCGCGCTACGCCTTCGAGAACGGCTACGGCATCGAAGAGATAGACGCGATAACGGGACCGCTCATCGGCCACCCGAAGACGGCTACATTCAGGCTCAACGACCAGGTCGGCCTGGACATCGCCGTTGCCGTGGCCGAGAACCTCTACGAGGCCGTCCCCGAGGATGAGTCGCGCGAGGAACTAAAGCCGCCGGAGAAACTCGAGGAGATGCAGGAGAAGGACCTACTCGGCAACAAGACCGGCGCCGGTTTCTACAAACGAGACAAACGTGAGGGCCAGACCGTCTTCGACGTCCTGGATCTCGAGACCTTCGAGCACCATCCCGCGGAGAACCCCGAGATCCCCGTTGCAAAAGAAGCGCAGGAACAGGGAGGCCTGGTTTCCAGGCTAAGGTTCCTGATAGACAAGGCTGACGAGGACAAACACGCCCGCTATATCAGGGACACTTTGTTGCCGTACATGGCCTACGCGTCGCGCCGCGTACCTGAGATCTCCGACACCCTGGAAGACGTTGATCACGCGATGGAGTGGGGATATGCCCACCAGACCGGACCTTTCAGAACGTGGGATTTGCTCGGCGTGCGCCAGACCGTCGAGAACATGCAGTCCATGGACATCGAGGTCGGCGGCTGGGTAAAGGAGATGCTCGACGCCGGAAACGAGACCTTCTACAAGATCGAGAACGGCACCGAACTCCAGTTCAGCCCCGCAAGTAAAGAATACGAGCCCGTCCGTGAGGACCCGATGTACGTCTCCCTCGACCGTCTCAGAGACGAGGGCAAAGAACTCGCAAGCAACGACTCGGCGAGCCTGCTCGACCTCGGCGACGGCGTGCTATGCCTGGAGTTTCACTCCAAGGGCAACTCCATCGACGCAGGGACAGTCGAGATGGGAAACTCGGCGCTCGAAGCGCTGGAGCGCGACGACGTAGTCGGGCTCGTCATCGGTAACGAGGGCCGAAACTTCTCCGTCGGGGCCAACCTCGGTGAGATGGCCCACGCCGTCCAGAACGGGGACCTGGGTCAGATCGAAAAGAGCGTCGAAGCCCTGCAGAATCTCCTGATGGCCTTTCGGTTCGCCCCGAAGCCCGTAGTCTCAGCCCCACACGGACAGACCTTAGGCGGAGGACTCGAAGTGTGCCTCCACTCGGACCGCATCGTCGCCGCCGGCGAGACCTACATGGGCCTCGTCGAGGTCGGGGTAGGCTTGATCCCCGCTGGCGGAGGCACCAAAGAGATGGCCCGCCGCCTCGTCTCCCCGCCGCTCCACACCGCCCCGAACACCCCACCACTACCCTTCCTCCAGAAAGCGTTCGAGCAGATAGCCCTGGCCAAGACCGCAACCAGCGCCCTCGAAGCCAAAGAGATGGGCTTCCTCACAGAAGACGACCGCATAGTAATGAACGCAGACCACCTAATCTCCGCAGCCAAACGTGAAGTCGAAGACCTCTCCGACGGCTACACCCCGCCCGAGCACGCCAACAACGTCTACGCCTCCGGCCGAACCGCGAGGGCCGCCCTGGAGATGGGCGTCAAAACCATGCAGTGGGCCAACTACGCAAGCGACTACGACGGCTTCATCGCAGGCCACGTCGCCAGCATCCTAACCGGCGGCAACCTCTCACTCCCACAATGGGTCCCCGAAGAATACCTCCTAAAGTTGGAGAAAGAGTCATTCCTCGACCTCCTGAAACAAGACAAAACCCACGAACGCATAGAAGCGCTACTAAACACAGGAAAGCCAAAAAGGAACTAACATTTTAGCACTTCAGCACGCTCAGGCATACGCCTTCGCTAGTCAGCACGGCGGCTTCGCCGCCTTGTCAGCCAATTGGCCAGAGCTTGGGCAAGCTGAAATGCTGACAAGCCTGCGAAGCAGGCGTGCTGACATGCTGACAAGCGCCCGACAGGGCGCGTGCTGACATGCTGAGCGACCGAAGGGAGCGACATGAAAGAAGCCGTAATAGTTTCGGGAGTCAGGACCGCCGTGGGACGTGCGCCGAAAGGCACGTTACGGGCCAGCCGTCCCGACGACATGGCCGCCGCCGCTATCGGTGAGGCCGTGAGGCGTGCGGAAGGGTTGGAGAAGGGGGACGTGGAAGACGTTATTATCGGGTGCGCGATGCCTGAGGGGACTCAAGGGTACAACGTGGCAAGGTTGTCCTCGTTGCTCGCCGGGATGCCTGATGCGGTGCCTGCGCAGACGGTCAACCGGTTCTGTTCTTCGGGGCTCCAGACTATTGCGATGGCCTCCGAGCGAATTATGGTCGGCAACGCGACGACCATATTGGCTGGGGGAACCGAGCACATGTCCTCGACCACCGAGATGCCGAATTTCTCGCCCAACCCGCGGCTAATGGAGATCAACCCCGCGGCCTACATGGGCATGGGCCTGACCGCGGAGCAGGTCGCCCGCGAGTTCGATGTGAGCCGCGAAGACCAGGATGAGTTCGCCCTCCGCAGCCATAACCTGGCCAAAGAAGCCGTCGAGGGCGGGGTGTTCGACGAGGAGATCGTGCCGCTCGACGTCGAGTTCGACTGGGTCGACGAGAGCGGCGAAGCGCAGCACGCGGAGACGACTTTCGGGCGTGACGAGGGACCGCGCGACACCTCGACCGAGAAACTCGCCAACCTCAAACCAGCCTTCCAGCAGGATGGCACCGTCACAGCGGGCAACTCTTCCCAGAGGAGCGACGGTGCGGCGGCCGTCGTGGTGATGGATAGGGAGGAGGCCGAGAGGCGTGGGCTCACGCCGCTCGTCCGCTTCGTCGGGTTCGCTGTGGGGGGCGTCAGGCCCGAGGTCATGGGCATAGGGCCGACGGTCGCTATTCCGAAGGTGTTGGATCAGACCGGGCTCACGATGGACGACATCGACCTCATCGAGTTCAACGAGGCGTTCGCGGCCCAGGCGCTGGCCGTGATCCGTGAGGTCGGAATGGACCTCGAGAAGACAAACGTGCACGGCGGAGCCATCGCGCTCGGCCATCCGATGGGCGCGACCGGCACGAAGCTTACGGTCCAGCTGATCCACGAGATGAAGCGCCGCGGCTCGAAGTACGGCCTCGTCACCATGTGCATCGGCGGCGGTATGGGCGCCGCAGGCATCTTCGAGAACCTGCAGAACTAGCTGTCAGCGGTCAGCATAGAGCGGACAGGATGAACGGACCAGCGTGGAATCATCGGCGTCTGGAGGCGAACGGGATCGGTATTCACTACGTCCGCCACGGGAGCGGGCTTCCCCTGGTGCTGCTCCACGGGTGGCCCGAGTTCTGGTACACGTGGCGCAAGAACATTCCGGTCCTCGCCGGAGATTTCGACGTGGTCGCCCCCGACCTCAGGGGCTTCGGCGACACGGACAAGCCGGGCCTGCCCGACCCCCCGAAGCAGCTTCTGGGCAACCTAGTGGAGGACCTGCATGGCCTGGCGAACGCTCTTGGCCTAGAGAGGTTCGGGGTCGTCAGCCACGACGTGGGCGCTTACGTTGCGCAGGCGTTCGCCCGGAAGTACCCGGAGCGCTTGAGCGGGCTTTTCTTCTTCGACTGTCCGTTTCCGGGGATCGGGAGGCGATGGGCGGCGCCGGACAGCATCAATGAGATCTGGTACCAGACTTTCAACCAGCAGCCGTGGGCGGCCTCCCTGGTGGGCGAGAACCGCAAGACTTGCGAAGCATACATCCGCCACTTCCTCGACCACTGGTCGCACGCGCCCGGAGTATTCGACGAGGACCTCGACCTCTGGGTGGACAACTTTATGAAGCCTGACAACCTCCAGGGCGGATTCGACTGGTACACGACCACTAACGAGTCGAGGTTGGATCTCATCCGCCATGGTCCTCCAGATCTCCCGAAGATAGAGACACCCACCCGCGTCCGGTGGGGCGAGAGTGACAGCGTGCTCAAAGTCGAGTGGGCCGACCGGCTCGGGGACTATTTCGCCGAACTCGACTTCGCCCCGATAAGAGAAGCTGGCCACTTCGCCCACTACGAGCGGCCCGACCTCGCCAACCGTGAGATCTCCGACTTCTTCGGGGCGAAAGCGTGACCGTGATCCCATCCGGGCTTGCCATGCAACCTATCGGTGCACGCGGACAACCAGATCGTGCTGCACGAGGAGGAGAGGGGACTGCGTAGATCCCGCGCAAGGCAGCAAACAGAAAGCCGACAAGCTGAAGTGCTGACCAGCGCGGGATTTGGAAGGGTTGCCCTTCCAAAACCTGCTATCACAGAAGCAGCAAGGTCAAGAACCCCAGGTACAGCATAGCGGCGACGGCCATAAGGAGGCAGAATCCCAGGTTGCGCCTGGGTCCTATCTCCAGCGGGTGCAGCCCGGTCAGCCGAGAGAGCATGGTAACGGCGCTCGAAAACGGGGTGAAAAGGAGCGTGCACTGGGCACCGAGCAGGAGTGCCGCCGCCCACAGCGCCGGAGCCGGTCCTCCGTCAAGCGGGAAGGCGGCGTTGAGCAGGAGCACCATCGGGATGACGTGGATGCCGGCGACGAAACCCACCCCCATGATGACAGCGAGCGCAGGGGCGACCAGTACGGTAGGCAGGGCCGAGAGCAACGCGCCGAGCGGCGCGAGAGCACCGAGGGCTTGCAGAGAGAGGACGAGGATTCCGGCGGCGCCGAAAAGGGCGAACTCAGAGTGCGAGGCCGTAAGCGAGCCGCGCGTCTCGCGCCCGAGCCGTGCCAGGGGCGACGTCCGGCGGGTGAGCACCGCCGCGAGTGCCGCAATAGAGAGCACGATAGTCGCGACCGTCACAGCGATGGCCGCCGTAAGCGGAATCCGGGGAAAGGTCACGTTGACCAACGCGACGGCGGCGACGAGCACTACAGGGTAGAGGAGAACGGCGGCAGCCCCCCTGTTCAGCGGCGCCTGCGGCATCTCTTCCACCTCGCCCCCCGCCCTCTGGGCGAAGAGCAACGTCCCTGCGAGGCCGAGGAGCACGAAGGGGAGCATAACCGCGAGGAGCATCGGGTAGGAGACGCCAGTCAGAACGATGGTCGTCGCGGTCAGGACGTTCAGGTTGGTCCATAGGGGTGCGAACGAGAAGGCTCGCCCGGCCCACTTCAAAGCCTCAAGCCGCTCTTTGGGCGCGGCGCGGCCCGAGATCACATCTATGAGGACGAACGCCCCCACGTCAAGAACGGCCCCGAGGACTTGCCCGAGGACCCCGGCCGTCGCCTTTATGCTTACGCCCCGGCTGGTCAGCGCCGCCATCAGGGCCCGTATCTGGATCTCGTAGCGGGCAGCCTGAATCGGATATCCCGCCATGCTGAGGACGAGCAACACAGCCACGATCCCGAAGTAAGTCGGCATCCCCCCGAGGAAGTCCGCGAAGTCGAACCGTCCGGTGAAGATCACCGCGCCAAGCGCAACGAAAGCGGCCACGACGAAGACCCTGTGAAACGCGCTCGACCACGGCACAGAGATCACGAACAACACCGCCCCTACTCCCAGAAAGACGCCCGTCCCCAGCGAACCTGGCGCGAACGTCTGCCACGCGTAACCGGCCAGAAAGACGATGCCGAGCACAGGACGCAACCCATCCAGATATGGCCTCACGCTCTTCGCTCTCTGTGGCTTGTCGGTGTTCTCTCTTACCTCTAACCTGCTTCCGAGTCTCCAGAATACAGCCAGCACCCACGATTCTAGAACATGGGCGCATCGGCAGTAGCGGTAACCTCTGGATCGCCAGAAGGATCGAGTATGCGCTCCCTGGCCAAATGGTGGTTACGGGACCGAGCGCAATATAATCTCCTTCGATGTCGCAGTAGAGAGGAAGTGGCCATGCCAGGATCAGCCAGGATGATCGACTCGTTTGGCAGGACCGTGTTGCTGGCGGTTCTGCTCACTATCCTGTGCGCAGCGTGCGACCGGTCCGCGCAAGAGAGTGGAAAGAGCGGTAATGACATAGAGCCGATTTCCACCGGACAAGGAGAGAAAAGGGAGGACACTGCGGGTTCCGATGGGGCTCCCGTGGAGCGGGTCGAGGTGAGCACCCTGGCCACGGACCTGGAGGTGCCCTGGTCTTTCGCGTTTCTACCTGGCGGGGACGCCCTCGTCACCGAACGCGACTCGGGCAATCTTCTACGGGTAAGCCCCTCCGGTGACGTTGAGGAGATACAGACCCTGCCTGAGGGTGGCTCGGGCGAGGGGGGGCTTCTCGGCGTCGCCGTCTCCCCCGACTACGAGGATGACCGCTATGTCTACGCCTACTACACGACCGAAGCAGACAACCGCGTCGTTAGATTCCGTATGGGTCAGACTCCTGAGCCCATACTGACGGGCATCCCGGTCAATACGTATCACGACGGGGGTAGGATCAAGTTCGGCCCGGACGGCATGCTCTACGTGAGTACGGGCGACGCCGGAGATGCAGAGAACTCCCAGGACCGGTCTTCTCTTGGAGGCAAGATCCTGAGGATAGAGCCCGATGGTTCTCTCCCACCCGACAACCCGTTCCCAAACAACCCCGTCTACTCCTACGGCCACCGCAACGTGGAGGGGCTCGCATGGGACGCGCGGGGACGACTGTACGCGAGCGAGTTCGGCCAGAACACCTGGGATGAGGTCAACAGGATCGAAGCCGGAGAGAACTACGGCTGGCCCGCTGTCGAGGGGAGGGGTGGCGAGGACAATGGGTACGTCGATCCTATTACCGTCTGGCCGACCTCGGAAGCCTCCCCTAGCGGTGCGGAGATCCTGGTCGACGGGGCGATCCCGCAGTGGGAAGGGGACCTCTTCGTGGCCGCTCTCAGGGGGGAGCGACTCTGGCACCTCGAGTTGAACGACAGGGGAGAGGTTGTAAACAGGGAGAAGCTCCTCGATGGGGAGATCGGCCGCGTGCGCGACGTCAAAAGGGCTCCCGACGGGTCACTATGGGTCTCGACCTCCAACCACGACTCATACGGCAACCCGGTCAACGAGCAGGATGACCGCATACTGCGCCTGGCGCCGGCCGGGGAATAGAATGAGCTCTGTGGAAGATGTACGGAGAACCACGCAGGATGCCTACCCGGCTGACCTCGCCAGCTTCGTCCGCGAGCGGTGGGACGAGGATAGAGCCGGGGCGCTGCCCGACCAGGATACACTGGAAACCCTGATCTCGGCCTGCTACCAGGCTGGTCTGTTGCGTGAGGAGGAGCGCGCCGTTACGTTCAGGGTGATCCTCTGCGACCCCGACCTGCTGCCGCCGCGCGAAGGACCGCCCAGCGGGACACACAGGCTGGAGTTCCCAACGCCCAGAGAGTTCGACGTCCAGGAGATAAGGCGGCTCTCACCCGCCGCCGACTACTACCGCTCGCTTATCGGGGCTCATTTCGACGAGGAAAAGGGACTGAGGATCTGGGGGCTCGTCCACACGGGACCGAGGTGGTTGAGGGGAGGGCAGGGTGGTAGGGATGTCCCGCCGCCCCTGCCGCAAGCCCTGGTCTTGCGGGCATTCGGCCCCGGGCGCATCGCCGTCGATGTCGGTTTGAAAGGCCTCTGTAAAATCGAAGAAGGCAGGCTCTCTGACACCTCGATGGACGTGTTCGACTCCCGCTGGCTCCCCGACACTTTCGCGCCCGTAAGGGGCGAGCTCGCGGAGATCCACGCCGGACTCCGCGATCAGGCGCGGAAGAAGGGCGAGGTCTGGGCCCGCCTCGACAACGACATTACCCGCGTGATCGGGCAACACACGGTAAAACGCATTATCTCAGCCGTACGAGACTCCCACCACGGAGGAACCCTCCTCATCGTTCCGCCATACCTGGCCGACGACATACGCGAAGAGCGCTACGTCTCCCTCAAGTACGAGTTCGTCGACGCGGAGCCGCGTCGACGCTTCCGAACGCTCATAGTCGACGTGATGAACGCCCTGGCCCGCTCTCACGCCGGTGCGCCGGCCAGGGACCCCGTCGGCTGGGACGACTACGAAGCGAGCAGCGACAGGGAGTTGACCGCGCTCGACGAAGCCATCTTCGAGGTGGCGCACCTGA
Organism: uncultured Rubrobacteraceae bacterium; assembly: GCA_963808845.1. Lineage (GTDB taxonomy): Bacteria > Actinomycetota > Rubrobacteria > Rubrobacterales > Rubrobacteraceae > Rubrobacter_D. The sequence goes on from CAWEHD010000015.1 coordinate 98,126, forward strand.
TCGCCGGCCTCACCGCCGTGGACGGCGCCGTCGTGATGACCCAGCGTTTCGAACTGCTCGGCTTCGGTGGTGAGATCTCCGGAGGGCTACCGGCCGTCGAGACGGTAGCCAGAGCCCTCGATGTAGAGGCGGACGCCACCGTCACAGAGTCAGCCGGAGGCGTTGGTACCCGCCACCGCTCAGCATATCGGCTTTGCAAAGCGCTTCGCGACGTCATAGCCGTCGTCATCTCACAGGACGGCAACGTCCGTTTCGTCAAGTGCAAGGACGAAGCCGTAACGTACTGGGACCAGGCGTAAGTTAGCATTTCAGCACTTCAGCACGCTTCGGCCTCCGCTCGTCAGCACTTCAGCTTACGCGAGCGCAAGCCCTTGCTGACATGCTGACAAGGCGGCGGTGCTGACATGCTGAAAGCGAAGGCGAAGCCGGAGCGTGCTGACGGGCGGGCGGCCGTCAGGCCGAAGCGGGCTCTACGGTCGCTGACATCGAGCCTTTGCAACGTGGGATGAGCGGGTCGGGACCGAAGGCCTGGATCTGATCCCGCTTCAACTCAGCCTGCTCCAAGTTGGTGGTCGCCACGACGACCCGGCCCGTATCGTCGACCTCCCGAGCCATCTCGTAACCCTTCTCCAAGGGGTGCCCGAAGATCCTCTTTAGCATCAGGATCACATACTCGTAGCTGTGATCGTCGTCGTCGAGCAACACAACATTGTAAGGGGGCAGTCCCTCCGACTTCTGCTCTTCCTTCTCTGCCGGGAGGGCGATCGTAGCCGTAATCGTCAACTCCTGAAACCTGATGCCTGTAGCCACGGCGTGGGGAAGGCCTCAGGCCTTCCCCACGCCGCTATCAGCGACCCTTCCACTCTGGCTTGCGTTTTTCCAGGAAGGCGCCCATGCCCTCCTGGGCGTCAGCGAAGGAGGCGTTGAAGGACATGACCTCTTTGGTATAAGCGTATGCCTGCTCCGTGGGCAACCCGAGCTGGCGGTAGAACGCCTGCTTGCCGATCCCTACGACCAGAGGGCTGGCCTCCGCGATCTTTTCGGCCAAGGAGCGTGTCTCGGTCTCGAGGTCCTCCGCCGAAACCACCCTGTTGACGAGTCCTTCCGCGATGGCTTCCTCGGCCGAGATGAACTCACCCGTGAGGAGCATCTCCATGGATTTTTTCTGGCCAACGGCGCGGGAGAGTGCGACCATCGGGGTGGAGCAGAACAGACCGATCCTGACACCTGGCGTGGCGAAGCGCGCCTCCTCGGAGGCGACGATTAGGTCGCAGGTAGCGGCGAGCTGGCATCCTGCGGCTGTAGCCGTTGCGTGGACCTGCGCTATCACGGGCTGCGGTATCCCCTGAATGGTCTCCATCAATTCGCAGCAGACATCGAAGAGGCGGCGATAAAAGTCAGGGTCGCGCCCGACCATCTCCGAGAGGTCGTGCCCGGCGCAAAACGCTGGACCTTCGCCGCGCAGGATTACCACAGATGCGTCCCTGCCCTCTCCTATCTCCTCGAAGCAAGAGATCAACTCCCGCATGTGGGCGAGCGAGAGGGCGTTGCGCTTGTTCGGACGGTTCATGGTCACATAAGCGACAGTCTCGTCCTGCTCGAAAAGTATATGCTCGTAGGTCTTCTCGGCCTCGATCATGGTGCCTCCTTCGTATAGGCTTCAGGTATCAGGCCTGGAGTCGGGTATCTGCTTGCGGAGAGTGGATCGACCGAGTGAGGTTGTCCTTTGTCCTGGCACTACGCAGCATCTCCCCGGCGCTTGAGGAGGTAGACGACGGCTGCGGCCGGCAGAAGCGGCGGAATGAAAATCAGGAAGAAGCTAAGGGGACCGCGAGGAAGCGTGGGCCCGACGCCGGAGTAGATCAGGGCCCACCACCCGAACAAGCACACCAGGAACAGGAGCGCCGCGCTGCCTGAGATTGCCAATGGGCGCAACGCCGGTACCAACACTCCCGCCGCAATGCAGGCCGCACAAGTTAGGATTGCCAGAAGAAGGACGACTTCCATGCGCTTACGTATCTCCTAATTGACCTGCTTCTGTTGGCCGGCCCACTCCTTGTCGCGCAGGACGAACTTCTGGACTTTGCCAGTCGAGGTCTTGGGCAGCTCGGTGAACTCGACAGCCGCGGGGGCCTTGAAGCGGGCGATGTGCTCCTTGCAGAAGTCTATGATCTCCTCCTCGGTCGCCTCCTGTCCCCTCTTGAGAACGACGAACGCCTTGGGGCGCTCGCCCCACTTCTCGTCGGGGATGGCGACGACGGCTGCTTCCATTACGGCGGGGTGGCGCGCCACGGCCTGCTCCACCTCGATGGTCGAGATGTTCTCGCCGCCGGAGATTATGATGTCCTTGTCCCTGTCCCTGATCTCTATGTACCCGTCGGGGTGCCACACTGCTACGTCACCTGAATGGTACCAGCCGCCCTCGAACGCTTCCTCGGTGGCTTCCTCGTTCTCGAAGTATCCCTTGGCGACCATGTTGCCGTGCATCACGATCTCACCCATCGTCTCCCCGTCGCGCTCGACGTCTTGCATGTTCTCGTCCACCACGCGCACGAGGTCGGCGGTCGTGTAGCCCTGGCCCTGGCGGGCCATGAGACGGGCGCGCTCGTCCATATCGAGCTCCTCCCATTCGGGATGGACCCCGCTCGTGGTTATCGGGCCGTAGGTCTCGGTGAGGCCGTAGATGTGCATCGGACGGATGTTCAGGTCGATGAGGCCGCCGAGCAGGGTGGGGGGAGGCGGGGCCCCAGCGATGGCTGCGGTTACGGGACTCTCCAGTTCGTGCGCCGCTTCTTCGTTGACTATACCGATCTGGACGGTCGGGGCCGCGCAGTAGTGTGTGATCCCCTCGTCCTCGAAGAGCTCCCAGATGCGCGGGGGCTCGACCTTCCTGAGACATACGTGCGTCCCCGAGACGGCGGTCACGGCCCAGGGATACGTCCACCCATTGCAGTGGAACATGGGGAGGGTCCAAAGGTACTTGGTTTCGTAGCCCATCCCGATCTCGATGGCGTTTCCGAGCGCGCTCAGGTAAGCACCCCGGTGCGTGTACATCACGCCCTTGGGACGCCCCGTGGTACCTGAGGTGTAGTTGATGGAGATTGTCTCTTCTTCGTCTTCCAGCACGTCGGAAGCGGGCTCGGGCGATCCTTCGGCCAGGTAATCCTCGTACGGGTCTCCCTGCTCCCCGGTGTCGTCGATGCGCACGGTCTCGACGCCACTAACGTCAGCGAGCAGCTCCTCCAGCTCGGCGTCAACGAAGACCATCTTCGCGCCCGAGTGCTCGACTATGTAAGTGACCTCATCCTTGCCGAGACGGGTGTTGATGGCGACGAGAACGAGCCCGGCGGCCGGCACAGCGTAGTGGGCCTCGAGCATGGGCGGTGTGTTTGGGCAGAGGAAGGCGACGCGGTCACCCTTCTGCAGATCGGCGTCCCGCAGCCGCGAGGCCAGGCGGTCGACCCGCTCCTCCAACTCGCTGTAGGAGTAACGCCTCTCGCCGTAGACGACGGCAGTCTTCTCGGGGAACATGTAGGCGCTGCGCCTGAGGAAGCTGATCGGCGTAAGTTCACTGCGGTAGACCTTCTTGTCCATATTGGTGCTCCTTCTCCCTGTCTCCCATCTCGCCACTCATTACAGCATAGATCTTGCTTTCCTGTTCTGTCACTGTTCTGGCGCCAAAGCAGAGGAAACCGCCGAGAATCCTTAGTAGCTCTTGATGCGCACTGGCTACTAGGTTACTGTTATGGTGCTGGTGCGGGGAACGCTGGCTGGGGAAAGGATGTCGATGGAGGTTGCCGTGCGTCTCAGGCGACGCCTGATCCAGGGGGAGGGTTCTATATGAGACTGTGGGTCTTGCGGTCCGTTCGGCTGGCTATGGTTCTGGCTGTGGTCGGGGCCGTCGTCGGTTGTGGAGGCGGCAGCAGTGTTCTGACGCTGGATCGCATAGGCAAAGAGGACGCCCCGAATACGATGTCGCTGCAGCTGAACTCCAGCTACACCCACCAGTCCTCGACACCAAGTTGGGCCGATGGCTTCGAGAAGCTCTTCACGAAGTTCGCGGAGGATCACCCTGACTGGAAGCTGGAGCTTGAGATCATTCCGGACGATCAGACAACTCAGGAACAGGCGCGCCTGCTCGAGGAGGCCAGGGTCGGGCGGGCGCCTGACTGCGCCAACGTAGACTCCTTCGTCGTCGCACAGTTCATCGAGCAGGGGGCTTTGCAGCCGATAGACCAGTACTTCACCGAAGAAGAGATAAACGGCCTGTTTCCCTTCGTCAGCGACATCGTCGTCGGTGATGACGGGAAGATGTACGCTTACTGGTTTGCCACGGACGGGCGGATCCTGTACCGGAGGACGAATCTGGTGCCAGAGGCGCCAAGGACCTGGGACGAGCTGATAGAGGCAGCGAACGCGGCCGAGGAGAAAGACCCCAAGGTCGACGGCTACCTCTTCAACGGCGGAAGGTGGGAGGGCACCACCTTCGACAACCTGGCCCACTTCTGGAGCCAGGGTGGCGAGCTGGTCGACGAGCAGGGCAAGCCGATCTTCGGCGAGGAGCCGCACCGCACGTACATGCTGAACGAGATGAATTTCCTCAAAGAGACCGTGGACAGCGGCGCCTCGCCCCAGCGGGTCGCGACGATCAAGGACTACGCCGAGTTCGAAGCGGCGGCCCAGGCACAGCAGGTCGCGATGTTTCAGGGCGGCGACTTCCAGTATCCGACCTTGAAGGACTCACTGCCGCCCGAAGAGTTCAAGAAGTGGGAGGTCTCGCTACTTCCGACGAAGAGCGCCGACGACACACCGTCGTCGGGCAGCGGCGGGTGGACCATAGGCTCCTTCTCAGACGACCCCAAGAAGGTCGAGATGTGCATGGAGTTCACCAAGGATGTTTTCATAGGGGGGATGAACGAGGTAACCGGTCAGTTGCCGACCTCCCCGAAACTGTTCGACACCATAGACAAGTTCGATGAGCCGATCTACGATGATTTCCGCGGTCATGCTCGAGCACGGGAAGGCCAGGCCCGGGGTCCCTGTCTACCCAACGATGTCCGAGGAGATCCAGGTCGCCATCGGCACGGTCCTCACCGAGGAGGCGACGCCGGAGGAGGCCCTCGATGGCGCACAAGGCGTCTCTCGCGGCTTACGAGGAGC
>CAWEHD010000016.1:0-16762 GCA_963808845.1 uncultured Rubrobacteraceae bacterium
CGAGAGAAGGTAAGAAGTGACCACTATAACAGGGGTAGTGGCCCGCGACATCCGCTTTCCCACATCCGAGAATCTCGACGGCTCGGACGCCATGAACCAGGCCCCCGACTACTCGGCTGCTTACGCGATCCTCGAGACGGATAAGGACCTCGAAGGCCACGGCCTCACCTTCACCATCGGGCGCGGCAACGAACTGTGCGTCGCCGCCATAGAGGCGCTGGCCCCACGCGTCGTCGGAAGGACGCTCGAGTCCTTTACACAGGACATGGGCGCTTTCTGGCGCCACGTAACCGGGGACAGCCAGCTCAGGTGGGTCGGGCCTGAGAAGGGTGTGATCCACCTCGCGACGGCCGCAATCGTCAACGCAGTCTGGGATCTCTACGCCAAGTCCGAAGGCAAGCCCCTCTGGAAGCTCCTTGTAGACATGAGTCCGGAAGAGCTTATCTACTGCGTGGACTTCCGCTACATAACCGACGCGATCACACCCGAGGAGGCGCTCGAGATCCTGCGCGAAAACGAAGCGACGAAGCGTGATAGGAAGGCAGTGATGCACTCGTATGGCTTCCCCGCGTACACGACGAGCGCGGGCTGGCTCGGGTACCCTGACGAGAAGGTCAGGCAACTCTCGCGGGAGGCCGTAGAGGCGGGCTGGGGGCACGTCAAGATCAAAGTAGGCCTGGATGTCGAAGACGACGCCAGGCGGGCTGCTCTAGTGCGCGAGGAGATCGGCCCGGATCGCAAGTTGATGCTCGACGCGAACCAGGTCTGGGACGTAAACGAGGCCATAGAGAACATGGAGCGTCTCGCTGAGTTCGACCCTTACTGGATAGAGGAGCCGACGAGCCCCGACGACGTGCTCGGCCACGCCGCGATAGCCAAGGCAGTAGCACCGGTCGGTGTCGCAACGGGCGAGCACTGCCAGAACCGCATTCTCTTCAAGCAATTATTCCAGGCAGATGCCATCTCGTTCTGCCAGATAGACGCCTGCCGCCTCGGCGGCGTCAACGAGGTCATCGCAGTCTTGCTCATGGCGAAGAAGTTCGGCGTGCCGGTCTGCCCGCACGCAGGCGGCGTCGGACTGTGCGAGTACGCCCAGCACCTCTCCATCTTCGACTATATCTGTATCGGTGCCTCGCTCGAGGAACGAATCCTGGAGTACGTGGACCACCTCCACCAGCATTTTCTGGACCCCGTGCACGTCGAAAATGGCTGCTACATGCCGCCTACCGCACCAGGCTACAGCATCGAGATGAAGCCGGAATCGTTGGAGGCGTACGAGTTCCCGGTAGGCAGTGCGTGGACAGAGCGGGATAGGAGCAATGTATGAAAGTGGCAGCGATTCTGGGTGTCGGCCCGGGGGCTTCGCCGTGGCCCTCATGGCGCGCAGGGAGGAGAGCGTAGCGGCGGTGAGAGAGGAGATCGAGGCCGGCGGAGGCGAGGCGCGACCCATCCCCACTGACAGGTCCTACCGGCGATGGTCGAGGCCAGTCATGGAACCATCCTGCTAACGGGTGCATCAGCGGCGCTTCGCGGCAAGGCCAGGTCCTCGGCCCTGGCGGTAGGCAAGTTCGGATTGAGGGCGCTGGCGCAGTCCATGGCGCGCGAGTTTGGACCGCAGGGCCGCGGGCTGTTGTGGCACCGTTAGTGTCCGACGGCAGGGCGCTGGGAACGACTGAAGTTGCTGTGCGCCTGCCCGGAGTGTGACTGAGGGGCTGATCCATGTGTTGTCAGGAGACACTAACGCTGAATATGCCGGCCGAGGCAATCGAGGCGCTTGCCCACTACCACCGGCTCCTCAAGGGACGTCCGTGGGACTGGGGCGACGAGCAGCTCCCCGACTTCTTCCGGTGGGCCCGCTTCTCCCTGTCGGCCGGTCTTCGAGGCGTTCGCGGTCACAGGCGACTGGGCGAAGGCCATCCGCTCGGTGATCGGCGACGACGTCCCGCCGGGCATCGTCGTGGTGCGGGTCGACGAGGGCGGGGCGCTTGAGCGCCGACGTCGGGCCGGCCCGGCCCGCGATACGCGGGCCATACCGTGGCGATCGACGTCGTCATCGACTCGGCCGCAGACGCCGAACTCTCCCTCACCGTCGCGGGCCGCGACGTGCGCTTGGCGCCGCGCGGTGCCGCGATCGAGACGATAGACCTCGACGGGGCCGATCCGGTCGTTCGCCGTCGTCGACGGCGACGAGACGCTGAGCGTCGACGGCGCGGTCCGACCGTCCGCGACGGCCGAGCTCCGGCTCTCGTCTCCTCGGTGCGCGCGATGGTCGGTCACCGACTCCAGCGGCGGGGCCTGGTTCCCCGAGGGCGTGCTGGCGAAGTGGGACGTCCATCACCGGCCGTTCTTCCACGGCCACGACATGACCGCTCGCGGTGCCGGCCGAGCCACTGCACGTCGTCTGCACCCGGGGCATCGAGTTCGAGCGGACCGAGCTCGACGTGCGCCCGGCCGCGGGCGAGACGCGCATCGTCGAGTGCGATCCGCCACGACTGTTCGACCCGGCCGCCGAAGGCTGGTACGGCGGCGACCTGCACATCCACATGAACTACAGCGGCGACCTGGTCTGCACGCCTGGCGACGCGGCCCGGATGCAGCTCGGCGAGGGCCTGCACCTGGCCAACCTCGTGGCGGCGAACCTCAGCACCTCGCTCGTCTACGACCGCGAGATGCTCGAGCAGTTCGCCGGCACCGATCTGCCGTGGTCGACCGACGACGCGGTAGCGCGGATGGGAGTCGAGTACCGCAACGACCTTCTCGGCCACGTTCACGCCCTCGGCCCGAGCGCGCCTCCGACCCGTTACTACGCCGGCCACGAGCGCTCGGACCACCCTGAGGACTGGCCACCGAACAAGGTCGCGTGCGAGGAGATGCAGGCGCTGGGCGCGACGGTCGGCTATCCTCACCCCGCGTTCACGGCGTTCCCGGACGACGGATCCACCGCCCGCTTCTTCGAGAACCCGCGCTCGGTCGAGGCCCGCGAGCTCGTCGCCGACGCCGCGCTCGGTGTCGTAGACTCCGTCGACCTCATCTCCCCCTTCGACGACGAGGGCGCGATGTTCCTCTACCACCGCCTGCTCTCGTGCGGGCTGCGGCTCGCCGCTACCGCCGGCACCGATGCCTTCCTCTCCTTCTCCCACGGTCCCGGCGTGGCCTCCAACCCGCCGGCTGGGGGCGGGTCTACGCGCACCTGGGCGAGCGGGGCCTGTCCGTGGCGGCGTTCAAGGACGCCATCCGCGGCGGGCGCACGATGGTCACGAACGGCCCGTGGCTCACGTTCGAGGTGAACGGGCAAGGACCCGGGCGCCGTGCTCGACCTGGCCGCCGGGCGACGCCTCGACATCCGGGCCCGCGTTCGGGGCCCGGGGCCGAGCACCTGACGCTCGTCGGGCCGGACGGGGTGATGGCCGAGGGCGACGCGGCATCCGAACTCCGGTTCGAGACGACGGTGGATGGACGGCCGACCTGGATCGCGGCCGTGGCCCGCGGCGTCCGGTCACCCCAACACCCTCGACGAGTCGGTGCTCGCCCACACCTCCCCTGTGTACGTCGACGTCGCACGGCCGGCGCGTCGCGCGGGTGGCCGACGCCCGATGGTGCCTGGAGTTCCTCGACACGCTCGAGCAGTTCGTCGGACGAGCACGGCCACTTCGCTCCGGCGACCCGCGACGCCCACTTCGGCGACTTCGTCGCGGTCCTCGACGAGGCTCGCTCCTTTTACCGCCGGGTGGCCGAATCCGCCGACCGGTAGCGGCAACTAACAGGTCGACGTGCAATTCGTGACGTGCTTCCCCACGTCTGTTCGCTGAGAAATCCTGACGCGAGGAAGATCGGGGTGCCTTACCGCCTGCCGGCCACGCGGCCGGCCACCGACGAGAAAGCGCGACCCTCAGTTGTATCGTCCAGGGGTTCGAGCTCGAAGCTCTCGTCAACACGGCTCAGGGCGTCCAGGATGAGCTGGTCTGTGAGCCAGGGGTTCTTGGGGAGCAAAGAGCCGTGCAGATAGGTACCGTATGCGTTGAGGCGACGGGCCCCCTCGGTACCGTCTTTACCGTTGTTGCCGAAGCCGACGATCACCTCGCCCAGCGGTTTGACGTCTTCGCCGAGGTAGGTCCTTCCGCCGTGGTTCTCGAATCCGACTATCTCGCCGGTTTCGGGGGTCCGGACGCGGACCAGCACGTTCCCGATCAATCGCTCTTCTTCCTGTCTCCTCGGCTCTGTATGCAGGTCGAAGATGCCGACACCAGGGAGCTTCTCGCCTTCAGGGGTCTCATAAGAGTGGCCCATGAGCTGGTAGCCGCCGCACACCCCCAAGACCACGCCGCCGTCCTCCACTATGGTTCTCAAATCCGCGCCCTTGGAACCCGAGAGGTCTTCTGCGAGCAGGGCCTGCTCCCTATCCTGGCCGCCACCAAACAGGAAAAGATCGCAGCCGGTCGGCCTTATCATCTCTGTGAGGCCAACGTCGACGACCTCAACAGGAATGCCGCGCCACTCGCAGCGCTTCTTGATGGAGATTACGTTCCCGCGGTCGCCGTAGAGGTTCATCATGTCCGCGTAAAGGTGGTGGATAGTGAGCCTGGTCCGTCGCACGGCATAACTCCCTTCGCAGCTCCGCCGGTGGCCCCACCGTGATCTCCAGGGTGCCGTCCGAAGCCCGAGCATAGCATAAAGCTCCCGTAACCTCGCGCCTCTCGCGACCCCTGCTGCCCGCCTCCACTTCCTCGATCAGGAGCCGGATCCTCTCGGGGGTGAGCGTGTAGATCCCGAGCGGATTGTAGGGGGTTCGCTCCATGCCTATCGTCTCGTACTCGCGGATGACCGGCATCCGGTCCACGAAGTACGGCAAGTCCTTGAGGCACTCCTCGACTAACAGGGGAAGCTCCTCAAGCTCGCGCAGGCGGCTCTCCCCGTCCGCGAGGATTTGGAGGCGCCTCCAAATCCTCGCGCTCTTAGGACACCCCGTTGAGACTCTCGCGGAGCTTCGCCATCGTGATGAGCCCCTCGGCCTGCTGGTCGCGGTAGTGGTCCTCCATTATCTCCAGCTTGGCGCCATCCCGGAGCTAGGAGAGCAGGCCGAGAGCTAGCGATGGACCCGGGCTATGAGCTACTCGGGGGAGTTTGCCCTCCTTTGGGTGCGAAGCAATTTCATAATGCCTCGGTCATCCCAATCCCCCTGAAGGCAGGATTGGAAGCACCCGTCCGCGTACCGCAAAGTCCGATGTGTCGCCGCCGGTCCGGCTGTTGTCGGCCCAGGCACAAAGGCCTTCTCGCTCTCTCCGAAAGCAAAGAGCGTCGCGGCCCGCGCACTGGATCGAACGACGCTAGGGTCATCCATTGTGGTATTGACCTCGACCTCCTGGCCGACAGATTCACCTTGGCTACCGGAAAAGACTTTGGCCCTGACGCTCGGGGTGGTGGCGAAGGTATCTGCCCTCTTTTGCACCCAGGCAAGCAGGAACCGTCTGCCCGGCAGCGGCGCGAGCGTGGGAGAAGAGCAGTTGATCTCTTCTTGTCCGCCGGTGGCAAAGATCGGAATATTGGCCGAAGCGCCACTAGGCTGGAACACGTTCGCGTGCAAGGCGTTCTTGGGGACGCCAAGGTCGCTCTCGCCCAAAGCCCTGACATGGGCGATGACGAACCGCCCGTCGTCGAGGAGCGTCATGGCCTTCGGTCCCGTAAACCCGGACAGGTTCGGTGTAGTCTCGCCTACGACTGGCGATCCTTCTAGGTCGAATATTCGGAACACGAGCGCTCCTCCTCCAGGCGGGCCGAAGCCGCTTCTCCACGCGATCACATAGTTTCCACCGACCAGCTGGGTCGCAATCGGGGCCTCGTGGAACCCGTCGGTGGTATTGACTTTGAACTCCTCGCCTTCTGGCGCTCCGTCGAAACCGAACCGTCGCGCGCGGATGCGTTGATCCCGCCGCGCGTCTATCCAGCTGACGAGGAAGCCTCCGTCGATCATGAAGTTGATGGCGGGCCGATCCTTGGTGTCGACGTCGGTGGTACTGACCTGGATTTCGGGGCCGGACGGTCGCCCATCCATGTCGAACCTCCGCAACTTCACGTGGGGCCGGGGCCCCGGAGGATTGAGGGCATCCTCGTTCCACGCAACGACCGGGCCCCGGCCTGAACGGGCGACCGTTGGCAGCTGCCGGTTCGTGTTGGCTCCTGTCGGCGTAGGCGTGTTGACGACGAACTCGCCGCCACTCGGGTTCCCGTTCGCCTGGATGATCCGGCCCTTGATGTTGAGGTCGCTGCTGTCAACCCATACCACAAAGAAATGCGTATTGCCTAGTGGGGCGATGGCGGGCTGATGTTGGACTCCCCTGGTCGTGGTGTTGATCAGGATCTCGCTCATGGCTCGGTTCCCTCCTTACGTCGGTTAGAAGAACGTTAGGTGGTTGATTGCGTCAACTACTTCAATGACCGTCGCGGTTTGCCCCCTTCCCGTCCTTTCTGGCAACCGTAGCGATGAATCTCTTGCGGCAAGCCCCTCCCCAGCCTATTCAGAGAGTTTCCCCGAATGGACCGTATTGGGCTTCGCGATGCTGTCTTACGTCATCGGCCGAACGTGCGATCCAAACCACGTTGCTTTCCACCAATTGGAGGAATTCGTCGTCGGTTTTTGTGAGCTTGACTAGTCGATTGCTCCGATCTGCATGATCACCCTCCTACGTTGGCACATCCGCCTTTCCCGGCGGGTTTGTTTGCAACTTCTTTGCCCGCAGGCTAGCGGATGGCGATGAATCAGCGTGGCCGACTCTGCGGGCTTCTTGTGCTGCCCTTAGCGTCGCCTCAGCTCATCGACCACTGAACCCCGAAGAGTCCTACGCGCTCCTAAGAGCGCGGCCAGTTCCCATAAGCGTCGAAGAAGTTGTAGGTAACCGAATCCCATCGTCGAACTTCGTTCCAGGTGCGAGGTGGACTGCCCATGCGCCACTGCGTTGACTGAATTCCCGCGCAGCGCAGGTCGTCGTCGTGGTAGGCACCAGCACCGCTGTCTCCGGGCATGATGTCAATGTTGTGCTCATAGCGGCTCCCTGGCGATGCCGTGAACGTACCGCCCTTGATCCAGGACGTCGGAACGGGCTTGTCCGTTGGGTAACCAATGATCGTGTGAGCGCCGCTGAAGTTCTGTTCGACTCCGAGCCAGCCGGTTTGGCGTCCCAGGTCAGGTCTCGTCGGGCTGAACTCCAGAACTGCGAAGTCCCAGTCCCATCCACCACCAGGCGAAGAGGGCGCGCGGTCCCAAGCTCCCGGCAGAGTAAGGCTGTCGGCGAGGAAACTGCCGAAAGGAGCGGTCGGGGCCACGTTGTTTGCGCCGAACGTGATGCTACTCGACGCTATCCAACCGCCGTTGTAGAAACAGTGAGCGGCACACAGCGCGGTGCTTGGTCCGATCATCGTAGCCGTGCAGTTCTGGTTTGCCAAGTGCGCGTTCGCGCTTCCTGGGTAATCCGCAGGACGCAAGAGTTGTCTTCGGTCGTCGGTCCCTATAATGAACCGCGCCTCCGGCAGTTGTAATCCATTTGTACGCGGAGACTCCTCTATCGCAAGAATCCGCTCAGCGACTTCGTAATCTGGTTGCTCGAGCCGATACTCGAAGCCGCCAACGAGTCGTCTTGGGCGCAACTTCTCGGCCAACTCTTCGACGGATAGGGTCCGAAAATCTGGCTCAGGTGGTGGGACATAGTCGACGGTGCGCCTTTCATCCATCTCCGCCACGTCGATCTCCTCTGCAACAACCTCTCCTACCACGATCCAGCGCCGCCCCCACGCGTCGGTGAAGTCTTCGCCAGTTTCGTCCATCAATGTAGGGCCAACCATTGTTCCCCGACGGCCATTATCGTCCATTACCCTGTCTCCTCCTGTAAGGTGGTGTCTGCCAAGATGTTGCCGCCTCTACTTCTCACGTAGACGCCAGCTCCTTTCTCCTCAATCCTCAAAACACCTCTACTGAAGCACATGGCGATGAATTTGCGATGAATCCTACGGCGAGGCAAATGCTAATCTTCCCAAAACGGATGCGTGTAACCCATCTCGCTCAGGGTGTGCCGGATCTCCAGCATTGCCGTGTACGTGGGCAAAACGTAGAGTGTCTCGCCCGGCGGGGTCGATTGTAGCGCGGCCTTTATGGCCTCCTCGCGGTCGGGGATGAGGGGGCCAACGGGAAGCTCCGCGTACTTGAGGCGCACTGCCATGTCATCGGCCCTGATGCCGCTTACGATGAAAGGGGCTGCGTCCGTCTTGCCCTCCTCCCTCGCGTCGGCGAGCATCTCGAAATCTACGTCCCAGAGCCACGAGACGTCCCTGCCGTCGGCATCGTTGTCGTTTATGGCGATCAGGACGTTCTTGGCTTCTGCGCCCGTTACGAAGGTGCGCAGGATCTCGTTGAACCCGACAGGGTTCTTTATGAGCAGCAGGAAAGCCTCTCTGTCCCCAGCCTTTACCCTCTCGACCCTCCCGAAAGCCCCCCCAAACTCCCCGAGGCCGCGGGATATCTCAGCGAGCCCGACCCCGGCTTCCCCGGCCACCGCGGCAGCGGCCAGGGCGTTGTAGACGTTGTAGAGACCGGGGAGACCTATCTTCACGTCCGCCTCGCCCTTCTGGGTCGAGAGGAGGAACTCCGACCCCCTGGCCCCTTCGAGCCGTACCCTGCTCGCGCGGTAGGCTGGCTCAGGCCGCGAGAAGTCGCAGTGGCGGCAGTCGTAGACCCCGACATGCCCCATGTACACGGTCTCGTAGACGAGGGCGGTACCGCACACGGGGCAGTCCTTCGAGTCGGCGACGTGCTGCAGACGCCCGGTATCAAGAGAAGGTTCTTCCACACCGTAGAAGACAGGCTTCTTGGCCGAGCGCCCGAGGCTAGCGACGAGAGGGTCGTCAGCGTTCAGGACCACCGCGCCGCCCTGCGGCAGGTCCCCGAAGGCCGAGGCTATGACCTTGCCGGTGTAGGCAAGCTCCCCGTAGCGGTCGAGCTGGTCCCTGAACAGGTTCAGAACCGCGAGGATCTCGATCTCCGCCTCTGTGGCCACCTTTGGCACGCTCGCCTCGTCCACCTCGAAGAGCCCCATGTCCGAGAGAGGCCCCCCGGCCAGTCCTGAGTCCGAGACTAGGGCCGCGGTCACGCCGGTGACCAGGTTCGCACCCGTCGAGTTGTTCACGGCCCTGATACCGGCGGCCTGGAGTATTTTGGAGACCATCCTGCTCGTAGTCGTCTTGCCGTTGGTACCCGTAATCGCCGCCGACCCGAGACGCAGCCGCCGCGAGAGCTTGGTCAGGACCTTCGGGTCCACCCTGCGCGCCACGACCCCTGGCACCGTCGAGCCCCCACCTGTCTTCAGCCTCCGGCTCGCGAACCGCGCCGACCTGGCGGCCAGTATCGCGGCGGAGAGACGTGGGTCGGGCAGAGGACTCATGGTGCGGATTATATGGTTCTGGGCGGGATCTTGCGGAGGGACATCTCTATCGGCTCTCTACTGATGGTTCGGGGCAGGCGGGCGGTCGGAACCCCGCGATACCTGGCCGTTCTTCCGGGTGGCGGCGTCCCTGCGGTGCGGTACAAATAGTGGATGAAGATCTTCGAGAACCTCTCGGCGAGTTCGCGTCTCGGGGACGCGGAGCTAGACGCCTACTCGCGGGCGGTGAGGGACGTAACGGAGAGACTGGAGCCGGCCGTGATCTCGGTCGGCCTGCCCGACGGGCGCGGCGGCGGGAGCGGGGTGATAGTCGGCATCGAAGGCGACTCGACTACCGCAATAACCAACAGCCACGTCGTACGCGGCCTGCGCAGCCGCAGGGCAGGCAACCCCGGCGGAGATATACACGTCACCCTCTCGGACGGGTCATCCGTACCAGCCGATGTGCTCGGCGACGATCCGCCAAGCGATCTCGCCGTCGTCCGTTTCGACACCGAGGAGGAGCCGACGGTCGCCGTGCTTGGCGACGCGGGTGATCTCGTAGTCGGCCAGCTCGTAGTCGCGATCGGGAACCCTCTCGGCTTCCAGCGGAGCGTCACGGCTGGGGTGGTCAGCGCCCTCGGGCGTTCTATAAGGGGTGAGAGCGGACGGCTGATAGAGAACGTGATCCAGACCGACGCGGCGATCAACCCCGGCAACTCGGGCGGCCCGCTGGCCGACGCCTCGGCAAGGGTCGTGGGCATCAACACGGCCATCATCGGCGGCGCGCAGGGGATAGGCTTCGCCGTCCCCGTCTCCGGCACATTCCGCCGCGTGGTCTTCACGCTCGTAACGGAGGGGCGGGTGCGCCGCGCCTACCTCGGGGTGGTGGTAGAGAGCCGCCAGGCGCGCGGCGAGTTCGAGGGCGGCGCCGGCGTGAGGAACATAGCCCCGAACAGCCCTGCCGAGAGGGCCGGCGTGAAACCAGGAGACCTCATCGTAGGCCTGAAAGGGGACCCCGTCCATTCCAACGACGATCTCCTCAACCTGCTCGACGCCTCATCCATCGACCAGGACGCCACGCTACGCGTTCTGCGGGGAAACAAGGAATTGTCGCTAACCGTTCGGCCCCGAGAACAGCCCGCAGAATAGTAGCATTTCAGCCAGGGTCAGCGGGTATTTCAGCACGGGCGCCCTGTCGGGCAGCTAGGAAGATGTCAAGCACTTCAGCAGCCATAATGTTGTAGTGTCAATGAAGTGAGGGATGACGACGGGGGGAAGGAGGAGGGGAGCGATCGGGCGGTGATGGACCAGAACTGGAGCGGGCTCTTACGCTCCTGAGAGAGCACCACTAGTCGAGAGGGGGCCCTAGCGGTCTCGTCGACGGGGAGGCTGAATTGCTGACGAGCGAGGCGAAGCCTGAGCGGGCTGAAGTGCTGAAATGCTAGGCGACCGAAGGGAGCGACAATGCCCGAATCCTCCGTCTCTGTTTCAGAAGCGGCCCGCTTTCTAAACATGTCCGAAGAGGAAGCGCAGGGTCTCTCAGACGCTGGCGGCAACGTCCCCCTGGAGACCGTAAGGAGCCTGGCCGGGGCGGCGACCATCGCGAGGGAGCTGGCCGGTGCCCGCGAGGAGGTCGGAAGATTGTCAGGCCAGCTACGGGAGGTCCGCGCATCCAACGCACGGCTCCAGAGAGAGATCAAGGGCTCGGTCGAGGAGCGCAGGCGCCTGACGGAAGAGGTGCTGGAGCTGCGGGCCGCGGCCGAGGAGAGGCTTATGCTCATGGAGCGTATCGAGCACATAGCCCGCGTCGAGCAGGAACTGGAGGAGAGCTCCTCCGAGCTCGAGCGCCTCAGGAACAGGAGACTCCTCGGTAGGCTCCTGAACCGCTAGAGGGTCGTCCTACCCTGCCCCCCCGGTGCTCGATCTTCGTGCCCACAGCCAGGCCACGAGCATAAAGATGCCGGCTGCGGCGATGCCGATGATCCACTCGATGCTCTCGTAATGCTCCAGATAGGGGTGGGTTAGTTTGTCGGCGAAGATCATCTCAACTGCCAGGTAGATGAGCAGACCGGCGCCCAGGTAGACGAGGAAAGGGAAACGGGTCAGAAGAGACGTCAGCAGCGCCGCCCCGAAGATCACCAGCGGTATCGTTGTCGCCAGCCCGATGACGAGTAGCGAGATGTCGACCTCGCCCCCAATCCTGGCGGCCTGGACCAGCGCGATCACGTTGTCCAGCGACATCACCGCGTCAGCCACGATTATGATCCTGACGGCCTGCCAGGTGCTCGAACCAGCCTTTACCTTATCCTCGTCGTCTTCACCGCCGTCACCCTCATGGATCAGCTTCCAGGCGATCCAGACGAGGAGCAATCCTCCGACCACCTGCAGTAAAGGCACCTCCAATAGCAAGGTAATAACGGCGGCGAAGAGTAGCCTGAGCACGACGGCCCCAGCCGCGCCCCAGATGATGGCCTTCCTCCGGTTGGCTCCCTCGAGGGTGCGGGCAGCCATCGCGATGACCACAGCGTTGTCGCCGGAGAGGATCAGGTTCACGACCAGCACTCCCAAGAGCCGGCCAAACCACTCTCCCGTCATGAATTCCATCTGAGTCGGCTTCCTCCTCGACCATACGACAGGCTACCTATGTTATCAGGAAAGGGGGAAAACAAGTGGGAGGCCCGGTCCAACTTAGCCGCTGACGAGGTAGATGATCGCCGTCACGAGGAAGACTATGTAGAGTGATCCTGCGCCGAGCATGTAGAACGCCTTGAGCGGGGCTTTGCGCAGCAGGAACCCGAGGAAGACTATACTCGAGAGGATGGCGAAGATGGCCGCTACGGCGGTAATGAAGTCGAGTCGCCACGGCGTAAAGAGCACCCCGATCGAGACAGGGATGGTACTCTGGAAGACCATCGCCCCCGTGATATTGCCGATGGCCAGGGTGTCTTTGTTATCCCTGAGCCAGAGGACGGAGTTGAACTTCTCCGGCAGCTCCGTCGCCAGAGGCGCGAGGACGAGTGCGATCAGGCCGGCGGGGATTCCTACGGACTTGGAGATATGCTCCACGGCGCCGACGAAGAGGTGGGCTCCGAAGGCCATAACGGCGATCGTCCCGATCAGCTGTACGGTTACGGCCCAGGTCGGCCCCTGAGAGCTAAAGGGCCAGAGCGTGAGCCTGGCGGGGATATCATCTTCGGCCTCTCCACCCCGCTTTACCGTACGTACCACGTAGAGGACGTAAGCAACCAGCAGCGCCACAGCAAGGCCTATCTTCACCGGCAGAGGCAGGGGCAGGAGGCCCGCCGCAGCGGCCGGGATAAAGCAGGCCAGGAAGAACACGAGGTCGGGGATGGCGGTCTGCCTGTCTGCTGTGATCTCACTCCCCGTCTTCCTTCGTCCCTTATAGCCTATGCCCGCCGCCCCGACGATGAACAGGGCCAGCGTCGCGAGCAGGAAAGGCGCGCCCAGGATCGCGCCGATACCTATCTCGCCTGCGGCGGCGCCACCCGAACCAAGGATTAAGGCACCGATGATCGCGACCACCGGGATCATGGTCTCAGGCAACGCCGTGCCGACGGCCGCGAGTATGCTCCCCACGGCCCCTGCCCCCAGGTTCAGCCGGTCGCCCATGATCTCTACGGCGTTGGTGAAAAGGATCGCGGCACCGAGTATAGCCACCAGAGACAAGGTCAACTCGATTATCGTCACGGGCTCTCCTTAAGGCCACCGGGGATAGGAACGTGCTAGATTCTTACCCGCTGGCAACCTTTCTATACCTGGAAGCGGAGGACATGGACGAACTCGAGAAGACTCTGGCGGCGGTCGCAAGCGGCGAACTCTCTCCTGAGTCCGCCGCCGGACGCCTGAAGAGGGGGGAGGTCCGTTACCTCGAGGAGTTCGCCGCCCTCGATCTCGGCCGCTCTGTCAGGAAGGGCGTCCCCGAGGTCGTCTACGCCCGCGGCAAGAGCCCCGCCCAGGTGGCAAGTATCTGCGCGGCCCTGCTGCAGTCGTGCGGGCGCGTGATCGTAAGCACCCCCACCCCCGAGCATGAGGCCAGGATCCGCGCGACGCTCCCTGAGACCCCGTTCCGGCGGGCCGGACGCTCGGTCGTGATCGGTGGCGGAGAGCCGGCTCCGAGCGGGGGCCGCGTCGGCGCCCTGAGCGCGGGTACCTCAGACCTGCCCGTTCTCGAGGAGGCGCTCGCGGTGGCCGGCGAGATGGGCGCATCCGTGATGGGCTTCCACGACGTCGGGGTGGCCGGCGTCCATCGCCTAGCTGCCCCGTTGGAGGAGCTGAGAAGGTTCGACCCCGACTGCCTGGTGGTCGCCGCCGGGATGGAAGGCGCGCTGCCTAGCGTGGTCTCAGGCCTCGTCGCCGTACCTGTGATAGGGCTTCCGACCTCCACGGGTTACGGCCTCGGCGGCGACGGTACTGCCGCCATACTCAGCATGCTCCAGACTTGCTCCCCCGGTCTCTCCGTCGTCAACGTGGACAACGGCGTCGGAGCTGGGGCCACCGCAGCCTTGATCGCCAACCGCGCCGCCTTCGGCCGTACAGCCAGCGAGAACGGCCGAACGTCAAGCTCCATCTAGGACCGCGGTGCGAATCTTCGTCGCCGTCTTCCCGCCGCAAAGGGTCAGGGAGGCGCTGTTTCGCGCGGCACGCGCCCTGCCGGCGAGCAAAGATTTCCGTCTCATCGGGCCCGAGAAACTCCACCTGACCTTGAAGTTCCTTGGCGACGTGACCGAGGACGACATGAGCAGGGTGACGCTGGCGCTCGGGCCGCTACGCGAGGGGCACGAACCGTTCGAGGTCTCGACCTCGGGCTTCGGGGCCTTCCCCTCAGAGAGGAGGGCCCGCATCCTCTGGGCCGGCGTCGGAGAAGGGTCAGAGTCGCTACGCGCTGTGGCCAAGACCGTGGAGGATCTCCTCGAGCCGGCCGGTTTCGGGAGAGAGGAACGGCCCTATGTACCCCACCTGACCCTCGGCCGGACACGGGGCCGCCAGGCGAAGCTCGAAGTCGCGAGTGTCTCCCCGCCCGCGCTTCGCTTTACGGTATCTGGTGTAGAGCTTGTGGAGAGCGTGCCAGAGGGCAGGCGGAGTCACCTACTCTGTCCTCGAAACGTTCTCGTTCTAACAGTGGGTTTTGGAAGGGTCGATCCTTCCAAAACCCGCGCTGGTCAGCACTTCGGCTGGTCAGCTTTTAGTTTGCTGAAGTGCTGACTCGCTGAAATGCTTAGAAAGCGGTGACCAGAGGCCCGATGGACATGATGATGAAGAGCAAGATAAGGATCATGACGACCAGGGCTATGAAGGTACTCCCGCTCATGCGACCGCGCCTCCAAGGTAGGTATCCATCCTTCGATCAATTCTAGCCGTTGCTGGACGCGTCCGCCAGCACCCCAGAGCTTTCAGAACTCGTTTGCGTAGAACACCCTGCGCTCCGGCGCGGGCTCTCCGACTTCAGAGAGTTTCGAGCGGAAGGCGTGAAACTCCTCGATCTTCTGGGAGATGAGCCTTACGACAGGGTCGGGGTCAGAGCGCAGCTCCAGGATTCGGTCGAGTACGGCCCCAACGCTAACCTGCTCCACGACTCCCGCCGGTCGCGGCTCCTTGTAGAAGATTCGGCACCCATAAGAAGCCTCCACAGCATCGTGAATTACAAGGATCATCTCAGGCCGCGCCGTCACAACCCGGGGCACATTCTCTAACTCATACATTACCCTCCGTCGCCGGTAGACTTCCCGCTGTAACTCTTCACGCACTATCTCTCCGAACCCGTCACCTTCGACCATAGAGTAAGCCTCATCGCGGCTCCTCTCGGCATCCTGGACCCACCGACCAACGCCCTCGAGGTCCATGCTCTCCTCACACACCGGACAGCGGTATTCGGATCCGGCAGAGAGCATCAAGCCTTCCGAGTGCAGGCAATTTTCGATCAGGTCAGCCATGTGGACTAGTATTGTACTCTTTTCCCACCCCTGCGCGACTCTCACAAAGAGCGCGAAGATCATCTATACCTCAACCGCAACTCCATATCAAAAGGAAGTGCATAGTGGCGTGGAACTATGAATGGTCATCGGTAGTTCCTCTGGTGGAGCTCGAGACGTGTTCTACCTGCAAAAATATCTCTATGCGGCTGTTCAATGTCCGCGAACTCCATCCTGGGGCTACCTCTTCGGTCTCGCTGGTATGCGCCAGTTTTCGTCGCAGTCTACACCTCGAGTAGAGCCTGAATGACTCCACTGCCGGGCCTCTGGGCTACGGTTCTGGTATTTTCCGGCTGTGGTCTTTCGTGGAGGAGATGTACATCTGGTCCTCAATCCGTCGGCCGGCAAAGGACGGGCGGGTAGATTGCGGGCGTTCGTCTCGCGGTCTCTCGAGGAGCGAGGTTTGCGGCCGGTCTGGCACGTTACGGAGGAGCCTGGTCACGCGCGCGGCATCGTGCGCAGTTTGCCCGGGGGGGCGTCTGTGGTGGCAGTCGGTGGAGACGGGACCGTGCACGAGGTGGCAGCGGCGTGCGCAGGAACGGGCCGGATCATGGGCGTGTTGCCCGCAGGTAGCGGCAACGACTACGTCAAGGCTCTCGGCGTGGGCACGGATCTCCGGAGGGCGCTGGAAGTGCTCGTCGGGGGGAATGTCCGCGTCGTGGATACAGCAGAGGTCAATGGAGTCCCATTCAACAACGGTCTAGGTATCGGCTTCGACGCCGAGGTCGCTGATGGCGTCGCGGTGGCGCCTGCGTATCTTGGGGGAACAGGTCGGTACCTGTGGTCTGTCGTGCGGTTGCTCAAAGGCTTCCGGTGCCACGAGGCCAGGCTCGTCATCGGCGGCGAAGTCATCGAGACCAGAACCATACTCGTCGCGGTGGCTATCGGCACTACCTACGGCTCGATGTTCCGGCTCGCACCTGAGGCGGCACTGGACGACGGTCTCTTCGATGTGGTCTGGTCTGAGGAAGTGAACCGGGCCGAGGTTCTGCGCCTCATACCGGCGGCCTTACGTGGCACACTCGCCGGGCGTAGGAAGGTGCATACGGCCCGCGCGCGGGAGGTCGAGGTAGAATTCTCCGAAGAAGTGCCGGCCCACGTGGACGGTGAGATGCTTGCTGGCACCCAACACTTCAGGGCGCGGGTCCTGCCTGGAACTCTGCGAATTGTGGCACCGTAGCCTCTCAGCACGTCAGCATTTCAGCACGCCGTCTTCGACGGCTTGTCAGCCTTCAACTCCTCGGGCTGCGTCGCTTACGCCCGCGAAGCTAAATCTCACAGCGATTGAGGCTTCTCTCGGACGGTGGTCGGTCTATCCGTGCTCTTGCTGACTGGCTGATGTGCTGACAAGCGGAGGGCGCCAGC